>NZ_AP018194.1:4481261-4984078 GCF_002368235.1 Scytonema sp. HK-05 | reverse complement strand
TTGTCTGCTTATCTGTGCTGATTGCTATTGATGTTACCGAATGATCATGACCTCTCAATTCAGCGAGTTGCTTGCCCTTGCTATCCCACAACCGCACTTTGCCATCATCACCACCACTGACAATTGTCCGTTTATCTGTACTTATTACTACTGAATTTACGTCACCCTGATGACCTCTCCATTCAGTGACTTGCTTGCCCTTGCTATCCCACAACCGCACTTTGCCATCATCACCACCACTGACAATTGTCTGACCGTCTGTACTTATTGCTACTAAGTTTACGGAACTGTTATGAATTCTGAAAATATTTTTCTCTCTACTATTTTGGACTGCACTGAATAAGCTGTCTTGTACTGATGAGGGTAATGATTGATTGGGGAAACTAAACAAAGGTGAGCGACTTTGTCCTACAAGATTAATTGCTGTTACCAAACTTGTTAAGGGATCTGCTGATAACAAACTTTTGGCTGCTAAAGCAGTTTGTTCTATTCGCCCTCTTTCTGAGCCTTGCCACTGGTAAATAGCAAAGCATGCTATTGTTGTTGTGAATACAAAACCTGTACTTAACGCCCCAATCCAAAGTTGTCGTTGCCGTTTTTGTTCTTTCTCCGCTTTAATAGCGGCTTGCTTCCTTGCCTCTTCTGCATCCACGGAGGCATAGAAAAATTCTAATTGCAGCGGTGTCATGTCGTTACCCGCTCGCTGGTGATAACGCTGCAGCAAATCCAAATCAGGAGGACGCCAAAGACTTCCCTCTTTGCGCTCATGTTCATCCCAAGCTTTTGCAGCTTCCTCTAAGCGACGCCCAAAGCGTATGTCACTGCGACTGCTGTCCAACCATTGATCCAACTGACGCCAGTGCTCAAACAGCGCTTCATGAGTCACTTCCGCTGTTTCGCCTGCTTCTGGAACAGAGGAGAGGGTAATTAAGCGCACATCACGGGCGGCAAATTTGCCAATCACTTGTTTGACTTGCTCTGGACTGTCTTTGTGTGAGACAAGCCCTGCAAACGCAGCACGGCGGCGGGTGTCCTTTGCCCCTTCTCCCAACTGTACCAATCCCAGAAAAATGCGTCGGGCAATTTCTTTTTCTTCAGGACTGAGGTTGTCAAAAATCCGTTGAGCTTCCCCAGCCAGCGCACCGCCAACTCCACCGATTTGTTTCAGCGTTACAGCAGGTTCAATTCCTTGGGTTAACCCTTCCCAAATTCTTGTGAGAGCAAACTGAAGCAAGGGCAATGCTCCCTCTCGTCCTTGGGCTTCCTGAACTAATAAATTCACCGTCGCCTCATCTAAAGGATGACCCGCCAGTTCTGCTGGCTTGGCTATAGCTTGCTGCAGTTCATCAGCAGTCATTGCTGGGATAATTAAGCCGAGTTGAGCAACAAGTTGATTCAGCACAGGATGCCTTTGGGTTTCGCCGAGAAAGTCACTGCGTAAGGTTACAATCACAGAAACACGGGCAGAGTGGTCAGCAGCAGCATCAACTAAATTTTCAATAAAAGCCTTGCGTTCATCAGCATTTTTGCACAGCGAGTAGACCTCCTCAAACTGATCCACCAGCACTACTAAGGAAGATTGGGCAATTTGAGGCAGCATATCAGCGATGCGCCGCAAACCATCGTATGCACCTGTCTTATTAATGCGCTGCAATTCATCAACAAACTCCCGTGTCTTCGCCACGGGGGTAAGGTCCTGTGTCGCCACCCGCGCCAAAACCCCAGCTAAAGCTTCCAAGGGATGCGCCCCAGGCACCAGTATCGTCACCTGCGCCTGCTTTTTTCCCGGAAGGGGTCGCCGCGCTAGTTCTGGAATTAATCCGGCGCGTGCTAGAGAAGACTTACCACTTCCCGATGGTCCTAAAATGGGGAGCAAGCGGATTTGAGATACATCCTCGTGAAGAGTGCGAAACACATTCCACAGTCGCGAAATCTGCGCTTCCCGACCAAAATAGCGCTCCGCATCCTCTTCATCAAACGCCAACAGACCTTTGTAAGGATTGGGACCAATGTTAGTTTCAACAGGCAATAATTCTGATTGAATTTGTTGAGCGGTGTGATATTGGTAAATGACAACCCTATTGCCATCCCCTGAAATAATCGCACTGCTGAGTGCATCTCGTTCAATTGCAATGCTGCGATTTTCTCCCCCAAAAGTGCTGTCACTCATCAATTTTGCTCCAATATCAATGCACTCCTGTTAAATTCCCAAACCAACGATACTTAGTAGCTTATGCCAGTTCTCTCCTAACCAAGCCGTTGTTTTGATTAAGTGAGGTTTAAGTTTTTCAACCACAGAAGCAAATCCCTCAGCTTTCTTGGCATAATCAAGCGCTCGGTCTAATGCCTTCCCCACCTCATCTTTATCCGGCTTGGGCTTGTTTACCTCTTCTGAGGCATCAGCAAAGGCATTCTCAATCTTGCGACGATCCGGACTTTCCAGCTTTGCCAGTGCTTCATGCAGCGCATTGAGTTCCGCTCGAATATCAACACTTTCAGGCGCAGGTAAACTCACTGGCTGAAATTGTATATTGGCAACGTTGCGATCGCCTGAAAGAATTGCGCTACCAGTGACACTACCTCCAATAGAAACAGAGCGATTTTGTCCAACCTTGAAATCATCGCTCCTAAAATCATCCCTAGCAGAAGATTTTGCAGACGCTACACTCTCGAAATTGGTTTGTGGTTGTGTTTGATAGTAACGTCGTCTGGCTTTGAGTACAGGGGTTTGTGACTCGGGAATTCCTTCTAGGTCAATAGAAGCGCAACCTAGTTCAAAACAATCGGAGTAAGTTCTTCCACCCTGTTTTGTCACTTTGGGAGAACCCAATCGCCCAAACGGTTACAGGGCTTTAATTTCCACTTTTTGTCTATAAATTTTAGTTTCTGGAGCGAAAATAAAGCCTCAAACCTTCATTAAATCAAAATCTCAGAATTTGGCTTCGATTATTGTTTTCCGAGAGTGACAAAATAGGGTTAGCTTCTATTATAAGTTTTCAAAATGACGGAGTTTAGTGAGTCAGGAAATTCCACACTATAAATATTACTATTATCAAGAGTATAGCCACTACTATGATTATACGTTGTTGCCGTTGTTTCCTTCGTCTAATGGTGAGTGTATCGCGCTCCAGTCTTACCTGTTCTTGTTCCGATTCAACTTCATTGTCGTTTTTTATTAGACCTCGCTTACGTAGAAATTTAAGAGCTGCTAGGCGTCCTGTTTTTAGTAAAAATTTCTTTTCGTGGTCGGCAAGACCAAAATCTACAGTTGAGATTGGTCGCGGATCAATTATAACGGTTTGAGTTTGGTATAATCTGAGCGCTTCAACATCAGAAGATTCCGTCCAAATCGACAGTAAATCACTAACTACCCATCCTTCCTTTCCTTGCCCTTCGTAATGCTCAGCACCTAAGTAAAGACCTACAAACTTTAAACCTGGATTATCACCTAGCAAAATTCTTACTGGATAATTGTTTTGCATACCACCATCAAACACTCTTAAACCGGCCTCTCTTTGAGGCACAAAAATAAAAGGAATTGACATACTACAACGAACAGCGTATGCAGCAGGTGTATTTTTAGACTCAGGATTGTAGGAATCAAATACAAGTGCATCCTTACCCCTACGGCTAGCATATATTGTCACTCGGTAAGGCAGATCACAAAGCTTAACAGGTCCTGGGCTGTTAAGCTTTTCTGCTAAGAGTTTATCAATCCAATCCGTAAATTTAACACCTGGAAAGAGTCCTCCATAAAAAATAAAATTTGTTGGCCACTGATACCATTTTGCATCAAGGAAATCACGGTAATTTTTTTCAGAAAGCAGACGTGTGAGTTCATCTAAAGTGAACCCAGCTCCAAGTAAAACAGCAGCAATTGCTCCTGCTGAAGTACCAATAAACCAATTAAAATTATAAGATTCTCTAAGAAGTTCTTTCAATGCACCAACATAAGCTAATCCTTTAACACCACCACCTTTCATTATAAGTGCCAGTGAACTATCAGCTTCCTTATTGGATGGAGATTTTTCGTTATAGTCTTTAAAAAAGAAAGTAAACCATTTTTCATATATTTTGTTAGAAAAACAAATTTCATAATTATTGTCTTTATAAATTATTTGTAGATTTTCAATTTTTTTTAATGCTTCTCTTATAGAAGGGATATCTATTGTTTTTCCATTGGTTAAATATCCATTATAAATATTTTTCACACTCATTTTTGTATACTTATTTATCTCATACAAAATCTCTAGTTCAACATTATTCAAACCATTTGTTAACATTGTGAAATGAGGATGAGATAAATCTTCAACTAAGGTTTTTAATTGAATTTCAAATAATTCTTGAATATTATATGTTGTTGAATTTGAAAAGAATACTGAAGAATTAGCTATCAAAGTCGTATATATCCATAGTTTTAAAATATATGGATTTCCACAAGTCTCTTCAGTAATAAGACGAATAATCTCATCTTCAATTTTTATAATATTACTGAACGGTTGTTGTATTAATTCTTTACAACTACTCCTCGAGATATTACGTAATATAAAAGTTTTTGTAAACGCCGATGCCAAAGTGGATGATGTACCTTTACTGAGTTCTGAAAGACTCTGAGATGTTGAAATTACAAAGACAAACTTGTTTAGCTCAGGATGAATAGCGCGTTCATCAATCACATTCCGAAGTTGATTATAAAAGATAGTTCTCTCTGTTGGTGTTAGTTCTTGTGTAGCTTGGAACTCATCAATAAATACAACAATGTACGGATTCTCCTCGAATTTTGTTTCAATAGCTCGCCCTAATTTTTTGAGAGAAGTATGTAATCTACATTCTTCAGAATTAATGTTTTCTACTTTTAACGCAGAGAATAGTTCCAGAATTAGATGATGTACAAACGTTTTACTATCATAGTTTTCAATACTCTGAAAAGAGATGTATGCACAACGTTGATTTCGTTCTAAACATAGTGCGCGAAGACAATGTAGAAGTGAAGTTTTCCCGGTTCTTCTAGAACCTTGGATAATAATACAGTCTCCGCTAAGGAGATAATCTATACCTTCCTTAAGTTCTTGTTCTCTTCCCTTAAGGTTTGTTGGTGTTGTAACAGGTTTAGCAGGATTAAAATATTCGAGTATTAATCTTTTTTGATGCTCATTCAATATCATTGCTATAATTATTAAAAATATCTTGTATCTCTTCTGGGTAAGATAAAATACTAATTAGCCATTCTTGAATTAGTTCCGCTGTTACTTCATATTTACCCCCGTTATCTTTCAAAAAACCATATCCAACAAGATTTTCTAATCCTTCTCTAATATCAGAAAAAGGAAAATCTCTACCAGATATTTGTTCAATGTCTTTTTTAATTTGAGCTATATCTGCTAATTTGTTATGGGCGTGAAAAGCAAGAATTGCTTTTTCTATACAACTTAACATATCCCACATGCGCTTCCGTTCAATAGGATCATATTTCATTAAATGCTTAATTTCAGCTAAAATTGGTTGTGATACCTTTCTATCAGAAATATCTTTGTCTTTAAGATTATGATATATCTTATCACCTAAGATTTGTAGATATGAAGGGAGGTTGCCAGTCCAGTGGAGACATTCTTGGATTATTCCATCTTCAAATCTGATGTCTTGATCTTCTGCTAAACGAAGTAATTTCTCTGAAGCTTGCGGTGTGAAGCGATTTAAGGAAATGTGCTTTACCATATTGTAAAGTGGAGATCTGTAATTAACTAAATCTTTTGTTATAAATGGACCAGAAGAAAATACAACACGGATTGAAGATTCTTGTTGCATCATAGCCCGCATTCGTTCTAAGAAAATAGAAAAATCATTTACTTCTTTTCCTACATCCATTTCATCTATAAGAAGTAATAGTCTTTCATCTTTAAGACTATTTTTTAGCTTCTTAAGCCTATCATCAGTCGTCTCTGAATCTTGAACGAAAAATTGTTTTCGTTCGGCTAATTCACACATAATATCCTTGACAAGTTGGTCGAAAAGTAAATTACCATCTGTTGTATTAAATTTCTGTAAAGAGATATATATTGGTAGGTAGCTTTCCGCTAATTCCTCCTTTAACTGATACAAAACAGAGGTTTTTCCAATCCGACGTGGACCAAAAATTAAAAAATGTTGCTTATAAATTTCCTCACGTATATGTTGTAATTCAGTCTCGCGACCAACAAAATGTGCGCTAAAAGCGGGTTGACCTGGAACAAATGGATTTGTCCGGTTGGACGAAACATAAATAGGTTTACCAAAATTACCATTAATTTTATAGCTGATTGCTATTTGTTTCGCTACAAGTGGTTTCACGAAGTAAAGAAATTCATATTCTTCACCTGCTTTGTATGTTTTATATGTATTATTTTCTTGAATTTCTATTTCAGCAGATGACTGTATATTCATCTCTATATCTGGTATCTCGGTACTAGTAATGTTAGTAACAACAAATTTTAGTTGTTGCCTTTCATTGTGCTTTAGCCCAAATCTAGGTTTAGGTATTACAGAGAAAAAACTGTGCCATTTAATATTTTTAATAGATTTTTCTAAAGAATTTGCAACAATTTTCAATGATGAATTAAGAGAGGTTTCCTTGTGAATCTGTGATTGAATTTGTTTTACCTTTTTATAAAATGGAACGATATACTTGCCATATTCAGCACTATCAGGATCTGTACTGTTTATTTCTATAGCATCATCAACAAGACCTGCTGTTGAAATTGATTCTGGAACTTGCCTCAAAATTGATTGAAGTCCTTTAATACTTACTTTTCCTTCCTCAAAAAGACTGTAACTTGTTAATATTAATAATTCTTGAGCAGTACCCAAATTCCACAAAATTGGTATTGCATCCTGTAAAAGGTTTTCTAATTCAATTGCAACGAGCCCTTCGTTAAATGCTCTTTGAATCACATCCAGATTATCTACATTCTCATATCCCAGCCCATCATAAAATCCTTGAGCGAATACAATCGCTGCTCTGTCCTCAATTGGCTGGTTCATGCCAATTACATAATTAATATGTTTGCTAATTGCTTGTCCTGGAGAGGCTGAATAACAAGCATTCAGTAACACACACTTAACATAATCACTATGCAGCCTAAACAATGCTGCTAGTCCTGTTGGTAATACAGGTTTATGGTTTCCAAAATCATCCTCTAATACTAAACTACCATCCTCCATGCCATGTCCACAGAAATGCACAATTTGAGGACGTTCTTCTGCGAGCGCTCTGCGAATATCTTGAGGACGTACAGCAGTTCTAATTTTTATTTCAAATAAATCTCGTCGGACTGCCCGTTTGATAGTTTCTTCTACTTTTCGAATTTCTTTATCTAAACGCAAGTCCTGGGAAAGCGCTGCTAATAGTAAAATTTTCCGGTGTTGGGGTGTATTAAGCGATGAAGTTTGGGGTGTTTCCCCTGCGAATAATTCTTGTGCAATTGCTTGTAAAAGCGGATTTCCAGAATTCTCGTTATATGAAACACGAATGAGTTCTTCAAGCCATCCCTGAGATTCTGCTGTTTGTATTATGTTGAAAACAATGTTTTGTAAGCTGCTGTCTCTAGTAATTTCCTTTAGGTTTTTGTCTAATTCAAAATATAACAGCCGTTCAAGCAATGATATACTTGGAAAAGCACTGATTAAAGCGAGTTCTAGTTGTTTACGCTGTTGACGTGATAAACTCATATTTATCGATTCCCAATATTTTTAATACGAGTTGACAATTGTTGCGGCTGATACTTTAAACCCCATGACTATTTAGTTATTTTGTAAGGATTCAGGTCTAAAGTTAAGGTATTAAAGATGGTGCTTGCATATTAGAATTGACCATTGCTTTTATAGCTCGCTCAAAAAATTCAATGACAGAACGTCCTTGGCGACGGCAAGTTTTTATAACGGTCAATAAATTGGCAGTGTCTTGGAAGCGCTCCATTAAGCGGGAACCGCCACTGACTTTATCCAGGGCTGATAGTCTTTCCCACTACCCTGACCAGGATCTTCCTTACAGTAACACTCAAACTTGGCTTGCGTCCAATCTTGCTTACGTCTAGCCATAAAAACTCCTGTAGATGCTTCTGTATGCAGCTACCGGTAAATTATACAACTTTTTTATATATTGTATAACTTTTTTATTTGTTATACGACTTTTTTATTCCTCCACAAAATCTTTTTTAGCTTGAAGCGGAAGAAGCCCCACACTGTACCTGTACTCAGGGAGCGTGTTGGGATGAATTCCGGGCTGCGGACGAATTGACCAACGAGCGATAGTGAACGCAGTTCACTATCGCTCGTTGGTCGATGAGGAATTGCCTATCTCTGGAGTCGGTAACGAGTCAATGAAGTCTTCAAGTATTTGGGTCATAGTCTTGTCTTTCCAAGCTGAATATAGCCGCAACTTATTTAATCTGCGTTCTGATATCCTCAAATTTAATGCTTTATTCTTCATAACTGCCTACACAACGCCTTTGCATTTATGTTATCATAGCTGCAAGAAGGAGGTGATAAACAAATGAGGACTGCATATCAATACAAACTACGACCAACCAAGAAACAAACAGCAAGTATAGACAGATGGCTGTCCATGCTTTGCGCTCAATATAACTACTTGTTGGCTGACAGATTTGATTGGTATGAGCAAAATCGTTGCCAAATCAACGCTTGTCCTCTTGTTTGTCATATTCCAGAATTACGCGACAACCCAGATTATTACAGTCAAAAGAAAACTCTACCAAACCTCAAAAAGACTCATCCTCATTATGGTGATATTCATTCACAGGTTTTGCAGGATGTATGTAGTCGCGTTAAGTTAACATTTGACCGTTTTTTAAGTGGAGATAGCAACGGTAATAGAAGCGGTAGACCTCGCTTTAAATCTCGCGACCGTTACCGGACTTTTACCTATCCACAAATGAAAGATGATTGCATTCAAAGTAACTTAATCAACCTACCAAAACTAGGTCAAATTAAGATTGTTTTGCATCGTCCGATACCTGATGGATTCAAGGTAAAAACTGCGTCTGTTACTAAGAAGGCTGATGGTTACTATTGTACCGTTAGTCTTGAAGATGCAACAATTCCTACTGTTAAACCAGATATTAATCCCGAATCAATAACAGGAATTGATATGGGTTTAAAGGAGTTTTTAACAACTTCTGATGGTGAACCTGTTGGAATTCCTCAACACTACCGCAAAGCTCAAAAACGTCTGCGAGTTATTCAAAAGCGGGTATCGCGTCGTAAAAAAGGCAGCAACCGTAGACATAAATCTGTTAAGCAACTGGCTAAACAGCATAAGAAAGTTGCTGACAAACGTAAAGATTTCCATTTCAAAACAGCAAAACAACTGCTATCAAAATATGACGTTGTTGTTCATGAAGACCTCAACGTTAAAGGACTTTCAAGAACGCGGCTAGCTAAATCTATGCATGATGCTGGATGGTCAAGCTTCCTATCAATACTTACAAACAAAGCCGAAAATGCTGGTTTGCTAGTAATAGCTGTAAATCCTAAGAACACGTCTCAAGATTGCTCTAGTTGTGGTGCAAAAGTTCCTAAAAAGCTGCATGAAAGATGGCATTCTTGCCAGTGTGGTCTGAGCCTCGGTCGTGACCACAATGCAGCGATAAATATAAGAAATAGAGCGGTAGGGCATTCCGTTCTTAAAGCTCAGAGCCTCCGCGCGCAATAGCCGGATTGTCTGAGAAGCCCACACCGTAATCTATGATTCGGTGTGGGAGTATGTCACCTGAAATTATATTATTCCACCGTTACAGACTTCGCCAAATTCCTTGGCTGATCGACATCCAAACCACGACGCGCCGCAATATGATAAGCCAGCAATTGCAGAGGAATCACCGTGAGAATTGGAGAAAGCAATTCATCGACTTTTGATACCGGGATAAGATCGTTAAAGATTTCCGCTGCTTCCCCATCGTTAACTGGAGTCACACCAATTAACCGAGAATCACGGGCTTTTGCCTCTTGGGCGTTAGAAATGACTTTTTCGTAGACACTTCCAGGCATAGCGATCGCCACGACTGGCACTTTTGCATCCAACAAAGCAATAGGTCCATGCTTCATTTCGCCAGCGGGATATCCCTCTGCATGAATATAACTGATTTCCTTTAATTTCAACGCTCCTTCTAAGGCTATGGGGTAATTAATTCCCCTTCCCAAAAAGATGAAATCTTTAGTTTCTGCAAACTCATGAGCCAACTGCTCTATATAATGCTCTTGTTTTTCCAAAGTTGCTTCAATTTCACCTGGAATTTGCCGCAACCCGTTAATAATCTCCTGTAATCTTGTTGGCGGAATAGTCTGACGAAGATACGCTAAATCCAAAGCCAAAGCGTAAAACGCCATCAGTTGGGCGATAAAAGTTTTCGTCGCCGCGACTCCAATTTCAATTCCCGCCAAAGTATTGATAATATGAAATATCATTTGACCTAGGGTGCTTTCTGGGCGATTGGTAATCCCCAGCAGCCGCGCCTGATACTTAGGTTCTTTACCCTGGCGACGTTCTTTTTCCATCGTCAAAGCTGCTAGCGTATCAGCTGTTTCACCTGATTGAGTCACGCCAATCGTTAGCGTATTAGGTGTCAGGGGTGGCGGTGCATAGCGAAACTCCGAAGCGTAATGCACCTGCGTAGGAATTCCCGCCAGCTGTTGGAGTAAGTATTGCCCTACGACTCCGGCGTGCCAACTGGTACCACAGGCGATGATTTGAATTTGTTCTAAGTCACCGTAAATATCCGCCGATAAACCAAGCTTCACCGGAGAATTGGTAGAATCACCTACATTCCAATCAGGATTGAAGTAAGCATCTAAACAAGCTCGTACAACTCCCGGTTGCTCGTAGATTTCCTTGAGCATGAAGTGCTTGAATCCCTGCTTTTCCACCATCATGGGATTCAAGTTGAGCAGGCGGGGCTGTTTCTTCAACCTTTCACCAGCAAAGTTGTAAATCTCAACACCCAAAGGTGTCAGACGTGCTAATTCTCCGTTGTCTAGGGGTAATACCGCACGGGTGTAAGCAATAATCGCTGGTGTGTCGGAGGCGCAGAAAAATTCCCCTTGCCCAAAACCAATGACTATGGGTGCTTGTTGTCGAACGACGATGAGTTCGTCGGGGTAGTCAGCACTGATCAGTGCGATCGCAAACGCCCCTCTGAGTTTATTAACAGTATGGCGAACAGCCTCAAGGAAGAGAGAGGGGGAAAAAGGAACAACAGAAGCGGGGGAGTGCTTGAAAAACTCAGCTATCAGGTGGGGAATAACTTCAACATCTGTATCTGAGCGAAACTGGTATCCTTTCTGTTTCAGTTCCTCGCGCAACTCACTGTAGTTTTCAATAATCCCATTTACAACCACTGCTATTCGCATAGCTGCATCCATATGTGGATGGGCATTGTACTCTTCTGGCTTACCATGAGTTGCCCAGCGAGTGTGACCAATACCAATTTGAGCGTGGGTTTCTACTTGTTCTAGCTTAGAACGCAGGTTGTGAAGTTTGCCTTTTGCCCGGACACAATTAACTTCACCTTCCCAGATCGTGGCGATTCCCGCTGAATCGTAGCCGCGATACTCTAGTTTTTCCAGCCCGGATAGCAAAATTTCTGTTGCCGTTTGAGTGCCAATATAGCCAACAATCCCGCACATGGATCACACCACTTTCTTTATAGAATTAATAAACCCAGTATAGTTGCTAACACAAAGGTAGTATTTTGGCACAGAAGAACAACTTTGCCCTAACAACGAAAGTCCCCACTACACGAAGAAAGCCCGCACTAGCGGGCTAGGAGATGCAATCTTGGAGAACACTGCATGTCTGTTTTCTGGCTCTTGAGTTCAGAGTTCTTTCTTGCTCAATGTTGCAATTTATTTCAAACTTTTAGATTAAGGTAATAATTGTGCAGGCTGGACATTACCCACCATTGGGATAAATGGTAGAAAATGCCCAGCCTGCAATCCTAAAAGCGCTTGCTATCGAGATAATTAACTGCGATCCGAAGGAAAAATTAGTAAGCCAGACCCATACTGCGAGTCGTTTCAGATCCCAAGTAAACCCGGATGCTTAAAAAGTCGGTAGGACAAGCTGTTTCACACCGCTTGCAGCCCACGCAGTCTTCTGTACGGGGTGAAGAGGCAATTTGTTGGGCTTTGCAGCCATCCCAAGGAACCATCTCCAGTACGTCAGTGGGGCATGCGCGGACGCATTGTGTGCAGCCGATGCAGGTATCGTAGATTTTTACGGTATGAGACATTGAAAAAAATCTCCTTTCAGAGTATTCTTCTGGTGCGAAAGAATTATAATCAAGGCTTAGTTTACCGCAGTGGCTTATCGTCCGTAATTAAAAGGCTACATAACTTCAAAGAATGTAATAAGCACCTTTAAATTGCCGTAAAGCTTTTGAGTCTTTAAATAACAGGTGTAAAGTTACCTAAATCTTTCCTGGAACTAGATTTCAGCCTTTTTAATTTTGAGTTTTGCATAACATCTACGATTTACACCTGTTTCAATCGGTTGTACTCCACCTATTTCCAAATTTTTCGTTGGATTATAGAGATGTATGAATCAAAAGTCAATAAGAAAAACCATTGGGGGCATTCAATATAATACCTATTTGTTGACAGCCTTTTCCAGAAATCACAATGCACTTTCAATGACTTAGATTTTTAACAAAGTATTAATTAATGTAAATAATATTAGTAAAGTTTTGGATGATAGCCGTTTTCAATAGAGTTGTTTGTAGGGGCACAGCAATGCTCTGCCCCTACGTGTAGTGTATGTAACTGAAAACCGCGATAATCAAATGCGCGATCGCACTCTTTAAAACAAGCAACAAAACTTTACCAAAAAATTGGGTTTAAAGCGCCGTCCTAGAAGGACGGCTTTATTGAGGAATTGTGTCAAGTATGCCAGAATGTATATGGCAATGCGGTAATACGCCTAGATAGCCAATGTTGGTAGCTCGCCATCCACAATGCTCAGCTACGTGCGACATACTGTGGGAATGAGAAATAAAAAAAATTGAATAAATCCTTTTAAACACGGTCGGGCAGTCCGTGTGCGCTTGTGGACGTATCCAAACGGGGATATTTGAATGCTTGCATTCGGATATCTAGGGAGGACGGATGAAGCAAGAATCCTCGTACCTTTAGGTCGAGGAGTGTCAAGTAGAAGAATTTTCCGTGTGCCTGTTTTGATGAGTTTTTCAAGGTTTGAGAAAAGCGATCGCCTCTTGGAATGGTGTACTTTGCGCGATCGCACTCTCACCGATAAAAGGGCGATCGCCTTTCACTTGTTGACAAAATCACTTGATAGCGGATTGTAACATAGATAGCGGTTTTCGTTTGGATGCAGTACGCTTTGACCTCACCCCTAACCCCTCCCCGCGCGCGGGGAGGGGCGGTTTTGGCGTAAGCCAAAGCCGGGGTGGGGTTCCGAGCGTATAACAACGAAGTGAGAAGCGCTATATAACTGATCAACCCTACCCATCCGTTGCCACCAATTCCCACAACACATCAATTCCACTGCCTACATATTCTGAATCTTGGTGCTGCGAAACCCATTCGACGACAGTAGTAGCAACATCGCCGGAGTTTTTGCCCAAGTTGCCCAAGGCAGATGCTGCAAACACACGCACCGAAGAATCCTCATCCGCGAGTCGTCCCAGGAGTGCATTCACCACCTGCTCTGAAGCATTGCCCAAGTTGCCCAAGGCAGATGCTGCAAACACACGCACCGAAGAATCCTTATCCGCCAGTCGTCCCAGGAGTGCATTCACCACCTGCTCTGAAGCATTGCCCAAGTTGCCCAAGGCAGATGCTGCATACCCACGCACCGAAGAATCCTTATCCGCGAGTCGTCCCAGGAGTGCATTCACCACCTGCTCTGAAGCATTGCCCAAGTTGCCCAAGGCAGATGCTGCATACCCACGCACCGAAGAATCCTTATCCGCGAGTCGTCCCAGGAGTGCATTCACCACCTGCTCTGAAGCATTGCCCAACTTGCCCAAGGCATCTGCTGCATACCCACGCACCCAAGAATCCTCATCCGCCAGTCGTCCCAGGAGTGCATTCACCACCTGCTCTGAAGCATTGCCCAACTTGCCCAAGGCTACTGCTGCATACCCACGCACCCAAGAATCCTCATCCGCCAGTCGTCCCAGGAGTGCATTCACCACCTGCTCTGAAGCATTGCCCAACTTGCCCAAGGCAGATGCTGCATTCCCACGCACCCAAGAATCCTCATCCGCCAGTCGTCCCAGGAGTGCATTCACCACCTGCTCTGAAGCATTGCCCAACTTGCCCAAGGCATCTGCTGCATTCCGACGCACCGAAGAATCCTCATCCGCCAGTCGCGCTATGAGTATTTTTATAACTTCTTCTTTTTCCCCCAAAGCTACACGATATTTTTGCAACCGCTTTTCATCAATGTGTTGCGCTGAATCTTTCAACAGTTGCAGTGCTTGCGCTTCAAACCTACTTTCATTCAAACTGGAAAAGCTTTTAAAAACCTGCTCGCGGATTTTTGCACCCACCCGCCCATCGTCACTAATTTCCAGGTTAACTAATTGCTGCAAAATCTGTTGCGCTACACTTTCATCTTGCACTTCTAAATCTTCTGCTAAACAACTGGCAGCAAAGAAAAGGTTACGGTGCACCCATTGTTCATAAAGCGTATCTTGCTCCAGAATATGGTTGAGGAATTTTGCAGTTTTCTTCCGGTGTTGTTGAGCGATGAGTAACAGCAACACTTCACGCCAGTGGGGGTTATGGAGATATTTTTCAATATGCTCCAACACCACCTCATCACCATCGCCTTCCTGTCTATCCTTAATTTCCTGTGCTGCCAAATATTCCTGAAATGTCTTATGTACAAAGGCGTAACAGTCTTGCCCTTGTTCATTCAATAAACCTGCACGTTCCTGAATATGTGCTACAAAGCGTTCTGCTTCTTTTTCTGCTTGATGTGGTTTAATAGATTTTTCTTCAGCGATGAATTGCTTTAATTGCTTAATCAGTTCCTCTTTATCAATCAGCGTACCGCCTTCTTTATCCCCCGTACCCCCTTGAGTATGAATCCAGTAAGCTAGTTGTTGCATCAACCGTTCAATATCATCGTGATGGAGATATTCACAAGGCAATTTATAATTAAGTTCCTTACCAGCATCCCAATTCGTTAATAAAGTCTTCACTGCACGGTCATAAAGTTTGTGTCGCTGTCTGGGCAGATACGCTTCATAGCGATGAATCAGGGCAATAATAGTAAGTAGCAGTGGGTTGCGGGCTAATTCTTTGATGCGCTTTTGTTCTGCTAAAGCCTGACGTAAACTTTCCTGCCGACTTTGTGATTCTTCTGGATCTTCAAAGCGGCTTTCGTACCACTTTTTGACAAATATTTCAATTTTGGTATCGTCAAACGACTCCAGCGCATAACGGGGAAACTCTTCTGCGCGGAAAAAGGCCCTCTTATACCCTGCTGGACGAGATGTAATGATTGTTCTATTTTGCGGATATTGACTCAAGAAAGCTTCAATCTGATTGACTATTTCATCCCGCTTTGCCTTGTTTGCAACCTCATCTAAACCATCAAGTAAAATTAACGCTCGTCCATCATCCAGCCAATACTCAAAAAAACCTGTTGGCAGTTCTTTAACCTGTAAATTGCCGGTAGCGAACTGTCTAATATAATCTAAAATACTCAGATGCTCTGCACGTTTGGCTAAATCCCGAATTTTAATGATAATTGGCAGTAAATCTGTCTCTGCTGCTAAACCAAGAATTTCTGGTTGTTTCTGCGCAAGCATTACAGCAAAATAACTCAACAAAGTTGTCTTACCAGAACCCGGTGCGCCCAAAAGGACAAATTTTTGAGATGTGCTTTCAGTCAACAATTTTTGTGCTGAAAAGTTTTTCCCAGTGCTTTTTTCAAGTCTTCCTATTTGTCTTTGCTGTTGCAGTAATTCTGCTTGACGTTTGCTGATGCCTGATGCTTCTAAATTCGCATCTAAGAATACGAAATCTTTTTCATCTGTCAAATTTCGCTCTCTCATGTCTTCTACCACATCAGGCATCACAAAAATTTGTGGTAACTGAGCAGATTTATCTACCTCTTGTCCTTCAACAGCAATACCTGCAAACTTGACATCATCAAAGTAATTTGCTATCTGCTTGAGATAGGCTTCTTTAGTTATTTTAAACCTTAAATAGGCATTCGTGACTTCAAAATAATTTTTAACAAAGATATCAAGCCAAGGTTTAATAAGAGATTCATTAATATTTTGTTTTATTTTAGGATGTTCTTCTAATGACTTCTTAAAAACCTCAAGAAAATAGTCTACTTGGGGAGTTCCTTGATTTTTGAATGGTTTTTGTAACTCTTCTACCGCATCTTTAAAGACGCTATCTAGAAATTTAGGAATATATCTTGGTTCACAACGCCAAAACAGTTTCACTTGGTCATCGGCTTTTGCGACACAAGTTTTCAAAGCTTTATCTAAATCTTGTTGTTTTAACTGAGTGTTGACTCCGCCAAGCACCGCCTCGGCTATTTTGACTGTCATCCACTCTCCCAACCAAGGTGCGATGATGCCTGCCACTAATTCCAAGCTCATGTTTTTGCATACCTCGTTTTGAAATCTATTATGGCTTACTCGTAGGTAGTGCAGGGAAAGGCATCAGGGCTATTTTAAAAGTGTAAACTTATATTAAGAAGTACATAATCTTCTTGACCCCACCCCTAACACTTCCACCAGGGAAGGAAAGAAAAATACTCCCCCTCTCTGCTTGGCGCAGAGGGGGTTGGGGGGTGAGGTTCCAAGCGACTGCTAGAAAACCAGAGAAAACAGTAGAGGCTGTATAAATGTGTACTTACAAAAAGCTCTTTTTTACAAAATATTAGCAAATCACTAACTCTAACATAAATTACGTGAGTTCGCACAGGCAGGTGCGCTACCATCCTATTAATGTAAATCACATTACAAAAGTTTATGGAACCAAATTCTTTACCAACCGAGGTGATTCTGACGAACTCGCGTCAGTCCCTCGGCAGTGTTCAACTTGACTGGACACCACAACCCGGAAATTACCTTGATCTTGAAGGGAAAACCTACGCAGTTTTAGAGCGCCGCCACCGCTATCAACTTAAGGCAGGGCGTTACCTTTTGCAAAAAATTGCTTTATATGTACAATCTGCTACACGACCAAGTGAAAAAAGTCTTGTAGGAGGGCGCTGGGTAATCGGCGATGCCAGTTGCCGCTACAATGCTTGTTCAGAAATGATTCGTTGCGCGGTTAACCCAGATGGACCATGTCAGACTTGCCGCTACTACGAAAAAAGAAAGTCTGAAGAATGAAGAATGAAGTCATTGGGTGTCATGAATTTTTTTCCTTTATCCTTCATACTTCATCCTTACTCAAATGCCTCTCCTACTGCTAAACGCGAACCATTAACAAAGTCCCATCCCGACTGGGGACGTTTGCCAGCACTTTGAACTTCTCGCAATAGCAATAAACCCTCTCCAGTTTGGACAATTGCTCCCATCCCCTTGACGATGCTTACAACTTGCCCTGGGCTACCTGATAAGGTTGACAAATTAGGTAATTTATGAGTTATTTCTTTGATTTCAGATGGTAGCTCATCACCGTAAGCATCATCAAGGGGAGCAGTGGCAGTGATTTTCAGCGGTTGGTTGCGAAAGCTGGCATTACAGTCTGGATAAAAGCCTCTGATTTGATTGTGTAATTGTATGGCACTCTTTGACCAATCCAATTGATAATCCTCTTTCTTAATTAAAGGCGCATAAGTCGCTTGAGAATTATCTTGAGGAATTGGCTTAATTTCTTGATGTTCTAGCTTCAACAAAGTCTCTACCAACAAATCTCCACCCATAACTGCAAGTTTTTCTGCCAAATCATGGGCATTATCAAGTAATTTTATCGGTGTAGTAGCCGTCAGCAGCATTGCACCAGTATCCATTCCTGCATCCATTAACATTGTGGTGATACCAGTTTCAGTCTCGCCGTTATACAAACACCACTGAATGGGAGCGGCACCTCGATACTTTGGTAAAATTGAGCCATGCACATTAATGCAACCTAATTTAGGCATATCTAAAATTTCTTGAGAGAGAATTTGCCCATAGGCAACGACAACAAACACATCTGCGTCTGATTCTTTGAGTTTCGTTAAAGTTTCAGCGTCTTTTTTCACCCGGTGAGGTTGCCATACAGGCAAGTTAGCAGAGGTGGCGACGACTTTTACTGGTGAGGGTATCAGTTGATTTCCGCGTCCTCGACGTTTATCCGGCTGTGTAACAACTGCCAAGACATCAAATTCTGGATGATTCAGTAGTTTTTCCAGAGTCGGTACAGCAAAACTAGGAGTGCCAAAGAATACGATTTTCATAATACTGAAGAGTCAATAGACTTCTTGCACGAATACCATCAAGTGAATATAGCCTTTTCTGAAGCAATATATCCAGAACCAAGATTCTCCCTCAGATGCCTTAACCCAGCAGGCTCCCTAACTCCGCCCATGCAAAGCATGGACGAAGAATGCGCAGTAGATGATTGTTGAATTGAATGCAATACAGCAAGATTGTAGAGGTACAGCAATGCTCATACGTGTCAACTGAAGCTGAAAACCAATATAGAACAAGCTCTTAGAGATTGCCTCGTTCCCAGCCTCAGGCTGGGAATGCAGCTTTGGGAGGCTCTGCCTTGCTTATTTGCGTTACTAGTACAGCATGGCGTAAATAAACCTACCATTCAAAATATCCAGAAACCTTGTATTTCAAGCTTTTTGAATGCGTGAATTTTGAATGCGTGAATTCCAAGGGAGCGGTACTAGCCGCTTAAACCGCATTTCCAGGTTCTACCTGGAAACGAGATTTTAGAAGGGTTTTGGTTTAAGTTGACACCAATGAGCAATGCTGTGCCCCTATCGGTGATTGGTACACACTCGGGGAACCACAGCAAGGCAGTGTTTCGGCAACCCCCCACACAAGTGTCCATTTCTCACAAATCAAATAGCACAGCTAGAGTGACAAATTTGTTGCATTTTCGTGAAATAAAACGCTAGGTGGAGTTATAATGAACTCGCTGGAATTTTAGCCAGCATTAACCGCATCTGCTTCAGCCAAGCTTAAGTGTTTGGCAATGACGGATGAACAGGCTCCGCTACTCTCTGTTGAAGCCGCACTTCCGGGTGTATGCGTCTACGCATTTCATCTAGTTTCGATATATTTCCCGGAACGGGTGCATTTGTAGCTGAGTTTCCAAACCAGTGGTGTGTTCCTGTATTTGTTGCAACTGGTTATGCAGTTGGTGCAGTTCAACTTAGAATATTTTCCATTGACTAAATGTCAGTGGTAATATTTGACTCGGCTCAGTTGCAAAGTAACGCCTGCAAATTTTTCTAGTCACGCCATAGTTGTACCGTTATTGGTATCTGCGCTGTGGTAGAAGCATTGCTTGCCTCTTGTAGCAGTCATTCCAGTGATACAGGGAATATCCTTGTAACTATGCCTGCATTTTGGTGTGATTGGGTATTAGTAGCGGCATTTTCTGTCACGTAGTTATTTCTGTGTGAGGCTCAAATACCATACTCGTATCTTCTCCTAAAAGCCTGTAGCGACAATGCGTACTAAAGAATACTCATTTTTGTAAAAGTATGCGAAATTTGAGTAAATTCTTTCGTTAAAACTGGAGTTCCTTGTTATACATATAAAATAGCCTGCCCCATTGCTGTATAGGCACAGCTCCTCGCACAGCAACCGCCCTCTAGAGAGTCAACAAATGCTTAAACACCTTATGTTGTCTGGATGGTTCCGCGTGCAACCATTCCTTAAGTACTTTATTTTTGTGATGTTGATTGCGCCCTTAGTGGCGGCATCAGCTCACACGAGTTCAGCAAAACAAACACAAGCAGCTAGAATGCCTTCTGTAGCAACAGAATCTGAGTCTGTGTCAAAGCAAACGGCTGGTGTTGACCAAGCAAATTTCATTTCAGTATCAAAAGCAACGCAAATCAATTCCTCTACAAAAAAATCTCACTTTGTACCATTTTCCGTAGCTGCGGTTCCCCAATCGCAAATACAAACAGATAAAATGAACGTCTGGGCTGTAGAAGCTGTAGAAGAAGATGGTTCTGCCTCAGTCGAAATGCCTAATAATGATCCATTGGTAGCAGTTGAACTAGCGCCACCGATGAAAGAATCTAACTCGGCGTCGAACGAGATGGCAGCTAGTCAACATGATTTAGTGCAGCGATTAAAAGCCTCTAAACTTCAAGCCTTGGTAGTAAATAATGGCTCGGCATCAAGGGAAGTGCTTGCTGGTGCAACATTGGAAGCGGCTAAAATTGACTATCAGAAAGAATCGCAACGAAAGCCAACAGCAGTAACGGTTGTAGAACAAGCACCCCAAGAAGCTCAAGCAGTACAGCAAGACCCAATCGGCAGCCCTCATGCTATTCCGTGGGTATGGATACAGGCGACTCAAGAGGCGATCGCTTCCAAAGCAGGTTCTGGAGTGCGTTACTACCGCAGCGTGCCTGTCATTTCTCCGGATGGTAGATATGCAATGTACAGCCGCGTGAAACTAGAAGTTAAACCACAAATGTACAACAGCCAGGTCACCAGCGTTCTGTTTGTAGAAGATAGGCAAACTAAGCGGTTACACGTGGTCACCTCAACTGCTCCGATGAATGATCCTTTGTTAAAAGTTCAGGTCTCTTCGGCAAACGGTGATGCACAAGGAACTATTGCGGTTTTAGTTCCGGTAAGCTGGTCACAAAAGGGCGATCGCTTTTTAGCACGCAAATTTGAAGGGGCAATGAATACTTCTGATGCTACAGATCATGCAGTGATTTGGGATCGCGAACAAAACCGTTCCGAGAGTGTCACTCCTTCACAAGAAGAAAACAAGCATGAAATTGCTGTATTGTTAGGCTGGAGTAAAACTCAACCTGATCAAGTATTGTTCCGTGCTGGCGAATTAGGTGAAGAACAATGGCCCTTGCTAACAGTTGGTTATGATGGCAAGACTGTAGCTGCCACAAATGCAGATCAGGCTGTAACCTATGGTCAAAGAGTTAAAGAGGTTTGGGCAGGTCCACAAGTCGCTTACAGATAATTTCCATCGCTGATAGGGATTCGTACGAATACTGCTTGGATAAGCTGATTTCTTAACCGACAAACTCTGTAGAGACGCGCTGGTTGAAGCGTCTCTACAGGGGCTGAAAATTCCACCGAGAACCTAAAATCCGAGTAGTATTGGGATTCGTACATATTAGATCCTGGGGCTATCACTTACTCGGTCTTTGTTCAATAACCGAACGGACAGTTGCTTTAACAGTTACCAGTTATCAGTTATCAGTGAGCCAGCGCTATGCAGGAGGGTCTCCCGCTCTCACGGCGACTGCCGTTCGTCGTTCGCGTAGCGTGTCCGTTCGCCCTTGGCGTGCCGCAGGCATAGGACATAGACGTGCCGAAGGCATACCCGAAGGGTTATCAGTTTCATCCTCCGGGGGAAACACCACACCAAGAGCACAGAAAGCGTTGGTGGTGAGCCACTGCGGTCTTGGGGTTTCCCCAAGTAGAGCAAGTGGCGAACCCGGAGGGCGGGTTTAAATCTCCCACCAGGCCGCTGCCGTCACTGTTCACTGTTCACTGTTTTAAGGTCAAGAAACTCGCCACAGCGCTGTCCTCCACTTTCCAATGGCGCAGGGAAACCCGGCACACAAGTGCCCTCGCGAATATAGCGGTTCGGGGGTTGAGTGCAATACATTAAGAAATAAGAACCACAGATGGACACAGATGGACACAGATAAATCTGTACTTCATCCAAACGAGAAGCGCTATAAAAACCGCAATAACATTTGTCCGGTTGCTCATAATTAGGAGTATTTAATAGTGGTTTTGCCTCTGACGGGACGAGATCTTAACCACAGACTCATTCGCCACTCGTACAGAATTCATAAAAAATTCTGACTCCTGAGTTCTGAGTTCTGAGTTCTTCTTTATAAAACTATTTAGATTTCTCGCTACTGCCTACCTCAGGTGTATCTTCTTGAGTTTCTTTGACTCGACGGATGGGCAAATTAGCAATTAAAGCTGTCGTCCGTTGATTGCTTTCTAAGGTAAATTCTAAGCCATCTGTCTCAACTTCCACGTAACGACACACAATTTCCAAGATTTCTTGCCGCATCTTTTCCACCATCTGAGGGCTTAAGTCAGCGCGATCATGGGCAATCACTAATTGCAGACGACGTTTGACTTGAGTGCGACTGTTGTCAGCACCGCGAAAAAAAATTCGTTCTAAAAGTTCAAGAATCATTGCAGATCGGTGGGAGGAGACGGGATGAAGTTAAATGATTTTTGTCCACAACAATCTTCTAAGACGGGCGAAGATGTTGTCACCAGATGAATCTAGCTCAAGAAAATCGACCGTTTCCCCTTCCAATCTACGGGCAATGTTCTCAAAAGCTGTAGCAGCTAAAGAAGGATTTTCTGCTAACACTAAAGGTTCGCCGCGATTGGTAGAGACAATAACCCGTTCATCGTCAGGGACGACCCCAATCAAAGGAATTGCAAGAAGTTCCTGAACATCTTGAACTGACATCATATCATTTGCCCGTACCATTGCAGGTCTGATACGGTTAATAATGAGATGAATACGTTTAATGCCTTGTGCTTCGAGTAAGCCAACGACGCGATCGGCATCACGGACTGAGGCAATTTCTGGAGTGGTGACAATCAGGGCTTCTTTTGCTGGGGCGATCGCGTTTTTAAAGCCCATTTCAATTCCCGCTGGGCTATCAACCAAAACATATTGATACTTCTGCGCCAGTGCATTCACCAATAACTTCATTTGGTCAGGAGTGACGGCATCTTTGGTGCGATTTTGCGCCGCAGGTAGCAAGACGAGATTGGGCTGGCGCTTATCCTTCACCAAAGCTTGTTCTAAGCGACACTCTCTAGCCAGGACTTCAACCGCCGTATAGACGATGCGGTTTTCTAGCCCTAGCAGTAAATCCAAATTTCTCAGACCAAAATCCGCATCAATCAAAGCCACTTGATGCCCCATTTTGGCTAATGCCATCCCTAAATTTGCCGTAACCGTGGTTTTCCCCACCCCTCCTTTGCCGGAGGTCGTAACAATAATGCGAGTCATGAGAGAAACGAGCTCGATTAGTGATTAGAAAATATACAATAAAATCAACGCTAAAGTATCAAGTATGAAATGAAAGCTCAAGTATAAAGTATGAAGTGAAAATTATGGTATTTCATCGTTCATTCTTTATCCTTTGTTTTATCCTTCATCCTTGCTTGCATTCATCCTGCTTAATTGAATTTTAGAAAAATCAGTCACCCTAGCGATGCGAATTCCTTGGGTTGCAATGTATGCTACCTCAGGATGAAACTGCATCGGGGAGTTTTCTGGTGCCCTAGCTACAGCATCAGCAATTCGCAATTGGGTTGGTTCCATTTGCAAAGCCATAATCAGGCAATCGCGATTTCCAAGGGCACCTGCATGAGCAATTCCACGTAGACGACCCCAAACTAAAATATCTCCATCTGCAACTACGATACCACCAGGATTTAAGTCCCCTAAGAGAATAACATGACCGGGGTGGCGAATTTCCTCTCCAGAACGCAACGTCTTCTCTAGATACAAAGGTTCTGCAAGCGGGGGGTAAGCAGGTTTGGATTCAGAACCAAGCGTTGTTTGTCGCGGTACTTGTTCTACAGAATAGCCAGATGTGACAGCAGCGATCGCAGTTTGGCGACGACTGGTAGAAACCGATTTGAGTTGAATTTGAAATTGATTCAAACTTTCCGCGAGTTCTTGAAGCTGTCTGGTGTCCAGCAGGCGATCTTGCGCTATCAGATGCACGGCTGTATTGCGTGAAAAAGAGCGATCGCAAGCTAAAAGCCGCAGCTTCATCTGTTGCCAAATCTCAGTCCAACTGTATTCCGAGGCAGGCAATTGAGATTCTGTTGGTAAAATTAATAAAAGTTTTCCTTCCTGAGTTTTGAGTTGAACTTGGATATTGGGATTTACCGTATGTTCTAATGACGGTGATTCAGTCAATTCTACATTTACAACGGCTGGATTGGACTCTATATCAGGAACAGCGGAATTTGACTGAACATCTGGAAGGTGAGGATTGGACTCTGTACCGGATAAAACAGGATTTGCCTCAACATCGGGATGGTAAGAATTTGATTCGATGTCGGGATGGTAGGAATTTACCTCAACATCCGGATGGTATGAATCTGACTTTAAGTAAAGCAAAACAGAATTTACCTCTGCTTCAGGGAGGACAGGATTTTCCTCTGCTTGTGAAGTTGACTTTACATCAGAAAGGGCAGAGATTGCCTCCTCATCAGAGAAGGCTTTTTTTGACTCTAAATCAGGGATAGTAGAATCAGAAGTCATGTAACACTTGCCAAAATACGGAAAACGAGCAATTACCTATACTAGATTAGTCCCTGTGTACAACAGCGTTCTTAAAAATTTACATTTCTCATGCTGTATTTGTACTTAGTCTTTTGTAAACTATTGCCAACGCATCAGCATCGCCGACGTTCCCTGGAAACAGCACCACTGGCAAATTAGGAAACTGAGGATGGTCTGATGCAGTTGTCACCATTGAACAACCGGCTAAAATTTGACCGAGTAAACGTGCTGAAGTTAGTTCCAAACCAGTGCTTAAAACATCGTTGGAAGTAATGCCACCCTTACTAATTAAGAATCCTATATCTGATGGTAAACCCCGCACGATATCCATCAATAAGCCTGAAACTTTTTCCCCAAACTGTAACCTTGTCTCGGCATCCTTAAAAGTAAGTTCCTTACGGCTTGTGTAAACCACTGGTGTTTTAAGAGCATCATGTGCCGCACGAACATGATCTAAAACCTCGGTTAGCAGTGTAGCAGATTCATTTGCGACATCATCAACTAACCGCGAGACATCGACTTCGACTCCAACAGTTCCCTCTTGTTGCAACAGCACCTCTAACTGCTGAGTTGTCTTTTTGACATGGGAACCAACAATCACTGCACCTGGTTTACCTCCTCGCACATACTGTGCCATATTTTCTGGGGCAATAGGTTGAGGAGGTAACGCTGCTAAAGCCGATAAGATACTGGCTGCACTGCGAAACAAAAAGCGTTTTCCCTGACTGACTGCTGCAAGCACATCTTGTGCAAAGCGGTTGAGATCTGCTTGAGTTTCAGCATCGACAACAGCGCACTGGTTCCCACTGAGTTTCATCAGTCGTTGCAGACTACCAGCACGAATATCCGCCAGTAAAAATCTTTCTACCGACTCAGAACTGATACGTCCTTGTGTTTTTTCTTCGACATATTTAGGTAAGTAGCTGTGATGATAACCAAAGACTGAATCACGGGCAAACTCGGTTTCATGCACGGGAGTGGTGGCATCATCACTCATCAAATAATGCACGCTGTCCTTAGTGATACGTCCGCCTTCAAAAAACGCTGGTACGAGAAAATGAGCATCAAACGGACCGAGTTCTTCAGCAATGACATCGGTTTCAATTGGGTAATGTCCTCGTAAAGTCGAATCAGAACGACTGACAATGAGAAACCCGTCTTTTTTAGCTGCTTGTAGGGATGAAGCATCTCCCTCATCTCCTCCCCCTACTCCAAATATCACTTGTTTCAGGTTATGGCAAACTTCTCTGGTAATAGATGCTGCTTTTTCTGGGGGTAGCGCTCTTGTATTTGTTAGCACAAAGAAAATTGGTGAATCATCCTGCAACCCCAAGCGTAAGGTGTCCACATCCCAATGCATAAGCAGCAAGCAACTGTGGACTGTTTGAGAACCCGTAGGGTCATCATCTAAGACAATTATTTTTGGTTTGTTGGTCATTTTTAAGTCAATGGGACGACTGTATTTTTCTTATTTGTGCTTGCACATCAAGAGCAATCTGCAATGATTGATTTAGCAGTTGAGCATACTCGCCTGAAACAGGGCTAAGTTGCAGACTTTGCAATTTTGTTAAATTATTGACAAGTAACTCTTCGTTATTAGTCTGTAACTTTTTATTATCTCTTAAAATTCGTTCTGTTTTCAAAGCGCGAACTAAATCTTCTCTTATAAGTTGCAGAGCAGCTACAACTTTTTCTCTATCGGTTATACTAGTTTCGGTGTTTTCAGATGTTGGTAGTTGGTCATGAATATCTATCGCTTTGATCACAGCATGATATTGATCAACTTCATCTAACAGTGTTGTCAGTGTTTTGGGACAGGTTAAACGCTGCCAAAACCAGCGTCCAACTATGACAGCAAGTGGCACGCTTATAACTAAAATGATTCCTAGCAGAATTGAGGAACCAATTGTTGGCAGAATAATAAATCCATAAATTAACCCGACAATGATTGGAGTCAGTGCGACTGCCACAACCATCTCATTCATAAAAAAACTCAATCGCTTGTCGCGATTTTTGATAATAGAAGGTCGGAAGACATTATCTGGGTCTAACCCAATCAGGCGTCTCAGTTCTCCTTTCGTCATTTCCAGGCTTAATAAATCTGGCTGCAATGGATACTCCTATGAAAGCGCGAGTAACGTCTCTTTGATATGTTAATACTATGTACTCATTGAACCTTTACCATTGGGGATTTGTCACGATTAATGCTGTCGCCGCTGAACTATCCAATGGATGGGAGAAGAAATATCCTTGACCATATTCACAGTTCAACCTTCTTAAGAATGCTAGTTGCTCTTTTGTCTCTACCCCTTCCGCGGTGACATCAACACCTAGTTTGTGTGCAAGTGTGACAATTGTCTCAATAATTTCCAAATTCTTGCCATTCTTGTCTATCGGGCTGACGAAAGAACGGTCAATTTTTAAGGTACTAATTGGAAAGTTATGCAGACGACTTAATGAAGAATAACCTGTACCAAAGTCATCAATTGATAACTCAATACCCATCTCTCGAAGTTTTGAAAACGCAACAGTGGCTTCATTGTCATTTTCCATGATGACGCTTTCGGTAATCTCTAGCACAAGATAGCAAGCATCAAGACCAGTCAAGTGCAAAATTTGCGCCATTTGCTCAATCAAATCCGGTTGGGAAAACTGCTTGATTGAGAGATTAACACTGATTTTGTTTAGTGAATTGGTGCGATCAGCTTCGCTGCGCCGTAGGCGATCGCACATTCGCCAAGCTTGCATCTGACGGCATGCCTCGTGCAGCACCCAGTAACCAATCGAGACAATCAGTCCTGTTTCTTCCGCTATGGGGATAAAATCTGTAGGAGATACTAGACCACGCTCTGGATGCTGCCAACGCAGCAAAGCCTCAAAACCTGAAATTGTGCCACTGGTGAGCGAAACTATCGGTTGATAATAAACTTGAAACTCCTGACGCTCGATCGCTTGGCGCAAAGCAATCTCTAACTGTAATCTAGCTACAGCTTCTTCATACATCTCTAAGTTGAACAGCTCATAGCGCGCCTTGCCTAGTGCCTTGGCTCGGTACATTGCTGTGTCAGCATCCCTCAGTACGTCTTGTGGTTGATTATAATCTACTGCTGAACTCAAAGCGATGCCAATACTCGCCGTGGTGGACACTTCATGCCCATTCAGCCTAAAAGGTAATGCGAGTTCCTGTTGAATTCGTTCAGCTACTTGAATGGCATTTGACACATTCTCAATTGGGTCAAGCAAAACGGTAAATTCATCTCCTCCAAGCCGTGCTGCTATATCCGTGGAGCGTACGCACAATTCTAACCTTTTTGCTATTTCAAGTAGAAATTGGTCTCCAAGTAAGTGTCCGAGACTGTCATTAATCAACTTAAATCGATCTAGGTCTAAAAATAGGACGGCAAATAAATAATCCTTATGGCGTTTTTTCTGCTCAAGTGCAACTCCTAATCGGTTCATAAACAAAGCTCGGTTAGGTAGACCTGTTAGTACATCGTAAAACGCATTCTGTAGCAACTGTTCCTCTGCCCGTTTGCGCTCAGTGATATCATGGGTAATCCCAAGAATTTGATGAATTTCCCCATGTTCGTTTAAAAGCGGCACATAGGTGACAACTATAGTGAAAGGGTCAGAACCAGGCAAACTAATTTTGCATTCTCCGGTTTGCAAGGTACGTGTCTCAACAGTTTGGCGGAGGATGGGGAGAAAACTATTTGTAACTTCTGGGGGGAATAATTCTTCATCTGTGTTACCAAGAATTGCTTCTTGAGGATAACCGCTGCGCCTGACTCCGAAAGCATTGATAAACTGGAGCCGTCGCTCGGCATCATAAATCACAAATGTATCAGGGATGTTATCAAGCGCTAAGCGGAATCGCTCTTCACTAAGGCGCAGCGCCGACTCCACCTGCTTACGCTCCGTAATTTCAGCTTCTAGCTGCCTATTAGCTTCTAATAGTTGAGCAAATGACTGTTGCAATTGAGTCGCCATTTGGTTATGCGCCTGAGCAAGAACTCTGAGTTCCTTGATGCCTTCTACTGTAACAATTTGGTCTAACTTACCATTAGCGATTTCCCTAGAGGCTTCACTTAACCTCACAATTGGTTGCGTTATCCAATGAGAAGTTTTCAATCCTATCACTGTAGCCAGTATCAATGCTGCGAAACATAGCAAAACAGTGATTCGCGTGTTGGCTTCAATATGCTCCATAAAATCGGCTTCTGGAACCACCACGACAATTACCCAATCAAGCCCATAACCGTCTGTAAAAGGCATAATCTGTATGTATTGCCGCTTGCCATCTATTTCAAATTCGAGCTGCTGGCTAGGAGAAATATTATTAAAATTACTAAAATTTTGTTGTAAATACTGTGTTGTGAGACGAGTGACGCGATCGCTACTTTTGATTGCCTTTAAGCGTTTACCTTTCTCCTCTCCTCCCTCTTGACTTACGATAAAAGGTTGCTCAATTGAACTTGCTACCAAGTCTCCAGAACGCTCAATAATAAATGTCTGTCCTGAACGACCAATTTTTAAACTGTGCAAAAAGTTACTGAGTTGCGAAAGAGATTGCGTTGCATTCGTCACTCCACACAAACTACCAGCCTCGTCATACAAAGGTTGAGTTGCACTAATCGCCAGCCCTGATGAAGAGAAATACGGATAAATTTCAGTCCAGCTAAATTGACCTGCTTTCACTGCTTTTGTGTACCAGGGGCGAGTCCGAGGATCAAAGGTTGTGTTAACTCGAATTAACTTAAGGCGATTACCTTGGCTGTCGGTAGTGTAGGTATGATATTTACCACCTGTTGATTGGTTTATGACTCGGATAACTAGTGAACCATTATTCAGGCGATCGACCGAATGAATGTCTCCCTTGGTACTTGCAAAAGCGATTGGGCTTAAGGAATTAAATAACTGCATTTGATGCCAAAAATGGCGTTCTAGACTTTTTATAGATTTTAAATTTAACTCACCACAACCAACAGAATAGGAGTTCATCTGAGTAACAATTTGTGGTGTCTTCATGTAAGCAGTAATATGTTGATGAATCCGAGTGACAATCTCAGTCCGCAGCTGCGAAGCAACCTCATTAACAGCTTTTTGACCATTTTTTAAGGAGAAGAACGCTGTTAGCCCTACAGCAGTAGAGATTTGTACCACAAAAGGTAGTACGAGAGCTACACGCAGCGGTGCCTTTAGTAAGCTCTTTGCAATCGGACGCAAGAAATTCTGCACTGGTATTTCTAGACAGATTTAATAAAAGGTACAATTGCACTTGCAAGCGTCTGAGATTGCTTTTAATCCTCTTCTAATTTTCTTATTTCTATTTGCACGTCTTGTGCAATTTTTAAAGCTTCATCAAGTTGTCGTGCATATTCTCTCGCCTCATGGCTGGCTTGTAATGCTTGGATTGCAGTGAGGTTGCTCTCCAAAAGTTCCGTATTGACAGCAATAAATTCCTTATTTTTCCTCAAAATACGTTCTGTTTTTAACGCACAAATCAAATTGGCTCTTGTAGTTTTTAGTAGGGCTATGGCTTTTTCTCGATCAGTTAAACTCACTCCTTGGTTTCCCGCCGCTTCTAGCTGGTCATTAATATCTATTGCTTTTAATACTGCATTATAATTATCAATTTTTTTAATAATATTTTTCTGATGTTCTCGGAACAATCTCCACTTAATCAAGTAAGCAATAGGAATTAATCCCCAGCCAAAAAACAATATCTGCTGTACATACTCGCCTAAAAGTGGTACAAGTGCAAAACCAGGATATTTTAATTTTTCATAAGCTTTCAAATCTCTAGGACTCAGTTCAGCTATTTTTTTCAAGTCATCTTGTGTAATATATAAGCCTTGTAAATCAGGTTGCATAGCTGTGTATTGATTCAAGAGATTAGCTATTGGTGAAAATTAGCAAAGCAGCATCTTATCGTTAAAGCCATTATTTTGTCGTTTTATCTTTTATCTTCAATCGCAATTCATCCTTAATACGGTTAAGAATTGAAGCTTCATCAAGGGTTCCCAAAATTTTACTAATTACAGCTTTAGGACCATCTGGTCCCCAAGTTGCCCCATTAGCTAAATACGCTTTGGTTACATACCCAAGACCATAGCAAGAAACGCCTGCCACACCTGCTTGAGTCAGCGCTACCGACACATAAGCACCCAAAGATACGCCCCCAGTGGCAGGTGCAGATAGACCGAGTAATGTTTTCAGCGAACTCAACCCCAAATTTGCCAACAGTTCGCTAGCAGTGATACCACCCATACTGAAGGCAATTGTTTGTAATAATTTTACGGCTCCGGCTTCGGTCATGGGAATGCCATAAAGTTTGGATAAACCGAGGATAAGAACGATATCTATGACTGCACCACTGAGAATATCTATAACTGTGACAGGATTGAGAGCGATCGCCATTGCCTTAGTGATCACCGCTTTCCAAATCAACTGGTTGGCACTTGTGTCTCGAATGTTTAGTTTTCGCTGCACCAATTGTTCGTTGACGTTGTCAGCATACAGCATAGTATTGAGGGCAACCAAAGCTTTACCTTCGCGGTGCAGAATTTCCAAAATTTTCAGCTTCAGTTCCTCGACTTGGGCAGTACCTGTACGCACCTGCACACCTCTAGTGCCGTCAGGACGATGAACCATTGTCCTCACCAACGGTGATGCTGCTGCCATGACAATTTCATCTGGTGAAAGTAATTCCCGCACCCTCTCATCCCGGATTTTTTCATATATTGCCATCCGGTCTGCTTCTGGATACTGGTCTACTTTGTTAAACACTAGCAAGATGGGTTTACCCGCTTCTCGTAACTGGGAAAGGGCTTCGTGTTCAACTTTCGTCATGTCGCCAGAAATCACAAACAGAATCAGATCTGCTTGTTTTGCCACCTGTTGTGCTAATGCGGTGCGGGTTTCACCATCTACCTCGTCTAACCCTGGGGTATCTATCAACTCCACTTGAGATTGACCAGTTCCCGATAAAGTTACTCGTAAAGCACGTTCGGTTTCCCCAATTGCTTCTTCAGTAATACTCCAACTTGCTGTTTGAGCATTGCGGGTGACACCGTGCAAGGGACCTGTTTCAAACACTGGTTGCCCCACCAAAGCATTGAGTAGAGATGATTTACCCCGTCCTACCATCCCAAAGGCGGCTATTTGCACCACCATACGCTCTAACTTCGAGAGCATTGTTTCCAAATCGGCGATTTCCGTCTCAAGCCCGTTTTTTTCCTCTTGAGTGAGGTCAAGATGAGCTACCAAATTTTGTAGTGCCGTTCGTGCGTGTTTATAGTTGAGTTCTGCTTGAATATCATCAAAAGTGAAAATGGCGCTATCCAGTTCTTCCTCCCAATTGAGAGGATTTTCGCCAGTGTTGGGCAAATCGCTACGATGTGGTTCGGGGAATGTCGAAGTCATATCAATTTTGGATTTTAAATTTTAAGTTACTTTAAGCTACTTATAGCTGATAAATTTTTATAAACCCCGTTACCATCCTAGTAATTTTTAGCAGCAGATTGGGGACGCGGGGAAATGAGTAGGTCGGCAGGTGGTTAGTGAAACTTTTTGACAACTAACAATTAACTAATGGCTAACAAAAAGTCCTAAACTGAAAAATGCATCTAGTAGCAATATTGTTCTTGACGAAATCACCTGTGCGAAAAATAGTTATTGCCGGTAACTGGAAAATGTTCAAAACCCAGGCAGAATCCCTGGAGTTTTTAAAAGGATTTCTGCCCAGCTTGGACGAAACCCCCCAAGACCGAGAAGTGGTATTATGCGTCCCCTTCACCGATTTAAACGTTTTGTCCAAGAATTTGCATGGAAGCCGTGTACAATTAGGGGCGCAAAATGTCCATTGGCAAGAGAGTGGAGCCTATACCGGTGAAATTTCCGGACTGATGCTCACGGAAATTGGGGTGCGCTATGTTATTGTCGGTCATAGCGAACGGCGGCAATACTTTGGGGAAACGGATTATACCGTCAACCTGCGCCTCAAAGCTGCTCAACGGTTTGGTCTTACCCCAATTCTATGTGTAGGTGAAACTAAACAACAACGAGATGCGGGAGAAACAGAATCACTTATTATCACCCAATTAGAAAAAGACTTAGTGGATGTAGATCAGGAGAATTTAGTGATTGCTTACGAGCCAATTTGGGCGATCGGCACTGGCGACACTTGTGAATCCAAGGAAGCCAATCGGGTTATCGGCGTAATTCGCAGCCAGTTGAGCAATCCTGGTGTGCCAATTCAATACGGTGGTTCAGTAAAGCCGAATAATATAGACGAAATCATGGATCAACCAGAAATTGATGGCGTTCTGGTGGGAGGGGCAAGTTTGGAACCTGCAAGTTTCGCCAGACTCGTGAATTATCGGTGATTTGTGTACATTTTTTCTCGTTCCCTGGCTCAGCCAGGGAATGCATACAGTGAGGCTCTGTCTCATGTAAAATGTAGCAAAAGTCATCCGGAAATCTGGAGGCTGAGCCTCTAGTCAAGCGTTCCCAGGCTGAGCCTAGGAACAAGTTTAGAGCGCAAATCTTATGACACCCAATTTGATAATTCGGGAACGCTGTTTTGAGTGGGGACAGCGAACATATCTCATGGGCGTTCTTAATGTCACGCCTGACAGTTTTAGTGATGGTGGCAAATTTAATACAACCACTGCTGCTTTAGCACAGGCGCAAGCAATGATAGCAGGTGGTGCTGATATTATCGATGTCGGTGGACAATCAACTCGACCAGGGGCGGAGCAAATCACTGTTGCAGAAGAACTTGACCGAGTCTTGTCAGTGGTACAGGTTCTACGAAAAGAGATAGCAGTACCGATTTCTGTAGATACAACAAGGGCAGCAGTTGCTAAGGCTGCTGTGGAAGTTGGCGCGGATATAGTTAATGACATTTCCGGCGGTACGTTTGACCCAGAAATGTTGTCCACTGTGGCGAAAATTGGTGTGCCAATTATATTGATGCATATCCGGGGAAACCCACAGACAATGGCACAATTCACAGACTATCAGAATTTGATACAAGAAATTTATAGTTTTTTGGCAAAACAAATTGCCGCAGCAGTGGCTGCGGGTATTGATCAAGGAAAAATAATTATTGATCCAGGTATTGGCTTTGCTAAGAACTACGAGCAAAATTTAGAAATTTTTCGCCGCTTATCCAAATTGCGTCAACTCAACTGCCCGATTTTAGTAGGAGCATCACGTAAAAGTTTTATTGGTCGTATTTTAAATCAACCAGACCCGAAAGCCCGAGTCTGGGGAACGGCGGCGGCGTGTTGTGCTGCTATCTTTAATGGCGCTGATATCCTCCGAGTTCACGATGTTAAAGAAATGCACGATGTGTCGTTGGTTGCTGACGCAATCTTCCGACAATCTTCGTCAGTTTTGCCATGAAACTAAGTAGAGCCACCAGGACTTACGCAAAATGATGAAGAAACGTAGACGCGTAGCGGCATGCCGTAGGCTAGGAGACGAAGAGATAAGAGTTTCAAAGAGTTCTTGCGTAAGCCCTAATCACGTTCGGTACTCTTGCCATTACCACCTTCCTCCGTTGCCGATTCTTTCACCAACTCGTTCATCATGTCGCCAGTTTTGCCTGGATCTACAAAGACAACTTTGGCATTTGGGCTTTCACCAAGTCTGTAACTGGCATTGATGTAATCTTGAGCCACAAGATACCGCAGAATTTCCTTGCTTTCAGGATTGGTACGCAAAGCGTCAGAAATTATTTGCATTGAGGTTTTTGTACCTTCTGCTTTCTTAATTGCCGCTTGTCGCTGCCCTTCTGCTTCTAAAATTGCAGCGCGGCTATTAATTTCAGCTGCCCGCTGCTCTTCCATTGACCTGCGCACGCTCTCGGGCGGTGTAATACTCTGAATATCTACCCGCAGAATCTCAACTCCCCACTGTTCCGTTGTCCGATTCAACTCTTCTAATAAGGCTCTGTTCATGTCCACTCTGGATGAGTTGGTTTCCTCCAAGGTGTTCTGAGCAATGATTTCTCGAAGCGTGGTTGTAGTTAAGGTTGTTAACCCCTGTTGGAGATCGTCAATTTCGTAAAAGCTTTTCTCTATATTTCTGATGCGCCAATAGACGACACCATCTACTTCTAGATAGATATTATCTCTGGTAATCACATTCTGCGGCTTAATGTCTAAAACTTGCTCGCGCGTTGTGTCCTCCATCACAATTTGATCTAGCAAGGGAACGATGAAGTTTAGCCCTGGTCTCAGTTTCCGATGATACTGCCCCAAGCGTTCAACTAAGGCTTCATTCCCCTGATTAATAAGTTTTGCAGAGCCTAATGCATATCCTATAAGGACTAAGACTATAGCAATAATCGGTTCCATGTATTCTCCTATTTAGCGTTTGGCGGTATTAACTGTAAGGACGCGGCACTACCATGTCCTATCTTCAGTCTAATGTCCAGAATGTGTAATGTTAATATCACAAGTTGCGGTACCAGGCAAGACTATTGGGAAATGTAAAGATTTACAGCTACTTAGGATTGGACATGGCTAGTGAACTACCCCGCCGCTCCCGGTGGACGGGGCTTGTGTACTCATAGGGGAGTGCCGAAGATTCGACTTTCGCCCCATCTTTGGTCTTACCTCCCCTCCTACAGCTCCAAACGGCTGAACCTTCCGCCTTTAGCATTCTGATACCCTCTAGTCTAATATTGATGGCTGCATTTCCATCTCTGTCATGATGAGCGCCACAGTTCGGACAAGTCCAGTCCCTTACGTCTAACGACATCTCTTTGACTTGGTAAAAACACTTAGAACAGAGCTTGGAACTAGGGAACCACCTATCAATTTCAACCAACCTTGCACCTTTGCGTTCTAGTTTGTAGGCTAAGAAGTTGGTGAATGTTCCCCACCCAGTATCAGAGATTGCTTTCGCCAAGTTATGGTTACGAACCATGCCTAGAACATGAAGATTCTCTACTATGACAGCAAGGCTTAGCTGACCAACTTGTAACTAAGTTTATGTAGAAAATCTTGCCGCGAGTTGCTAAGGCGTTCGTACACTTTGGCAACAACTTTTCTATATTTGTAGCGTGAATTACTTCCCTTTTGTTTACGTGCTAGCTTTTGTTGTTTACGCTTGAGATTATTCTCGTGTTTGGCAAGATGCTTAGGATTATCATGTTTGGACACCTTTTTACCGTCTGTGACAACAGCAAAGTGTTTCAACCCTAAATCAACGCCATAAATCTTACCTTCTGTTGTAGATGGGTTTTCACATTCTACTTCAGTTAGGATAGATGCAAAGTATTTCCCCGATGGCGTTTTGCTAACGGTAACAGTTTTGATTTTCCCCGAAATCGGTCTGTGTATTTTGGCTTTGACTACTCCGATATTACCTGGAAGTTTGACATTGCCCTCTACTATTTTGACGTTTTGAGGATACTGAATTGACTGTTTACCATGTTTGGATTTGAACTTGGGAAACCTAGCACGTTTATCAAAAAAATTTTTGTATGCTGTGGTCAGATTGAGTGTTGTAGCCTGCAAAACCTAGCTATAACAATCAGCCAACCATTCCGTATCTTTTTCTTTTTTAAGTTTTGGCAATAGTGCATTGAGTGCCACTTGTCCAAGTCCTTTCCCTGTTTCTGTATAAACTTCAATAGATTTATTCAAAGCATAATTCCACCACCAACGCGCACAACCAAACGTCTGAGCTAGTTGTATCTGTTGTTCTTTTGATGGATATAAACGAACCTGTACAGCTTTGTGTAGCACTCAATATCACCTCCTTGTTTTGTTTATTTTACTACTATATACAGTTAGCATTAAAGTAATATCTGGACAAATTTGGAAATTGTCAGGTACATCCTTTATGGATGTCCGAGCAATTTCCCGACTATCCATCCCCACCGCATTGGTTGCGGGAATTCCATCAAATTCGTTAAATCACCAAGGGAGTTGGGTATGCAAATACAATTTGTATAATTATTCTACTGATATCAAACATAGTTTCCAGAAAACGTACAGGCAATGCCCCTCGTACTTTGCACCATCGCCACACAATGAATCGTTGTACACTACATCTATAACCATTCTTGTGGGATGGATGTCGCAGTACGTGCCGCACTCTGTCGCCCATCTTTGGTTTAGGGCGGACAAGATGTCCACCCCACAAGAAAATCAGAGCATTAGCCATGTTTTTTGGGCTTTTTTGGGCGCAGTGAGTCTGTATTATGAAATTTTTTCAGACAAAGTGCCAATCAATTTCCATCGCTATACTACTTATCCATAGGCTCCAGCCACCGTTTGATACTTGCTGGTAATTCGGAAACCAGACGCAAGGGTAGCTGAGGTGTAGACAGAGATTGAGCATAAGCTGGTGTTAAAAAAGGTTGGTAAATTTTCGCTTCTGGTGTTAATTGCTTGATAAATGCTAAACTGACGCCTTGAGTTAATTGACGTAAAGATTTGGTTTCTTCACCTATTCGTTCTTTAACAATACTGGTGGCTGCACTTGTTGGGTATATTGGATCGCTAATACTTAAGTGAGTACCACCAATCGCAGTTAATAGGTACTTCTCTCCCCGCAGTTGGGTAAAAGGTTCTATCTGATGCTTGAGCGCTGGAGTCAGAGCGTCTTCGGTTCCAGTTAAGATTAAGACTGGCTTGCTGACTTGAGCCAGACCTTTTTTGCCAAAGAGGTTTCCAACTAGGGGGTTAAGAGCGATCGCACTCTTGATTCGCTGATCTTGTAACCTCAGTTTTCTATCTCCTAAGGAAGCCGCCGCACACTGCAACCAATCACCAGGAGCTTCGCCGATATTTAAAGAATCTTTACAGAATTTACGCAACTCCTCTAAGTCTACCTCTGCTCCTACCAAAGCCAAAGCGGTGTAACCCCCCAAGGAGTGACCGATAACAGTGACTTTTTCGGTGTTTAACTTTCCTTGAAGTTGCCCAGGTTGAGTATTGAGTTTTGCCAGTTCATTTAGAGTAAAGCTGACATCTTTTGGTCGATCAATAAATTCAGTTGCTCTTAGCAGCTGTCCCAAATTCTGTGTATCTGAGGCTCTACTGACAGCGTTGGCGTTGCTACCAGGATGTTCAACAGCAGCAACAGTCAAGCCATAAGAAGCTAAATGACGCGCTAAATAGCTCAAAAATCTTCGGTTTCCCCCAAAGCCGTGGGAAAGGACAACGAGTGGGTTTTCAGCGTTTCCCTGACTCGAATAAATGTCTACAGGAATCGTACGGTTACGCTGTCGGTCATTCAAGATGATTGTCTGCTGCTGTACTGCTTCAGGACCCAGCGCTGCTGGATTGAATGCTGCTTTAAAAGGTATGCTACTTTCAGCAGACAAGTCTCGTTCTAATAACAGACCAAAAGCTTGACTTTGTAAGTTATTTGGGTTAAAATCAACAGCCAAACCAATCGCTTTCGTGGCATCTACGGTAATATTCTCTCCTGGGTAAGCTCGCAAGAAGCTGAGTGCGTTAAAACCGTTTGCCTGGCGTAGTGCGAAATTCAGGGTTGCCTTGATACTTTCTGATGTACTGCCTGGTATGACTCCACCTATGGATGATATAAACTCTCTACCTCCTGGCGATCGCATCAGACCGTCAACAAATTTATCCGCAAAAGCAGGATTGACTTCCAAACGTTTCGTCAGAAATCCTCGCACTTCAGGCGTAAGCATTGATGACAAAACTTCCAGCCCGGATGGTAGTCTCCCAGTTTTGGCAAAGTTTTCTAAATCTGCGATCGCTACCGATTGCTGAAATGGACCTAGGCGGATGGTGACTGTTTGGGCTGCCAAAGTAGAGGGCATTCCCACGCCCCATCCCAAAGTAAGCGTCAAAGCACATAGTAATTTTTGTACCAACGATGCCTTACGCTGATTTTTGCCAAGCTGAAACTGCATATTAGTCATTTGTCACGAGTCATTTGTTATTAGTAGCGCATAACTCATGACTTTATTGGTCGCAGTGCAGTTTCGTGGAAGTTTGGGGATGCAAAGGGGTTGACAAGCGTCCCCAGATTGTGTTGACGCTTAAAAGCCGATTCCGAAAAATCTGATAATACTCAAGATAGTACCTAGAGGTCCTCCTACACTGTTGATGGTATCAGAAGTCTTAGCTAGACCATTCCGGCTGATTAACACAACATCATTATTGCGAAGTATGGGATTGGTTTGCTCGTTAATTCCTGCTGTTAAATCCACTTTTACGAGACGTTTGGTAACAGATCCATCAGGATTAAGCCGAACCAAATCTACCTTAGCCCTGGTAGCTCTCGCATCGTTAAATCCACCAGCAGCAAGTATTGCTTGGTTCAAGGAGCTATTCGGCTGAATGTCTATTGGTCCTGGTCTTTTGACTTCGCCGACGACGTTTACTTGAATGCGTGAGGGGGATAAAGTTGTTGTCGCTAATTGAGTCGCTTCTGCTCGGTTGATTTCGGTTGCAGTCGGAAAATAAACTGTATCTCCGTCCTGCACAATCAGGTCTTGATTTATGTCGCCACTTTCCACAAGTTTCCACAGGTCAACCTTTATATTTTGTTCTGTACCGGTTCTTGTGGATCGGCGTACCACGACATTGCGGATATCAGCTTGTGACGTGATTCCCCCAGCTAACTGCAATGCCCGTGTTAAAGTTGGCAGACCGGTGATGGCAGGCGTACCGTTTGTGCCGCCTGACCCTTCTGCGGCACCTTGAGTGATCAGATAGGTTCCAGGACGAAGAACTTCACCAGTGACTGCTACTGTACGGGGTGTGGTGGGGTTTGCGGCAAAACTTGATGCGGATGCATTTCGTGCATCTGCCAAGTCTATAGTGGTTGCTGTTGGTACAAAGATGGTATCTCCATCCCGCAAGGTAAGATCCTGGGGGATTCTGCCTGTTTGTCTAATTTCTTTAACATTGACAGTAATAACTTGCTCTGGTCCTCGTCCTAGCTTGCGCCTTAACTGCACTCTTGTCTCATCTGCCGCTTGCGTGATTCCCTGAGCTGCCGTAAGTGCTGATAGTACAGTGGGGTACTGCACACCAGGATTGTCACCTGCACCTCCTTGTAAGCTGAGACTATACGCTCCTTGACGCGTCACCTCTCCAGCAACAACAATATTAATCGGACGGGATGATATAAGATTGACTGATATAATAGGACGCTTAAGAAAACGAGAGTATCTTTGAGCTATTATCTCAGCTGATTGTTCTGTTGTTAGCCCTAACAGGGACACGGTGCCAATCAGAGGTAGGTTTATCCCTCCACCCGGCGGAATTTGGTACTCGCCTGAATACTCTGGAACCTCAAATACGCTGATTCTGATGCGATCGCCGCCGCCTAATGTATAGTTAGTATCTACTATCCCCGTTGCTGCTGGTACAGCTCTTGATGGTGCCGCTTGTCTTTGTGTATTTGTTGTTGCTGGTATGGCTTGGCTTTGAGAAGTTGTTTTTCTTTGCGTCGTTGTTGGTACGGCTTGTCTTTGAGGACTTGTTTTTATCTGTGTCGTTGGTTGTTTGACTTGATTCTGAGCTAAGCTAACACACGGAAACGCGATATGAACAACAGTTAACAGTACCACACCCCCGAATGGTTTACTGATAAATTTTAACCTTGCATTATCCATATTTACCTGAGACTACTATTTAGTAAAGTACTTTCTAAACTTTTTTAGCTTGACTCTTCTTACCTATTCAAGTTCCTCACAATCATCTCTTCTTAAAGAATCTTCTTTTTCAGGAGCATAATTGTTTATTGTCTTTGAACTTTTAGTAAAGTTCATTTAAAGTTGAATCTTGATTCTACCTACTCTTTAAAATATTGTGGTTCTCATTACAGTTTATATGATTTATTTTGCACTCCCCTAGTAGTATAAACAAAAATATTCTTCCTTAGCAAATATTACGTATAAGAAAATTAGGATTTTTCAGTCACCTCGAGTGGCATATAAACAGCATCAAACCACAATCAAAATATTAGTAAAAACAGATAAAGCTTTGAATTGCCCATTTATGTATACGTTATTCGTTGTGTCTAATAGTTATGCAAAGAGTATCTGACTGAGGACGGTGAGGAAAAAAGGTTAGCAGAATCCCCGTCAAACTATCCTTTGAGAGTTGTTATGTCTTTGGATTTGTTGGACAAAAAACTCCTCCAAAGAAGGACGAGACAAATTCATGGCAATAAGTTGCCCTCCCATCAAGCGAAGACTGGCAAGAAAATCATAAGCATCGCCTTGCACTTCACCTAGCCAAGAACCATTAGGCTGATACTCTAGATTAGGAACCCATTTTTTGAGAATTTCCCAATCACCACCTTGACCTTTGACATGATATACGTTACTTGTTCCTAATAGTTCATCAAGGAAACCAGAGGAAATTAATTCTCCTTGAGCAAGGATAGCGATGCGATCGCAAAGTTGCTCAACTTCACTAAGAATATGGCTGTTAAAAAAAACCGTCTTACCTGAAGCTTTAAGCGTCACGATAATTTCGCGCATTTGGTAACGCCCCACAGGGTCAAGACCGGACATAGGTTCATCAAGAAACACTAGTTCTGGGTCATTGATGAGTGCCTGTGCCATACCAACACGCTGTAGCATTCCTTTAGAATAGCGACGAAGCAGCTTTTTGCGGGCGTCTGCTTGGGATAACCCCACCAATTCCAACAGTTGAGGAATGCGTTGACGTTGCACTTTTTTAGGAATTTGAAACAGTCCAGCTGCCAGCTGTAAAAATTCCCAAGCAGTGAGGTAGTCATACAAACAAGGATTTTCGCTGAGGTAGCCGATACGTTCTTTAACAGTGCGATCGCCCAATGGTCTGCCCAAAAGCAATCCCCGTCCTGATGTTGGGCGAATAATCCCCAGCAACAATTTCAACAGCGTCGTTTTTCCAGCACCATTCGGTCCGAGTAACCCAAAAGTTTCTCCCTTATAAACTTTCAAAGAACAGCTTTTGAGGGATACGACTTTTTGATTCAAAAAAAAGCCAGTACGATAGACTTTTCGCAACTCAGAAGTTAGGACAACAGGCGGAATGCCTGTGGTATTTATTTGAGAGTCGGGGGCGTCTGCAACAGACATCATGTTGTGCTTAGGGCTACAGCAAAAATACGATGTAATGATAAATTACCCAGTTGACTGACAATAATAACACCTTATTGACTAATGTCCTCTTTGTGGAGGATGAGCGGGATGAGGAGGATGTGCTCCCTCATCTCCCCCTGCTTCCCCTGCTTGTTCACAGCATTCCCTTAGAACTAGGAATCATACCTGCACGACGCTTATCGATTTCTACTGCCATCCGCATTGCTCTGGCAAATGCCTTAAACGTTGCTTCAATAATGTGATGGGAATTCATGCCATCCAATTGGCGAATGTGCAGTGTCATTTGGCTGTGGTTCACTAAAGCGACAAAGAATTCGCGTACTAGCTGGGTGTCATAAGTTCCCACCCGCTGAGTGGGAATTTGCAAGCCGTAGCTCAGGTGGGGACGTCCAGAAAAATCCAACGCCACCTGAATGAGTGCTTCATCAAGAGGTGCAAAGAAATGACCAAAGCGGACAATACCTTTCTTATCGCCAAGTGCCTTGCTAATAGCTTGACCCAAGGTAATACCTACATCTTCGTTGGTATGGTGGTCATCAATGTGCAAATCCCCCGTCGCCTTGATCTCCAAATCAAATAATCCGTGGGAGCTGATTTGATGCAGCATATGATCTAAAAAGAAAATGCCGGTTGCTGCATTGCAAACACCTGTACCATCGAGGTTAACTCTGACATACACATCTGTTTCGCTTGTCGTGCGGCTAATTTCGGCAATACGAGCGCCATTGGGAGGCGCTTCGTTGTGTGAGGGGAGAATTTGGCGTAGGACGGAGTCCTTAGCCGAGGCATCGCTTATTTGCATACAGAACCTAGCTTATGCTTACTATAGAGTAATGGGTCAGAGCCATTTGCTAACACCTAATCGCTAATGGTAAATAGACAAATAGTGATTATCAGTTAACAAATAGCAATACTAACTTTACATTCCCATGATTTCATATCCTGCATCCACGTACAGGACTTGCCCTGTGATTCCACTTGCCAGGTCACTACATAGGAAAGTCGCCGCATTGCCCACTTCTTGCTGAGTGACGGTGCGTCTTAGAGGAGCAATCTGCTCCACATGATGAATCATATCCAAAATGCCTCCTACAGCACTAGAGGCTAAAGTCCGAATCGGACCGGCAGAGATGGCATTCACTCTGATATTTACAGGACCCATCTCAGCTGCCAGGTATCGCACACTCGCTTCCAACCCTGCTTTGGCAACTCCCATCACATTATAGTTGGGAATTGCCCGTACACCTCCTAGGTAGGTGAGAGTGACGATACTTCCTCCCTGTGTCATCAAAGGTTTAGCATATCCGGCGAGTTGCACTAGGGAGTAGGTACTAACCTCTAAAGCTAGATTGAAGCCAGAACGGGAGGTTTGGCTAAAATCTCCACTTAGATCATCTTTGTTGGCATAGGCAAGGCAATGGATAAGAATATCTAAAGATCCCCATTTAGCGCTAATCGTATCGAAGGTAGATTTAATCTCCTCGTCGTTCTGGACATTACAAGGAAGAAACAAACTAGGGTTTAGCGGTTCTACCAGTTCTGCGACTTTTTTCTCCATTTTGCCTTTCTCATCTGGCAAATATGTAATGCCTAGGTTAGCTCCTGCTTTGTGTAGTTGTTGGGCTATCCCCCAGGCGATCGAGCGGTTGTTTGCGATTCCCGTTACTAAGGCATTTTTTCCGGTGAGATCCAGCATAGAAATTCTTAATGTGAACATTCATGCTTGAGCATACTAGAATCTGACACCAATTTCTCTTTGTTTTGGGTACTATTTGCAAACATGATTTTTCAGTAAACTTTTGATACAACACAATTCACACTTATTTTTTAAGACATGGTCAACATATAGCGGTTATTAATGATTGTCTCGTCTTGCAGTAGCTGGTTGAAAGTAGGTAGTAGATAGTAGGTATTAGGTAGTCAATAGGATTTTTCTCCCTATCTGCCAGATACTACTCTCAAGAACCTTTTCATACCTTCAATAGAATTACTATGTCTATTTTTTTTACTTCATAAAACTTTTGAAAAGAAGTTTTGTAATTAACTATTAAAAAGGACTAGATCTAAAGACTAAAAATTATGTATTATGATGAACAAATAACTGTAAGGCAAAGATGATAAGTATAGGAAAGTACAAAAACGTTGACAATGTGTGATTGATTTTTCAGGTGTATTCTTAGGGAATCGGTTTTAGTTTTTCCGGCATTGGGTAGGGGAAGGGAGATGATAGTGACACAAGATAAAGCCCTAGCAAATGTTTTTCGTCAGATGGCAACCGGAGCGTTTCCGCCGGTTGTGGAAACATTTGAACGTAATAAAACCATCTTTTTCCCCGGCGATCCTGCCGAACGAGTGTATTTTCTATTAAAAGGTGCCGTAAAACTCTCCAGGGTGTATGAAGCAGGAGAAGAAATAACCGTAGCACTGCTGCGGGAAAATAGTGTTTTCGGCGTCTTATCCTTGCTGACAGGAAACAAGTCAGATAGGTTTTACCATGCGGTTGCTTTTACATCTGTAGAATTGCTGTCAGCACCAATTGAACAGGTGGAACAAGCGCTCAAGGAAAACCCAGAATTGTCAATGTTAATGCTGCGAGGACTATCTTCGCGGATTTTACAGACAGAAATGATGATAGAAACACTCGCTCACAGAGATATGGGTTCTAGGTTGGTGAGTTTTTTGTTAATTCTTTGTCGTGATTTTGGCGTTCCTTGTGCAGATGGAATCACAGTTGATCTGAAGCTATCTCATCAAGCGATCGCTGAAGCCATTGGTTCAACCCGCGTTACCGTCACTAGGCTACTAGGTGACTTGCGCGAGAAAAAGATGATTTCCATACACAAGAAAAAGATTACTGTTCATAAGCCTGTTACCTTAAGTCGGCAATTCACCTAAAAAAGTTTTGAGTTGGGAGTCCTGAGTTATGAGTAAGATAAAAAAGTCAGAAAAAAGAACTCAAAACTTAGGGCTCAAAACTCAGACCTTTCTTGGATTGGAATAAGGATAGGTGAAAATTGAGTGAACTCAATGGTTGCCTTTTTCCCAATTTCCCACAGATAATGACTGGAAGTAGTAGGCTGTATCTGGAAGGATTTCGTCGGTAGCTGAAGATGACCACCGGGTACATCCTAATTTTGGCAATTTTAATTGTGGGAGGCGTGATTGCCACCGTAGGCGATCGCATTGGTACAAGAGTTGGCAAAGCGCGGCTCTCACTGTTCAAGCTGCGTCCTAAAAACACCGCAGTACTGGTAACGATTTTGACAGGAACTTTGATCTCGGCATCTACCCTAGCAATTTTATTTGCTATTGACGATGGTTTGCGCACAGGAGTGTTCGAGCTAGAGGATATTCAAAAAGACCTCAGGCGCAGGCGCGAACAACTGAACACAACAGCAAAACAGCTAGAAGACACTAAAGGAGAGCTAGAGCAAGCTCGAAAAGAACAAAAGGCTCAAGAAGAACGCTTGCAGCAGACGAATCAGTCCTTGCAGGAAGCAAACGCCAAACAACAGGCAACACAAGCTCAACTGAACCGTACCATAAGCCAACAAGCTCAGACTCAAGCTCAACTTCAAGGCACACAAAACCAGCTTAATCAAGCAGTCAGTCGCTATAAACAAGCCATAGGGGAACTTCAAAGCGTTGCTGACGAGAAAAAAAAGCTGTTGGTGGAAATAGAACAAAGAAAAGTAGAACGCCAACGACTTTATGCTGAAGCGAAAAAAGCAATTGAGCAAGCCAAAACAGCGATTGCGAAACGCGATCGCGAGCTAGCCAACCGACAGCAAGCGATTGAAGAACGTGATAAAAAAATCACCGCACTGGATCAACTCATTCAAAAACGCAATGCAGAAATTGTAGCCCGAGAGCAAGTGATTACTCAACGGGAATCTCGCCTGCAAGAATTGGAAACACAACAATACTCTCTGGAACAGGAAGTGGCAAGGCTGGAAAAATACTACCAGTCTTACCGTGACCTGCGTTTAGGGAAACTAGCACTATTTCGTGGTCAAGTTCTTGCCGGAGGCGTTGTTCGTGTCTCGCAGCCTGTTGCAGCACGTCAGGCAATCATTCAACTTTTACAAGAAGCTAACCGAAACGCTAGCATCGAATTAACTCAGCCTGGAACCAATCCGACAAATTCGCAGCTGCTCCAAGTGACACAAGAGCAGGTAGAGCAATTGAGCAAGCAGATTGATGATGGTCGAGAATACGTAGTGCGAATTTTTTCTGCAGGCAATTATGTTAAAGGAGAGAAGCAGATTGGATTTTTTGCTGATGCAGCGCGCAATCAAGTCGTTTTTACCGGAGGTGAGGTTATAGCAACCACGAGCGCAGATCCCAACACCATGACATCCTATCAACTACGGCAACGGCTGGAACAGCTCATTTCTGCTTCGCAATTTCGTGCCCGTAACGCTGGGATTTTAGAAAGTATTCAAATTGATGGGACTTTCATTCGCTTTATCGCCCAGTTGAGACGGTACAACCAGCCAATAGATATCAAGGCTATTGCCGCAGAGGACACATATACAGCCGGACCATTGAAAGTTAAACTAGTGGCAATCCAAAACGGACAGATTATTTTTAGCACTTAAAAAACTAAGGATAAATGAAAAATGCTTAAGTACCAATGTTATTGAGCTATGTTGCTAATTGTTAATTTTTAATAATTTCTAGTCAAACGTTTATAGTCCAAAAGCTATTGACTTTTGACTTTTGACTTTTAACTTTTTATTATGACTTTGCGTGAATTCTTGCCAACTCAACCAGCTATCTTGGGTTTCGACCCAGGTCGTGATAAGTGTGGTTTAGCTGTGATGGGACTGGATAGACAATTGTACCATCACCAAGTCGTATCGGCAAGTGAGGCGATCGCCGCTATTGTGTCGCTGCGTCAAAAATTTCCCATTTCCTTACTGGTGATGGGTGACCAAACCACGGCAAAACGCTGGAAACAGCAATTGTATGATCAATTAACAGATCCGCTGAACGTTATTTTAGTGGATGAGCGCTACACTAGCTTAGAGGCACGCGATCGCTACTGGCAAATGTATCCTCCTAAAGGATTGGCCAAGCTGATACCACAGGGCTTTCGGCAACCACCACGACCAATAGATGACATTGTAGCTATCCTGTTAATTGAAAGATACCTCAATCGTTTAACTGAATCAGTAGTTAGGAATCAAGAGTGAAGAAACAACAGGGAAAAGTGAAGAAAGAAGACTCAAGCAACCATTCTGTCTTCTCTGTTGTGTCTTCTATCTTATTTCTTACAGTTGTGCCCGAATAGTAAAAGCGTAGTCTCCTCCCGGTTCAAGCTGGTAGTCTCGTTGCTCTAAAAAGCGACCGAGAGGTTCTTTGATTAAAGCTCGCCCTTGAGAAGGCTTGACAGACAGTTCTCCCTGGCGGAAATGCCATTGGAACTGCCATTCAAAGTCACCTGCTCTGACTTCACCTTCAAGAAAGCCCTGTTGCCAGGATTGACGGGTAATCCTCACATGGGCGGTAGTTTCTGGTAAACGTTTAGCACTCACAATGCTGTGTGTCAAGTTTAAAATGAAAGCTAACTTTTTATAGCTTTACATTTCCTCAAAATACCTCAAATAGACCAATGGGAGTATTTGGGTGTTCGCTTGACACTCCTACGGCTAAGATATATGAGAAATTCTAAAGCCCGCGCAAGCGGGCTTGATCCATGTAGCCGCAAGTTCACTCGTGCGGCTGTCTAGATTTTGGATTTGCAATTTAGCCGCAAGTTCACTCGTGCGGCTATCTAGATTTTAGATTTGCGATTCATCCACAATCGGTAAATCTAAATCCTGATTTAGATATTACCGATTCACAGCCGCAGCTTCTCGCGCTGCAGCCGCCTGTTCTGGATGAATACCTAGGCGGGTGAGATTAATCCTGCCTTTGTTGTCAATTTCGCGGACTTTGACAATCACTTCATCACCGACTGCGACTTCATCCTCAACTTTGCCAACACGATAGTCAGCAAGTTGCGAAATGTGGATCATCCCTTCTTTGCCAGGTAAAAATTCCACAAACGCACCAATCGGTATGATTCGCGTCACCCGACCTACGTAGACATCACCTTCGTTGAGCTTTCGTGTCATGCCTTGGATGATGTTACGCGCTTTTTTCGCCTTGCTTTCATCCACGGCAGAAATCGTCACCGTTCCATCGTCTTCGATGTCAATTTTTGCACCTGTTTCCTCAGTGATGCCCTTAATCGTCTTACCACCTGGTCCAATGACCAGACCAATCATGTCTGAATCAATCTTAATGGTTAACAGACGTGGGGCATAAGGTGACATTTCCTCACGCGGTTGAGCAATTGTCTGGAGCATTTTCTCCAGAATGTGCAACCGTGCTTCTTTAGCTTGGTGGACGGCTTGGGAGATAATATCCAAAGGCAAACCTGGAATTTTCATATCCATTTGCAGGGCGGTAATCCCTTTATCCGTCCCGGCGACTTTGAAGTCCATGTCACCCAAAAAGTCTTCAATCCCCTGAATGTCAGTTAGGACTCGGACTTCGTCGCCTTCCTTAATCAAACCCATTGCGGCACCGCTGACAGGTTTGGAAATGGGTACGCCTGCATCCATCAACGCTAGCGTGGAAGCGCACACCGAACCCATTGAGGTAGAACCATTGGAAGAAAGAACTTCTGATACCACCCGAATAACGTAGGGAAACTGTTCTCTTGAGGGTAGCACAGGTAATAAAGCTCTTTCTGCAAGCGCCCCGTGACCGATTTCCCGTCGTCCTGGCGCACGTAAGGGTTTGGTTTCCCCGACGGAGAACGGTGGGAAGTTGTAATGGTGCATGTAGCGCTTGTGTTGATCCTGTTGCAAGTCATCATTTAATGTTTGGGCATCTCCCGGTGTGCCCAGAGTACAAGCGGTTAGCACCTGAGTCAGTCCCCGGTTAAATAAACCACTGCCGTGGACTCGCTTAGGCACGACGCTGACTTGAGAAGATACGGGACGTACTTCATCAAGCTTGCGACCGTCAACGCGAACGTTATCTTCGATGATTTGACGGCGCATGAACTTTTTGGTAAGTTCTTTGAAGGTATTACCAACAGCCTTACTGTTTGCAGATGCGGCAACGCGAACGGTGTCTTCTTCTGGAAGTTCGGCGATCGCTGTTTGAATTGACTCCTTTATGGCATCTAAAGCTGTATCTCGTGCTGTTTTGTCCAGATCAAATTGCGACAGAATTTTCTTAATTCCCTCGGCAGCGCGATCGCGTATATAATTTTCCAGCGTCGGGTCTACCTCTGGTGGCTCCTGCACGACAATTTCCAGACCCATTTCTACGAGCAAATCTTGCTGCGCCTTAATTAAGTCCTGTACAGCTTCGTAGCCAAAATCAATCGCTTCGATAATGTCTCTTTCTGACAGTTGATTGGCACCTGCTTCCACCATGATCACACCTTCTGGTGATCCAGCAACTATCAGATCCAGGTCTCCTGCTTCAATTTCTGCATAGGTAGGGTTAATGATAAAATCATCTCCCACAAGACCCACACGCACTGCCGCCATTGGTCCATTAAATGGTATCTTAGCGATCAAAGTGGCGATCGAAGCACCAGTCACTGCTAGCACATCAGGTGGTACCAGTTCATCCATTGACAACGTCAAGGCAATGACTTGCAGGTCATCTCGCAACCACGACGGGAACAAAGGACGGAGGGGACGGTCAATGAGACGGCTGGTAAGAATTGCTCTTTCTGGCGGACGACCTTCCCGCCGCATGATCCCTCCGGGAATTCTACCTGCCGCATACAGTCTTTCTTCGTAATCTACTGTTAAGGGAAGAAAATCAATGCCTTCTCTGGCTTCTGAACGCGTAGCCGTCACTAAAACTGCTGTGTCCCCAGATTCTATCAACACTGAGCCACCAGCCTGGGGAGCTAGATGACCAACTTTCAGTCGAATATCCCGTCCGTCAAAGGATATTGACTTCTCAAATTCTCCCATTCAGTTTTTTTTCCTTCTATGCACGCTATTCTCTCTCTGTGGCAATCCTAACATTTATGCTCTATGGCTGACGTCAGTTCCATACAAAGATAAACAACTATAACTTACGCACCTAAATCTAGCCTCTTGAGGCAGGTATAAGAGGGCAAGCGAGTAAGGGGAAGCAGGAAAATTTATTTTCCTACAGGCGTACCGGGCGCGGTAGGCTTATTCCTCATACCCCTACATTGTTTCTCAAAAACATCGCCAATGCCTAGGAATTCCTTAATTCTTTGCCTACGCAGTCTAGGTTGTACAATGAAACCAGCGTTGCAAATATGCCTACACTAACCTGGTATGTAAAGACACGTTTGCAAAGCTCTACTCTAATGAGAAGACGTCCAAACAGCGTCTCCTGACGAGCGAGCAAGTTTCGCGTCTCTACAACAAAAATCCAAGATTTTTTGGCTAGTGTATTGCACTTAATCAGCTTTACTAATATTTATTCAGTTTTTTCTAAATGTTATCTATATGAAAGACTTGTCTATAAATATCTATAAATAATTTTAAAGAATACAAAATCTACCAAAACAAGTAATTTGCGATATTAAAAGAAAAGCGTTGCTAAATTTAGGTATGAAACAAACCACTGCAAAAATCTAAAAAATACAATCTTTGCGACGCCCTTCGGGTATCTCCTCCGGAGAGGCTGCGCCAACGCCAGTTCCTTACGGCGGGAGACCCGCCTAAGCCCTGCGGGCAGGCTGCGCCAAGAGGACTGGACTCACCAGTCGCCGTGACAGTTGGAAACCAACGCCAGTCACCTACGGCGGGAAACCCGCCTGCAGTGCTGGCTCCTCCTGCAGCCCTGGCTCGTCTTTACGCAACACAAAATTTATACTCGCGGTTCAGCAACGCAAAAAAAGAATTCTAGACCTTAAAAAAGCGAAAATCTAAGTTGTTGTCAAATGGCAATTTTACATGGTAGTTGGTTAACACAAAATCAGGGTAATTGTTTATTTATTTGGGGGGAGACTTGGCGAACTCTTGGGACAAATTCTAGTAAGGGTGCATCACATATACTGCCACATCCATTGGCGATGACACCATTAGAATTAGTTGAATGGCTGGGTTCGCGTAATATTTCAATCGCTAGAAGCCTGCAAAAACAAGATGTAGAGACGTTGCAGACAACTTCTCTACGAAATCGCAAAACACGCAAAACTCCCAGTGCTGGTGAAGTAAGTTTGCCAACGCACTCGCAAATCATTGCCTTACCAACTCATATTTTAGAGAATACTTATGAGGAAGCAGCATCAATATTCCCAGCACATTCTGCCGCATTAGGTTTAGAAGAAGAAACTGCACAGTACTTGCAACCGTGGCTGATTGAAGGTTTTTGTCTCAACCCTCAAGAGGCAATAAAATTTCTCACTTCTCTACCACTCAATGTTCCCAACGGGGAAAATAGCTTTTTGGGGGGAGATTTACGCTTTTGGGTGCAGGTTGCCCGCTGGAGTTTAGATTTAATTTCCCGTAGTAAGTTTTTGCCTGTCATTCAACGACAACTAGATAATTCCGTCGTCGCCAAATGGCAAGCACTTCTAGACAGCGCCCAAGACGGAACTCGCCTGGAAAAATTTTCCCAATTGATGCCACTGGCTTGTCGGACTTACCAAGGAGGTGGGCGAGGTGGGGCAGATGAGGGAGATCAGGAAGCAATATCCTCCTCATACCCTCATATAAACCTCCCGCCCGAACCGCAAGAATTGCTGCTGGGATTTCTTCACAGTACGATAGATGCCCAAGTACGAGTGATGGTGGGTTCCCAAACTTTGGTAGAACCTAGAGTAATGGCGTCTTTACCGTCTGCGGTGCGAGAGTGGTTACATTCTTTGACGGCTGCGTCAAACACAGTCAGCAGCGATCCGTTTGGGGTGGAACGACTGGAGGCGGCGCTGAAAGCTTGGACTATGCCCTTGCAATACCAAATGGGGGCGAAAAACCAGTTTCGTACCTGTTTTGTGCTGCGTTCCCCGGAGTCAGGCGAGACAGATTGGACTTTGGCTTATTTCCTCCAAGCAGCTGATGACCCAAATTTTCTAGTAAATGCGACAACGATTTGGAAGCATCCTCTGGAAAAATTGGTTTATCAAAATCGCACAATTGAACAACCGCAAGAGACATTTTTGCGGGGTTTGGGATTGGCTTCGCGATTGTATCCACCAATTCAACTCAGCTTAGAAACCCAATATCCTGAATCTTGCCGTCTCAACCCAGTTCAAGCTTACGAGTTTATCAAGTCTGTGGCGTGGCGGTTTGAAGATAGCGGTTTAGGCGTCGTTTTGCCTGCCAGTTTGTCGAACCGTGAAGGATGGGCGAACCGTTTGGGTTTAAAAGTCACAGCGCAAACGCAGAAGAAAAAGCTAGAACGCTTGGGTTTGCAGAGTCTGTTGAATTTCAAGTGGGAATTAGCAATTGGTGGGCAGACTCTTTCCAAAGCAGAATTTGACAAGCTGGTGGCGTTGAATAGCCCATTAGTAGAAATTAACAACGAGTGGGTGGAATTGCGACCTCAAGACATCAAGACAGCGCAAGCATTTTTTGCTTCTCGCAAAGACCAAATGGCGCTTTCTTTGGAAGATGCTTTACGCATCAGTACAGGGGATACCCAGACGATTGAAAAATTACCCGTGGTCAGCTTTGAGGCGTCTGGGGCATTGCAAGAGTTAGTCACGACATTGACGAACAACAAAGCAGTCGAACCTCTGCCTACACCGGCCAGTTTCCAAGGACAGTTACGACCTTATCAAGAACGTGGGGTGGCGTGGCTTGCCTTTTTGGAACGTTGGGGCTTGGGCGCTTGTCTCGCGGACGACATGGGATTGGGAAAAACGATTCAATTCATCGCCTTCCTTCTACACCTAAAAGAACAGGAAACACTGGAAAAACCAACTTTGCTTGTTTGCCCAACTTCAGTGTTAGGAAACTGGGAACGGGAAGTCAAAAAATTTGCTCCAACACTGAAAGTTTTCCAATATCACGGGGACAAACGGGCCAAAGGTAAGGCATTTTTGGAAGCAGCAAATAAGCATGATATAGTCATCACGAGTTACTCCCTAGTTCAGCGTGATGTCAAGTCATTGCAGGGCGTTTCTTGGCAAGTTATTGTGTTAGATGAAGCGCAAAATGTGAAAAATCCGGAGGCAAAGCAGTCACAGGCAGTACGGCAAATAGAATCTACATTTCGCATTGCTTTGACAGGAACACCAGTAGAAAATAGACTCCAAGAACTCTGGTCTATTTTGGATTTTCTTAATCCAGGGTATTTGGGAAATAGGCAATTTTTCCAGCGACGGTTTGCCATACCAATTGAAAAGTATGGTGATGCAGCTTCGTTAAATCAGTTGCGTTCATTAGTTCAACCTTTTATTCTGCGCCGCCTGAAAAGTGACCGCGAAATTATTCAAGACTTGCCAGAAAAGCAAGAAATGACTGTATTTTGTGGTCTGACTACTGATCAAGCAGCACTTTATCAAAAAGTGGTGGAAGAGTCTCTGGCTGAAATTGAAGAAGCCGAAGGTTTACAACGCCGGGGAATGATTTTAGCTTTATTGATAAAGTTAAAACAAATTTGCAACCACCCATCGCATTATCTGAAGCAAGACACATTGGAACAACATCATTCTGGAAAACTGCAACGGTTGCAAGAAATGTTGGAGACAGCGATCGCAGGTGGCGATCGCGCTTTAATTTTCACCCAGTTTGCCGAGTGGGGTAAGCTGTTAAAACCATATCTGGAAAAACAGATAGGGCGAGAAACGTTGTTTTTATATGGCAGTACTCAGAAAAAACAACGTGAGGAAATGGTAGACCGTTTCCAACACGATCCCCAAGGACCACCAATTATGATTCTGTCGCTGAAAGCGGGTGGTGTTGGACTGAATTTAACACGGGCAAATCACGTTTTTCACTTTGATAGATGGTGGAACCCAGCAGTCGAAAATCAAGCAACAGATAGAGTATTTCGGATTGGTCAAACCCGCAATGTCCAAGTCCATAAATTTGTTTGCACTGGCACTTTGGAAGAAAAAATTCACGACATGATTGAAAGCAAGAAACAACTTGCTGAACAAGTTGTTGGTGCGGGCGAAAATTGGTTGACTGAACTGGATACAAACCAACTCCGCAACTTGTTAATACTTGACCGTAGTGCAGTGATAGATGAGGATGCAGAATGATTAGGAACCCCACCCCCTACCCCTCCCCGCAAGCGAGGAGGGGAGAAAATAGCCCTAACTTGTCGCAAGCGAGGAGGGGAGTAAATACTTCTAACTTGTCGCAAGCAAGCAGGGGAGGTAATGTCCCCCTCTCTGCTGGCGGAGAGGGGGGTAGGGGGGTGAGGTTTTATGCAGTCACAGATGAGGAAACACAATGACAAGTTACACCCTTGAAGCGAGTCGAGAATGGTGGTCACAACGGTGGCTTGATTTGTTAGATTCCTATCGTTTTAAAAAACGTCTGGAACGTGGGAGAAACTATGCGCGTCAGGGAAATGTCCTCAGCATCGAGTTTAAAGGCGCAAAAGTCTTGGCTAGGGTGCAAGGTTCGGATCCAGAACCATACAAAGTTTCCTTGTCCCTTGACCCATTTAGCGAGGAACAGTGGGGTTATGTGATTGAAACTATGTCGCAAAAGTCAATTTTTGCTGCAAAGTTATTGGCAGGGGAAATGCCGCAAAATATGGAAGACGTTTTCACTAGTAATGGTCTTTCCCTATTTCCTTTTACCTTGTCTGATGTTCACAGTAAATGCTCTTGTCCTGATAAGGCTAATCCCTGCAAACATGTTGCTGCAATTTACTATCAGTTAGGCGATCGCTTTAGTGAAGACCCATTTGTTTTATTTCAATTACGGGGACGCACAAAAGAGCAAATAATTAGTGATTTACGTCAGTTACGCAGTGCTAGCAATGTAAACACATTGGATGCAACGTCTCTAGATGAACCATCTCAGGTACAAGAGTCAACCCCAGAGAAACAATTTTCTGTAACAATGAACTCTTTTTGGCAATATAATGAGCCATTGGAGTCTTCTTTGGTAGTCATTGTACCATCAACAAACGAAACAGTTTTAGATGTGTTGGGGTCAATTCCCTTAGCAAAAGAAGAGGAAAATTTAACTTCTTTAACTGCTGCTGATGTGGTGATGAAGTATTTAGAGACAGTGTACAAAGATGTTACCCAGAAAGCTGTTTTAGCAGCAATGAATGTCGGAGGTGGTTAAGAGAAGGAGGATGAGAGAAATTGAAGAATAAGAGTTATTTACTTTCTTCTCTCTTTCACCTTCGCTATCTCCTAGGTTCGCGTTTGCGTAACAAAGTGGAACTTCGGCTTGTATGTTTTTTGTATTCTTGATGATTTTTATGACTAAGGATGGAATGCTATAAAAGCAGAGTAATCGAGTCAAACACACATGGAACTCCAAACCAAAATTATTGCAGTAGAACTTGCTGATGGTACAAGTGTCAGAGTTGAAGCTACACAAATAGGCGATCGCAAAATAAATTTTCAAACGCGACCTTTTGAGGAAGTCACCACCGCGATTGAATCGTTGACCAAAGAAATTGCGGAAGCATTACACAAGGTGAAGCCAGATAGAGCCAGAGTAAAGTTTGGTGTAGATATTGGCATTGAATCTGGTAAACTTACAGCTTTACTGGTAAAGGGTTCTAATACGGCAAATATAGAGATTACTTTAGAATGGGGTGAGTGATCGGATTTGGTATCGCTACATCTATAGCAATCCTAAATCATTCGTGAAAATCAATCGTACATAAACATTTTGGGGAAATCGAAGATTTGATGGTGAGTTATGAGTTCAAATAATCTCTTAACCGCAGCACTCGTATTTACACAGATGATAGAACTCTCTAACAAACTTTTTGGCGTACAACCAAATATCTTCTACCGGGTTTTGTTCTGGATCATTTGCGGCAAAGCGAATACAAGTAATTTTCCACTCCTGAACATCCAAACCCTGATTTACGGAATTTAGGTATGCTCGAAATTCAACCGAACGATCATAGCTCGCTCCATCCCAAATCAAGGCAATACGGCTTTTGGGAAACTGGGAGAGTAAGTATTCAACAAATGCGAGCGCGTTGCTAGCTCAAGGCTCTAATCCTTTAGGCGGCGATGTGCAAGATATGGTTTAACGAAATATTCTGCAATCTTCTAATTCTTCTCGCAAACATAGAGGATGATAACCTAAAGAAAAAGCTTTAGAACTATCTAAAGAAACATCAGATGGTCTAGGTGCTGCCATTTTTACATCTTTTTGTCGGCAGGCTTTTAATCCATCGGAGGGAAGTTGAAAAACCTCAACTAATAAGCGACCAAAATCATAGCGCGATATTCTTTCTTTCCCTCCTAAGTGAATGCGTCCGTTCACTTTTTCCAATGCTAATAACAACCCTTTTGCTGCAGTTTTTCCACTGACAGGTGTCCTAAATTCATCTATAAATAAATTTAATTCTTTTCGCTTTTTAAGAGTTTGAATAAATGGTTGTATAAAGCTTGTTGCTGTGGGTGTTTCCTTACCAAACATTAACGGCATACGGCAGATAGCAGTCATGGGATAACGCTTTAGCATACCTTCCTCAGCCATGACTTTTTGCTCACCATAAATATTAACAGGACATACAGGATCTGTTTCTTGATAGGGAGCATTTAAGCCATCAAAAACCAAGTCGGTTGATGTAAAAGCGCAAGAAATAGAAGAATCCGTACAAAGCCCGGCAATATTGCAGGATGCTGTCACATTGATTGCGTGTGATTCATCCGGATGAGTTTGACAAAAATTTGGTTGGGATATTGCGGCGGTATGAATCACCGCATCTGGTTGAACAGCATCAAATATTTGTTTCAGTTCTGAAAAATCTGTCAAATCAACTTTCAGCATTTTTATGCCTGGAATTTCCAAATAATGAGAAAAGTAGGTTCCATAAACTTCCCATTCTTGTTTTGCTATCTGGCAAAGGTGCCATCCTAAAAAACCACTTGCGCCAGTAATTAACAGTTTTTTCATATTTAAAATCTATACTTGAACTAAGGGTAACACTAACAATTTTAAAAAGTAAATTTTCAAGAATTAGGGCGCGTTAGCTTTGCCATAACGCACCCTAATGTAGTTTAAAAGGTTAGAAACTATTGTATCAATTCCTGAAATTTCTTATGACTACGAATTTTGGCAAAATCTGAGTCTGTTTTTGCTAACTTGTCGTACTTACCAGGAAAAAGCTGAATCGCCTTTTGTAGGTTCTCAACTGCTAATTTTGTATTATTCTGTAATGCATAGGTACAAGCTTTGTTGTAGTAAGCTTCATGCTTGTTTGGTTGAATGGCGATCGCCTTATCGTAGGATGCTAAAGCTTCCTGATAGCGTTGCAACTTTGTTAAGGCTATGCCTTTGTTTATCCAAGCTTCAAGCTTGTCTGGTTTAATGGCAATTGCTTTGTCGTAAGATACTATCGCTTCTTGGTAGCGTTGCAATTTTGTTAGGACATTACCTTTGTTAAACCAGGCTTCATGTTTATCTGTTTTGATGGCAATTGCTTCGTCGTACGATTCTAAAGCCTCCTGGTACCGTTGCAAAGCAGTTAATACATTACCTCTGTTAATCCATGCTTCAGCACTCTCAGATTTAACCGATATCGCTTTGTCGTATGCTGCTATTGCTTCCTCGTAGCGATGCAAGTTGAACAAACTATTCCCTTTAGTGAAATAGTTTTCTGCCTTTTGAGTATCGTTTGCTTCTGTAATCAACTGGGCAACATTAGTTTCCTTGATCACTTGCCTACTATTTTGTCCAGCTGATTTTGCCCACTCACCACAGCCAGATAGAAATACAGTCGTTAAAAAGCTATAAGCAACAAAGCAACGCCAACTGACCATGCTTGACTATAGAACTCTTAATATCATCCTAATCTTTTTCTTCTTAAAAAGAAGTATAAAGACATACTGACATTTTAGCAAAAATATGGCTCAAAAGATGTGTGAAAACCTTTACTGGAGAGCAGATTATTGATAAAGTCTGTCTTAGTGATTATACCACATTATACTTAGATAACAAGGTTAATCTTGGTATTTTCCTTATCTTGAGAATCTTATACCTAAAATAAAAATATTAATTTATATCCTAAGATAGATGCAATTGCTTTGTTTCTAGTAGTTAAAAAATTGTTTTTGCAGGCAGTCCAGAGTTACTCTTGACTTTTGAACGGCAAAGACGCAAAGGAGGCTCGCCCAATCTCGATTTGAACCAAAAAGCCCCTGCGCGTCTACTGACTCCTGTGTCAGATGCAATTGTTTGAGGGAGTGCAATATTTTCACAAATTCTAGTGTAAATATTTATACATATAAGTTAAGTTAAAAATATCACGACATTGTGTGGATTTGAGAGCAGAGTCGATGTCTGAAAAAAGGCATATATTTGATATAAGTAATTTCACTGTAGGCATCATTGGTGCAGCAGCAGGTGTCGCTGGTTTAGTATTGGCGTACGGTGTTGCTACTGGCTGGACTCCAGGTATATTCGGCTTCGGCTCAAAAGACCGCTTTTCTTGCGCCTTGCAACCCGACACATAAAACGGCGGCGAGGTGTGGATGGTAATGTATCGTAATGATCAGGGGACGAAGCCTTGGCTGAAGATGGTCAACAGCTTTGGTGATGGCTGGAATACTCAGAAGCGGTGCGATACCATCGCCCAACGCTTGGAAGGCTTTCGCCAAGATGGTTTAATAGGATTAAGTCATCGCTCTGACCCCAAAACACCCAATCAATCCGCAATATGTGCCAACACCAAACTTGACCGCAATAATTGCAATCTGCTGGTGACGCTTAAACCTGGTGCTGACGGCTACGACTCCCTGCGCCGTATGCTTGAGGCTCTGAGAAATGGTACTAGTGTTGAGCAAGGCTCGAATGGTTCAACTGTCCCCACTCTTGCTCCTGGTTCGACATTTGTCAGCTTTGAAGACCAGTTAGCAGCTGAGGATCTCAAAGCTGGATCAGATGCTAGCAAATAACATACAGTGTGAAATGAGTATTGAACAGATAATTGTAGAAAAGCTAAGAACTTTGCCCCCCGAAAAGCAACAGGAGGCGCTTGATTTTGTGGAGTTTTTGCAAACGAAAACTCTCAAAAGAGAATTTTATAATCAAGAACAACAGTCACGGGTGTCTGCTTTAACCCTTGCTCAGAAGTGGGCTGGCTGTTTGGAAGGAGGACCATCAGACCTTTCTACTAACAAAAAGTACATGGATGGATATGGGGAGTAATGAGGCGGCGGGTTCTACTAGATACAGGTCCATTAGTAGCTTTCCTCAAGCGCCAGGATCAGTTTCATAACTGGGTAACAGCGCAGTGGGCGACCATTGAGCCGCCTTTATTAACTTGTGAAGCAGTGATTTCAGAAGCTTGTTTTTTGCTGCGAAATGTTTATGGTGGTCAAGAAGCGGTTATCGGTTTAGTAGATAGTGGAGTGATACAGATACCTTTTCGCTTAGATGAAGAAACTGGCATTATTGGGGAATTGCTTAGAACTTACCAGTCTGTGCCGATTTCTTTAGCTGATGCTTGTTTAGTGCGGATGGCTGAACAGTATGCTGATAGTATTTTGTTAACTTTTGATAGTGATTTTCTCGTCTATCGCAAGAACAAAAATCAAATCATTCCTACAATTATGCCCCAGGATAAATAGCTATAGCTTCTATTTTTAGCGCCCCAATTGATTCAGTAACCGCTGGCGTTTATTGATTACTGTTTGTAAGTCAGGTTTGATTTGAAGGGCTTTATTATAAGATTTAAGCGCTTCATCGTACCGTTTCAACAGCTCCAGTACATAACCTCGGTTCTCCCAAGTTTCAGCAGGGCTAGATTTGTCGCCCCATTCACTATTTACTTGGATAGCACGATCAAAGGAGGCAAGGGCATCATCGTAACGTTTCAACTCAATTAGTGGACCACCTCGGTTATTCCAAGCTGCAGAGTAGTCAGGTTTTATAGCAATTGCTTTATCGTGAGATGCAATTGCATCCTCGTACCTTTTTAAATCACTTAGGGAAGTGCCTCGATTATTCCAAGCTATCCAATCATTAGGTTTGATAGTGATCGCTTTATCATAAGATGCGATCGCATCTGAGTATCGTTGCAAGTCAATTAGGGCATCACCTCGGTTATTCCAAACTTCAGCAGGGCTTGTAGGATTCCATTCATTGTTCAGTTGAATCGCTTTGTCAAAAGATTCAATAGCTTCTTCGTACCGTTTCAATTTAGTTAGCGTTATGCCTCTAACATTCCAACCTAGAGAGTAATTAGGCTTAATTTGAACTGCTTTGTTCTGGGAGGCGAGTGCTTCTTCATCACGGTTTAACTCAGCCAGTGATTTACCTCGACCCACCCAAGCTTGATAATAGTCAGATTTTAATTCAATTGCTTTGTCGTATGATGCTAGTGCATCTTTGTAGCGTTGTAAGTGATTTAGGTCATTTCCTCGATTAAACCATCAGAGTTACCCAAGCTGAGAGTTGTATACGGACAACTTCCAGCATCTGGTTTGAAACTGATAACTGCTAAATCCTGCTTGGGAAAGGGTTTGATATTTTCAGCTTTCCAGATTTTTTTGTCAGGGGTTTGCAGCTGCAATTTAGTGCTGGGTGGCACGACATGACGCACAGTGAGTACAGTGCAGAGTTGCTTGTTTTCCCCCTGCACCAAAAATCCTGTACCATGCCCCGGTTTGTCTACGTAGTTGATTAAAACTAAACTTTCCCCAGCTTGTTTACCAATCTCTCCCGGTAACTTTGGACTGTTACAGCCACTTAGAGATAAAGCGACAAAACCAAAGGCAACTAAGCAACGGCAAGACATCATCCCGCACCTACAGAACTTAATGGATCAAGTTACTTCGATTTGTTATTTCTTAAATAGTAATAAAAAATACTTTATAAAACAGGAAAATTACAGTTATATCTCTCAAGTCATCCCAATCTTTATTGAAGTTCTAGAAGAAAGCGATCGCGGGCGTGTTGCTACCTGCGACTGTTGCCTAACCCCACCTTCTAGCAGATACCATGAGACAGCTGTTGAACACAAGCGTGCTGGTGGCAAAATATAATCATGCCGATTGAATCCAACTCCAACTCATCCCTGTCTCATAAACAAGAACCTATTCTCGAAGACGACTTACAACCAGATGACTTTGAGGACGTAGGTGAAAATTGCTTCATACCAGATGGGCTTGCCACTCAACAAGCCCTTTCTGCAATTTCATCGCTGCAATCTCCGCGCAACACAACTGCCCTGCAACAAGCACGTTCCACCTTCCAAGGGTTAACTAGACCTGTAACAGTCAAACCCAGAGCATTGTTGCTGATCTTAGTCGCGATCGCCATGACTTTTATAGGAATAGCGATCAATAACTGGATCATTGGTATCTTCGGAACGCTGGGAACTTTGGTCTTGTCACTAGCAGTGCTGTTACCAACTATAGTCACTGTGGTACAAGAGTGGTTTTCAGCTCAAGAACGAGCGCTGTTTGTTGCGTTTTTAGGAGTCGTCGCAGGTGTCATTGGTGGAATTAAGTTCAGTGGTTTGGGCGATCGCATCCTAGCTTTTGGACGCCGAATAAACTGGGAAGCTTCTGGGACACTTGCGGAATGGTTTGGTGCTTTGGGGCAAATTCTGATTGCCATTATTGCCGTTTATGTTGCTTGGCGACAGTACGTCATTTCTAAAGACTTGACCATTCAGCAAAACCTCCTCACGGTTCAGCAAAATATTATTACCCAACAGCAGACGATAGATTCCTATTTCCAAGGTATCTCTGACTTAGTATTAGATGAACAAGGATTGTTAGAAGATTGGCCACAAGAACGGATGATTGCGGAAGGACGCACAGCAGCAATTCTCAGTAGTATAGATGGTAGTGGGAAAGCGAAAGTTCTCCGCTTTCTCTCGCGTTCCAAATTGCTGACACCCCTGAAGCGCGATCGCCATCTTGGGCGTGCCATTCTCGACGGTAATGGCGGTTATGCAGAAGATCGAGAGGCTGGTTTGCGTGTCATCGATTTAGGAGTGATGCTTGCGGGAGCTGATCTTGCTAGTACTGATTTGCGTTGGACTGATCTGTCGGAAGCCAATCTTGTCCGCGCTAACCTCATTAACTGTGACTTGGTAAAAGCCAATCTCTCCCGGGCTATTTTATATGAAGCAAAACTCAACGGTACTGATTTAAACGGAATTCGCCTCTTCTATGGTTCCGCTGAAACCGCCTCGCCTCGCAGCCGTACTGCACCGCCAGACTACGAGACTGGCGAACACACAGGGGCTGTTGTCGAAGACGCTGATTTCACCAATGCCCAGCGAATGTCTGAGTCAGCGCGATACTATTGCTGTGCTTGGGGAGGCGAAAAAACCAGAAGTACTATTCCCGGCGGTTGCGAAGGTATTCCTAATAAGTTGGGCAGGTAGTCAGCCCCTAAGCCCTTCGGGCACGCTACGCGTTCGCGTAGCGTGCGCTTTGCGCTTACGGGGAAGTCAAAAGTCAAAAGTCAAAAGTCAAAAGTCAAAAGTCATTAAAGAAATCATTTGTAAGAAACAAGATCCCCGACTTCTTAAAGAAGTCGGGGATCTGTGGCTTTCAATTCTCACAAAGAAAGCGGAGGATTACTATATGAGTTTTGCAAGAAGTCTATTTGTTAGTCATTAGTTGTGTTGGTTTTTCTTGTAACCACTAACTACTTGCTTTTGACGTTGGAGGCATCACAACTTTCTTAGCTAACCCCAGAGTCTGCAATGTTTTAATTGCCCACCAAGTCATATCTACTTCCCACCAAGAGTATCCGGCTTTTGCGACATTTGGATGAGCATGGTGATTGTTATGCCAACCTTCACCATAAGTTAGAATTGCCGCCCACCAAAGATTACGAGAGTTATCCTTCAACTGGAAACTACGATAACCGCGCAGGTGAGCCGCAGAGTTAATGAACCAAGTGGTATGCCACAGCACTACTGCCCGCAGAAAGACTCCGTAGATTACAAAACTCCATCCACCCAAAGCATACAATAAGACACCAACAGGAATTTGGAGCGGCAAGAAGTTGCGATTCAGCCAACGATAAAATGGGTCACGGTATAATTCCGGGGCAAATCTTTTGTAATGTTGTTCCTCAAAAAACTCTGCACGCGGGTAAAAAATCCAAAGCATATGGCTCCACCAAAAACCACGCTGGGAAGAGTAGGGGTCTTTGTCTGGATCCTCTGTATGCGCATGATGTAGCCGATGTCCCGCCACCCAAAAGATTGGTCCTCCTTGCATCGCAAGCGCACCCACAATAGCGAGTCCATACTCCAACCACTTCGGTACCTGTAAACTTCGGTGAGTCAAAAGCCGATGATATCCTAAACAAATACCAATGCTGCCAAACAACCAGTGCAGGAATATCATCACTCCCAAAGCAGACCAAGAAAAACACCAGGGAGCAAGGATTGCCAAGGCATGAAATGTACCGAAAAATGCCACGTTGATCCAGCTCAGAGTAAGCGGCTGCTTACCAACAGCCCCAGCTGAGTTGATAGTCATAAATCTTTCCTTTGACGTGAATGCCGTAAATAAACTAGTGCAGAAGACTGTACTTGTTACCACATCCTCTGCGAACACAGGCGTTGACAGCTAAAGTGGGAAGAGAGGATGCAAGTGCTACTTACATCTGTTAGTCTAGCAAGGATACAACTTAAATGCAAGTGCCACTTGCAGTTTTTACTTATGTCTGGAGAAATAATTTCAACGCGACAGCGACTGATTAATGCAGCAATGGAGTTATTCGCGGCGCAAGGAATTACCGAGACGACAACCAAAGCTGTCGCAGAATTAGCAAAAGTGAATGAAGTGACGTTATTCCGGCATTTTGGCAACAAGCACGGATTGGTTCTAGCGGTGATTTCCGAGTCACCAGTGTTTAAAGAACTGGGTGAATCCTTAAAAACGCAAGTCAGTCAAACGAACAGTGTTTATCAAGCTCTTAAAGATTATTGCGAAGAGCGCTTAACGGCTTTAGAACAAGTTCCTGAATTAGTACGCTCTGTAGTCGGTGAGTCAGGAAAATATCCAATAGAAAATCGTCAAGCACTGGGAAGAAGCTTAGCGCAAGCCAACAACTATGTAGCTGAATATTTAGCAACAATGATGGAGCGTGAGCAATTATACACCCAATTGCCACCTCAAAAGCTAGCCAGTTTACTCAATAGTATGTTGGTGGGGTATGCCGTGATTGAATTTACCAGTGAATTTCATGAACTTTGGCATGACAGAGATGAGTTTTTGGAAAATTTGGTGGCGCTGTTTTTAAAAGTAGCCACAAACTCTTCAAATCAAATCAATAATGAATCTATTTCAACAGAGAAGGTGGTAGATTTACCAGCAATTTTAGTTTACTCCATTTTGCAAAGAGCTAAAAAATCAGGGCTGCGAGATTATGCCCTCATGTACGTTTTTTTTGCAGCAGGTTTATCTTCAGAAGAAATAGTAAACTTAGAGCAAGCCCACCAAATCAGGGATACCAACCAGTACTTATTGCAAATCACACAAGGCTCTATTCGACAAGTTCCTGTTAATCAGTGGATCATGGGTAAGCAGTATGGCTCTTATGCTCGTAATCCCTTAACACAATGGTTAAAAAGTCGTAAAGATAACCACTCTGCATTATTTCTCAATGACGATGGAATGCCTATTTCAGAGGTAGAAATACAACAGCGCTGGCGAATATTAACTGAGGGATTATTAACACCAGAAGGGCAACAGCCAGTCATTGAGCAAGCTCAACAAACATGGTGTGTAGAAATGTTAATCAAGGGAATGAATTTAGAAGATATGAGTATAATCACGGGTTGGAATATTATAAAATTGCAGCCGTATGCTCGTAGAGCCAGAGAAAAAGCAGCTTTAGAGCAAGCGATTCGGCTCGATAATAAATCGAGGCAGGTAAATCGGGAGAGTTAAGTCTCATCAGTTTCACCTGAACTCATAACCTTGAGATACTGTCCAATCAAAATTATGAGGTAACGGTCAAATATCAGCGGTAGCAAGCAATCTAGACAACCCCACAGCCGATTTTCGTCCGTCCGGTGCACCGCGTTGCTCCCGCTTGTTGGCAGGCGATCGCAGCTATCCAACGCTTTACGCGTGGGAGATCATTTAGTGGAGCGGATGAAATTTTGAGAGAAAGTACACAATTACAGAAGTTGATGGTATTTATGTCAATGATTCTTAGCAGATTTTAATGATTCTATCAGGGCTCATTCATGGTTATCACTCATGCTAGTCATTAAGCTAGCTCAATCGGCAAATTAATAATGCATTATGAAAAAACGGTATTTTTTACACGCTGGTGCAGCAATGCTAGGCACAGTATGGTTATCACGTTATTTATCAGGAAGGTCAGAAGTTATGGCAACTGCAAACAATGAGTTTGAAATCAGCAAAACCGAAGAAGAGTGGCGCAAAATTTTAACGCCGGAACAGTTTTCTGTGCTGCGGAAACATGGGACTGAACGCGCTCACACCAGCTCTCTCGATAAGCAATATGCTAAAGGGGCTTATGTATGTGCTGCCTGCGACTTGCCACTTTTTACATCTGAGACTAAATTTAACAGCGGCACTGGTTGGCCTAGTTTTTTCAACTCAATAGAAGGGGCGATCGCCACAACCGTAGACAAGTCATTTTTTATGACCAGAGTAGAAGTACATTGCCATCGCTGTGGTGGACATCTGGGTCATGTTTTTAATGATGGTCCCGCGCCTACGGGTAAGCGCTACTGTATGAATGGTGTGGCAATGAAGTTTATTGAAGGTTGAGGTTAGTGTTTGCAGGCGATAGCAAAGCGCTCCAGCATAGCGGCAGATCGCTCTTGGAGAGAGTAACAAACGAGATGATTTCGTGTGCTCGCCTACCCTCAAACCGGAAGCTTCTCCCTACTCCCAGGACATCGGTTTAACGGTTGTGTTCAGCGGCGGCAAATAAGACTGAACTCAGCACCAGTGAATTGCAACTGTCTGCTGCACTACAGTTGTTAGATCGCTGTCGCTACTTTCTGCGGGTGTACTTCTCGTTCTTTTGCAAGGGTCTTTCGATAATCAGCAGCTTCAGCAATTTTGGTAAATTTTACCTCTGATTTGCAGATTTTAAGTTCCTCATCTATCTCTCTGACAACTTTAACTATTTCCTCCAATGAAACTCGGAAAAATTCTTTTTTCTCGTTTGCTTTGTTCATTCTTCTGGTGTCAAAACGTTTGTGCAAGCAAGATTCAAGTTCTGGTGCATTTTCACAAAAGATCATGGCGTGAACATCAAAAGGAAAAGGAACAGAAGCATCGCCCAGTTCCTTAACCCGATCCATTGGTTCTAGGCGACGTGTCATACCGATTTTGTAAACATCTTCACCAAATGAACCAATGTTTGAAATGATATAGACGTGTCCAGATTTAGTCATTTGAGCTTGAGAAATAGCTCTCTTTCTATTTGCTTCAGCCTGTGCAAGTCGCTTTTGTAATTCCTCGATTTGGCTAAAGAGTTTTTCCTGAGTTTTACCCGTAGCGGATTCTATCTCCCTACGAGCTTTTTCTAGAGCCTCTTGATAACGACGTTCTTCTCGCTCAGCATCTTGCTTGACTTTTTCGAGTTCGCGCAATGCTCTTTCTTCTTCGCGCATCTGCTCACGAATAATGCGTTGTTCCTCTTGCTCTTGATACTTTTTCTCCTGATATTCATGGGTCAGCGAAAGCTCCTGTAATTTCAAGTCCAAGAATTGTGAAGTGATTGCGCAGTGCGTAGTCTGAGAAAGTTTATTTAATTCCTCATAGGTCTTTCTGATTCGATTCTCCATGGTTTGAACGTTATTATATTTAACCTTCATCACCGAAGCGTCACATTCACCATTGAAGGCACGAAGAACTAGCTTGATAAAATTATCAGTCATCTTTTTACCTTCTTTCACACTACCGCTAACTGACCATTCAGTATGACAAACAGCAGCTTGTTTGTCCTTTATCATCTGTTTCTGCTGAGTGCGAATCTTATCTAAGCGTTGCTTATACTCTTCAGCCTCTTGAAAATCATACTTAGACTCATAAAATCCAAAAGCTTCGACAATTTCTTGTTCTTCGAGTCCTTGAAGCTTCGATTTTAGTGATGAAATCTTGATAGACAGTTCACATTCTTCCGCCTCTGCTTCCTTATCCAGTTGTTTAAGGCGATCCTTCAGAATCATGATTTGTGAATCTAGCTCCCTAGCGGTATCTTCTCTAGAGATAAGTCCACTATATTTTCGATCTGCTTCTTGTAATCGCCTATCTACCTCTTTAAGACGCTGCTGAGCCACTGTATAATCGTTCTTGCGTTGTTGTAGCTGCTTGATTACCAAAGCAAGAGCGGTGGCTAATCCGATGGACAATAAGAACAGTAGGTATGTCATGGAAGCAAGCCGAAATCGTCTATCATCTACTATAGGTTGGTCGAACTTGCACCCTCTTATCTCAAAATTCTCTCAACTTTAGGTTTGATTCTACCTGAAAGATCTGAACTCATGAGATTCCCAACCGAGATCTCGAAGTACGGTCTCAATCAGGATATAAACCGATGTAACTACTCAATTATACGGAGTATTTCCATATAACTACCCTCTACAGAGTATTTATACAGACTTTTTCCATATAAAATCCGAAATCTGAGTATTACAAATAAATGTACCGTATAATTACTTTGATAATTTATACTCACCTTCTTAACCTAAGTAGTAAAAGTGTCAGCAGTCTCCTAGATTTTTGAATATTTTTGATTCGTTCACTAGACATCGCTTCATCCCAAAATGAACATACATAGCGGCTGAACAACTCTACAAAAGACAGTTTTACAATAGAAATTGTGGTGGATAAACCTAATGCATATGCCTGAGGCAAACCCAAAAATGGCAAAGACATCGATACCTGCATTAAACCTTTACGAGTCCGACTTCTACGCTTGGACGCAGGAACAAGCAACGTTGCTCCGCAACCAACAGTGGAGTCAGGTTGACCTACTAAACCTAATTGAGGAAATTGAATCTTTGGGTAAGCAGCAACGCCAAGAACTGCGTAGCCGTTTGAGCGTGTTGATTGGACATTGGCTGAAATGGGAGTACCAACCTCAGCGTCGCAGCCGCAGTTGGCTAGCAACACTTCGCATACAGCGTCGCGATACGATACGGTTACTAAAAGACAACCCAAGCCTCAAACCTTATCTTGATGATGCTTTGCAAGAAGCATATGAGAATGCCAAGGACTTAGCAATGGGAGAAACTGACCTGCCAGAGCAAATCTTTCCTCTCAATTGTCCCTACAACTTGACTGAGATTCTAGAAGATTGCTTTTATCCTGGCGAGTTAAGTGAATTAGTACACAAGTCGGAATCATAAACACCTGTGATCAATGCTCTAAGAATCTGGGGCTAAATCTGTCATTGCTCCTTTTGAATTTGTCTAATGAACAACAGAGCGATCGCCGTGATCCCCAAACTAGTTATCTCGCCTTTAGCGTTAAACTTTCTACCATTTTCAAGAGCCGTATACTCAACCCAATTTTGTACAGAATACTCCTTTTTATACTCCTCATAACTTTGGCTGAAAAACTGGCTGATTTGCTCAGTAGTCACTGCTTTGTTTAGCAGTTTGCCCAGACCATGCTGAATGACATAATCAACATACCAAGTAGCTCATTCTTCGTCATACACTCCCTTCAGAACAGTCTGTTCGTATTCGTAATGCGCTCCACCTGCTTGAGTCAACAAAGCAGCAATAGCTGTTGTAGTAGTTTGGATCATGTTCTATCTCCCTTTTTATTTGTTTTTGGTTGGTTGCAGGATTTCTACCTCTGTAATACCGAAACTTAAGCCTCAATACTTAAAAGCTTATGAATGTTACATGATCTCAACCTGATTAGCCGTTAAAATTTCAGTTGGGATTGTTAAAAAAATGCCCTCTCATCAACTCTTAATCCCAATCTCAACACAATATAGGCTTTATAACCGATACTCCAAAATATCAATCCCAAAGAAGGGTGTTGACTTATGTGTATTGAATTTGGGCGGGAAATCTGTGGCAATCTCGACATCGCACAGTCGCGGGAATGGTTAGTCACCAATGGCATCGGCGGTTACGCTTCTGGTACTGTGGCAGGTTTACTGACGCGTCGCTATCACGGTTTGCTGGTAGCGGCTTTGAAACCGCCTCTGGGTCGGACTTTGCTGCTGGCGAAACTGGATGAAACTGCCTTGTATGACGCTCGCTCTTTCTCTCTCCACACCAACCGTTGGGCGGATGGTATCGTCAGTCCCCAAGGTTACCAGCACATTGAACGCTTTTCCTTGGAAGGCACAATTCCTGTGTGGCGTTTTGCCTTTGCTGACGCTTTGTTAGAAAAACGGGTGTGGATGCAGCAGGGAGCTAACACAACCTATGTCCAATATGCCCTGCGTCGCGCCACCCAACCGTTAAAGCTGACGCTTAAAGCAATGGTCAACTACCGCGATTATCACGGCAGTACCCAAAGCAACGGTTGGCAGATGAGTATTGAGCCAGTTACACAAGGAATTTGTGTCGCTGCTTATCCGGGTGCTGTACCACTGTACCTGCTGAGTGACCACGGCAGTGCATCTGTTGCCCACAATTGGTATTACGGATTTGACCTGGCAGTTGAACGCTACCGAGGACTGAGCGACAAAGAAGACCACCTCCACGCTGCTACTTTTGAAGCTACACTTAACCCTGGGGAATCGCTCACCTTTGTCGCCAGTACTGACAACCAACCAGACTTGGATGGTGAAGCAGCACTCCACCACCGTCACACTCAAGAGCAGAAGTTAATCGGACAGTGGAAATCTAACCGACCCCTCCATGCTCCTGATTCTCCTGCCTGGATCAATCATTTAGTGTTGGCTGCTGACCAGTTTATTGTTGACCGCTCTGTGCCAGAACACCCTCACGGCAAAACCATCATCGCTGGTTATCACTGGTTTAGTGACTGGGGACGCGATACGATGATTAGCCTACCTGGGTTGACCCTTGCCACTGAACGCCCAGAGATAGCACGCTCAATTCTCCGCACCTTTGCCACGTATGTAGACCAGGGAATGTTACCCAATCGCTTCCCCGATGCGGGTGAAACACCTGAATACAATACAGTCGATGCGACTCTCTGGTATTTTGAAGCAGTCCGCGCTTACTACAGCGCCACTGAGGATGATGATTTGTTGCATGAACTCTTTGGGGTGCTTGCAGATATCATCGACTGGCACTGTCGCGGCACTCGCTACAACATCCACCTCGATTCCACCGATGGTTTGCTTTACGCAGGGGAAACGGGTGTGCAACTCACCTGGATGGATGCCAAAGTCGGAGATTGGGTTGTGACACCGCGCATTGGCAAACCCATAGAGGTAAATGCCCTCTGGTATAATGCTTTACGGACAATGGCAAACTTTGCTCGCCACATTGGCAAGCCCCATCAGGAGTATGAGGCGATCGCCGACCGTACCCAAGTCAGATTTTCTCGCTTTTGGAATCAACAGACAGGCTACTGCTACGATGTGCTGGATGGTCCCGATGGAGATGACCCATCCTTGCGCCCTAACCAAATTTTTGCCGTCTCCTTACCCGAAAGCCCGCTCACGCCAGCCCAGCAACAAGGAGTGGTAGATGCTTGTGGGCGGATGCTGCTAACTTCGCATGGATTGCGTTCGCTTGCCCCTGAGCATCCCCAATACCAGGGAAACTACGGAGGTAATCAGTATCAACGCGATGGAGACTATCATCAAGGAACAGTCTGGGGTTGGTTGCTAGGTCCCTTTGTCCTGGCACATATGCGTGTCTATAAAAACCCAGCTATTGCTCGTCAGTTCCTAGAGCCAATGGCGAACCATCTCACTGCTCACGGTGTCGGTAATCTCAGCGAAATTTTTGATGGCAATGCCCCTATGACCCCACGGGGATGTATTGCCCAAGCGTGGACAGTAGCAGAGGTTTTGCGTGCTTGGCTTGCGACAGAGAATTCCTAAAGAGCGAGTTCCATCATATTCCACACTTCGACGTGTAATGGTAAGTAGGTCGGTGTAAATAATTAAAGGTATGTAGTCAGCGCTTTAACGCTAAAGCGCCTATTACGAGCTAGTTTCCAAGCTTTACTTTTCTTTACATAATTTGATTTTTTCTCGCCTACTTACTTATCTGACTAGGTTAAGTTTCGCCTTGGGGTAACGTGAGGATTTCAACGCCGTCTTCAGTCACAGCGAGAGTATGCTCAAATTGAGCGGAAAGCTTGCGATCGCGTGTCACCGCAGTCCAACCATCGCCCAGAACCTCAACTTCCCAAGTGCCTTCATTAATCATCGGCTCAATGGTAAAAACCATACCAGGTCGCAGACGTTTTCCCTTGCCTCGTGTCCCGAAATGGGGAATTTCCGGCGCAGTATGGAAAACGTTGCTAACACCGTGTCCTACGAAGTCTCGCACCACCGAAAAGCCCTGTGCCTCGGCATACTCTTGAATGGCTGCACCAATATCCCCAACCCTTGCTCCTGGCTTAACCTCAGCAATCCCCCTTCTCAAGCACTCCTCTGTCACCTCAACCAACTTTTTAGCTTTTGGGGAAGGTGTGCCAACAAAGAATGTCTTGGATGTATCACCGTGGTAGCCATCAACAAGCGGCGTGACATCTATGTTAATGATGTCACCTTCCTTGAGGATTTGCTTGGCATTCGGAATTCCGTGACAGATGACTTCATTAACACTCGTGCAAATTGACTTAGGAAAGCCCTTGTAGCCAAGAGGTGCGCTTTTTGCACCATGCGCCTGTGTCCACCGTTCAGCTTCGTCATTGAGTTCGAGCGTACTTACCCCTGGCTTGACCATTGGTTCAAGATGGTGTAAAAGTTCGGCTGCCAATCGTCCAGCCTTACGCATCTTGTCTAGTTCTCTGTTAGATAAAATAACAATCGTTTCGCTTTTCATGAAATTTAATGTAAAGCATCATCCAATACTACCGTTACCCCCATTTCGGCAGAACGTCGTGCCGCATCCGCCACTTTCAGAGTGTACAAGCTTTCTTCTGAGGTGACGTATATGGGAGTACCATCAATGAGATGATCTAACACTATTGTCGTATCTTTGGCAAACAAACCCCGACGATTACCAACTTCTATCGTCTTTGTTTCCCCTAGCTGTACCAAAATTCCGGTGTTGCCGTCAAAAAGTAATCCGCCGTTTTCACCATGAACTTCAAACTTACGTTCTGGTTGCCATAAAGTTTCGCCTTTACCGTAGACAACATGGGCTAACAGTCCGCTATTAAAGGACAGATGAGTATCACAGAAACAACTTTGATAATACTCTGTTTCTTCTATCCGCCAAAATCGATTATGACAGTTGACCGATATCACTTTACCAAACAAATCTACAAGACGGTGTAAGCGGGAAAGTGCGCCAATCAAAGGAAACCCGAAAAGCTCGTGATTGTACGTCCATTTGCGGGGTGCGGGATGCTGGGGGTTAATGGTGTTGTAGCGCACGAAAAATACTTGACCAACTTCTGGGAGGTATTCCTTCAAGGCTTGATGCACACCACCCAACAGTTCAATGTGTTCAACATGGAGCAATTTTTTTTGTGCTTTGGAAAGCGCAATAAGTTCTTCAGCTTCTGCCACGTCTACAGAAAGGGGATACTCTACAACAACGTGTTTACCGTTCTCCAGCGCTTTTCGTGCAATTGCACCATGATCCCGAGTCACAGTACAAATCACCACTAAGTCTATATTGTCTTGCTCTACCAGTTGCTGCCAAGAATCTATCACCTGAGCCTGGTAGTCTCTAGCAAAGGCTTCTGTCTTTTCGGGTGTATGACCGGCAACAGCAACGAGATGTGAGCGTTGATCATGCATCAATGTTTCAGCCCGGAGCTTTGCTGCATACCCAGTACCAACCAAACCCACCCTTACTGGGCATTTTTGCGAAAAAGCTGAGTTATCGTACATTATTATTGTCACCGCTTTGTTTATTGTTGTGTATAAGCGCTAAGGAACCGATGGGTATAAGGGCGTAAAGGCATTACGCTCGTATCGAGGTAAGAATATAGGGAAAAATAGACTCCTCTGTCTACACTCCTACACCCCCTATTCCCACAACAAACAGCTTTAACATCTCAACCAACCTCAGATTGGTTTACCATGTTATTTTTATACATTGATTTTTTTTTGGTTGTATATAACTTTATTTAACAATCTGGCAAGTAGATACTCAGTATTATAAAAAAAAATTATTTTAATTAACTCACTAAATTTCATTACTAATCGAGTTCGGTTTCCGGTTATATCGTTTTGTTTTTCTCGTAGTATCAGAAGTGAAGCAAATTTTTACGAACGGCTGATCCAATAAGATCAGCCGTCCTATTTGCTTTAGGATAACTTATACAATCGGTTTGTAGAAGAGAGGATGACAAAATGACTACTTACAAAGTGACATTAGTCAATGACGCTGAAGGGATAAACAAAACAATTGAGGTAGGAGATGATGAATACATTCTAGATATTGCTGAAGAAGCTGATCTTGATTTGCCCTACTCTTGCCGCGCTGGTGCTTGCTCTGACTGTGCTGGTTTGATTAAATCAGGTTCCGTTGATCAGTCTGACGGGTCTTTCTTGGACGACGACCAGATTGAGCAAGGATATGTGCTGACCTGTATCGCCAAACCTACCTCTGATGTCACCATCGAAACCCACAAGAAAGAAGATATCGAATAAAGCTTAGGCACCTCAAAAATCAACTTTCAAGAGCCACTGATGTGGTAAAGACACAAAAAAGCAGGATAGACAGAGAAAAATTCCCCCTGTGCTGTGTCTGTTGGTTACACGTACTTTGGCAATAAGTCTATCTTCAGGTTATACGAGCAGGAATACACAGAACCCTATGCTCCTGCTTCCTTAACTTACCTACATTGTGACAGACTCCCTTAAAGGGTATTCGTAGACAAATAAACGTGGAGCTAATCACTGCTGAAAGAAAGTACAAATTGATATAGTAGGCTAACTTTTTATACTTTCAATATTTTTTGGACACTTATAACTTTATTTAACAATGTAAGGAGTAGAAAGTCAGTGCTATAAAAAAAACTTATCAGTATGAAGTAACTAAATTTCATTACTAATCGAGTTCAATTTCCGGTTGCATCCTTTTATTTTTCTCGTAGTATCAGAAGTGAAGCAAATTTTAACAAACGGCTGCTCCCATAGGAACAGCCGTGGTATTTGCTTTAGGATAACTTATACCGTCCGTTTGCAAAAAAGAGGATGACAAAATGCCTACTTATAAGGTCACACTGATTAACGAAGCTGAAGATTTCAACGAAACGATTGAGGTTAAGGATGATGAATATATTCTAGATGCTGCTGAAGAGAAAGGTTTTGACCTGCCTTACTCTTGCCGTGCTGGTGCTTGCTCTACCTGTGCTGGTAAACTTGTATCTGGTTCTGCTCCAGACCAGTCTGACCAGTCTTTCTTAGATGATGACCAAATCGAAGCTGGATATATCCTGACTTGTGTGGCTTACCCAACTGGAGACTGTACGATCCAAACCCACAAGGAAGAGGAACTTTACTAAAAGTTAGGCACCTCCAAAATCAACTTCTTGGAAGAGTACCGGATGTCGTAGAGACATAAAAGTAAAAGAAGCAGTACAAACAACAGAAATCATCTTCTGCTGTGTCTGCTCCAACACCTACTTTGGCATTAAGTCTAGATTCACGTTAAATGAGCAGGAGCACAGGGAATCCCGCGTTCCTGCTTTATTAATTTAATTTTAGCAATCTCCACAAGCATCCCTGTGTTGAGCGGCAAGGGAAGGAAAGCATTTTGAGTGTGATAGATATAGATTTGCTCAGTTCGTTTGCGCAATCCCGTTACCGAGAATTTGAGTTTTAGTCCCAGGATAGTAGAACTGAAGAATCTTTGGACTCGACCAGCCAAGCTTAGCTAAATTTTGAGCACCCACTTGGCTCAAGCCAACTCCATGTCCTAAACCACCACCAACAAAGGCGTATCCCCAAAGTTCTGAGTTGCCTTTATTTAGTGGTTGTAGGTAAAACAGGGTGCTGATAGGAGCGATAAAGGCACTGCGAACCTCGTCTTTATATAAAGAAAATGTGCCAATATCTGTTTTGACATCAAGTTTGAGAATGCGACCGCTCTTGCTTCGCTCTACTACTTTCATTTCTCGGATAGTTTTGAACTTTGCATAGGGACTGTTTTTCACCTTGAGAAATTTTTGTAAACCTTTGGTAATCTCTTTCAAGCTCGTTTCCCGACGCCAACGGAACAGGTCCCTCTGACTTTCATTAAATCCTTGTTTGAGACTGATAAACTGTTGAAATTGGTTTTCATCCGCTAAATTCTGCCCAGACAAATTCCATATATCATGGCTCGGAGCATCTATTATAGGTTGCAGGTAGGGACGGTCATCACCATTCCAGACATCGCTAAAGGAAGCAGTCACGCCACCAGTTGTGGAAGAATACAAAGCATCCACTAGCTGGTTTTTATAAGTGAGAACCATACCCCGTGTTGTGGCGATCGCCCGATCTGTGTTCGGTGTCACTCCACTCAACCCATAATAAACTTGACAGTGAGTATCAGCGCACAATTGATACCCATCTATTGCAAATCTATGTAAATTCCGTAAAGCATAAGTCCGGGCGAGAACCGCTTGTGCTTCCATTGCTGGCATGGGAGCTGTCGCGCCAATTTCATACGGCACAACTCCACGCAAGTATGTTTCTAAAAGCACTTCATTCACGAGAGTATAGTCACCATAGGCATTTGGCTGCACCTTCATGCGTCCAGCGTAAAGACGTGCTTTCTCGGGTTTTTTACTTTCATTGACCCGAATCAAATTTTTGTCGCTACTAATTTCTAAATTATCTGGGCTGAAGCGTTTGCCATCCACTTGCCAAGTGACTCGGGGTACCTTTTGTAAAACTTGGGTATCGACAAAAGCAGTGTTTTGACCAGCAGCTTGGACGCTTTGCAACAGCAAACGTCTAAGTAAGGGAGTGTTGTAAACTTCGCGTTTTGCCCAAACTTGCCAACGTTCTGGTTGGGCTATTTCCACTTCTATTCCGCGATCGCGCCACTTTTGCGCACTATCTTCAGCGGTTTCATATGTACGGAATGTTCCCAACACGACCCTTTCCTTGACGACTGCTGCAGGCATTGCTTGCATCAAGACTTCTAGTTTGACAGGCTTGGTCGTGACTAAAGTTTGCTGGCTACTCCCATCTTGAAATTTCAACCTCAAGCGATCGCCTTTGGTGGGTTCTAATTGCAGCGCTTCTGTGGGCTGATCTCCGAATCGCTGCACAATGCCAATCCTAATTTCCACATCCTTTGTTCTACTTGCAGGACCTGATGCCCCAGTTAGACCCAATAAACAAAACGTGGTAAGTACGGTGTAAGAAATACGCCAAATGATTTTCATGGAATCTTTGTTTTGCCGCCACAGCTGTCTAGAAGTGGATGATCGCCAAAATCACTACCAAGTCAAAAGGATGATATTAGACATACTTGGGTGCAAGCCCCCACACCGGAAAAATCCCCAAAAATTAAAGCGGATCATCCTGACATCAAGACCCCCGTTTTATCTTTGGGGTTCCTTTTGGTGCCTTCTGACTTTCCTATGTAGTTTAGTAGTTTTTGGCACAAGTTATTTGCTCAAACCAATACCTGTTTCACAAGCAAAATGAGTTGCAACTTGAAGTCATAACGATTATGATTTAATCAAGAGCCACAAAACACCACTCATCAACAAAATTCATTTATGATCATTCAAGAAATTCCTTTAAATCAGATACGGCGACCTTTGCCACGCCAAAACGACCCAGACAAGGTCAAAGCTTTAATGGAATCGATTGCTGCCATAGGGCAGAAAGAACCAATCGATGTTTTAGAAGTCGATGGACAGTACTACGGATTTTCTGGATGCCATCGCTACGAAGCTTGCCAGCGTTTGGGCAAAGAAACCATCATAGCTAGAGTCCGCAAAGCCCCTAAAAGTGTTTTGAAGATGCATCTGGCATAACCTTGTCTTTTGTCTTTGGTACAAGAATTCAATAAATCATTTGGAGAAAATTATGCCAAGTCAAACATTCCCAGTAAACATTGGTATTGACGAAGCAAGCAGGGCTAAAATTGCCGAAGGTTTGTCTCGCCTGTTGGCTGATACTTATACGCTATACCTGAAAACTCATAACTTTCATTGGAACGTCACAGGACCGATGTTCCAAACTCTGCATCTGTTATTTGAAACCCAGTATACAGAGTTGGCAACAGCAGTTGATTTGATTGCCGAACGGATTAGAGCATTGGGCTATCCTGCACCTGGTACTTACAGCGAATTTGCCCAACTCAGTTCGATTTCAGAAAGTCCTGGTGTCCCCAAAGCTACAGAAATGATCCGCCTGCTTGTCGAAGGACAAGAAGCCGTTGTGAGAACTGCGCGGTCTATTTTCCCTGTTGTGGATGAGGTTAATGACGAACCCACTGCCGATTTATTGACTCAGCGGATGCAGGTACACGAAAAGAATGCTTGGATGCTGAGAAGTTTGCTGGAAGAATAGAAGTAATGGGGAATGGCAAAAACAACCAATTCCCCATTGCCAATTTCCAATTCCTCCTGTGCTGTCATGTCCGACACCGATTTCACTCAAAAGTTGCATGATTTGATGCAACGGGTGGGTATTTCTAGTTTTAAAGCGTTGAGTCGCACTGCTGGTGTTTCAGAACGTCAAATTTTGCGGTTGCGACGGTTCGGAGTTGGGCAAATGCGCGTGGATGTCCTACTTAAGTTGTCGCAAGCGCTGAAACTCAGCTTAAATGAATTAGTTGCTACTTTCTCTCAAGTAGAGTTGGTCATAGATAAAGATACACCAACGCAAGAATTGTTACATTATGTAGACCAATTAAAAAAAGAATACGAGCGATCGCAACAGCAAATACAACAGCAACGACAAGTATTACAGCAAGAGTTCCAGCAGTCTAGTTTGCAACTGCTGGAATCTTTATTATTGCAATTTCCCACAGCTGCACATAAAGCACGAGAAAATCCCCAGTTACCGGCTGTCAACATCGTTCCGTTGGTACACAAACCCTTAGAAAAACTTCTGCAGCAGTGGGGGGTGGAAGCTATAGCACCTGTGGGAGCAGAAATACCTTATGACCCGCAACTCCACCAGCTTCTCGAAGGAAATCCACAAGTTGGTGAAATTGTCAAGGTGCGTTACACTGGTTACCGTCAAGGTGACAAGTTGCTATATCGCGCTAAGGTCAGCCCCGTTTCACCATAAGTGTAGGCAAAGGATAGCAGAAACAGGCACTCACGCTTGAAAAATTACAAACAAATAGTTCTCCGTAAATCCCAAATTATTATTCAGAAGTTTTACATAGGTATGTGGTTACAGTTTTTCAAATGAATTACTATTGGTATAGACTAACAATGTCAAGAAAAAATTATACTAATTAGTATTCCTAAGTTATGATAGAGCAAGTAAAAGTTATTCAACTAACTGGAATGTTAGGGAGTAGTCAATCCCAAGAGTTTCGAGAAAAAATTAATGAAATTATAGAAAAAGAAAGTAGCACCAAAATAGTATTAGTTGATTTTAAAGATGTGACTTTTATGGACAGTTCTGGCTTGGGTGCTTTGGTGTTAGCTTTTAAAGCTCTACGGGCTGTAGATAGGAATTTGGTGATCTGCTCGATCAATGAACAAGTTAGGATATTGTGTGAACTGACCGGTATGGATAAGGTATTTGAAATATTTCCTAGTCAAGAGGAATTTAACAAAGTTGCCATATCTAAAATCAATTAATCAAACTTCATCTTGATGATAGATAAATCATCATCAAAAGCTTCTTTTGAGTTTAAAGAGATGATGTTATTTAATATCTGGTCAAGTTTACCCTCAAATTGCCGCTGTGAGGCGACAAGCATCTGAATAAAACCTTCTAACGTCCAAAGAGTGCCATCTGATTGCGTGATTTCGTAAGCACCATCACTGAAAATATAAAGAGAACTGGATTCTTCAATATTGCAAGAGTCATCTACATATTTTACCTGTGGAAACATACCCACAGGCACACCCGGAGTTCTCAATTTTTTGACTTTAGTCGAGGTTGGGGATTTTCCAGATATTAAGACTGCTGGTGGATGACCGGCACTTGCGTAAATTAATTGGCGTTTAACTCGGTTATAAACTCCATACCAAATAGTAAAGTATTTATCGTTTTGATAATTCATTTGAAAAGTATTATTCAATGCTTGCAGGACATCACTAGGTTGATAGTAATTTAGACCCTTAAGAGCACGCGATCGCAGTAAATTTAGCACAGAAATCGAGGGGAGAGTTGCTCTAAGCCCATGCCCTGCAGTATCTAACAGATATATTGCTAGGTAATCCGGATCAAGCCAATAGTAATCAAAACAATCACCTCCAAGTTGGCGTGAGGGAATGAACTGGAAATTGATGCTTAGAGGATGCATCATTGGGGGTGGCAGAAGCGATCGCACATATTCTGCGGCTTCTGCCAATTCTGCTTCTAAAATTTGCTTTTGGGTTTGTAAATCCCTACTCAATTGGTGCAGACGTAATCCTGCTCTTACTCTCGCTTGCAATTCATTGTGTTCAATCGGTTTTGTGATAAAGTCATCAGCACCGGCATCTAACCCCTTAACGCGATCGGCTACGGAATCTAAAGACGTTAATAAAATAAAGAACGTAGTAGATAACTGGGGATCTGCCTTGATTCGTTGGCAAACTTCCAGTCCATTTAACCCTGGCATAATCCAATCACAAATAATCAGCGCCGGACAGCAAGCAACTGCCTTTACAATTCCTTCCTCACCATTGCTGGCAACCACGACTTTATAACCCTGTCTTTCCAGCATCCTTGTCAGAAGTATCTGTACTGCCAGGTCATCATCAATTATTAAGATTTGATATAGATTAGTCATTAGTCATTAAGTCAGGAGTCATTAGTCAGTTATAAGTCATTAGTAATGGAAGACTTTTAACTTTTGACTATCTCTCTAGATGATTATGGAGGGGAAAGAGGATTTAGCCACAACAGGATGGTGCGTTGGAGCTGATTGAGATCCCGGTATACTTCTTGCTTGAACCACTGTCCGAAGGCGTCAAACGGCGTAAACGATTCTCCCGTCTGCCATTTAATATCTTGCCCTAAGGGTGTGGTATGAGTGCCGGTGAGTGTCTGTACCGTCACCATCTCTGGAAAGCGTTGTTTCAAGAGTTCAGTTAAAGTTTTTGATTGATCAAGCGTGTCGTTGGTAAATTTTATTAACAAGTTGCGGCGAATATTATAGCGCTCTTGCACGAGTTTATTGGTTTCTAAGGGTGAGGGGGTAAACTCGACGGCGGCGGCTAAGTTCAACTGTTCGATTAAGGGAATCGCATCCCTTGCAGCGTAGTTATTATACGAAATCAAGATATTGCCAGCGCGTTCTACAGGAAGAAGGCTACCAATGAGTAAATGGAGTTTGCACCCCATACTGTGTCCGATTCCGTAAATGGGAAGGTAGCGCTTGCGTATTGCCGAAGTATCGTGTAAGCGTTCTATGGCGCGTTCAAAGTTTAATAGTACAGATTTGGCGATCGCACTATGATCCAAAGTGTTCACAAATGGCGTCGCTATCACAGCATAGCCTTTGCTTGCCAGTTGTTCTAATAAGTGGCGGTAAGTCAGGTGGGGTGCGGTAGCAACGAATGCGCCGCCCAGGAAGTGAATGATTGCAACAGGATTTCGGGGAACGAGTACCCAGTTGCCAGAGATTTCTTGCCAGTCCATCTCAACAAGGTAAAGGGTGAGAGATCAAAGCCGAGTATTTAATACTTTTTAATAGTAAGCTTTGTTGAGTGTTGTTGTGGGGTGGGTATCCGCCAAAACCGACACTCTTTAAGGCTGATGGCGTGCGTGCTAATTTTATAGCGGTTTGCAACCGTTGTAAGCTACACCAAAGAAATAAAGAAATTAGAACTTACGCACTGTACAGATTGACCATCATATGCGTTAACGTGCATTCGGCTGTTTCAGACCACAACACAAAGTAGGGTGGGCAGTGCCATAAATTGATGTGCAGATTATATGCTAGTGCTTACCACTGCCCACCTTACAGTCGAAAAACGAGATTCATATTTAATGATTTTTGTCAATGCGTTAGTCCTAGAAATAATGAACCACAGATGTAGACAGAGGCGGCTTAAGGCAGAGTACACTCATGGAACACAGATAAACCTGTACTTCATTACATAAGTGGGTTTCATGTGCGTTGAGGGTGCGTCCATCTGCGGTTAATTATTCATTTTTTTGGAATGAATGCAAGAAGTCTATTCAAATCAGAAGTGCTATAAGTATGAAAGCGAATACGAAATTATGCTCCCATCCCAGAATATCTCTTCAAGCCCCGCCGCCACAGCAAACGATTTAAACCCAAAAACACCAAAATCCAACCCACCATTGACAAAAATCCCCGTCCTAAATCCACGGGTAGCCCAACCAAAATACTTGCAGGGAAATCAATCATATAAGGAAACGGCGTACAAAGTACCACCGCCCGCACGCTTGGAGGAAAAACCTCTAGAGGTGCAATCATCCCAGACAAAAATAAATAAAACAAAAACCAAAAATTTTCTACAGCACTCGCCCGTTCCGTCCAAAAAGCAAGCATTGCAAATGAGTATTGCATAATAAAACGCAAAGCAAAAGCGAGCATCGCCGCCAAGATAAATAGCAAAAAATTTGCTAGACTTGGCAACCAAAAAGCTTGGGGATACAGGAGAAAAAATATTACCATCAGTAACAATGTAAAAGGTAAACGGGCTGCTCTTTCAGAAATATGAGACGCAATATGATGCCATACTGGATCAATCGGTTGTAGCAAGCGAGGAGAAAGTTTTCCTTCTACTATTTCCCTTTCAAACTCCCAAACAACCCAAACAACTGTGATTTGTCTGAGGAGAAAAACAGCAAGAAAGTAACGGGCAAAATCCACAGGTGACAGACCGAACCGTCCTCCTTGCGCCGCCTGTATCCATACTCCCATGAGAATAATTGGCAGAGAATTTGCCAGCACCCATAAAATAAGTTCCGCCCGATACTCAACCATATAGGCGTAGTACACTGACAGGAATGTCAAGGCTTTCTTGAAAATTCGCTTCATAAAACCTCGTGAAAAGTGTGGAAACCGTGCGGCTTTAGCCCACGGAGAAAAAACGAAAAGGTGCCTTTAGGCACAGTTTGCAACCCGCCACGAGTTGTAACTGACAAATTTACAATCAGTGGGGTTTGCATTTTGAGTTAATCGCTTACCAGACCTAATGTCGTGCAAGCTAATTGTTTTTTTATCTGGATTTTTCTTTGTTGGTGACTCCACCCACCCACCGACATAGCAAAAACCATATTTGAGATGCTTAACTATTGAACCTCGTTTAAATCCAGCGCTAATTGTTCCACCGTATCTAGGTCTAATATGACCGGATTGGTGTTGCAATCTGTGCAGTTGACGACGATGAAATTCTAGAGGAACGATTTCGATTAGTGCTATCGTATCAGGCATGGCATGTCCTCCAACAAACCAATTAGCCAATACCCACGAGTCAACACAATGAGCATCAAATTTGTTAGATAACTTGTTTTTAGACTTCTTTAAGCCTAACTCTTGTCGCATCTCGTAAGTTTCATTACCCGCACGGGTTTCCAGGTTAGCCAATTGGCGCAATTCTGAATAAAACCAGTTTTTACCTACTTCTAACGGTGAAAACAATACATTCCATTTACGCCCATTTTTCCAAGTTTTGGCTTTGATATCCTCAACGACGAAAGTTGTAACGGGAAACATTGAGCTTAACCAGTTACAGATTCGTAGTTTCCACTGCCATCTAGCTTTAGTTGATGGTGGCAACTTTTGTTTGTTGACTAATCGGTTTTTACGATTTTGGCGACAGGGTGTATTGCGAAACCGTCTAGCACGTCGCATATTCCGTCTTGTTTCTACGTGGTCTTTCACCCAATCAATTGCATGAGTTTGTACGTTTAAATAGGTGTGCGATTTGGATTTAACAGTAAACCCCTCACGCTTGCTACCTGGGTCAACGCCAACTGCTATTGGTTGATAGTTTCGATTTGATGGCTCTACATTAAGTCGAACACAAAATACTCCTTTCTTAAAAAATGGTGTAGCTTTACCTGATTTAATCCAACGTTTAGCCCTAGCGGGTGTTGTTGGCATCAGGGGTCGATTATTACTATCTACGACTGGAACAAACATTTACGATAAGTCCCAATTGGGTATATATATCCCTTCGCCACTGACTATCACAGAGGTTACAGACTAGGGAGGCATCTAGTAACGTGTTTTGGGCTACCACGCCCAGGTAGTTCAGTATTAATGGCTAGACACTGTTTTAGTCTTGTATTAAGAAATTGGTGAGTTTCCTCTTACAAGCCCCCTCCCTTCAGGGCGGGGTCAGTGACCATAGAAATTTAGTCATTAGTCATTAGTCATGAGTCATTGTAGAGACGCACTGAATGAAAGCGTCTGTACATCTTTGTCTTATTTAAACGTTGACCACTCCTGCTTGGAAAACTCGCCCAATCACTTCTTCAACTGGCGGTTCTGTGACTGTCAAATCAACGACATCCAAATCTGCTAAAATCCGCGCCACAGTACGGGTAAGTTCCTCTTGCTGCACCATAAAACAAACCGAACGCCCTTCCATGTGTCGCACATCACCATATAACGTCAGTTTTTCTTTAGGTACAGGATGAATTAATTCCAAATGGACTTCTCGGTAAGGCGCAAAACGTTCCAGCAGTCCATCTAAGCTACCGTCATACATCAACTGTCCTTGGTGAATAAGCAGAACCCGCTGACATAAAGCTGTAATGTCAGCCATGTAATGGCTTGTCAATAATACTGTCGCTTGATATCGCTGATTGTACTCGCGCAAGAAATCACGCACTCCCACTTGAGCATTTACATCCAATCCCAGTGTTGGTTCATCCAAAAATAATACCTGAGGACGATGCAAAAGTGCTGCTAACAGTTCTGCCTTCATCCGTTCACCTAAAGACAGTTTCCGCACAGGTTGAGTCAGTTTACCTTCCAGCGATAGCATCTCGGTTAATTCTCCTACCCGTTGACGGAACTCTTTATCGGAGATATTGTAGACAGCACCGTTAATCTTGAGAGAATCAAGCGCTGGTAAGTCCCAAAGCAGTTGCTGTTTTTGCCCCATTACCAAGGTGATTTTTTGCAAAAACGGTTCTTGGCGACGAAATGGAATATGTCCACCAACTGTAACTTGACCGCTAGAAGGATAAATCAGCCCCGTGAGCATTTTTAGCGTCGTGGTTTTACCAGCGCCATTTGGTCCTAAAAACCCGACCACTTCACCAGGTGCAATTTCAAAGGAAACATCGTGAACTGCTTTGATTTCTCGGTAGGTGCGGCGGAAAAAGTGGGTTATTGTCCCTACAATTCCTGGTTCTTTAACGGCGACAGGATAAACTTTGCTCAGGTTTTGAACGGATATTATACTATAATCATTTGCATTAGAAACATTGTGTACTGACGATTCTGGTGACATAACAGACAGTAAGAAATTGGATTTAACAACAAAGTTTACTTAAATGAGTTCTAGATCTTATTGTCTTTCAATTTGTATAATTAATACAAATTTGTTTTTATTTTATACTTTTGCACTCAGTCATCCTCAAAGGTTCAACCAGTTGTTAACTGAGTCAAGCGCTTAAGGATGCGAAGCACCTCATATAAATCATTTCCTGGGTTACGCATCAAAAAGCCCTTGGATAAAGCATAACGGGGTGGATTTCCTTTAACTAATTTGACCGCAAATCGGAGGGCGCAAGCCCCTAAATTCCATTTATGGGGATAAGCCCGTAGGGGACTTTAGTCCCCGTCCAAATTCTTCTATCAACTCGCTAGCACTTATCCCACGAGATATCGCTTCATTCTTGATATTTTCCCATGCAGATGGTGTTAACACCACCGTTCTTTTTGTCTTAACTTCTTCATGCAATATTGGTATATTTTTTAATCTTTTTTGTCCTTTCTTTGTTGTCATTATTAGATATGCCGTATATGCTAAGTATATACTAACAAATAAAAGGAGGTGATTTACGGGTGTTGGTACTGGAATATAAAGCTGTGGTTAAGAAGTCCCAATCAACAGCAATAAATGAAGCTATCCGAACAAGTCAGTTTGTGCGAAACAAGGTTTTGAGATATTGGATGGATAACCGTGGTGTTGGGAAAAAAGAGTTATACCAGTACAACACTCAATTACGTGCAGAGTTTGAGTTTGTTAAAGATTTAAATAGCCATGCTTGCCAAGCATCGGTTGAAAATGTAGAACGAGCTATTTCACGATTTTTCGATAATTGCAAAAAGAATAAACCGGGATCGAGCGGGTATCCGCGTTTTAAGAAAGATGCTCGTTCTGTTGAGTACAAAACATCAGGATGGAAGCTGCACCCAACCAAGCGCCGAATCACCTTTTCAGACAAAAAAGGAATTGGTGAACTTAAATTACTGGGTAAGTGGGATATTCACACATACCCACTAGATTTGATTAAACGAGTGAGGATTGTTCGTCGGGCTGATGGGTACTACGTGCAATTTTGCGTAAAAGTGGATATCATCACCGAGTCTAGAACTGGAGATGGAGAGATTGGACTCTTTCGTTGGCTTAGAGTACTTTTACTCTGACTCAAACGGGTATCACGAAGAAAATCCCAGGTTCTTGCGTAAAGGCTCAAAAGCTATCAAGCACGCTCAACGTCGTATCTATACGAAAGAAAAAGGGAAAAACAACAGACGAAAAGCCAGAGGGCGATATCAAAGGAAGCATTTAAAAGTAAGTAGGCAACGGGAAGAACACGCGAAGAGAATAGCGCGTAACGTATGCAAGGCTAACGCCTTAGTCGCCTATGAAGAGTTAAATGTCAAAGGACTGGTAAAAAATCGTCGTCTAGCCAAGTCAATAAGTGATGTGGCTTGGAGTGCTTTTCGTCGTTGGTTAGAATACTTTGCGATTAAGTTGGGGACTCAAGTTGTAGCTGTTCCACCTCACTACACAAGTCAGAAGTGTAGTGGTTGTCGAAACATCGTCAACAAAGGGTTGTCAACCCGAACACACGCTTGTAAATGTGGATGTGTTCTACAACGTGATGTGAATGCAGCTATTAATATTTTGTCAAAAGCAAAGTCTACCGGAGGGCATCCGGGAAGTAACGCTTGGGGAGATGTTTCCTCTACGAATGTTGGTAGTAACACCTGCAAAAGCAAGAAACGTCGATGAGCCAAGAATCCCCCGGCTTTTAGCCGTGGGGAGTGTCAAGAAAATAAACTCGCTACCAGTGGCAATCATACCAAAACAAATATTGTCTGGGTGAGGACTACCCAACATATAAGCAAGAATTTGTGCTAGTCCTTCTTTAATTGAGAAGGAAGCTTTTTTAGACTCAATAATCATTAGCCAAAATTGGTCTTTCAAAACTAATGTATCAATTCTGCCTTTGATAATGACATCATCATCAAGCACAGCAATAGACTTCTTGCAAAAGTAGAGAAGTTGTGGATGTCATTCTGAGCGAAACGCAGTGTAGCGAAGAATCTCAAGAGATGTTTCGCTTCGCTCAACATGACATTTCAAGCATTTTTGCAAGAAGTCTAATATCTATAGGAGAGAGCCTTTGAATTTTTCCCCCCCTTCCGTTGTAGGGCTATGCATTACCCGGATCTTTCTTAACATTGCTGGAAAACAGGCAGGATAAGAATGGTGGCGGTGAGGGTAGTTGTGGGGGTTGACAGGGGGAATCAAAGATGAGTATGAGGAGAAAATTACCTGCCACAGGCGATCGTTAATTACAAAAGGGGTGGATGATGTCCAAGTGGGCACAACAGGAATTACAATACGCGCAGTTGGGAGACTCCCGACGGAAAAAACGACTGGTAAGAATTGTAGAAGACTTGGCAGGACAACCGGGAGAGAGTGTGCCGCAAGCATCAGCGGAAAGTGCAGCAACAACGGCAGCGTATGATTTTTGGAACTCGCCGTATTTTAAAGAGCGAAGATATCCGTGCTGCCCATAGGATAAGCACCGTTAACAGAATAAAGCAACATAAGTGCGTATTAGCAATTCAAGACACCACAGACTTAGACTTTACCCATCATCCGGCAAGCATTGGTCTAGGTCCAACAGATCATTCGGCACTTTTGGGGTTGAAGGTACACTCAACTTTTGTCGCCAGTACACAGGGAGTGCCATTAGGAGTGATTGACGCTCCAAGTATGGGCAAGAGAAAAAGAAACTATTGGCATAGCGCGCGAAGCGTCGGCAACGGGAAACTAAAGATAAAGAAAGTCAACGTTGGTTAGATGCAGCAACGGCAACACAACAGGTAATACCACAAGAGATTCAAGTCGTTACCATTACCGACCGCGAAGGCGACATCTACGACTTATTTGCCATGCCACGAACAGAAAATTCTGATTTTTTGATTCGTGCTACCCATAACCGACGAGTTGACCATGAGACAAAATACTTACATCAAGCCATTGGTCAAACACAACCGTGTGGCAGAATCAATGTAGAATTACAACGTAATCCAGAACGCGAAACACGAAAAGCTACATTAACATTACGCTTTGCCACATTACACATTCAAGTGCCACTGCATCACAAAAAGCGTTCAGCGCTAAAACCTGTCAGCTTGCAAGTAGTCTTGGCAGAAGAAGAACAACCACCACAAGGAGTAGCCCCAATCAATTGGTTGTTACTAACGACCCTAGATGTCGGTGGTTTTGATGATGTAGTTCGCTGTGTGCGTTGGTACACTTATCGCTGGTTAATTGAACGTTATCACTACACCCTCAAGAGTGGCTGTGGAATTGAAAAACTCCTTTCTCGTTACTGCCCGTCGTATTGAAATGGCGTTGGCGACTTATTCAATTGTCGCGTGGCGTTTGTTGTGGTTAACCTATGAAGTCCGGATGAATCCAAACCAACCGTGTGACACAGTTTTAGAGTCACATGAATGGCAATCTCTGTGTGTCACTATTAACAAAACGCCCCATCCTCCACAAACGCCACCTTCTTTACGAGAAGCTGTGCGGATGATAGCAACTCTAGGTGGCTTTTTAGGACGAATTGCTGATGGTGAGCCAGGAGTTAAGACAATTTGGCGCGGAATGCGGCGATTACACGACATCGCCGCTACTTGGAAATTGCTTGCTTCCAATTCCCAAAATTTCCTCTGCTGTTAACGATCGCCTACTGTAATCCTTCTGTTATACAAAAACTGTCCGTCAGGTCAAGTTCACCCTTTTTGTCTATTCATAAAACCAAATCTCTATAACAGTTCTGGGATTGTTAAGAAAGATCCGGGTAATGCATAGCCTTGTAGGGAAGGGGGGTTGGGGGGTTAGGTTTGTTGGCTTAGTCTAAGGGACTTCCAATTAAAAAAATCTCCCATTTGTAGTACTCTCCAAAACAATGGTGGGTTACGCCGCACTTTAGCCCTGCATGTAAAACCTCAACTGTCGTGCGCCTAACCCACCCTACAGAATGGATAATTTATTTTTTGGTATCCCAACAGCAAAATTGCTGTAGTGCGATCGCCCCAACACCCCACCCCGATTTTGTCTTGTGCGAAAACTTCCCCTCCCCGCTTGCGCTTACGCCAAGGGCGAACGCGTAGCGTGCCGTGCCTCCTCCGGAGGAGCTGCGCTAACGGCGATAGCCGTGGCCGTACCCACTAGGCATACCCGAAGGGGGAGGGGTTAGGGCTGGGGTTCTAGGTTTTAACGTAGACGCCCGGATCGCAAGATACTAATGATTAACCACAGCCCTAGCAAACTGGCGACGGCAAACAACACATTGCTTAAAAAAGAAAGTTGAGGTGTCCGTGCGTTGCTAGAGATAATTGCTGCACCCATAATCAGCGAACCAACCAAGATGCTGAAAGAAAGACGATTAGCAGCATCATCTGTCGTACGCCGCAAGCCATCTAAACCACGCACTGAGATATTCCACTGTAGAGTTTCCGAGGTAATTCGGTCTAGCAGCAACTCTATCTGACGGGGAGATTGTAAAGAAAGGCTTTTAAGATCCAGCGCTGTTCTCAGGAGCGATCGCACGGGACTATCCCCAAACAGTTGTCGGCGAAACAAGTCTGTCAGCAATGGCTGAATTTCATCGATAAAGTTCACTTCTGGGTTAAATCCCCGCGCTACCCCCTCTAAGTTAGCTAAGGTTTTGGCGTATAAGCCCATGTTACTGGGCAAGCGAATTTTATTATTGCGGGCAACTTGCAGAAGTTCATAGATGATTTGACTGAAATTCATCTGCGACACGCTCAGGTTGTAATACTTTCGCAGCATCCGGTCATAATCATTTTCCAGCTGAACCATAATCACTGGCTGTGTAGACTCCGCTAGCTGCAAAGTTAACTGAGCGCACCGTTGAGCATCTAGATCCACAATTGCCAATAACATTTCGGTCAATATCTGTTGCGTGCGCGGATCAAGCCGTCCCACCATGCCGCAGTCTAACAAAGCAACGCGACCGTCTTTGAGATAAAATAAATTCCCTGGATGCGGATCGGCGTGGAAGAAGCCATCAATGTACAGTTGCTGAAAGAAAGCACGGAATAGTAGGGTGGTAATTGCTTTGCGCTTCTCCGCAGGGTCTTGACCGTTGTTGTCACTGCTGAGATCCCCCATCAGCAGAGGAACCCCGTCCAGCCACTCCATCACCATTAATTTTGGTGTGGTCAAATCCCAGTAAATTTCGGCAACGACTAACTGTGTGGGATCAAACCAGCGACTTTCGGATAAATTGCGTCGCAACTGGTCGGTGAAACCTGCTTCTCGTGTAAAATCTAACTCTGCTTCCAGCGCCTTGGTAAATTCTTCGGCAATGGATTTGATTTCATAAGTCTGGCCAAATTCAGTACGGGCAACTAAATCGGCAATACCTTGAATTAAAGCGATATCTTGAGCAACAGTGATATCAATTCCTGGACGTTGCACCTTAAGAGCAACTTCCCGACCATCTGCGAGTGTCGCTTTGTGTGTCTGGGCAATTGAACCAGCTGCTACTGCGATCGCATTTACTGTGGCGAAGGTTTCTTCTAAGGGGCGTTTGAGTTGTTTGCGAATGAGGACTTCTACTTCTGCCCAGGGAACTGGAGGCACTTCGTCTTGCAGCGTTGACAGTTCTTCTATGTATGCTGCGCTGAGCAAGTCTGGACGGGTAGACATTAACTGACCGAGTTTGACGTAGACTGGTCCTAAATCTACCAAGATGTTTTTTAAAACAGCAGGTGTAGGTAGCTGGGGTTCATCGGCTTTACCGACCGTAAGGAGGCGTCGCATATAGTCCCAGCCATTGCGAAGTAGAACTTCAATAATTTCTCTTTGACGAGGAACAGTTTGGGTTATAAACATAATTTTAATGAATTGCAGAGGCAACCGAGAGTGCAACAGAAAGAGGAACAGAGGAGTTAGAGAGGTAAGCAGCAGGCAATGATGATGCACCTGAAGCTGTTAGTACTGCTGTTGAGTTTGAGGATTTTACTTGCTTGCTGCAGAATCTTTAAATCTTTGTAAAGATGATTTTACAACTTTTATCAAACTTTCTTTGCTCAGCATCCGTTTGACATCATTTGAGCAGAAATCCCCACCGTGTAGACGATGGGGACACGAAAATCTTTTGCTCGCAAAAATATGCTTTTGATAGGCAATAATGCGGTTTATTGCCATGCCCTTGGCTAGAAGCTGATAACTAATGATTTGCATAATTGTTCAAATGAAATACGAGACAGAAAAGTTATACTGGTAAATTCACCTTTTATGCCTCTGCCAAGGGTTTTAAGTTTTAAAGCAAGTTCGTAAATCGGGGATCACTCTGCAAGGTTTTGAGGACTTGCTTAATTTCTTGGGTACGGTCTTTTTTGACTATGAGGGTAACGTTGCGATCGCGCACAATTACGACATCATCTAACCCAATGGTAACAATGACATCTTCTTCATTTGTCGAGTAAACGATAGACCCCTGGGTATCAAGCCCTACGTGAGTAGCCAATTCGACATTGGGAGTGCCTTCTTTTTTCAGCAAACGCTCAATCGCATTCCAATCTCCTAAATCATCCCAGCCAAATTCTGCTGGCAAGACATAGGCGATATCTGTCTTTTCCATTAAGGCATAGTCGATACTCTTCTTAGGTAGCTCTGGGTAGATGTCAGAACCATGTTTTTCTATCGGTTCGATAATTTCTGGAGCGTGTATGTGCAGTTCCTTAAGAACAATGCCCGCCCGAAAAATAAACATCCCGCTATTCCAGCTAAAGCGCCCCGTAGAGAGAAATTTGTCTGCCGTTTCACGGTCAGGCTTTTCAGTAAACCGATTGACGTGATAAGCTGGCAAGTCATTAAAGATACCAACCTTTTCGCCTTGTTCAATATAGCCGTAACCACTTGATGCAAACGTTGGCTTGATACCCAGTGTCACTATTGCTGCTTGAGTTGCCGCAAGTTCTGTAGCTGCATTTATTGTGCGTGCAAATGCTTCTTGGTCTGCAATCCAGTGGTCAGCAGGGAAAAAGCCGATAATAGCCTCATCTCCGTAACGCTTTTGAATTTCCAAACTTGTCCAAGCAACCGCAGCAGCAGTGTCCCTTCCCTGTGACTCGACGAGTAGGTTATCAGATGGCAGTTGTGGCAGTTGTTCTCGCACTCCTTCAGCTATCTGACCAGAAGTGATGACCCACAAGTTCTTCCAACCGTCTGCAAATGTCAGCAGTCGGTCAGCAGTTGCTTGCAGAAGACTTCTATTGCTACCATCAAGATTCAAAAATTGCTTAGGTCGATTTTGGCGACTTAGGGGCCAAAAACGCTCGCCTTTACCACCTGCAAGGATGACAGGGAACAAGGTTCTAGTCATTGTGTCATAAAAACTTACTAAAGAACACTACAAGTGTACTGTGACAAACAAAAGTAATGAAGTATAAAGGTGCTCACGATGAAGTCAGAGGAAATGACCGAAGAAAGAATTCAGTACTCAGTACTCAGTTGTGAGACAGCCCTGTGCCTCCTAGGTTGCAGCTATGAGTTGGGCGTATCGTGCCCAAAGAGCGAATGAAAGTTTGCCGACCTAAGGGACTGCGTAAGCGCAAAGGGGGCGCAGGCATACAAAGCAGCTGCTGCGTACACCTTTGGCACCCTTGAGCGTATCCCTTACCGGACGCTCTGCGCTCAGCTGTGCCTCCGGCATAGGCATAGGAGATACCCGAAGAGTCAGAATAAAAGGATACAAGCCTCAACGCGCGGTTATCGCAATGTATTCTGTGTTTTGTGTTCTTTTGTTCTTCTTAAAGACTTCAAGTGATCTTGTTAACTGGCAAGATTTATGGCTTGCATTAACATTACGTTTAGGGAGTGGATGAGTGGGGAACTATTGTGGTCAAACAAGTAGCAGGTCAAGAAAACCAGGGCACATCTGAGGAAATTCAACTGCCAAATGAAGTGACAGCAACAAAGCAAGAAAAAATTTCCCGTAACTTCGTAGAGTCTACGGGTTCAATTCCCAGCCAGCTTTACCACAGACTGGGGTTAGCCATGCCTCGATGGCTATTTTGGATACTCACAATTGTTGTAGGAATCACTTTGTCGGGTTTGCTGGTATCGACTTTGGCACTTTGGACTCCACTTTGGAGTGATATTGATCAAACAGATGAAGAAGTAGGATTAGGTGGGAAAGAGCAAAAAACACCTTTGCCTGCGGAGTTGTGGAGTAACATTTCACAATATCAACTCACTCGACCAATGAATATTTTGGTAATGGGCATTGAACCAGTACCCAGGAGTGTAGATGGTTCTCCGGAAAGTTTTGCAGGTCATAGCGATACGATACTGTTGATACGAGTCAACCCAAGTAACAAAACAATCCGGGTGCTTTCGATCCCCAGAGATACGATGACAGCTATTCCAGAAAAAGGATTAACTAAGGTATCTGATGCGAATGCCCAAGGTGGTCATGTTTTGGCAGCACGCGTCATCAGTCGTACTTTAAATAATGCACCTATTGACCGCTACATTCGTATATCTACTAGTGGGTTGCGACAGATGGTGGATCAGTTGGGTGGAGTAGAGGTCTTTGTTCCCAAACCAATGGTCAATAAAGACTCTGGCGAGAAATTTTCGATTAACTTAGTTAACGGCTGGCAAACTCTCAATGGCGAACAAGCAGAACAATTTGTGCGCTTCCGTGAACCAGGAATGGGGGATCTCGAAAGAGTACAGCGACAGCAAGCACTACTGATGGCATTGCGTTCTCGCCTAGATAGTCCAACAGTCTTACCCAGGTTACCTCAACTCGTCCGCATTATGCGAAAGCACTTCGACACTAACCTGAAGCTGGAAGAAATGATGGCGCTGGTCAACTTTGGCTTAAACGTTAGGCGAGATAATTTCCAAATGACCATACTGCCTGGTATTTTCAGCCGTTTAAGCCAAGACCCCAATAGCTACTGGCTAGATCTGACTGGGCGAGTTGATTTGCTTGATGACTATGCTGGGGTGACAATATCTGGTATGAGGCCAAGTGCGAAACCGCTAGCCAGCCTCAAAATTGCTATTCAAAATGCTTCCAATAAACCCGAGCTAACTCAAAAAGTTATCAACTCTCTTAAACAGAAAGGTTTTACTAAAGTTTACGCTGTACCTGAGTGGGCTGACACCAAACGCCAAACCCAGATTATTGTCCAGAAAGGCAACAGACAAGCAGGAGAAGAACTACAAAAATTATTAGGCTTTGGTAGTATCCACGTTGCTGCAATTGGGGATCTAGAATCTGACCTTACCATTCGTATTGGTAAAGATTGGAAGTAGTCATTAGTAGAGACGCGCCATGGCGCGTCTCTACATCTTTGTCTTTTGACTAATGACTAATGACACAGGACAAAGGGCAAGCTTATGAAAAAAATCCTACTTCGTATTTTAGGATTGATTGTGGTTTGGATTCTTGCTTGGTTATGGGTGCTGCTTTACGCTAGTCCAGCTTATGCTTAGTTTTCTAATTCATTTTCTATAAATTATGCCACTCTCACTTGCATGGAATACACGCACGCTTACGGTAGGGTCAAAGGCTACCCGTGTCCCTACAAACAATGTGTATTACACTCAATTGAGACCTCTCTAACTACCAGAACTAGAAGCAGGAGGGTTAATTAACAGTAGGCTAAAAACTAACAATTACTACCAATTAATCACACTTGCTTAATACCCGTTTGATGTACTCATCTTTTCTGTAACCATGTTGGCATTTAATTGTAAAATACCATCATGCTACTAGGATTTAAGACACAACTCAAAGTCAACAAGCAACAAGGTCTACTACTGGCACAACATGCAGGAGTAGCAAGACACGCTTGGAATCAAGGTTTAGCATTATGTCAACAGGTACTGATACATAATAAACTTAATCCTGATGACAAAATCAAATTTCCCACAGCCATAGACTTACATAAATGGTTAGTAGCATCAATTAAAACTATCCATCAGTGGTACTATGAAGTATCTAAATGCGCTCCTCAATACGCATTAAAATACTTAGCAGATGCCTTGAAATCTTTTTTCAAGAAAGCTAAAGGATTTCCCAAATTAAAAAAAAAAGGCAGACATGATTCCTTTACTCTAGATGGTGCAATTCACATTGCTCACAGAAAAGTCAAAGTACCTGTAATTGGATGGATAAAGACTTATGAACATTTAACAACAGGATATAAACCCAAATCAGTCACAATCAGCAAACAAGCTGATAGGTGGTTTATATCTTGGAAAATAGAAGTAGAAATAAGTCAACCTCCTAAAAAGCAAGAGTTTGTAGGAGTAGACTTAGGAATAAACCATTTAGCTACACTCTCGACAGGAGAAGTATTTGATGGATTAAAAAGTTATAAGAAATATGAATCTAAACTAGCAAGAATGCAATACTTGAATCGTCATAAGCAAATCGGCTCAAGTAATTACAGAAAATCTCAAATCAAAATAGCAAGACTACACCAAAAAATAGCCAACATCAGGAAAGATACATTACACAAAATAACCACCTATATCAGCAAAAACCACGCGGTGATAGGGATAGAGGATTTAAATGTATCCGGGATGTTAGCTAATGGTAAGTTAGCTAAAGCAATAGCTGATATGGGATTTTATGAGTTCCGTCGTCAGTTAGAATATAAAACCCAGCTATATGGTAGCAAGTTGGTAGTAGTGGATAGATTTTATCCCAGTATTGACCTCTCTCCGGTCTAAAGACACGGAGATTCAAACTGTTGTTTCAAGACAGGCTAAAGCCGTGTCTTTCCACTTCTCAGTTTTGTCTCTTGCGAGTGGCGGGGTCAAATCCGCCCTACAACCCTTGGATGAGATTAACTCACCTGTAGCTCTACTTTTGTTTAATTGACTTTTGCACTACGTAGTTCCTAAAAGGAACCGCTTCGCTTCGCGAGTCCGCAAAGCGCCTTGATGTTGTCGAACACTCCCTGACCTGCCATTATTTGCAGTGATGTAGTCATACTGTCGTCATGAAGACCGTTGTTTCTTATATGCCGGGATTTCTCCGTACTAAGTCAGTTCCTCGTGTCTGCGGTTATTCCTACTGGATAGCACCTAGATATTATAGCAGGATAAATCCTGCACTGTGGTTTTCATGAGCCAGTACTGCAGGAGGGTCTCCCTCCGTAGGTATCTGGCGTCCCCCGGCTTAAAAGCGCGGGGCTTTCAACCTACTTTCTTGTAAAACTTGCTCTGGCTGCGGTGAGAAAAAATTATCTTTGTCACTGTCTCAAAGAGTGCTTAAATGTGATATCTGTGGGTTGAAGTGTGACAGAGATTTGAATGCTGCTGTTAATTTAAGTTCATATGCGACTAGATTAGTCGTGTTAGCCTGTGGACTGGGTAGTGCCGACACTTCCAGTATGAAGCAGGAAGAAAAAGCAGGCAATTGTTAGCAATTGTTAGCATTTTTGTATCGGACTAATTTTACCCCATATTTTGTCGTTGCGACTTCAATAGCTTTTTCAATTTCCTCAGGGCTGGGAGGGCGGTAAAAACTGTGTATTTCTTCCTCGTTTATCGGTAGCTTCACTGGCTGTCCCACTTCTGCAAAAAACTGCTCAGGTCCTGCTGGCGTTATAAGCATTAGCATTTTAGCAGGCTTTGACCCAATGTTCTTAAAACCATGGCTGTGACCTTTGGGCAACTGAACGAAGGTTCCTGGAGTTGCAACGATTGTCTGCTTGTCAAGTTGGTACTCAATTTCCCCGTCAAGAATGTAGTGCGCTTCGTCTTCTTCATTAATGTGGAGTGGTGTCATGCTTTGGGGTTGCAGTACTACCTCAGTTAGCGAATATGCTCCACCTGTATCTTCCCCCACAGCAACAAAAGTGTAGAGATCACCCCAAAACAAATATGTGGAACCTTGACCTGGCTTAACTATAGTGGTTTTAGGATTGACTGTCATTGTGATTCTCCTTCTGGTTGAAAAAAGTTTGTCTTAAACTGGAAGAGCCTTTATTTTTATATAGATGTACTTTAAATCAACTTATGCTCTTGACAAAAGTTGTGAGAAAAGTCTTTGGAATGCAGCACAACGACATTTCTTGCAAAAATGAACTTGAAGAATGGATACTCTTTTACATGCCTACATTTCTGATTTTGTCAAAACTACCCTGACAAACTGCTAAATTTCAGGTTAAATGTTTCAAGATATGCGCCTTGAGAAAGTTGTCAGGTACGATTTGTGACACAAGAACAAAAAGCCTCTCGTTCTTTAGCTGGAATTGCTGGCATTATTGCCGTTGCGACGTTAATAAGCAAATTTTTTGGACTGGTACGCGAACAAGCGATCGCCGCTGCTTTTGGTGCAGGGGCGATTGTTGATGCTTATAACTTCGCCTACATGATCCCGAGTTTTCTACTGATCTTGTTAGGTGGTGTGAATGGACCATTTCATAGTGCGATCGTCAGCGTGTTAGCCAAGCGCAAGCAAGAAGAAGCCGCGCCTTTGGTGGAAACAATTACAACTCTTGTGGGTGGTTTGCTCGTCTTGGTGAGCATTTTCCTAGTCGTATTTGCTCCTAACCTGATTGACTTAGTAGCGCCAGGTTTAGATACAGTTCCTAATGGAGCATTAGTGAAAGCAAATGCGATCGTGCAACTGAGGATTATGGCACCGATCGCAGTTTTAGCAGGACTGATTGGTATTGGCTTTGGTACTCTCAACACAGCTAATCAATACTGGCTACTTTCGCTCAGCCCCTTATTTTCCAGCATTATTCTCATTATTGGGCTTGGTATCCTTGCTCTGCAATTAGGTAACAAAATTAGCTCACCTCAATATGCCATTTTAGGTGGAATGGTATTAGCTGGAGGTACCCTAGCCGGAGCGTTCCTACAATGGTTGATTCAGCAAATTGCCCAAGCACGAGCAGGCTTAGGTACATTTCGCCTGCGATTTAATTTTAAGCAGCCAGGGGTCAACGATGTACTGAAAATTATGGCACCAGCAACCTTTTCCTCTGGAATGTTGCAAATTAACCTTTACACTGATATGTATTTCGCATCCTTCATCCCCTCTGCTCCTTCTGGATTGCGTTATTCCAATATCTTGGTGCAAACACCTTTAGGTATTATCTCTAATATTATATTGCTACCTTTGTTACCAGTATTCGCACGTCTTGCCGAGCCAGATAATTGGCCGGAGCTAAAATTGCGAATTCGTCAGGGACTTATACTTACTGCCCTCACCATGCTACCAATGGGTGCGCTGATGGTAGTGCTGTCTGTCCCCATTGTGCGAGTCGTCTATGAGCGCGGTGCTTTTACGCAAGCAGATTCAGCGCTCGTTTCCTCGATACTAGTTGCTTCAGGTCTTGGGATGTTTGTCTACTTGGGGCGAGATGTTTTGGTGCGGGTGTTTTATGCTTTGGGCGATGGCGAAACACCATTTCGCATCAGCGTTATTAACATCTTGTTCAACGCCTTGCTAGATTGGATTTTCTTTAAACCTTTTGGCGCGCCTGGTTTAGTCCTAGCAACAGTTGGGGTGAATTGCATCTCAGTATTGATGCTATTGTGGTTGCTTGATCGCAGGCTGAATGGTTTACCTTGGCGAGAGTGGAGTTTGCCAATTTTAGGTTTGACTGCTGGTAGCATCGTAGCTGGAGCTGCAAGCTATGGAACTCTTGAGGTTTTGCAGAAGTTTTTAGGTACAAATGGTTTACTGATTCAACTGTTGCAATTGGCTATTGCTGGTTTAGTTGGCATCGGCGTTTTTGCTGTGATTGCCGCATCGATGAAATTACCAGAAGTCAATATTTTTGTCTCTCGTCTGCGTCAGCGTTTTTTGAAAAGATAAATGGTAGTACAAGGAGCCAGAAATCAGGATTCAGAATTCAGCAATGCTTATCGCGTCTGTCTAAGAAGTAATTTCTAACTCCCCTTGTTATTTCTGTTAGGCAGTACTAGCGGTATATGCCATATATTTTAGCTAAAATTTTTGAGTGTTGGCTCACCTAACTGGGTGAAACAGTTTCATCCACTTGGATAACCTAAGTGCATGAAGGTAAATTTTGTCAAAAAAGGGATTCTAGTACTAGAGAGTATTGATTGCACTTAATTCTAGTAACGAGAAACCTATGAAACTTGCAAAATTATTAACTTCTACACTTGCTGTTGCTTCTGTTGTTCTTTCTGCTGGAATTGCCTCGGCTCAAACTGCTCCAACAACAGCTACAACTCAAGAAGCCGCAACACGCGGTATGAACGGTAGCTATCTTGGTGCTGGTGCTTCTGCTGGCGTGACTAATGGCGGACGAGACAATGATGCAGCTTTATTCGGTGGAAATATTCAAGGACGATACGCCATTCCTAAAGCGCCTGTTTCACTTCGTGGTTCTGTTCTGTTTGGTGGTGATTCAACCGCAGCTATGCCGTTGTTAACTTACGATGCACCCATCGCTAAAAACACTAACGTTTACATTGGCGGTGGTTACTCCTTCCAGACGGACGAAGGTAAAGCAAGCCAGTTGGGAAATCAGAACGCACCTGTTGTGACCCTTGGCGCTGAATCAGAAGTTGCTAAGAACGTCGTTGTGTATGGTGATGCCAAGTGGGGTATTGACGCTTATAAAGGCAGTGACGCTGACGCTGTCAGCTTCCAAACAGGGCTAGGGTTCCGCTTCTAATCCGGCAAGAGACTCCGTCCCGTAAAGAAGGATTCTGATGCAAAACCAAATACACGAGAGCGGTGAAGTTTTTCCTCTGATTTTAGGAGCTTCACCGCTCCTTTTGCAGCAACAAAATACAATTATCGGTGAGCAATAAAACCCATAATATTTCTATTATTTGAAATATTCATTCTCAAGCATTGACATGATGACTAACGAAAAATAGCGGTCTTCTTTCTTAACGGCATCTCGCAGGATTCCTTCTTGGTTGAAACCAACTGATTGGTAAACGTGTCTGGCGCGTTGGTTGTGTTCAAAGACATCTAACCAAAAACGATGAGCATTATACTTTTCAAAAGCCTTTTTAATAAGGATGCGCAATGCTCTTTTGCCGTATCCTAGTCCTGGTTGAGCAATAACAATTCGAGTTAATTCAATACTACAGTTTGGTGATTTCAAACCTGACAGAATAGCATAACCACTGGCTTCTCCTGATGAATTTTCAATAATGTAGTAATGCTTATCAGAATTGTTCAAGTTTCTTGTGTGTTCGTCTCGACTCCATCGAATAATAAAGCTTTTGAACTCATTCCTCGCTTCCTGAGAGATAATAAATTCAATATCTTTTGATTCAGCGTGTCGTAATTTTATCATGCCTTACTATAGGAATCCTCCAAAGATTTTTGAAACACACGTAGGGTGGGCACTGCCACTAAAACCCGAATATAGTGGGCAGGATCTGACTGGCAGTGCCCACCCTACACTACTCAAGATTTTTCATAAATGATTTAGGATTCCTATAGTACCCTTTAGTTGTGTGTCAGGCAAAATCTCGACAAATCGATGTCTACAGCTTCCACTCCTAGATGTGTTGCTATGCTCCAAAATCCTGCCATTCGTACTCCTGTTGCTATCAGTCTTGGCGCAATTGCTGGCGCACTCTCCCGCTATTACCTCGGTTTGTGGTTCAATCAGCTTTTCGGTACAGGGTTTCCCTACAGTACGCTCATTATTAATGTAAGTGGTTGTTTTGTCATGGGTTTTTTTACGACACTGTCACTGGGACGATTCATTACGATTCATCCTGAAGTCCGACTGCTAGTAACTACAGGATTTTTAGGAGCTTATACTACCTTCTCAACTTATGAATTAGATACAGCTAACCTACTTCAACAACGCAGGTTAGAAATTGGTTTCTTCTACTGGTTAGGCAGTGCCGTATTAGCAATCCTATGCCTCCAACTAGGAAATAGTTTGGCTGAATTTATCCGTATTAAACAAGAATGATAGCTGATCAGAATAACTGAAAATAATCAATCTTTATTTGATAAGTAGATAGGTATAAATAAACATAAATAGATTAATAAATGTAAAAATACCTCAAACTCTTACCAATGGCTAATGACGGTTCTAACAAGTTAACTTTATTTGTACGACCTACTGAAAGGCGATCGCCTCAGAGTTCTGATTCAAAAAACATCATAATATCTTGGCTAAGAATATTCCCAATTCTATACTAATAAACCCTAATATCGGGCTACCACACCAATAAAGTATTGCAGCTTGGTAGTTTTTCGTCCGTAACAAATTTGAGGTATCTAGGGCATAAGTGGAAAATGTAGTGTAAGAACCTAAAAACCCCACTGCAACTAACAGATTTAGCTGAGGAAAAATTGCTAGCTTTGATGTGAAGGTAATAAAAAAGCCCATCAAAAAAGCGCCAGTAATATTGATGAAAAAAGTTCCATAAGGAAACGCCGTCCCTAACCAACGCGCAAAAAAGATAGTAAGGTAATAACGACTCAGGGCACCTGGAACTGCTCCCAAACTGATTGCGATGAGAGCGTAAGTTGCAGAGTTCATAGAAGTCAGTAAGTGCGAAAGGATTTGTTAGTTCAGCCATGTTTTAGCTGAATGCCTAATGGATATTCTACAAATACGACCAAATAATCACAATTCTGTCAATACCTACAAGTCGCGATTGCCCAAGGGGCAGTGGCAAAGCCAATCGCGCAGAGCGTCCCCTGAGTCCTTCAGACACGCTACGCGTTCGCGGAGCGTGCGCTTAGCGCTCAACGTCTCCGAAGGAGATACGCGATCGCACTGATGACGGTTTTTTATTTCATCGGTGCAAAGTTGACTTGATAGACTATCAGAGAATAGTGGGAGCGCGAGAACCCCTACTCTTCAGAGAGCGACGGGATGCGCGACTCGAAGGGCTTTAGCCCTGTGTTTCTCTACTTTCCACGTTGATTTTCAATATACTTTTTAACTACCTCAGTACTGACCTGACCTGTTGACGCTACAAAATAGGTCGGTGTCCACAAAGCAGGTAGTTTTTTTAATTCTGGGAATTCCTTTCTCAAGTGGTGAGTTGCTTTCTAGTAGTCTAATTTCTCGACAAACCTCGACAAAGCCTGACAAATACCCCTGATAGTACAAGGCAGTCTTTTAAGAAAATTTACATGAACATTCATAGAATTTGTACAAATTCTGCGAAAATCGAGGTGATATCAACTCTTATCTAATTCTGTTAACTTGGTTTTATTAACTTCGATAAAAACAAAGCTGAAATTGACCTGGGAACAAAAAGTTCTGATGTCAAAACATGCTGGCATATCTCGGTTTACTTATAACTGGGGTCTAGCAACATGGAATGCTTTATATAACGAAGGTTATAAGCCAAATCACCTGATGTTAAAGAAGTTCTTTAACAATGAAGTTAAGCCTGTTATTCCTTGGATCAAGGAAAAAGGTATATGTCAAAAAATAACCGAATTTGCATTTGAAAACTTAGGAAAAGCATTTCAAAGATTTTTTGACAAAAAGGCTAGTTATCCAAGATTCAAGAAAAAAGGCAGGCATAATAGTTTTACGATAAATTCTGGCGGTAAGCCGATGGCAGCTTTGTGGTACTTCTTTGAAACTACCAACCATAGGTAGGGTGTCAACTTATGAAGGTTTGCCCCATACAACTACCAAATCGTTTACCCTTTCTCAAAAAGCAGGTGATTGGTACATTTCTTTTTCTTATGAAATCGAATCTGAAATTACCGAAAAACAACATGACTATGTGGGAGTTGACTTAGGGATAAAAACTCTAGCTACCTTATCAACAGGAGTTGTGTTTGTTAATCCTAAAGCTTTGAAACAAGCCCAGTCCAAACTAAATAGACTACAACGTCAACTTCAACATAAAGTTAAAGGTTCAAATCGTCGAAATCGACAAAAACTAAGAATTGCCAAAGCTCATCGACGAGTCACTAATATTCGTCTGGATGCAACTCATAAAGCAACAAGTTTTATCTGCAAAAACCACGCAGTTGTTGCGATTGAGGATTTCAATTCCTCGGGGATGATGCACAATCATAAACTTGCTGCTGCGGTTGGTGATGCCAATTTTTATGAGTTTAGCCGTCAGATTGAATACAAAGCGACTAGATATGGTTCAAAAGTCGTACTAGTTGACCGTTGGTATCCATCAACTCAGCTTTGTTCAAACTGTGGGTTTAAGCAACCAATGAAATTATCTGACCGCGTTTATTCTTGTCAAGAATGCGGTTATACTACTGACCGTGATTTGAACGCGGCTCGTAATTTAAGAAAATATGCGCGGATGGCTTCGCCGTGCCTGGACGTTGAGGGTTAATTGCGCCGTCGCTCCCCATTGAAACGTCAATCAAAACTGATGTCAGTATTTGTCTAGGTTTTGAATAGCAGATGCTCTCCCCTTGACCCACATAGCAATTTTGGATGGAGCTTCGTCTGTTGGAGCATTGATGAACATATGTACATGGTCTGGTTGAATCTCCAAGGCAATCAACCGCCAGTTATGCTCTTGTACCAATTCAAATATGATTTCCTGTAACCTTTTCGCTACATTGCTGACTAGTACTGGTTTTCGGCGTTTTGGGACAAACACAAAATGGTAGTTGATTGATGAAACGGAATTTTCGGTACGCCTGTACTCATGAGCCAGCGCTGCAGGAGGGTCTCCCGACCTAGGCGACTGGCGGTGGTCTTCTTTAGAAAGTTTTGCCATTACCTGAATATTGTTGACGGTAAGTGTAGTAGCAATTAGAATCAACAACAAAAGGTGATGACAAATTGTACAGAACACAAGATCCCCGACTTCGTAAAAGTTGTCGGGGATCTGATTCCTAGGACATGTCAAAATTAATCAGATAAACTACTAGTTTTCTGCGGCTTTGTGGAGGAAAGAGACTAAGAGTTGACTTTTGTTCCCTGTTCTACTTATCTACGTTATGGGTATTATAAACGTATTCAGCATTTCCAATTAGAACAAGGGGCGACCATTACTGAAAATGTTCACTCTGCGCGATTACCAACAGGATTTAATTTCAAAAACTTTCGCCGCTTGGTCTTCTGGAATGAGAAAGGTATTGCTGCAACTAAGCACGGGTGGTGGCAAAACTATTATCTTTGCGGCAGTAGCATCTGAATTGACTTGCAGGGGTGAGGGCGTGTTGGTAGTTGCTCACCGCGAAGAATTGATTCTCCAAGCTGCAGATAAAATGGCTGTAACGACAGGGGTGCAACCAGGAATCATTAAAGCAGGGTACAAACCAACTGATTCCCTAATTCAGGTTGCCAGCATCCAGACTTTAGCACGTCGTAAAACCTACCCAAAAGCGGAATTAGTGATTGTTGACGAAGCCCATCATGCATCAGCTGCTAGTTACCGCAAATTATTAGATGCTTATCCAAAGGCGTTAATTTTGGGAGTGACAGCGACACCAAGGCGTGAAGATGGTTACGGACTGCGAGATGTCTTCGACCATCTTGTTTGCTCAATTTCCACTCTTGAATTAATAACCCTTGGATACCTGACAGACTATAAGTTGATAGCTGGATTTAAGTATTCTAAGCACAAAGTTCCTCAAAAGCGGGATTTCACCAAAAAAGAATTAGAGCAAGTTGCTTCTGACTACAAACCAGAAGAAGTCTTAAAGCAATGGAACAATTTTTGTACTGGTAAGAAAACAATACTTTTTGCGGTCAACGTGATGCACTCCAAAGCGATCGCTGCCAAATTTCGTGCTGCTGGTATCACTTGCGAACATCTTGATGGAGAGACACCGCATGATCAACGTAAAGCAATTTTAGATAGATTTAAGAGCGGCACGACAAAAATTATCAGCAATTGTGCCATCCTTACCGAAGGATTTGATTGCCCAGACTCAGAAGCCGTTGTCATTGCTCGACCCACTACCAGCGTAACACTGTGGTTGCAGATGCTTGGCAGAGTCTTGCGTCCTGCACCGGAGAAAAATTACGCTACCATCCTCGACATGACCGATAATTGGTTTAGGCTTGGTCGTCCGTGTGACAACAGACAATGGAGTCTCGACCCGGTATCCTGCGACCCAGACACACTAGGAGTGCGATGCTGTCCGCACTGTCACCATGTCTTCAAACCAATGCCAGCGCTGATTCGTACCAAAGAATACTTTAATTCTGCAAAAGCAGAGTTTGTGACCCAATATGAAGCGGATTGTCCCAACTGCGGCAAATCTTTTCGGTGGGTATTGGAAGAATCTTCAGCAATCGAAAATGGTGGAGTACCAGTCATTATCTCCACAGAAGGTATTGAATTTAAAGAAGTTCCGCCGGAAGTCCGTCCAGTTTTACTGCTCCCAATTCTTCAAGCCAAAAAGCGCAAGTTTAGGAATGAAGAAAAAAAGTTTTTATTTTATAACGACACTATCAAAAACTTGTTTTTAAATTGCCAAGAACTGACTCTATCAGAGCTAAACTATGCTGTTGAACTACTTGGTTGTACGGAATGGGCATTTGAGTACAGCATAGAATGTTTAGCTTCCCGTGTTCGCAAAGCTAAAGAGTGGGAAGACGTGACAAAAATTATGTCTCGTCGTCCAGATGTTGTCAAGAAAGTTATTTGGACTCAGTTGTCTCGTCCAGAAAGAGACAGGCTTAACCAAATGAAAGCGCACTATGAAAAGGAAATTGAGGAATGGTTGACTGAAGAAAATTTGGCAATAGTAGCAGGTGATCTTGAAGCTTGCTCAGACATTGAAATGATTTCTTCTTTGTGGCAAATCTATAACAAACAAGCTATTAGAGTCGCAGTTGAGCGGCTCTCTGCTGATCAGCGTGACAAAATTAATCAATGGATTGCTCAGTTAGATACAGCTAGTTAAGTAGATTCAGCACAAATAAAATGAGCTCGTGTGCCTCCTAACGGAGGAGCTGCGAAGGGCGCGAGTGCGTCTGGTGACAGGAGAGGCCTGTCACTGATCATTGCTATCTAAAGATTTTTTTAATCACTTTAATTTATAAAATTGAATAAAAATAATATTTGATTTTATCAACCAACGTATTTAAAGTGAAGATTATGCACCTTATTGATAGTTGCAATCAAAGCACAGCCACGGAAGTCAAATGAAAAAACCAAATTTAAAAAAACTCACTCATTGGGTTCTAGCAGCAGTATTTCTAGTACTTATAGCGGGATTTTCTCTGCTTGAGCAACCCAACGCTACTGCTCAATCACTCACACCATCGGTATCTACACAATCCACAGAGACTCCAATCATATCTCCAGCTGCATTGCCAACAGAGTCTGTAACAGCAAACGTTAGACGTTTACTAGAAACCAAAGAATGTGTCGGGTGTAACCTGAGTGGGGCATACTTAAAAGGGGCAAACCTGCAAGCTGCAAACTTGGAAGGTGCGAACTTGCAAGGTGCAGACTTAGAAAAGGCTAACTTACAGTCAACAAATCTGCTAGCAGCAAACCTGCAAGGAGCAGACTTAGGCAAGGCAAACATAACGAGAGCAAACCTGCAAAGAGCAAACCTATTTGATGCAGACTTAGAGAAGGCAAATCTAACAGATGCGAACATAGAAGGAGCAAATCTACAGGGGGCTGATTTGGAAGGAGTAATAAGACCCCAAGGATTAATCACTCAGTAATCAAAAGTGCGTAGCTGTAGCGCTATCGTTCCAAAAAATCTATAGCCTTTTGTTTTTGCATAATAACTTCATTGCCATACTTGGTAATGGAGTTTTGGTTTGTTGGACAATGACCAGAAGACCATGAGACAGCCCATGAGTTGATCTGATACGCAATTGCGTTCAAAGATATCAATTGTTGAACTGACAAGGGGTTGGGTCTGAAATAGACAACAGGACCGCCTTATCCATTCATACCCAAGAAAGATTTCTCTTTGAGGCGGTGGCGAGGCGGTTTTCGTATCACATAGTTACCAAATCTAACTAATCAAACCGCCTCGCCACCAAGGCTGGGCATATTTGTCCATGCTTTATGAACCGGGACAAGGGAGAGAGGCTAGTAGTCCACCAAAGCAACTTTGCCAGGTAATGCCAATAATTTGATAAGCTACTCCAAGATTGCGCGTGGGTGGCATTATGACAAAGAAATACATTGTGGATTTGAGTGAGGTTGAGGAATCTCAACTGCGGTCGCTAATAAAAACAGGTAAGCGTAAGGCGCGAACAATCACCCGCGCCTATATTCTCCTGATGGCAAGTGAAGCTAAAACAGATGAGGCGATCGCCTCAGCGCTTAAAGTCAACGTCTCAACTGTCGAACGCACTCGTCAGAAATTTGTAACTGGAGGTATAGACTTTGCCCTTCAGGATAGGCCGCATCCACCCAAACCTCGCAAACTCGATGGTAAGCAAGAAGCATTTCTGATAGCTACTGCTTGTTCATCTCCTCCAGAGGGGCGTACTCGTTGGACAATGCAGCTTTTGGCAGACGAGTTAGTAGGTATTGGCGTTGTCGATTCGATTTGTGATGAAACAGTTCGCTGCTACTTAAAAAAAACGAAGTAAAACCGTGGTTGAAGGAACAATGGTGCATACCAGAGGTAAATGCTGAGTATGTTTTACGGATGGAAGATTTATTAGATTTATACAATGAGCCTTATGATCCCAAACGCCCAGTAGTCTGTTTTGATGAAACCCCGTATCAACTAGTAGAAGAGGTTAGGCAACCATTGCCTCCTGAACCTGACCAGCCAGAGCGTTATGACTACGAGTATAAACGCAACGGCACTGTTAATTTATTTGCGTATTTTCAACCTTTGGCAGGATGGCGACACATAGAAGTTACACAGCAGCGTACCAAAATAGATTTTGCAAAACAAATGAAAGATTTGGTAGACATTTATTGCCAAGAAGCGGAAGTTATTCGCCTAGTTGTCGATAACCTAAATATCCACAATCCCGCAGCTTTATATGAAGCCTTTAACCCACAAGAAGCCCGGAGAATCATACAAAAACTCGAGTTTCACTATACGCCTAAACACGCGCTTTTGGTTAAACCAGGTGGAGATTGAATTGTCCGTTTTATCTCGTCAATGTTTAGAGACACGGATTGGCGATCGCTCAACTTTGGAGGTAAAAATTGCCGCTTGGGAGAAACAGCGTAATTCTCAACGAGCAAGTGTGAATTGGCGCTTTAAAACCACGGATGCACGCAGAAAGATGGAGCGCTTATACCCGACTGTCTGACCCGGCAAAGTTGCTTTGGTGGACTACTAGCAACAGTTAAGAAAAATCTATCTAATTCTCCTTAAATCTTTTCATCGAAATTCCTTAGGTCTGAAACCCCGTCCTTGTAGGACGGCTTTAAATTTCTTGGTTGACCATTACCGCCTTGGAGCTACTTGAATCGTTGTACTTTTGTAATGTACTTTCAATGGGACAATTACCATCTCAACTCGTTCACCCTGTACGCATAACGGTTTTGCTCCGTGGAGCCTTCCCGAAAGGGAGTAAAGTTAGCTTCGACAATGTTATTGGTCGGTACTATATCGAAGACACTGGCTTAACCCTGTACACCTGTTTAATCTTCGATTTCTAGAGCATGGAACTAGCTATGCCTAACGGCACGCTGCGCGAACGCATCCCAAGGTAGGAACTTAAACGCTTACCAATAACGTAGTACTCAAGGTACTTAGTCTGGTCAACTAATCCTAAAAGTCTGAGGCTGGAAGCCCCTCGCCTTTAGGCAGGGGTGTTGACAATTAAATCTTCAGTAACAAAATATTAACTCATCCCACCCTTAAAAGGAGTGGGATTTCGAGTCCTTAGTCATTAGTCCTTAGTACGTTTTTCACGATTTCTCGTGGATGCATGAATACTAATGACTAATGAAGTGCGGACGGGCGTCAGGCTAGAATCCCCATGCGTTTACGCCGGGGAGAACTTAAATGATCGCGGCGATGCCCAACCCGGCAAGATGCTGCATGAACTGCGCTGCGAATGACGGCTTTCCCTCTGCCCTGATAGTTTTTGCAGCGTTGCCATCTCTATCATTGTGAGTATTGTCACTAGGACAAGTCTATGTATTATGTATGATGTATGGTAATCGCCAAATTCTCTGCTGCTATGTTAATGCGACTAGTACCGCTGCGCGTTCGCCAAAAGGCACGCATTCAAAAGTCACGCATTCAAAAGGCTGATTCTATGGGCTTTTCGCGCTATGAGTGAATGGTGAACCAGCGCCCTTTGGAGGGTTTCCCGCTCTCACGGCGACTGGTGAACCCGAAGGGTAGCTTTATTTCCGCCGTCGTGTACTAGTGCAAGAAGGCAGCTATCCTCAAGGAAATAATAGTGATTCCATCAAGGTTTAGCTGTTTTTTTACTGCCCTTGTTATTTCCGCCCCCGATGACGGGGCTATTAAATAGCCGGAAAAGCTTATTCTATAAAGGATAAAACGATTTATAGTAAGAAAAGATAGGTCATAAAATCTCAATAAGACCTATCAAAATCCTGTGAAACCCAAACCTACAAATAGCCAAAGTCTCATTGCAACTTTCGGTGCGGTTGTATGTTTTCATTGAATCAATTAACCCCTTTGTAGGAGGTAATTAGCCGATTAATTAGTCCGTTTGTAGGAGGTTATCAATAAGCAAATAAATATAATTTGATAAGTAGCCAAACAAACGTAATATACTTTAAACCCGCATTACTGCTACACAAGCAGTAATCATTTTGCAATTCAATATTTATTAATTTGATGAAAGTAAAAGCTTTGGTGTTCTCGGTAGCTTTTGTACTAGCCAGAGAAACTTTTGCACTCACGTATAGTCCAACTAATAGTTGCTCTTTGAATTGAAGATACCCTGATGCGCCATATGAATCCCCGAATTCTTAGACAAATTTTGGTTTTCGTATTCTCCATGACTTTGATCACAGCCTATCATTCAATTCAGGCCCAGGAAAGAAGTATTCCTACTGAAGAAACCTTGGTGGGTGATAATTATGGACAGTTAAGTGACCAGGCACGGTTACGCACTTACTACATTTATACTCCAAAATCCTATAATCCAGACCGTCCTATGCCATTAGTTTTAGTATTTCATGGCGATGATGGTACTGGTCGTTCAATCAGTGATGTTTCTCGCTTTAATGATTTGGCGGAGCAAGAAGGGTTTATTGCCGTTTATCCAGATGGAATTGACCATAGATGGACCCTTAGAGGTAATTCTCAAAAAAAGGTAGATGATGTTTCATTTGTCGCCGCTTTAATCAATCATCTTCAGGAAATTAGAAACATTGACAGCCATAGAATCTATGCCACTGGGTTCTCCAAAGGTGCAATACTTACCCAAGCTCTGGCTTGTAAGCTACCTAATAAAATTGCTGCTTTCGCATCAGTCGCTGGTTCTCTTCCAGTCCGACTTAAACCGAGTTGCCAGCCTGAAACTCCAATATCAATGCTAATGATCAACGGTACAAACGATCAAGCTGTACATTATCAGGGAGATAATAAGAATCAACGAGGAGCGCTGGTTTCTATTCCAGAAACAGTAAACTTTTGGCGTTCACATAATCAATGTACCTCCGAGACTCAAAGACCAGAGCAAGAAAGCTCTAATCAAAGCGATCGCCTCAAAGTCAAAACCTCTCGGTACTCAGGCTGCAATGGTGACTCAGAGGTGTTGCTTGCAGATGTCGTAGGCGGTGGACATTTTTGGCCTGGCGGTGCTTCTAGTGATGAGAGCCTAAATAAGTTGAATGCTAAACTTGGTTTTAATGCAAGTCAGGAAATTTGGAACTTTTTTCAAAGCCATACTCTACCCTAGTTGTTAGCTAATTATCATTAATCCAAAACTATTGAGAATCCTGCTGTGGAAAAAGCCACGCTGTTTCGTGGTTTGAGAACGAACTGTGAAAAGTCAGGTCATCCAACCGTTAAGACACCCATTCGCCGTAGTAGGTGTTTTCCAGAATATAAATATTTGTAAATTTACTACTCATATTTGCTAGATTGACAGACAGGATACATATTTCTGATAAGTTTTTCTGTATTCCAAATAGGGCAAAGGGTAACGCGGAGAATTTGAAATATCCTTGTTGTCCGCTTTGGTAAGGAAACTGAGAATACTTTTTAAAAGTTAACAATGTCACGGTAACTTCACAAACTTAGTATAAAGAATTGACAGCATAAGGGAAATACAATCAACAATAACCATAGCTAAAGCTAGAGTTTCGGTAACTTATGCAGCCAATTCGCACTTTTAATGTCTCCCCTTCACTACCGCAGCGACTTGAGCCGCTACGGAAGTTGGCATATAACTTGCACTGGGATTGGAACGTTGAGACAAAAGATTTATTCCGTCGCTTAGACCCCGACTTGTGGGAATCTAGCCGTCACAACCCAGTTTTGATGCTTGGTACCATTAGCCAAGCGCGTTTGTTGGAAGTTGTGGAAGATGAAGGCTTCCTGGCGCAAATGGATCGATCCGCGCGTCAGTTAGAAGATTATTTGCAAGAGCGTACCTGGTATCAGAAACACCGGACTCAAAAGCAAAAAGAATACTACGCCTATTTCTCGGCTGAGTTTGGGCTTGTAGATTGTTTGCCCATCTATTCTGGAGGTTTAGGAGTTCTGGCTGGGGATCACCTCAAATCTGCCAGCGACTTAGGACTACCTTTGGTTGGTGTGGGCTTACTTTATCAGCAGGGCTATTTTGCTCAATATTTAAACGCCGATGGTTGGCAGCAGGAACGCTACCCAATCAACGACTTTTACAATATGCCTTTGCACCTGGAACGCAATCCTGATGGTTCAGAATTGCGGATTGCGGTAGATTACCCAGGGCGTATTGTGTATGCAAGGGTTTGGCGCGTACAGGTGGGATCGGTGCCGTTGTATATGATGGACACCAACATTGAACCAAATAACGCTTACGACCAGGACATCACAGATCAGCTTTACGGTGGCGATATCGATATGCGTATCCACCAAGAAATCATGCTGGGGATCGGTGGTGTCCGAATGCTAAAAGCGCTAGGGTACAATGTTACTGCCTATCACATGAATGAAGGTCATGCGGCTTTCTCTGCCCTAGAACGTATCCGCATCCTGATTCAGGAAGAAAAGCTGAGTTATACCGAAGCTAGACAAGTCGTCGCTTCTAGTAATATCTTTACCACTCACACGCCAGTACCAGCGGGAATTGACTTGTTCTCCCCAGACAAAGTGTTGCACTACCTGGGACGCTATGCTGAAATTTTTGGCTTGAATAAAGACCAATTTTTGAGCTTGGGGCGCGAAAATACTGGTGATTTGTCTGGACCTTTCAGTATGGCGGTGCTAGCGCTGAAAACGGCAACATTTTCTAACGGTGTAGCACAGTTGCATGGTGTGGTTTCGCGGCAGATGTTTAAGGGTTTGTGGCAGAATGTGCCAGTAGAGGAAGTGCCGATTACCGCAATTACTAACGGCGTTCATGCCCGCTCTTGTGTCTCTAAATCGACTCAGGAGTTGTACGATCGCTATCTTGGACCAAGCTGGTCATCAGCAGCAACCGATAACCCCTTATGGGAACGGATGGACGCCATCCCCGATGAGGAGTTGTGGCGCAATCACGAACGCTGTCGTTTGGACATGGTTTTGTACGTGCGGGAACGTCTGGTGAAGCATTTGCGAGATCGTGGTGCTTCTGCCTCAGAAATTGCCTCTGCACAAGAAGTTCTCGATCCAAATGTTCTCACTATCGGCTTTGCCCGTCGCTTTGCAACCTACAAACGTGCCACTCTGTGGATGCGCGATGTTGAGCGCATCAGGCGGCTTTTGTTAGCTAATAAAGACCGTAAGTTACAATTTGTAATTTCCGGTAAGGCACATCCCAAAGACATTCCTGGTAAAGAACTCATCCGCGATATCAATCACTTTATTGAAGAACAAGGCTTGGAAAAGCAGATAGTGTTTGTTCCTAACTACGACATTCATATAGCCAGATTGATGGTGGCGGGTTGCGATGTCTGGTTAAATAATCCCCGGCGTCCACGCGAAGCCTCCGGTACCAGTGGTATGAAGGCGGCTATGAATGGTTTGCCGAATTTAAGCGTACTAGATGGTTGGTGGGATGAAGCTGATTATGTCCGTACCGGTTGGGCAATCGGACACGGGGAAATGTATGATGACCCCGATTACCAAGATGAAATAGAGGCAAATGCCCTGTACGATATCCTAGAAAAGGAAGTCGTGCCTTTATTTTACGACCGAGATGTCGATGGTTTGCCTCGCCGGTGGATTGACAAAATGAAAGATGCAATCCAGTTAAATTGTCCGTTCTTTAACACGGCGCGGATGGTGCGAGAATATGCAGAGCGGGCTTATTTCCCAGCAAGCGATCGCTACCACACCCTCACTGTCGATAACTACGCCCCAGCTAAAGAATTAGCTCATTGGAAAGAGAACCTCACCGCACACTGGTACGACATCAAAATCAAAGATGTGAACGTATCCTCAGATGCAGATATTAAGGTTAATCAAACCGTCAACGTCAAAGCCAAGATTGACTTGGCAACTTTGACGAACGATGATGTGCAGGTGGAACTTTACCAAGGTGCTATCGATGCCAATGGCGATATTATCAACGGTGTACCTGTGGTGATGGATTACCAAGGCGAAGATAAGGACGCATTGAGTATTTACACGGCTGACGTCGTGTATAATACCTCTGGTTTGCAAGGCTTGTCCTTGCGCGTGGTGCCAAAACACAAACACCTTTCCAGTCCTTATGAGCCAAGGCTGATTGTTTGGGCACAGTAAACAAGTAAAAAGTAAAAAATAAAAAGAAATTCTTTTGGCTTTTAACTTTTTACTTTTGACTTTTTGAGGGGATGACAATGTAGCCAGTGGTGCGATCGCCAAGTACCAGGTTACGTTGTTCACCCCAATACCACCAGTATGCTGCTACATAAGCACAGATGAGGCTATCGAGTTTGTCTTCGACTTCTTTGAGGGCTACGCCTGTGGTGGGTATTTCAGGAAGAAACGAACCGCCAAGACGCCAAGGACACAGAGGAGGATGGAGAGAGGGTAAGATTTCTGTAATGTAATTGTAGAGTTTGATGAGTTCTAAGCGGCGATCGCTGAGGCGTCCTTTTTTATATTTGAGAATTCGTTCTAAACCAAATAAATGAACTATGGCTGGATGGGGAAAGACTTCTATTTGATATCTACCAGGTTTTTGTGGTTCGATGGTTGGTGCATGAGTGAAACCACGCGATTCTAATTCTAAGCCAAATTTTACTGTCCGTTCTGCAAAGGGTAAGCCGAGATTTGCCGGGTAGCATCCAGCGTGATATTTGCCAAAGTATTTGTGGGTAAGTTTGTCGGGTAGGCGACTCCCGGTAGCGTTGGGGATGAGAGTGGGTGCGTCTACGGCGATGATGGCGGGTTCGTGTGATGTCACGCAGGTATCAATCCAGGTGAGGATATCTGCAATCAGTTCCTTGCGGTCTAAGTCTTGTATTTGGAGTTTTCCATCGATTAATTGTAAGTAGCATAAGCCGCTGGGTTGGGATTTCCACCCTAAGTCAATTCCGAGAAATTTCATTGTTGAATTAATAAGATAAGCTATTAAACAAGAGACTATCGTACTTTTGATTAGAAATTATGACTGACACTTCTTTCTTTGATGAGTCTAGAGAACAGTCCTCAATTAAAGCTGAAATAGTTGCTAAATACTTTTGGACTTGGGCAAAGATAATGATCCCACGAACACAAAAAAAACAGCAAAAAATTGCTTATTATATTGATTGATTCTGTGGTCTATGTCGCTACAAAGATGGCTCTAAATCTTGTAATAACTCATACACAAGAAAAGTCATGTCTTACAAAAACTACACTGCCGACATATTAGAGGATGTTTGAAAAGTTTTTAGAGGTTAAAAATTATGCTAATCGCTGAACCATAGTGCGTATCATGGCAAGATAAATAAAAGTCTCGGATGTTGCGGGCAATAACTCATAGTCTCGAACTAATCGGCGACATCCCATCAGCTTTCCCATAAGTTCGCTCTACAACCCAACGTTTTTTGAGCAAGACAAAACCTTTAGCCTCTTGCGAGCGCAACACAACCTGTACAATCCAACGGCAAAAATTCATCACCCACTGCATGAAAGGTTCGTAATCATTGCCACCATCTACCCAGATAGTAGTCAAACGAGATACCTTTTGATTGGACTGTTTGACCGGATGCGCGAACTTGTTTTCCTCCTTCTCGTTCACCAACATTGGCTGCGGTAACTAAAACCCTCAAAACCAATCCCAAGGTATCGACGGTCATAAATCGCTTACGTCCTTTTCACTTTTTACCTGCATCAAAACCAACTGACTGGCTCACCATTGCTGCGCTTTTAACACTTTGACTGTCAATGATTGCCTCGGATGGACGCTTGTTGACGTTGATGTTCTATGCGAACCCAAACTCTTACGACTATCGTGGATTTTTAGCCAAGTCGCGTCTTTACGCCAATTGCGAAAGTATGTATAGACCGTTTGCCAGGCAGGAAAATCTCCTGGTAGCGATCGCCATCTGACTCCTTCTACCAAAATGTAGAAAATCGCGCCATCGAACCTCCCACATATCAACTTCACGCTTTCGACCACCCGGTTTCGCTTCCGGAATTAGGTCACTCATCAATTTATATTGTGCCAGGGTTAGGTTGCTGGGGTAAGCTTTACTCATACCACTCTCTCGGTGCTGTTTAGTATCTATACGAGCGCGTATACTCAGAGAGCTTTTTTACGATATTCCCGACTTTTCAAACATCCTCTTAAGACATCAATACTTTGACACGGATAACCCAGAAGAGCTAAAGAAAAGGTCTGCAATTGACTCGACTGAGAAGTTTACCAAAACCACGCCTATTTTACTAATTCATGGCACTAAGGATTGGAGAGTGGAAGTGAGCCAAACTCTAGAGCTGGCGATGGGTCTATACAAAAACCAAGTACCCTTTGAAATGACCGTTTACGAAGGCGATGACCACAGTATTAGTCAAAATCGGGCAAAAGTTAATAAGCAGATTGTTGACTGGATTAATAAATATACTAAATCCTAAAACTTACCCTAACCATTATTCTATACACCCTATCAAGGTAGATTTCAATCTCTATAATCAACCTTGACGACAGCACGGCGGCTATGGCTCCAACTGTCTAATGTTTGGCAATGATGTCCTGACTGAAAAGTAGGAAAAGTAGGCAAAGTAGGAAAAGTAGGAAAAGTAGGAAAAGAAAAATTTGTTATAAAATAATGGTAGTTTTTTGAATGATTCCACTATAATTATTTTTGACAATACACAAGCCTTATAAAATTTAGTTAATGAGACAAAAATCAAACTTTAAATTTTAATTTTTCATCCTTACTTCTTCCCTGTGCTTACTGCCAAGAACGTTTCCGAAGCTTTCACAAAAAGTTGACAAAACCTCAAAAATTTGAAACACTATCAAATAAGTTTATCCGCACCAAATGGTCAAACAGTGCGGCTAATACAACACTTTCTATAATGGAGATTAAACGTGGCTGTCGCTCAAACTCAAGATTTGTTAGATAGAAAATTTGATGTTTGTTTTACTCACGCCGATATCAACGGTAACGGTATTTTAGAACAGGCTGATGTACTCGCTCTCGCCGCTCGTATTGTTACTTATCTGGGCGAGCCTATGGGCAGCCCCAAAACACAAAAACTATTGCAGGCGTTTGAACATTTTTGGACTCATATACAAGCCAAGATGGATGTCGATGGCGATGGCAAAGTCACTTCAGAGGAATGGCGCAATGGCCTACGCAAAGCCTTTGCCGAAGACCCAGAAACCTATAAAGCAGGCTTCCGTCCCCTCGCGGAAGCGACCTTCACAATCTGCGACCGAGACGGCGACGGTTTTCTTGAACAAAGTGAGTTCGCCAAATTCCACAAAGCTTTTGGCTGTAAGTCGGCGAACAGCGAGCTAGCCTTCCAGAAACTCGACGACGGCGACGGAAAGCTTACGGTCAATGAACTCCTAAGCGCGTGGCAGGAATACTACACTAGCAACGACCCAAACGCGCGAGGCAACTGGCTGTACGGTGACGTTTGGGACAATACCGTGGTTGTCGGCAGCAAGACAAGATAACCGGGAGCGAGGCGCCGTTGCCAGACGCCCCGCGACGATTGCTCGTCTTGTCTCGGTCGGCGCCTAAATTAAATGTCTTAACTGTCCTTGCATTCTTATTAGATATATCAAGAGATGGAACACCTAATTTCTTTTGAATAGTATAGTTTTTAAGGTGATAGTTTATGAGTTCTGAAATTTTAGATACTTGCATTCCACAGCAAGTGAGTAGTGTTGTAGTTGTCCAGGAGCCAGAAAGGATTTGTGATACAGATCATGGGTATGTTCGAGGCTGGGGTGTAACTGAAGAAACTGTTGGCTCAAAGAAGCTTAGTATGGCTCACGGGGTAATTCCACCAGGAGCAGGTGCAACCCCACACTATCATCCTTTTGAGACTGCGATATACATTATTACGGGAACGTGCAGAGTTTTACTAGGTGTTGAAAATAATAGATTTGTAGATATAAAAGCAGGCGATTTCCTATATATTCCAACTGGTGTCGTGCATTGCCCGGTTAATTGTGGGCAGGAAGTGATGGAATATATCGTTGCCCGAAGTTCGCCACAAGAGATTTGTCTTTATCCTGACCAAAAATATAGCTCGTCTTAGCTCGTCTTTATCCATTTAAGCAGCGTAAACCTTGTTATTGGGTAAAATTTATAGCTTTGTGGCAAAAACTTTTTCCTACATCACTAATTTTGGCGAGATTGAAAAAGTCAAAGTTTAGGTTCCATAAGAGGATGTTTGAAAAGTCGGGAATATCGTAAAAAAGCTCTCTGAGTATACGCGCTCGTATAGATACTAAACAGCACCGAGAGAGTGGTATGAGTAAAGCTTACCCCAGCAACCTAACCCTGGCACAATATAAATTGATGAGTGACCTAATTCCGGAAGCGAAACCGGGTGGTCGAAAGCGTGAAGTTGATATGTGGGAGGTTCGATGGCGCGATTTTCTACATTTTGGTAGAAGGAGTCAGATGGCGATCGCTACCAGGAGATTTTCCTGCCTGGCAAACGGTCTATACATACTTTCGCAATTGGCGTAAAGACGCGACTTGGCTAAAAATCCACGATAGTCGTAAGAGTTTGGGTTCGCATAGAACATCAACGTCAACAAGCGTCCATCCGAGGCAATCATTGACAGTCAAAGTGTTAAAAGCGCAGCAATGGTGAGCCAGTCAGTTGGTTTTGATGCAGGTAAAAAGTGAAAAGGACGTAAGCGATTTATGACCGTCGATACCTTGGGATTGGTTTTGAGGGTTTTAGTTACCGCAGCCAATGTTGGTGAACGAGAAGGAGGAAAACAAGTTCGCGCATCCGGTCAAACAGTCCAATCAAAAGGTATCTCGTTTGACTACTATCTGGGTAGATGGTGGCAATGATTACGAACCTTTCATGCAGTGGGTGATGAATTTTTGCCGTTGGATTGTACAGGTTGTGTTGCGCTCGCAAGAGGCTAAAGGTTTTGTCTTGCTCAAAAAACGTTGGGTTGTAGAGCGAACTTATGGGAAAGCTGATGGGATGTCGCCGATTAGTTCGAGACTATGAGTTATTGCCCGCAACATCCGAGACTTTTATTTATCTTGCCATGATACGCACTATGGTTCAGCGATTAGCATAATTTTTAACCTCTAAAAACTTTTCAAACATCCTCTTAGAAGGTTTAGCGTTGCAAGGAAATATCACGACAAAACAAGAAATTAATTCTTGGAATCTTCTAAGCTTAACTTAAACACTAACGCCCATTCTTCTCGTTTCGCTCTCTGTTCTATTGATTCATTAAATTTATCTTCAATATTGTCAGAACTAGTCTGCACCATTGACCAAACAGGAATTTCTTGTAGAGGCATAATTTTAATAGTAGTATCAAGCTTCTTTTCACTCTCAAGTCCGTACATAAATAATTACTTCATCCAAACGAGAAGCGCTATATTGTGGGACCTGAACCAGTAGATGCAGTTATTGCATTTCGACAAATTAACTGCTAGCAGCAAAAGTAGATGTAACGGAGAGTTTATGTGTTGTCACACAGATCATTTATCCGTTACATCAATTATTTTATCCTTTGCAAAAAAAAGCGCGAATTAAAAATGATTTACTTAAGTTACAGGTGACAACTGAAGATTTGCTTCCTCCTGCTGTGGTGCTTGCTTTTGTTGCTTCCAAGCTTCCAGTTGTTCTTCTAGTTGCGCCTTCACCTCATGACGGAAAGAAAAGAAGTGTTCGCCAAAACTCAATGCAACAAAGTAGTCGTAAAATAAATTAGGTTTACGCAGTGCGATCGCCAGTAATTGCCACCAGAAGAGCAAACGAGTTGAGCGAACCACACCTTGACGCCAGCAAACTATCGGGAACAGACGCAGTTCGTGCCAAGTGAGGGGGCGTTTGCCCTTAGGACGCTTACCCTCCATCATGTTAAAGTGGCGGAAGGTGCGCTTAAGATACAGCATTGGGTCATACATGTTCCAGAAACTCTCGATATACTCCCTGACAATTTCTTCCAAGGGACGAGTCGGGACAAAGTTCATCAAAGCTTTCTGCGAACCCATGAAATCCATTAATCCTTCTTCTAACCGTTCTTCCTGCTTAAGACGGGTCCACATTGCTGTATTATGCAATGCTTGCAGCAAACCAAGGTGAGCTTGTGGAATTCCTGTTTCTTCTACAAATGCCTGAATGCGTTGTCCTGCGCCCGTTTTTTCCCCATCAAAACCGAGAATGAAGCCAGACATAATCTGTAATCCGGCTCGCGTAATCTTGTCGCAAGATTCTACCAGAGACTGGCGTGTATTTTGTTCTTTATGGGCTACGGCTAAGCTATCTACATCTGGTGTTTCAATGCCCATAAAGACCATTGTGAACCCAGCTTGCACCATCAAGTCTATCAACTCGTCGTCCTCTGCTAGGTTCAAAGATGCTTCTGTCAGCAGAAGAAACGGGTAGTTGCGCTCTTTCATCCAGGGAATCAAAGCACGCAGGAAAACTTTGGCATTGCGCTTGTTACCAATGAAGTTGTCGTCCACGACAAAGACTAAGCGTCGCCAGTTCATTTGATAGAGGACTTCAAACTCAGCCAGCATCTGTTCTGGCGTTTTTGTGCGCGGCTTACGACCAAATAAGTTGATGATGTCGCAGAACTCGCACTGGAAAGGACATCCCCGTGAAAATTGCACTGTAATTGCCAGATAAGCATCTAAATCTAGCAAGTCAAAGCGCGGTACTGGTGTTTGAGTGACATCGGGTTTTTCTGGAGAGCGGAAAATTCCCCGTTCTTCACCTCTTTCCAAAGCTTCCAAAAACATGGGGATGGTACATTCCCCTTCATCAAGAATGAGATAGTGAGCTCCTGCCTCCAAGGCAAATTCTGGTACTGATGTGGAGAACGGACCACCGACTGCAACTTTTTTCCCTAACGCAACTCCTTTTTGAATCAACTCCCAGAAATCTTTTTTCTGGATAATCATTGCAGAGATTATTACCATATCGCACCATGCCCAATCCTCATCTGTCTCTAGACGGACATTGCGGTCAACCAAGCGGATTTCCCAATCAGCAGGTAACATTCCTGCCACTGTGATTAGCCCCAGCGGCGGATTTGTCGCACGTAACCCTGCTAAATCAAGCGTCTCCTGGTAAGACCAGAAGGAATTGGGCATTATTGGCCAGAGTAGTAAAGCTTTCATAAAGCACACACCTCTGAGTGTAAAAAAAGTTAACTAACTTCAAGGTTACTGCTGTATTCTCTCAAGAGAACTTAAATTTTGTCGATTTTTGTAAACTAAGAGTCATTAAACGTAATTTGCAGCGAATTTCACAATTACCTCACGCACAGTAGCCAAGCCACTAAGAAAAGCTTTGCGTTTTTTCGACGCCAGTCGCCTGCTGTCGGGAAACCCTCCTGCAGCGCTGGTCTCACCTCCTGCAGCGCTGGCTCCTCTTTGCGTGAAATATAAAGAAATGTCAAACTAAGAAAATCAGTTTTATTCCCGCTATTGTCGGATTTGAAAACGTTATATTGAAGTTTATGGGCAGGCAACGAGTTCTTTCTGGAGTTCAATCAACTGGCAATCTACATTTGGGCAATTACTTGGGTGCAATTCGCAACTGGGTAGAAATCCAAAGCCAGTACGAAAATTATCTCTTCATAGCCGATTTACACGCCATTACCGTGCCACACAATCCGGCAGAACTGGCGTCAAATACCTACACCCTCGCTGCTTTGTATCTGGCGTGTGGTCTTGATCTAAACCACTCGACTATCTTTATACAATCTCACATCCCTGCCCACAGTGAACTCACTTGGTTGTTCAACTGCATCACGCCGCTTAATTGGCTGGAAGACATGATCCAGTTCAAGGAAAAGGCTGTCAAGCAAGGAGAAAATGTGAATGTTGGCTTGTTAGACTACCCAGTGCTGATGGCATCTGATATTTTGCTCTACAAACCAGATAAAGTACCCGTGGGTGAAGACCAAAAGCAACATTTGGAATTAACGCGGGATATTGTCAACAGATTTAATCACCAATTTGCCAAACCGGATCAGCCAGTTTTGAAGTTACCAGAACCTATGATCCGCAAAGAAGGGGCGAGGGTGATGAGTTTGACGGATGGTACAAAGAAAATGTCGAAGTCCGATCCCTCAGAATTGAGCCGGATCAATTTGCTAGATTCGCCTGATGAGATTGCCAAAAAGATTAAGCGGTGTAAAACTGATCCCATTCGGGGTTTAGAGTTTGACAATCCAGAGCGTCCTGAAAGTAACAACTTATTAACACTGTATATGCTGCTTTCTGGTAAGACAAAGGAAGAAGTCGCGGCTGAGTGTCAGGATATGGGTTGGGGGCAATTTAAACCTTTGTTGACGGAAACCACAATTAACGCCCTCAAACCTATCCAAGAGAAATATCAGGCGGTGACGAACGACAAAGGCTATCTAGAGTCGGTGTTGCGGGATGGAAAGCAAAAAGCAGAGGCGATCGCCAACCAAACCCTTAATGAAGTAAAAGCTGCAATGGGTTATTCTATGCCGCTATGAGCTTTTCTGTCTACGGTATATTGTGCTATAGCAGTACCTACAGACTGAAATTGTCATTGTTATGCTGGATACCATAAATCCAACTGCTTTAACTTCTTTTCGTACAGCAGCGAAAACTGGTCAATTCCTGATTACCGCCGAGGTGACACCACCGAAAGGCGGTAATCCAGAACACATGGTAAGAATGGCGGCGACCCTTAAGGGGAGGGTTCATGCCGTCAATATTACCGATGGTAGCCGCGCTGTGCTACGGATGTGTTCATTAGCAGCGTCGGCAATTTTGTTACAAAACGGCATCGAGCCGATTTGCCAACTTGCTTGTCGCGATCGCAATCGTATTGGTTTGCAAGCCGACCTCATGGGCGCTCATGCCTTGGGTATTTATAACATATTAGCTTTGACTGGTGATCCGGTGAAAGCAGGCGACCATCCGGACGCCAAGGGCGTATTTGACTTGGAAGCGGTGCGCCTGCTGCAACTGATCCAAAAACTGAATCACGGCGTTGACTGCAACGAAAAACCCCTGACAGATGGTGCGCTAGATTTATTTCCTGGTGCAGCGGTCGATCCGCAATGTGCCAGTTGGTCTGGTTTGCAAAGTCGATTTGAGCGCAAATTAGCAGCGGGCGCGCAGTTTTTCCAAAGTCAACTGATTACAGATTTTGAGCGCCTAGAAAAGTTCATGGACACCATAGCCGCAGGTTGTAATAAACCAATTTTGGCGGGAATTTTTCTATTGAAATCAGCGAAAAATGCCCAATTTATCAATCGGTGTGTACCGGGGGTGAATATTCCCGACCACATAATTGATAGGTTAGCGCAAGCAAAAGACCCCCTTGAGGAAGGGATGAAAATTGCCGCTGAACAAGTCCAAATAGCGCGTCAATTGTGTCAGGGTGTGCATATGATGGCGGTCAAGCGGGAAGATTTGATTGTGCCAATTTTGGATATGGCGGGGGTTGGGGTAGTTAGTTAGTTTTGGACTTAGAATTGGCAGTTGTTAGTTGCCAAACAGCCCTCAGACTAAAAGTCTGGGGCTATACAAACAAAGCCCGCCTACGCGGGCTTTCATCTCAATTTTCTCTTAGTCCGCGTAAGCAGATGGAGTCCATGTAGACACGACTTCTATGAGACTGGTTTCTAAAAATGTAGACTAAGTTTGCATAAATAGCCAAGAAATGCTTCCTAAAGAGAAAGATTTAATCCTCAAAGAAAAAGTAAAACTGTATAACAATATTGCCAAGATAAACGATTGTGAAGGTCGCCTCCTGGCAGAACTGGAGATTTATCCAGTACCACGCATTATTTGGGAATTTGAAATGCTTGGCAATGTTCAGTGTAATTTTCCTTCACTCTCATTTGACTCAAACACAAAAAGTCCGTTGATTGGACACTGTTTTTCCATAGAACAGCCGATATGCACTGGCGACTCTTCTAATGTTGTTGGACCAGTAAGAGCAAGCAGGGGTGCTACTACTCAGGCTGTTTATGGTGATATTGAGAATACAGCACATATATTTATCTTTTACCTGCCTAATACTCGCTTTCAGTACAAAAGTGTCCGCCAAGAAATATTAAGAAAAACCCTAAAAGAGGTTGGCAGTGATACAGAAGTTGGTTCGGAGAACGGAGGTAGGTACGTACAATCATCTGTAGATGATATTTGGAGTATTCGCTTAGATATACGGACTGATGCACTAAATTGGCTCGATCCACATAATCGGAACATAGGTACCCTCATCACTACGATTGGAACCCTTTCCCAGCCAAAATATAAGGATACTGATCCTGAAACTTTCTTTCAGCTTCAAGCTATTTCACTCAATAATGCTTTAGAACGCCTCAAAAACCTTAGCTGGTTTCTGTCTTATGCCAATGGAGGCTATATTGGTCCTCTTTTCATTGAAGGGTACGAATATAGTCAAGACCGATTGCATCCCATTCAAACTTCTTGTGCAGTTGCTCTGGCATTTCAAACCACTCCACTAGAACAATTGTCTTCTTCATGGGTGACTGTAGACAGCGACTTGAAAGTGTACATGGAGTGCTTCCCCGCTTTTGAGCGCATGATGCAAAACCCAATATGGAGAGAAACCATTGACTTTATACTCACTCAGTATTTTCAAGCAACGCGACCAGGAATGACCTGGCAAGTTGTAGCAAGTGCTATAGGTGCTGCCCTTGAGCGGTTAAGTTATGTCATTCTGGTTGAGGAAGAAACTAATGCCACAACAAAAGCTGCTTGCGAATTACTCTTTGATATCAAACAAAGTCAAACCGCTAAACAACACTGGAATTTAGGTAAAAAACCTGGAGAGGAGAATATTACTGTAACTGGCAAACGTCTGAGATTGTTACTCGAACGTATAGGTTTAACTAAGAGTAAAGAATATAACGACATAGACGATGTACCTTCGTTTCTTGAAGTGCGAAATGATGCAGTTCACCCTAGAGTCGGTAGTACGACAATTGAGCAACGCTGGAAGTTGATAAAACAGGCTATTCAATGGATTGATGAAGTTTTGTTGTGGCGACTAGGTTATAGCAGCAAGTACTTGGATCGTACGCAACAGTGGGAGACATCTACACTTCCCCGTTATGATCTGAGTTTACGTGATTCAAGTTGGTAAGTTTGCTCACTTATAGCTTTCATTCTTTGTGCTAAAGAAGTTGAAGTGGAAGTGCGATCACCTAGCGTATACCTTAAGCCATTCTCCTCGCCCTTGTGCCTATAGGTTTGTGTTGTTCGGCACTAATTGCCAATAATGCCAGCGCCGAAGTTAGTTTGGGGATGTTTTTGGATACTAGCAAATTGCACAAAATATTTCTGACGACGCTCGTGATTAGTCTCAATTGTGCCATACTAACCCCTAGATTCAATTGCTCTATTTCTAAACATAAGAAATAATACTTTAATAAAAAAAAAGTATAAATTAGTATATAAAAAGACTTAAATTAAAAAATAAAACCCATTCGGTTTAAGTCAAATTTAATTCAGGGTAATAGAATTTTTTACTAGTTATTTTATATGAGATTGTATACACACATACAAAATTTGAAACGATACAGATAAAATCTGTTTCAGGAGTTTTTTGTCCGGGAAGATTATCAGAATATTGAAGATAATTATTAAGAACTAAAATGGGACGCCCAAGCACTGCAAAAAGGCGTCTCGCTAATCACTTATAAACGCAAAAAATATGAATATAATTATTCGTTTGCTTAGCGCATTCGCTGTCTCTGCGTCTGCGTTTGCTGCTGTTTCTTTTATGGCAGTAGCAGAGGAAGTTACAACTGCTCCTCAACTGAGAACGCCACTGAGAATTTGCTCTTTCGACCCAGTGGCGGATTTGTTACCGACTCCACAAAATCAGCCCACTAATTCTCCGCTTTCCTACCTTGCGCAACAAGGTTTTATACAGAATCCCGACGGTTCCTGGGTTTGTTATGTGAACGATCCTAAAAAAGAATCGCGCTATTATACTCTCTTCAAAGTGCAACAAATTAATGGAAAAATCGTAGCAAGTTCTTTCCTAGAAAACGGTAGTTTAATTGACGGACAAGATAACCGCAGCTTGGACTTGTTCATGATACTGATCAGCAATCATACAAATGGAACTCAGGGAAATCGTCAAAGTATACGCAGATATCTCGAAGCCTTCATGTCCCTGGTCAAACAAGGCAAAGTTCCAGCCTTGCGTCGTGGGTATCTCTTCGACAGTCCAAGCCGTGGATTTGTCTCATACTATCCCCTTACAAGTGGACAAATCAAAGGCACCGCAATCAGTATTGACATCGATATGTTGCGAAAAAATTAGCTTGTAGCGAACATCTATAGCCGATTGATTTGCTGTCACAGTGGTGTTTCCTATTTTTGCACTTCAGCTTATTAGAACAATTCAGCTAGAGTTTTTTGCTCAACTACAAGTTGAGTTGCAGATTAACTTTTTTCTGCAGGTCCTAAATTGGCAATTTCATAACCACTCGGATAACTCCGGGTTGGAGAGTCGATAAAGAAATTAGGCTGTTTACGAGGTGGTAAGAAACGCAACACATGACCCCGGAGTTTTAAAGTGGTTTCAACACCCCAGCATAACAATTGGGAAGGATGCTCAAAACCAAAGGCATCGAGCATCCTGTCATCAAGTAAAGTATAGACGACAGGTTTTAAGGGCGATTCCATCCATTTGGGAAACCAACTCAAAAACAAATCGCGGGTTGCTTCACCAACTCGACGATTGGTGTCTGAATACTGAAAGTGGCTGCGTTCGTAGTCAAGGTTATACTGTTCCAATTCCTCGTACGTTTCTGGGATATTTTCTATATGCATCCGCTTACCTACTTCCCGCCAAAAGTAAAATGAGGCTAATCTTTCTTGTTCGCACATCAGCCGCCAGCCAAAACGCGCATTCCAGCGGATGGGTTCATAAATAAACGTTGAAAGTACATAGAGAAAATCTGCATTGTCAATCTTGAAGCGGGAGTGGATAGCATTCATGTGTTGAATTGCTTCACGACCACGTTCGCTGTCATAACCCCACTTGCAAAACTCTACAACAATTATTGCTGTATCGTCGTAGCGTTTTTGCGGACGCTTGTGAAATTCGCCTGTTTTATCCAGTAATTTAGAGATACTGGGAACGCAGTAAGTTTTCATTAAGGCAATTTCATGGGCTCGCGTCACGTCCCAAGGAAACTCGTAGCCCAACATGAGATGATAAATCTGGCAGTGGTCTTGTATGGGGTCGAGTTGCTGAATGCGACGGAGATTGTCGTAGCGATAGAAATGCATCTCGATTTTCTGCTCCATAAAATTTACACAAATCGCTCAAATCTGAGCAAATTGACATTTACTTCCCGTTTCAACCAAGGCAGTCGGCTGCTACTTGTCCACGGGCGTTAGTTCCGATTGAGCCAACCGTACATACTCCTGACGGGGCGTTCAACAAATTTAAAGCCGCATTAATATCTCTGTCCAAGGTTATTGTGTGAGCTACGCAACTAGAGTTGATGCACTTGTAGATTCTGTCTGACAGCTTCAATGCATCATGCTTTGTCCCACACATACAACAAAGCTTTGAGGATGGATACCACCTATCAACCAACTCAACCTTAGTCCCATACATTTGAGACTTGTAGATTAACTGACGCCGGAACTCATAGAAACCTAAATCAGAAATCGCTGCTGACAACTTTCTGTTGGCTAGCATTCCTGAAACATTTAAGTCCTCTATCCGGATTTGATAGTACTTGCGACTTATATCTGTTGTTAGCTTGTGCAAGAAGTCTTGACGCTGATTTGCCACTCGCCAGTGTTTTCGAGCTAACGAGTCAAAATACTTCTTGGCTTTGTTTGATTGCTTGATGCCCTTACGACGGTTACCTATCTGCTTTTTGCGGTTGCGCCATTGTAATTTAGCCAGCTTGGTTTTCGCTTTTTTCATCGGCTTTGGCGACTCCACACTAGTTCCGTCACTAAAAGTGGCAAAGCACTTAACCCCTAAATCAATTCCAACTTTTTCTTCTGGCTGATACGTCGGTGGGATTTTATCGGCGTCTACAGCAAAGCTTACAAACCACTTGCCAGCGCGATGGCTGATGGTGAAAGTCTGTGTTACGTAACAACAAGGCAAAGATTCTTTAAGACGAAAAGTTCCCAATGTAGGAATCTTTATTTGCTTGCCTTTCTTGAGCAACACTTTGCCGTTGCCGTCATAGACACTGAAGGATTCACTATCTTTGCGACGTTTAAATCTTGGTTTATCACCCAAGCCTTTGTACCAGCGCCGTATAGCGTTTTCTAAGGCTTGCAAAGATGATTGATACACCTTAGAAGACAGCCCGCCTATCCATTGGTAACTCGGCTGCTTTTTGGTGTGGTTAGTCAAAACCTTTTTGATAGCTTTGATTTTCTTGCCACACCCACCTTTTATCCCGTCTTTTTCTAACCCTTGCATGAGCGCAAGCCCATAGTTGTAAACAAATCGGGAAAACCCGGTATGTTTACGCAACAAAATACGCTCTTTGTTATTGAGTTTTAGTTCAACTTTAATTGCGTACATTGCTTGACTCATTAAGGTTTACACTATTAATTGTACACACATATTCTGGATGATGCAATGGCTAAACAGGATAAAAGGATAGATTTACGGGTAACAGAAGCGGAGTTGGAATTACTTGATGAGTATTGCCAGTTGACTGGGAAAAATCGGACTGATGTGCTGCGGGAATTTATCCGTAGCTTAAAAAAGAAAATGCGAAATGCTAAAGAATATTCGATTTAGTCAGAGTTTTGGCTATCTAGTAACACCTCCTAAATATCAGGAAAATATGTAAATGATTGTAAGTAGGTCGGTACAAATAAAGTTAACTCGTGAAGGCAGTCATTAGTCATTAGTCATTGGTCATTGGTAAGGGTTTTAGAGGGTTTTACATTTCTTAACATAGTTCGGTTTCTTTCTACCTATCTACTTATATGCTGGCAAGTAAGTAGGTTTTAGTGCTTACCGTTGTTTAGCTTGCACCAAATTCTCAAATCTTACAAGGAAAGATTATCCTTTTTAACAGCAACATAAATATTGATGTTAGGAAATGCAGGGTTTGAGAAACCCCGTGTTTGTGAAAAATCAGGTTTCCAAAGAAAACGTAAACACAATAGAACTGGTGTAATATAACCCTGGATCTACAAAATTCTCTTAAGGTTAACAATTGTAAAAAGTGTAACCATGTTGAGAGTGTGAAATAAAATCCAATCCCCCAAGAGCAGGGGGTTTTTGTTTAAGAGGTTATTGTTTCAATGAATAAAGTAGATTTAGCTTTTACCCCAGCACTAGAACAGGCACAGTTAATCCGTCGTCGAGAAGTGTCGCCTTCGGAATTGGTGGAAGTCTATTTAGAACGCATCTCTAGGTTGAATCCCCAACTGGGAAGTTATTTTACAGTGACGGCAGAGCAAGCGATCGCAGATGCCAAAGCAAAAACGGAAATGCTGCCTAATGCATCAGAACTCCCACCGTTTTTTGGAGTGCCAATTTCTATTAAAGACCTCAACCCTGTTGCAGGTATCGCTTGTACCTACGGAAATCCTGCCTTACTGAATAATATTTCTGATTATGATGATGGGGTAGTAACAAGAATTAAGCAAGCTGGGTTTATTCTTCTGGGTAAAACAGCAACTTCAGAACTCGGTTCAACTCCTTACACAGAACCTACGGGATTTCCCCCAGCTAGAAATCCCTGGAATTTGGAATACACCGCAGGTGGTTCCAGTGGTGGTGCAGCCGCAGCAGTAGCAGCAGGATTATGCGCGATCGCCCAAGGTTCTGATGGTGGTGGTTCGATTCGTGGACCTGCAGCTTGTTGTGGTTTAGTAGGAATCAAGCCATCAAGAGGACGGGTGACTCATGCACCAGTAGGCGATCGCCTCAGTGGTATTGCGATCAATGGTCCGATAGCGCGTACTGTTGCTGATGCGGCTGCTCTTTTAGATGCGATGTCTGGATACGTCACGGGTGATCCATATTGGTTAAGCGATCCCGAACCATCCTTTCTTGCTGCTACCCAGCAAAAACCGGGTACTTTACGAATTGCCTACACTACGAGTATTGCTCCTTTAGGGGAAGCCGATGCAAGCTGTCAGCAAGGCGTTCTGCAAACAGTCCAATTATTGCAAGAACTCGGTCACACAGTTGAACAGAAAAGCATAGATTTTAGTGGGTTAGTTGAACCATTTCAAGTTGTTTGGCAAACAAGCGTAGCTTCGTCGGGTATTCCTGCTGAGATTTTACAGCCACTGAATCGCTGGCTGTTAGCTAGAACCGGTTCTGCGGGTCAGTACCTGCAAGCAGTTTACCAAATGCAGGTGGTGGCGCGACAAATCGTCGCATTTTTCGACACTGTGGATGTTCTGGTGTTACCAGTTTACCTACATTCACCTATCCGCGTGGGAGAATGGGCAAACTTGAGCCCAGAAGAGACATTCCAAAATATTATTCGTTGGATTTCCCCATGTCCCGCAGCGAATGCGACTGGACAACCAGCGATCGCTCTTCCTGTAGGTTTTGACGAACTCGGTTTACCAATAAGCGTACAATTGGTGGGACGCCCCGCAGCGGAAACCACTCTCCTACGCTTAGCAGCCCAACTAGAAGCCGCAAAACCTTGGATTCAGCATCGTCCTGCTTTAGGATGACCCTCGCTGTCGTCCCTCCGGGACACATTACGCGTAAGCGTATGCCTGCGGTACGCTTCGTGTATGCCTAGGGCGCTCAGATCCAACGAAGGGCGCTCAAATTCAACATTCAAATTTAAAATTTAAAATTAAAATATTTTTCATGACTAGTTTTTTCAATCTTCTGAATTTTGGATTCAGTTTGATAAAGTCGAACGAAAAGCACAAACTACGTAACTAATAAGCTAATTTTTCTACAAACTTGTAAAAGTAAATATCGTACATATTGATATTGAGTTAGTAACAAAAATAGTCAGAATTACCGCATTTTTATGGTATTGATAGGACTCATATTTGATTTTTGAACAAGCGCTAAATCGCAAGTCTTGTCTGGGAAACGATTGAGTTTCAGTATACTTAGCAAAAATAAAGTCGGATTCTTATATTAGTGATATTATGTTAAGTCAAACTACAACAAAAACACACTTAGACTTAGAGATTTTAGCATTTTATTAGACTTTTTGCAAAAGTATGATTTAAAGATAGACAGAACCACGGATGCACACATATTAACCTTGCCCTCGACCGAAGCGAAGGGACAGATAAATTATTTGTGTACACTGATGTTAATCTGTAGTTTTATTTTCATAAATTTGACTTTTGCAAGAGGTTGATTAAATGAATACATTTTTGCTGAGGCTAAGCATAACCTATGTCTTGAATTTAAATTGCTATAAAATTGACAAAATAAGTAGGTAAATATCGTTTATCGAACTTTATCTTTTTTTGGAATAATGTGCCAAACTGGCAACATTAGTTTATTGAATTTGTTATTCATTGATGTACCAGGAGCGTTTTATTTATCTCTACCTAATGAACATCACAAAGCTTTTGATTCAGGGTGCTGTGAGAAATATAATAGGATTAATCGCCCTTGAAACACCCTATTCCTTAACACAAAATATTAGGAAAATCGGGAAGTTTAAAAATAAGTATGAAGTTTTTGGATGCTTTGGTGTGTCTAGATTCCTTATACTTAATCCTTATTTTCATCTTTTCTTTGGCTAGATAGACGAGGAAACATTGTAGTTATTTTTTAAAATCACCGTTACACCATGATTGGTCAGCTACTAGCAGGACATTACAAAGTCCTTGAAGTATTAGGTGAGGGGGGCTTTGGGCAAACTTACATTGCAGAGGACATTCACCTCCCTGGAAACCCTAAATGCGTCCTCAAACATCTCAAAACTTCTAGTACCGACCCTGACATTTTAGAAACTGCCAGAAGGCTTTTTCTAAAAGAAGCTGAAACATTGCAACAGTTGGGCAACCATGACCAAATACCTAGGCTTTTAGCTTATTTTGAAGAAAACCAAGAATTTTACTTGGTGCAAGAATTTATCAGCGGGCATACCCTGAGTATGGAACTTCCTCCAGGTAAAAGATGGACGGAACGCCATATTATAGAAATGCTCATTGAGGTACTGGGTATTTTAGAATTTGTCCATAACCACGGGGTCATTCATCGCGATATCAAACCTGACAATATCATTAGACGTACTTCAGACAACAAATTAGTTCTGATAGACTTTGGAGCTATTAAGCAACTGCGAAACCAAACAGCAGCTGCGACAGGACGAAACAACATCACTTTCATCATCGGAACTCGGGGCTATATGCCCTCCGAACAAATCAGACGTTTACCACGTCCCTGTAGTGATATCTATGCGCTGGGGATGATAGGTGTTCAGGCGCTGACGGGAGTGTACCCTAATGAACTTCAAGATGACCCAAATACAGGAGAAATACTGTGGCAATATCTCACGGCTGTTAGTCCGGGGTTAGCTGCTGTTCTGGCTAAGATGACGCGCTATCACTTCAAAGACCGTTATCAAACAGTGGCTGAGGTGTTGCAAGCGCTACGAGAATTGGCGGCACCTAACGAATTACCGAAACCTGAAGCTTCTGGTACTACAAATATCCTTCATGAACTCTCTTTAGAGTGGGAGGAAAACGGACAGCTCAAAAATCGCAAAATTCTTGAGAAGCAACAAAGTAAAAATCCTAGTAGAGGAGTCCGCATTGGTCGTGACCCGCAAGTGTGCGATATTGTTTTACCAGACCCAACAGTGTCAGCTTTACATATTGAAATCTTCTTTCATCAGCAAAAGCAAACATTTTATTTGCGGAATCTGCGCCAGAGGAATCCTCCTATCGTTGACGGACAGTTGCTTCTAGCTGGTGAAATGCCACTTTCTGTTGGCAGCAGTATACGCTTGGGGCAACAAAATTTTAAAGTGAGTGCCATTGTTTGCAGTGAGTATCCGGGTGGATACGTACCCCTAGAATACTCCATTGTTCCAATTTCACGCCAACAAGCTGTTAATAAAACTACACGGATACCAAAAGTCAGGAAGTCTCAGGAAAGTTCATTAGAAGTTTTGTTGAGTACTCAGTCAGTAGTATCACCTTCACCAATTAAAGTACCAAAATTACTCGGAATGAGTGTAGTAGCTTGTGTGAGTGCAATTGGTGGCTTTAGCTTTTTGAATCCTAATCATATAGGTGGAAGTCATGCACAACAGAATTTTATATCACAGCAACCACAATTGTGTCGTGTTATTTCTCCACCTGGCGGTAGATTTTCGGCTACATTACGCCCTGAACCTCAAACAGAAGTTGGCGGTGTCAAACAGCTAAATTTGGGTGCGATGGTCTTATTTGTTCAAGTACGAGGTGACTTTGTAGAAGTTAAACTGCCTGATGGAACTCACGGATGGTTATTTAGGGATGAAGTACAGCCTTGTACCGCATCAAAAGTCACCAAAAAAGGATGAACGGTAAAAGATGAAAATTTTATACTTCATCTTTTATATTTTTGCCTTCAGTTCATATTTCAAATCACCCTTTGATAGATGTGACCATTTGATAGATGTGATAAATAGAATCTGAAGAAACAATAGATTTTTATGAAGATCTTCCGATTTTATCCTTGTGATCACTAATAACTCTTGAATATCAATTATAGAAACCGGGATCAGTTTGTTAGTTCATGTAACTTTTATTATCCGTAAAAAAAGCACAATAATTAGGGAGGGTAATCTATGTCACTACAGCAGGTGAATGATTTTTATGAGGTTTTGATGTCCGACCAAGCAATTTATGAGCAGTACTATAGTAAGTGCTGCATGCGAGGCTTATTCGGTATCTGGGATTGGGATAAAACTAAGATAGTTAATTTTGCTGCTAGCCTTGGTTATGTATTTACTGAAACCGAACTAGATGAAGTATGGTTTGGTAGCGAGCCAAGCATTTCTGAAAGTTCATTAAATTTATCAGAATATCAAAGGTTGTCTGGTATAAATTATTAACCGCCAAGCTCACCCATAAGCCCTTCCGACACGGTTTGCATTTACGGGGAATTCAATCTTCCAAATTCATAAGGTACGGCATTGGCAAGTTAAAAAATAATTTTTAATATAAACTCTCTACTACACTTTCAGGTGCCGAGTGCTGAGTAGGATAAAGAAAATTTTGAACAAGTCACTTAAGACTCATTGCTGGGAACTGACAACTCATGACTCAGCACTAAGCACTGATCAACTTAAAATGATGATCCTTTCTGCTTCAAAAACTCCTTTTCTTCTACAGTTGAAACTCTTCCCAAAATCTCATTGCGATGAGGAAAGCGCCCAAAACGCTGAATCACTTGCATATGGCGAATTGCATAATCAATGCAACTAGTACTATCAGGATCATCGCCCAGTTGCTGAAAGAGTCTTACTGCTTGGCGCTGATGCTCTAAGTTTTCACTATGTTCAAAAGGCAAGTAAATAAACCAGCGTTGTACGGGTAGCAACTTTTGGTCATATCCTTGTGCAACAGCATGCTGAGCTGCTGAGAGTGCTTCCCAGTCAGTAGCAAAGGCTTGAGGAGTATCGCGAAACAGATTTCGGGGAAACTGATCCAACAGCAAAATCAATGCTAGACAACTGTCAGAGGCATTGATCCAGTCGTCTAGGTTTCCTGCTGCCGCTTTTTGGTAATCTCCCAGAAACCGGATTCGCAGTTCTTCGTCAAACTCCGGTTTTTTATTGAACCAGAAAGACTTTGGTTTGCCATAGCCCGGTTCATCGCGACTCCCAAACCAAAAGTCCAAAATTTCTTCTGCCTGTGACATCACTTTTACTGATCCTTACAAAGAACTTGTCGCATTTTACGCATATTGGCAGGCAATTCAAAGTTCATTGCTTGTTGAATAAAAATTGATGGTATGGGAATAGTAGGGGTAGCTTGGACAGTATAGCCGAGCAAAGTCCCATTCCCACAATCTTTTAGTTCTAATTTGGCTGTAAAATCGTGAAAGCTCCCTTTTTCCAGCCTAAATTGGATGTGCTGCCCAAGTTCTTCCACGACATTAAGGTAAATTTCTACTTGTGCGGTGAAAAAGAAAAAGGCTTTTTGTGCCGCTTGATAAAGACGTTTAACCTCACCACGTTGTAAAACTTCGCTTTTAGTCACATCAGGAAAATATTGCACCCAACGCGGGTAATCTGTTATCTGCTGCCACACCTGCGATCGCACTAACGGCACATACATCCAGGCAGTGACAGCACCACCCCAAGCTGTATGCGATCGCGTTTGTACCACAATTTCGCCCTGCATCAGCAATGTTTGTTTGTCCTGACTCCAAGCCATGTCTGAACCTGTGGGAACCGAGTCTGAAATAAAGGACGCAGACATAATGTTTTCACTCACTCCTCAACGCATCAACTAAACGGGTTTAAACTGGTGAATATTTGACTTGGTTGAGTCTCACTCACTAATGTTACTTCCAGTACAATATGTGGACTTTCCGGAAACAGTTATTTTCTGGCTATTGTTACCGAAACTTCACTAATAATATGTCATGTTTATCACTAATATCAAAGTATCAAATTCTCTAGCAGCTGATAATGAAAACCCTCCTCTTTGCTGTGTGTTTGTGTCCTCAAGGCAGTCTTCATTTTGGGTGTTAACCGACTCAGTCTCAAAAATCTTAAGCATATATACTTAAAATACACAGTAAAAAATAGAAACAGAAACGGTCAAGCAGCCACTGCTAAGTGGAATACTTATCTTTAACAGATAGGATTCATCATAAGCTACCGTAATTTCACTTATTATGAAAATTTTGGTAAGACGAAATTAGGAAGATCAGCTAAAACAAAAAAATACGGGGATGCAGCAATTGAGACAAAAAGACATGAGGATACCGGAAACGAGGAACAAACAAAAGCAGAATGGATAAGGACAAACAGAACAGGAGACAGGGACGCGGGGACATTTTCATTTCCAGCATAAGTGGCGTCTTGCCTTGTTTACAAACAAGACGGTGAGAAAACCCCCGGACATCTCTAGTACGGGCGACGATACGCGCCCCTCTTCCCTTGTCTTTCTTTACTGGTTCTATTAAAAGTCTTTTGTTGCTACATATAAAATGCAATAACTGTTGAGTTTGAGGGAAATTAGGTGAGTAGTTCTAAATTAAATCGCGCATTAAATCAGGGTTTCGGAGTTTTTCTCGGTATTGCGATCGCTGTTTGGGTACTAAGAGGTTTTGGTATTCTCACTTTCCTTCCGGGAGGAGTGATTTGGCTATTGCTGTTTGGCGCAATTGCTATGGCTATTCTAAGTTACGTACAAAAGACTTGGTGGCGTTTCTAAAATAAGAATCCCTAATTCATACGGGGAGGTGAGCGAGATCAGGGAAATGGGCAAGTACTCAAAGCCACATCTTGCACATCCCCCTTATTCTCTGCTCATACTGTAATTTTCTTCATCTTGTCAAAGATGCGTGGCATCATTTGATACTAAAAAACCTGCCACTCTCTATAAAGACCAGCAGGTATACTTCTCAATCAATCGGAGCGGCGGGATTCGAACCCACGACCTCCACTACCCCAAAGTGGCGCGCTACCAAGCTGCGCTACGCCCCGTAGTCAACTTTCCTATTATAGCAACAAGAAGTAAAATTATCAAGGTCTAAATCTAAAAAACCTTGAGCATCTCCGAGGCTTGGAGCAAACCAGGAACAGCAGAATCGTTCCATTGACCTTCTGCACAACGCCCTGTTTTCAAGATCAAGCGCAGATTATAGGCATGAGGATAACCTTCTACTTCCATCCATAATAAATCGCTTTCGGCTTCACAGGCAATCTTTTCCTGATCCATTAATTCAGTCGCGATTTGCCTCATGGTGTCTGCAAGTTGCGCCAGTAGCCGACAAAAATCATTCAACTCGGCTTCTGTTAATTCAAACGCCCAATCATCTGTACCCACTAAACCTTTAAACTCTGGCGCTGTTGGGTTCCAGCCGATGCGCCAACCGAGTCCACTTTTTATCACACGTTCCATACTTGAGAAAGTCAAAAATCAAAAGAATTGTTTTACTTTTAACCTTTAACTTTTTACTTTAATAGCTGTGCGCCTCCTTTTTTCGGCACCTGCCTAGGAGTTGGCGTGGTTTCCTGTGAGGGGGATGAGGTGTTCGGGGTAGCTGGTGTATTTTGCGATTTAGAACTGAAAACATTAACTAAAGCTTGCACCAAGGCGTCCCGCTGGCGACGGTTAAGGCGTGCAACTGCAGCCCGATCGCCATCAAAAGGGTTTTTCTGCAGAGTATCTTTTCCAGGATAAGTGGTTTCATACATCACTTCATTAGCACCCAGGTAATCAGCCAAAGTTAGCTTCCAATCCAGCCGATAATTAGGCGCACGTCCTTTCAAATAGGAGTGATACCATATCATACGACTGAGCAAGGTGTTATTTTCAGCTAGTTTCCCCGTTTCTTTACTAACGTACTGATTTTCTCGGGGTAAGTCGGGTAATTGTTGATAAACTTGCTGCCAAGCATCGTCGGAACTGATTCTTTGGGCGTCAGCAGGTTGGAAATTTATCCCTAAACTTAAAAGAAATACACCAATCACCATGATCCCGAAAACCCCCCTCTTTAAGGGGGGCTTGTTGAGTGATTGCCAAGACTTGAGCGTTACTTGAATGAACTCTAAATTTTTGCTCATTCTATTTTCCAGTTGGCATCAGTTTAGACTTCGCCAATAATTTCTGGTTGAGTCAGTTCATCGGACATCTCGATAATTGCCCTTAGCACTGGCTTCATCATCATATCATCCGCATTATCAAAGTCTTCATAACGCCGACGCTTAGCGCGATTTGCCACTTGAACTGTAATGCGGTAGCGATTTGAGGCTGCACTAATCAGATCCTCAGCCCGGTGCATAATCTGAGATTGAGTTGTCTCGAACTTAGAACGCTTTAGCATAATTACTGGTTCAGTGAAGTCATTCTCTTCAGTTTAGCAGCACCAACGCGTTTACTGCCGCTTGTTGAGTTGCTAGTAACCTCTCTATTGATAGAGGCTGATAGTTTTTTGTCACTCTATAAATATTTTGTAACATTAAACCAATAACGTTATCTCATGCCTGACCTTGTTGAAACTGCTGTCAACGCTGGAAATTTCAACACGCTGGCGAAGGCTGTTGAAGCTGCCGAACTTGTAGAAATTCTTAAAAGTCCCGGTCCCTACACAGTCTTTGCACCCACTGATGACGCATTTGCCAAGCTACCGCCAGGAACTTTAGATTCATTGTTGCAAGACATCCCCAAATTGAAGAAGATTCTCATGTATCATGTTGCTAACGGAGATGTTAGGTCTGACGACTTGATCCAAATAGACCATGCGGAAACGCTAGAAGGGTCAATCGTAGCGGTTGATTCTGCTGATGGCAAAGTGAAAGTAAATGACGCCAATGTCGTGAAAACCGACATTCTTACCGATAACGGTGTGATTCACGTTATTGATGCAGTGTTGATGCCTGCGATCGTTGCTGGGAAGTAGGAATTATACATTCTAATTGTTGTGGGGCAAAGATCCTGGTTACCCTAAAGTAGCAAGGGCGGGCAAGATGCCCACCCCACAAAACTAGTCAAACCATCGCTGAAATATGCAATGCAATTTGTTGAGTTACCCTACACCCATCCGTGACAGGTTAAGTTGAAGAAGGCAGCAGGAGCTGAAGGAACAATTGGTTGGGGTTCGCACCCCAACCAATTGTAGGCAACGTATAGACAGTGGGGTTGCGCGACCCTTGTTTTCCCGGTACAGGGCAGAGGGTAGGAAGCAGTATTCCCTTCTGCCTCCAGCAAAGCTGCCCTCTGCCTTTGTTGATAAAGTGCTTTTTGTCAATCAGTTAAAATTGCGATGTAGGTTCTTTTTTCAAAAATTAAATAGGATTCCTATAATGGAGCCATAGACAAAACAATGAGTAATCTGCTTTTGTCAGTACCAAAATTTACTAACATGGATCTTTCCGATGGAATTTTTATTATCGAGATGTAAATTTTTGGAGAAATACCTATGACGATATCGACTCCAAAACTTGATAGTCCTCGGTTCAAATGGTGGCATGCAGCGCTTTTTTGGGTGGTTGTGAATGCATGCAGTTTGCCTTGGCCTTGGCGCGAAGAGCTTTTTCCAGGGTTTCAGGCTGCGCCGCTCCGACCCCCGGGCGCAGTTTTTCCCGTCATCTGGTTTATAATTAACGTCTGCGCCTTAGCGGCGGGTCTGCGCATCCTAAACCGACCCGATACACCGCGCCGTTCGACTCATCTTAAGCTTCAAGGAGCGTTCTGGTTTATCTTCGCGATTTTCCCGTTTTTTACTTTTGGGTTATCGAGTCCGATCGTCGGGGGCGTGTTGACGCAAGCGATTTTTGTTATTGCGCTGGCAGAAGTGATCATGCTTTGGCGTGACGAAAGGATGTCGGCTTATCTGCTACTTCCGTTACTGGCTTGGGGTGCTTTCGCGGGAATATGGGTTTCCACCTGGCAATATTTGCACAATCGGGACCCATGGCTCGGCACGCCGGCGTTGCTCCCCTAGCATGAGCTCCGCTTGATGTATCGGCTAGAATCAAACGATTTTTTTGTATGTTTTGCCCTATTTAAGTTGCCAAAGTCTTTTGTAAGAAGAATCAAATACAGACAGGAAGAGGCGAGCGACGCTCGCCTCTTCCTGTCTAGCCATGCACTATTATCATTATCATTAAGAGCATTTTCAGTATTTTAACTGATTGGCAAAAGGCGCTTTATCTTAAACTTTCACGGATGCCCTACACCAACGATGCAGCCAGTGCGTGGGGGAACACTGAAAGTGAGATGCTTAGCCTCAACACTCCACTCCACCTCAGCAGCGCCATATAGGAGTTTGTTCGGTTGAGTCCTCAAACTTGCTGCATCAACATTCCCTTTTGCCGATGCAGTCCCAGCATTAACCGCAACAATCAATTCTTCTGTTCCCAAAACTCGCGCAAAGATGTAAAGTTCTCCTTGAGCATATAAGACTTTATAATCACCCGTACGCAAGCAAGGGTAAGCGTGACGTAGAGCAATTAATTCGCGGTGAGTTTTGAGAATCTCCCTATCCCAAGCAGTTTCTAGTGGAAAACCACGACGCGAGTCTGGATCTAAAGCTCCTGGTAAACCAACTTCATCACCATAATAGATACTGGGGGCACCAGGAAAGGTGAGGAGCAGTAAAGTTGCTAATTCCACACTCGCTTTATCATCCCCAGCAATAGTCAGCAACCGTGCTGTATCGTGACTGGCGAGCAAATTTAATTGAGTCAGCCCAATTTCCCAAGGGTAAAGTTGCAGAAGTTCTTGGATTTTGTGAGCATACTCGGTAGCAAACAACGGTGGGTAGGGTTTGTAGTCGCGGCTTTGCACTTGATCCATGACAACGCGATCGCCTGCGGCAAAAGCGATAGTTGGTCCTGCAAACAGATAATTCATCACCCCGTCAAATTGAGTCCCATCCAACCACTCACGGGAATCTCCCCAAACTTCGCCGACAATATAAGCATCGGGATTAATTGCTTTGACTCGCTGACGGAACTCTTGCCAAAAACCAGGAGTTTTAATCTCAAAAGGCACATCTAAACGCCAACCGTCAATGCCGAATTTAATCCAATATTCGGCAATTTCCATAATATATTCCCGCACCTCAGGGTTATCGTGGTTAAATACTGGCAGCGCTCGATTTCCAGCCCAACCCTCATAATTGGCGGGATACTCACCGTTGTAGGGAGAAACGGGCCAATCATGAATTTTGAACCAATCCACCCAAGGTGAATGGGGACCATTTTCCAAAATGTCGTGGAAAAAGAAAAAGCCCCGACTGGCGTGGTTAAACACCCCATCCAAAACAACTTTGATGTTCCTTTGATGAGCTGCGTCTAGCAATTCCTTGAAAGCCGGGTTCCCTCCCAGCATCGGATCAACTTGATAATAATCATGCGTATGGTAGCGGTGATTGCTAGCCGATTGAAAGATAGGGGTAAAGTAAATGGCATTAATTCCCAGATCCTGTATGTAGTCTAACTGCTCGATAATGCCCCATAAATCCCCTCCCTTATAACCTTGGAGTGTTGGCATAGCTTCCCAATCTTCCCAACGAGCAGTGCGTAAAACCTGTTTACGCGGTTGTTTGCTTTTGGCAAACCGATCTGGAAAGATTTGGTAGAAAACAGCGTGTTTAACCCAGTCTGGTGTGTGAATCTGCATGAATTACTCTGTATCTGTCCATCGCAATAGTTGCAGATCCCAGGTTCTTGCGGCTCTCACTTGTGGTAGAAAAAGTGACTGCTCATCGCAATACTACCAGACTACTACCGCTACTTTAGAATTGTTAAGTCAGATAATAATATCGCCTGCATCACAGTAGTTGCTACCTGCTAACATCGAAATGGCAGAAAATTTATCGACCTGCTGAGGCGGGTTTTGTTATGAGTCAGGAAAACATTAACCAACCCCGCTCGATCCCCCGACCAGTTCCCCGACCAGAAAGGGGTTCCCGACCAGAACGGAACTTCCAACAAGACTGGGACTCAGGACCAGAACCGGAACCAGTATTTGGGCAACACATCCGCCTGTTGGATGTCAACAAACCCGAAGGACGTGTCATTTGTGAGTGTTGGCATTGCACGGAAGGCGTGTTGATTCAGCACCAACGAGAGCCACAACAAGAAGAAATCAGGGTCACTTGTCCCCATTGTGGTAAGGTGGCGATTAAGTTACAGGTGGCAAAGATTCTGTCGGTGAATGCTATTCCATCACCTTGGAAGTGAGCGTACTAATTTTTGTCTAATTGCTTGAGCAAACTCAACAGATTCAAAGAATCCACCACGCACACACATTCAAGCTTTAGCTTTTCTCCAGAGTCACACCTAAAATAACGCGGCACGATGGTAGCCCCGTCAATTTATTGCCGGGCAGCTGGTTTAATACGGGTGATCAACCAAGCCAATCGGTGTTTGCTCTGTTTCATAGTTTCCAAAGTTTGTTAGCAGATTTAGCTACGATTGTCAGAAACCCCACGCCTAAAGGCGGGGGCTTGAAAAAAGCCTTAATCTGACCAGCTTAAGTACTTTGAGTACTACGTTAGAGACAAGAGTTTAAGACCTACCAAGGAATGCTCCCGCTAGTTCCTTGCTCTAGAACCAAACGATTAAACAGGCTTAAAGGGCTTCCCCGGCGCGAGGATTTTGGTGAAAAGCATATACCACAAGCAAGGGGTACAGCATACTGTACCCCGATAAATGACTTCTATTGCACCAATTGAAAACGGCTATATTCTGAGTTCTGCATTCTGTGTCCTCAGTTCTCAATCTAACTGCTAGGAGTGGACTTCTGTAAATTTGCCGGAATCTGTTTTGGTACAGTCCAGAAGTAAACTGTTCTGCCATCCACTTGCTCGACTTTGTCAGCTTTCCAGTCGCCCATGTCAAAAGCGTGCGACACGATACGAGTACCTGGTGGGAGTTTCAATAGCTTTGGACGCAACTTGAGATTGAGTTCGGGTAGCAGGTAAAGGGTGATCACTGTTGCATCGCTAAAGTCACTTGTAAACAAGTCTTGTTGGAGAAACTGCACCTTGCCAGTAAGCCCTGCTTTTTCAGCGTTTGCGTTAGCCTCTTGAATGCGTTGTGGGTCAATATCTATACCAACAGCCTTCTTGACTTTATACTTCTGTAGTGCGGCGATGGGAATCCGTCCATCCCCACTGCCAAGGTCATACAGAACATCATTTTTGCCAACCTTCGCAATTGTCAACATTCTATCGACAACTTCCGGAGGTGTTGGCACGTAGACGACATCGGGCGTACGTTGTGTAGGTTGAGTTGTGGGCGTGGTTCGCTGCTGCACTTCCACAGTGGAAGGAGATGCTTCACCTTGTTGTGGAGAACTTGCTTGCTGAGTCGGAGTGCAACCAACCAGCATCAGGCTACCTAAACTTACTGTTGCAAATAAAACCTTTAACATTGCCTGTAATTTCATGACATCTTTCTCCATGAATTAAGGATTTGTGGAAGTGGTTCGTTGACGGTTGAGGAGCAGTAAAGGAATACCTGTTAAAAGAACTACCACACCAGTGATACCTCCGATACCTGCATAAGTGAGACTGGAATATAGCAGGTAGCTACAGGTAGCACAAAACAGTAATGGTGTCCAGGGGTAAAGAGGTACACGGAAAGGACGGGGTACGTCTGGCTCTCGGGAGCGTAGCACCAGCAATGCTACCCCAGAAAGTAGAAAAAAGAACCAAAATACTGGCGCTGTATAGTTTACCATCGTTTCAAAGCCTTCGCGAGGAGTTAAAGCACCAAGTACCACCAACGCCAAGGAAATTGCCCCCTGAACCAGTAAGGCATTTTTTGGGGTACCAGTACTCTCTTGCCAGCGTCCCAGGAATGAAAACTTGCGAAAGTCCCGTCCTAGAGCGTAGTTCGTACGCGCACCAGTAAAGATGGTAGCGTTGACTGCACCTAACGCTGAAATCGCAATTAAGAAGCTCACGAATCTTGCTCCGTTTTCTCCAACAGCGCGACGCATCAAATCAGCTGTTGGTGCTTCCGATGAAGCTAAACCTGCAACTCCCAAACCGTAAATGAATGCCAGGTTAATCAACAGAAAAATCGCTGTGATGATGGCAATACTTCCTAACAAGGCGCGTACCATGTTGCGTTTGCCATCCCGTACTTCTGCTGAAATATAGGCAGCTTCATTCCAGCCACCATAAGTTAGCAGCACATAAATCATTGCCTGACCAAATGCTGTCTTTTGAGTAGCCGCAGTCGTTATCTGTTGTGGTACTTGTACGGCAAAAGCAATACTGACAATAACTATCAACAGCAAACCTAGCACTTTTGCTGCTGTAAGCCAGTTCTGAGTCCACTTCCCTTGCTGCACCCCTAGAACGTTTAAAGCTGTCAAGCAAACGACTACACCTGCGGCGTAAATGGCTGAAGAGTATTCTCCGATAGGGAGCAACTGAGCAGCATAATCTCCAAACACGAAGGCTGCTAGGGCAATGGAACCAGTTTGAATGACGGTCATCCGCGCCCAAGCAAACAAGAAGGCGGGACCTTTGCCAAAGGCACGCATGAGATAGTGGTAAGTTCCCCCAGCATCGGGATACGCGGTTGTCAATTCTGCGTAGCACAGAGCGCCAACCAAGGACATCGCTCCACCTAGTAACCACGCCAGTAGTGCAAAGACTGCACTCTGTGTGTTTTGTGCTACGACGGCTGGTGTCTTAAATATGGCTACGCCGACTACCATGCCTACAATCAAGGCAACTGCGTCGATGGTTGAAAGCGTAGGCTTCGGCACTGTTACTTTTGTTGCCATATGGTAAATCACCTGGAAATTTTTTGGTCATCCTCCAGGAGGAAACAACCTTAAAGCTTAAGATGCTGTGGAAACACTTTCAATCTGCACTAGGTATAGCAAAACATACTCCTGTTTTCCAGATATCTTTGGGCGATGAATTTCAATTACATTTTTTATCTTTTGTTAATGCTAGAAATATACTTTATAAGTCAATACGCATCAGTTGAGGCTTATTTGTGACAATTCCACGCAAAGAAGGTAAGCTCACATTTTGTACCAAGAAAAATTAATGCTTTTGAATCACTCAGTATTAAACCAAAAGACCTTTATTTAGCGAAAAAAAACAATAAAAATAATGTAGCTTATGAGTGCATCTTTTTTGCTTCTACTGATTTCTACCGATAGGTGCAAGAGCTGAGTAAGGCTACGTCTCTACATAGGTCATAAGGTGCTGCGAACCATCGTATGTGAACCGTATTGCTTTATAAATTGGCAGTGAAAGTTTTATAATTTTTTTTTATTAGAGGCTATTGACTAATCGGCTGATCGTCGTCATTTGGATGATTTTCAGCAGATTTATCTGTTTGTAGCTCGTCACAAACAATGACAAACTCAGTCTTTCTATTAGACTTACCACCCCATTGATCCAAAACATCTTTAATCAACACTTCTTGCACCCAAATCTTAGCCACAACAGTTAGGGGTAGCGCTAGAAACAAGCCTAAAAAGCCAAAGAACGTCACAAAAAATAACTGGGAGATTAAGGTGATCGCTGGTAGCAGCGACACTTGATGCGCCATGACGATCGGTGTGATGAAATTGCCCTCACTTTGTTGGATGATAAAGTAGAGAACTAACACAGCAAGGACTTTCCAGGGAGCATCCAAAAAAGCGATCGCCATTGCTGGTATCACACTTAGCGTCGGACCAAGATTAGGGATCAAGTTTAAAAATCCCGCCAAAACTGCTAAAGCCAGTGCTGAACGCACGCGCAAAATTGATAAGCCAATTAAACTCATCAGTCCCACTGCACCCATGGCGATGGAAGCGCCTGTGATCCATCCCTCTAATGACACCTCGCATTGATCCAAAATTCCATCCACTCGCCGCCGATAAAACGAGGGAAACAGCCGCACGAATACTTTGCGGTAAGCTTGGGGATCGGCAAGGAACATCCCTGTTAAAACTAATACTAGCAAAACCTTGAGGAGAACTTCCAAAGAGCCAGAGACAAAGGCGAAAGAGCTTCCCACTGCACGATTTATAATCGGCTGTGCTTGTTCGCTAAGGCTGTTGATATCAGGTATGTACGGAGTCAGCTGGCTGGGAACACGAGTTCTCAATTCGTCTAACCAAGTATTAAAGCGCTCCAAGCCTCTGGGAACCTGTTTTGTAAGTTCTTGAAACTGATCTGCAAAAGGGGGCACAATCAGCCAGAAAAAACCGACAATTAAAGCTAGAAATATAGTTACCGAAAGGAATACAGCAAATCCACGCTTCATTCCTGAGCGCTGGAACCGTCGAGCTAGCCGATTTAAGGTAGTCGCTAAGACAACTGCGGCAAATATCAGCAACAGGACTTCCCGAATCTGCCACAGAATGTACAAAGAAATAACTATGGCGATTAAACCAATCCATTGACCTAGATTCACTCCCTGTCTCCCGGCTGTTGATGAGCTGCTATTTCCTCTTAATGCAGCTAGGTTAGCTGATTCTAGCAATTTCCGCCTAGTTATTTTTAATTTATTTTGCTGTCGTTGCGATTCGCCACAGTAAAACACTTGCCATAATTAAAGTCGGTAAAAAAACGATAATCAGGGCGTTTGTCGCTGTCGCTGGAATAGATAAATTTGGCAGAACGTACTTAATCAAGACCGAGAGTCCAGCCGAGAGTAGAAACACTTTTAGAACAAATCCAAGCTGATTTTGCATACAAGTACGGCAATTCCCATTCATCTGGGGGGTAGGTACGAAATAGAAGAATATGTCTCATTCTTTAAAATAAATTCAAGCAGACCAACAGACAACACTCTGCTTGTACACCGTCATGATTTACTTGCCAGTATCGCTCCTGCTATTTCTGGTGTTGTTACTGCTACTACCTTTTCTTTGGTTTGTTGTGGCAGTAGACGTGGTGGAAATTGCAGTTGCAAAATTAGGGTTTTCCCCGTCTATCGCGATTTTATTATTTACACTCGTGATATTGACCAGTACCATCAATATCCCTTTGTACCGCACTCAATCCTTTGTGGCGGTGGCAAATAATTTTGTGGATTGGTCAAGGAAATTTTGGAGCATTCCCTTCCCAAGACTACAGCTTTCTACTGTGGTAGCTCTTAATGTAGGGGGAGGCTTAATTCCTGTATTGTTAGCACTTTATCAATTTACTCAAGCAAACGCTCTAGCTATTTTGGTAGTGACAGCTATTGTCACAATTGTTAGCTACTATGCAGCGCGTGTTGTACCGGGAATAGGCATACAAATGAACCCGTTGCTAGCTCCCTTGACTGCTGCCCTATCTGCAATGTTATTCGCCGCAAGCCATGCTGCTCCTGTTGCCTTTGCTGGCGGTGTTCTTGGAACCTTGATTGGTGCTGACTTGCTGCATCTCCAGGATATTCAAGCCATGAGTTCAGGGGTACTAAGTATCGGTGGTGCTGGCGTGTTTGATGGTATTGCTTTATGTGGTTTATTTGCTCTTTTATTAACATGAAATAGTCATTGGTCATTTGTAAAAACGCAGGACAAATGACCAATGAAAAATGACAATTTTTTGGAGGGTACATCAAAAAATGCCAGTTGAAACTAATAACAATAAACGCCAAATCAAACAGCCGAGAATACGGCAGTTTGGTGGTAGCTTGCTCATTCTGTTGACCCTTCTTTTTCTTTTGAACGCGATTGTTCCCAGCTTTTTTGGTCCCAAACTGCCGCAAGTTCCTTATAGCGATTTTATTGCTCAGGTACAAGCAGGTAAAGTAGATCGGGCTGTTGTGGGGGGCGATCGCATTGAGTATTCCATCAAAACCCAAACTCCGGACGGTAAAGGTGCTGAACAAGTCTTCGTAACCACACCGGTAGCGCTCGACCTCGATTTACCCAAAATTCTCCGCGACAATAACGTAGAGTTTGGTGCACCACCGCCAAACCAAAACGGTTGGATCGGCACTCTCCTGAGCTGGGTTGCACCACCATTAATTTTCTTTGGTATTTGGGGCTTTTTGCTCAATCGTCAGGGGGGTGGTCCTGCGGCGCTGACAGTTGGTAAAAGTAAGGCTCGCATCTACTCCGAAGGCAGCACTGGTGTAAAATTTATCGATGTTGCTGGCGTAGATGAAGCAAAAGCCGAACTAGAAGAGATTGTCGATTTTCTCAAAAGTGGTGAGAAATACACCCGCTTAGGAGCAAAAATTCCCAAAGGTGTGTTGGTGGTAGGACCTCCAGGAACGGGTAAAACACTTTTAGCCAAGGCAATTGCCGGTGAAGCTAGTGTTCCCTTCTTCAGCATCTCTGGTTCCGAATTTATCGAACTTTTTGTTGGTGTCGGTGCGGCCCGAGTCCGCGACTTATTCGAGCAGGCAAAACAACAAGCTCCCTGTATCGTCTTTATTGATGAATTAGACGCACTAGGTAAGTCTCGCGGTGGTGCTGGTGGATTTGTAGGTGGTAACGATGAACGCGAACAAACCCTCAACCAGTTACTCACCGAAATGGATGGTTTTGATGCCAACACAGGCGTGATTATCATCGCCGCCACCAACCGTCCCGAAGTTCTCGATCCAGCATTGCGCCGTCCTGGCCGGTTTGACCGTCAAGTTGTTGTGGATCGTCCTGATAAAATTGGTCGCGAAGCCATTCTCAAAGTTCATGCTAGAAATGTCAAATTGGCTGATGATGTGGACTTGGCAACCATCGCCATCAGGACGCCTGGGTTTGCTGGCGCAGATTTAGCTAACCTTGTCAATGAAGCTGCACTCCTCGCTGCACGGCAAAATAGGCAAGCAGTGATCATGGCGGATTTCAACGAAGCCATTGAGCGTGTTGTTGCTGGTTTGGAAAAACGCTCTCGCGTCCTTAATGAAACTGAGAAAAAGACCGTGGCTTATCACGAAGTTGGTCACGCCATCATCGGTGCTTTGATGCCTGGAGCTGGTAAAGTCGAGAAAATCTCCGTTGTACCTCGTGGCGTTGGTGCTTTGGGTTACACAATTCAAATGCCCGAAGAAGACCGCTTCTTGATGATAGAAGACGAAATTCGTGGTCGCATCGCTACCCTGTTGGGTGGACGTTCCGCAGAAGAAACCGTCTTTGGCAAGGTGTCCACTGGTGCTAGTGACGACATTCAGAAAGCTACTGACTTAGCAGAACGTTATGTCACCTTATATGGTATGAGCGATGAACTTGGTCCTGTTGCCTTTGAAAAAGTCCAACAGCAGTTTCTTGATGGTTACAGCAACCCCCGCCGTCCTGTTAGCCCGAAAGTGGCAGAAGCAATTGACCGCGAGGTGAAGCAAATAGTGGATAATGCCCACCACATCGCTTTAAGTATTCTGCATGAAAACCGCGACTTACTGGAGCAAACCGCAGAAGAACTGTTGCAAAAGGAAATTCTTGAGGGCGCACAACTGCGGGAACACCTTAACCAAGCTAAAGCACCAGATGAACTCAATGAATGGTTGCGGACTGGTAAGTTATCGGAAGATAAGCCCTTGATGCAAAGTTTGCTAGTTTAGGAATTTTGCAATAATTGAAAAGCGATCGCTCTTTAGGAGGGCGATCGCTTTTTTATATAAGAAGTCCAATCTTGTGATTCCTGTTAAATATCTGATCCCGTCTTGGAACCTATTTATTGATAAAAGTAGTAATGGGTGATTGTCTGATCGCTCGTCAAGGCGTTGCACTCGCTTGCAATCATGCATTAAATTTTTGTTTGTTTGCTTCTTCCTGTTCTGCTTGTTGAGTCGTTGGTTCTGCATCCGTGGGTCTTTGGACAACAACCCCTAGCAAAACAGTAGCAATGCCACTGACGCTACCACCAACTTTAGCATTAATAACGCCTTGGGTAGTGAGGACAGTGGAAACACCTGCAACAACACCTAAGACAGTGCCAAGTAAATCAAGTTGATTTTTGTTGAGTTTCATAGTAGATAATCGAGATTAGTTAGAGTGTGCTGATAAAAACAGACATCAAGTTATACCAATTCTCTATGAAGTTGAGCTTAATTCGACCCCCCTGTAGTCCCCCCAAGGCATCGGGGGGACGCCAAAGGCGGGGGTAATTATTAAGCGCCTTGTTACAGAGAATTAGTATTAATAGGTGAGAAGAAACCCACCTATTAACTTGAGCTAAAGGTTTAGCTTGTTTGCGTTCCTTCTGATTGTTAATAGTGGAGAGTGAAATGAACTTATGCACAAAGGCGTAGCGGGAAAGCGGTTATTTTCCTAACTCCGCTGCCAAATTTTAATCGTCTTATCCAAACTCCCACTTACTAAAAGTTCCCCCGAAGCAGTAAAAGCTAATGCTGTTACTGTGTGGGTATGACCTGTAAATGTAGCCAACAGTTCACCCGTTTCTACATGCCACAACTTAATCGTTTTATCAGCACTGCCACTGGCGATCATTTGTCCATTAGGACTCAACGCAACGGCATACACTCCATCCCTATGTCCGTTGAGTGTGTGAAGCAATTCTCCTGTTTCTAAATGCCAAATTTTAATTGTTTTATCGCGACTACCACTGACCAAAATCTTTCCATCTGTACTGACAGCCAAGGAACGAACAATATGGGAATGACCTGTAAACGAGTGTAGTAACTGCGGCTCGAAAGTTGCTGTCCCTCTGGGTCGAGAAATGTGCCAGACTTTGATTTTGCGGTAACTCCCTGTAACTAAAGTTTGCCCATCTGGACTTAAGGCAAGTGAATGAGCAGCTGTATCTTCTAGGGATAAGGCGGTAGCAACCTGACGCTGCATCAAGTCCCAAAACATAATTGTTCTGTCATCTCCCCCAGTTGCCAACATTCGTCCATCTGGGGTAAAAGCAACGCAGCGCACCATCCCATTATGCTTGTGCAAAATATCAATCAAGTCTTGTGCCCCCACGTGCCAAAGCTTAATTGTGGAATCTGCACCAGCACTGACTAAAGTTTGCCCGTCTGGACTGAAAGCAAGGGAATTTACTTCATCTACTAGCCCGGATAAAATCCAAGGATGTTCTGATAATGTCGCGATTAACTCACCTCTGGTCAAATCCCACAGCTTTGTCTCTCCACGACTACCACTTGCTACAACAGGAGAGGCGTTGCCGTTGTTACCCCTGTGACAGAAGGCTAGGCAATTAATTCCCCTGGTATGCCCTTTTAAGGTTTGCCAGCATTCCCACTCACCTACTATTGTCTTGAGCGGATGGTCTGATGGCATCTGAGTTGTCTGTGTGCTGACAACCTCATTCAAGACTCGCTGTGTATCTTTTTTAGTATTTAGTGATTCTAAATACCAACGAAATCCCCCCGCATATAATAACTGGCTTGGCATAATGTAGAATTTTGGTTCAGGAAATTCAATTTGATTGCTAGGTAAAAACCCTGCAATTACTGCTTGTTTTTCGTAACCTCTTTGACCAGTAAATGGATAAAACAAACATAGAAAAATAAAAACTTCGTGATTTTTCAAATCCTCTTGTGTGACAGACCATCTAACTTTGTCTTTCTTGATACTGTTAAAACTTTCTCCATCCGTAACGTAAACTTGAATACTAACTTTTGGATTATTGGCAAGTATGTAGGAAAATTTGCTTTCGCCACGCAAATTTCCCTCATCATCTAGAACCATGTTGTTCAAGGTATCTTGTGCCACTTTTTTAACCTGTTTGCCCCAGCGATCGCTCATCACTCGGTCAACGATTTGCTCTCGCAAAAGATAATCTTCCGCTTGCTGCTGGAAGTATCTTGGAAAGGGGATCGCCCAGTCAGGAGGATCAGGATATTCGGGCGGTGTCGGAGGGGGATTTTTGGCAATAATTTCTGCTTGTTGGCGAGCAATCTCCAGCACTTTTGCCAATGCTTCACCCCAAAATGCCATAATTTCACTATGGCAGCCTTTGACTTGACTTTCCAGCAAAGATAGATCGTAAGTCTTGGGCTTTTTTACTCGTTGAAGGAAATCAGCTTGTTGAGCTTTTAGTAAGCTAATCCAATCCATTTGCATTCCTGCGGCGCAGCATTGCATACCTACATTAAGTTATGCCAAGGCAATTGCTCAAGTGAGTGTATCAACTTTAGTTATTTAAGAAGCCAGTCATCCCAGTAGTTAATGTAACACAAGGATTTGTGTGCCACCGAGCGACCTGTCCTTGGACATGGTCAAGTGATGACATAAGCTTGTTTGCCTTAAGAAAATTAAGATGATAGTGGATGATTTTAACTAACTTACAGCACAAGATACTGTTTCACCAGAAGCAGTTTTGCTGGAAATTGTGGTCAGATTTTAGGAAATCTTAGAGTTACTCCTGTCACACCCTAAGATTTCCTATTAACGAACGGCATCAGATCAGCGTGTCCGTAGAACATAGACGCATGATTGACTTTTTACTTGAATCAGTTCAGCTGTTGATAATCTGCTCCACTGAAACAGAAACATCAGGGAATGCAAGCGGTTGAATTGTTCCCTTACTAAGTGTGACTTTTGCAGCGTACTCTCCGTCTAAAGGTTCTCGAAACACCCCTAAGTGTAGCTTTTTGAGGTTGACAAGCCAATATTCTGGAATACCGACTTCTGCGTAGATTTTGCTTTTTGTTTCTAAATCTTTCTCTAAACTGGAGTTAGCATATTCAATGAGCCAGAAGATATTTCCTGGATAGGGGTGATGCTCTCGATACTCACGCCCTAAGCGTTGGACAATAGCAATATCTGGTTCGGGTTGCGAATCGTTGGGCAAAGTGATAGGCTTGGCTTGACCGGAAAACGAGACGCAAGCCCCTGGCTTTAGACATGGGGATAAGTCGCCAGGGACTTTTAAGTCCCGTGAAACGATTGTCTGGCTTTAGCCACAGTGATATAATTTAATGATAAGTGAGTAAGAATAACCATCTACGTATTGAAACATCCTAGTACGGAGCAATCCCGGCAACGGACATATCCGAATTGATTCGGAACAGTTAAAGGGCAAATAATGGCAGGATGGGGAGCGTACCTTTCTGGCTTTTGTGATGGACTCGGAAAGCAAAAAAATTGAAAAGTAAGCGCAATTGCGATACCTCTGGTACTGGTAATTGTTTTGAGCGTCTAGGGTGTTTTTGATAGCACCATTGAAAGTTCGTTTGTGGACTCTTCAAGAATCCCCCGGCTTTTAGCCGTGGGGAGTATCAAGTATTGTGGTACGGTTACCTAACAACTGGCTTAGATACTCACCCGCTTCATGACTAGAATAAGCATGGGGTTCCCCTTCCGGCGACATTTCGACAATTTCTCCCTTAAGCAGTTCAACTTGGCGATCGCTCAAAATGCCGGCGGCAATCATGCGGTGATATTCGTCAATCGTCCATTTAGCAGCGATAACGGTCATGGCGATTGATTCCTCCCAATGATTCTTTTTATTTTCTCATCTTAAAGCGACTGCAACTCATTGCACTCTCAACTCAGCACCCGTTGTCCATGCAAAGACCCTTTACGTGTTAATATCTTCGAGAGCAAGGTGCAAGGGATGAAAAATGTCAAATTAGATGCATGGGAAGAAAAAGTACTCAAAAACTATCTTGATGGAATAAGCCTCATAAAAATTCCTGCTTCTCGCAAAAAACGCTTAGTCGTACTCAGGTGGTTAGTCAGAAAATTTGAGCCAGAGGTAACTTATACAGAACGTCAAATTAATGAAATTATTGCTCGTCATCACTCTGACTACGCAACATTGCGACGAGAACTCATTGGTTATCAACTTATGGAGCGAGAAAATGGTTTTTACTGGCGATTGCCAGCAGCCCTTTGGAAGTCCGAAACTGAAATCATGAAGCGGACTGAGTTGTAGACAATAATCCTACGTTTGATGGTGCGATCGCGCATTTTGAGGAGAAAATCAAGTCAAAGTTCCAAGTATTGCAACACACAAAGGAAGGGTGTATGGCATGGATTTATCTTCTGATTGCTGGTCTGTTTGAAGTTGGATGGGCAATTAGTATAAAGTATGCACAAGGGTTTACTAGGCTCGGTCCCAGTGTCGCTACAATCGCCCTGATGATATTCAGTTTCGGCTTTTTGTCAATAGCCCTTCGCACACTGCCAGTTGGCACTGCTTACACTGTATGGACAGGTATAGGAGCCGTCGGTACAGTTTTTTTAGGTATAGTTTTATTTCAAGAACCTATTGAAGTGCGCCGCCTGACTTGCATCGGCTTGATTGTCATAGGTGTGGTAGGACTTAGGCTCGTCTCTCCAGAGTAACCCTCATTTAGTGTTTAATTTCTAAATTGAGAATGTAACTTCCCAGTTGGACATTTCCAGCTAACAATTCGTATTCCACTCGCAACTGCTCAGGTATTGGGTCTGCCTTCAGTATTAGGCTACGGGTAAAATTATGCAGGCGGATAGGTTGGTTATGTTGTGATGATTCATTCGGCAACCAATAGCGAGTCCTGCCATACGCGCCCTGTTGCCAAAAGTGACGGTAACTCAACTGAGCGTTACCTTGCTGTGTCATAGTCACTTGATTAGGAGCAATTTCCAACCACCATTGCTGGGGAGTACTAGGGAGATGAGGATGATCTTGCTCTTGGCAAGGTGTGTTCTCTAGATTTTGAGAGTTTTGCACAACAGATTCGTTTACAGACGGTGCGGTCAACAGTAAGAGGAATCGGTTGCGGTCTTTCTGATACACTGTTACCGCAGTTTCAACGACAGACCAAACTGGCTGGTCTGTGGAAATGAGTGATAGGCAATAGGGCTTGCGATAGTAAGTTAGCATCAGGCGATAAGGGCTAGAAGCTAGTAAGGGACAAGAAATCAAGGATTGTGATCTGGATCAACCAGAAATATTAATATACATTTTTACCGCTGATTTTTTTGAGTTGGTTAATGAAAATTAGCTTGAAGGCAAGCTAATTGTGAGCAAGTCGGAAGTCACCTGTTTGTCCTACACAGATGCTGCATTGAACCGAGGAATTCCAAATTATCAATAACTATCGACATCCAAAGCTTCAGCCAGATTGAGAATGGCAGAACAAGCCGACAATGGTGCCTAGAAAAAGTAGTTATTTTCAAGTAAGGCGGCTAAGATTCGCGTAGCGTAAAACTTATAAAGTTATTTAGGAGAATGAGAATATGTTTAAGGACGATGTAGCTCGGCTTTCTAGCATTAGGACGCAGCAGAGGGTATGTGAGGTGGGTTGGTTTGCCGATCTATGCGGGGGTGACACAGATCGTTTAGGAAAGCTTGATCCCTCTCGGCGTAGCAACTACGAGCACTGCCGTGATATTGTACTGACAGCTGATTCTTTAGGCTATAAGAATATTCTACTGCCCACAAGCTATATGTTGGGTCAGGAAGTATTACCTTTTGCTTGTGCGATCGCATCTGAAATACAGCAGATCAGCTTACTCACCGCAATACGTACAGGCGAGATCCACCCTCCGATGCTGGCACGTCATCTTTCGACGTTAGACCATCTGTTGCACGGACGGCTCACCGTAAACATCATTAATTCCGAACTACCTGGTCTTGTCGAAGACCCAGAGTATCGGTATCAACGGTGCAAAGAGGTGATCGAGATTCTTCAACAGGCGTGGACGCAAGAGAGGATAGAGCTTCAAGGGCAGATTTATCGCTTTAGCTTACCTAGTGACCCAGTGAAACCGTATCAGCAAAATGGCGGACCGCTGCTTTACTTCGGTGGTATCTCAGCAGGTTCTCGTGAAGTGTGTGCCGAATATTGCGATGTCTTTCTGATGTGGCCTGATACTGAAGAAGGACTGTTTGAGAGCATGCAGGATCTCTCAAAAAGGGCTGCTACCTATGGACGGCGTATCGATTTTGGACTCCGCATTCATGTAATTGTACGCGAAACCGAGGAAGAGGCGCGTCTATGGGCAAAAACCTTGATATCGGAACTCGACGCATCTCGCGGTGCACAACTGAAATCTCGCGCTCAAGATTCTCGCTCCGTAGGCGTGTTAAAACAGGATGCTTTGCGATCGCTTGGCGACGAAGACGACTACATAGAGGGGAACTTATGGATGGGAATAGGACGAGCGCGTTCCGGGTGTGGTGCAGCACTCGTGGGAAATCCCTCGCAGATACTTCAACGGCTGCATCGTTATATGGATATGGGAATCCGAGCATTCATTTTCTCCGGCTATCCCTTGATTGAAGAATGTCACTATTTTGCAAAGCTTGTGTTGCCTCATTTGCCAAACGTTAGGCTTGCAGAACTTCAAGGACGCCTACCTACCCTGCAGCCGATGACACCCCTCACAACAGGAGAGATCCGATAGGCAGCAACCAAGGAATTCGATCAGGATTTGACGTCGGAGGGGGGCTTGGGTAAAGTTTCCTTGAAGACGACTCTTTTTAAGGAATCTAAGAGGATGTCTGAGAAGTCAAAAATGTCATGCTGAACGGAGCGACAGCGCAGTGAAGCATCTCACAAATCCACGGTGAATAGGGATTCTTCGCTCCACTTCGTTACGCTCAGAATGACAAAATATACCTTATCCAATCTTTTCAGACATCCTCTAAGGAATGTACTGATGCTTGAAGAGAAAACAATCCTGATCACAGCAGCCACAAAAGGCATCGGCAGAGCTCTGGTGTCGAGGCTTGAAACACACAATATTAGAGAGACTTACTCCCTAATTTAGGCTTGTGGATGATAGTAAGCAGACAGAAAACCTTGGTACATTTGTCAGACAGATATCAATCACACTCGAAAAAATTCTAAAATTAATGAGACACTTATCTTGTAAAAGTCTGTAATAAATATTTATGCCGCCTCGTTGGCCTCGTGAACCTGATCGCAAAGACCCTGCTTACCGTAAGTTAGATGACCGGATGAATTTTGCCGTTCATGTGGCGATATTTGCGGCAATTAATTCTGGTTTGTGGTTTTTCCATAACTTCAATTCAGCTACTTGGGAGTGGCTACCTTGGTTAACAGGTCTTTGGAGCGTAGTGCTATTAGGACATTTGATTTATATTTCGGCGATCGCCAACTACTCACAAACACCACCCACATCCACCTGAAGATGGACACCACAGGCTAGGGCGATTGTAACTTGTGGTGGTAGAGCCAATCTAGATATTTGAGCGATAATGTCTACAGGATGAGAGTTCCCGCTCATTATATAGGGTTATTTTTATGGCTAAGACTAACACAACAGAATTACTCGAAGCCCTAGCAGCAGAGATTGGCGAAAATGTTTATATAGATATTGCCAAGTGGCACCTTTACTTATCGGATGCTAAGCTGCATACTGTAGTTGCAGAACAAGTGTATCCCTTAATTACCGCCAGTAAACCAGTCGAAGAGGAAGAAGTCATACAAGCCCTAGAATCTATTCGCGTTAAGATTGGCGGTGGAAGAAGAGAACTTCCTCTGATTGATTTACTACCCCTGCAATGCCAGGTCAACCTAGTAGATATTTTAGAAAAATATCAGCGGGATATGTAATTTGAGGACTCTGCTTGTCTTGTAATCTGCTTTTCCCTATGAAATAGGAGAAAGTAATAACTAAGTATCAGTTCAATAATAAGTATTCCTTAGAAGAAACACCAGACAAGATAGGAGTGATACACACTCTAGTTCTGTTTTTTGTGACTTTTATTCATTGCATATCTCATATGAGGGTGTTTTAGCAATCCACCCGGAGTGTATGTAAAACTAGTTTCGAGAAACTAGTTTTCGTTTTCATGTAAATTTCTCGAGGCTATTTTTATGCTTTTACAACTCAAAGATAGTGGTGAATTGGTGAAAGTTATTGATGTTCAGGAATTGCTCAACCCCAATCAGGACGTTGTTCATGCACAACAGCAAGAAGGTCAAGAAGAGCAACAAGCTGATTCTTATAAAAAAGAAAATCTAGTTTTTCCATCTGGTGAGAGTTTACCACGTTGTTGGTTAGATGCCGACTATAGAAACGGCAAAGCTTCTTGATTCTAGAAATCAAGATTTTTTGGGATTTCATTTGAATTTCAATACTAGGGACTGGGAATAGAGACTATTGTTTCAGTAGGATTCGGTAGAGAATCTATATAGCAATCCTATTTGATTTGTGAAAATTGAAAGTTCAGATTCCCGACTTCTTAAAGAAGTCGGGAATTTTGTTGTTCACGTAGCCGAAGGGAGCCGGTAGGGCTTATGATTTAGCTTACTTTGCGGGCAATAGCCGGATTGGCTGAGAAACCGACACTCACCCTTTGCAGGAGTGTGGGAGTATGCCACGTAAGCTTTGTTTGACAAGCCGTGACTTCGAGTTACTATACTTCAGAAGATGCTGTTTTTTCTGCTACCTCGACGACTTCACCCTCACCACGCGGGAAAAATTTCTTTGTTATCCAGTACGTGAAAATGTGAGAAAGTAATCCCAAAGGACCAGCAAACAAGCAAAGTGCCAACGAATGAATTGTCCAAACCCCTGTTTTCTGTCCTTCCAAATAAATGTAGCGCCCGACAAATAAATCGAAGGTCAAAAAATGAATCCAACCAATTGCAGTCACGTTTTCATTAGCAAATGCTCGGGCAAGATCCGCTAATTGAGGGCTCGATAAAGCTTGGGCGTTTTCTGGCGTGATACTGGTAACAAACAAATACAAATACGCTGCTGCTAAAGGCACAAAAGCAAGATAAGATTCCATAACCCTTTGTGTCACTTTCCACTTTGGTAGGAAAATCATTAATGCCCAAAAAGGCAAAACGAAAAGATTAGCAACGTTGAAAATTTGAACGATAGACATAGTGTTTAAAAGTTAGGAGTTCCAGAAATTGTTATATTTCAACTTTCAAGAGTTAATTATATGAAACTCTAACCACAGATACACACAGATAATTCATCTGTGTCCATCTGTGTCCATCTGTGGTTCAATTTTCAAATCTAATTTGTTAAACTTATCAACTGTGACTCAATCTCAAAAGAGTTCAAATCACGACCAATGAAAACTAAACGGGTTTGCCTTGCTTCTTGTGGTTTCCAAGGGCGATCGTAAAATTGTTCCACTCGAGTTCCCACGCCTTGCATCACCAAACGCATAGGTTTATTTGGAACCGCCACAAAGCCCTTAATGCGGTAAATTTCTTGCTGTTGTGCCAGTGTTTGCAACTGATGCCGCAGTTTTTCTGGGTCAAAGGCACGGTCTAAAATCACATGAGTTGAGATAATATCTTCATCGTGGTCGTGTTCTTCTTCAGTGTCGTGATGACTGGGACGGGTGTCTAGGTTGTCTTCGACTGCAGCTTGAAATCCTAATAGTATAGATGGGTCGAGCTTACCTTCAGAACTCTCTACAATCTTCACAACCCTAGGCAACTCTTGTTTAATCAACTCCTCAACTCTTGCCTTTGTCTCACCATCGACCAAATCATTTTTATTCAACACCACCAAATCAGCACAAGCAAGTTGGTCTTCAAACAGTTCTTGCAAGGGTGTTTCGTGTTCTAGACTATCATCTGCCTGCCGCTGCGCCTCCACCGCCTCTGGATCGCTGGCAAATGTCCCTGCTGCGACTGCTGCACAATCTACCACAGTAATCACAGCATCCACCGTAGCAGCGTTGCGAATTTCATGCCAGCGAAAAGCCTTCACCAGTGGTTTTGGCAACGCTAAACCAGAAGTTTCAATCAAAATGCAGTCTATGCTATCTCGCCGCTTGATCAGCTGTTGCATTGTCGGCAAAAACTCTTCCTGCACAGTGCAGCACAAGCAGCCATTGGTTAATTCAAAGATATTATCACTGTCATTACCATCTTCTGGGCAAATTTGACAGGACTTCAACAATTCGCCATCAATACCGAGTTCTCCAAATTCATTGACTAAAACAGCAATGCGGCGTCCCTGGTTATTTTGTAGCAGGTGACGAATCAGGGTAGTTTTGCCACTACCTAAAAATCCGGTGATGATGGTAACGGGAATTTTTGTAGCCATTGTTTAATTGAAATTTTGCACAGAAAGCATGAAATCAGCCTTTTGCATTTTCCCTCATCACCGAGTCGATTGGAAATCAGAAGGTGTGACAAAAAGAGCTATCATCCAAAGCTAATATTCCATGAATCAAGCCAGACAACAGTTAGGATCTGCTGTAACTTCTGCCCATCTGCCCACGCCATTGCTCAACTTACCGAAACACTGGTGTCATTTTGGGAGAATCCAGGAAAACATCAGCATGGTGGAATCACAGAATATCTGTATCAAGTAGCGCCCTCTCAAGAATATTTTTCTGCATCCTCATGTTGTCTTGGCGGTTGGTTTCCTAAAAAACACTTGAACTATAAAGAGTTAATATAGAATTATTAAGGCTTGTTTACAGAATTTTCAAAACCACCCGAGTTCTGTTAAAGCATTCCACCACTAGATATAAGTTCTAAAGTCCTCTCTAGATTTTATCCAAACGCGCATATGACGCTCCCAATCCGTAACGTCGCCATCATTGCCCACGTTGACCACGGCAAAACAACCCTTGTTGACGCTCTCCTGAAACAATCCGGCATCTTCCGTGAAGGAGAAGACGTTCCGGATTGCGTCATGGACTCCAACGCTCTTGAACGGGAGCGGGGAATTACAATTCTTTCCAAAAACACTGCGGTTCGATATGGAGAAACGCTAATCAACATTGTCGATACCCCCGGACACGCTGACTTCGGCGGTGAAGTCGAACGTGTACTCGGCATGGTTGACGGTTGCATCCTCATTGTTGATGCCAACGAAGGTCCCATGCCCCAAACACGCTTTGTTTTGAAAAAAGCCCTAGAAAAAGGACTGCGCCCCATCGTCGTCGTTAACAAAATCGACCGTCCCCAAGCAGATCCGCATGGTGCTACAGATAAAGTATTGGATCTGTTTCTGGAACTAGGGGCAGATGATGACCAGTGTGATTTTCCCTACTTGTTCGCTTCCGGTTTAAGTGGCTACGCCAAAGAAAAGTTGGAAGATGAAGCCAAGGATATGCAGCCGATGTTTGAAGCTATCCTGCGCCATGTACCAGCACCAGTGGGTGATCCAGAGAAACCACTGCAATTACAAGTGACAACCCTGGATTATTCCGAGTATCTGGGACGGATTGTCATTGGCAAAATTCACAACGGCATTATCCGCATGGGGCAGCAAGCCGCTTTGATGAAAGAAAACGGCGAAACTGTCAAGGGAAAAATCAGCAAGCTGATGGGCTTTGAAGGGCTAAAGCGGATTGAAATCACAGAAGCATCCGCTGGCAATATCGTAGCTGTAGCAGGGTTTGCCGATGCCAACATTGGGGAAACAATTACTGACCCCAACGATCCCCAAGCATTGCCACTGATTAAGGTAGATGAACCAACATTGCAAATGACCTTCTCGGTGAATGATTCGCCGTTTGCTGGTCAAGAAGGCAAGTTGGTGACATCGCGGCAAGTGCGCGATCGCCTCTTCCGCGAACTAGAAACCAACGTCGCCTTACGCGTTGAAGAAACCGACTCCCCGGATAAATTCCAAGTTTCCGGACGTGGAGAACTCCACCTGGGCATTTTAATCGAAACCATGCGCCGCGAAGGTTATGAGTTTCAGGTATCCCAGCCACAGGTGATTTACCGCGAAGTCAACGGGCATCCTTGCGAACCTTACGAACTTTTGGTATTGGATATTCCTGAAGATGCCGTTGGCAGTTGTATTGAACGACTCGGGCAACGCAAAGGCGAAATGCAAGATATGCAAGTTGGTGCTAACGGACGCACCCAGCTAGAGTTTGTCATTCCCGCCCGTGGATTAATCGGTTTCCGGGGTGAATTCATGCGGATGACTCGTGGTGAAGGTATCATGAACCACAGTTTCCTTGACTACCGTCCTCTCTCTGGTGATATTGAGGCTCGTAACAAAGGCGTCTTAATCTCATTTGAGGAAGGGGTTTCCACCTTCTACGCCATGAAGAACGCCGAAGATAGAGGTGTATTCTTTATCACTCCAGGAACCAAGGTTTACAAAGGCATGATTGTGGGAGAACACAATCGTCCCCAAGACTTGGAACTGAACGTTTGTAAAACAAAGCAACTCACCAACCACCGTGCATCCGGCGGTGATGAACTGGTGCAGCTGCAAGCACCAGTAGACATGAGTCTAGAGCGTGCTTTGGAATACATCGGACCCGATGAACTGGTGGAAGTCACTCCCCAGTCAATTCGTCTGCGGAAGGTGGCGAAGAAGTTAGCTAAACGCTAGATAGTCTTGTAAAGATGCGTTATGGCGCATCTGTCAATAGACTTGTTACAAAAGTCTGTATTTAGTCAAGAACCACAGATGAACACCGATACACACCGATAAATTATCTGTGTGCATCTGTGTCCATCTGTGGTTTTATTTTCATAGCAGGCATCAATACAATGGCTGGCTATATGTTATTAGTGGCGTAAGTTTTGCCCTGTTTGGGATAGCAGCAATCTTACCAGCGCGATCGCGACGCCTCTAAACAACGTTTTACTGGACAATAGTGGACATTGGGTGAAAACTGTACGAGTAACCATCTTTGCGATGGATTGGCTGACAATGCTTGTGACGAATAGACTGCAATTTTCCTAATGGAGTAGTCACATCAAAAGCACCGCTTTTGGGTTTAGTTGTCCAGCGTCTTCCGATTTAACGTGTGACAGCAGGAGACGATTTAACAATCGAATTAGAAATCCTCAACCAGACCAACCGACCTGTTACTCTGCTGCAAGTTCAAGATATATTACCTATTATCTTAGGCAAAGCAGTACACAAGACCTAGCGGCAGCAGTTGGGTGCTGTGGCATAATGTATCTTTACCCGACGAACAGGTGATAGTGAATAGAGATTATCCACGGATAGTGTTGGACTCTCAACAACCACTCCAACCCCAGTTGCAAAAAACAATAAGTTAAGAAGAAATACAAATTTCTTGGATTCAAATTTTCAATGAATGCAGCGAAATGGCATTTCTATATGATTTGCAAGATGCATGCCAGTACCAGTATACTCTGCTCCCCGTGCAGTTTTCACCAATCCAAAATCCATGCATTCAAAATCCAAAGTCTCTATAAATAGGGGGAATCATCCCTAGTTATAGCTCCCATAGGCTGCGGTACAATGCAAAGAAATGTTTAAATTATGAGTCGCCGATCCCATGATTTCACCAGAAGTTAACACAAAATCCAGCGAACACAGCCTAGAGGCAATGCGACATTTTTCCGAACAATACGCCAAGCGCACTGGAACGTACTTCTGTTCTGAACCCTCTGTGACAGCAGTTGTCATTGAAGGACTTGCCAAGCACAAAGACGAACTTGGAGCTCCTTTGTGTCCCTGTCGCCACTATGAAGACAAAGAAGCGGAAGTCAAAGCGACTTTTTGGAACTGTCCATGCGTCCCAATGCGAGAGCGCAAAGAGTGCCACTGTATGCTGTTCCTCACTTCAGATAATGACTTTGCAGGGGATCAGCAAGAAATCTCTTTAGAAACAATCAAACAAGTGCGAGATAGCATGGCATGAACGAAGGAATGCCCGATGAGTTTTGGCAAGGTGTCGAGCAGTTTAATGCTGGGGAGTACTATGCCTGTCATGACACCTTAGAGGCTCTGTGGATTGAAGCAGCAGAGCCAGAAAAAACTTTTTATCAAGGCATTCTGCAAATTGCTGTGGCGCTGTATCATCTAAGTAACCACAACTTGCGTGGTGCAATGATTTTGTTGGGTGAGGGTAGCAATCGCCTGCGACGTTACCCATCAGAATATGGCGGCATTGATGTAGACGAAGTATTAAGCCAGAGTGCGGCATTGTTGACCGCACTACAACAAACAGAGCCAGAAAAGATTGCTGCCCTTAAGCTGGGTGAAGATGAAGCTTTGCCCTTGCCCAGGATTATACAAGTGAATCATGAAAAAGAGTAAAGAATTCAAAAAAATATTAAATAATTATTAAGATATTTGAAATTCAAGCTAGTTGGCAGTAGAAGCAAATCTGTGTGCTTTCGCAGTCAACAAAACAAGTTCGTTTCTAGACTAAGTAGCATACATTGCAAAGGACGGAACCCCACCATGCTCCTAGTTGGCACGAGAGAAACCCTTTGCGCTCGCAGGCAGGGGAAGTTTGGCGTCAGCCACTCCTTGGGGTGAGGTTCTAAGGGAACTGCTAGGTAACAAACCGGACGTGATATGAAACCTTAAAGATGGGGAAAGCGTCAATAGTCTTAGTTTTAACCAGTTACTATCCAAACAAAAGTCCAGAAAGTGTATTTTATTTCTGGTTAAAGTAGTTGAGAGAATTGGAATAACAATCAGAAATCATAAATTCTAAATTGCTATGATGCCCCACTATCAATTGCCTCAATTTCATAAGCGTCGTTTGGGCTTAGCCTTGATGCTACCAGTTGCACTTTTGGGCGCAATGACATTTCCCTGCCAACTGCAAAGAGCGACTGCACAAACACCTCAAGCACCTGCTGGGCAAAATCGTCCTCTCTACATCCGTGGCAAACAGCAAGAGTATAACTCTAAAACACAAGTGGCAACTGTTCGCGGTGACGTAGAACTGTCTTATCCAGGACGAGGTATTCAGGCAACTGCTGCCCAAGCACAATACTTTACCCGCGAACGTCAAATTGTTCTCAGTGGCAATGTTTATGTTTTACAACAGGGCAGTAATAGTATAAAAGCTGACACAGTGACGTATCTGATTGACGAAGGGCGATTTGTTGCTACACCCAAATCAGGTCGTCAGGTAGAATCAATCTACATGGTCAACGACAATCAAGTTAACAATCAAGCTCCTGGATCTGCTCCGGCAACCGCGCCTCTAAAGAAAACTAACCAGCAGCGATAACTGAGTAAAGGGCGCAGACAAGTGAAAATTGTCTTAGAAAATATCCACAAATCTTACGGCAAGCGAGTTATCGTCAATCGCGTTAACCTTTCTGTTGCTCAAGGCGAAATCGTTGGATTACTTGGTCCCAATGGCGCTGGTAAAACGACAACTTTTTACATTGCCACAGGGTTAGAAAAACCAGACCAAGGAAGCGTTTGGTTAGACAATATAGATGTGACTCCATTGCCAATGCATAGAAGGGCGCGGCTAGGTATTGGTTATTTAGCGCAGGAAGCAAGTATTTTTCGCCAGCTTAGCGTGCGAGACAATCTTCTTTTAGTGCTAGAGCAAACTAATGTACCACGCTGGGAATGGGCACGGCGAGTGGAAAGTTTGCTACGGGAGTTTCGTTTGGAAAAGTTGGCTAATAGTAAAGGAATTCAACTTTCTGGAGGTGAAAGACGCCGAACGGAATTGGCAAGAGCCTTAGCAGCTGGAAGGGAAGGACCAAAATTTTTATTTTTGGATGAACCATTCGCTGGAGTTGACCCAATCGCAGTCTCAGAAATTCAGCAAATTGTGGCGCAACTGCGCGATCGCCATATGGGCATTTTAATTACAGATCACAACGTCCGCGAAACTCTTGCGATTACGGATCGCGGATATATTATGCGCGAAGGGCAAATCCTTGCTTCTGGCACCTCTAGCGAACTCTATAATAACCCGCTTGTCAGACAATACTATCTAGGCGATAAGTTCCAAGTCTAGATTAAGAATTTGAAATTAAACTTTTCAAATATTTTTTTGTTTTTTATTTTTCAATGGCTCATGACTTCTGACTAATGGCTAAATACAAGTCTTTCTACACCCTTAATTCGCTGCTGCCATTTTCGATCATGGATCGCTACTTGACGAGGGAATTGCTGCCAACATTTTTGTTTGGTGTTGGGGCTTTCGCTTCCATCGGCGTCACAATAGATGCGATGTTCGAGTTGGTGCGGAAAATTGTCGAATCCGGGCTACCGGTAGGGATTGCCGTTCAGGTGTTTGTGTTAAGGCTGCCAGAGTTTATCGTTTTAGCCTTCCCCATGTCTACCCTGCTGGCGACTTTGATGACTTACAGTCGTCTTTCAAGCGAAAGCGAACTGATCGCTCTGCGCGGCTGTGGGGTAAGTGTCTATCGGATGGTGCTAACCGCTGTGATGTTGAGTTTGGTAGTCACAGGAATGACCTTTGTGTTTAACGAGCATCTTGCACCAGCCTCAAAATATCAAGCATCTCAAATTTTGGACAAAGCTTTAAAGTCAGAGCAGCCAAGTATTGTTAAGCAGCAAAATATATTTTATCCAGAATACCAAAAGGTCAAGCAGGAGGATGGTAAGGGTCAGAAAAAAATTCTGAACCGCCTGTTTTATGCTGACGAATTTGATGGCAAGCAGATGAAAGGCTTGACGATTATAGACCGTTCAACAGAAGGTTTAAGTCAAATTATTGTATCAGAATCAGGCGAGTGGAATCCATCTCAAAACCTCTGGGATTTTTACAACGGTACCATCTATTTGGTCGCCCCAGACCGCTCTTATCGCAATATCCTACGGTTTGAACACCAACAAGTGAAATTGCCTCGTACAGCACTAGATTTGGCGCAGAAAAGCCGAGACTATGGTGAAATGAACATTGCCCAATCGCTGGAACAATTGGAGATTGAACGCCTCGGCGGTGATGAGCCAAAAATTCGCAAACTCGAAGTCAGGATTCAACAAAAAATAGCCTTACCATTTGTCTGTGTCGTTTTTGGCTTGGTTGGTGCAGCAATGGGAACCATACCTCAGCGCACAGGTCGAGGCACAAGTTTTGGTATAAGTGTCATCGTTATATTTACGTACTATATACTTTATTTTATTACCGGTGCTTTAGCACAGGCGGGTATTTTTTCTACTATTGTGGGAGCTTGGTTGCCGAACTTCCTAGGGTTAGGAATAGGTACATTCTTATTGATGCGGGTAGCACAAAGATAAATTTTCTACTAAAATCCACCTGCAGGTGATGACTGATAACTGTGGAGTAGGTAGGATAAAAGTAAAATTCAAGTTCGTTTGTGATATCTCCTGACGGTTTGGAGTATACCCAGTAACGGCGAAAAATTCTTGGGGTTAATTGGGTACTCGCGAATCATAGAAAAATGAAAATTGCTATAAGTCAACGAGAAAAGCTTCATACGGAAACGACTGCTTTGAACTTTTCTGAAGTTTTGCCACTTTCTTTGTAAACCCAAACTTTATTGCCCATGTCACGCCGCCATTATCCTCCCGCGCACTTACGCTATCTCAAAGCTAGGTTATGGAACTTATCGCGACCTGGTTTTTGGGGAGCAGCAATTTTTTTATCGGTCGTAGGTCTGACCATTAAAGAATACTGGGCAAATCCAAGCTTTTTTACTGATTGGCAAAAAAACCAATTCGCTGCAAACCAGCCTGCCAAATCGTCTCTTTCAGAAGAAGATCGGGCAATTGCTGCGGACATTGATAGCTTACCAGTCCTGTTTAATACGGATTCGGGCAATGAAAATTCACCAGCAGCAAGAACGACCAAGCCCACGCAAAAGACTCAGGCAAAAAACAGCAGAGACATCTTATTAGAGGCTTTAAATAGCAAAAGCCAAACTTCTGCAACTGATGACAAATCAAAGGCTAGCGTCAAGGAAGGTGATTCCGCACCCGCTCCAAAGCTGGAAAATCCCTTTGTTACACAAGCAGAAAATTTATTGCAGCTAAAGAATTTTCAGAGTGGTAGCAACTCACAAGCAGTCAATGCTTTAACACCTTCGTTTGGTCAACAAGATCCAGTAAAAAATTCCTTTGGTTTGGGTACGGGATTAGCAGATACTACCAGACCTAATCAAAATATTGCCTCAGAAAGCGCCCTGCAAACGGCGCTTAACCAATCGAAGAACCAGAATCAGCCAAACTTAAATGGCACCACATCAACTCAAAAAAATCTCTTTGAGCAATCCCAATTATCCAACCAAAACAGAAGTAGTCAGATTATTCCAAGCACTGGGTTAAGTCCAAACACAATCAATCCCAATATAGGAACAGGTTCTACGCAGTCGGGACTGATTTCTGGAACAGGTTACATACAACCCCCAGTCACAAATGGGCTGCAAAATTCCATTCCTGGAACAGGCTACTCTCAACCGGGTTTCAATAACTTACTACCGCAAAATTCCATTCCTGGAACAGGTTACATACAGCCAAGAGTCACAAATCAACAACAAAATTCTATTTCTGGAACAAGCTACTCTCAACCAAGTGCAAATAGCCTGCTACCCCAAACTCCCATTTCTGGCGCAGGTTACATACAGCCAGGAATCTCAAATCAGCAGCAAAATTCCTTTTCTAGAACAGCTAACCCTCAACCGGGTTTCAATAACCTACTACCGCAAAATCCCATTTCTGGCGCAGCTTACCCTCAACCTCAACGAGGACTAAGAGGCATACCGCAAACTCCAAGTGCAGTCCCTGATCGCTCCGCTATTCTTTATGACCAAATTATGAGGAATAGGTTGAATATCACAAATAGCGGTCAGCCATTGCCTAGTGTTGCACAACCAGCATCGGTAGTCTCACCCTACACCTCTGCTACACCCAATAACATTGCTCCCTACTACACCCCCAATCAAGGTAGTGTTACTTCTAATACTCCTGTAATTCCTAATACTTATGGAAATTCAGGGTTGCAGCAATCGCCTGGTTCAGTACCACAGTCTATTTATTCATCTCCTGGTCAGATTCCAGGACAGTATACAGGTGGTGGACAGATAAATAGATACTAGTATCCTTAAGAGGTGGGGACAAATATCCATCCCCTTCTTAGAAAATAACTTGGCTCAAATCATCTACAGCAATGGTTAGAGAAATTCAACGTATCAATCCAGTAGGGTTGTATGACCCATGGACAAATGGCTACACTCATGTGGCGATCGCACCACCAGGAGCAACTATTATTTATGTTGCAGGTCAAGGTGGCGAGGACGAAAAAGGCAATCTTGTTGGTGACTTTGCTACCCAATTGACGCAGGCTTTTGCCAATCTCCGCGTCGCTCTAACTGCCGCTGGCGCACGTCCGGAACACGTGGTAAAACTTACTACGCTTGTGGTCGATCATAACGAGTCCAAATTGCAGCAATTAACGGCTGTAGTGCAGGCGATGTGGGGAGAACGAGTACCAACTCAGACGCTTATTCCGGTGCCAAGGCTTGCACTTGATGGCATGTTGTTTGAAGTTGATGCTGTTGCAGTCATTCCAAATTCTTAACCATTAGGAGGTCTGTATGTCGCTACCCGTCATCTTATTACCAGGAGAAGGGCAATCAGTCCAAATTCGCACCAGCACTTGCACCTTCAAAGTGACAGGCAAAGATACACATAATCACTTTGGGCTATTCGAGTTTGTCATGGACCCAGGAACCGAAGGCGCAAGTCCTCATATTCACAAGCAATTGACCGAAATATTCTATGTAGTAGAAGGCTCAGTCGAATTGCTCGTGGATCAACGTAAAGTGACTGCCATGCCTGGAACTTTAATGCTTGTGCCAGAGAACACTGCGCATGGCTTCTCCAATCCAGGACAAACGCGATCAAAGCTGTTAATTATGTTCTGTCCTGCGGATTCACGCGAGCAGTATTTTGAGGGGTTAGCCGAACTGACTAAGAATGGACGACAGCCTAGCCAAGAGGAGCTACTTGAATTGATGCAAAAGTTTGACCAATATCCAGTTCCTAACTCTGTTTAATTCATTCATGACTCACTTTTTAAGATGACTCAGACTGTTGCTCCTCAAACGAATACCGACTATAACCAAACGCTCTATCAATGCCTAAATGAAGGTAGTAGCTCATTATACGGAACTACGCCCACAATTGCATGAGTCACTTGTTCAGCAACTCGATGATTCCTTTTCATCAGCCAGATAAGCATATTGTTCATGAATGAGTATTTCCTTAAAGATTTTATCCGCAAGCCAGCACGGATCTCCTCCTCAAAATATGCCTGATAAAGGCGTTGCCAATTCTGGGCTGCCAAATCCAGAGTGGTGCTCATATTGATTGCTTGTGCAACATATAAACCACTGAGAATGGCATTTGCAATCCCTTCGCCAGTCAGAGAATCTGTTAAGTTGGCAGCATCACCAATCCTCAGGATTTTTCCATTGCTAACTTTGTTGCCTTTCTTTGCAGTTGCTAGGGGATAAACTTTGGGTTTATGCTTCGCAACAATCTTGCTTAAGAGTTCCTTCGTTCTATCATTACGTTGGATGAATTGGTCAAAAAGCCGGATGATGTTTGTGTTCATCTTTTGGTATTCATCCATCCATATGCCTACTCCAACATTGAGTTTCACCAATCCACTTTTTGTATCGGCTGGAAATATCCAACCATACCCGTTGATCCCAAGAATTTTGTCAAAGTAAATTTGAGCCTTGGAAAGGTATGGCTCGAAATCTTCTGACTTGATACTCCAGTACGCTCTGATAGCGATCGCATCCACATCACCCGCACTGACGCCGCGCGCGTCTATGATGTAATCAAAATCGCTGTACAGCTCCGGGTGGCGGTCAAGATTGGTGATACTTTGGGTGAGAGCAATGCACCCTGCATTTATAGCTCTTTCATAAAGTAGGTTGTCAAAGGCAAACCGAGGGATGCAATATCCTTCAAGCTCAGTATTATGCAGATTGTAACTTCCGTTCGAGACTCCGAGCAAAAGCCCATCGATAGGCGCAAACTCGGGCATCAAGCGTTTGATATCCTGCGGGTAGATCCCCATTGGGAACAACGCCTGAACCGACTTAAAACTGATGCCGTCTCCGCAGACTTTGTCTCTAGGAAAGCTCTGTTTATCTATAAGAGTCACTTGATGCCCACTTTTAGAAAGATGATATCCAGCTGAGCATCCTGCTGGACCTGCTCCAATAACAACGATTTTAGACATCTCTGGAACTCCATTGCAATTTTATCTAGAAATTGAGATTGGTGCTAAAGTCAAAAAGATGGGACAAGTACACTACAATCCAATAGTCTGACTAATTAAACAGATGGTGTTGCTATAGCAATCCTAAATCATAAGCCCTTCGGGCACACTACGCGAACGTAAAATTCTCTGTTCTCTCTTTTCTTGGCGCTCTTGGCGTCTTGGCGGTTGATAATTTTTACAACACAAATAAAACTGCTATATATAAACAGTTGACATTAGCGAAGAAGAGCCATAACCCGACCATTTAAGAAAAAAAAGAACGTCGAACCGCCACCAAGGCGTATAAGATGTTTGCTCATTTCTTGAACTTCCTTTTGACTTCTGACTTTTTCATCAGCCAAATAAATCCCTATTAATGCTTGATTAATCATCTGATGAAAGTTTGTATGTGGTAACTGAGCTACACTTTCCTTAGCCTTTTTCAGGAAATGTGTAAACCGCTTGGTCATTTCATTTTTATTTTTATAGTAAAAACAAAAATTCAAATCACCACCAAGACGATCTTCCTCCTGATCAATCAAGTAATCAAGTAAAATATGTAGCCCTTGCAACCACGGAAAATAAGCATTTTTGATTTGCTTGATTAAGTCTTCAGTACAATTTTCATCGGAGGCATAGGCAATCAAACAGAAGATTCCCAGTGTTGAACCAGCACAGGCCGAAAATTCATACCAACTCATCTCAGGAAGGTTATCCTGATGCAATTCAAACCAGGCTTTTAATCGCGGAACACGCTCTTCAACCTGCACATGCTTATGTACTTGTAACTCACAATAATAGGTGGCTAGTTCATAAAGAGCCGAAGATATTTTTGGATAAGCTGGAATTTTTTCTAACACATCCTGGCAAGTTTTAACCAGTTGTCTTAAATAGCCTCCATCTTCTTGATCCTGACGATAGCGATAGTAATTTACGCATTCTGCTCCTGGCGTTAAGGCATGAAACATTGATTCATGCAAAGCGCGAAAATCCTCAGGATCAAGCGAGGTGCTTCGGTCACATAAATTATCTAAATAATCACTAATTGTTTGATAAGCAACAATAAAACGTATCAGTTCCTCGCTGTAGTTTTTAGCCAATAATCCATATATGGCTCCACCTTCACAGTGAAATGTTTTTGTTTCGATACTCATTAATGCTTGGTTGCGAAGTTCTAAATTTGGAATTTTATTTGCACGTTCTTTCCATTGATTTAAGTAAAAACGAACGGTTGGAAGGACATTACGATAAGTTCTTAACATTAATGTCCACGGGTAAATCGGAATATTCATAAACTAAGCTGAATACTCTAATGGGTAAGTTGAACTACTGATTATTTGGTAAAATTTGAAAATTTGCTAGTTCCGATCCATCACCAACCTTTGAATGGCACTGGCTTAACCCTTCTGGAGTGCTATGATATTGTGACTGCATACTTTATTTGCAGCTGGTTGAGTCTGGCATTGATGGAAAAGTAGGCAATGATTTCGCGAGCGCACCAAAGCCGTAAGTAGAAAAATTCGGCACACCCCCTCATTCAATTTGATTGAAAACATCAGAGGTAGCCTTGCCTGTTAGCTTTACCTTAGAGGCTTGATAGTACTAACGCCTCTGGCTAAAGAGGTAGCAATGATTTATTACTAATGGAGTAAGGTATTGCTGAATACTAACCAGAAGTTCGTTAGAATTTTGTCATAACTATCCAGAAGAAACCTGTATCGACAATATTAATTGAAGAAACTGAAAGCAAAGTGAATTCTAGAGAAACGGTTTCGGGTCTTGAAAGTCAATATTGAAAGTGAACGATGCTCTATTTCTTGCTTTCTTTACCAAGAACATGGTCACTAATGTTCAACATTAGGGGAGTAGACTATCCCAGAGGTCGTCAGGTTTGGTATGCTAGGAACCTGGACTAGCTTTGATTCAAACTATGCCTGCGCCTTCCATCACCCCTCTCAGTAACGCCTTTCCCCTGACAGCTGTAGTCGGTCAGGAAGCAATAAAATTAGCCTTACTACTAGCAGCGGTAGATCCAGGGTTAGGAGGAGTGGCGATCGCAGGTCGTCGCGGTACGGCAAAATCTGTGATGGCGCGTGCTATCCACGCCCTACTTCCACCCATTGAAGTTGTTAAAGGTTCTATCAGCAACTGCGATCCCAACCGTCCACAAGAATGGGATGACAAACTTTTGGCACTTGTGGGGCAAGCATCTTGCTTGCCATTGGAGTCGGAGGAACCGGATGCGCACTCCACAATAGAAACCGAAATCATCCGCACACCCTTTGTACAAATTCCTTTGGGAGTGACAGAAGACCGACTGTTGGGTTCTGTTGATGTCGAACAGTCAGTTAAGCAAGGAGAAACTATCTTTCAACCAGGTTTGCTCGCCCAAGCACACCGAGGCGTTCTCTATATAGATGAAATCAATTTATTAGATGAGCAGATATCTAATCAGCTTTTAACAGTCTTATCTGAGGGACGCAACCAAATTGAACGCGAGGGCATCAGTTTTCAGCATCCCTGCAAGCCCTTATTTATCGCTACCTACAATCCAGAAGAAGGAGCATTACGGGAACACTTATTAGATAGAATTGCGATCGCCCTTTCTGCAGATGGTGTCCTAGGTTTAGATGACAGAGTGCAAGCTGTAGAGCAAGCGATCGCCTACTCCCTATCTCCCCAAGAATTTCTCAAGCAGTACAGCGAAGATACAGACGCCATCAAAACCCAAATTATCCTGGCACGGGAATGGTTAAAAGACGTTGACATCACCCATGAACAAATTTCCTACTTGGTGGAAGAAGCAATTCGAGGGGCAGTGCAAGGACACCGTGCTGAGTTATTTGCTGCACGCGTGGCGCGTGCATCTGCTGCTTTGGATGGACGCACACAAGTGAATGCCGAAGATTTGCGCCGTGCTGTGGAATTGGTGATAGTCCCACGGGCAACTGTCGTGCAGACACCGCCACCCGAAGAACCACCGCCACCGCCTCCACCTCCACCACAAAATCAAGAGGAACCCCAAGACGAATCGAATCAAGAACAGCCAGAACAGGAAGAACAAGAAGAAAATCAAGAACAGCCAGAACAAGAACCGCCTGGCATCCCAGAAGAATTTATCTTTGACCCTGAAGGGGTAGTTCTTGACCCCAGTGTGCTTTATTTTGCTCAAATAGCCCAAAAGCGAGGTAAGTCTGGCAGTCGCAGTATCATCTTTTCTGAAGACCGGGGACGCTATATTAAGCCGATGTTGCCTAAGGGCAAAGTCCAACGGATTGCTGTAGATGCCACACTCAGAGCAGCAGCTCCGTATCAAAAAGCACGACGGCAGCGGTATGAAAGCAGGGGAGCTCTTGAGCAGGGGAGCAAGGGAGACAATACATCCTCATCTTCGTCATCGTCAAAACAGCGGCGCGTATTTGTGGAACAAGGTGATATTCGAGCTAAGCGCTTGGTACGCAAAGCAGGTGCTTTAGTCGTATTTGTGGTAGATGCTTCAGGTTCAATGGCACTGAACCGGATGCAGTCAGCTAAAGGTGCGGTTATGCAATTGCTGACAGAAGCATATCAAAACCGTGATCAAGTGGCGTTGATCCCCTTCCGAGGAGAACAGGCGGAGGTATTATTGCCTCCGACGCGTTCTATTGCTTTGGCGCGTAACCGCCTGGAAAGATTACCCTGTGGTGGTGGTTCCCCGCTGGCTCATGGTTTAACCCAAGCTGTGCGCGTCGGTTCAAATGCCCAGATGAGTGGAGATATTGGACAAGTTGTGATTGTAGCGATAACCGATGGACGCGGCAATATTCCTCTGTCGCGTTCTTTGGGAGAACCGCAAGAACCAGGACAAAAACCAGATATCAAAGCAGAATTGTTAGAAATTGGTGCCAGAATACGTGCTTTGGGAATGCAGTTATTAGTCATTGATACGGAAAGTAAATTCGTTTCTACTGGGTTTGCGAAGGAGTTAGCCAAGACAGCAGGAGGCAAGTATTACCATTTGCCCAAAGCTACGGATAAAGCCATTGCTGCTATGACAAAAGGAGCAATTGCTGATTTGAAATCTCGTTGATGTGAGCATCCTCATCTCCCCGCTCTCTCCTATTTTCTAAAAAGAACATCATAACCCTGCTGCTACACCGCTTGCGGTCTTAACATAGAGACTAAATCTTGAACTCCCTTTTGCAAATATCGTGTCACTGTCATTGGACTCGTGCCAATATTCTTAGCGGTATCTTTGCGAGAAAGTTCCTTCAAATACACCATTTCAACTGCCATGCGGGGCTTTTCTTCTAGCATATTTATTGCTCCTTGAAGTTGTTGCCGTTCTTCGTCTTGTTGTTGCACAGCAACAGAACGTTGACAAGGAAGTGCTTCACCTAGGGTAATTTGGCAATCAATGTTTTGAACTATCGTAGCGTCCAAACTCAAAGGCATACGGTTTTGAACAGCTAATTTGGTTTCTTGCCATTCTTGGACAGATACCTTGAGAACGCTTGCAATTTCTGAATCTTTGGGAGGACGACCTAAAGTCCCAGCCAATTCTTTGCGAACTCTTTGCCCCTCATTATAGAGTTCTTGCCAACGGCGAGGAATCTTTAATAGGGTACCGCGATCGCGTAAAAAGTGCAGCATTTCACCCCGAATGTAGGGTATGGCAAACGAACTAAAAGCATATCCTTGTCTTGGATCAAAGCGCTCAATTGCTCTTATCAAACCAAAATAACCAATTTGCTCTAAATCTTCATATGGCTCATTGCATTGATGACTGAATTTATGAGCCATTTTTCGTACTAAGCCAGTATGTAATTGTACAAGTTGATTACGAGTTTTAATACAACGATTTTGATGGTATAACCGTAATAATTCCATACCATCAAATTGGATAGAAAACTGACTTGCTGTCATATAAACTCCTTTTCTATAAAAAATGGAGTTGCCTAAACTTTATCAAAGCTGTCATTATTTTCCTTAGAAACGCTTAAGGACACAATTCGTTGTTTCACTGAACTTATAAGGATTCTTCTCCAAGATTTCAGCATTTACACGGTTACTTTTTCTGGAAATTTTTGGTTGGTTTGAGATTATAAAATGTACATTTCAGAGTACTGAGTGCTACATAAGTAGGTAGGTTAGAAATAAACACGAAGAAGAGGGAAAGTAATAACGCCTGAAACTCGCGCACTCTTACTAATGACTCATGACAGCCCTCTCCTGTCACCAGACGCTGCTTTGCGCCCTTCGTAGCTCCTCCGTTAGGAGGCACACTCGTTAACTTTATTTGTGCCGACCTACTGAGCAATAACTTAGGACTCAGCACTATACTTTATGGTCACTAGCTCTGGTTATCAGTAAAAATGGGAATAAGAGCAATGCTTGACTAAAAACCATTTGTAAAACATGAGCAATACCAGCAACTTCCGTGACGCATTTCGTCAGGCTAAAACTCAAGCCCTCGTAGGTCCCAATGTGATTGCCAACGCCTTGCCGTATGTAGGCGGTGGGCTGGTGCTAACGGCACTGGGAAGTTACGGCGGACTGGGTGTTCTCCGTACTAACCCCGGGCTATTCTTACCCACCTTCTTTGGTGCGATCGTCCTACAGTTGATTCTGTTCTTCGTTTCCCAGAACGTTGCCGAAAAAGGCAATAACAAAGTTGCACTGCCGTTGTTGGCAACCTACAGCCTTCTCACGGGGTACACTCTCAGTGGTTTAATCTTTGTGGCACTGAAAAACCAAGGTGTAGGTATTCAAGGTATTGGGTTGGCTGCCCTCGGTTGTGGTGTTACGTTTATTGCCGCCCGTCAAATTGGCTCAAATCTCTCTGAGCAAGATGGTATGGCATTGACCAAAACGATTAATCTGGGAGTAATTGCCCTAGTTGCCGTACTCGTTGTCCAACTTTTGTTCAGCGCATTTGGTGTTTATACGCCGAATTGGTTAGAAATTGCCATCTCCGGTCTGGGCGTGTTTCTCTTTGTGGGTGCATCTGTGGTTGACTTTTACATCCTGCCACGCACCTACAAAGATGACCAATACTTGCCTGCAGCTTTATCAATGTACTTGACCTACATCAATTTGTTTGTTTTTATTTTGCGATTGCTTATTGCTCTTAACGGTCGCGATTAAGAACATTTAAGATTTTTTGGCAAGATTTTTTGGACGAAAAAATAAGCCGTGGTTTGACCTTGAAAACCACGGTTTTTTATCGTTGAAGGGACGAGAATTCAAGATTCAGTTTAATGGACCACAAAGAACTCTACTCAGGTCTAATTCGACTTCACATTCTTCATCATGCAGTTCGAGAACCGATATTCGGTCTGGGCATCATTGAGGAGTTAGCTCGTCATGGCTATAAGCTTAGCCCAGGAACTCTCTATCCCATGCTTCATGACTTGGAGCGCAAGGGATACCTACACTCAACTGAGGAGCGTTCAGGAAAGCACTCGCGCCGGGTTTACCGAGCAACGCCTTTGGGAAAAGAGGCTTTAGAGGATGCCAAACAGAAGGTTAGAGAGTTGTTCGGAGAATTATTTGAGGATCACTCTTGAGTTTCCAAAAACTGTTTAAGGTGCGGCTGATTTATGTTAATTCCTAGTTCCTCTGCTTTTTTCAAAATCTGCTCGCGGCTTAACCCCTCCTTAGTGGCAAGAGCAATCAAAGCGAGGGCATCAGCTCTTGCCCCCGCACCGCAATGCAACAAAATTGGCGTTGGTAAGCCCGAAATCTCCTTGAGAACCTTAGCTGTCAATTCATCATCAGCCTTCTTGGGATTTAGCGGCACGTTGACGTAATTGAGTCCCGCCGCTTCCACCTGCTGCTGCTCATCCGAAAGAGAATCCGCTTCATCGGGAGAACGTAAATTAACGACAGATTTAAATCCCTCCTGAACTGCTTGTTGCAAATCTCCAGATGTTGGTTGCCCAGCAGTATAGAGTTCATCACTGACCTTTTTAGCGTTCTCCATAAATACTCCGGTATGTTGCTAAAAATAGTGTACTTTTATTGAACAGATCATACACGACTTATGCCATTTTATATATAGAAAAACGATATCGATATACGATAATATTAGCGCATCCAAACAAGTGGTAAGAAACTCAAGCTCACGAGGAGATTTCTTGTGTCAGGTAAAACGATAACACCCCAACTGCAACGAGAGTTGGGAGTGCTAGGTGCAACCATGATGGGGCTGGGGTCAATTATTGGCACCGGCGTGTTTGTGAGCATAGGTATTGCGGCTGGAATTGCTGGACCTGCGGTGATTGTTGCAGTAGCACTTGCCGCTTTTGTCGCTACCTGCAACGGTCTGAACAGCGCCCAACTAGCTGCTAATCATGCCGTGAGTGGTGGAACATATGAATATGGGTACAAATATTTAAATCCTTGGTTTGGTTTTATAGCTGGCTGGATGTTTCTTTTAGCTAAAACAGCATCTGCTGCCACTGCTGCCTTAGGTTTTGCCAGTTACTTATTGACCACAACCAATTTAATGGGGCGTGGCTTGCTCGTTCCCACGGCTCTTTTCGCTGTCATCGTTTTTACGGCAATTGTCCTAAGTGGAATTCGGCGCTCTAACCTCGTCAATATTATCATCGTATCGGTGACATTGCTGTCTTTGGGTTTATTTGTCATTGTCTGTTTGCCGCGTGCTGTCACCGTCGGTGCTGAAAATCTAACACCCTTCTTCTCAGGGAATGCCGCATCAGTACTCCATGCTACAGCCCTAATGTTTGTGGCTTACACAGGTTATGGTCGGATCGCTACAATGGGCGAGGAAGCAAAAGAACCGCGAAAAACCATTCCTAGAGCTATGATTGTCTGTCTGCTGCTGACAATGCTGCTTTACATTACAGTGGCAGCAGTTGGCATTGGGGCAGTGGGAGCAGGTGTGTTGGGCAACGTGACTCAACAAGCACAAGCTGCACCTCTTGAAGTAGCCATTCGTAATGTTGCTGGTCCTGCTGCTGGTTTGGTTGTAGCGATCGGGGCGATGACTGCAATGCTAGGGGTGCTACTGAACTTGATTTTGGGATTGTCCCGTGTTGTACTGGCAATGGGAAGACGCCGGGATTTACCACGGTTGTTTGCCAGATTGAATCAGTCAGGAAGCACACCCGTTTTGGCAGTGCTGGTTGTGGGAGTTGCGATCGCAGGCTTGGTTCTGATTGGAGATGTGAAAACCACATGGTCGTTCAGTGCCTTTAACGTTTTAATTTATTATGCAATTACGAACTTTGCAGCACTGCAATTGTCACCCGAGGAACGGCTTTATCCTAAATGGATAGGTTGGGCGGGCTTGGCTTCCTGTGCGTTTCTAGCCTTTTGGGTAGAACAGCAAATTTGGTTGGTGGGTTTAGCGTTGATTGTTGCTGGACTCATCTGGCGTACGGCAGTACAACTATTAACACAAAATTAGTATTTTGTCAACAAATATTTAGAGGATTTATCAGTTCTATTAAATAGATATCTTGTGGGATGGGCATCTTGCCCGTCCGTAATAGCTAACTCCTAATTTTTTGGCATACTCAGATAGCTTCATGACAACAACCAAAGATTGCTGTCAACTAGTCTAGCATATCTGCTGATGTCTGCTAATATTTGCTAATATTTTCATGAACTTGTTTTAATACCATTTTGAAAAAAGAATGTGACAAATAGATTTTGTAGAGACGCTTCAAACAGCGCGTCTCTACGTATGGATGTGTTGCAAATATTTTTTCAACCTAATGGGCAACGAGGTGTCAATCTCTATTCGTCGTGAGCAAAGCGGTGGAAGAGGAAATCAAGGGCGTGGTTCCGCAGTTTGTAGTATTCTGGGTCTTCCATAATCCGAGCGCGATCGCGGGGACGAGAGAAAGGAATGTTTAAGATTTCACCGATTTTAGCAGCAGGTCCATTAGTCATCATCACCAAACGGTCTGCTAGGAATAGTGCTTCATCAATGTCGTGAGTAATCATCAACACTGTGCATCGCCGTTCGTTCCAAATTTTCAATAATTCTTCCTGTAATTCTTCTTTGGTAATCGCATCTAACGCTCCAAAAGGTTCATCTAAGATCAAAACTTGCGGACGAATCGCCAAAGCTCTTGCAATAGCAACCCGTTGTTTCATCCCCCCAGATATTTGTGTCGGCTTTTTGTCGGCTGCCTCTGTGAGTCCCACCAGTGCTAGATGATCGCGTGCAATGGCTGACTTCTCTGCCCTTGTTTTATTTGGGAAGACGGCATTAAGAGCCAAGTAAATGTTTTCAAAAGTAGTCAGCCAAGGCAACAAAGCGTAGTTCTGGAAAACCATCATCCGGTCTGGGCCTGGTTGGGTGATGGGTTTGGAGCCGAGCAATACATTTCCATGGGTTGGCTTGGTAAATCCTGCAACCATGTTCAGCAGTGTTGATTTGCCACAACCCGAGTGACCTATAACGCAGATAAACTCTCCTTCATGCACTGTGAGGTTAACGCCTTGTAGTACTGTAAAAGGACCTTTTGGCGTGGGGTAGATTTTAGAAACTTCTTCAATGAGCAAGAAAGGATTGGAACGGCTACGTGTTGTAGACTCTCTTGATGTTTCCGTGTAAGTCAAAGTCCGGTTGTGCATATTTATTTTGGATTTTTGATTTTGGCTTAAGAAGTGGTAGAGATGCTTTAAACAGTGCGTCTGTTAATTATTCGTTGCTCCATAGTTTTCAGATTTTGGATGATGGGGTTACTCCTTGGAATTTCCGCATTAGCTATATCAGTATTCCCAATCCAAAATCTAAAATTCTTAGGCAGCCACTGAAGAACGTGAGTTAATCACAACTTCTGCCACTGAAACATTGCGTTTGATATCCAAACTATTGAGATAGGCAATGGGGTCATCAGCATTAAACACAGAGCCATCGAACAACTGGATAGGACCGCGATGATACTTGATATCAAGCAGACCTAGTTCTCGTGCTGCGGTACTGAACACATTGACTCGACAAACTCGTTCGAGGATTTCCATCCAGTTCCGGGGGAAGGGGATATCGCCCCAACGTGCCATTTGGGTCATCATCCACAAATGTTCCGTGCGGCTGGGACGATTAACGCCATCTCCGAAAAACAGATGATGGGCATACTGTCGCATTGGTTGTTCTAGGCTACAAGCATAGGAGTTTGGATCGCCAAGTTGGATGTATTCCTCATTGGTACTGACATACTCACGCCGAGATAAAATTTCACGAACTTCTTGAGAATTTCTCTCATCAGTGCAGTATTGACAAGCTTCTAATAAGGCTTTGACGAGGGCTACATGGGTGTTGGGATATGCTGCTGCCCAATCTTCACGGACTCCTAAAACTTTGCCTGGATGTCCTTCTAAAATTTCTAAATCTGTAGCGATGGTAAAGCCAATACCTTCTGTGGCTGCCCGCAAGTTCCAAGGTTCGCCCACACAGTAACCATCAATACTTCCTGCTTGCAGGTCAGCGACCATTTGAGCCGGAGGAATAGTTTTGAGGGAAACATCGTGGTCAGGGTCAATACCACCGGCTGCTAACCAGTAACGCAGTAGTATGTTGTGCATTGAGGAAGGATGAACCATCCCCAGAGTATGGCGTTGATTTGCAGACTTTTGCAGCACTTGTTTGAAGTCTGCTAGAGTATACACCCCCTGGTCATAAAAACGTTTATCTAGGGTAATGGCATTACCATTGCGGGTGAGAGTCAGGGCGCTCACAACTGGCACAGGGCGACCGTCATGTCCTCCCACAGTCAACCAAACTGGCATTCCACCAGGCATTTGAGCAGCATCTAAATATCCGCCAGTAATGCCATCGGTAATTCCACGCCAGCTGGATTCGCGCACCAAGGACACTTCATCTAGACCATACTTGGTAAAGAAGCCTTTCTCTTTAGCTACAGCTAGAGGAGCGCAGGCAGTCAGAGGGAGGAAACCAATTTCGAGGTTAACTTTTTCTAAACCGTGACGGGCGATAACGGCTGTTTTCCTTGCCCTAAGTTTCTTAATTCGTTTTTGTTGATTGAGGAAGTAAATCATCTCACTCCGCAAACTGTAGTAGCTGGGATGTTCTACCACTTCCATGCGCTTGCGAGGACGAGGAATATCCACTTCCAAAATGTCTCCAATCTTGGATTCTGGCCCATTTGTCAGCATCACAATCCGGTCGGACAACAGCACTGCTTCATCGACATCGTGCGTCACCATGACGGCAGTGACTTCGTTTTCCTGACAAATCTGCATTAACTGTTCTTGCAGGTTGCCTCGCGTCAGTGCATCTAACGCTCCAAACGGTTCATCTAGCAAGAGTAATTTTGGACGAATTGCTAAGGCACGAGCGATCGCCACTCGCTGTTTTTGTCCACCTGATAACATTCCTGGCTGTTTATCAGCATGAGGACGCAACCCCACCATATCGATATGCTTTTCTACAATTGCCTTGCGTTCACCCGCAGGCAATTCATTCATAACTGAGTCTACCGCAAGGGCAATATTTTCTCGTACTGTCCGCCAAGGCAACAAAGAATAATTTTGGAAAACCACCATCCTCTCTGGACCAGGTTTAGTGATTCTTTGTCCTTCTAGAGTCACGACACCCTCAGTTGGCAAATCCAGACCGGCAATCATATTTAATAAGGTAGATTTCCCACAACCTGAGTGACCAATGAGAGAAACAAATTCTCCTTTTTTAATTTGGAGGTCTATTCCTTTGAGGGCAATATATTTACCACCATCGGTTAAGGAAAAGACTTTATCAATTTGATCAACGGCAACAAAAACACTCATTTGTCCTTTGTCCTTTGTTATTTGTTATTTTTATTTGTTATTTCTTATTTGCCCTTTGCCATTTACTAATGACTAATGACAAAGGACCCTTTGGGTTCGCCAGTCGCCTGCGGAGGGAAACCCTCCTGCAGCGCTGGCTCACTAATGACTATTTCTGTTCTTCTGGCAAAATTCTTGACTGTACCCAAAGCATCGCTTTGTCAAGTATCAAGCCTACGACACCGATGTAGACGAGAGCCAAAATAATTTCACTGACTTTGTTATTTTGATAGGCATCCCAGATAAAGAAGCCAATTCCAACGATGCCGGACATGATAATTTCTGCGGCAATAATTGCTAACCAAGCCAATCCAATCGCAATCCTTAACCCTGTAAAAATGTAGGGTAGAGCAGAGGGTATGAGGATATTGAAGAAATAATCTCGACGAGAAAGTTGCAGAACTTTGGCTACGTTGTTGTAATCTTGGGGAATTTGCTTTACGCCCACTGCTGTATTTATCAAAATGGGCCAAATTGCCGTGATAAAAATGACGAAAAGGGCAGATGGTTCGTTTTGTCGCAAAGCAGCAAGAGCAATCGGTACCCAAGCCAGAGGGGGTACAGTTCGGAATAATTGGATCATTGGATCTAAAGCCTTGTACATGACTTTATTTGTACCAATCACAATACCCAAGGTAATACCGAGAATTGCCGCCAATGAGTAACCAATCGCTACCCGTTGTAAGCTTGCAAGAATCTGCCAAAATAAACCTTTGTCTATTCCGCCTCGGTCATAAAAGGGATACAAAATCAGTATCCACGTGTCTTGCACCACTTGGATAGGTCCTGGTAGTGTTGCTCCAGGAGTCCAAGAAAACAACTGCCAAATAACTAAAAAGATGGCGATCGCTGCAATTGGCGGAATAAGATCGGGATATTGCTTTTGCAGACGGGACAACCAAACATTCTGAACAGTATTTGCGCTATTGCGTCTTTGCAGCGTTACCATTATTAGAGTCCTCCTGAAATATCGCGTCTAAACTTTGACTAAACTTTGACTTTTTTAATTTTGAGGCTCTGCAAGTAAGCCTTAGGATTTTCTGGGTCAAACTTGATGCCATCAAAAAATTCTTCAACTCCACGAGATGTACTGGTGGGAATATCAGCAGCAGCAACGCCCATTTCTTTGGCGGCTTCTCTCCACAAATCCTCGCGGTTAACTTTATCTATAAGGGTTTTGGCATTTGTTAGGGTATCCTCTGGCAGGAAGCCCCAGCGCACGCTTTCTGTTAAAAACCAGAGGTCATGGCTCTTGTACGGATAGGAGACGTTACCTTTTTCATCTTTCCAGTACAGAGATGCCATTTTTTTATCGTTAATGGTGCGACCATCGCCCATTTCGTACTTGCCCATGAACGGACCGTCCAGAACGTCTGCAGGCACATTGAAGTAATTCCGCCCTGCAAGGATTTGAGCGAGTTCTTTTCTGTTGTCAAAATTGTCACACCATTGCTGCGCTTCAATGAGACCCTTTAAAAGGGCTTTGGTCGCTTTTGGATGTTTGTCAACCCAATCTGCCCTCATGGCAAAGTATTCTTCTGGATGGTTTTTCCAGATTTCTGCGGTTAATGCCGCCATGAAGCCAATCTTATCTTTGACAATCCGGTAAGGCCAGGGGTCACCCGTACTAAAGGCATCCATCGACCCCGTCTTCATATTTGCAACTGTCTGAGCTGCTGGTACTGTCAGGAGTTGAACATCACTGTCTGGATCAACACCCGATGCAGCTAACCAGTAGCGAATCCAGAAATCCTGATTGACTTGTGGGAAGGTGTAAGCAGCTTTGAAGGGAGCTTTTGCTGCTTTTAACTGAGCAAAAAATGTTTCCTTACCAGCAATCTGTACGCCAAGACCCTTGCCCAGATGCTTATTTGCGATCGCAATTCCATTACCTTGGGTAATCAACTGAGCCAAGACATACATGGGTATTTTTTTGTTGCCTTTGGTGATGCGCCCTTCTGAAATTTGATAGGGCATGGGCATCTGCCATTGACCTCCATCAATACCACCTCCAGCAGCCCCAATTTCTATGTTGTCCCTTGCCGAACCCCAGTTGGCTTGCTTGGATATATCAACATTGGTCATGCCGTACTTTGCAAAGAAGCCTTTTTCTTTCGCAATAATAAAGGGAGCAGCTTCAACAATGGGGATATACCCTAGCTTGACCGTGGTTGTTTCTGGTGCATCTGCTACACTGACATTGGTAGCAGTAACTTGTTTTGTTTGAATTGTGTTACCGGTTTCCGGAGGGTTTCCTAAACACCCCTTGAGGAATACAGAACCCACCGCAGAAACTCCAGCTGTTAACAGAAATTTACGTCTAGAAAATTGATTAGAAAATTCAGTCATAAACTCTCTTTTTGCTAATTTCAATTGTTTTTGGTCAAGTGAATCAGGGCAACAGAACAATTGTGTTCCTTGCTATCGCGGTTATGTATATGTAATGTGAAAACTATGACAGCCTCAATTACATTAACTAGAAGCTTCTGGGTGACTTAACTCATCTGTTGAAGATAAATTTATCACCTTTTCAAAAGAAATTGTTAAAATTTCAACGTGATTGTTAAATAAATATTATATACCTACCATAAGCAAATACTTATTCGCTCGCTTACCATCATTTAACAAAACTTATCCATAAAGACAAGTTGATAATAACTATTGAATATGATTGATGATACTCTTCATATGCCAATAAGTAAATCGCCGTAAAACATTTTTCTATGTAACGAAATGTAAAGCCAACGAATACCTTAAAAATAGGTCATTCCACAGTTTTTACAAAACTAAACATACATTGGTTTTATCGTGCCGACTTACTTACAGTTCAGATAAGCATTAGCCTATAAACGTGGTAACTTGTGCAAAACCGGGTTTCTTTGCCTTCAGCTATCCTTCATGGAACTGTATTGTTTCATATCCAATTCTTTTCATAAATAAGTTATTCATAGAATCCCATTTATAGCAACTATAAGATTTTGCGTATGAACATACGTGACTTGTAGAGGGCTGCCAAAGCTGCTATCAAGTGCTGTATGTTGAACTAAAATACGGAAATGCAGAGGAATATGAAACAACATCCGCTATTTGTTAATCGAGTAGCAGTACTAGCAACTATGCATCACAAAGAGAAAGTGATTGCTCCAATTATTGAACAAGAGTTAGGAATAAAAGTCATAGTACCGCAAGATTTTGATACAGACCGTTTTGGTACATTTACAAGAGAAGTTAAAAGGACAGGAAACCAAATCGAAGCAGCAAGGCTAAAAGCAGAAAAAGCCTTGGATGCCACGGGTGAGACTTTGGCGTTAGCTAGCGAAGGTACATTTGCTCCTCACCCTATTAGCCCGTTTATACCTTGTAATCGGGAAGTCGTCCTTTTATTAGATAAAACGAATGAACTAGAAATTGTCGGTCAAGAGTTGTCTATTGAAACAAACTTCAGTCATAGGATTGTAGAAAGTCTTCAAGAAGCACAAGATTTTGCAGATACAGTTGGCTTTCCTGAACATGCCCTAGTCGTCATGCTCAGTTCTTCACCAAAAAGTCAAGATGAAATTATCAAAGGTATTAAGACAACAGAAGAACTTGTGGAAGCAATTGAATTTGCTTTAAACAGTTCCGAAGATGGCAAAGTTTATATAGAAACAGATATGCGTGCTCTATATAACCCGACTCGGATGAAAAATATCGCAAAAGCTACCCACGACTTAGTCAGAAAACTAAATAATGCCTGTCCCAACTGTTCCTGTCCAGGTTTTGAATTAGTTCAAAGGAAAAAGGGATTACTGTGTGCGTATTGTAACTTGCCAACAGAGCTAACTCTGACAGCAATCTATAGATGTCAAAAATGCGGATTTTCTGAAGAAGTCTTTTTCCCAGATGGATTGCAAAACGCAGATCCATCTCAATGTATGTATTGCAATCCCTAATACAAATTATTAAAGATTTTACAAAAAGCAATCTCCCACGCTTTTCCACAGGTTAATCCGGGTATGGTCGCTTGACTATGTTACTAGGAACTATGAGGGAATTTTGACACTCACCGCCCTAAAAGTGCGGTGATTCTTCGCTCAACGACTCAGCTTGCTTTGATAGGATTACTCCAACCAAAGTAGAGGCTAAATCTCCCGAAGCGTTCGGGTCTATAACCCAAGTTCCCACATGCCCTGTGGTACTCAAGGCTAATTTCAGAATATTGATGGCAGCATTCCAGTCTCTGTCTAACACGAACCCGCATTGGCAAACGTGAGTTCTCGTAGACAGAGACTTTTTGATTAGCGTGCCACAACTAGAACATTCTTGGGACGTATAGGCAGGGTTGACTGCAACTGTTATCTTGCCGAACTTGACCCCAAAGTATTCCAGCCATTTTCTGAACTGATACCAACCTGCATCATTAATAGATTTGGCGAGACAGTGATTTTTAACTAAATTCCTAATCCTCAAATCTTCGTAGGCAACCAAATCGTTAGATTGGATTACGCAACGTGCCACTCGCTTGGCATGTTCTTCACGCTGCCTACTTATTTTGAGGTGTACTCGCCCTAACTTATTAATGGCGCGCTTCCGGTTGGCAGAGCCAATATTTTTACGAGAAACACGCCGTTGTCTAAACTTCAGCCGTTTCTCACCAATTCGATAAAACTTTGGATTCGGCTCGGTATGACCATTGCTATCGGTATAGAATTCTTTGAGTCCTACATCCAATCCAATGTTCTTGCCTGTTGGTTGCACATCCTGTACTTCGTTCTCTGTTCTAATGAGAAATTGAACGTAGTATCCGTCAGCCCGATGCACTAACCTTACTCGTTTTATCTGCTCTAGTTGATAGAAGTTTAAATCCCACGTTCCCTTAAGTTTAAGCTTGCCAATTCCTTTTTTGTCAGTGAAAGTGATTTGTTTGCAAGTTTCAGATAAAGACCACCCAGAAGTTTTGTACTCGACTGAACGGCAATTTTTCTGAAAGCGTGGATAGCCCTTTTTCCCCGGAATAGATTTTTTGCAGTTATCGTGTACCCTTGCTATTGCACTATAGGCTCTTTCGATAGCCGCTTGGCAAGCGCTAGAGTTCAGGGCTTTAACAAACGAGAACTCCTCTCTGAGCGTTTTGCTAAGGCGATACAGTTCTTTCTGTCCTACACCTCGGTTATCCATCCAGTGACGAATAGCCTTGTTGCGAACAAATTGAGTCGCTCTAATCGCCGAATCTATCGCTGCATATTGAGTTGTTTTTCCCTTAGCCTTAAACTCTAGGACGATCATTTGCGTGGAAAAAACCTACGCAAAAATCATACCACGAATAAAGCTGCCCTGGAAGGGCAGGGCTTTAAACCCAATTTTTCGGTAAATTCTCAGTTCTGTACCAATTCTCCATAACAATACGCTTAATAATTACCCCCCGCCGAACGCGTCCCCCCGCGAGTTCGGGGGGAGTACAGGGGTGTCGAATAAAGCTCAACTTCATAGAGATAGAGAAATGGTATGGGTACTGCGTTCTTCTGAGAAACCCCTGTAAAGAATTCAGAAAATTAATGTAAAAACTATAACATATAAAAAGCCGTACAAGTATGTATTTGGTAAAGTATAGGTAGAATTAAAAAGACAAGAAGCGATCGCATATCATTCAAAGCGCTCATTATCGATTAACTACTATGGAAGTTTTAGAACTCAAACGCGAAGTCGAAACGTTGTCTCATCGCCTGGGTAAAACCCAGGACTATCTTTGACATCCCTGCACTTAGCGCTAAAATTCAAGATTTGGAACAAATAGCAGCCCAACCAGAACTGTGGGATGACCAAACGAAAGCACAGGAAATACTGCAAGAACTTAACGACCTGAAAGCACACCTGCAACAGTATCACCAGTGGAAAGCTTCTTTGGAAGACACTAGGGCAGTGTTAGAGCTGTTGGAGTTAGAAACAGATGAAGGGCTACTGCAAGAAGCCGAGTCTACTGTCACTAAGCTCAACCATGAACTTGACCAATGGGAGTTACTCCAGTTGCTTTCTGGTCCCTATGATGAAAAGGGAGCTGTACTGACAATCAACGCAGGTGCTGGTGGGACTGATGCTCAAGACTGGGCTGAAATGTTGCTGCGGATGTACACCCGTTGGGGAGAAAACCACGGCTATAAAGTTCAGTTAAATGAGCTTTCCGAAGGTGATGAAGCGGGAATTAAATCTGTCACTGTAGAAATTACTGGGCGCTATGCCTACGGCTACCTGCGTTCAGAAACAGGTACACATCGCCTAGTGCGGATTTCACCTTTCAATGCCAACGGGAAGCGGCAAACCAGCTTTGCTGGCGTGGAAGTGATGCCCCAGATAGATAACACCATCCAACTGGAAATTCCTGAAAAGGATTTGGAAATAACTACAACTCGGTCTGGTGGTAAGGGCGGACAGAACGTCAACAAAGTAGAAACCGCAGTGCGAGTTGTTCACCTTCCCACTGGTATTGCCGTCCGTTGTACAGAAGAACGCAGCCAATTACAAAACAAAGAAAAAGCCCTCGCCCGCTTGAAGGCAAAACTGCTAGTGATTGCTCAAGAGCAACACGCTAAAGAAATCGCGGAAATTCGTGGTGATATGGTAGAAGCCTCTTGGGGAAACCAAATCCGCAACTACGTTTTTCATCCTTACCAAATGGTGAAGGATTTGCGAACTGCTGCGGAAACAACTGCGATCGCGGATGTGATGAACGGCGAAATTGATATGTTCATCCAAGCCTATCTCCGCCAAGAGAACCAATTAGTAGAGGCTTCTGCGTAACTTTGAATGAGGGAGATGAGGGAGATGAGGGAGATGAGGGAGATGAGGGAAGAAACATCCTCCTTATCCCCCTCATCCTTCCCTAAAGCCGGCAGAATGGCAACTTGATGTTATAAGAACTGTTACATTATTAGAAGACTTTGTTACAAAAATATTATGAGCGATTCTCCTTCTACCGAACCTCGACCTAGCTACGTGAAACTTGCAATGCGAAACATGGTGCAGAAGGGCGGCACCTCCGTGAAGCATTTTGTACTGACGACTGTAGGGCTTTTAGCAGTCCTTGTAGGTCTTGCTTACCTGACTCGCTAACGACATCATACGTAAGCTTAGGAGACTTTGTAGACAAGTGCAAGTTGAACTGTATGTACAGGATTGTTATCATGAGTTATCCCAACCGGAAGCTGTAGGCTCTGGTAACACGGATGCCCAAATTGCAACTGAAACTTGGAAAAAGTGGTTTGAGTGCTGGTTAGAAATATTACAAGCGAGTATTCCGCCAGCGCCAAAATATGAAGTTGGACTACGTTTAACAGATGATGCTGAAATGCGAACGCTTAACGCCCAGTATCGTCAGCAGAATAAACCCACAGACGTTTTATCGTTTGCGGCGTTAGAGGTTTTGCCTCAGCTACCAGAAATCGACGCCGATGAAGCGTTGTATCTCGGTGATATTGTTATTTCAATCGAAACAGCACAGCAGCAAGCTCAACAGCAGGAACACCCTTTGCCAACGGAGCTAGCTTGGTTAACGGCTCATGGGTTATTGCATCTTTTAGGTTGGGATCATCCAGACGAAGAAAGTTTGAGCCAAATGCTAAAACAGCAAGTAATATTACTGAAGACAATAGGTATTGATATTGACTTTGAATAGTGATTGCTGACTAGCTTTTAAGTGTTATTCTGTATTTAATATCTAACATTGTTTGGTTAAAAAGAGCTGATAAGTTCATTTATTTATTAAGATCCGCTAAAATCCCCTCCTCACGCACTTTGGTGTTTGATTTTTATGCCTATGTCTCAACAAGTTTCGTCCCCAGCACAAGTTTCATCTCCACCAGCGCCAAACTCCTTAGAAACAGTTGTGACTAAGCAACGTCCCCTGTCGTGGCAAATAGCCTCTAATTTATTTGTGAGTTTTAAGTATGCTTGGTGTGGAATTAGCTACGCTTTTCTAACTCAACGCAATTTTCGCATTCACGTTGTTGTCGGTGCTTTAGCTATTGGCTTGAGCATTTTTTTACATCTTAAGCCTGTTGAAATATCGGTTATTGGCATAACGAGCGGTTTAGTTTTGGCGTTGGAGTTACTGAATACAGCGATCGAGTCAATTGTCGATCTAACAGTTAAGCAGACCTACCATGAATTGGCAAAAATTGCTAAAGACTGTGCTGCTGGTGCTGTGCTTGTCTCGGCTTTGGTCGCGGTGCTAGTCGCTGCTACACTCTTACTTCCTCCCCTGTTCGCTTTAGTTTTGTCGGCGCATTCTTGAGTGCTGAATGCTGGAGATGCTATTTGGGCAGCTTCAGACAGGGTGCACTTAAACTTTATAACGATTTTTTAAATTCACTGGATACGACTTATCGTGTCTGTATCAAGATGACTTAAACTGCGATTAAAATCTTTTGGTGACAGTCAATCACAATTATCTGATTGCTAAAAACCAGGAGAAATCAACTTTGCTTATAATAATCGATAATTACGACAGCTTTACCTATAATTTAGTCCAGTATCTGGGAGAACTGGCGGCTGAGTTCCCAGTAGCAACTGATATTAAGGTTTTTCGTAACGACAAAATCACCATAGATGAAATTCGTGCGCTACAGCCAGATGGAGTCGTGATTTCTCCAGGACCTGGTCGCCCAGAAGATGCGGGAATTTCCCTGGATGTGATTTCTCACCTTGGATCAAGCGTGCCAATATTAGGCGTTTGCTTGGGGCATCAAAGTATCGGTCAAGTGTTTGGCGGTAAAATCATTTCTGCGCCAGAGCTGATGCACGGCAAAACTTCACCGATATATCACACAGGCGTAGGAGTCTTCAGTAACTTAGAAAATCCGATGACCGCAACCAGGTATCATAGTTTAGTGATTGAGGGCGATACTTGTCCAGATGTGCTGGAAATAACTGCATCGCTTGAGGATGGCACAATTATGGGAGTGCGACACCGGAACTATCCTCACATTCAGGGCGTCCAATTTCACCCAGAGAGTGTCCTGACAACTTCAGGGAAGCAGCTATTGCGAAACTTTTTGGAACAATTGCAGTCTCGAGAGATGAATCCATGAAACGACGACAGTTATTGGGTTACGCAGGGGCGGGATTAGTAACAACGTTGGTTACTAGCTTGGGTTCCGACCTTCAAGTGAATGCCCAATCTGGCGGTTCATTATCAATTCAGTGGTTGGGTCATACTAGCTTTCTGTTTACTGGTGGCGGAGTAAAAATTCTCACAAATCCCTTTCGGACAATTGGCTGTACCGCCGGTTATCGTGCGCCAAAAGTTGCGGCTGATTTAGTGCTCATTAGCAGCCAGCTGCTGGATGAAGGTGCTGTAGAAGACCTTGCAGGAAATCCCAAGCTTATTTACGAACCTGGAGCTTACGAGTTTAATGGCATTAAGTTCCAGGGAATTGCCATAAACCATGACCGCAAAGGTGGTAAGCAGTTTGGTATAAATACCGCTTGGCTTTGGAAGCAAGGGGGAGTTAGCATCCTTCATTTAGGAGGAGCCGCCGCACCCATTTCGATTGAGCAAAAAATTCTGATGGGGCGTCCTGATGTGGCGTTAGTCCCTGTGGGAGGCGGTCCAAAAGCTTATAATCCTCAGGAAGCTAAACAGGCAATTCAAACCCTCAATCCCAAGATCATTATTCCTACCCATTACCGTACACAAGCTGCTGACACTGCTAATTGCGATATTTCGCCATTGGATGACTTCCTGACGGTAATGAATGGAATGACAGTACGGCGTAGCACGAGTGACACACTCACTGTTAGCTCTGGTAAATTACCAGATAATGGTGCTATTCAAGTTTTGAGTTATAAATATTAACAATAACTTGCTGATTGTGGGGCAGGTGTTTCGCCTGCCTTTTTAATGGAAAAACACTTTCGTCGTAATCTTTCTTAAGACCATAGACAGCTTCGGCAAAAAGTTTTAAAATACGATTTATTATAGTAAGATTACTTATTGCACAATCAGCATAAGCATAGTAAAAATTTTCAGGTGATTTCTCCAGACATCGAAATCAGTCTATTAAAATCAGAAAGTCTTTCGTAAAGGGCAAAAAACTTATGGATGTAAAGCTGATTTTAGCTGGATTAACAATTGTCTTCACAGTTTCGTGCTTGTTCTTTGGCACGAAAAATGGATATTACGATTCAGATAACTATCATGGTAATGGCTCTGCCCATTAAAGTTACAAAAGCAATCAGTCCCGCTTCAGGTACGCCAATTGCCTGGGTTGGATAACCCCCCCACAGTCCTTAGTTTGAAGAATCTTCATCACTCACTTGTTTATATTACACAAGTTTGGTATGTCCACGTTAACCAAACGAAGATAAGCATTGCGATGGTGTGGGGATCGATAACTGAACTGGCGATGGACACTGTGTGGAAGGAAAAACTATCCACGGGTTGTGCCGTTTATGGACACCTGCTTTTGTTGGAAGGACGCTTGCATACGCAAGCGTCCTCCGCTATGGAATTGGCTTTGGACAAATGTCCATAGAGATGAAGTTAGAGGGGAGGAGAGCATGAGCGATCGCCTGTCGGTATCCTCTGGGGTTGATATGGGGGACGCGGCGAGTGGGTTAGAATGTTTGCCCTTTGGGGTTCACCACGACGATGAGGGCGTTTGTTTGTTGGTGCGGATGGGACCACACCGCATTCTACTTGATTGTGGTTTGGCGGATACTTCGCCTTTAGTCAGGGGGTTGAAAAAACCCGCACGTCGAGAAAGTTCACTACCAGCGGATTTAGTCTTGGTGAGTCATGCCCATCCAGATCATGCTAAAGGGTTGCTAGCACTGCACAAGGCATTTCCACTGTTACCAATATATGCTAGCGAAGTAACCAGCAAATTGCTGCCTCTAAATTGGCTTGATCAACATGGTGAACAAGTCGCGCCATTTTGTCAAGCGCTGCCATTGCGATCGCCAATAGAATTCAAAGATGGTTTGGTGGCAGAATTATTTCCCGCCGGTCATCTTCCTGGAGCGGTGGCAATTCTCCTGACGTATACTACCCCAGAACGCTCTTACAGGCTACTGTATACAGGCGACTTTTTTTTATCAAACTCGCGGTTGGTAGAAGGTTTGCGCTTGGAAGAATTGCGGGGAACAGAATTGGATGTGCTGATTATTGAAGGGAGTTATGGGACTTCCCGCCATCCCCACCGCCGGAGTCAAGAAAATCAACTTGCTGAAAGAATTAATCGAGCGATCGCTGAGGGTTCCTCTGTGATCCTCCCCACACCCACTTTGGGACTCGGTCAAGAACTGCTGATGCTTTTACGCAGTCATCACCATTTCACCGGAAGGGATTTAGATATCTGGGTTGATGGTACTGTTGCCATTGGATGCGACGCTTACCTAGAATTGCTACCCAATCTCCCCTCCTCAGTACAAAACTTTGCCCGCCATCAACCGTTATTTTGGGATGAACGGATACGTCCGCGCGTGCGTCGCATCGAACCAAAGCAGCGCCCTGAGATTGGCAATTCTTGTATTATTCTCACTGATTTTACAGCTGACTTGCGACAATACTGCCAACCTAATACTGGCTCTTGGCTCACCCTTTTACCAGAGAAAACCAATATAAAAATTAACGACGAATACTCACTGCTGTGTCCTGTCGAAACGTATCTCCTCGCCCAACATAGCGATGGTCCTGGAACTACGCAGCTGATTCATAATTTGCGACCGCAGCACGTCATCTTCGTCCACGGTTCTCCTGCTTACTTGGCAGACCTGACAAGCTTAGAAGAGTTGCAAAATCGCTACCATCTCCATTCTCCAGCAGCTGGCACATTGGTGGAACTGCCGATTGGTGAAACATTTATACAACCAGCTGCCCCGGAAACCAATTATGAAGGCGAACTTACAGAATTAGGAACTGTAGTCACGATTACCTTACCCGACGCGATTACTGCCGATCCCCGCTGGCGACAGTTTGCCGACACAGGTTTGATTGAAGCCCGCTGGCAAGGAGAAGAATTGGTATTGCGGGCGCTGTCACAAAGAGAACTGATTAATCAAAATAGCGATCGCTTCATTTGGTCAGACGTTGATTGCTGTGGTACCTGCCGACATCAAAGAGGACAGCGGTGTTGGAATCCCGCGTCTCCACTGTATAACTTCAAGGTGACTCTTGAAGGTTACTGCCCTGCCTTTGAACGTAACAGCGACAAAAGTGCTGACCTGTAAGAAAAGATAGAAGAACCAAGAAGCGAAGAACGAAGAAAGCAACACAAAAAAGGATAGTTTTTTTGTTCACTCTTCATTCTTCACTCTTCATTCTTGATTAGTCTGGATTTGAATCAGTGAAACGATTGCGGATGCGTTCAGCTTCCGGACACTCTTCAGTTAAAAGAGGTTCTACATTACCGCGTGGCACTGAAGCTAATTTTTGCGTTACAGCGCCAATGCTTTCAAGCCGAACCATTTCCTCCCAAGAACAAACTTCATCTTCTTCTTCTGTTTCATAACGTAGGGTGACTAAATCTCCCTCTATATCGAGGATGCGGGCGCGTTCAATCCAGCGTTGCTGGTCCCGCAAGAACACGCATACCTCCCGCCCATCGCAACACAATTGATAAATCTTGCGGTGTAGCATCTACTGCTTCTGCCTTTTTATAGTTAGTTAAATCTGTCAACATCTGGGCTGTGCCCCAAGTAGAGGAGACCTTTTCAAAGTTCGTTAACCGAACTAAGTCAAGATATCCTTCTTGACCCAAGCCAAAGACTTGTTTGTCGTTTTCAGTTATATGGGCTTTTTGGGTCATAAAGTTCCCGGTTACTGCACCAGTTGAACTCAATCTCTGTCAAGGTCATTCAAAAAATGTTGACTTCATAGAAGTCACATAATTCCGGATTTGTCCTGACCAAGTTAAGAGTTGCTGGTGAGTTCTTCCAACCATGTTGTAATAAATGATACTCCAAAACAGGCGTTACTTGCGGTTGTTTTAGTTGACTACTTGTAGTCATTGGCATTGCTGGGAAGTCTGGGGACTCTGCTTTACTTTTACCCCTATGTACTTGATCTTAGCTTATTCTCTTGTAACCTTCATGGTTTTAGACAACAACACCTCAAGGTTTTTAGCTTAATTTTTTTGCTTGATTTTACACGTTTATTAGCCTGATTAGCACGGCGTAAGCCTAACGCTTTTGCTCGTGTCAGCTTTTGGTAGTCCCTTAGGAAATTTATTGCCAGTTTCGAGGATGCTTCGCGTTCAATTTGACCTGCAGGAACTGCGTTGTGTAGGGCTGTCAAATCATCTGAGTCTTAGCATATCCCCAGCAGCTTGGATACTTGTATTTCCTGTTCATTGATGTAAATCAACCCCATCTGATAGATATTTTTTCTTATAGCATACTGCTAATTTTATAAGGTGAACTTATTTTTACAGATGTCTTTCCTCTACTATCGTTGCTTTTCATAGATATGAATGTACACAATTTTTACCAAAATGCACTGGTTATCAAAAAAAATTTAGTAAATTTTATACTATCAATGAATTCTCTACGTTCAACTACAAGACATAGACTGTGGCGCAAAGATATTGATAAAGCGCCACAGTACCTCTGTCTCAATCCCTATTCACAAAATTGCACCAGTACTGACTCTTAATTTTTCATCTTTATTCGATATAAATGAGATGCACCCTCAGCAACTGGTTCTGAGTATCTTAATCCACCAAAGCGAATTGGGGTTTTTGGTCGCAGCTTTCTGGTATGTTTACCATTTCGGTTAACTTCTTGAGATAAGCTTTTCGTTCTAGCATTCTTGGTGTGACATCAAGCCCCACTCTTGCCAAAATCTTTTCCCAGCGATAGACCCAGTCATGCCGTAGGAGCGAGTTAATAATGTTGTCTTGACGTATTTTTGCTAAACGTTCAGGCTGTGCATTCAAATCAGCAATGATATTAGATATATCTGGGCTATCGAAAGGAATCTCAATCACCGCATCTGACCAGTCAAAGTTGTCGGTGAAAGCCTCGCATTTGGGAGGAACACCTAGCATTATTGTTCCCCCAGCAGCACCTTCAAAAAAGCGTGGGCCTACTTCCTCTTGAGGATTTCTTTGACCTATTAAATCAAATTTTGCTTTATTGACTATCATATAACTGCTTCTCTTCACAAAATTCGTATAGAGACTTCGATGATATCTGTAGTCTGCCATGTATAAATCTTTTATAGTGTCGTAGATATAAAAGAGTTTTTCCTGTTCACTATGTTTTAGTAAAGCTTCGTGAGTAACTAGTGAACGGCGTCCAATACTTAAGACATCAATACAGCGGTAAAGGTCACGTGGATAAGGGCAGAAATTGACAGCATCAACTCCATATGCGAGAGAGTGGCAGGGACGTTGGACAATATCAGCAACCTCAGCCACACTAGAACTAAAGTTCATGAAAATATCATCGAATTTTTTTAAAAGCCGTAGTTGAACTTGCGAACTCTCAATATCTTTCAGCCAGATTTCATCTAACCAACAAACGGCATGCCGACATTTATCCCGCCAGCCTTTGATAGAATTGAGAACCAAAATATCTTGAATTGACTGGCAGAAAAAGAAAAATAAATCATATTCTTTATCTACCTTAAATTCATAGTTAACTAATGATGAAAGCAATTCGCCATTGTTTAGTATTTTTGCTGCCTGGTTTGCTATCTTGTTAGTTACTTTGAAAAGATTAGGATTGAATGTTGGTGTAATTAAATCAACTGTGTCACAACCACAAATGACATCCTCAAACTCATAAGGTGCGGAACGAGAAACATGTAATTTCAAATTACGCATTGATACCAGTAATACCCGAGGTTGTTCAGGAAAAATATTGGCGGTTTTTTGTGACATACAATTGACTTCCTTTCGTTCAAAAATAATTTTGATTGTTCCAAATCTGGCAAATTCTCCCTGGTTAATACTTACTGGCTACTCTTTACACTGAACAAGTTGATTGAAAAGCAAAATTTAGTAGGTAGATACAAAGAAACCGAAAATTTCAATGTCCAAATTCTGCTAAGATCTTCCAGCTTGCCGCGATCCACTCCCTTGTTGCAAAATTCCCGACTTGTGGGGTCAGGGAGTAAAGTTGTAGCTACACTAGTCCAAGTGGCGTTGCAGAATGGAAGTATGAAATAGAATATCTCTGATTTGAACCCTTGTAGATTTATTCAAGGGTTAATTAAGATTTTACGGAATCAGAAAAATTTATATTTCTTAGCATCATTCCGCGATTGAGTAACAGCGCCCAAGTTGACCAAAATGGTTAACACAGCTGTATAGCTAGCAATTGCTTTAACGCACAGCGTAGAATAATCTTTTATTAAGGATAGGTTAAAAAAGTTTTTTTTATTTAAAGATATCTTAAAAAAAATAGATAATTTGTGAAATTACCACTTTAAAGTTTCTGCATAATTATTGAAAAAACGACCGGAAATCCTCATCCTTTTGGCTTAACTGTACCCACTCTAAGTTTAAATCCTGAAACTTTTGCACCAGGCGATCGCATGCTGGGCGTTCTGTAGCGTAATGTCCAGCATCAATTAAAATCAGATTGCGATCGCGGCTTTCCTGAAACTGATGGAACTTACAGTCAGAAGTCAAATAAGCTTGAGCACCTGTTTTCACTACCGCCGAGATAAAACTAGCTCCCGAACCACCCAAAACAGCAACTCGAGAAATCGCCTGCTCTAAATTTGCCACTGGCGAGGAAACCAAATGAGAAGGAGCAAGTCGGGTTTGAATTGTTGCGAGTAATTCTTTTAAACTTAAAGATGGCTCTAAATTCCCAACGCGCCCATATCCTAAACCTGGTTGAGTGGGTACGACAGGAGAAACTTCCTTGAGTTGTAGAATTTGAGCTAAAACATCAGCTGTCCCATCCTCCACTTGGTCGAAATTCGTGTGGGCGCTGTAAATACCAATATTGTGGGTAAACGCCAATCGCGCCATTTCGCCTATGGCGTCGCCACTACGCAAAAACTTGGGTGGGCTGAAAATCAAAGGATGGTGAGCGAAAATCAGATTCGCAGCAATACCAGAGTTGCGCAAGGCGATCGCTTCTTCCATCACCGCCAAAGTTGGTGTTAGACAAACCAATACCCGCGCATCTTCCTGCAATACTCCAGGTTCAATTTGCCAGCCACAATTATCCCAGCTTTCTTGCCAAGCTGGATTTGCCCATTTTTCAAACCAGGTTATCAAATCAGCAATTTTCATTATTGTTTAGTCATTAGTCATTAGTCATCAGTCATCAGTCATCAGTCATCAGGATTGGACGACAGACTATTGACTTTGAACTATATTAACTATTTTTAGGAATATTAAGTTTTAATGATAACTGTTCGCGCAGTTGGTGGAAAGGTTTGTTCCAAACGGGGCGAGCATTCCAATTCCATGCTGGCACGGGAATAAGTTGTTGTGCTGCAAGATACGTCAGCAGGCGTTGCTCATCCTCTGGTTCTCGGGAAAAGCAGAAGGGATTGCGATAACATTGTTCACGAAGTTGATGATATCGGGCATCCCCAACACGAATAAGTTGTAAAATTCCTTTACCTTTTGAGATTAAACAATCCAAAAAAGTCAGACTGAAAGGTTCAATGACAGCGCGAGTTTGGGCTTCGTTTTGTACCCATTTTGCCCAATCAAACCCAAATATAAAGTCGTGGACGTAGCGAAAGCGAATTTCGGATTGGCTGCCAAACAGCTCCATCAGTGACACTATCTTATCGCCAAAAGATTCTACAAAAGACACAGCACTGGCTTCTGCTACCAAAGCCTGTTTGAGCATACTGCTGACAATGAAATCAAAATCCCAGAAAATATTTTCTGGAAAGTTGTGTAACATGGCACGAAGCATACGCTCCAATGTATTGCTTAGAGAATTTATCAGTTGAATATCACAAGTTTTTTCAGCAATTGAACTCCCCAGTTCTACAAAGCTGGTAGCGAAGGTCTTGTGTGGATTGAGTGACAAAGGACTAGCTGTATGCTGGGTGAGGATTTCATCAAGAAGTCGAAAAGCATGAGTTATTTTCCGATTTTGCTTCATATCATTAAAACCACTCAACACTTCGGCTAAAAAATTATTTTCACGAACCAGAAATGTGAACAACCAATTCTCTAGTGTGGCTTCTTTGCCTATGTTCCCAGATATAAATTCCTTGCCAAGTTCCCAATACTAAGTGACCTCGATTTATAGGAATAATTTCTGATGTGTGGGTCAAAGCTGTGCGAATATGTGCTGGCATATCATCAGGACCTTCAGCATCATGAATGTACTGGGCTGATTCTGGCACGATTTTTGCCATAAAGTTGGCTAAATCCTTGAGTACATCTGGATCGGCATTTTCTTGAATCAGCAAACTGGCTGAGGTATGGCGCAAAAACAGAACGCACAGCCCTGTCTCAACTCTTGATTCGGCGACTGCGTCTTCAATTTTTTGGGTAATGTTATGTAAAGATTTACCAGTGGTGGAAACCTTCAATAACTTTTGGTAGTGCGTCATCTTTAAACATTATTTATCAATCATGAATCATGAGTCATCAGTCTCTGGTTCAGAGTTTGTGGACTCTTGAGTGTTGAGTGTTGACTCTAAATCGTCCTCTTTGCCTTCTTCTTGTGGATGATTTTCTTCGCTCTCTAGCCAAGGAGAGTCGAAGTGAGTCCAAGGAAGAATCGGTTTATTAGGTAAGTTGGGGGTTAGAACTGTAATATTTGCTGCATCTGGTTTTGGCAAACGCAAAGACCTACTATCAGATTCTGTGGCATTAAATCTTTTGGAAGAATTCATAAATGTTGCTGCTAATCAGGTATAAAATAGAGAGCTACTACATGCGACAAGGCAACCAACGCAATTCCCCAAGTTACACCAGCAGCATAGAATAACGACTGCAAGTTGCCGTTGATAGGCTGCTTGTTAGCATTATAAGTCTCTACTTGATTAACTAGCATCTGCAACTGATATTCTTCAGGTGGCATTGCTAGATAACCCTCCAAAAATTTTTCATTTTCTGGGTTGGGAGTAATGACGAATTGCCGTGGCAGCAAAGCATTGATCAGTAGTGTAAAGTTTATCAAAAATAATGTAACTTCTGTAATACTGAACAGGCTGAAGACGGAAAGCAGCCTTGCGATGGTAAGAACGCTGAGCAATGCACTGTTTGCCACAAACAGGATATTCGTCTGAGTGAGTAAAATTTGCCGTTCTTCCTTTTGTTTGTCTAAGACTCGACGTATATCCTGGGAGGCTAAGCTCAAAGTCAGGGAAGATAGATTTTGTTCCATGACAAAACTTAGAAATAGATAAATTAGTATAAAAAAAACTTAATTTACAGCACCTGTTACGGCTTAAAGCTGTAAAAAGCTTATCCTCCTTAGCAAGTAGCTTCCCTTAAAAAGCTGTGTTGTTGATTTTACGGCTTTAGTTTTTAGAGATGCAAATAGTTGAGCACAGCTTGAGCTATGGTCTCATTCCCATCCTTAGCAATAGGTTGGGATTGCTTGGGTTGATTGGGTTGTTGGTTGAGAAAATCCCAAGTTCCCTGAAAAAACTCAGATGGGGTAAGAATTTGATGTTGGTTGTAATGAGTAATACCTTCTAATAAAAAAGCTGCTTCTGCAAACTCATGGCGAGTGATTGAAACAATTGGCACTTGCAGACGTGTAGCTTCAGCAAAGGTACTGAAACCCGGTTTAGAAACAACTCGCCCACAAATTGGCATAAAATCAACAGGGCGGTATTTGTGGTCAGTGACTGGCACTATATTTGGCAAATCGGGGGCAGACTTATCAAAGGCGATAAATTGCCAATCTGGAAATTGCTTTAGATTATCGTAGGGAATTTGCTGCAAACCCAAGCCGCCAAAGGTAAGTAAGATAGTCTTTTCTGTTGGGGCTGTGATTCCCCATGTGGATCTTACTTCTTCACAAGAGTAGCGAGGAGAACCGCCTGTTAAGCCTACATCTGTGATATTGTTGAACGCTTGCATCGGTTCATGAAAAGGAAGACGAAACAGGCGATCGCACTTCGAGTAACAATCACTTATCCAATCGGCGATCTCTGTAAAGCTACTACCCCAATCTCGATAGATAAAGTCAAAGCCAAAGTTACTCATCATCCAACAGGGTATGTCAGCTACTTTGGCAATTTTGCTGGCAAGGAAGGGGATATCCGCCAAGATAAGATTAACGCGATTTTGGCGGATAAAATTGACTTCAGAAGCAATGATGGAATTTTGGTTTTTCTTGATCTCAAGTAATTTTTCTAAAGTTGCAGTTTTATCCATTGTCAAGCTATCTGCTTGCACCACACCTAAATCCATTGCCCGGGGACGGTGGATAAAGTCCCCTTCTATGTAGCACTCTAGCAACCATCGTGGTGCTGTGCTGACGATAATAAGTAACACTTCTGGACATAACTTTTGAATTGTCGCGGCGACGGCTGCGGCGCGGGTTGCATGACCAAAGCCGTGATTGGTGATAGCTATGTATAAAATTGGTCTATCCATTGGAGATATGACTTAATTATTCATGATGAATTGTTCGTTGTAGAGACGTAGCATGCTAAGTCTCTACGTGAAACCTCTTGCGAAAGTCAATTTTATGAAAAAAAACCACAGATGGACACAGATGGACACAGATAAATTATCTACGTTTTTCTGCGTGTATCTGCGGTTGTAAATGTCTATTAATCATACTTATGCAAGAAGTCTATTTGTTAATTATTAGGCATGGGTATGGCTCCATACGGTTCAGTTCAGGTTGATGTGTGAAAAATTACCTGTGGTAGAGACGCGCTGTTTGAAGCGTCTCTACATTCTGTTCCTGATAAGGGTTCAGATAAGATCAGAACCGCATTGGGGTATGGCTTAATACCTAAATTTGACAAAATCGTTGAATTCCTTCAACCAGTTGGTCGATTTCTGATTCTAGAGTAAAATAGTGAACACAAGCACGTACGCAATCCGGATCGGCTATTGTCCGAGTAAATAATCTTTGTGACTCCAAAAAGACAACGAGTTCACGGCTAGCGTTAGGTTTTTGATTTGTGAGTTGAAACGAGACTAAGCCACTTTCTGGTGGAGAAGTTCGCAAACATTTGACATCGGATATCGCTTGTAATCGTTGCCATAAGTATTCGCTGTAATGGCAAATTTGCTGGTAACGTTCCTCTGGTGTTCCCCATTGCTGATGAATGGCGATCGCCTCCCTTAACCCTGTGTACAGTGGATAATGAGATGTAGCTACTTCATAGCGTTGTCCATCTGGTTGCCAACCCACAGGCTGACCTTGATTATCACGCACAATACTGCGCCAACCGATAAACGTAGGTTTGTGGCTGTCTCGTACTTCTGGTCGTACATATAAACCTCCGACACCCTCAGGACCGCATAACCATTTATGACCGGTAAAGGCGTAAAAATCAGCTCCCAATTCAGTTAAGTTTAAAGGCAATAAGCCGACGGACTGAGCGGCATCTATCAAAAGTCTGACAGAGTTATTTCTGCATATTTCAGCAATTTTATCAATAGGCAAAACTTGACCTGTATTCCAAAGAACGTGACTTAAGATCACAAGGCGAGTCTTTGGACGCAAATGTTGAGTGATGACTTCAACGGGGTTCCCTTGATTTAAAGTTGCCATTAAGGGACAAGTACTTAGTTCAACACCGAACCTACGCCCGATTTCCTGAGCTGTTGCGATGATACCTGGATGTTCGCAGTCGCTAAGCAGAATGTGGTCGCCAGGTTGCCAATCAAGACCCCACATAGCAATATTACAGCCAACAGTGACATCCTCAGTTAAGGTGATTGTTTCGGGTGGTACATTTAACTCAGAGGCGATCGCCACTCTAGCAGCTTTCACCTCTTGTCCAACCCAACGACCGACTTCATTACCAAAAGGACCTATTTGCTGGATATAAGCTTCCGCATGAGAAATAGCATCCAAAGCGGTTTGTGGCATTGGTCCTTGACCGCCATAGTTAAAATACGTCTTATTTGCCAAAGCTGGAAATAGCTGTCGGTACTGATGCAACTTGGTTGGTGATGCGGAAATACTAGTCATTGAGCATTAATCTTTAGTCACTAGATATTAGTTATTCTCCCCCTACTTTTCCTACTTTTCCTACTTTTCCTACTTTTCCTACTCTCCTTTGCTTATAGACTTTCCCCACTTTCCCAAAAAGTATGCATAGTAACATCAACTTTAGTTATTTGGATCACTGCCAGAAAGTGCGAATTCTTGTTACCTTAAGAGAATGTTAATTAATGCTGAACTACTGCTGCAATACCAACGCTGCAAGCGCCGACCTTTTTTAGACATTCACGGTGACAAAAGTCGGCGAGATGCTGCTAATGACTTGCTGCTTAAACTGTATCAGGACAAAATCGCTCATCAGATGAGTGTTTTGACACAGTTTACATATCAGGAACCACAATATGGGCACAGAGATTGGAAAGCAGGAACTGCAGCAACTTTAGAGTTGATGCAGCAGGGGGTTGAGTGCATTCATCGAGGGGTGCTGTTAGCAAGTTATTCTGAAAGACACACGCTACTAAGCCGTCCAGATATTCTCGTTAAGCACAGAGGACAATCGCGCTTTGGAGATTGGATGTACGTTCCAGTAAGTATTGAACTGGGTAAGCGTCCTAAACAAGAGTATCAGGTTGTAGCAGCATTTCACGCTTATGTGTTGGCGATGGTGCAACAAGTTGAGTTTGAAACAGCTTGGCTGATGTTGCGTGGCAAAGAGGTGAGTTATCCTGTGGATATATCCAAATGGATGCCACAAATGCAGCGCATTCTGGAGGAGTATATTCAAACTTTGGAAACAGACGAAGCGCCGGAAGTATTCATCTCTCGTCAACGATGCAGTCTTTGCCCTTGGTACAGTCATTGTTATACAGTCGCCCAATCTCAGAAACACCTGTCTTTGTTACCAGGTGTGACACCTGTTCGCTACAAACAACTCCAAGCGTTAGATATAACAACAGTAGAATCTTTAGCGACAACTCGCGCCACTGAACTGGAAAACCTACCTGGTTTCGACAGCATAGTAGCGCCCAAGCTGATATTGCAAGCGCAATCTATCCTAGAAAACCGTCCGCTAATTATACCATACTTATTATCAAAGCAAGAATATCTTGTAGATGGTACTGTTAACACTGCTGTTTGCCTCGACAAAGCGACAAACACTGCTACAGATGCTACACAGGTAGATGATTATAGGGACGATATCCTATTTACAGCTCCTGTAGAGATATATTTTGATATTGAGGCGCAACCAGACTTGAATTTAGATTACCTCTTGGGGGTTCTGGTTGTTGATAGGCAAGCCAAGACAGAACAGTTTTATTCTTTTTTGGCAGAAACAAAAGAAGAAGAAAAATTTATTTGGCAACAATTTCTGGATTTGGTTTGGCAATATCCAGATGCACCAATTTATCATTTTTGTGTTTACGAATTTGATACAGTCAAACGACTCGCAAAGGAGTACCACACTCCGTACACCTCTGTATACCCCGTACTCAGGCGGTTTGTAGATGTGTATGAAGTGTTAACGCAAAACGTGGCGTTGCCTGTAGAAAGTTATGCTTTAAAAGCAATTGCTCGATGGTTGGGGTTTAAGTGGCGTGATCCAGAAGCAAGCGGTGCTAAGTGTATTTACTGGTATGATGAGTGGTTAAAAACAGGCGATCGCTCTTTACTAGAAATTATCCAACGTTACAACGAAGACGACTGCCGCGCAACCCACAGCGTGAAAGACTGGCTTGTGAACTTTTTTCAGAATACTCGTTCGTAGTCAGCGCTTAAGCCCTTAATACAAGCCAACTACCAAGTTAATTGCTAGTGTGATATCGTGTTTGTGGTTTTCACATAGCAATAAACAAGAGTGCAAAAGTCAATCTTTTTGAAAATGAAACCACAGATTAACAACAAGATTCCCGACTTCTCAAAGAAGTCGGGAATCTGAGCGCTTTGATTTTCACTATAATCATCTGTGTTAATCTGGAGGACACTGCACCTTGGGAGTTCCCCCTGTTGTTTAAAGCAGCGTCTCCACAGGAGATAGCAAGTGTCCGTTGTGCATCTGTGATTCTAAATATTCATTGACCATACTTTTGCAATAAGTCTAATAACTCACAATGCAGCACCTCAAAAAGTTTTTGAAGTTTCGGCTAATTATTTTCTTTCTTATTCCGATTTTAATTGTCAGTATATTTTTCATCAATCTACCTGCTTCAGCTTTTCCGATAACTGAAATAGATTTTATAGGTTCTGCTACTTTCCCCACAGATTTTTCTTTTCAAAAAACTCCAATGGGAGGATTTTCTGGAATTACATACGACGCAAAAAAAGAACTTTATTACACAATATCTGATGACCGTAGCGAAAAAGCTCCTGCTCGCTTTTACACCTTGAAAATTGACCTCAGTAAGGGTTCGCTAACCGATGGTGGGGTTGTACCTGTTGGCGTCACCACACTATTAAACGAAAGTAGCCAACCTTTTCCTACTGGTAGTATCGATTCAGAAGGTATCAGCTTAACTAATAAAGAAACTCTTTATATTTCTTCGGAAGGCGATAATAGTAAACAGATAAAACCTTTTATTAAAGAATTTTCAATATCTTCTGGGAAGGAACTGACAACGCTACCAATTCCTAATAAATTCTTACCAAATCAAAGCGGGAAACAGGGTATCCGTGAGAATTTAGCGTTTGAATCTCTAACTATCACACCTAACCAAAAGTATCTGTTTACAGCTACAGAAAATGCTCTTGTTCAAGATGGTCCCGAAGCCAAACCAAAAATGGGTAGTCCTTGCCGGATATTACAATATAATTTGCTTACTGGTGAGCCAGAGAAAGAATTTCTTTACCAGACTGAACCAGTCACACCATTTTTGAATTTCTCTCGTCGATTTTCGAGCGGGTTAACTGATTTAGTTGCTCTTGACAATCAAGGTCATTTCCTAAGTTTAGAGCGGACTTTTACTGGCTTTGGGTTTTCTATTGCGCTGTTTCAAATTTCCTTGGAAGGTGCTGATGATATTCATGATATCGATAGCCTTTTAACTGTTGACCTTAAGAACATCAAAGCTACAGAGAAAAAACCGCTTTTTGATTTGAGACAACTGGATGTGGCGCTAGACAATATCGAAGGCTTAACTCTCGGTCCCAAACTACCTGATGGTCAGTCATTAATCCTTGTGAGCGACAATAACTTTAATCCTCTTCAGAGAACGCAGATACTCGCTTTTAGACTCAAGGTGGAATCACCCCTCATCAGATTATTGCGGCGTTTAGTTCCTAAGTCTAATCGTTAATAAGTAAGTTAATAAGTAAGTGGGGAAGTGGAGGTAATACGGTTAGTTATGTTAATGTATTCAAAGCGATCGCTACTGATTTGCCCCTCTTTGCCAGCGTTATAGTGGTTCAAGTGTTGAGTGCAATACATTAAGAAATAAAAACCACAGATGAACACAGATGGACACAGATAAATAATGACTTCATCCAAAGGAGAAGCGCTATATTTACCAACAATTCTTTTTAGTGCAGCGGAGATTGAGGAAGCGTCACTCAAATTTAGTGTGAAAATGGCTGGCAAAGCTGGTATTTTCTACATTACCGAAGGCTCAGCCGAAAGTCGTTTAAAATTTGATGTTAAATCTAAGCTCCTCATCTACGATTCAGCAAACGCATTTTTTGAGACAGCTTGATATATTGCACCCAAGGCTGTTCCGACAACTGAGAAATTGCGTTTGGTGATAAGGTTGCTGTGAAGATATCCTTTCCCGGCGTCACATCAGCGACGCCTAAATTTTCTAACATGGCAGGTGCATCTGTCGAGTTTCCATCTGGTTGGGTCTGAATGAAAACATTCAAACTAGGTTCTTGTGGGTTATCGACATCATTCAGCGCTACTGCAAGGGCGCTATCCAGCTTTTGATAATTCATAAAACCTCCCAGTAAGTTAACAAGGGCAAGCAAAATAGCTTGCCCTATAATTAACCTATCAAATTTATGAGGTTGCGATTAACTACCTTTATACTGACATCTTGCAACAATCTCAATAAGAGGCGGAGCCTCTATATTCTCGTTCCCAGGCTCAGCCTGGGAACGAGGGCTGGGAGGCTGGGGCCTCCTCCTTGCTACGTCCAACTAGAGATTAAGCGCATCAATCAGTCCATAGCCCCATTTATAATCAAAGGTTCCTGCTGGTTTACCTGGTATGGAACTATTTTTACGAAGCAACTCTTTGATAGCAGCGGGATCGAGGTTGGGGTTACGCTGCAACAGCAGTGCTACCAAGCCGCTGACGAAGGGCGCTGCCATACTCGTACCAGCATTCGCCATAAACTTGGAATTAATAATCATTGAGTGGTCGAAATTGGCATTCGAGGAGAGGGCGGAAACAATCATTGCGCCTGGTGCTGCGACATCCGGTTTTTGAACATCATTTCGCAGCGGTCCTTCACTGCTGAAATCAGAAATTGTATTCACAGGGAAGCCAAAGTCTTCAACTTTGCCGTCTATGTCAGTGTACTTCACTTTAGTTGTATAAGCAGCAACTGTAATTGCATTGCTGGCACATCCAGGGGAACCAACTTTCACCGAGTCAGCCACACTTCTACCTGTGAATAATGTTGCTCCATCTAATGTCCACACATCCAACCGCACATCTTTGGATGAAGTGTTTTTGAACCGCAATTGCCAAATTCCACCTTGTACGGGGGTACTAAACTTGTTGTTAGCTGTACCGCGAATTTGTACTAAAACGTTATAGTCCCCGTTAGCTGGATCGCGTCTTGGTGTTGCGACTTGCACCCGCGAATCTTGCAAGGTGTATTCCTTTGTATAATTACCTTCAGCAATGACTGGTTGGAAGGGTGTGACGAAACCGTTAGGACTACGTAGAGACACTTCCAATTGACCAGCACTAGAGTACCAACCGTTTAACAACGCGATACTTGATTGATTTAATGGCACGTTGAAACGCATGGTATGGCTTTTACCAGCCTTGACAATTGCTTGAGCGTGAATGTTATCGTTGCCTTCGTTACCCGCAGCACAGCAAACTATACGTCCAGGACCAGTTTCAGAGTCAATAATTTTTGACAGCGAGTCGCTTCCGTCGTGAGGGTCAAAGTGTCCGCCCAAGCTCATATTAACGACTGCTGGACGCCCCAATTCTCGGGCCACCCGGAAAATATAGCGAACAGCATCAGCAATGTGACCTTCATCCAAATCACTCCTGACGATGATCAATTCTGCTTCTGGTGCGACACCGCCATATGTCGCATCCACACCAGCAGCAATTCCAGCAACGTGAGTCCCGTGACCGTTTGTATCTTGAGAAACTGTGAGTAGTGAGCCAGTTAATTCCGCTCCATATTTGCCCTCTAGCACTCCAGGACCAGACAGTGTTTGATCCCAAATGCGTAAAATACGCCCTTCAAAGGCGGGGTGCTTCGGGTCAATACCGCTGTCGATAATACCAATAAGAACTCCCTTACCAGTAAGCCCGTTATTTTTCTTTATAAACTCCGGTATATGAACTGCGTTCTTGGCAACGTCCATGCGCAGTTTTAGTTTACGTGATGGCTTGATGCGCTCGATAGCAGGGTCTTCAGATAAGGTGTCTAAACTTTCTATAGGTAAGAAAGCCGTCCGGACGTGTCCTACATTTTGGTTGACTTCAATACCTTGTTGTGACAAATGGCTCAAGTCTGCATGCTCGTCACAGTAGATAAAAACTACGCTACGGGTTGGCTTGAGATTGTTTTTGGGAGGAATGATACTCAGCATTCGTACCTGTGGAGTTAAAGCTTGCTGTCCTTCCCGTTGATAATCTTCAAATGCTATTAGCAGTCCTGGAGATAGTTTTTCGTGTCTCATTTGACCTCAATTGAAGTGTAATTCTGGAACATCTTAGCAAGATAAGTCGAATAAGTATGAATTATAAATTCTGAAAATTTTTAGATTATTTCGGTTTTGGGCGGTTATGAAAACTAATTGATTCTCGGAAAGTCTAGCTTGCACTTAATTATCCTCTCGCTACCTCGCCAAAAGCAAATTTTTGACCGCAAATCTAAAAAACTTAATTTCTTAATTTATAATTCATTATTGAAAAGTTTTTAAGTTGCTTTAAGTAAATACAGCGGCAGGGTGAATCTTTACGGAAGAAGTTGAAATTTTTTTCCTATGTGCCACAATATGACAGGAAGCTGCTCCTTTCCCCTAAATCCCCTTAAATATACTTAAAAAATCGGGGGAATTTTTAGATTTCTCGAAATTCCCCCGATTTTTGCAAATGCAAGGAAATAAACACACCTTTGGCGCACCCTCCATTGCCGTAAAAAGTGCTTTGTTTCAGATACTCAATCTTCCAATTTTTTAGAAAACTAGCGCCAATCAGGACTATTGTCCTCGTATCTTACTATTTGGTTTTATGACTGCTACATTTGCATTCCATCAAACATCAAAAATGGAATTATGCCTTAGATGTGGGCTTGAGAAATAACCAAGCCACAAAGAAAGTTGCAGCGGTAAAGAGTTGCGTTAGATCCAACGCAGACAGATAGCCATCGGAAAACGAAGCAATGCTGCGATCAGTTATACCAAATACCCAAGATGAAATGCCAAACACCCAAATTCCATTCTTTAGATTTCCCACAAATTGATTAGAGTCTGACTGTTGCTGGTTATTCATGATTTTCTCCGTTGTTGAAGAATCTGATGGTTAAAGGATGCACCAGCGGCGGATGCTCGCTACTGGTAAATTTTTGGTGCGATAGTTTCCGCATCTGATAACTTTTTTGGCTCTGACTGCTAAAGATTAAATTTCTTTACTATATTAATAAATATTTAAGGTACTTGACATCACCGCCAAAAGATACATATGGAGAATTTGACATTCCTGTTTTGGAAATTTATCTTTGAGTGCTTTTTGTCAAGAGATTTTTCAGACCTAAGTGAATAATTTTTGTAAAAAACTTTATATTTAATTTAAGAAATCTTTACTTTTACTAATAAATCTTTCTGTAGCCAGATATACTTCTACGACATTGTCTTGTGTGTTCTCAGGAACCGGAAGGACAAAGATGCTCAACTTTGACTGTATTTTGTAGCAATGAGATGCGTTTGCATTGAGTTCTGCCTTTAGATACTCACTACTCAAGGGTAGAAATGAGTTAAATCAAAGAAGTGGCGTAATAGTGATATGTAATATGTCAGCAGTGCGGGAGTCTAAATCCCTATCAGGGATTGCAACTAACAATTCACCTAATGCACAGCAGTTGGAAAAAACTGCCCCACCGTACTTAGGGCTGGTTTGCATTACATTTTCCAAAGAGGTGCGCTTCCGGACAATAACGCGCACGCGCTACTTAGAACTGCCAGAGAACCAACGGGAAACTGCGCTGAAAGTACTTTATCGTGATAACTTACAGCGCTTGGATTTGGCGTTAACTTTTTGTGTGCGGAACTCACTGCGGCTTTATCGGATGACTTCTAATTTGTTCCCCATGAGTGACTGGGAGGACGAAGTCGGCGCAAGTGTTTTAGAGAAGATGAGCGCAGATTTAGCCAAAATCGGGCAAAGGGCAGAAAGATTGGGCATCAGAATGGTACTACATCCAGACCAATACGTGGTGCTGAGTTCTGATTCACCACAAGTGGTGGAAGCTAGTATGAAAATTTTAGATCGCCACGCCCGCACATTAGACTTACTAGGTTTACCACGTTCGTCTTGGTCATTGATGAATATTCATGGTGGTAAATCCCAACGCCCAGATCAACTGGTGCGCGTGATTTCAGAATTGCCAGAAAATATCAAAAGCCGCTTGACTTTGGAAAATGACGAACATGCCTACGGTGCCAATGAAATTTTAGAAGTTTGCCAACGCGCTGGCATACCATTGGTCTTTGATGCCCATCACCATGCCTGCCATGAAAATTTAGAGAGTTACGATGATCCGAGTGTGGCGGAAATGTTTTATGCTGCACGAGAAACTTGGGATAAGCCTGAGTGGCAGTTGGTTCATATTTCCAACGGTGAAGAAGCTTTCCAAGACAGAAAACACAGCGATTTAATCACCGCGATGCCGAGTGTTTACCGAGAAGCGCCTTGGATAGAAGTCGAAGCCAAACATAAGGAAGAAGCGATCGCCCATTTGCGCTCTTGGTGGCTGCAATAAATTCCCTAATCTTCGCTGTCTGAGGGCGATTTGATTGTCTCTAGTAGTCCAGGGCGTAAATTCGGATAGGGTTATTTAGACCGGAAATATTAACAGTATCCTTAAATGTTGACCCTGCCTAAACTTACGCCGCAGTGTACTAGGCACTTTTTTGATTTTTCCAAGAGTTCCCTGGTTTCCTGGATATGCTTGTTAGATCTTTCTATACGTTTCTGCGACGACTTCTCTAAATCCTTTGATTTCTTATGAGCAATATCCTTTTTTAAAGGATTTCTTTGAAGACTTAACCTGTCTGTCTGTTGCAATTCTTCTGGTTTAACTTTTTCGCCATAAATAATAGTGAGCAGCTCAGCTACAGACTCACTCTTCAATTTTTCACTTTTCAAAATTGTCTTAGCTAGTTCCTTCGCCTCAAAGAGTGTTAAGCCTGCTAAATTTTTTAGACGCAAGTTGCCCCTTCAGGGGCAACTTGCGTCTAAACTGAGTGCAGTAAACAACTCTTCGTTTGTCATCTGCAATTCTTGCTCTAGCTCTTGCAGTTGGTTCTCTTTGTGCTGCAAATATAGCTTTTGACTCTCTACCAACTCACCCAAAAACTCTACCTGCTCGCGTAAAAACTTTATCTCCTCAAAAGCAGCCAATATTTCATCAGTACAAGCTGCCTGTTGTGGCATCTCGGGCTGTTGTTGATTTTCTTGCATAGCTTGTAATGATATTTTGCTAGCAGGCATAGCACACCATCTAGCTTTGTTATGATCTTTACATATAGATTTTAGAAAAAAAATCCTACTCTCGAGCATTGACTTTTTTTGCTCAATTATCATAAGGGCGTAGTCGTGGGAAAACTGCTGTCGGCATAACTGCGCTCTTAAAAATACATTGGCTAATGGGAAAATAATCTCACGCTTTGCATCTTTGCGTGAGATGATTAAAAATTATGGCAATAGCAATAGATTTTGGTACGAGCAACACAGTCATCGCTCGCTGGAACCCGGTTACCCAACAACCAGAAACTCTCAACATACCTGGTTTATCGATTCAACAAAGTCTCAATCCCCCACTGATTCCCAGCTTGGTTTATGTTGAAGACGCCTCCAAGGGGCAAGTGTTGGTGGGACAACAGGTGCGCGATCGCGGTCTTGACCTGAAAAACGACCCACGATTTTTCCGCAGTTTCAAACGCGGTATTGGTGCAGACATCCAAGGTTTCTTACCTGAGATAGATGGACAAAATATCACCTTTGAGCAAGTAGGGCAATGGTTCCTCTCGCAAGTTATTGAGCAATTGGCACCAATGCAAGGGGGAATAGAGTCTCTGGTGTTAACGGTACCTGTAGACAGCTTTGAAGCTTATCGTCACTGGCTAGGACAAGTTTGCCAAACCCTAAGCGTTGAACAAGTGCGGATGTTGGATGAACCAACAGCTGCTGCTTTAGGTTATGGGATGGCAGATCAAGAAATTCTCTTGGTGATTGACTTTGGCGGCGGAACGTTAGATTTGTCGCTGGTGCGCCTGGATAAAAGCGTGCAAAGCACTCAAAAGCCTTTAGGGTTTCTTCTCAAGTGGGGGAATAAGTCCTTAGCCGAAGACTCTAAGCAAAAGGTAAAAACCGCTCGTGTACTGGCGAAAGCTGGGCAAAATTTGGGTGGTACTGATATTGATAATTGGCTGGTTGATTACTTTGCCAAAACCCAAGGGTTGGTGGCTAGTCCCTTGACAACGCGACTGGCGGAAAGGGTAAAGATTCAGCTTTCAAGCCAAACCCAAGCGAGTGAAGTTTATTTCAACGATGAAACATTTGAAAGTTATGAGTTAGAACTCAACCGCGATAGCCTAGAAAGTATCCTCAAAGAACACTCGTTTTTTGAACAACTTGATGAGTCGATGAGTTCGCTATTGCAGCAAGCACGACGCCAGGGAATAGAAGTTTCAGATATTAATGCTGTTTTACTCGTCGGTGGAACTGTGCAACTTCCAGCCGTCCAAACATGGGTGAAGCAGTATTTTGAACCAGAAAAAATTCGTTGCGAGCGTCCTTTTGAAGCGATCGCCCAAGGTGCTTTGCAGCTTGCTCAAGGTGTGGAACTGAAAGATTTTCTTTACCATAGCTACGGTATCCGCTACTGGGACCGCCGCAACAAATGCCACAACTGGCATCCTATCATTAAAGCCGGGCAACCTTACCCGATGAGTCAGCCTGTAGAGTTAGTTTTGGGCGCTTCTGTGGAGAGTCAGCCGAGTATTGAATTAATTATGGGGGAATTGGGAGCAGATACAGGCGGTACCGAAGTTTATTTTGATGGCGATCGCCTGATTACTCGCTCAATCGCCACCGGGCAAACAAACGTCAAATCCCTCAACGATAAAGATGGTGCAAGAAGTATTGCTCAACTGACACCGCCTGGATTTCCGGGGAGCGATCGCGTCAAAGTCCGCTTTCAAATCGATGAGCAACGCTTTTTGCGAATCACGGTTGAGGACTTATTGACGAGTGAAACGTTGTTGGAGAATCAACTCGTGGCGCAGTTGAGTTAAACATGGCTTGTAGTGAGCGCTTACTACACCAGTACAAATTGACCTCTCCCCTAAAAGGGGAGGGGAAATAGCCCCCTTCCCTCGTAGGGAAGGGGGTTGGGGGTTAGGTGTGTGCTGCTGTACTTGACTCAACCGCCGAACCGCCATAACCCATGACCGTTTTTTGAATTCAAAATTCGCGAATTGGCTCGTTCAAAATTTAAGAAAAAAATTTTGAATTAACAGTTGGGATACAAGCCCTTGGCTTTAGCCATGAAGTATTATTTTTGAATTTTGAATTTTGAATTTTGAATTGTTTTGACCTACCTTTGCACCACCACTGGTGTTCCTATAGACGCCCAGTTAAATAGCCGCTTAGCCTGCTTGGGAGGCAGATTGACACAACCGTGGCTAATCGGTGTGCCAAATTTTTGATGCCAATATGCACCGTGAATTGCATAGCTTCCACTGTAATACATAGTATGTGGAACGTCGGGAATATCATAGTCAGTACCCTGCATTCGAGCAGACTTGAGCTTGGATTGAATTTGAAAAACACCAGTGAGAGTTGGGGTGGATTTCTTACCTGTGGAAACCATGATTGCATAAAGACGTTTGCCTCCTTCCCAAGCAACTAAGCGTTGGTCTGAAAGGTCAATTTGAATCCAACGCTGATCGGATTTTTGTAGCGCCTCTACTTGTTCTTTAATTATCTGGCTTTTGGATTGCGCCCAAACCTCATTTGAAGCAGCAAAAAAAATATTCAAGGTCAGTGCCGTCCCAGTGAGCAATAGTTTCACAGGACGCATCCATATAGGAAAAATCAGGCTTTTCATAGCATATATACTCAAATAACAGCGGTTTGGGGAAAGTTTTCGCTTTCTCCTATACTTCCCAGTTTATTGCTACTACATGGCGGCGTTTTGTCTGATTTCATCCTAATGGAAGCACCAGCGATAATATCTGCTTGGAGTTATAAGCCGAATGGCACGCTTATTAAGGTGGAACCTGTCATTAGCCCTGACTTTTCACGGGATGTGGAGAAGGTGGAATGGTTCGCGAAAGTAATTTGCGAACAAAATCAAGTTGAATGATTTCAGGTATTGTGGTTGGGTGTAATGTTTTTGGGTACAGATGAAAATATTAGAAACAAATCCGTTGAAAAAGGCTGTCTTTCCTTCATAGAATCGTTGGAGAAAGATTCATTGTGCCTACGACAAATCGGTTTACCTGTGCAAAACAAATCAATCTGTGAACCACTTCAAGGTTGAGCTAGCTCATAATATCGTGCCACAACAACTTTGAGGAAATCAAAGAATGGTTCGTGCAAGGAAATCCCGCAATTGTTTTACGGAGACAACCAACTCTGGGTTCACTTCATTTCTCATGCCTAAGTTGAATGTTAACTAGCTAATCTTGACTGGTTTCAACTCGAATGAAATTGAATAATATAGTTCAGTTGAGGGTGAAGCATGACTTACCGTCGGCAGCAAACCATCTCAAAGGTAGACCGTTCTTGATTCCTTTGTTGCTCAGACTGTTAAAAAGCGAGGTTTGATCGCAACTTATCCAAAGCCGAAGGACAAGCTTGGGATATTAATGATGCCATTCCGTTGTTAGAGGAAATGGATGTCATTCCCTCCAATCGCTACGAAGATTTAGCCGATTCCGACATCATTGTTGTGACTATTGGCACAACCCCAACACCCGGACGTCACGCACGCAGTCCATGCTGATTTCTTGTCTGTGTCGTGGGTTAGAGAACCATAGCTGCATCACTCGCTGTTAATCAATTAGCAAATGAGAGATTAATCATGTTGACATTGGATCTACCAACACAGGCTAATATTCTGGGATTTTTAGCATTATTCAGCTACATTGTCACATTACTGCCCACAATACTGAGAATTGTTTTCCCTCGCACAAAAGAGACTGGAATTCCTCAATGGCTTCTAAAACAGCGCCGTCTTACAGGAATTTTGGCGTTCTTCTTTGCTTTGGCTCATGCCTATCTATTAGTGATAAAAAGAAATATTGATTTTTTTGACTTAAAGACATTTTTGATTTATGTCCAAGGAGTAGGCACTTTCACGATTTTTACACTTTTAGCTATTACATCTAACGATTGGAGTGTAAAAAAGCTCAAGAAAAACTGGAAGCAATTGCATAAACTGACTTACTTTGCCATGTTTCTTTTAACCTGGCATATTTGGGACAAAATGTCAGGTCATTGGACATATTTAACACCTGTTGGAATTGTTGCTATTTGCGGAATAACAATTGTATTTCTTATCCGCTTTTGGATGGAAAGACAAAGTAAACAAAAAAGAAGTAAGGAAAAAGCAAGCAAAGAACAACTACCAGCAAAAGTTCAATAGTAACCACCAAGTACAGCACTGATTCCAAAAAAGGAACATTTTTTATGGTGTTAAAGCAAAGTTCTTGGAAAATTTTAGTAGGATTTGTAATCACTACAACAGCCGCTGTTTTTGGGTTGAGTTGCTGGAAATTATCTTCACTACCAAATAAGCTTGCACCAACCTCTCAATCTTTGCTAACTACTCAACCTATTCGCACTCTTAAAGGGAATTCAATTTGGGTATATGCAACAGCAATAAGCCCGGATGGCAAAACTTTAGTCAGTGGTAGCTACGATGGGACTCTGAAAATTTGGAATCTGCAAACTGGCGAATTACTTAAAACTATCAAAGGTCATAGCGATGCAGTTGAGTCCGTCGCCATTAGTTCTGATGGGCGTCTGCTTGTCAGTGGCAGTTGGGATAACAATATTAAGTTGTGGAATCTCAAAACTCGCAAACTTATTCGCACTTTGTTAGGACATTTAGACGAAGTTGAATCTGTTGCCATTAGCCCAGATGAAAAGATTTTAGCAAGCGGCAGTTGGGATAAGACAATCAAGCTGTGGAATGTGGAGACTGGGGAGGTGATACGCACATTGCAACAAGAAAGCCCAGTGAAAACCGTAGCGATTAGCCCAGATGGACAGTTTCTTGCCAGTGGCAATGAAGACGGCAAAATTATGATTTGGCACCTCAAAACGGGTAAGTTAAAAACACCTTTGGCAGCGCATGACAAAGCCGTTTGGTCTGTTGCCTTCAGTCCAGATGGCAAGCAGATTGCAAGTGGTAGTTATGACCGGACAATTAAGTTGTGGAATACCCAAACAGCAGAGTTGCTGCACACTCTTTCTGGACACCAGAATGCAGTTTGGTCTGTGGCTTTCAGTCCAGATGGTAAGCAGATTGCAAGTGGTAGTTATGACCGGACAATTAAGTTGTGGAATACCCAAACACGGCAGTTAATTAGGACTTTTGTAGGGCATAATAAAGCCGTTTGGTCTGTAACTTTTAATCCTCAAGATCATACCCTCGCTAGTGGCAGTGCAGACGAAACTATTAAGATTTGGCAAGTGCCTTCAAAAGCAGTTATGAGTACGCCGCTTTCGGCTTCAGAATTAGCAGCGGTTCTGACTCAGCAACCTGAGAGTACAGATTCCACCCTGTTTTATCCTTTGACTCAAAAAGTTTATAACCAAGCGAATACAGCTTGGCAAGAACGGGGGCGAGGTGAGGAAAATTTAGTTTACCGTGTTGGTGTAGGCTTTGATGGAGCAATTTTAGGTTATCAGTTAGTCAACTCAAATGGTGGTCAATTAAGTAAACAAACAACGAAGAATGACTTACTCTACAAGCTAGTGAAAAGACGACCAGCAACTAGGGAAGCGATTGTTCATTTTAAGGTGGTGTTTACCAAGCAAGGCATACTTCAAGTCAGCCCTTGGCGAGGATATAACACGACTAACTAATTGTTTGGATCAGGTTTTGTGCTTTTTGAGCGATCGCCTCCCAATTTCCAGTCTCTACAAACTCTTTGGGAAACAACTGACTACTCAAACCAACTGCTGCTGCCCCTGCTTGTAAAAATTCCTTGGCATTTTCTAAAGTCACACCCCCTGTCGGAATTAAGGGAATATGACCCAAAGGTCCTCGCAAACTTTTTATATACCTTACCCCTCCCACCGCTTCCACGGGAAACACCTTGACACAGGTTGCGCCACTAGACCAAGCCGTAACCATTTCTGTTGGGGAGAGGGCTCCTGGTATGATAGGTACGCCTATATCGACTGCTGCTTTAATCATCACTGGATCAACGTGGGGAGTGAAGAGAAATTGTGCCCCCGCAGCAATGGCTTCCCGCATTTGCTGTAGATTGAGCAGCGTACCTGTTCCAATTGTACAGTTAGGTAATTCTACCCTGAGTTGCGCGATCAATTCAGTCGCACCAGCACTATTCCAAGTAATTTCAATTAACTGCATTCCTCCAGATGCCACAGCTAAAGCCAATTGGCGTGTCAATGACACTTCTGGGGCGCGGACAACTGCAATAATTTTGTGTTCTTTAAGCTGTGATAACCAAGATTGACCAGACATTTTTCTCAGGTTTTCTTTTAGAGTTTAAATTTTGAATTGGTAGTCTCAATCACAATAGTCTGAACTTCTCTACCTTTTGGAAATCTTATCTCTGTCTTAATAATGATTGACTAAGTTTTCACATCCTACCATAGAGAGATTGAATGAAAAGAATCAGAAGCTCAACCCAAGTGAAATTATATCTTTATAAGTATATATTGAGTTATTTACTCTTCCGTCAATAGTCTCCCAACTAAAGAATGATGACTCATGACTGATAATTAATTACATAAATTAAGTCGCCAGCGAGATGGCAAGCATCAAATCTATTTTCTACTCTAAAGAATAGATGTTCTTAAATGTAAAGACAAAATTATGCCTCTCTACAAACTTGCAGACTTTGACCCAAACTATAGAGAAACTTTTGGTGGTGACGATATCAGGGCTTTAGATTTATATACAGAAGGCGGAGTAAAAATTGGCTCAGTTGCCGATGTGCTAGTTGATCCAGATGGTCGTTTTCGCTATCTGGTTATAGACACTCAATACGATTCTTCTGATAAAAGAATATTATTACCGATTGGTCTTTCCCGTATCGATTATAATCAGCACCGCGTTTATGTTGATGGGCTCAGCAAAGAGCAAGTGCAACGTTTGCCTGAGTACAGAGACAACATAACCGTTGATTACGATTATGAAGAGCAGGTACGCGGCGCGTATCGTCCAATATCAAGTGACGTTGCTCACAATCGCGATACGTACAATTATCAACAAGATGCATCCTTGTACAATTTGAATGACGAGAACCATCAAACTTTCAAACTGTATGAAGAACGCCTCGTGACCAGCAAAAGCCGTGTGAAGACAGGGGAAGTAGCAGTTGGTAAGCACATTGAAACAGAAACAGCACGAGTTTCAGTACCAATTGAAAGAGAGCGAGTTGTTATTGAACGAGTTAATCCAACAGATGCAGGGGCAGCAGTTAATCCCAGCGAACTTCACTTTCAAGAAGGGGAAATAGCACGCATAGAAATCTATGAAGAAACGCCTGAAATTCACAAAGAGGCGTTTGTGCGTGAGGAAGTCCGGGTCAGAAAAGTGGTTGATCACGATACAGTTGAAGCACAAGAAACAATTCGTCGGGAAGAGTTAGATATTAACACTGAAGGGGATTTGCCCATAAATCGAGTTGATACGACTCCAAATGATCCTGTTTAAATTGCTTAGCAAAAAAAATCTCAATTAAAATTTTACTGTAAAATAATACAGGCAAAAGGGGGAAATATACATCTTTTGCCTGTGTTTCTTTTTGATGTAAAAAACATTTGAAGTTAGTGAAAGAACTATGAAAAAGTGAAGAAAAGATGAACTATACAAAAATCAAAAAAAACTACGACTCTTGAGCATTAATAATATCATTTAACTCATTCGTTAGGGAGATGGAGTATAGTCGCGAAATTCTTTAAAGTAGTTGATAGGAGATACAAATACTTTGAGGGGAAAATAGCATGCCTTTACACAAAATTGCAGATTTCGATCCAAACTACAAAGATAGTTTTCAAGGTACTGATGTCAAGGGGCTAGGTGTCTACACAGAAGGAAACGACGAAAAAATTGGTACAGTTAGTGATGTTTTGGTAGATGAAGAAGGTCGTTTCCGCTATCTAGTTGTTGACTTAGGTTTCTGGATTTTTGGTAAGAAAGTTCTTTTACCAGTTGGTCGTTCTCGCATCGACTATAACCTTGATCGTGTTTTTGCGCTTGGGTTGACCAGAGAACAAGCTGAAAATTTACCTGAGTTCAACGAGCGTGATACCGTTGATTACGATTACGAAGAGCGCGTACGCGGTGTCTATCGCACCCCCGGAAACCGACCTGTAGATACATCAGCTTCTCTGGAAGCATCAGCTCCTCTAGAAGCATCGGCTCCTTTGGCGGGTGCAGCTTATCCAGCAGCAACAACTTCCACTTACGACCGTAATACCTACAATTACGACCACGAGCCGTCTCTGTTCCAATTGAACGAGCAGAATAATCAAACCCTGAAACTATACGAAGAACGGCTAATTGCCAATAAGAGACGCCAAAAAGCTGGAGAAGTAGCTATTGGCAAGCATATTGAAACTGAAACTGCGCGAGTTACGGTTCCAGTAGAAAAAGAACGAGTCGTTGTTGAGCGAGTCACTCCAGCCGATGCTGGTAGAGCAGTTGCTCCTGGCGAAGCTAACTTCCGTGAAGGAGAAGTTGCTCGTGTGGAAATCTACGAAGAAACAGCTGACGTTCGCAAAGAAGCATTTGTGCGTGAAGAAGTCAGAGTGCGGAAAGTCGTAGACCACGACACAGTTGAGGCTCAAGAAACAATTCGCCGTGAAGAATTGGATGTGGATGCTCCTGGTCTTCCCATTGATGAACGCTAAATCAAACTTTGTAGTTGCCTGATCAGCCGCCCGCAAATAGACAAATTTGTGCGGCTGAGAGCAAAAGTCCTTTCTAAAAGAACTCGAAGAGCCTTTTAGTTCACTTTCATCAATGTAGAGACGCGCAATTGCCTCACCTAACAGTAGAGCAAGGCTTACGCGTCTCTATTTCCCATTTATTTATAAATAAATGGATAAATTATTTTAGAATTTTAGGGTAAGCAGTTACTAAGTGCTAACAATGACTTACAAAACATTTCCTATAACCAATGAAAAAGCAAGTAAAATCACAAGAATTAGCGCCTTGCTGGAAAGCTTGAGGGCAAAAGTGAAAAATTATGCTGTCATTGATAGGCAAGGTCAGGTAGTAGGTGAGGTTCAAGATTTAATCATAGATGGCAATCGTCAGTTAAACTTTGTGGTATCTGACTCGGATAATCAGGTAAAGGATCAATTGTTTCTATTAAGTAGTAAGGTAGTTGAAAAAATTGATTCACAAATTAAACAAATTTTTATAAACGTGGATAAATCACAAATAGAACAAATAGAATATTTACCTGAATATATACAAAGAGAAAGCCAAGTCAGTGAAATGGAACAAAATTCAAACACTCCAGAAGCAAATACACAAGACTCAGCGCTCAATTCAGCAGTAGCAAATGCTACCGATATCCACATAGATTCAGTAGAAGAAATTATTCGTTTGCTAGGAGAACGATTAGTCATTGACCGCACCAAGCGTAAAATTGGCGAGGTAATTGTCCGTAAAGAAATTGAAACTGAAATAGTACAAGTTCCCATCAGGCGGGAGAAACTGATAGTAGAACAAGTTAGCCCAGAACGCAAACAGCTTGCAGAAATAGATTTGGGACAAGAACAAATTTCTGGTATTGATTTGACTCAAGCCCAAACGCCAGAAGGGGTGAGTGAAGGAGAAACAGCTGCATTTGCTAATTTTGATGGCGGTTTAACCGTGAGTGGTGAATTTAGCTCTCCTAAAATAGCTAGTTTACTTTTAAATGCGATCGCCCTTGAGCGAAATCATGGATGCAAAGCGGTGCGAGTCACAATTCTGGTAGAAGATGAAGAACACCAGAAAACATACCAGGAGTGGTTTGCTCGCACATCAAAAGAGTAATAACAGCCGCGTAGGCAACACAATTGCTCTCCCTAAATTTAAATTTCGTGTAAAGACACAAAACTGTAGAGACGCGCCATGGCGCGTCTCTACTTTTGCGTCTTTGCGTTTTTGGATGATGTTATCAATGTTTGATGATATTCCACCCCTGTGTATCAGCGGCAGCAGATTTGTCTTTTCAAGATAATGGTGTTAAAAGGTATCTATCCTATGGATGATTTGCTAAAATTTAATCCCACGCTGGCTGGAAAACTGTAACGCTTTTGCTTGGGACGCATACAGCACCAATTCCTGAGCCAGAAGTCAAATTTGCTCTATGTCTGGCTTTTAGACAAGAACATTGTACTTTATGCACGAACAATGTGCTGTATGTCGTCCACAGAGCCTTCTGCTCCTAGGGTAGGGTTGATTTTTAAATAAATTCAGCCTCACTACGAGAGCGAATTCGTTCCATTTTGGTCTTGCAGGTCGAAAATTTTTGTAGTAAGTATTTATCCATAGTCATATGGGATGTTGCCAAAAATAGTAATATCTCATAATACTTAGTTACCAAGAGCGATCCCCAAATGTTTAAAAACTGTGAACCCTTTATGAAAATGCGTCAGAGATAACATAATATCAAGCAGAATTTAGTGAGCTAACCGTAGATTGTGCACCCTAAGTGCTGACACTCCGAGAATGGAACTATTTGTTAAGTTTAACAATCTAGTGCTTAAAGGCAGAAGGCAGCAGGAACTGTAGGGCAAAGCCCTAGGCTAAACGAAGGAAATAATGTTTGTGATATCTGCCTTTTGACTAGTTCTTAACTACCCTTGTTATTTCCGCCACGCTGCACTAGGAATAAAATTCATCTTTTGTACATGGAGGCAAGTATATACAGCTAGATGAAACGGGTTATTGCTAATGGATCATGCCCAACTAAAGATTGGCAACAGACATCTGTCACAATTAGCATTAAAAAATCTTGTGACTTGAGTGCTGTTTCATTGTTCCTACCTGTAGGTCATACCGATTTTGAAAAAAATGATTTGGCACAACCGAAAAACTCAACAGCGCTTTGATCAGCGAGACACATGAATCAACTGAACAATGGTTTTACCCTTTTTCTCAGTCTGCTCGTCGAGGCGATACCTTTCTTGTTGCTTGGGGTTTTGTTCTCTAGTTTGCTACTGTTTTTTGTCGATGAGCGCAAACTGGTGGAAAAAATGCCCAAAAATCCTTTGCTGGGTGCATTAGCTGGTAGCCTAGTGGGCTTTTTATTTCCTGTTTGTGAATGCGGTAACGTACCAGTAGCACGGCGGTTGCTGATGCAAGGAGTACCGATACCAGTAGCAATTGGCTTTTTGCTAGCAGCACCGACAGTCAACCCCATTGTCATTTGGGCAACTTGGACGGCATTTCGCGATCAGCCAGAAATAGTGGTGTTACGAGTTGTATTTTCCCTATTGATTGCAGTCATTGTTGGCTTTGTCTTTAGTTTTCAAAAAGACTTAGCAACGATTGTAGAACCTGCGATCGCTCGTTATCTGAAATTCAACCCACCTGCAAACTCACAAGGCAAACGCCGCACCACAAATCAATTAGTACAACAGCAGCAAGCAACCGTACCCACCTTACTACAGTCTGGGACTTATTTGCTAGGAGGGCAAGCAGGTCAAACGATGCGGATAGATGCTAATGCCGTGCAAGCAAATATCGCAACCTCTAAACCCAGTAAACCCTTAGCAGATAAACTGCGGTTGCTGGTAGATAATTGCGTGCAAGAATTGCGGGAATTAGGGGCGGTGTTAGTTATAGGAAGCGCGATCGCTGCTGCTATTCAAGTATCAGTCCCTCGTGAATTTATCATCAGTTTAGGCGCTGGTCCAATTAGCTCAATCACTGCCATGATGATATTAGCTGGAGTGGTGTCAATTTGCTCTACAGTTGATTCATTTTTTGCCCTTTCTTTTGCTTCAACTTTTACCAGTGGTTCCTTGTTAGCTTTTCTAGTATTTGGACCAATGATTGATATTAAAGGCATTGGTTTATTGTTATCAATTTTTAAACCAAGGGCTGTCGTCTACTTGTTTGTTTTAGCAGGACAGTTAACATTTTTATTCACCCTCTTCATTAACTTACATGTCATTTAAAAAAGAAGTTATTTTTCATTTGTCATTTGTTCGTTGCTAATAACAAATGACAAATAACAAATGACTCATGACTAATGACTAAACACCAATGACTTCAATACCAAAAACAAAATCTAAAACTCGTCATTATAAATTACAGTCTTGGCTGGATGTTTTAGCAATCACAGCTTGGGGTATTTTAATCCTCAAGTACTGGCTAACTAACAAACTCAACTTGTTAATTCACCCCGATTACTTTTGGTTAGCAATTGCAGGTGCCATTGGCTTGCTGATTGTCGGTGGCTTCAAGACACTGCAACTTTTGCAGCAGCGGCGTGAGGTGACTCCAAGTGTGCAGCACCTGAGTTTCTTTCCACCAGGTTGGGGTAGTGCAATACTCTTAACAGCAGCAATCCTAGGATTAACAATTACACCCCAGGTTTTTGCCAGCCAAACAGCGCTTGCGCGAGGTGTGACAGATTTAGTAGGAGCAACACGCGCCCAACCTCAAGCATTCCGGGCTTCCATTCGTCCAGAAGAGCGAACACTCGTAGATTGGGTCCGTACGCTGAACGTCTATCCAGAACCTGATGCATATAGTGGACAAAAAGTCAAGGTGCAAGGATTTGTTATCCACCCACCGGATTTAGGAAAAGAATATTTATTCTTAGCACGATTTGTCATCACTTGCTGCGCTGCAGATGCCTATCCTGCGGGATTACCCGTAAAACTGAAAGAGACTCGCGATCAATATCCACCCGATACCTGGCTGGAAATCGAAGGACAAATGATGACGGAAAATTTGGCAAATAAACGCCAACTGACCATTGATGCAACTTCCTTAAAAAAAATTCCCCAACCGAAAAATCCATATTCTTACTAGTCAAGAGTTGATAGTCCAAAGTCATCAAAATCGACTAATGACTAATGACTAATAACTAATGACTAATAACTAATGACTAATGACTACTAGTAAAACTTTTTTCCAACCACTAGATCGTATTGCTATAGGGCTGATGCTCATCCTCAGTCTGCTGATTGGGTTATTAATGTTACAGGGTGATGCAGTTAAGCCGAGTGTGCGTCATTTTAGCTGGCAGAACCAAGAAGTTGGAGCAGATGATATATCCTTCACCCTCACCTTTAGTCGTCCAATGGACTCAAAAAGCGTAGAGGATAACATAAAAATCGATCCGCCCTTAGCAGGTAAAATGAGTTGGGCAGGACGGCGGATGGTTTACACACTCCTGACACCAGCCCCTTATGGAACAACGTACAAAGTACAGCTACAGGCAGCCAAGGATAAATTTTCGGAACAAGAAGGAAAAAACAGACAAATACAACCGTTTACAGGAAGTTTTCGCACACGCGATCGCGTCATTCTTTACGTTGGGGCAGATCAACAAGACAAGGGGCGATTAGTTCTGTACAATCTCACCGAACAACAAAAAAAGGTACTCACGCCTCAAGACTTACTTGTGATGGATTTTAAGCCCTTTCCAAATGGGGATAAAATTTTATTTTCTGCTCGCAAACTCGGAAGCCAAGACTTACTTTCATCTCAGCTTTATACTGTCACAACCGGTATTTCTGCACAATCTGAAAAACAAGCAGAAGCACCAGGTAGAGTTGACCTACTTTTGGATAACAAGGAATATCAAAACCTGAAATTTGACTTATCGCCTGATGGACAAATTCTTGTTGTCCAACGAGGCAAAAAAGATGATCCAGGCGACTTTGGGCTGTGGTTTATGCCCGTAAACAACGGAAATTCTCAAGAAAAACCAACCCTCAAACGTCTCAAAAGCCAACCAGGGGGAGACTTTCTCATTACGCCGGATAGTAAAGCTGTCGCAGTAGCCCAAGGTCAAGGTGCAGCAATATTAGCCCTGGAAGCAGAGACCAGCAAACCCCTAGATTTTTTACCACAGTTTGGCTTAGTGCAGGCTTTCTCTAAGGATGGTTCGCAAGCGGCAATGGTCAAGTTTAATTCAGATTACACGCGAGATTTGTTTTTGGTGACTAACCAAGGCGTGCAAAAACAAATGCTACGCACGAAAGGCTCAATTATTAGCTGCCAGTTTGATACCGCCTCACCCACCCTTTATTGCTTGTTAACTCAGCTATTGCCAGGAGAACTGTATCAGGAACAGCCATATTTAGTGGCGATCGACCTCAAAAGTGGGCAACAAAAACCACTGCTGGTATTGCCCCCCGACCAACGGAATGTGGAGATGAGTTTAGCACCTGATGGTTTGGGGTTGTTATTTGACCAAGTTGTACCGCAGACAACCCCCACCGGCTCATCACAAGCAAATATGTTAACAACTGATGACGGACAGACAATAGCTACCAGTAGCCTGTGGTTAATGCCGCTGCTGCCCATCTCCGACCCTGCTGCGGCAAACGAGATTAAGCCAGAACAACTTCCCTTAGTTGGATTTCATCCCCGTTGGCTGCCGTGAACAAGAAGGGGTAAAGAAGGAAAATAGCCCCCCCCTTTTTAAGGGGGGTTGGGGGGGATCTTCGCGCGATAAACAAGCTAACCGAACCGTATTGACATAGGTAGGCAGTGCCCACCCTACAAATTACTGACCTCAATCTCAATCGGCTACGTTTCCGTTTGGAGAATTTCGTTTAACTGCTTCTCATAAAAAAACTCTTGTTCTCCCAATGCAGGAGTATGTTCAGTTAACCAGCTTGCTTTATCGTCATATCGAGCAAAAAAGGGGCGTTTACACCAGTTAGGGTTGCGTCCTTGAAGGAAAGAAAGCACAAACACCTTCTCCCCAAAAATCTCAGCAACACCATCCACTAAGACTTTACCTGGTAGGGCTGACATAACTGGATCCCTAACAGTTCGAGCTAACCCAGACAGCTTTTGAATCGCTTGTTGAAAAATTTCCCAAGCCCGGATTATTGGAACTTCAAAGTACTGTTTTGCCCCTGTGTCTCGTTCCATAAACATATAGTAGGGAACGCAACCTAAGCGAACCTGTTCCCGCCACATCCGAATCCACACTTCTTTTGAGTGATTAATCCGGTGCATGAGCGGTGCTTGGGTGCGAATCTGCGCTCCTGTTGAGCGGATGCGTCTAATAGCCTCTTGAGCAATCTCGGTTTCCATTTCTTTCCAGTGGTCATAATGCCCCATAATGGCGAGATGCTTACCTGCAAGAGTCACCCTTTCAAACAGACGCAGGATATCATCAGCATCTTCATCAGTAACAAACCGATAAGGCCAGTAAGCTACTGATTTAGTTCCAATCCGAATCGTCTGGATATGTTCAAAGCCAGAACCCAGAAGAGGTTCGATATATAGAGAAAGATGCCTTGCTTTCATGGTCAAAGGGTCTCCTCCGGTAATCAAAACATCCGTTACCTCTTTGTGTTCGCGGAGATAATCTTGGAAGATTCCTGATTCACGGGTCGCAAATTTTATACCCTCCATTCCCACAAACTGGGGCCACCGGAAGCAGAATGTACAGTAGGCATGACAGGTTTGACCTGCTGTGGGAAAAATGAGGACTGTCTCAGGATATTTGTGTTGAATCCCAGAAAAGTCTAGCCCTACTAAAGATGAGTAGTGATACCGCATCTACACCTAATGGTAATATCCTTATAGGCTCATCGAAAATTATGGGTAGAAACCCCGTGCTAGAAGCACGGCTTTATATTTGAATGCTGGTTTTTAAATGGATATAATCCCAGGAACCAGCTTTCCCCGTAGTTAGTCCCCTCGCCCACCTAATCCAGGATGTCTTGGCATTACCCAACGCTTAACCAATCAAGCTTAGAGATAAATCCTCCCTTATGGGAAGCATCCGGAAGTCCGTGCCAGAATTAGGCTCCCAGGGGCTATTCACCGCTTGCGTCGCCCGAATTGGTTCGGTCAATCCTCGTCCATGACGGGCTCGGTTGGTGAAAGATACTGCCTGCATTACATATCTTATCAAAGTCATCGTTGTATTTTTTCAATGAAAACTGCTACAACTGTTTAGCACAGAGAAACAGGGTGAGACGATTCAACGGCATATGTTGCTTGATCAAAAACGGGAGTATTTTTTTATTCTGTATTTTTTTGCAAGCAGCACTGAGGAAAAGGTATAACTAGCTCATGTTTAGTGACTTAATGACACAAGAAGCTAAACTTGCCTTCGATAGTCTGTTTTAATGAGACAGCATTTATATGTCATGCTATCGCAGTCTCTGCTTTGTAATTTAAGGCTGGTGGGTGAAGAGAGTGATGAATCAAACTGACACCCCAAACAATGGGGATTTTGTTGAACCCCTAACAACTACGTATTCGCTGCAACCCGAGCAGGTGAGTTGTCCATTCTACTCAGTTAACAATAGTGGAAGCACTGCTGTTGCTAAGCAGCCACTACTGGCACCAACACAAAACAACCAGTGCGAAAGCGAAATTGTATCAGAACAAGATGCACTGCAGCAAGACTGGGTTGCAGAACCTAACAGCGAAAAACAACAACTCATAGACGCTGAGTTCCAGAAATTGCTGGAGTTGAATCAAGAATTACGTTCTGCCAATAATGAGTTGTATGACAAAGTAGAGGAGCTAAAAGCTACCTTAACTGAATCGGAGATGGCTTTGCAGTGGCAGAAAAAGCGCTCAAGTGTAGCAGAGTCGATGCTTAACCAACAAACTCAGGAATTTACTGCAGCTCAAGAGCAAGTAAATTCCTTATTTCAACAGTTGGAAACTGCTGTGCAAACGGTTCAGCGTCAGGAAAGTTTGATTGAAAATTACAAAGCGCAGCTAGAAATTAGCCAACAACGCCTTGCTCAATTAGAGCGGGAATGTACGCTGATGACATCCACGTGCAACGAACAGTCTCACCAGCTATTGCAATCAGAAAACTCTTGTCGAGAGCTACGGACGAGGCTGATGCGACAACAACGCCAGACTCTACAATTTAAAGCAGCTTTGGAAAAGTGTCTGGAGACACCAGTTCCTGGCTACGATTTGCTTGATAATAATCATATAGGCAGCAGTCAAACAAGACCATCTAGGCACTCTAGCTTTTTCTTTTCCCAAGCGCAACCGATTCGACCTTGGTCAGTTCAAGCTGAAGCTGAATCTTTTACAGATAGTGTAGATAATCCTTGCGGGGAAACGATCGCATCACCTCCACACCAATGGGATCATTCCACACCTAATCCATCGTCTAGTTGGGACACCTCAGATGCAGAAGAAACACCTACACATACGCAACCAGTTGACACACCAGAACCAGAAATTCAAACAGTTTCATCTTTGGGTTCAACAAGCTTAGAAGAGCAATTGGATGGTGTGATCCAAATGTTTTTCGTTGCCAACCCTGTGTCCACATCTCCACAACCTGCTGCTGAAAAAGATGCAGCCAGTACCTTGGCGTCTGAAGCTATTTGGGAAACTTCTGTAATACCCCAGGCTTGCGAACCAGAAACTGCTCAAACATCACTAAGTATTGATTCTCCAGAGGAAACTGAGGACTATTGGATACAGGTATCCCAATTGTCATCTGTGGAATTGTCAAAAAATACTGACTCTCAAGAGCCGACCAACTACGATACCAACTCCAATTCTCCTTCCCCAGTGCTTTACCCGCAGCGTGCGCCCAAGCGACGAAAGTCTTTGGCTGCTGTGGAGCTACCAAATTTTAGACCAAAGAGTCATTAGTCATTAGTCATTTGTCATTAGTTAAGAATTTTTGACTAATGACAAAGAACTAAATGGCTTTTGGCTTTTGAAGTGTCGTTTCCGATGTAACTTGAGCTACTGAATTTTGGGGACGTGCAATGCCTGTGGTGAGAGCATAGCTAATCGCTAATAGCCGTAACCACAATGCTGGATATCGGGGTTCCAGCCAAGGACCAATTTGCCGAAGAAAGCGTGGGAACCATCCACTTAGCAAAGTGCGTAAAAGAGAATGGCGACTGAAGTCAAAATAGTTGCCAGTCCATCTGAGTAAATCCTTAGCACCTGCAAGTTCCCAAATCCACAGTAGCAATGTAGGATTGTTCCAAGCTGCTTTGAGCGCTAGCCGATTAAAGGTCAACCAATCGAATCTATCTTTTATGAAATTATCTGCCACCTCTAGAGGTTCATCTGCCAACAACCCAAAAAAGTTGTTGAGCATAGAGTTGATTCGCTGGGGTGGTATAAATTTCCCAGTAGGAACCATCATTCCTTTGGAAAACATCCAAGTGACGGCAATATTATTTTGAAAGGCGCGAATTTGGTTTAAATGGCGGAAACTCAGCAAGTCATGTTTGAGCGCGGTATCTAAAAGAGTTGTCAAGCGTTCTAGGTTGCGAACCAAAGAACCAAAGCCAGTGAAAACTAAGGGAGACTGGAGTGATGCTGCATCGCCGATCGCAATCAAGCGGTCAAAAGCAACAGTGCGATCGCGACTTCCCACACTAAAATGCCCCGGTATATATCCAAAAGTCGGCTTTTTCCACACCAGCTGATCCATATCGCAGCGGCGGTACTCAGGCAAAATCGTGAAAAAGTCCTCGTACATCTCCAGCAAGGAACCGGGGTTTTTGGGATTGACTTGGTGGTAATGAAATAAATAAATCGTCAATTCTTCATCTGCGCCAGGGAACAACTCCCAAATTAACTGCCTTCCTCGCGAAATATCCCCATGACTGTATAGCACATCGCCATACTGAGAATCCCATACTCCCGGTTCAAATCCCCGCTCAATCACTGCTCCCACAGTCGGACAAACACTGTCGAAGGCACGACTGCCATTCAATTGCCATGCAATCGGTGAAGCGGTTCCCATCGCATCAACTACCAGTCGCCCACTCACTTGCTTCTGTATTTGACTGGTTAAATCCTTGACAGTAACAACAACTTGTGTATTATATACATCTACCTGCATGAACTCTGTCTGATCCCAGATTTCACCACCTGCGGCTCGCAGCTTTTGGCCACACATTTGCAACCATTTCTCAGAATCTAAAGCCACATTGAGCACGGTAGGTGTGTGTAAAACAGGCGCTTTTAGCTTGCTGGGATTATTAGCATCAAAAAATTTATTAAATCCGTCTTTATACTCCCGTGCAATAATCGATTCCACTTCTGCAGTCGTCACCAAACCCAAATTGAGTAAACTTTGAATCTCATCGCGGGAAATATTCCATTCTCGGTTCATTCGCCCAAAAGGCAATCGTTCTAACAGCAGCACTCGATAGCCCAGTTTTGCCATGACTGCTGCATGGATAACACCAAGCGCCCCGCCAATGTAGATGAGATCGTATTGGGGCGAGGATGAGGAGGATGAGGAGGATGAGGAAGAGACTCTAATGCTTGAATTTTGAATTTTGAATTTTGAATTGATTTCTCCCCCTACATGGGAAAACACGACTTGACGCGGCTGTTGGGGATTTCGTACACCTTCGCGCCATCTTTGCTCCCACCAGTAGGCTCGCTTCAAGTCATATTCGCCGTTGGGCATTTTTTGAAAATATTTAACAGTCAGCGGGTAGTAGGGAGCAAGCGCCTCAAAAATTGATTGCTCAGACAAATCAAGCGTTGGAGGTTCAGGGTATTCATGGGGGAAGCGACTTCTCAACCCAGTGGTGAGCTTTTTAAGAATTTGTTGCTCTTTAGGAAAGGGTTTATCTGCCCAACGGAACGCTTTCAAGTACGTCGTTCGCTGCACTGACCAGATGAAGACAGAAAGTTCAACTGGTAGCTTTTCCGAAATAGTCCCAGTACTAGTTGTAGTATCAGAAACTCTCAAGCGAAAGCCTTGCGGGGTGAGTACTTTTTCTCCAATTCCTGGTTCAAAATCAGTATGTAGCCAGTTGCATACAGCGCTTGTCTCGGGAGTAGGGATTTCCAGGTAAAGAATCTCTTGCATTTTTTTCTAAAATCTCCGATAAATCTATAAATTAAGACCGATTTAACAAAGGAATAAAGTATGGTAAACTCCGCCCTATCGGTTGAATGAAAATTCAGTAAAGAAATATTAAGACTTTCTCACATTTGTTGTTCATTCTTTGTTTCTGTAAACGTACGCCATGAATTATCCCATTCCAGACAGTCCACAAGAAATCGTTGCCTTGAGACAAGAGCCGATTGATGAAGAATTGGTTGCTGCTGCGATCGCTGGTGTCATCAAAATTGTTCGTTCTCAGGGTCAATCTTTAGAAGAGTTAACCGCCCAGTTGCTAGCTGACGATAGCCTGCTAGACCTACAACAAAGACGGTGGCTGAGCCAACTCGTTGCTCAAGCATGGGAAAGTTTCTCGTAAGAAAAGCGAGTAGCTAGTAGTGAGCAGTGAGCAGTGAGCGGTAAGTGGTTATTAAACAACTAACAACCAACAACTAACATACAGTGAATTCTTCAACCAAATTGCCAATCACCTTCGTGGTGTGGGAGTTTCAATAAATTGTCTGGGATTGGCAATTGGACTTTTGAAAGAACTCATAACCAGAGAACTCAGAAATCAGAACTCATCACTCAGCATAAATCAGAGGAGACGTTGAGAATTCTCCTTGCCCTCGTACGCGAGTTGGCGGATGAGTTTCAACTCGAAGTACTCAAAGCCGCTTCAGCTTGAGAGTGCAACAGAAGACCATATTCCAAACCTTCTACCACTGCTTGATAAGACGCCTCCAAAATATTCGTGGAAACACCAACCGTTGTCCAGCGTTGATGACCGTTACCCGACTCTACCAAAACCCGGGTTTTCGCTCTTGTCCCCGTGTGTCCGTTGAGAATCCGGACTTTATAATCTGTCAACTCAAACTGAGCCATTTGGGGATAGAAGTTTATTAAAGCCTTGCGTAAAGCCGCATCCAAAGCGGCAACTGGTCCGTTTCCTTCGGCAGCTTCTAGAATATCCTTACCGTTGACAGCGACTTTTACAGTGGCAAGAGCGTTAGAAGTTTCTTTCCCCTCAACCAAGTCACAATGGACTTGGAAACCTTTGATTTCAAAGAAAAGCTGGCGACTTCCTAAAGCTTCGCGCATCAACAGCTCAAAACTTGCCTCCGCCGCCTCAAATTGAAATCCTTCGCTTTCTAAAACTTTAAGACGTTGCAGGATTTGCCCTGTTGTGGGGTTATTTTTATCGAGTTCAATCCCAAAAGTGCGTGCCTTGGCTAAAACATTACTCATGCCAGACTGTTCAGAAATGACGATCCGGCGACGGTTTCCGACTTGTTCCGGTTGCATATGTTCGTAAGTCAGAGGATTGCGTTCCACCGCCGATACATGAAGACCACCTTTGTGAGCAAAAGCCGAACGTCCCACAAACGGAGCATGTTCGTCAGGAGCAAGATTTACAACTTCGCTCACGAAGCGGCTCGTTTCTGTCAGCTGAGACAATCGGTTATCTTCAATACACTTGTAACCCAACTTCAGTTGTAAGTTGGGAATCAACGAACAGAGATTGGCATTGCCGCAGCGTTCACCATACCCGTTAATCGTACCTTGAACCATCTTCACTCCTGCCATCACACCAGCTAACGCGTTGGCAACTGCCGTATCTGAATCGTTATGAGTGTGAATTCCTAGCTGAATATCACTAGGAGTAGAGTTGACCACATCTGTGACAATTTGAGTAATTTCATGAGGTAAAACGCCGCCATTAGTGTCGCAAAGAACTATCCATTCAGCACCAGCAGAGATTGCTGTGTGTAATGTCTGTAAAGCATAATCTGGATTTCGCTTGTAGCCATCAAACCAGTGTTCTGCATCGTATATAATGCGACGCCCTTGAGAGCGAAGATACTCAATCGTATCCTGTATCATCGCCAAATTTTCTGCAAGAGTTGTCCTGAGTCCTTCTGTGACATGTAAATCCCAAGACTTGCCAACAATTGTCACCCAACGGGTACCAGCAGCAAGAATTGCTGGCAACATAGGATCATCTGCTGCTGTTTTTTGAGGGCGTCGGGTATAGCAAAAGGCGACAATCTCTGCTTGAGTCAGTGGTTCTTCTTGGAGATGCCAGAAAAATTGTACATCCTTAGGATTTGCCCCAGGCCAACCACCTTCTATGAAGGGAATTCCAAGTTGATCTAGCCTGCGAGCAATGCGTAACTTATCTTCTATGGACACTGATAACCCTTCACGTTGAGTGCCATCCCGTAGCGTCGTGTCATAGATCCAAAGTTGGGGTGAGGAATTTGCAGTCATAAGATAAGAACTCTTGGAGACAATTTTCAAGGCAATGTGTAAGTATGGTTAAGGATAGGGCAAAACGGAAGTACTACAGGATACTTGTTTAGTTCTTAAAAAAAGATTTTACCGTTCCTTAGGCTCACTTAATAAGAGTGCTGAGCCGGATAAAGGAAACAAAAAGCAGAATATAGAATGCAGTTGGGATTTCTGAGGTTCTATAATAGCGACTTCTCAGTTGTTCCCGGGTGTAGTCATAAGTGGTTGGTAGGGGGGTTTGAAACTGATAAGGTGTATTATGACGTTTGATAGTTTGGAAGATGAACTCCCGAGCGAATCCCCTAACTAACACAAGAGAGTGTCAACACCCCTGCCCTACGGTGAGGGGGCTTAAGCGCCTCAAACCTTAGGATTAGTTGACCAGACTCAGTAACTTCGGTTACTACGTTAACGTTCAATGTTAAATTTGCTACCTAGGACAATGCTCCCGCTAGTTCCAAGCTCTAGAAATCAAAGATTAAACAGGTGTATAGGGTTAAGCCAGTGTCTTTGATACAGTACCGACCGTTAACATTGTCGTTGCAAGAGCGTGTCCCCTTGGGACTCAGCTAACATTACTCCCGAAGGGGAAGGCTCTACGGAGCAACACCGTTATGCGTACAGGGTGAACGATTTGAAATGGTGAGCCAGTACTGAAGGAGGGTCTCCCTCCTTGGAGGTACATGGCGAACCCGTAAGGGTAATTGTCAAGCTTGAAAGTACATTACAAAAGTACACCGATTCAAGTAACCCCAAGGCGGTAATGGTTCGCAAGAAAAATATAAAGCCGTCAAACGAAGGACGGGGTTTCTACCCAAATTTTCGATGACTGAAGAAAATAGGCAGTTACGAACTACTTTTGATCAAGTAGCACTGCTTTATGACCAAGCACGACCAGGCTATCCAGAGGAACTGTTTGACCGGAAAACGAGACGCAAGCCCCTGGCTTTAGACATGGGGATAAGTCGCCAGGGACTTTTAAGTCCCGTGAAACGATTGTCTGGCTTTAGCCACAGTGATATAATTTAATGATAAGTGAGTAAGAATAACCATCTACGTATTGAAACATCCTAGTACGGAGCAATCCCGGCAACGGACATATCCGAATTGATTCGGAACAGTTAAAGGGCAAATAATGGCAGGATGGGGAGCGTACCTTTCTGGCTTTTGTGATGGACTCGGAAAGCAAAAAAATTGAAAAGTAAGCGCAATTGCGATACCTCTGGTACTGGTAATTGTTTTGAGCGTCTAGGGTGTTTTTGATAGCACCATTGAAAGTTCGTTTGTGGACTCTTCAAGAATCCCCCGGCTTTTAGCCGTGGGGAGTATCAAGCTATCGTGTCTCTATCAGGAATTCCATCAACCGGAAGGATACTCGAAATTGGTTGCGGCAGTGGTCAAGCTACAATACCTTTTGCTCGCCGAGGTTATCGTCTGTTGTGCATCGAGCTGGGTGAGAACCTAGCTGCCGTTGCCCGACACAAACTGGCAGCCTATCCCCTAGTAAAGGTGCAGACCGGAGCCTTCGAGGACTGGTCGATACAAGAAGGAGCCTTCGATTTAGTGGTCGCGGCGACTGCTTTTCATTGGCTCGACCCGGCGATCGCCTACCCCAAAGCTGCTTGTGCGCTCAGAACAGGGGGAGCAATTGCTCTATTTTGGAACTTGCATATACATACCGACGACACCAGTCCACATTTCTTTGAAGCAGTGCAGCAGCTTTACTGTCGCTTTGCTCCTGAACTAGTTAAAGACGATAAACCTCTCCCCCGTCCTGACGAGGTGGAGGACAAAACAGGTGAGATCGAGCAGACAGGTTTGTTTGGCAAGGTAGCAATTCGTAAGTATCGATGGGATGTAGTATATGACGCTGCCAGCTATATTCGCGTTTTAAACACCTACTCTGGTCACCTAAATTTGAACAAGACAAAACGCCAGCGTTTGTTTCGTGCGATTGCTGAGCTGATTGATACCCAGTTCAACGGTTGCATTACTAAGGGCTACTTAACTAGCTTATATGTAGCTCGCCGCCAGTAATTTTTTTCCATTAAACACTAAACGTTGCCCACCTCCACTACCAACTAGTTTTGACTTTTGACTTTTGACTTTTGACTTCCCCGAAGGGGTGACCACACCCGTTGTTCTCAGAACTTTGGGGATTGGCACCCGTCCTATTAACAAAGGCGGACGGGGACGCCCCGAAGTTCCAAGCGGAGGTTTCCTCCGAAAGGACTTCTCTGCACCCCACAAGATGGATAATTTATTTCTTGGAAATCCCTATTGTTATATAGTGTTTCGGTATTTTTCTACATTGAAATGGATTGTTACAATACAACAACAAGCTAACTTAGTAAGCACGAATGCCCAAGGTACAAGCTCAAGGTAAAACAATTGAGTGCGTTCGCGGAGCCAATCTGCGGCAAATATTGCTGCAAAATGGTGTTGACCTCTACAATAGCGGTGCTAAGGTTATAAACTGTCGGGGAATTGGCAGCTGTGGAACTTGTGCAGTTCTTGTAGAAGGCAAAGTATCACAGGCAAATTGGCGCGATAAAGCGCGGCGGTCACTACCTCCCCATTCTCCTACAACAGACCTGCGTTTAGCCTGTCAAACTAAGATTTTGGGCGATGTTAAGGTTACAAAATATGATGGATTTTGGGGACAAGGTTCTCAAATAGTTTGGACATCAGAAGTTTAAGACGGAGAAATAACGATATGGGTAGATGGACACCACTTATTCTTATGGCTGGCGGCTTAGCAATTTTGCTTGGTACATTGCTGGGTATTAGCTTTCCAATGGATGGACGAAATAATACGGCTCAAGCACCAGCACCAGAATCAGCACCAAGGGGCAAAGAATCAAAAGTTCTGCCAGCTAATATCAATGTTAATAGCACTGCCGCTGGTAATACTCCCGCAAACGACCAAAGAAATAATGTTGCCCAGACTAATCAAAACAGCAACACTAACAATGACCAAGTTCAAGACGACACAAGCGGTGGTAACAACAATCAACCAGGCAATCAATCACCAGGCAATCAATCACCAGGCAATCAATCACCTAATGAAACAAATCAGAATACCGAACCAGTTCGAGCTTTGTGGTAGTTAGTCATGAGTTACAAGTTATGAGTTATCGAAACTTTTGGGTCTAAAACCCCGTCCTTTTAAGACGGCTTTGCTGATACAATCAAGGAGGTTATTGACCCACCCGAACAATGGAGACATAAAGCCTAACACCAAAGTTTGCAATACTTGCAACGGCGAAGAAAAATTGGTAGATCGGGATAAGAGGATGGGGCAATGGTGAACATCCCTTGAATCAAAAGTAGGCATAAGAATTCCTTTTTGGATTTCGCTACATTTGGCGGTGGGACACACCGTTACAGTCTGTGGAGCGAACATAAGACCGAATCCCTTAAGGGTGGAGGCAGTTGCTATGAAACAGAAACCCAAGTCGTGAGTCTTGGGAATCACCGTCGCTTATAAGGCGGTGAGGATGTCAAAAGTTACAAGTTATGAGTTATGAGTTATGAGTGACGAGTTGTTAGTCCAAAGTCTATAGCTCAAAGTTTATAGTCCAAAGTTCAAAATTTTATGACTAATGGCTGTTGACTAATGATTATCGACTCTTGACTAATAACTAACTAATGACTAATGACTAATGACTAATGACGTTTTAATTATTGGTGGCGGCGTCATCAGCTTGGCGCTCGCCATTGAATTAAAATTACGCGGTGCGAAAGTGACAGTGGTCAGCCGCGAATTTCATGCTGCTGCTACTCATGCTGCTGCTGGGATGTTGGCACCTGGTGCTGAAAGAATCTCAGACAAGGCAATGCAAGAGTTATGTAAGCGCTCTCTGTATTTATACCCCGATTGGACGCGCAAGCTCGAAGAATTCACCAGTATCAATACTGGTTATTGGTCGTGCGGTATTTTAGCTCCAGTCTTAGGGAAAGATGAGGGAGATAGGGGAGATGAGGAAGCTGTATCCTCCTCATCGTCCTCATCCTTGTCTTGCCCCGCCTATTGGCTAGAAAAGGAAGTCATTCATCAATATCAGCCAGGATTGGGAGAAGAAGTTGTTGGAGGTTGGTGGTATCCTGAAGACGCACAAGTAGACAATAGGGCATTAGCACAAGCACTGTTGGCAACTGCTAAGTCGCTTGGCGTTGAACTTAAAGAAGGTATTGCAGTCGAAGGAATTCAACAGCAGCAACGGCAAGTTGTTGGCGTACAAACGAGTGCTGGAGTCCTTCGCGCCCAACACTATGTTTTGGCAGCAGGTGCTTGGTCAAACGCATTGTTTCCCCTGCCTGTGCGCCCTGTAAAAGGTCAAATGCTGAGCGTGAGAGTACCGGAATTGGTGCCGGATTTACCTTTGACACGGGTTTTGTTTGGGGAAGATATTTACATCGTCCCAAGGCGCGACAGACGAATTATTATTGGTGCCACCGTTGAGGATGTCGGCTTCACCCCCCACAACACGCCAGCAGGAATTCAAACCTTACTACAAAGAGCCATTCGTCTATTTCCTCAAATACAGCACTATCCTATTCAGGAATTTTGGTGGGGTTTTCGCCCTGCAACCCCAGATGAATTACCTATTCTTGGCACCAGCCCTTGTGAGAATTTAACCTTGGCGACAGGTCATTACCGCAATGGTATTCTTCTGGCACCTGTAACAGGAGCATTGCTTGCCGATTTGATTCTTGAGCAAAACTCCGACCCTTTATTATCTCATTTTCACTACTCGCGCTTCCACACTAAGTCATCTACTACCTCAATGCTTACTTACCCCACACTCAAAACTCAGAAACCGGAACTCGCAGCTAGGAACTCAGAACTCAGCACTTTAGAAGACTCCCCACTCCAAATTGCGGGAAAAACTTTCCAATCTCGCTTGATGACAGGAACTGGAAAGTATCGCAGCATTGAGGAAATGCAGCAAAGCGTTGTGAAGAGTGGTTGTCAAATTGTCACTGTTGCAGTGCGGCGAGTACAAACCAATGCTCCCGGACATGAAGGTTTAGCGGAAGCATTAGATTGGACAAAAATCTGGATGTTGCCGAATACCGCAGGTTGCCAAACTGCAGAAGAGGCAATTCGCGTCGCACGTCTGGGGCGGGAAATGGCAAAACTGTTAGGACAGGAAGATAATAACTTCGTGAAATTAGAAGTGATTCCTGACCTGAAGTATCTCCTACCAGACCCCATTGGTACTTTACAAGCAGCAGAACAATTGGTGAAAGAAGGTTTTGCTGTGTTGCCCTACATTAATGCTGATCCCATGCTGGCGAAGCGCTTAGAAGAAGTTGGCTGTGCGACAGTCATGCCTTTGGCAGCACCGATTGGTTCTGGACAAGGATTGAAAACAACTGCAAATATTCAAATCATCATTGAAAATGCCAATGTACCAGTGGTGGTAGATGCAGGCATTGGAGCGCCCTCTGAAGCAGCACAAGCAATGGAAATGGGCGCAGATGCCTTGTTGATTAATAGCGCGATCGCCCTCGCACAAAACGCCCCAGCAATGGCTCATGCCATGAATTTGGCAACAGCTGCCGGTCGTCTGGCGTACCTTGCCGGCAGAATGCCCATCAAAACCTCTGCTATTGCTAGTTCTCCTCTAACTGGAACAATTACAAGTTAGTCAACAATCAAGAGTTAATCGTTCATAGTCGCTCTTGAGTGTTGACGAAGAAAGAACTCAGGATTCCACAAGACAAGCCAGACCGAGAGACTCGGCGACGCACACAGGGAATTTGTCACCGCGTCACCGTGTCCTCTTCTATTCTGAGTTCTGCGTTCTGCATTCTGTGTTCTTCTGTGCTAATGTAACGATTTGTCTCCTAGTTTTGAGAGCAAATATATCGCTTCTGTAACATTAAATAAATAAATGGGATAAGGAATTGTACTCATGCCCTATACAACAGAAGAAGGCGGTCGTCTGAATAACTTTGCTCGTGAACCCAAAGTTTACACAGCAGAACCGCCTACCGACCGTCAAAAGCAAAATTATATTATCCTGGGAATTGCTGCGGCGATTTTGGTTGGTGGCTTGATTTTTGTTGCTTTTTCAGTATCCAATCTCAGTTGATAGAAAATTGTTTTAAAAATTAGAAATTTAATTTTTGCGCTTTTTCAGGCTCCTAGTACGGCTCTCTTGGAATTCACGCATTCACGCATTCAAAATGCTTACATCATAAGCTTTTCCCTTCCGCGTGAATAGTAGCTTTATTCCCACCCCCGGTGTACTAGTCTTATTAGAGCCTGGTTTTTATTTTTTAACAACATTTAACAACAAAGAACTCATACGATTGAGTAGGAACAACCATAAGTGAGTTCTGTACGACTGGGTGGCGAGTAGCGGGGTAAACACCACATCACGCATTGAAAATTGGGTGGTCTTCTTTCTTATCCTGCGGGTTAGCAATCCAGAGCCGTAAGTACATTCTGATTTCTGAGTTCTATGTTCTGCGTTCTTGTTCAAAATATTTTCTTGTTAGAGTATAATTTATAGTTTTGTTCTTTGAAACTTTAAAGAATCGATTTATCCTGAGCAAAGCAACAATGACTTGAAAATCGTAGTCATGGTCAGATTTACAGGCTGCCTGCATGCACCCCAAGAGGGTATATTCACTAGGTTTTGGCTCTTTAGCCGCCATGAGCGTAAATGAAACTACACACTCGGATAATTTTGCTTGGAATCGGCAAGTGTATCACCGCCTAAAACTTGCCCTTAGTCTCGGTTTACGACGACAAATCTTTTTGGCGGTGTGTGATGATTTAAACCTGAGAAATCAGGTAGCAGCACGTTTGCATTCAACTTTGGCTTATCCTGTTGGGCAAGTGCTATATCAGCCATCAAATGCACAAGAAGCCAGCACACCAGCATACCCGCGACTAGTAACGTTGCGGCTGAATTTAAGCGACCCTAATCCTATAGCTCAGATAAATCAGTGGTTGTCTAATTATCCACCACCGATTGTTGGTACATCAAAAGACACTCCAGGGCGATCGCTACCAATACCAGCATTTCAAATTGTCGGCGTTGAACAGCTTACTAGGCAACCAGTAGCAATACAACGGTTATTTTTGCACTATCTGCGTTTAACTGAGCAACAACTGTCTAAGTTTGAATCCAGCTTGCTGTTGTGGGTTCCACGTCCTTGGTTGCATGCTATCCAGCAATCAGCACCACAATTTTGGCGTTACCGTACAGGTGTTTTTGTCTTTGCTGGAGAACCCACACCGACAAATCAAAATAAAAGCTCTCCAGAACGTTTATCCAGTTCTAGAAATTTAGAGTTGGGCAATGTTGAGCAATCGATTTTAGAAGAATCAGCGATTGCGGATAATTTTGACTTTCCGAAACAGATATCAGTTAATCGCGGACACAAAGGGCAAGAAGTTCCTCCGTCAACTTCAGAAAACTTAACAAACAAACCTCTTGAAGAGGAACTCACTGATCAAGCAAGCGCCAGCGATACCCCATCACAAGAGCGCATATCTCACATTAGCAAAGAATTAACAGAGCTAGTCTTAGCAACGATTAACACGACAGTTGGTGAAGACGATGAACAGAACTTGCAAGTGCGGCAAATTCTAGAGGAGATAGAAGAATTACACGCGCAACAAGCTTCGGGCGTCGATCTGGCGATCGCTTATCATCGCTTAGGAAACTTATATCGGCTGCGTATTGAGCATGGACAGTCAACTCTAGAAAATCTCATGGTGGCAATTCTTGCCTATCAAGAATCAATCACTCATGATGACAATTTACCCCAAGTGCCTGATACCTTGAATGACTTGGGTACATTGTACTGGATGCTTTACCGCACACCACCTAATTCTGAGGAAGGACAAGCTTACATAGAGCAGGGGATTGAGTTTTATCATCTGGCTTTGAAGCTCATTTCAGCCGAAAGCCACCCGGAAACCTACGCTCGTGTACAAAATAATCTGGGAACAGCATACGGTGATTTAGCTCGTTTTGCTAATCCTGCGGAAAACTGGCAGCAAGCGGTTATAGCTTACAGTGAAGCGCTACAATTCCGTACAGCCGAGATGGAACCATTAAAGTATGCTGCTTGCCAGAATAATTTAGGGACAGCTTACTGGCATTTAGCACAATACAATCAACCAGTTGAGCATCTTAAGAAAGCGATCGCAGCTTACAAACTAGCGCTTGGTTATTACAGCCCTGAAGAAGAACCGCTCAAGTATGGCATGATTCAAAACAATATCGGCACGGCATATTGGAATATTGCACAGTACGAACAGCCACCAGAAAATCTGCACCTAGCTATTGATGCTTACCAGGAAGCGCTGAAATATAGGACTCCTGCGAATGTTCCTCCCGCCTGCGCCGCCACCCAAAATAATCTTGGAACTGCTTATTGGCACTTAGCAAATCAAGCACAAACTTCCAAGGAGGAGCGGCAAAAGTTGTTAGAACAGTGCATTACTGCATACGAAGAAGCGCTTGCCCTTGCTCACTCACTCAGTGGTATGCCTTTGAGTTTTGATGTGTTTGCTACTCACAATAATTTAGGATTAGCTCATTTTCAGTTAGCAACAGACCAGTATTTCGATGTTGATAAACCAACTCGTTCTAAACATTTAGAAGCAGCATTAGACAATCATTTACAAGCTTTAAATGGGTTAAGCAAGCAACCAGAGGCTTACCAAACAACTTTTGCTTATGTGGTAAAAACGATTCGCGCTTTCCACAATGAATTAGGCATACAGGGACAAAACCTGGCTTTGTCTAAAGTTCCTGGTCAGTTATTACCTGAAATTTTGCCAAAATTGTAAGTTTTGTTAGTAGCTCATAGGGTGGGCATTGCTACCCAAATTTGGGAACAGCTCGTAGCTCATAGCTCGTAGGGTGGGCATTGCCTAGCAAAATCTGAAAATATCTTATGGACAATAAGAGCAATGCCCACCTTATACCGTTTCACTTTAAGGTTGATACAAATAGGCAGCAGGGGGCAGGGGGCAGGGGGTAGGGGGAAAGAATTAGAGATCAATCATTTGTATCAGGCATTTCGTGAAATTATTCAGGCATTGGGTGATATTGAGCACTTTGGTGGGCAATGCCTCTGTAAGTTTATAGTTACAAAATACACATAATGACAGGCATTGCCCACCCTACTTTTACTAGAGTTTGGATGTAGCGAGTAACTCGTAGAGTGGGCATTGCTACCCAAATTTGGGAACAGTGTGTAAAAAATCAGAGCAATGCCCAGCTTAGTCAAACATTCAAAATTCAAAAATAATTAAGTAACTTGTAGGGTAAACATTGCTACCAAAATCTGGGAACAGTTTGTAAAAAACCAGAGCAATGCCCACTTTACCGTGATTCATCAAATACCATTTTTACTGGAGTTTGGATGTAGCGATCGCCCTTGATTTAGGTGTCATTAGCACATCATGACTTACAACTAGTTCAACTTTATAAAACTTCAAAATGCTGCAAGTCACATTTATTAATTAAGCGCTGATAAGAGGCGATCGCTCAATATCCAACGATTAGAATCAGGTTTAATCCAACGCTTTTCATCTTGATTGAAATTACGCTGTTCAATAAGTGCTGCTTGCAATTTTTTCTTCTGCTCAGTATCGAGCTTGGACACCATCCTGGATGCAGCCCTCAATGCAATTGTTTGCTCAAACGCCGTTTCTGAATGACTAATTAAATGTAAAACCAAATCAAAATAAATTGGATCTCCAGACCACTCCGTAACAGAAAGTCCTAGCAATCGTTTCCCTTGATCGCTCGATTGCAGAAGGTCTGTCACTTCTTGTACAGTATATTTGACTTCTGGAGCTAAAGCACGCATCCGTCCAGCGACTGATTCCATCTCAAATGTTCGCTGCACTCCAGAAGGCATTGTCATTCTTAATTCCTTGTACCGTTCGGCTAAACGTTCGATTTCTTGGCGTGCTTGTGATACAGGAATCCGTGAGGCGTAGACTTCCTGCGATTGTTGGCGAATTTGACGCATTTCTTGCTGCTGTTGCGGTGGAGCAGCATCTTCTGCTAGCTTGGTCTGCTCGATGAGAAATCCCAAGGAATCACTGGTCAATGACTCTAGCATAGTCTTCATGCCTGAGCTACCAATTTCTCCCGCAGGCGTCTTCAGCGCTCCCCCACTCAATGCAAAAATTTTAAGTATAGATGGTAACCAAATCAGCGAGAGGAAAACCGCTGTTGTATTTGTAACTCTAAATTTAAATGATGATTCTTTGCCCCAGCTAATTTCACAAGTACTAATAAGGATAAGAATAATACTAATAATTAACCATTTTTTAGGAACTTGGAAGATGCGTTGCAGTAGCCAATCTACTGCTTCCCTGGAAATTATGCTTTTACTAGCCTCAGGATTCTCGGATTTATTATCCATACTCTTACTTCTGTGTCTCGGTTTTTATAGAGCGTCCAAATTACCCTTCGGGTTCGCCACTTTGCTTATGCCGGGAAACCCGTCCACCGCAAGTCGCTCACCAATAACGCTCCACCTCAAGATTATTTTCCTCTGCGGCTTTTAGAATTGAACCCCGGAATAATTCATGTTTCAGGGGGAAAACATTTTCTGGTGGACAGGTGAGTAGATGTTTAGCACGCTCATAAATGGCGATCGCCTCTTCATCATTATGAGCATTGCGGTAAATAATCCCTTCAATTTCTGGGTATATTTCTTTTTGCTCATAAAAGTAGCGCGACCAAGCTTGACTTAAACTACGTTTCTCTGTTTTTGCTAAAGTTGCCTCATTAGCACCAGCCCGCATTGCACCAGGACCGCGTATATCCAATAATTTTAAGTGACTTATGGTTGTGATCAAAGCAAGCTGGTGGTCAGTAATTTCTATACAGCCTGCGTCACCAAAAACTTCCACTAGACAGCTCGAAAGTAGAGGCGCAGGCGCGACGTAGTGTATACCACGTAGTGGGTCATTGCATGGTTTCCGATTCAGTGGCTTATAGCAGCCAGAATGAACTAATTGTTCTAGTGACATGAGTGTGTCCTCCCCTGCAGAGGACTCCTGAGCGCAAACATCAGCAGAATCATCATTCTCTTGTATAAAGTTAACACAGGAGCACTCCCCCAAATGATGGTCAAAGCGATGAAGCGGACCCCAAAAACGAAAGGTAAGAGCAGCAGTATTATATTCGGGAGAGAAAATTCTTAAAAGTTCCGTACCCTTCTTTAAAATATGGAATTTTGGTTTCTGCTTGCCTAAGCTAGGCGGAAGTATTATATTTACCACATTTATCATTCCTATTGTGGTTGACTGACTTTCATAGGGATACTGAACGTCCCATGAGCCTTGAGACGTTGCAAAACCTGGAACTCCAAGGCTTGTTAACTGGAAGATTCACAAGTCGTCGATGTCATTCCGGAAATTCTCTGTGTGGTTATGGAAAATTTTTCAGTATAATTTCGGTATTTTCTGGCAGTCAATCAGTTTCCCTAGTGGTCTGTCTCATTACTTTTGAGAGATTCGTAGTGAGCGCTTGAGCGCTTTGGGAGTTTAGGACTAAAGTCCTTACTACAAACTACGCAAACTTTATATTTTAAAGTTTCACAAGATCCCCGACAACTTTTACGAAGTCGGGGATCTGACCCCTAATGACATAAAGCATTAAGCAAGAGCACTGAAAAACCCGGTTGTGGCGAACAACCGGGTTTTTGAGTTTACTAGAATCCGATAAATTAATGACACATTGTCATAACACTCCCACACACCGTGCTTCACCAATGACTTCCTGTTTTTGACCGCCTTTCAAAGCTTCTACAGGCGTAAGTCCATTTAAAGCTTTGTTCGGTCGAGTGAGCCAACTGATTTTCGACATAGCAGGAACATTAAGAGCTTTTAAGACATCTGGTAATCCAGCAATCACGCCATCTGGTCCTTGTGGATCGAATTGCCAAGTGGGAAATTTCCAAACTCCATTGTCTTGAACTGCAACTAAGCTGTTCTTTTTCAAACGATCATGGGGAGTCTGACGCGTTGTATTAAGCATTTCCGCCACTTGCGGTGCACTTAACGAATCCCTCAGTAACTCTTGTCTCCACTTAAAATTCCTGGTAAGGGCAGCAAATTCTAATCTTCCTCGCTCTTGGTTACTGATTTTATTTGCTCCAAGCTTAGCAGCAAAATCAGTTTCAGCTTTGGAATACTTTGAAGTTTTACAAGTCGTTTGCAGTTGTTCGGCTAAGTTTTCAATTTCATCAGGGTGTAGTGAATTCAGATAATCTTGAAATCCCCTTGCTATTCTTTCGAGCGCTTGTTGCATCACGTCTTTTTCACAAGGAGCATCTATTGTTACATTAATCGTACTCATAATTTCACCTCGATTGACATTCTCACAATTTGTCATGCTATAAACTCAATTCATGTAAGAGATGTCAAGTAACTACAACTCCAGTATTGTATGTTCCTGAATGAGTTAGGGTAAGAGTAATGAATGACTTGTGCATGAATTATGCATGATTTACAATTTTTTGATTGGTAGAATAGCTTATATCACTATCAAAATATTTATGATGGAGTATAATGAGCAGGCGATCGCTTCAGGCATCTCCTGAAGGAATGAAAAAAGCACAGGCTGCGCTGATCCGTAATTCATTAACGCAACAGGCGTTGGCAGAGGAACTGAGTATTAGCCGTCAGCCAGTGAGCAAGTTTTTCCAAGGGAAAGCAGTTGACCGCTACATTTTTGTCACAATCTGCGAAAAGTTAGGACTGGAATGGGATGAGATTGCGAGTGTCTCCTCACTCCCAGCAGATGATGCAGCAAGTACTTCTGAGATAGAAAGTCTGGTAAAAACTGCACGAGAAAAAATTCATAACAGTATTGCAAGGCGTTGTGGTGTAGTCCGACTGCTAGATCAAGAGCAGCCGATTAGGTTGGACGGCATTTACACTCATGTCAACGTTTTGGAGCGAGTGACTGGACGTAGGCGGCTTTCCATTGCTCAATTGCATGATTGTTGTCAGCAGCAGAACTGTGAGCGTTTTGACTTAAGCAACATTTACCAAAAGCGGGTGACAGCACTCGAAGCAGTAGAACGCTACGACAAGCTGATGATTTGGGGAAAACCAGGTTCCGGCAAAACCACGTTTTTGAAATGGCTAGCAATTCAGTGTAACTTGGGTCAATTTCGAGGCGAACGCCTCCCAATTTTTATCAGCCTCAAGGAATTTGCTGAGGCTAGCGGACAACCAAGCTTGTTGGACTACATCACAGCACAATTTGAGGAATGTGGAGTTGTTGAACCCCAAGCAGTTCAAACACTGCTGAGTCAAGGGCGAGTGATACTTTTACTCGATGGTTTGGATGAAGTCAGACAAGCCAACCTTCAGCGAGTGTTGCAGGAAATTCGTGTTATTTCAACGCGGTTTTTTGCCAATTCTATAGTGATAACCTGCCGAATTGCAGCACAGGAATATACTTTTGAACAATTCACCGAAGTGGAAGTTGCTGATTTTGATGACCAACAAATTGCTAGCTTTGCCGCAAAATGCTTTCAGGGTGAAGGTTCGGTAAAAGCACAACGCTTTGTGCAAAAGCTGCAAGAACATCAATCACTCAAAGAATTAGCTACTAATCCCTTACTGTTGAGTCTTTTGTGTCTGGTGTTTGAGGAAACAGATTTTGCAGCAAGTTGTTGTCAGCTTTATGAAGAAGGGCTGGATTTATTACTGAGAAAATGGGATGCTAAACGCGGTATTAAGCGAAATCAGGTTTACAAACAATCCCGGCAGGATAAAGAAGACTTGCTAAGCCAAATTGCTTGGACTACCTTTGAACGTGGCGAGTATTTTTTCAAGCAATTCGCCATTGAGCCACGGATTTCCCATTCTATCCATACATTCCCTGAGGGTAGCACCTTTTTAGAAACACTTCAAGTTGACAGCGAAGATATTTTCAAGTCTATTGAAGCTCAGCATGGTTTACTGGTTGAGCGGGCAAGAGGCATTTACTCCTTTTCCCATATCATCTTTCAAGAATACTTTGCTGCCAAAAAAATTGTTTCTAGCCCACCTCATCAAGCTCAAGAAGCTTTGCAAAACCTTGTCCGCCATATGGCTGAAAAACGCTGGCGAGAAGTCTTTTTGCTAGCAGTGGAGATGTTGCCAAATGCAGACGATTTATTGCAGTTGATGAAACGCCAACTCGACACTCTGGCAAGCGATGAAAAGCAGTATGAGGAGGCTAAAAAGTTGCTGATTGATTGCCTCAACAGTGATTGTTACTTGACATCCTCACCGCCCTAAAAGTACGGTGATTCCTCACCACGTCAGCAACCTACTACAAGCAGGAAAACTGATCGCTGAATGGGGTTGACGCTTCAATGAGAACAGCCTGGAACCAGGTCTTACACTCTCTCCACGTCCGTTTTAAGTCTCGGAATGCCCTTCCGCGACTAACCGACTACAAACCATTGAATGCGTGACTTTTTCCTCTGGGGTGGATTTATGTTTACTACCATTGCCCGTTGGTTTTTCTCTACGCCTGCTCTCATCGTAGCTGTTTCAACGCGTCTTGAGCCTAGAGGGGGATTGTTAACTCCAAGTATATTTTACCACAAAGCCGTCAAACGAAGGACGGGGCTTGTATCCCATTAATTTCGGTCACTCACCAAGTGCGACAGTTGATTTCGGACGCCTTGCTACTGCTAAAGACAGGCTCAAGCGCCGTCAGTTGATGAATTAATCGCAGAAAATATTGATGAGTAATCCGCATCAGACAATGACATTTTCATTGCCGTGTCTATAATGTCGCGCACACCCTCAACCCCACTGAGATTTAAACTTGTAGATTTTGCCTCATCGATAAACAAATCTATATCTTTCATCAAGTGTTTTGTCGAAAAGTTGGGATTAGCATAATTGCTATCAAGCATCCGCTGTAACTTTTTGTCGAAAGTCGGTGCGTAAAGCGCACTCTGGCGCAGAATGTACATGAACAGATCTACGCTCACACCTTGACGCTGGGCAAAACCAACACTCAGGGCAAAAGCTGTTGTCATGGAAGCAATCAGTTGGTTTAACGCCAGTTTCAGCGCCGCCGCAGTTCCTACAGGACCTACAAGTAGAGGTTCTGGACTAAAATGTTGGAATAATTCTAGGTGGCGTTGATATTGTTCTTGGTGTGCGCCTACCATCACAATCAGTTTGCCATCTTTGACTTCTGGAGTGCTCCCCAAAACAGGTGCTTCTATATACTCGCCACCAGCAGCAACCACTGCATCTCTGATTTCTTTACTTTCTGTGGGAGTAATTGTCCCCATTTGAATGATGCTGCGGCCGGCGACAGATTGCCAAGACCTGTCCGAAAGCAAAACACTATATATAGCTGCAGCGTTACTTAGCATGAGAATGCTACACTCAGCAGCACTAATTGCTTGGTAGGGGCGTGTTACGACTTCCGCACCAGCTGCTTTGAGTGGTTCTAATTTTTCTGGGGTGCGGTTATAAGCAATAACTTCTACATTTGCCTCTAACAACCTTTGCGCCATTGGCAGTCCCATCAATCCAGTCCCCAGAAATGCCACCTTCATTTTTCACCTTCCGTTGGGTTTGCGATCGCTTTTCAATGGTTTAATTTTCATGCTTTAAAACTAAGCACCGAGAGAAGAAACAAGATTAAGAAGAACACAGAACGCAGAACGCAGAACACACCTTCGTCCCCACAGACTCTATCCGGAGGATTTAAGAAAGCATTTTTCTTGTCAGCCTAATTAAAATTAGGGGCTTGTAACCTCTACTCAGAACCCAGTTGTACACAATTGTAAGGATATCAACCTGTGTTTCTAAAAAATTGCTGAGTTCTGACAACTGTGTTCTGAGTTCTTTTTTGGTCATTTTCTTTCTTGATTCTTCTCTCTTCACTCTTCATTCTTTCCCTAACCTCCAGCCGCAAAAGTCACCATAATCAGCACCGAAAGTAGAATTCCCGGAACAAGTAGCACTACTAACATGAAAAGGTCATGAGGAGTCATAATTATTACCCTTTTGAAATTATTATTTCCAATGTAATCACTGCTATGGTAGATCAACAATCACTCACACACTGTTAATAGCGCTTTATTTTTCACATTTTCATTTGTTCTGGCACGCTGAGTCCTTTCAAAGCTTGTGCAGCTTCTTGAGTTGTCAGTCCTTTGCGCTGAACTAAGACACCAAACCCACCTAATCCCAAAGGATCTAAAAGCTGATGTAGAACATCCCGGCGGCGCAGCAACTGTGAGATGGGTTGTTGTGTATACGATAGGGCGGCGATTCGTTCTCCCAACCCCAAAGCCATCAAAAACAATGCTTGCTCGGTAAAACCAACTTTATCTAATCCACACCGCTCACCCCATCGTTCCAAAGCGGTAAAGTCAACATGTGCTGTGATATCTTGTTGCCCTATATTAATATATGGGTCATTATGACGTTGATGGTGATAATAACACTGTAGCGTACCTTGCGATCGCCTGGGATTGTAGTAACGGTTAGCAATGTAACCATAATCAATAGTTAACAGGTATCCACGCTGCAATCGGTCTGCCACCATACTCAACCAATCCAAAGCAGCTAAGTTAACTTCGCTACGATAATTTTCAGGGAAATCACTAATATTTACTCCTACCAAATCAAAGTATTCCACAAGCTTGGATGTGGAGGGCGTACCTGAGATTTCTACAAACTCAATATTTTGATGTGACCTCACTCCCCTCTCTGCTTGCGGAGAGGGGTTGGGGGTGAGGTTCTGCCTAGTTGTGACATAAATCTCCCACAGTTTCCCCTGTTCCAGAACAAATTGATGCACAGGCAAAGCATCGACCAACTCGTTGGAAAAAAAGCAGCCAGTGATAGAGTGACTTGGTATCTCCTCTAAATTGAACCAGCGCACAGAAAATTCTTGCAAACGTTGCTGTTGTTCTTGCCTTAAGACTGGGGACTTTTCTACAATGACATAATCTAGAGCATTGAAAAAATCCGGGTACTGCTGCTGGATGTACTTAAGAATATCTAAAGCCAAAAGTCCTTGACCTGCTCCCATTTCTACCATAGAAAACGGTACAGGTCGCCCTAAAATCTCCCACATTTGGACAAATTGCACCGCCAGCAATTCGCCAAAGTCAGCGCCAAGGTGAATAGAAGTGAAAAAATCTCCCTGCTTTCCCAAGTTCACCGCCCTTGTGGAATAGTAACCAAGTTCAGGGTGATATAGTGCCATGTCCATAAATTCGGCGAAAGTTATTCGCTTTTGGGGACTAGTGACGATGTGGTCTGTTATTATTTCAGACAAAGCCGAATTAGAATTCATAACACTGTGGAGTTACTATCGGTCATAGCAATGGTAGGTTGAGTTTATTAGAAAATTTTGCAGGCAACAAACTCAATGATTCAAGTTGCGATTATCAATCAAGGTAAGCAAGACAATTCATAATTAACTGTTTTCGATGCAAGCGGCTGTTGCCAGAGTTTTTGCCCCTTGTTGTATTATTTCAATATCTGATGACGTCCATTGTCGAGGTGCTTGGCAGTGATGAGCCACTAGTAACCCCCATAATCCCCGAGGGATCACTACTGGTGCAACCAAGTTGGCACGAACTCGCAAATTGCGGAGAAAATCTCGGTGACAAGCTTGGATTGGTTCTAATTCTATATCGGCGATCGCTCTTATCCTTCCTGCCAAATATAAAGCGGCATATTCATTATTAAAACAATCATCTGGTCCAGTTGAACCAATAATTGAGAATTCATCAGAACTTAGAGATTCAAATGTTACCTGCCCTTCCCAATGACTGTAAAAGTAATACAAAACTACGCGATCAACTTGCAGCATCTCTCTAAGTTGATTAGTTGTTTGTCGTACTAGCGCATCCCGTTCGATTGTGCTAACAAGGCGGTTGAGTACTTTTTGTAAACCCTGCTCAACAAGCTTCTTTGAGTTAGGGTCAAATTCTTGATCCGAATGAATTTGCACAGGTTTGAAATGATGACTCAGTAAAGGTTCTTGGAATTTATATAGTAACTTATCCTACCTTTATCAAAATCCCTGCTGAATTAAAATCATCAATTTTATGCTCACTCAATACAATGCTAATTAACGATTTTGGCTAATGACAAAGAAAAAGTAAAAAAACATAAATTCTCCCTACAAATTTTGCAGGTTAGGAAATATTGAAAATTAAGAGGATGTCTGAGAAGTCAAAAATGTCATGCTGAACGGAGCGACAGCGCAGTGAAGCATCTCACAAATTCACGGTGAATAGGGATTCTTCGCTCCACTTCGTTACGCTCAGAATGACAAAATATACCTTATCCAATCTTTTCAGACATCCTCTAAGACTTTTTTAATGTTTGAGCAAAATGTGAATTTTGAAAAGAGAGATTTGCCAGACCCTTCATATTACTTAAAGCCAAAAAAATAAGCCAAAAATATTACACTTTTATAAGTCAGGGTGCGAAGCCCCATACGTGTCAACTTAAGGTGAAAGCGCCCTTTTTAACAGTTACCAGTTACCAGTTATCAGTTATTGCCTCGTTCCCAGCCTCAGGCTGCGAATGCCTACTGGGAGGCTCTGCCTGCGTTAAGAGCGTTACTAGCCGCTTCAAGGGCATTTCCAGGTGGAACCACCGAAACGAGATTTTAGAAACGTTTTGGCTTAAGTTGACACTTATGAGCAAAGCTTCGTGCCCCTACAGCTAACCTGTGTTCTACACAGCAGAACACCCAGATTATCATTCCCAGGCGGCTTGCCTGGGAACCCAATTGTGTTATCTATCTACCGAACCCATGATGATGTCAACACTACCCAAAATGACGACAATATCCGCCACCTTCACACCTTTTAGTAAATGAGGCACAATTTGGACATTATTGAAATCGGCAGCGCGAATCTTCCATCGTGCGGGGAAGACGTTATCATCACCAATCAGATAAATTCCCAGTTCACCTTTGCCACTTTCTACACGGGCATAGATTTCGCCTTTGGGAATCTTAAAGGTGGGAGCAATTTTTTTGCTAACGTACTGATAATCAGGACCATCCCACTCTGATTTTTTACCAGCTGCTAAACGCTTGGCTTCCAAGTTCTCGTAAGGACCACCGGGAAGTCCTTTGATAGCTTGTCTGATGATTTTTACGGATTCGCGCATTTCTCGCATCCGCACTACATAACGGGCGAAGCAGTCGCCAGCGGTTTCCCAATGCACGTCCCAGTCGAAATCGTCGTAGCATTCGTAGTGGTCAACTTTCCGCAAATCCCACTTCACACCAGAGGCGCGTAACATTGGACCAGAAAGTCCCCAGTTAATCGCTTCTTCACGGGTGACGGTGCCAACACCTTCAACACGACGGCGGAAGATGGGGTTGTCGGTCACTAAGCGCTCGTACTCGTCTATTTTGGGTAATAAGTAGTCGCAGAAGTCTAAGCACTTGTCAATCCAACCATACGGTAAGTCAACCGCTACCCCACCAATACGGAAGTAGTTGTGGTTAACCATCCGGTACCCTGTAGCGGCTTCCCACAGGTCGTAAATCATCTCCCGTTCACGGAATTGGTAGAAAAAGGGAGTTTGAGCGCCCACGTCAGCTAAGAACGGACCAAACCAGAGTAAGTGGTTGGCGATGCGGTTCAACTCTAGCATGATGACGCGGATGTAACTGGCGCGTTTGGGGACGGGAATGTTTGCCAGTTTTTCTGGGGCATTTACAGTCACGGCTTCGTTGAACATTCCCGCCGCGTAGTCCCACCGACTCACGTAGGGGACGTACATGATGTTAGTGCGGTTCTCCGCAATTTTTTCCATTCCCCGGTGCAAGTAGCCGATGACTGGTTCACAATCAACGACGTCCTCGCCATCAAGAGTGACAATTAATCTCATCACCCCGTGCATTGAGGGGTGGTGAGGACCCATGTTCAGCACCATGGGTTCGGTGCGGGTTTCTAATCTTGCCATAAAAAGAGTGTTCTCCGGTCTTGGAAAATTTTAAAATCGAACTACGCAGACGCAACAGACAGCGAACTAAGCGGTAAGTTGGAGAGAGGGTGACAGTTGATGGCTTTGAGTTGATGTTTCGTTTTATTGCACTTATTCAATTATTATATGGAGCTTGAGATGCAGGGAATGGAGGCACAGGAATTTTTTCATGTGCCTGTTTTGAGTCGAGAGGTTATTGAGGGTTTGGCTGTGCGTCCCGGTGGGCATTACTTGGATGCAACGGTAGGCGGTGGCGGTCACAGTCGTTTGATTTTGGAAGCTGCACCAGATACTCGGGTAACGGCTATTGACCAGGATGAGGACGCTTTAGAAGCTGCGCAAAAGGTATTAGCGACCTTTGGGGAACGGGTAAAATTTATTTATAGCAACTTTGCTGCCTATAAGTTTCCATTGAGTACTTTTGATGGTATAATCTGCGATTTAGGAGTTAGCTCACACCATTTGGATACCCCGGAACGAGGTTTTAGTTTTCGTCGGGAAGCAAGTTTGGATATGCGGATGGACAGGCGACAACCTCTCACGGCTGCTGATGTGATAAATTCCTGGGATGAGGTTCAGTTAGCAGAAATTTTCTTTAAATACGGTGAGGAACGATTATCCCGACGCATTGCCAGACGTATTGTAGAACAACGTCCGTTTCATACGACGACACAATTAGCTGTTGCGATCGCCTCCTGTGTCCCCCCTAAGTATCGTTACGGGAGAATTCACCCTGCCACGCGTGTTTTTCAAGCGTTACGAATTGTGGTCAACGACGAGTTAAAATCGCTAGAAACTTTCTTGAGCAAAGCACCAAACGCGCTTGTACCAGGTGGCAGAATTGCGATCATCAGTTTTCACAGCCTGGAAGACCGTATAGTCAAGCATACTTTTAAAGATTCGCCTTTGTTGCAGGTTTTAACGAAAAAACCGATAGAAGCACAAGAAGAGGAAATTGTCAACAATCCCCGCGCTCGTTCTGCGAAGTTGAGGATAGCCGAGAGAAGGGAGTGAGGGAGTGAGGGAGATGAGGGAGTGAGGGAATGAAGGAGAACTAATGACTAATGAGTAATGACAATCCGACTTACGCAGAAGAGATCCCCCAACCCCCTTAAAAAGGGGGCTTTTAAGATTCCCCCCTTTTTAAGGGGAGCCAGCCTTGTTTTGGGGGTTCCCCCCGTTGAGCGGACTGGCGTGGGCTAGGGGGGATCGAGGTTTCGGGTTTTCAGTGCGTAAGTCCTGGACAAATTTGGCGTGGCAACTCTACGCGGAAGGTTGAACCTTGACCCAAGTTACTACTGACGGTGATTGTTCCCTTCATTAAGCGTACCAATTTCTCTACAATCGCCAGCCCCAAACCAACGCCGCCCTGCTTGCGTGTCGTAGATCTATCGACTTGCCAAAATTCCTGGAAAATATTTGTTAACTCGGATTCTGGGATGCCAATGCCTGTATCTTTGACCATCAACACGACTCGGTTGGGATTGAGTTGCTGCACTTCCACAAATACGCCACCAGTTTCTGTAAACTTAATAGCGTTGGAAATTAGGTTCACCAGCACTTGCTGCACGCGAACGCTGTCGTTGACAATTCTCGGGTTTTCGAGATTTGAGTGGACAACCAAGGCTAAGTTTTTCTGTTCGGCAAGCAAACGGAGTTCCTCTGTGGTTGCTGTCACTAGCTCGACTAAGTTAAGCTCTTGTAATTTAAGTTCTAGCTTATCTGACTCTAGCCTGGAGAAGTCTAATATACTCTCAATGAGCGTGAGCAGGTGTTTACCACTTTTGATAATCCGTTCTACCATATCTCTGATTTCTGGGGGGAACAGATGGTAGTAGCGGCGCAATAGTAACTGGGAAAACCCGAGAATTGAATTCATCGGTGTCCGCAACTCGTGGGATAGAACTGACATGATTTGGGTTCTTATCCGTGCAACTTCTTGCAGCTGCATATTCTGGAGTTGAATCGCTTGCAGTTTTGCCTCTGCTTGCTTGCGAGCAGTAATGTCGCGCACCAACCAACGCCAGCCTAGAGGCTGACCTTGTTTATCCTTGATAGTGGTGACATTTAAACTGGCGTCAAAGATATGACCTCTTCGCGGTTGCAAGCGGATTTCCCACTCTTGTATTTGCTCTATATCGTGCAGGCGTGTGAGTTGGCTACGAAAGGCATAACGTTCTTCCTCAGGGACAAAGCTGCTCAACGTTTTGCCTATCAAATAATTTTTTGATATGTTCAGCACAGTTGCAGCAGCGCGGTTAGCTTCCAAAATCTTGCCGTAGGTATCTGTGACAAGATAGCCATCGGGGGCAAACTCAAACAATTCTTGGTAGCGCAACCGTTCTACTTCTATTTCTTGCCGAGCAACAACTAACTGCTCATTCTGCTGGCGCAATTCTTCCTCAGCCACGCGCAATTCTTCTAAGGCGGTGCGAAGTTCCTCGAAAGCTTGCGCTAGCAAATGTTCATGCTGCCTAGGTGATGTGCTCACGCAATCTTCTAACAATTGGCTGCGGTGGAGCACTTCTTCAATTTGCTGACCAAACTTGTCCAGATTCACTGCGCACCTCTTGTTGTCTCCTCCACCAATCACGATACTTGTCGTGCCAATAACTAGAATCTATCTAGCTGGTTAGAAATCTAATAATAACTCTAATGACTGTTGACTATTCCTCTGGATCACTTTTCTCTATCCAACGAATTAAAGCTGGCAACTAGGAGTCTGTCGTTGGGGTGAAAGGGACTGGGGATTAGGGATTAGGGATTGGGGATTGGGAACCCTTGTTTGCTTAAAGTCAAATTATGTCCGAGGCAACAAAGCCGACTATTGCTGTTGCTGTTGCTGTTGTTCCATCACTAAAATCACTCCTTTGATGTCTAAGTCGTTGCTATATAGCGGTGTACAAATCACTTGGCATGCGATCGCCCTACCCCGGCGGTTTATTGCGTTCAGTACCACTTCATAATTTTGTGATTCCCCACTAATAATTGCTCGCAGTGGCTGGAGCAGTGGCTGTATGGGCAAATTGATATCCAAGCTTATGAACTGTTTGGAAAAAACTTCATCAAAGCGCAAACCCCACATATCTTCGGCTTTACGGTTCCAGATGAGGATTTGCAAGTCGGGATTGAGAACCACCACTCCGACACGGAGACTCGTGAGTATCGACTCTAAAAAGCTGTTGGCTTGGTTGAGTTCGTCGCTGCGCTGACGCAGTTCTTCGTTTATTGTCTGCAATTCCTCGTTTGTGGATTGCAGTTCTTCGTTCATTGTTTCTAGTTCTTCGTTGGTGGACTGAAGTTCTTCGTTGGTGGTTTCTAATTCCTCGACTGTGGACTGAAGTTCTTCGTTAGTGGTTTCTAGTTCTTCGTTGGTGGACTGGAGTTCCTCATATGCTGTTTCTAGTTCTTGGTTTGCATGAACCAGATCGTGCTGTAGCTGTTTAAATCGGGTTACGTCGATGAATATTATTTTTATACCAATCAGTTCATCAATATTCTCATCCAACAGTGGCGTGAACTGCACGTCGAGATATCTGATTTCGCGCTCCGCGATTGACCATTCAACCTCTTTTAAAGTGATAATGCGATGATTGCTGCGAACTTGGTCAATGGGCGATCGCAGATCTACCGGTCGGTAGGAAAGTTCTAAATCTTGTAAAGGGCGACCAATGTCTTTCAAATTGAGATTAAACAAATTTCGGGCTTCCGCGTTGGCTAAAATGACTATGCTGTTGCTATCTACTACGATCTGGGCAAGCGGATCAACCTCGAAGCCAGCTTCATAAATGCTGAGTTTGTCAATCATCTCTGGCGTAACTTGTTGACTCTTAGAGTGAGCAATGTTCAGTAGCAGATCGCGCATACTGCCATGACCCAGTTTGGTGAACACCCTTTCCCGCAAATCCACTGTTGTATAGGAGTGATTGCGGCTAAACAACATTTCTGCTTTACCCAAAAACAGAAAGCCGTTATTATTTAGGGCAAAGTGAAAGCGAGCAAGAATTTTGGCTTGGGTTTCGGTATTAAAATACATGATAGTGTTGCGGCAGATGAGCAAGTCAATCTTTGAGATAGGTGCATCCTGCACTAAGTCATGACGACCGAAGATCACACCGCGCCGCAGTTCTTTTTGCACGAGGTAGCGACCATTGACTCGCTCAAAGTACTTGTCCACGAGATGTGGGGGAACGTTCTCCACTTGCTTAGAGTTGTAATGTGCTTGGCGAGCGTAGTTGATAGCATCCACATCTACATCGGTGGCAAAGACTTTCACCCGTGCTGTGTATTCTTCGATGCCTAGCGCTTCAGCCAGTAATATCGCTATGGTGTAACTTTCTTCTCCAGAAGCACATCCTGCACTCCAGACGCGCACTGGTGTGGTTGGCTGCTTGCTTGCAATGATTTGAGGAATAATCTCACTAGCTATGTACTCCCAAGCCTGTGGATCTCGAAAGAAGGTTGTGACGTTGATCAGAATCGTGTTGAACAGATCAACAAACTCGTCCGGATGGACTTCCAAGTAGTCGAGATAATCGCTGTAGCTTTGAACACGAACGGACTGCATACGTTTGTGAATCCGGCGGGTTAAGCTTGTCCGCTTGTAGCCGCTAAAATCAAAACCACGGTTACGTTTTATATATTCTAAAAGGTTCTCTAAATCGGGATTTAGTTCTGTACTACTCATATTTTGTGATTATATTCTTTTGAGTTTTAGATTTTCCTCTAATTTTTGGAGCTTATCTTTAAGAATCCTTACAGCTATTTTCAGCTGATTGAACCACAGATTTTTCTAGGGGCACGGCATTGCCGTGCCCCTACAGAGTGCTTTATTTACTTGAAAACCGCTGTAATAATAATTATTCCACCGGACATGATAGAATTTTTAACTTTTAACTTGTTTGAGGAATTTGTATCCTTTTTAGCGTTCATCCCAAGCTGACGAGTGAGTTCCTACCTGCGGAGTTCTTTTCTTGGTTATGTAGTAGTTATTCCTCAAGAGCCAGTTCGATGTCCTCAGGCGCTTGAGCAATATTCGCCTCTACTTTGACTGATTATTGCCCTTTAAAAGGACATCCCGGATCAGGGCAGCTTGCTCTTGAGCATCGTGAGCCTGCTGTTCTAATCGTTTAGCTGACAGACTTTGGTTGCGATCGCGCATTCGCCCAGCCATACGACGTGATAAAGATGATTTTTCCTCAAGTGCCCTTAGGGCAATCCACAGCGCATCTTCCAAGGCATCAGACTGCTTAGCCAGCAAAGTTTCTGCCGACAAAGCGTGACCAGTGCGACACCGGAACCGTAACAAATCTCCTTCCGAAAGATCCCAGAGAGTACCACCGCAGTCAGGACAAGCGAAAGGGGATGGTTTACCAGGTCGCTCGTCCTTGTTTAAAACTGTTATATTCATTTCCGCCAGTTCAGATTCAATTTCTATCTCCTGAGAAACAGGTTTTTCTGGTTCTGCTGGTACAGGCGTGTTGGCAAGAACTACCAAGGCATCTGGAATTTCTGACAGTGGCAGGATATAGTCAATGTCATCTACGTTGGCGATCGCACTGCGTGGCATTCCAGAATACATCGCATCATCGGGGTGCTGCACAACCGCCACACCATCCCGCATTTTTACCGCCTTGAGTCCCGCCGTGCCGTCGTCAAGCACACCCGTTAGCACTACGCCGACAACTCGCCGCCCGTAGGCTCGTGCAGCAGTGCGAAACAGCGGATCGATGGCTGGGCGATGGCTGTTTTCTCTTGGACCGCGCGTTAACTGGATATATCCTGGTTTCACCAATAGGTGGTAATCAGGCGGGGCAACGTAAATCCGTCCCGGACGGATTGCTTCGTTATCCTTGGCGTGGGACACTGGTAAGTTTCCCGCGCGTTCGAGAATCTGCGGCAAAACACTCGTGCCGTCAGATGGAACGTGAAGGACAATAAGTATCGCAGCATTTAAGTCTGGTGGTAAATGCTTAACTAGATAAGTCAGCGCTTCAACTCCGCCAGCCGATGCTCCGACAACGATAATATCGTGTCCGGGCATTTTGTTATGATTCCTCACTAATTGCAGCGGAGCAAAAACCTCACTGTGCTAAATATCAGGCTAGCAAAATAGCGAAACTTGCTCGCCTAGCTTGAAGTAGATTTATCCCAAGTTAAGTAAGCTACAAACGTTTGTGGTGCAGTTAAGAAGAACTCAGCTTGGGTTCCTCAACATTCTGCCTACCGAGTTCCTAGCTGCGGAGTTCTTTTTCGGTCAATTGTCTTCAGGACTTTTTCGACTTCGTCTGTGTATGCATTGACTGCTTGAATATGGACTTGTGTTGCATTGACGTGCGCTTCTACAGCCTGTTGATATAAATAGAGTGACTGGGCATCATCCTGCGAATGCAATAACTGTGCATAGTAGTAAGATTGTTGTGCGTAATACTGTATCAGGGTTCCGTACTCTTCAAGAAAATGACCGCATTCCTGTAGCGACTGGTCGTTGCGTTTTTGTAAACTTTTACCACACCTCTCGACTATTAAACCATGTTTTTTCGCCAGCACTGCATGTTGTTGTGCCGCTTGGGCGCTCTTGTCAGAAACTCTATGCATAACTTTTCTTTTGTATTTCTTAAATTATCAAGATTTATGTTTTAGAAATCGAAGCATTGCCCTTGATCTAACTTAGGTTTTATCAAAAACTCCGTTTATACTAGTGAAGCGTTGGCGCGTGGCAATGTCTAAAATGGTAGGTACAAATTACGATTCGTACTCAACTCCTTTGCGCTATTTCTCCGGTTTGCGATTGTTCCTAAATAGATTCTTTTGAGCGTAAACAAAGAGAGCTTGAGTTTTAACAAAGTTAAGCTGAGCTTTGGCATAGATAGCTTCAGCCTCAGCACGCTTAATACCTAAAGTATGCTGTTTTTGAGTTTGTTCGTCTTGAATGTCTTTTTCATCCTCGCATTGAGCAACCAAAACGTCGGGAACCTGTTTATCCGACTTTGTTGGGAAGGCATCAGCTAGACTCACTTCACCATTATCTATTTGCCTAGCCAAACTGAGTAAAGCATCAGCTAAGATAATTGGTACCCTAATAGCCCGAGTTCTGCCAAGCTTCCATGAAGGAGCTGGACCTCGCTTACCACGTGGGGGACTATCTAACATAGGTTAACCTGTACAAATGTATGCATCATCATGAACTTGTACAAGTTTAGAAAACTTGTACAAGTTAAGTGTAAGCTAAAGATTATTAGTAATCAAAAAACATTGCGTTTACTGCTTCACAGGTTGAGCGCGAGTACTGAGTTCAACGATCACTGATAAACAAACCTAGCTTGTATGCAAGATTGGACAGTCGTAACAAGTTTTCTGGACAAGCACCTACGTTTTTTGCTTTCGTCTTCCTGATTCAAACTTAACTAAGTACAAAACTATGCTTAACTCTGACTCTAATGATGGGCTCAAACTCCAATTAAAGGTAGGTAAAAAGAGGACTACTACTTTATTAAAGCAGTATGTGTTAGAGGAGTTTGTCAGCCTGTTTGAGAATGCGAAGATTCAGGCTATGTTACTGGAGTCGGAGATGGAAGTCATGGAACAAGGTTGTTCTAGGTGGGTGAGTGTGATTGTTTACTACGAGCATTTAGGACAACAGATTAAAGACGAAATTCAGGCGAATTGTCAGCAATGGGCGGTTTTTCGAGATTCCACAGGTATCATTGAGGTAGAAATATTTACCTGCCCATTTCTTGACCCGAAAAAGTGCATAACTCGTGTAGATTTGAAATGTTTGGCCGGATGGAATGACAGCCCAGTAAAACAGGGAATCCGACCAACTTTGCTTTGGTGACTCAATCATTTGTTCATAATAAAATGATGAGCGTGAATAAACATCACTCAACAGTAATGATTTTCGTTTTATGCTGTTTTCCAAACCTCGCCGAATTCTAGTTGTAGATGATGTCGCCGATAATTTACTTTTACTTCAAACAGTTTTAGAAGTCGAGGGATATGAGATTGAGACTGCTTTAAATGGTTGTTTAGCCTTAGCTATGATTGAGGATTCTCCACCTGATTTATTGCTGCTAGATGTCATGATGCCAGACATGAGCGGGTATGAACTCACCGAAAGTATCCGCCAAAATGACAAACTACCCTTCATTCCCATTTTGCTGATTACAGCTTATGACGAGGTGAATGTGGCAGAAGGATTAATAAAAGGCGCAAATGGTTTTATCCGTAAGCCCATCGACTTTGATTTATTACTGACAAAAATTAGCGAAATTTTAAGCTAAGACTAAGAAACTACTCCACCTTGGCAGAGTTTTCGGGTGGGGCTTCGAGGTTCACGGGAGATTTGCCTCAGGTACTAAGTCAGCGGACATAATCAAACGTAGGATGTGTTAGGCGCAGCCGTAACGCATTAATCCCTTGCTCAGCATGGGTTACGCTATCGCGGTTCCCATCCTACTAAGTAAGTAGGCTAGAAAAAATCAAACTATGTAAAGAAAAGTAAATATTGGAAACTAGCTCGTAGTAAGCGCTTTAGGGCTAAAGAGCTTACTACATACCTTTAATTATTATCGAAGAACCACTACTAGAACGATTACGATGCCCGGACTTGCCGTTGTCGCACGCGTTCGGGGCTTCCAGTAGGAATTGAGGCAATCAGCTTCTGCGTGTATTCCTCTTTAGGTTCACGGTAGATACTCTCCGCTGTGCCTTGTTCGACGATTTCACCACGATTCATCACCAAAATGCGATCGCTCATAAATTTCACGACACTCAAATCGTGGGAAATAAAGATATAAGTTAACCCAAATTCATCTTGCAATTCTTTAAGTAGATTTAGCACCTGTGCTTGCACCGACACATCCAGCGCGGAAACCGATTCATCGCAGATTATGAACTTGGGATTTAATGCCAAAGAACGGGCAATACAAATCCGCTGACGTTGCCCACCAGAAAACTGATGAGGATAGCGATTCATAGCATCTGCAGTCAATCCCACCCGTTCTAGGAGGTAAGCAACACGTTCTCGCCGTTGTTGCTTTGTCTTACCAATCGAGTGAATGACCAATGGTTCCATAATTGCTTCCCCAACCTTGAAGCGTGGATCAAGGGCGCTAAATGGATTTTGGAAAATAATTTGCATTTCTCGCCGCAACTGTTGCAACGGTTTGCCTTTGAGGGTGGTAATGTCTTGTCCCTCAAACAGGATTTGACCGCCCATTGGTTCGATTAATCGTATTAAGGTTCTGCCAAGGGTCGTTTTGCCGCAGCCCGATTCTCCCACCAATCCCAGCGTTTCTCCCTTTTTGACATCAAAGGAAACGTTATTCACTGCCATAAAATAGCGTTTTGTGCCACCAAAAGCACCCTTGACAGGGAATCCAACTTTAAGTTCCGTGACTTGCAACAAAGGTTGCTGCTGTTCTAAGCTTGCCAATCTTTGATTAATCTCTTGCGTCGTCACTTCCACGGGTTGTTCAGGTTGTTTCGCCTGAATCAGCAAATCTCCCGCAGGCGTTTCCTCCACATTCATATAATCGGAAACTGTTAGTAGTTTATGTGGGCGGCGGTTGAGTGTGGGGCGACAAGCAACCAAGCCTTTTGTGTATGGATGTTGAGGATTCGCAAAAATTTGATCTGCCGAATTGTATTCGACTATTTTGCCTCTGTACATCACCGCAACTTTGTCGGCAATTTCTGAAATGAGTCCTAAGTCGTGGGTGATGAAAATCATTGCCATTTCCCGGCGCTGTTGCAATTCTCGCAGCAACTCCAAGATTGTTGCTTGTACCGTCACATCCAATGCTGTGGTTGGTTCATCTGCAATCAAAACCAAGGGGTTGCACGAAATTGCCATTGCGATCATCACCCGCTGCAACTGTCCGCCAGAAAGTTGATGCGGATAGCGTTCTAGGATTGCTTCTTTGTGTTCTTTAACCAACTGCGCTATCTTTTGCTCGTTTGGAGTTGATGAACCAAAAGAAGTGTGTTTCCAAGTCTCAAGATACTGTTGCCTGAGGGCTTCATCGCTGGGGAGCAGTTTTACCTCTTGCAGTCCGGCGATCGCAATTCGTCGTGCTTCCGATGCTGAAACATTCTGGTGTCGCAAAATCGCTTCAGTGATCTGAAACCCAATTGTGTAAACTGGATTGAGCGAACTCATCGGTTCTTGAAAAATCATCGCGATGTCGCCGCCTCTGTGGATCTGTATTTGCTCGCTAGGCAACTCCAATAAATTAATAGGTGCGCTATTGTCCTGAGGACGAAACCAAATTTCACCGCCACTCACCCTACCAGGATTCTGTATCAATCCCATCACAGCTAGGGATGTTACTGATTTTCCGCTTCCCGACTCCCCGACTATTCCTAGAGTTTCTCCTCGATTAAGTTCAAAGGAAATCCCATCTACAGCTTTGACAATTTTGGTGTCACCGGAATATTCAACTTGTAAATTGCGAACGTCTAGAATAGTTTCTTTCATAGAAGTTGGGGGTTTAAATCGTGACTTATAAATTATTTGGATTTTAACAGCGACTTTGATATTTTTTATTGATCTGGTGTAATTTTTGACGATAATTGTGTTTTATTGTTACACCTTTAGTGTTCGAGCTTGCTAAGGGACTTCCAAGGAATAGGGGATTTCCAAGAAATAAATTATCCCTAACAGTGGGGTGGGCGTCCCCGCCCGCCCTGGATACAAAGGACGGGTGGGGACACCCATCCCACAAGAAAATTTGGGATATTTTTTTATTTGGAAGTCCCTAAAACGGAATGTCGTCCGGATCGGGTTCTGCAGTTGGCGTTACTGGATACGTGCTGCGCTCAAAATTTTTACTTTTACGTTGTTCCTCTATGTCATCTTGAGGAAGAACGCCAACGCTGTTTGTTGCTGGAGTAGGCGTGGGAAGAGGTGACTCGTAAGTGGGAGTTGCTTTTGCAGGAGACGCCACAGGGGACGGCATTGGTGAGGACGGTTCCCGGCGCAAGGAAGTGTCGGTTGTTGATTGCGTTTGCACAACCGATGCTGATGAACTGGTATTAATCGCTGTTCCCAAAGAGTGAATCTTTTGCACTGTCAATTCAGCACGTTTTTCTTTGAAACCTTCTGGACGTTCGATGGTATTCATACTTAAACGTCCTTCCAGTAAGACGCGATCGCCTTGGTGATAGTTTTGCTGAATTTCTTTTGCCAAGTTCCCCCACCCTACCACTTTTAAGGTTCCTGGTGGTTCTCCCTCTCGTGGAGAGGAAAACTGCACCAGCATTTCAGTCACTTCCAAGTTATCAGCTGTAAAACGAAGTTGTGGCTCTTGGATAATTTCCGCCAACAATATGCAACTATTCATTCAATCAAATCCTCCTTATAAAGGTAAAATACTAAGTGATAGGAAAAAATGCAGCTCCCTTGCTGAGTGATCGTATATAGGAAAGGGTGGATGAGGAAATTTGCATGAGTGGTTGTAGAGCTAGATAAATTAAAATATCGAGCTTTATTTACAATTTTCTTGAAAAAAGCTCTGTTCTGCTCTCAGTTTTTAGTCACTTTTAGCATAAAAGCCAAGCGATTGTGGCGAACAGAGGTCGCTACCCTGCTCACAACCTTCACCTGACTGGAAAAAGCATTGAACTTGACACTTGATTAGTATAATTGTACCACAAAACAATTCTTAATTAATTACCAACACAATCATCGTAAGTCCTGCGGACAAGCTGCACCAAGCGCGTAAGCTCCTCGCTCCGCGAGGCACGCTTAGGGTCTCCGGACGAGATATTACAAATTACGAATTAGTCTTGACATGAGCTGGTGAAATGCCAAAAGCAACTAATCGTGCTGGTAAGTCACGCAAAAAGGGCAGCTGTAAAAAAGCTGGTGGTTGAAATTGCTGTTGTGAGTTAAGAACACGGGCAAATATCCGCTGCTGCACCAAAGACTGAAATGCCTGGATAACGCGTGTCGGTAACTCGCGTTGGCGTTGTACTTTGGCTAAATGGTGTAATTGTACACTTCCCTGTTGAAGTGGTTTACTGAGAACATTGGCAGCGACGACAGCATCTTGAATTGCATAGTTAATGCCAACTCCACCAACAGGGGACATGACATGGGCGGCGTCACCAATAAGCAACAGCCCAAGACGATACCAACGCTTGAGGCGGCTGGACTCCACAGATAGGAAAGCTATCTGCGACCAATCGTGCAAGTGTTCTATACGGTCTTGCAAATCCGGTACAACTTCAACAATAGATTGTCGGAGTGCTTCCATACCAGCAGCGCGAATTTGCTGGTAACCGCCTTTGGGAATGACGTAGGCGATTTGCCATTCATCACCACGTTCAAGCATTGCTACGATATGACCACGTCCAATGCGTCCCATTCCGCCTGCAGGGTCTTGCGGTTTCCTGGGTAGGCGGAACCAAAGAACATCCATCGGTGCTGAGGTTTGGATAGGTTCAAAGCCAGACAGTTGACGCAGACGTGAATGGCGTCCGTCTGCAGCGACTGTGAGAATTGCCCGAACTTCGTGCCAACCTCCATGTCCTCGATAGCGCACACCTTGAACTATCCCATCCTCTTCAATCAACTCCTGTACATTCGCACCCAGCACAAGCTGAAAATTTGGATACTTTTGAGCTTCGGCGATGATAAACTCCAAAAATCTCGCTTGGGGAAGCATTGTAATGTAGGGGTAGCGAGTCTTGAGGCGACTGAAGTCAGCGAGAGTCAGGCTAGCTTCAGGAGTCTGAATGCTAATGCTGCGCATTTTGGAGTGGGGAAGTTGCAGCAAGCGTTCAGCTAAGCCCAGTTCTTCCATGATTTCCATGACCGAGGGATGAATTGTGTCACCTCGAAAGTCGCGGTCAAAATCTTTATGTGCTTCTAAAAGCATTAGGGAGATACCTTGACGCGCCAGCAACAGAGAAAGGATAACCCCTGCAGGACCACCACCGACAATGCAACAATTTGTCGTTTGTACGTCTAGAATGTCATGGGCAGAGGTTTGTGTCTCTTGGGAAGAATGTGAGGTGTGATGGGTAGCCATAAAAATAACACCCGAGTATTCATAATTCCACAGTAGTTAGCTTTTTATGGCAAATGCTACTTTTTTTTACTTTTCGTATTCTCTTGAAGCGTGTATCATGGGCGCTAAACCTCTATTATCTGTCGTTAGTGTTTTGTCTTTATGATTCATAACTAATGACTAATGACTAATGACTATATACAGTTATCTTAAATTCTCGTGGCGCAAGTTATTTTAGAAAACGTTTATAAAAGTTTTCCCCCTCGTAAAGGGGAAGGTGTTGCATCGCAACCACAACCGTCTCTCACATCTGGGAAGCAAGGCGATATTGTTCACCGTGGGGAAAGCGTCAATGTTTTACGGCGGATTAACCTAACGGTAGCAGATGGGGAATTTATGGTGCTGGTGGGACCTTCCGGTTGTGGAAAAAGCACCCTGCTGCGGTTAATTGCTGGGTTGGAAGCGATGACAGGAGGCAATATTTGGGTAAGCGATCGCCTCATTAATGACCTACCCCCCAAGGAACGAGACATCGCGATGGTGTTTCAAAATTACGCTTTGTATCCCCACATGACAGTGTATGACAACATAGCTTTTGGATTGCGACGCCGTTCCCTAGGAGGCGGGGAAGATGACGGACTAAAACCCTCCTCATCCTCCTCATCCTCCTCATCCTCCTCATCCCATCTTCGTAATTGGGCAGAAAACTTGTTGGTGGGAGTAACGCGATCGCTTCCCAAGGGACTAAGGTATATTTCTGATAGAGAACGGGCGGTGCATGAGCGAGTGCGTACTGTTGCCCAACTGTTGCAAATTGAAGCGCTGTTAAATCGCTTACCCAAGCAACTGTCTGGTGGACAAAGGCAAAGAGTCGCATTGGGAAGAGCGATCGCACGTAGTCCCCAAGTATTTTTAATGGATGAACCGCTTTCTAATTTAGATGCCAAACTCCGTGCAGAAACCCGCGCCCAAATTGTCAAACTACAACGTTCCTTGGGTGTGACGACAATTTATGTAACTCATGATCAAACCGAAGCCATGACGATGGGCGATCGCATTGCTATCCTTAATCAAGGTCAGCTGCAACAAGTTGCACCGCCGTTGGAACTTTACAATCGTCCAGCAAATCGCTTTGTGGCTGAATTCATTGGTTCACCACCCATGAATTTTATCTCTGTGCAGTTCCATGCTCCCCAGTTAATTACCAATGGTGATTTTCGCCTCACCTTGCCAGAAGTTTGGGCAAGTGCTTTGCAAAAATACGATGGGCAAACTCTCATTTTAGGTATTCGCCCGGAACACTTGATATTGAGCGTAGCTGCAAATAAAAATCTACCAGTGCAAGTAGAATTAGTAGAGAATCTCGGAAATGACACATATCTCTCCACACGACTTCTCGAACCAGCTTTTCAAAAATCTGCTTTTGGGGCAAACGAAGTGCAAGTGCGAGTTCCTTCAGAGCGTTCTGTGCGTGTCGGCGAACAACTCTGGTTATCTTTAACACTAGAGAAAATTCACTTTTTTGACCCAGAAACTGAGCAAGCGATATTTCCATAATTGGGAACTACGGTGTAGTGCTTTCCTACACCATACCTCTATACTTTTATAGTTGCTCAGTTCATTACCTAGTGGAATCAAGCTCATAGCACTTTTGCTTTTTGGCGTTATCGTAATAATATTGAGGCAAACTTGCAACTAATTTTACCTGCATCTCAGACAATTAACTTATCTGCATTGATGTTGATAGTTCCTCCCACTCCTCTGCCCAAAAGCCCACGATTGAATGCAGATATGGTACTTTCGGTGATTCCTCCATCGGGTGAACTACCCCTAACTTGCATTAAACCAGCATTAATTTCTATAGTCCCACTCCTACCTGAACCAAAAGTACTGGTCGTAACGGTTAACAGTAATTCCACTGTTGTTTGCTCCTTTAAATTGCAAACCTATAGGAACATTAATTGTGAGTAATGGTGGTGCTTGGGGATTAGTAGTACTGAAGTTAAAACCATTATCAAATATAAAACTATTGGCTGTGGAAGCTATAAACGAACCACCCACATCTAAACGAGCATTTTCTCCAAAAATAATCCCATTTGAATTAATTAAAAATAAATTCGCATTACCCAATACACCTAAAGTTCCTAAAATTTGGGAGGAATTTTTCCCTGTAACTCTGTTAATAATATTTTGAATTCCGCTGGCATTGGCAAAATAAACTTGCTGTTGTGTCCCAACGTTGAAATCAGTAAAACTGTGAAATAGGTTAGAACCAGGAATTGCACCACCTTCAATAATATCTCTTTCGACCGAGGAATTGAGACGAGAGCGTTCAACACCAAGAGAATTATCAGGGTTTATTTGCGCTGATGCTTTTAGGTTACAAGTATTAAATGTAGTCCTGGGAAAACCTATAGTTATTATTATTAATCGCCGACACCATGTTGGAATCATCCGAGTTAGCCGTTAATCAAACTAGAATCAACAACAAAACCCAATATGCTGCTAAGCATATTGGGTTTCGTCCTGCTCTGTAAGTTTAGAACGAATTACACCTCAGCAACCACTTGCTCCTGTTCTCTTTCCACAAACGCCTGCACGCGAGCGCGGTATTGTCTTAATGATTCATCAACCCAGTCACGATCATTACTGTTAGCGTACAAATGTACAATCGGTTCGCTAGCATCTGGTAACACTAGCACCCAACTGTCATCATAAGGCTGACAAATTTTCACCCCATCAATTAACTCCAGGTTTTGAGCTGGGTGAGTTTCTACCAAGTAACGCATCAGCGCTCCCTTGACAGTCCAAGGGCAACGTATTGTATGAGCTTTGTGAATCACACGCGGCAATTCTGAGCGTACAGTGGCGAGAGAACGCTCTTGTATCGTTAGCATTTCAATCAGCTTGGCAGCACAGAACATAGCATCAAATCCTGGATGCAACTGTGGGAAAATAAAGCCAATGTCGCCACTACCTCCCAACACCACATTGGAATTTTTCTGACAAGCTTCCATCAATGCTGTGGGGTTTGCCTTCGTACGAATTACCTTAGCGTCGTGACGACGGGCAATTTGTTCCACACCACTAGAAGCATGAACTGGTACGACCACAGTTCCTCTAGGGTGAGCTGTTAACATCATATCTACCATCAGCGCTGTTAACATTTCCCCACGAATAGGAATGCCAGATTCATCAACCAGAATCAGCTGTTCTCCATTTGCGGAAACCTGGACGCCGAAGTTAGCTTTCAAAGCTTCCACCACATGACCCAACTGAGTTAGAAGTGCTTCGCGGTCAGCTGTAGACATGGCGCTTTTATTCAGACTGGCATTCAGCACCACCGCATCAGCACCAAAATTATCTAACATTTGCGGCAAGACTGCCCCAGATACCGAATAAACGTAGTCAATGACGACTTTTGCCCGACTGTTGCGAATTGTATCAATGTGCAAAAGCTTCTCGAAAGCAGTGCAGTATCGATCCATCACTTGGCTGGGGTAGGCAACATTGCCAATTTCATGGATTTGCGATCGCCGCATATCTTCCTTGAAATAAGCCCCTTCGATTTTCTTTTCCAAGGATTTGGTGATATTAATTCCCTTGACATCCATGAACTCAATCAGGATGTAGTCGGGGCGATCAGGATGCACCCGCACGTGAATCCCGCCAGCTACCGACATTGTGGGTATCACTGTGCGAGCGATCGGCAAAGCTGTGGCATCTAGGTTTTGAATATCGATACCTACTGACATCAAACCAGCAATTAATGACCGCGTGACCATGCGAGAAACATTGCGCTGGTCGCGGGAAACTGTGATCCGAGAACCTGGCTTCAAGGTGGAACCGTATGCTGCTCCCAACTTGACGGCAAATTCTGGGGTAATATCAATATTGGCTAGCCCTTGGACGCCTCGTTGCCCAAATAAATTGCGCTGCGCGGTGTTACCCCAAATCAAGTTAATGTTTAAAATTGCCCCAGACTCAATCTTTTTACTGGGCCAAACGCGCACAAACGGGCTAATTTGAGCTTCTTCTCCCACAGTCGAAAGCGAACCAACCACAGCGCCTTCCAAGACATGAGCGCGACGATCTACACGCGCACCACGGGAGATGACACAAGCACTCAGATGTGCTTCGTCACCGATGATCGCTCCATTCCAAACAATCGGACGCTTCAGATTAGCGTCAGCGCCAATGGTAACATTGTCTCCAATGACGGTTCCGGCTTCAATCTGTACTCTTGCCCCAATACGGCAATTGTCCCCAATGACTGCTGGGGCTTCAATCTCGGCTGTATGGTCGATATAAGTATTTTGACCTACCCACAATCCAGGCGAAACTTCTTTATAGGCAAAGTCAAGTTTGACTTTCTTATGTAATCCATCATACTGAGCTTCGCGATAGGCATCTAAGTGACCGACATCGCACCAATAACCTTGAGCAATGTAACCATACATTGGCTCATTCTTTGCCAGTAGCAAGGGAAACAACTCTTTCGAGAAGTCAGATTCTTGATTTGCCGGCAAGTATTCCAACACTTCTGGTTCTAGAATGTAAGTACCAGTGTTAACGGTGTCGGAAAAAATTTCACTTGTAGAGGGTTTTTCTAAAAATCGCTTAATCCGATTTTCTTCATCGGTAATCACCACCCCAAACTCAATTGGGTTGGGAACACGAGTCAAAACCAAAGTCGCTTTTGACTTTTTTTGTTTATGAAATTCAATTGCTGCTGTCAGGTCAAAATCGGTTATACTGTCGCCGCTAATTACTAAAAAAGTATCGTCAAGAAGTTCAGCAATATTTTTTACGCAACCTGCGGTACCCAAGGGCTGGTCTTCTTCTACCGCATAAGTCATCTGCACCCCAAAGTCGCTGCCATCTTGGAAGTAATCTCGCATGACATCAGGTAAATAATGCAATGTAGCAACGACTTCTGTAATTTGATGCCGTTTGAGAAGATTGATGATATGTTCGGCAATTGGTCTATTTAGGATGGGAACCATTGGTTTGGGCAGGTCACAAGTGAGCGGACGAAGCCGCGTTCCTGAACCCCCTGCCATCAGTACTGCACGCATAAATCCTCCTTAGCTGTTTGCACCACTTGCTGCGTTAATATCCATAAATTAAGATGTATTTTCTTTAGTCTCCTATGGATTTTCAAGTTTAGGGAACTTTCGCAAGATGCATCTGGTCAGGATTGGTAATATCTACTCGTCACACTACCCTGTTTATCTGTACAAAATCAAGAAGCACAAAGGTGTACAGACGCGTTCTGGCGCATTTGTACAGTCAGTAAAAGTTAAAAGAGTTTTTTAGTTTTTATTTTTGACTTTCTTTGTCTGCGGCTGCTGGACTGAAGGGTAGATGGCTATAATGCAATGAGCTACTCTAAACTTGATATAACGATGTATCAACGTATCAACTTACTACGATAGGGAAGACAACAGTAGCCAAAGTCTTTCCCAGCGGTTTCTGCCTCTGCTGACTTTTTGGCTAACAAGATTGCTTTTCGATGTCGTTATGAACTGCCAATATGGTCTAGGTAAAGCTTAACTCAAATTGTAACCAATTGCTTGTGGAGTTGTGCTGAATGGAATTAGTCATTTTTGGATTAGTGGTGGTTTATGCAGGTGGTATCTGGAAGTTCTTGGGTGGATTTAACCGGACTAACTTCCAGCGAACTTTGCCCAATCGTCTTGGTTTAGCCTTATTGTGGCCAGCTTTGTTTATGACAAGTAAATCCTATCGTCAAAACTTTAGAAAGGCTCTTAAAGGTTAGAAATGATCTCAACATTGGCAGTGGCGTGTATTCGCCTGATTGGCGGAATTTAGGGAACTGTCTGACTCAGAGATATTATTGCTTGCAAGAAATAACGACAGGGCTTAAGCCACTTAACTTTTAGATAGTGGACAAATCCGCTCGACTATATTTGCCCATACTTAGCATAACTATCGTCTCCTCAAACGCTGCCACTTTTTGCAACACAACCACTCCTAAGGTGTGTTTGGTTGTGTTGATTGATTAATCCTGAGAAAAAACTAAGCACAAATTGCAAAATTGTGCGATTATAAAGAAAGTCTTAAATTTCATTTAAAGGTAAAAGACTCATGATAACAGCCAAAATGATCCAACAAATCTGGGCGGTAATCGAGTCTACCCAAGTCACAACCTTGCTCCAGTTTGACGATGCTGCTTTAGTACAATTACTCCTCCAGCAGTTAAAAGCCAAGCAGGGGCTCGACGCGCAAACAGATGGCAGCCTTAATACTTACATCAAATCTAAACTGCCCCTAATTCGCGACACGGCTGAAGGTCGGCTATCCTTTGGGCAAAGCAATCATTAACTTAACGCAACAAATCGAATGATTGCTCACTGCTTCCGAATCTTCAAGAGAGTTTAACCACTACAACATGATAAATCACTGGCTAGCAATTGCCCTGGTAGCTTATCTCATTGGAGCGGCGATTGAAGGGATCACTACAGCCAGTCAACTATCTGATTCAGCACCAGAGCTAGCTAAAGGCATAGAAGACCACTCAACAGAGTCTGCCACTCCAACTAGCCCGAGTTGGCGAGTTGTCGCCGCTATTGCCTCGGTAAGCCTGTGTGGAGCTTTTTGTTGGCCTTGCCGCTTGATCCACCGTTTCATTAAAGAAAGCGTTTCATCTAAGGACTTGTAGAGGTTATATTATTTCGCTTCATTGTTCATAATAAAAGTTATTTGTAGTAAAAACAAGAGCTTTTGCTTTGTGGATAAAGAGGACTAAAGTCCTCACTACGAATTCACACGCTTATATACTCACACGCTTATATTAAGTGGAGACGAGATTATCTAGTTTAGTCCCTCCCTGTGGGGGAGAGACTAGCATTTGAGCAATGCGCTAACTAAAGTGCTTAATAATCGCCTCGCCAAATTCAGAACATCTCAAGGCTTCGACTGGCGGTTCCAGCAAACGCGCTAAGTCGTAGGTGACTTGACGGTTGGCGATCGCATCCCCTAAACCTTTCTTAATCAAATCAGCCGCTTCTTGCCAACCCAGATACTCCAGCATCATCACACCGGATAAAATCACCGAACCAGGATTTATCTTATCTAACCCTGCGTGTTTGGGTGCAGTGCCGTGGGTGGCTTCAAAAATGGCACATTGATCGCCAATATTTGCACCAGGTCCCATCCCCAGTCCGCCAACAATCGCTGCGGCTGCGTCAGACAAGTAATCGCCATTCAAGTTCATTGTTGCCAAAATCGAATACTCATCCGGTCTGGTTTGGATCTGTTGGAAAATACTGTCGGCAATGCGGTCATTGACCATCACTTTATCTTTCCACTGACCATGACCGTGAGTTGACCAAATTGAGTTAAGAACTGTTTCAACTTCCTTGACAATTTGAGCTTGTTTTTCTTCTGTTAAGGCATTAAAACCTGGATCAATCAGTCGGGCATTTTCTTCCAAGGAGATGTCAGGGTTGTTCTCCTTGTTACTCAAAATCCAAGATTCCCTTTCAGTGATGGTTTGACTGCGAAACTCGCTGGTTGCAAGTTCGTAACCCCAATCGCGGAAAGCGCCTTCGGTGTACTTCATAATGTTGCCTTTATGCACCAAAGTCACCATCTGCTTATGTTTGGGGAGTTGTAAGGCGTGTTTGATGGCACGTCGTACCAAACGCTGGGAACCCTTTTTGCTGATCGGTTTAATGCCAATCCCTGAGTCTAAAGGAATTCTCTTGTTACCGTGTTCTGGTGTGGCGGGGATCAGTTCGTTGTTGAGGATGGAAATCAGGCGATCGCCTATTTCGCTTCCTTGTCGCCACTCAATTCCTAAGTAAATATCTTCGGTATTTTCCCGGTAGACAATGACATCAAGTTTTTCTGGGTTTTTATGAGGTGAAGGCGTACCTGCATAGTAACGGCAAGGACGTACGCAGGCGTAAAGGTCAAAAATTTGCCGCAGGGCAACATTGAGGGAACGTATGCCACCGCCAATCGGGGTTGTTAAAGGTCCTTTGATGGCAACACCATATTCTTTAATTGCGGTCAAACTGTCTTGAGGTAAATACTGATATGTGCCGTATAATTCACAAGCTTCATCACCAACATAAACCTTGAACCAACTGATCTTGCGCTTGCCCTTGTATGCCGTTTCTACCGCAGCATCAAGTACTTTCTGGGTAACAGGCCAAATATCTATCCCCGTGCCATCGCCTCGAATAAAAGGGATAATCGGGTTGTCAGGAACAATCGGCTCCCCGTTGTTGAAGGTAATTTTTGCTCCTGTTGTAGGGGGGGTTATTTTGTCGTACATTAATCACTCCTGATGGCTACGCTGCAACATACTACCCTTCGGATTTATCTCCCAAAAGAGAAAGAGTTATGTTTGGAAGGCTAGCAGATTTTGCTGTGTCTTGTTTTAATAAGTTTTGATAAATTTATCAGGTTGATGAGGCGCAGAGCTTTTCTTTCCCCGATTTGCATCTTGGGTACACGTGCATGCAATTGGGCTAAACCGTTGCTATCTGATAGCTTGCACGCTTTATTAGTGTACTCTTTGAATATATAGCAAAATATCATGGCGCAACCAACAGAGATTACCATCAGCGTGACTGAGCAAGAGTTGGCAATGTTAAAATCCCACTGTTAAGTAAGTAACTATATTAACTGGGCATGAAGAAACGGATTAGGTGTCAGGAGGTAGGGGAAGGCATTAGACGTCTTGCAAAATTAAAAATAAGCACCCCCCTCAGTCCCCCCGCAAGCGGGGGGAAGCAATAAAAATCCTCTTCCCTCCTCGTTTACGGGGAGGGTTAGGGTGGGGTTCTAGGGACTTATGTAATCTTGTTTATTGCACTCGTACAAGTTTAAGGAAAATTGATTCAAAACTCAAAATTGAAAATTCAAAAATGTACCGACACCCATTTACCTAGTAAAAGTAAAAAGAATGAGTGGGCATTCTTGGCAATTTCCTGTAAACTACTCTTCGCTATCAGTGCAATACCCGTCCACAACATCTGATAGTTAATAGCTTATTCACCCAATTGCATTCCACAAGTAATGGTATGACAGACCCATTGATTGTATCAGGCACTGCTAATGACATCGACTCCCTCCGCCAACCGTTAGTCGCTGGGTCTATTGGCGTCCAACAGCAGGTGATCCCACAGTTAGCTAATTTGGGAGATACAGGCTTAGATGTCCTAATGGAATTTTTATTTGAACGTAAAGAAAATCCTGCAACTTCGGTAGATGGTAAAGCATACCAAGTTCTCTATAACTGTGATTCAGGCAAGGCAAAAGAATTTTTGCAAACTTATTTCCCTTTTGGGATTGTACCTCTAACCTCAGACGGTGGCATCGATTACAGTCCTCTGCAACAGCTACTAGCAACTCAAGATTTTCAAGCAGCCGATCGCATGACTCTACAAAAAATGTGTGAACTTGCGGGTTCAGCTGCGGTGCAAAGAAAATGGTTATATTTTACCGAAGTAGGAAATTTCCCACTCACTGATCTTAAGACCATCAACAGCCTGTGGTTAGTTCACTCAGAGGGTAAATTTGGCTTTTCCGTACAGCGAGAAATTTGGTTGGGGGTGGGTAAAAACTGGGAAAATCTTTGGACGAAAATTGGTTGGAAAAATGGCAATAACTGGACGCGGTATCCTAACGAGTTTACCTGGAACTTAAGCGCTCCCCGAGGTCACTTACCCTTGTCCAACCAACTGCGTGGAGTGCGAGTGATTGCTTCTTTGCTATCTCACCCTGCTTGGAATTAGTGATTAGTGACAAAGGACAAATCCCAAAATGGCAAGCGTTCGTCTAGAAAGCATTAAGCGTAGATTTAATAACGTCACCGCGATCGAGGACATTTCTTTTGAAATTCCCGATGGTGAGTTTTGGGTGCTAGTGGGACCTTCTGGTTGTGGTAAGTCTACTATTTTGCGAAGCATCGCTGGTTTGGAAACTGTCACCTCTGGCAAACTTTACATCGGGGATAGGCAAGTTAACAATATCCCAGCCCGACAGCGGGATGTGGCGATGGTGTTTCAAAACTACGCTTTGTATCCTCACATGACGGTGGCCCAAAACATTGCTTTTGGGTTGCAGATGCGGAAAATTGACGCCAAAGTGATTCAAGAAAGAGTGATGACGGTGGCGCGATCGCTTTCTCTGGAACATCTGTTGGATCGCAAACCCAAACAGCTTTCTGGCGGACAGCAGCAGCGGGTTGCATTAGGAAGGGCAATAGCCCGTGAACCACAAGTCTTTTTGTTGGATGAACCTTTGTCTAATTTAGATGCCCAGTTGCGAGATGATACGCGAGCAGAGTTGAAACAGCTGCATCAGGAATTGGAAATTACCACTGTCTACGTCACCCATGACCAAGTTGAAGCGATGACTTTGGCTGATAAGATTGTAGTCCTCAACTGGGGACGAATTCAACAAATCGGCGAGCCACAAACTATCTATTCCCAACCCGCGAACCGCATGGTGGCAACTTTCTTGGGTAATCCTCCAATGAATATTCTACCTGCCAAGTTCACTGGTGATAGTTTTGATGTGGGTGGTCAGGTGTTACCTTGTCCTGATTCTGTGCGGGAGAGTTTGCGCCCTGCGCCGGGGCAAAGTTTTGATTTGGGAATTCGTCCGGAGGATATTTATTTAAATGAACAAGAGAGGCATAGAGAACACAGAGAACAAGAGATGGGAGAGTTAGTGGTTGAGGTGAAGGTGGTAGAACCTTTGGGGAGGGAAACGTTGATTCGTGGAGGTTTACCAGATTCGAGTGTGATGCTGAATATTCAGACGGGTGCAAATGTGCGTCCTCATTCGGGCGATCGCCTTTCTCTAAAATTAGATCTAGATAAGTTATTTGTATTTGATTCAGCGACTGGGGATAAATTGTATTGTTAATGACTCTTAGATACAGCAATAGGGAGACCTGCGCCCAAACCTTGTCTAGTGTTTGTGAGCGCAGGCTTTGTTTGACTTCAACGATCATAAAAATTGGCGGTTAAGCAACTTGCTTCAACCGAGAGTTTGTTAACTCCCCTGGAGCAAACACCCCATTCTCTGTGATGATTGCTGCAATCAGTTCAGCTGGTGTGACATCAAAAGCTGGATTGTAAAATTCTACGCCATTTGGTGTGAGGATGGTGTCGCCGACTTTGTATATTTCCTCTGGATTGCGTTCCTCAATGGGAATTTCCTTACCGCTGGATAAAGAAAAATCAACGGTGGAAAGGGGTGCGGCAACATAAAAAGGAACGTTATGCGCCTTTGCTACGAGTGCTAAACTATACGTACCAATTTTGTTTGCTGTGTCTCCGTTAGCCGCAATTCTGTCAGCGCCTACAACCACAAGATGAATCAAACCCTGCTTCATGCAATGAGCTGCCATGCTATCAGTAATTAACGTGACTGGAATGCCTTCTTGGACACATTCCCATGTCGTTAGTTTTGCACCTTGCAAGCGAGGACGAGTTTCGTCAGCGAACACCCGCGCTAAACGCCCTTCTCGAAAAGCAGAACGCACAACACCCAAAGCCGTACCGTAACCTGCGGTTGCTAATGCTCCTGCGTTACAATGGGTCAAAATTGTCAATTTTTCTGGAGTTTCAGGCAAGACTGCCAAACCGTTGTCGCCGATGGCATAACAGGTTTGTAAATCTTCCGCGTTAATAGTTTGGGCAGTATACAAAAGGGTTTGTTTGATTTCTTCAACCGTTCCAAGAGTTTCATAGGCGGTTTTCAACATCCGTGAGATTGCCCAAAACAAATTCACCGCCGTCGGACGAGTCGAACGCAACAGTTGTGCCACTTTCTCCAAACTGTTCAAAAACTCATTGCGGTTGTTGGTTTCAATTTCCCTTGCCCCAAGATACATTCCGTATGCCGCAGCTACACCAATCGCAGGCGCACCTCGGACAATCATGGTTTTAATTGCCTGCGCCATATCTGAGCAACGGTGAATCTCGACAAATGTGTACTCATTAGGCAAGCGGGTTTGGTCAATCAGTGAAACTGAGTCGTTGTGCCAAATAACAGGATAAACTTGGTTTCTGGGAGAATTCATGGAATGTAACGTAATTAATTTTTTCAAATTGTAATGTTAAAAATTCTACAGGTTATGGCAGCTTTTCTGTCTGTGTACTTTTTTGCTGTTTTTGGGTGCAAACCCTTGTAAATCCACAAGACTCTCAAGAGAATTCTTTAAGGAGCAGAGCGCTAAAGGTTAGAATCAGGCATTTTCTGCGTAAACGCTGTTGGAACTACCATATTCTCCTCAAAAATCATATTTTTTTATTACGAATAACATACATTTTGTTTAAAAACTTAACAATTTTGTCATCATTTGATAACAAAATCTTTAACCTAGCCTATATTCCACACAATGATCACCGTTCAGTTAAGGATTATTTATGACAATTCCATGCGTGTAGAGACGTAGCATGCTACGTCTCTACGGATATCATCAGGCGGTGAAAAGCATCTTACCAGCAAGCGTATTGCGCTATAAGAGGCTTAATTTATTTCTTGGGGGATAGACACATAGATTTGCTCTCAGTCTTTTGAGGTAACGACTTCCTTTCCCTTACGGCTTTTAATCACTTTTGCAGGTACCCCCACAGCTATTGAAAACGGGGGAATATCTTTAGTCACAACTGCTCCTGCACCAATGACACTACCTTTACCAATAGTGACGCCATCTAATACAGTCACCGCATGTCCTAGCCAACAGTCGTCCTCAATCACAATTCCCTTACGCGTGACTCCTTGGTCTTCAATAGTCTGCATTGGGTCATCAAAAATGTGATTATTAGCAAATATCCCAACGTGCGCTGCAATAAGACAGCACTTGCCTATTTTGATATTTCCTGGACCTGCCAAACAAACATAAGGACCGATAAATGTACCTTCATCAATGTGAATACAGGTATCTTTCATTGCCCTGATGTCAACGCCACGCTCAAGGCTGACTTTATCTCCAAGATAAACTTTATTATTTGGGTGCCCTTGCGCACTGATACTAACACCATGTAAAAGACTCACCTGATTGCCAATATCAATACACGAGGTGTTGAGAAATTTAACGCCGTCTTCAATATAAACAGAACTACCTATACGGGCAAAAATATCACGATAGAAGAGATTTCGTAAGTTACTGCCGACAACCTTCGTGGGGATATTGCCTAACAAATTAGTCAATAAACTTTCTGATAAATGCTTCGACCAAAAAAAATTTTGCTTGTTATTCATTGTGAAATGATACTTCATAATAAATGATTTACGACAATTCCTCACAGCAGAGAATCAGACATACAATTGATTGACAAATTGACTTACTTACAAACTTACTTAATATTATGAAAGAAAAGGTGGTGTAGTATATGACCAATCTTCAGGAATATTTTTGTCAAATAGGTCATCTGTGACTAACAGGCTTTGCATTTACGCAAAGCCTGTTAGTTGCTGCTATTTCTTAGTCTCTGGTGTTCACCAGTTCCTTGCTAGTCCGGGTTTTAATAACTTTTGCAGGTGTCCCCACAGCGACTGAGAAGGGGGGAATATCTTTGGTAACAACTGCTCCTGCACCAATGACGCTACCCTTACCAATGGTAACTCCGTCTAAGACAGCTACGCCATGTCCTAGCCAGCAGTCATCCTCTATTACAATTCCCTGGCGAGAAACACCTTGGTATTTAATTGGCTCTATCGGGTCTGAGAAATTATGATTATTTGCATATATGCCAGTATTTGCTGCAATGAGACAGCGTTTGCCAATTTTAATGTCTCCAGGTCCAGCAATACAAACGCCAGGACCAATGAAAGTCTCTTGACTAATGTGTATGTTAGTGTTTCCCAAACACCCAATATTAACGTTACGTTCAATAGCTACTCCATTTTCCAAAGAAATTCTATTGTTTTGGTGTCCTCGTGCGTCTAGACGCGCACCTTTAAAAATAAACACCCCATTGCCGATTTCGATACAAGAAGTACTAAGAAATTCAACACCCTCTTGAATATAAACTGGTTTACCCATCCGACCAAAGATAGTACTATATACTATATTGCGCAGCTTTGGTCCCAGCATAATGGTTGGAAGACCTCCTAGTAAACTAATGACTAAAAGTTCATGCAAACGTTGTAATTTTGCTGAAGATTGCTCTCTATTCATAAGTGCGTCATCCTTAGGTAAGAGTTTTTGACAAGAATTCAGTTTGTATGCTATTGATACCAACTCGTGTTTCATTCTTTGCGTTTACGCTGATGCTGGTATTTTTACTCATCAACTGGATTTGGAGTCATGTGGAGAATTCCTCATAGCCTCCTAATGTTTGAACAACTCATGCAGGTATTGTCAAATCCCTCTAGTTAGATGCACAACATATAGTTCAATTGTGTTTGCTTGCAAGAAAAACTTGTAACGGTATCCATATAATAAGTAGATACACTATTAATCTTTTCTCTTGGCAAATTCAAAAGCCTTGTATTAAGTTTGTGGAAGTATCAACCATCAAATATAAACAGGCTGATTTTATCTTTGTCAGAGAATCTTAAGATAAAAAGTTTTACGCAACTACCGATACAATTATTCTTGTTGAGGGGACTATCTGCTGAGTCGCTCTAATCCTTTCCAAAAGATGCAGTTAAATCAACTGCTTGTTCAACACAACTACATTATTTCCTCAAGTTATTGCAAAGGAGCTTGAATTTCTCCTCTGATTCCCATGAAAATATAATTGTTGTTGAATTTCTCTTGGCGTTTTTATTTAAGTAAAACTAAATTATGGTGGAGTGTCTCCAACTTCTGCCATGACGTTAAAATCTGCCATCGGTGCAAATAAGTAAGCGCTTCCCCGAGCGCCATGACGAATCTGTTGCAGCCAGTTTATCAATTGGGCTGCCGCCATCATGTTGCACGTAGATGTTTTACAGACTAACCAAATCACGTTGAAAATGACACGAGTTGGAACTCAATAATATCATATATAACTGATAATGTCTACTATCTGCAATTAATCTACTGAGATCAAGCCTCGAGTTGCAACAGTGAGTCGTCAGAGGCTCCAAACCCTCGTTACCAGGTTCAACCTGGTAACGAGATATTAGAGCCTCTGGCTCTTGTTGGGTGCAAGATCTGAGCCTTTCACTAGCGGCGATCGCTAGTGAAAAATGAAAGAAACACATTTTCCTTCAATCTTTAAAAGCCTTACTGTACAAGGGTTTGAAAATGTGTTTCTTAGGAGTCTAATTACTGCTACACAGAACATGACTAAACTTGTTTAAAGTTTATCATTCAACTAAAGTTTCCTTTAGAGGGTCTGCTTCCCGCTTCATTCAAGGGAGTCGGCTCCAACAGTCCACGGGCGTAAATTTGGATGTAGCCCATCCTATTTATCAAAACTTTATGAGCTTTGAAGCTTTTAGCCACTTGAAACCGCTATTTTCAGCAAATTTAACAAATCATGGACTTTCTGTTTGACCTTTTTACAGGCTTGCTAGTAATGACCGCGACTATGGTTTACAAACCATTTTTTTAAGCCTTGGTTTTCGGCATGAAATTAATTTTACAACACAAAGTCAAAAAACTTACTTATATTGAAGAGATATAAGTAAGTTGAATAATGTTTTTAGCTATTTAATTTAGCTCTATAGACTTATATTTAGAAAACTCGATAATTTTTTTTAGCAAATGCCTTATCCCTGATACTTTTAACCCAAACATTGTGGACAAGCCAGACTGAGTACGACCTCCTCAGCGCAAACAGTCTACTTGCCTACTTCACCGTTTACAGCTAAATGTGTTAATTCATGCTCATAACCAGCAAACAGTTTAACATTACAAAGAATGTTTCTGCAAAGATTGCTTTGAACTGAGATGCTGAGCACGAAGAGATCTGTCGGCAACTGCTGTAGGGTCTTTTCTTCCTACTTTTTCGTGGATTTCGTAAGTGCTTGTTGCTCTAAAGCCATCCTCGAGAGTTTGGTAGGGTTAATTTTATCCTTTTTTCTAACCCCACTTGCTCAGGGAATGACCGAGTTTAAAAAATGTCGCTTTGGTACTATTGTGTGTGCTCCATCATTATCTGGTTTAGTTGAAGCACACAAATGGCTCAAACGGTGAGTTATTTTCCTATTTCAGACTTGGACTGTGCTACGCCGCATCAGTTGATACTCTTTTCTCCAAGTTTGGGGAGGTATGCCGTTGTGTTGACGAAACTGGCGGGAGAAATGGCACGCATTTTGATAACCGAGTGCTGAAGAAATTTGCTCGATTGTTTGGTCAGTTTCTTGAAGTAAGCAACGTGCTGCTGACATCCGACGCTTAACAATCCAACCGTTGACTGTTTCTCCTGTAATTTTTGCAACTCTGTTCGTCAAGTAAGCCGAAGAGTAACCAACTGCCTCAGCTACGTCACATAAAGTGATACCTTGGTGATAATTGGCTTCTATGTAATCGAAAACTTCTTTAAGTTGTGGAACGGTGGGAAAGATTGATTCTGAGTCTGCCGATGATGTCGTGTTGGCTGTGACAGGTTGTGCGAGATTTTGGCAGCAAGCAGCATACCAATACTGCATGAGTTTTGATTGCTTTTCTAATCTGACTGCTATAGCTTTAAGTAGCTGCTGTACGGTACAGGGCTTGGTAAGATAATCATCTGCTCCCAACTCCATACCTTTGCGAAGAGATGACTTGCTATCGCTACCAGTGAGAAAGATAAAGGGTATAATTGCTGTCACTGGCTCTTGGCGCAGCATCTTTAGAACGCCAAAACCATCCATGTTAGGCATCATGACATCGCAAATAACCAAATCGGGTTGATACTCTTGTGCTTTTTGGATACCAACAATACCATTTTGAGCACCTATGGTCTCAAAACCTTCAGCCTGAAGACCGTCTAAGAAGATATTGCGGGTCATTGCATCATCTTCAATAATCAGAATTTTTTTTGGTGATTCTTGTATCATATTCATTAGTAGAATTTGAGGGAGCTAAGAGTTACTGAATTCTGGGTCGAGTCTTGGATGACGGTTAAGAGCTTGAGGGCAGGTTGACGGTAAAAGTCGTGCCAACGCCAACTACACTTTCCACAGTGATTTCACCGCCATGTAAATCTACTAGGGTTTTCACAATCGATAAACCCAGTCCAGTACCCGGTATACTGTCAACATTGCTGCCACGATAAAACGGCTCAAATATTTGCTGTTGATCTACTACCGGAATACCAATACCTGAATCTTTTATTTGAAAAATTGCTTCTTTACCTTGACAACAAAGCCTAAAAGTCACCGCGCCACCATTCGGTGAATACTTGATAGCATTCGAGAGTAAGTTAGTTAATATATGCTGTAGGAGCTTTGGATCTAAATAAGCAGTAGAACAGTTACCTTGGCTGACAAAGCTGACCCCTTTTTGGTCTCCACTTGCTATCTGCACCTGTGCTAGAATATCTCTGCAAAACATCTCCAGGTTGAGTGGTCTTGGCTCACACTCCAGCCTTGCAGATTCTGCCTGACCATATAAGAGAATTTCATCTAGTAGCTCGCTAATTTGTTGAACTGCAACTTGAATCAAATCCAGATACGAGCGGTTTTTTTCTTCAGTCCATTGATGAATATGACGTTTGAGTAAATCAGCAGAGAATGAAACAACGTTCAGCGGAGTGCGGAATTGATGGCAAAGCATAGAGACAAAGCGTTCTCTGAGTTCGCTGAGTCGTTTTGCTTGCTCAAGAGCTTGACGAACCTCGGACTCTGCCTGCTTATAATCTGTGATATCGATCGCTGTGACTAATTCAACTGACTTACTTGCAAAATCCAGCACTCCATCCAATAGTCCGACTGTACAAGCCAGCCACCGCTTCACACCATTTTTTGTCAGAATCTGCATTTCCTGATATTCACAACAAGCAGATCCATCCTGCTTGTGAACCTGCCTGAGCTTTTTGCCTTTAATGAGTTGCTCAACATTAAAATTATTCAGCAGTTCTTTTCTTGTATATCCTGTCAGATCCTCTGCGGCTGGATTGACATAGCAAATCTGCTTGTTGTCATAAATTAGGAAGATACTCGCTTCTGTAGTTTCTGCCAAAGTACGAAATCGAGCTTCATTGAGCCTTAGTGCTTCTTCTGTTTTTCTCGATTCAGTTACGTCCCAGATACTCCACACTCTACCGATAATTTTGTCTCCAAGCCGCTGTGGCTCTGAGTAATGTGCAAATATCCTCCCATCCTTCAATTCCACCAAGTCGTAGCTTTCTTTGTCTGATTGGCTGGACATTTCCCAAACAACCTGACGAAAAACCTCTGGATCTTTAACTTTGTTGTCAAAGAAGGCTTTGGTTCTGCTACATTTGCGGGACAAGGTTACCGAGTTTGGGAATTGCCACATCTCCAGAAATTTCTGGTTGTAGCAAAGGATTTCTCCTTCAAAGTTCACTGCAAGTATGGCATTTGCAGAAGATTCCAACGTAGAACGAAGTAGAGAAAGAGATGTTTCTAGTTCCGTTTCTGTTCTTTGATATTCAATAACTTCTTGCTGTAACTCCTCCTTTAGATCAGGGGTTTTGTTGACATACCGTTGGACGCCTAGATCTACTAATTCATCGCTGCGATCGCGAGCAAAAACACAGCCAAATTCTTTGCCTTGATGTTCTACATAGGTAATAGTGATTTCTACCAAAAATATCCGACCTGTTTTTGTTCGATATCGAGTTTTGAAGGTGAGGGAACCTTGTTGTTTGAGCGCTGTCCATTTCTCTGACCAATTTTTGGGCCAAAAGTCTACGTCGATATCTTTGAGCCTCATTGAGAGTAATTCCTCACGGGAATACTTCATCATTCGGCAAATCGCATCGTTGACGTAGATAATTTTTGCGTTCGATCCGACATAGAAGACAGCATCTGCAACCTGGTTCATGAGATACTGTGCCAGTTTTAACTCTTCTTCCGGCTGTAGCACTGAGTAAGAATTAGCGTTAGATAACATGTAGTCGCCAAAGGTCATTGCCCTCTTATGCTCCCCTTGTATCATTTGGCACTATATCATTCAACGGGCTTGTCATTAAAACTTCCTATATTTGCTATTAGGCTTTTTTTTGCCCAACCTTAAATTATCAAAATCCTTATAAAATTAATATATCTTTACACAAAATTTAAATTCATCAGATTTTCTGACAACGACAAAAAGGATACTGTGCCTCTGTTGCTGCCTGAAGTAGCAACTCAGAGACATACGGATATTATTCATATCCAGAAAATAGATCTCTAGTTATCTATGTCTGCGTAAAACTAGAGTCAGGGTATTTCATCCTGGACATTTTTACCAACGTTGCCCTGCATGAATTTCATGGCTTCTATACGTGTCTTACTTGCAAAAGTGATAACTGTTCACTATTCGTTGTTCACGGCTATGGTGATTCACAAAGGCAACACGCGGGCAAGCTGGATTAATTTTACCAGGAATTTTGAAAAACAGTGAAATTATTACGGGCATCTCCTTACTCATTAGTTTTATTTGTTTTCTTTACTCTTGGATGAATTCAACTACAAAATACTTTACAAAGTCATCTGTCAAAAGAAATACCCTTTACTTTTAAAAATGTATATCTTGATTAATCATCTATCAAAAGATATATAAAATGTAAACAAAACTAGTATCAATAAGAACAAAAGCTTGAGGGTACAGGAGTTTGACGGTAACAATATCGTAATTATTGTCACTTCGTTAAGAACAATCAGTTGTAAATATTAAGATTTTATTAATACTAGGAAAGTGACTTTTTATCGCTAGAACATCCACGAGTTATTCTTGGTTTTTCTTGTGCCAGTTAAATTATTTGTATAAATTAAAACATATAAAAAAAAGATAACTTAAAAACAGACCGTAAACTACCAAAAGGTAGAAAAAAGTTGTTTAGCTGGGCTAATCAGGCGTCAAATTTAGGAAAAACAACAGCAAAAAAATTGACAACTCAATCAAAAGATTATTCATTGCAGCAAAGTGTTCAGCTTCTGTACGCTTGTTTCCATAAGCACAGCCTAAATTGTTTAACTCCTACAGTACGAGTTTTTTACTGACGAAAAAGCGGTGACTTACCGTTCCCAGTGTTCATCAACCTGGGTTAAAGCTTGTACGTAAAGATACGGAATTTGGCATAACACACACTTAAGGCTGTGAGTGCAAACGCAGCCTGAGTAAGCTAACTGGCACCCTCTCCAACAATCAGGGAGTACGTAGACGCAATGAGCCACAACTATACTCAGACGACATCTCAAATTGGCATTCAGCCATACGACGTGTACCAACCAAACGGCAATACACAGTCGGAGCTAAATGGAAAAGTAAACTCTTCCAAAGACCAACTCAATAATGAGCCCAAGAATGCACCTGTTGTGCAAGAACCAACACAGCGACCGCTAACGGTCGCAAATGCGATCGCCACCATGATGGAAGCCTTAGGCGTATCCAGCGCCTTTGGCGTCAACGGAGGTGCGATGGCAGGAATTTGGGGAGCGCTATCGAATAGCCTCTTGCGAGTGCTAAACTTTCGTCATGAATCAGGAGCTGCCTTTGCAGCAACTGAAGCCTACTTTGCCACTGGTCGTCCTACCGTAGTGTTCACCACTGCCGGACCGGGGATCACCAATGCTTTAACTGGATTATTCGCTGCTAGAGGTGAGGGTGCAAAAGTGATTTTGCTGTCAGCTTGCACCTCGTCCCCACAGCGCGGACGGTGGGCTATTCAAGAAACCAGCACCGAGACTTTGCCAACTGAGGGAATATTTACCTCAGGAGCGCTGTTTAACTATGCTACCACTGTAGAAAGCGCTGCACAACTTCCACAGATTTTTCGCAAACTGGCTCTGGGTCTGTCGCAACCAGGAGGTTTCGTCGCCCATTTGAGCGTTCCTACCGCTGTGCAAACAAGCCCGGTTGATGATCTCGACATATTCCAAGGAATTGATTATTCTTCTTTGGCAACACCCAGTCAAGAAACAATTGTTAAATGTGCACAGTTGTTATCTGAAGGACCGTTTGCGATTTGGGTAGGATTTGGTGCTCGTGACGCCGCAGAAGAAATTCGCCAACTTGCGGAATTAACTGGGGCACCAGTTATGTGTTCACCTCGTGGCAAAGGCATCTTTCCCGAAGATCATCCTCAGTTTGTGGGTGTGACTGGTTTGGGCGGTCATGGTTCCGTCTTTACTTACTTACAACAGCAACCTCCTTTACGCACACTTGTGCTAGGAACGCGCTTGAGCGAACCGACTTCCTTCTGGAGTCAAGCATTGGTTCCCCCAGGAGGCTTCGTGCACGTAGACATTGACCCAACAGTCCCTGGGGTGGCGTATTCAAAAGCCGAAACCTTTGGTGTCCAGTCTGAGATCAAAGCATTTGTCAAGGCATTGTTGGAACACGAGCACCTTCTGGCAAGTAGTGCGGTAACAGCTTTTTGGCTACCTCGTCCGGAACGCCAGGAAATTGCTCCAGGTTCAGACTCTTCAGTCAGACCAGAGGTCTTGATGGAGGCAATTCAAAAGGTAATTGTTGAAGGTAGTGACGCGATAGTGCTGGCGGAGTGTGGTAACTCGTTCCTTTGGTCAACGCATCTGCTGCGATTTCCAAACGCAAATCGTTATCGTATCAGCACCGGAGTCGGAGCAATGGGTCAGGCTGTTGCCGGAGTCGTCGGAGCAGCAGCAGCACGTCATGGCAAAGCAGTTGCCATTGTTGGGGATGGCGCAATGCTGATGAATAATGAAATCAGCACAGCTGTCAAATACCAAATACCCGCTGTTTGGATTGTACTCAACGATGCCCGCTACAACATGAGCCACCAAGGCATGGGAATGCTGGGACTCACAGGTGCAGATGCAACAATTCCGCAGGCAGATTTTACCATGATTGCTCGTGGTATGGGAGCCGAAGGAATCCGCATCAACAAAGAGTCTGATCTGATCTCGGCGCTAGAGCAAGCAATGGAAGCGACTGGTCCAATCGTTATTGATGTCGTGATTGAGGCAGATAGACGCGCGCCATCCAAAGGACGCAACGCCGGTCTAGCATCACAAGGAGTAAAGTCAACTCCGGCTGAAAAGACCGAATTGCATATTTCATTTCCACAAGCTTCATTTCCAAATGTCTAAATGCTAACGGGGATTGGGAAAAGCGATTTCCATTCCCCAAGGGGTCAAGCTGAGGTGATCGAGGAGACAAGGGTGAACTTATTTGAAACTGTTACAGAAATGGGTCATGAGCAAGTGCTCTTTTGTCATGGCAAAGACCCAGATATCAAGGCAATAATTGCCATCCATGACACGAGTTTGGGACCTGCAATGGGCGCAACAAGGCTGTTGCCCTACGCCAACGAAGAAGCTGCTTTAAAAGACGCTCTTCGTCTGAGCCGTGGTATGACTTATAAAGCTGCTTGTGCAGGCATTCCAGTTGGTGGAGGTAAGGCAGTCATCATTGCCAATCCTGAAAACAAGAATGCAGACCTGTTCAGAGCATACGGACGGTTTATTGAAAGACTCAATGGACGTTTTATTACAGGTCAAGATGTGAATCTGACCCCCGATGATGTCAGAACAATCAGCCAAGAAACTAGATATGTCGTTGGAGTAGAAGAAAGGTCAGGTGGACCTGCTCCTGTGACAGCATGGGGAGTTTTCTTGGGACTTAAAGCTGCTGTTGAGTTTCGTTTGCAAACCTCTGACCTTAAGGGGCTAAAAGTTGCAGTTCAAGGTCTGGGAAATGTCGGTCAAAATCTTTGCCGACACCTGCACGAACATGGGGCAAAACTGTTTGTCACTGATATTAGCAAAGAAAAAACAGAGGAAGTAAAGCGCCTTTTTGGTGCCACTGTTGTAGAGCCAGAGGAAATTTACTCCCAAGATGTCGATGTGCTTTCTCCTTGTGCTTTAGGGGGAATTCTCAACAGTGAGACAATTCCTTACATTAAAGCGTCGGTGATTGCTGGTGCTGCAAACAATCAGTTGGGAGTTGAGCAGCTCCACGGTCAAATGCTCACAGCGAAAGAGATTCTTTATGCTCCTGATTACGTAATTAATGGTGGCGGGCTAATCAACGTTTACAACGAAATGATTGGCTACGACGAAGAAAGAGCTTTCCAGCAAGTGCGTAACATTTACGACACACTGCTTGAAATATTTGACAGAGCGCAAAAGCAGGACATCACTACCAACGATGCTTCTAAGCAGTTGGCAGAGGACAGAATCCGCAAAGCCAGACATCTCAAGACCTTAGCTGTGGTCTAAAGGAGTGACAAATGGTAGTTGAAAGAAATACATTTGGGACATCTGCCTACATCGAAACGACTCCAGAGAGTGCCTATGAATACCTTGCTGAGCTAAAAAACTTAGGCGAGTGGACTCTCTATAGCCGCATGGAAGAGCAAATCGACGAAGACACTTGGCTCGGAACTGCGTCTGGCTACCAGACAAAGCTTTACTATCACGTAGAAAGACTGGATCATCCCAATTTTTACGGCATTGAGTGGCACTGCGGGTTAGAGTATCAGAAATATTATCAGGTTTACCCTGTCCTGCTTTTTCCTGCCGACTACGTTGAGCCGGGAACCGATGAAAAGGGCGTGTACTTACACTGGGTCAGCTTTGTCGATCCTAAGCGGCGCAGTCCCTTGATTATGGAGGGAATTCACACAGTACACACTTCCGAGTGTCGTTCTCTCAAAGGTAATTTGGAACGCAAAGCTGGTCTTAAGACCGCAGCAAAAGGGCGTTACTACGTTGACACCGACACCATCTATGTTAATGCCCCAATAGAGATGGGGATTGAGTATTTGTCAGACCTCAAAAACATGGATGATTGGGCACACCTACTGCGAGCAGATGGCGAAATTTCTGGTCAGTCTGGCGAGTTTCGCGATGAATACGGTCAAAAGGTGAAAGTAACTCAGCGCCTGCAACCTGTTAACAAATCGTACTTGCTCGAGCACGAGTTCTTTTATCCAGACTACGGATTTTATCAGCGTTCTCCGGTGCTGCTAATCCCAACCTCCCATGCTTTTAATGACCCAGAAGCTCCTGGTTTCATCCAGCATCGGATCACCTTCTGGAAAGTAGGTGAGCAACTACCTCACGGTAAACTCCAAATCGAAGACTTTGGCTCTGAGAGCTTGAATATCAAGCGTATCTTGGAAGGCAAAGCTGGCAACGTGGATACTTTAGCTCAAGGTCTGAGCTATATGCCCCACGCTAAGTAGTGACTTGTCAGTTGTTAGAACAACTAACAAATGTACAGACGCGCCATGGCGAGCCAGCGCTGCAGGAGGTAAGACCAGCGTCCTTTGGAGGGTTTCCCGACAGCAGGCGACTGGCGAACCCGAAGGGGTTTCCCGACAGCAGGTGACTGGCGTCGCGTCTCTACCAACTAACAACTATCTATTAACAACTAACAAATAACTAATAAATATATATTCAGGGTGTAAGTGCCGTCATTGCTTATTGTCAGCAATACGAAATTCTACCAGTAACATCCAAAGCCGACCTCTGTTGTGACACATGGAACTCAAGCAACTTACTATTACATCTTTTACGGTGCTTGCCGACGGTCTTGATAATCCGAAAGGTCTGAGCTTTGGTCCTGACGATAATCTCTATATTACAGAGGCAGGAACGGGGGGAAATGGAGCTAGTATTCCATCACCCAGTGGTCAAGGTGATTTATATTACGGTACCAGTGGTGCTATAGTAAAAATTGAGAATGGTACAGTCAAACGTATACTGACAGGACTGGCTTCTGTCGCATTTCCAGATGGTACTGGAGCCGCCGGTCCTCACGATATAAAATTTGATGCTACAGGCAAGCCTTATGTTTTGCTAGGATATGCTGCTAATCCAGCCTTACGCGATACGGCATTAGGTCACACTGACTTAGGAAAAATCATCACTCCCGACTTCAATACAAATTCGTGGACAACTGTTGCCGATATCGCTAACTATGAACTGACTCATAATCCTGATGGCAGTGAAGTCGTTAGCAATCCCTTGGCTCTATTAATAGATAGAGACGAAATTGTTGTTGTTGATGCGGGTGCGAACGATCTGGTGAGTGTGGGAACTGATGGAAGTCATTTGCAGGCGATCGCTGTAATTCCCCAGCAGGTATTGACTAACCCAATCTTCCCTGGTTCTAACTCGCAAAATTTTGACCGGGGACACGTACCACCTCCTAGTGCTTATCGTGGTGCGACTCCATCGCAGTTGGCAATTCAATCAGTACCCACAAGCGTTGCCAAAGGTCCTGATGGTGCTTATTATGTCACCACATTCACTGGTTTTCCTTTTCCAGAAGGTGAAGCAAAAATCTACCGAGTGGATGCTGAGCGTCAACTAACAGTCTATGCTGATGGCTTTACGCAACTGATTGACTTGGCTTTCGATGGGCAAGGTAACTTGTATGTTTTACAACATATGAATTCCTCAGGCTGGAAAGGAAAACCAGAAGGAAGCCTGATCAAAATAGGACACGATGGGAGCCGCACAACTGTTCTCAGTGGTGATGGGCTAGAGCTACCTAGTGCATTGACTATTGGTCCTGATAATGCTCTTTATCTGATCAACCGAGGCGGCGTGCCAGGAAAAGGGCAAGTCATCAGAATTGAGAATCCAAGCTCTGTTGTGTGAACCTACTATAAAGTCGTGACCAACAGATAAGAGTCTCTCTCCCCCCAACACAAGAGCAAGACTCCTACAAATTGGATAGCAAGTTTCAAGCGCGAGCAATGCCAGCTCCTCTCAATAGGGAGGCAATATTGCCGTGGATGCTTGATTTCCACATCCCAGTCATTGGGACTCGTTGTCTCTGATACCGTACAAAATTCCACAACCTACCAACACTCGATCTAAATCTAAGTAAGTATGAAATTCAAGTCATTTGCTCTTACATTTCTCTCCCTTTGTGTTGCTACTACTTATGGAACGAAAGCTGCACAAGCAGCAGAACTGAAAGTAGTTGCTGACCAGCTTAACAACCCACGGAATTTTGACTGGGATAAACAGGGCAACATTTATCTGACAGAAAGTGGTGCCGGAGGAGATGGAAACGGCGGAGTCAACTGTATACCATCACCCAGCGCCGGATATATTCCTTTATGTTCTGGTAAAACTGGTAGCGTTGTCAAAATTGCTCCAGACGGTACAAAAACAACTGTACTCTCGAATCTCCCATCTCTAGCATTATCGCCTTCTGGGGAACAAGCTGCCGGTCCTGCGGACTTCAAATTTGATTCCAAAGGCAACGCTTATGTTTTGTATGGCTTAGCTGGCGACCCGAACTTGCGCGATCAGGTGTTAGGTGAACCTGCTCTCGGACAACTCTACAAACTAGACTTAAAGACTGGTTCGCTGACAAGTCTTGCTGATTTTGCAGCTTACGAAGCCAAATATAATCCCGATGGCTCTGATGTAATTAACAACCCTTATTCGATGACAATTAAGGGTGATACTGCTTACGTCATCGATGGGGGCGGCAACTCGATATATTCTGTGGATCTCAATGGCGGCGGTATTAAGAACGTAACTGGGTTCCCTACCAAATACTTAGATCCGAGTACCCTCCAATACCCAACTCTTCCTGAAGGTTTGACAGAGGAAGCACTTCAATTTAATCCAAACGCTCAAGCAGTTCCCACAGCGATCGCAGTTGCCCCCGATGGTAGCTTAACAGTTGGTGAATACACTGCTTTTCCTTATCCAGAAGGTAAAGCACGTATCTATTCAGTTAACCCAGATGATTTGTCAATAAAAACCATCGCTGATGGCTTTACACAACTGACTGGCGTGGCATACGACTCTGAGGGAGATTTGTATGCATTGCAACACATCAATCAGTCAGAATGGAAAGCAATTGAACAGGGCGGTAATATTATCGGTGATCTAAGTTCTTCTGTGATTAAAATCGGCAAGGATGGTTCTCGCGAAACTATCTGGAGTGGTAATGGACTGGAAGCTGCTGCTGGATTATTTTTCGGTCCTGATGGTGATTTATATATCTCAAATCGAGACAGACTCGTCGCAGGCGAACGAGGAGGACAACTCGTCAAGCTTGCTCTCAAATCTGGTGCCGACGCAACCAAAGTTCCTGAACCCGGTTCTGTAATTGCTTTATTAGCAACTGCCGCTTTAGGCGCAAAAGCAATGAAGCGCAAGCGTCAACAAGAACTGTTGGATAAGGTTGAAACCATCTAATTCCTTGGCAATTTTCTTAGGCATTGCTTAGCAATACCTAAGAAATAGGCTGCTACCTTAAATTGAAAGTTTTGTTTCAAAAAGGCAACAGCTCAAATTCGGGATTCCCAGACTAGGTCTGGGAACGACATAAACCTAAGTAAGAGTATAACTCACAACACCGAAGAATCACTATGGGATTAGTCAAAAATTTATCATTTGCCTTAGTAGGTGCCGGCTTTCTTGTAGCGGCGGCGGCGGCTCAAGCGATGGCATTAAGCTTAACGTACGATCGCTCTATAGGTGAGCCTGGTTTCGGTCCTGGACAACTGTTTGTTCCCCAAGGCATAGCGGTAGATAGCCAAGGGAATACCCTTGTATCTAACGGACGCGGTGTTAACCCGGATGGTACTCCTAACTACAGCCTTGGTAACAAAATTGAAAAATTTAGTCCTAGCGGTCAGTATATTGGAGCAATTGGCTCCGGCGGCACAGGACCCGGACAGTTTGACGAGCCAACAACTGTAGACTTTAATCCAGTAACAGGGGATCTGTATGCAGGTGATGTTTACAACAACCGCATCAATCAATACGATTCTCAGGGTAACTTTATTAGATCCTTTGCAAATGGACAATTTACCCCTCTGGTTCCTGATAGGCTTTTCTTTGGACCATCTGGTGTGACATTTGACAAAGCTGGCAACGTGTACGTTGGTGATTTTAACGGCGAAAGGATTCTTAAATTTACATCAGACGGACAGCCACTTGGTGTCATTGGTGGTACCAGAGGCACTGCACCTGGTGAGTTTCAAGGTGTAGCAGGTATAAGAATTTCCCCAGTTAGTGGAAATATCTTTGTAGCAGACCAGTATAACAACCGCGTTCAAGTACTCGATCCAAATGGTAATCCTCTGTTGGCATTTGGTTCAGCAGGTAGCGGATCTGGACAGCTTCAACAGCCAATTGGCATCGAAGTGGACGAAGAAGAGAATGTTTATGTAGCTGATTCTATCAACAGCCGCGTTCAGGTATTCGATAAAAACGGTAACTTCTTGACTTCCTTCGGTGAAAATGCCCGCGATGCATCAGGTAACCCTGTACCGCCTCCAGCATTAACTGGTCCTCCTTTTGGCGACCCCCTTGACCTCACTCCAGGCAGATTTAACTGGACGGGTGGCACAACCCTCAAAGATGGCAAGCTGTATGTTGGCGATTTCTTCCAAGGTCGTGTCCAAGTATTAAACGTTGTTAAGGACGGCGCAACCAAAGTACCCGAACCAGCCTCACTATTAGGTCTAGGCTTGTTAGGAATTGGCGCTACTGCCTCGACATTGCGGAAAAAGCAGCAAAAGGCAACCCTCAGCTTAGAGGAACCAGAAAAAGCTGCTGTTTAGACACTTGTAAGTTTGTACTTCCTCAACCTTAACTTTGTTTAGTCTCGTTCCCAGGCAATTGCCTGGGAACGAATTCCTAGATTTTTTAGCTCCATCGCATAACTAAATAATTATAAAGTAATGGTTTCTGCAAGTTATCTAGAAAAAACAACAGTTAGTGCAATTGACTTGCTGCATCGCTGGCTGAAACATCGGATTTCTAGTCAAGGTCTTACCTGGCTAGATGAAAAGATAGATCAAGTTAAAAGCGGTGTCAATACCTCAATGTTTTTCAGCGCGTTTAGCGCCGTGCCTCGTTATACAGGCAAAAATGATTTACAACTGACACTAGAAGAACTAGAAGCAGCCTCCACAGCCCGGACAGGTTGGTTTCCCAGTTATTGGAGCGTAGATCAAGCCGCTCGCACCTTACTGGTACTGAGTTTACCGCAGTCCAACGAAGAGAAATACGTCCGGACGCTGGAGCGAGTTTTTACAGCCGCCGATATGGGAGAGCTGATTGCACTCTATCAGGCTTTACCGCTTCTAGCGTATCCAGAAAAGTTTCGCACTCGTGCAGCTGAGGGAGTTCGCAGCAATATGACAGCAGTCTTCAATGCTGTGGCGTTGCGAAATCCCTATCCAGCAGAGTATCTAGATGACGTTGCTTGGAACCAGATAGTCTTGAAAGCTTTGTTTGTGGGCAGCCCTTTACATCTTATTCAAGGACTTGATCGGCGTGCAAATCCAGAACTAGCGACTATGCTAGTTGATTATGCCCACGAACGTTGGGCAGCCTACCGCACAGTATCTCCCGAACTTTGGCGACTGGTGGGGCGATTTGCCAACAATGCGATGTTAGCGGATTTGGAGCGCGTAATACAAGCGAACGATCCAGTTGAACAAGCCGCAGGGGCGATCGCTCTTGCTGAGTGTCCTTTACCAGATGCTCAACAACTCCTTGCCCGTTATCCTAATCTACAGGCTCAAATTCAAGCAGGGCATCTTACTTGGAACAGCTTAACTCTTTCCTTGTAAGCGTTTCAGACAAGCTCATTACCCATTTTGTAACTAGGAACACCAGTCGCATGATGTATATCGATCCTCACATTCACATGAGCTCCCGCACAACCGACGATTACCAGAAGATGCAGGAGTCTGGCATTGTAGCTGTGATAGAGCCTGCCTTTTGGTTTGGACAACCCCGCACCAACGTCGGCTCATTCCAAGATTACTTTAGCAGCTTGGTCGGGTGGGAACGGTTTCGGGCCGCTCAGTTTGGTATCCGCCATTATTGCACGATTGGCTTGAACTCCAAAGAAGCCAATAATGAACCATTGGCAGAGCAAGTCATGGAACTTTTGCCTCTGTACGCTTGTAAAGAGGGTGTCGTTGCCATTGGTGAAATTGGCTATGACGACATGACACAGGCAGAAGACAAATACTTCCGTCTACAGTTAGAACTGGCAAAAGAACTCGAGATGCTGGTGCTGATTCATACACCGCACCGCAACAAAAAGGCAGGCACCAGTCGCACTATGGATGTCTGTATCGAGCATGGGTTAGATCCATCAAAGGTGATTATGGATCATAACAATGAAGAGACTGTACAGGAAGTTTTGGATCGAGGCTTCTGGGCAGCTTTTACAATTTACCCCAACACCAAAATGGGGAATGCCCGGATGGTTGAAGTTGTGCGCCAATATGGATGCGATCGCATCATCGTAGACAGCAGTGCAGACTGGGGAGTCAGCGATCCACTCGCGGTCCCCAAGACTGCCCAACTGATGCAAGAAAGAGGAATTCCAGAAGCGCATATCCGAGCAGTCTGTTATGAAAATGCCCTTGCTGCTTACAGCCAAAGCGGTCAAATTCAAGAGTCAGACTGGCTCAACCCAACCCCCATCGACCAACGACAGCTATTCAGCGGTAACTCCGTGCTTCGGGGACAAAAACCCATCGTCGAGTCCCCCACCCGCGAATTTGCATTGATTGAGTAAAAAGTCAATAGTTTCTTCATCTCCCTTATATCACTCATCTCCCTCCCCCTCCTCACCATGAACGCTGCACTCTCCTCCCCTCGCATTTGGGCGTATCTACAATTAATGCGACCTGCTAATATCGTCACCGCATGGGCAGATATCTTAGCTGGATTCGCTGCTTCTGGGTGCGCTGTCTTTATTTCCCTATCTCCTTATCTGCCAATCTCTCCATCTTCCTCTAATTTGACACCACTGGCATGGTTACTTCTAGCAACCACAGGTCTATACGGCGGTGGCATTATTTTTAACGATGTATTTGATGCGGATATAGACGCTGTAGAAAGACCAGAACGACCTATTCCCAGTGGTAGAGCATCCCGTATGGGAGCAGCGATTTTGGGAAGTTTGCTTTTGAGTGCTGGCATCCTGGCAGCCTCTCAAGTGAGTTTGTTGAGTGCCACTCTAGCTTTTGGCATTGCTGCTGCTGCCATCCTCTACGATGCTTACAGCAAGCATCATCCTATTTTTGGTCCAATCAATATGGGCGTGTGTCGTGGCGGCAACTTATTGCTTGGCGTCAGCGCGGTATCACCAATGGTATCAAACTATTGGTTTTTAGCATTGATTCCCGTTGTTTACATTGCTGCTATAACAACTCTCAGCCGGGGTGAAGTTCATGGAGGCAAAAGTAGCACTGGTATTCTTACACTCATACTCATTGCTACAGTCATTAGTGGATTACTGAGCTTAGGCTTGTTAAAAAATTATCACCTGCTTGCAGTATTGCCTTTCGTTGTATTGCTAGCTGTGCGGGTGTTACTCCCTTTTATCAAGGCTGTCAGCGAACCGACTCCAGAAAATATCCGTACGGCTGTGCGCGCAGGAGTCCTATCACTTATTGTTTTAGATGCTACAGTCGCTGCTGGTTTTGCTAGCTTGCCATACGGTTTGCTGGTGTTAATCCTGTTACCAATTTCAATGGCATTGTCACAAATCTTTGCTGTTACCTGAAGCACGCGTTAAAATTATAACAAAAGACCAAAAGAAGCGAGTACGCAGGATAAATGCTACTCTGGCACCGCGAGTCACCGTGCATCTTGTGCGAAAACAAAAAAGCTCACACTTTTGACCTGACTTCACGTAACAAAGAAACGGATAATGCGGATTCTCATTTATTCTTACAACTATCATCCGGAGCCAATTGGAATTGCTCCTTTAATGACTGAACTGGCAGAAGGACTCGTAAAGCAAGGTCATGAAGTGCGAGTGATTACGGGAATGCCGAATTATCCCCAGCGCGAGATTTACGAAGAGTATCGCGGCAAGTGGTACGTTACAGAACGAAAAAATGGCGTGACCATCCAGCGGAGTTACCTGCGAATCAAGTCTAAACCCAATCTTATAGATAGGCTGCTATTGGAGTTAAGCTTTGTATTCACAAGCTTGCCACAAGCACTGAATGGTTGGCGACCTGATGTTATTCTCCTGACAGTACCACCACTGCTAGTAACCCTACCAGCAACACTACTAGGTTGGCTATATAATTGCCCAGTGGTACTGAATGTACAGGATATATTGCCAGAAGCCGCTGTGCGCGTTGGACTAATCACAAACAAATGGATGATTCGCGCTTTGCAAGCTATAGAGCAATTTGCATACCGTAGCGCCCACACCATTAGCGTGATTGCCGATGGGTTTGTTGAAAATTTACTCCAGAAGGGAGTACCAGCGCAAAAAATTGTCTGCATTCCCAACTGGGTGAACGTTAATTTTATCCGCCCCTTACCAAAAAAGAGCAACCCATTTCGCATTGCCTATCAACTAGAAGACAAGTTCGTAGTGGTTTACTCTGGCAACATTGCCCTGACACAAGGATTAGAGACAGTCATTGAAGCCGCGTCTCGGCTGTGTCATATTCCAGAAATCGTCTTTGTCATTGCTGGAGAAGAACGAGCATTGCAAAGATTGCAGGCATATTGCCAAAAATGCGGGGCTGATAACGTGTTGCTTCTACCTTTAGTACCACGAGAAAAACTACCCGAAATGTTGGCAGCGGCGGATGTCGGTTTGGTGGTGCAAAAGCGCAATGTCATTTCCTTCAATATGCCTTCCAAAATCCCACTGTTGTTAGCTAGTGGTCGTGCTATTATCGCCTCAGTTCCCGCCTCTGGTACAGCAGCGCGAGCAGTGCGCAAGAGTGGCGGTGGCGTAGTTGTAGCACCAGAATCACCGCAAGCGCTCGCAGATGGAATCATGGATTTGTATACCAATCCAGCAAAAGTTGCAAAGCTAGGTCACAAAGGAAGACAGTTTGCTGTTGAACGCTATTCATTCGAGCAAGCCTTAGTTGAGTACGAAGCTTTATTCACTGAAGTGATTGCGGCAAGCTCTCAATCACCAACTGTCGGGATGCTACCAAAATTAACTTCAAGCGAATCTATTATCGATATTTAAGTCATTAGTCATTAATCATTATCGGCGTCAGAACTTTAGAACATCTCCCCCAATCCCCACTTAAGTGGGGACTCACAGTTCCCTCATTCCTGATTTCCTAAATAATCATGATCCCAGAAAAGCTCAAGCAAACCGACCAATGCCTGATCGAGCTGCTGCGCGATCGCCTCTCTCTTCTGAGTGCATCAAAAATTCCAGCCGAGGAGCAACTTGCTCAAGTGCGACCCTTACTTGCCTCTGCTGGTCTTCCTGAATCAATTTGGACAAATCTCGTCAACAGTTGTCAAGCGGCAATTTCGACTGATACTTCATTGTCAATGGCACACAAAGCCATACCCCGAAATATCACCATCATCGGTGGACGTGGTAGGATGGGTAGATTCTTCACCCAGCAATTGACTGCGGCGGGTCACAATGTGAGTATTCTCGAAAATGAAGATTGGGAATACGCAGATCAACTGCTAGGTTCTGCTGAACTTGTGATCGTCTGTGTTCCAATTAAGTGGACAGTAGATGTGATCAAGCGTGCATCTCAATACCTTGCTCCAACCACAGCACTTTGTGACATCACAAGTCTCAAAACTGAGCCAGTTCAAGCGATGCTGGAATACCATCGTGGTCCAGTCATGGGATTACATCCGATGTTTGGTCCAAATGTCAAATCTTTTGCCCAAGAAAAAGTAGTAGCTTGTCCAGGTCGCAAAGACGATTCATTTGAGTGGTTATTAGATTTTATTAAGAGTCAGGGCGGCGAAGTCATTGTCTCTACACCTGAAGAACACGACTACATGATGGTGATTATTCAGGCAACGAGGCACTTCTCCAGATTTAGCGTCGGTGTTTTCTTAGCCCAAGAAGGGATTGACATAGAGCGCAGCTTGTCCATGTCAAGCCCAAGCTACCGCCAAGAAATAGACATCATCAAGCGTTTGTTTGCCCAAAGCCCACACTTGTGTGTGGACATTATGCTTGCGACCCAAGACAGATGCCAAGCAATTGCTAAGTTAGCTGATACTTACAACCGCTTGGCGAGGTTAGTTGCACGCAAAGATCGAGCTGCATTAATCGAGGAATTTGAAAATGCTCAAAGCTTTTTTAGCGAGGAAAACATCAGTTCTCCCAAGCTGAGTCAGGAAAACCATGCTGATCGACATCTTTCACGATACCGTATGCCCGTGGTGCCGAATCGGTCATAAGCATCTTTTTGATGCCTTGGCACAATCTCAAGAGACAGTCAAAATTCGCTGGCATCCATTTCTCTTAGACTATTCTATTCCTGCTGGTGGTTACGAATTTCGCTCTTATATGCAGGAGAGGAAAGGCATAGAACCGCAAGCACTTCAGCAGCTCTTTGAGTACGTGCAAGGTGTGGGTAATGCGGCAGGAGTAAAATTAGATTTCAACAAAATTCGTTTAGCTGTCAATAGTACCCTTTCCCATCGGTTGATTACGCTAGCACCGGATCACATCAAAAACGATGTTGTGCAAGCAGTTTACAAAGCTTACTTTGAAGACGGTTTGAACCTCGGGGACCTCGACGTTATTGTTGCTATTGGCACAGAAGCTGGTATGGATTCTACCGAATTACGACTGCAATTAAGCGGTAATGCTGCACTTGATGCAGTTCTAGCGGAATCAACATTTGCTCGTTTTAATGGCATCACGAGCGTGCCTTTTTACATTATCAACAACAAAGTTAAAGTTGACGGTTCACACTCACCAGAGGTGTTCCAACAAGCTCTCAATCGTGCCGCACTTATAGAAATATCCGCAAAAATATGGTAGTAGACATTAGGCAGAAGACTACATTTAATAATCTGCAGCCCATCCAGCAAAGTTTCACGGTGACCTTCAACTACGGGGTGCATTTTACCACAGGTGTGTTTGATATAAGAAATTCCTTATTGGCACAAGTGATTGCTGCTGATGGGGACGCTGGACCAAAAAAAGTTTTAGCAGTCGTAGATTCAGGATTATTACAGTCTCGACGTCCGCTGCTTAAGCAAATAGCTGCGTATTGCGATCGCTATTCAGATACGCTCAAACTTGCTGCTGATCCCATCGTCGTAATGGGAGGAGAAGAAGCCAAAAACGATCCAGATGAACTCTCAAAAATTCACCAAATCATTGATGAAGCAGGAATTTGCCGCCACTCCTACATCTTAGGAATTGGTGGAGGTGCAATGTTAGACTTAGTTGGATATGCAGCAGCCACAGCGCATCGGGGAATTCGTCTGATTCGCATTCCGACGACAGTGTTGGCACAAAATGATTCTGGTGTCGGCGTTAAAAATGGAATCAACGCCTTTGGCAAAAAGAATTTTCTTGGCACATTCGCCCCACCCTATGCAGTTTTAAATGATTTTACCTTCTTGACTTCCCTGGATGACCGTGACTGGCGTTCTGGAATCGCAGAAGCAATAAAAGTAGCGCTGATTAAAGATGCTGACTTTTTTGAGTACATCCGTACTCACGCCCACGCGCTTGTGTGTCGAGACATGAACTCGATGCAAAACGTTGTTTACCGGTGTGCGCAGTTGCACATGGATCACATTGCTCATAAGGGTGATCCCTTTGAAAAAGGTTCATCTCGTCCATTAGATTTTGGTCATTGGGCAGCGCATAAACTTGAGCAGCTAACAAATTATAGACTACGTCATGGAGAAGCAGTAGCGATCGGCATTGCTTTAGATGCTACCTATTCCTACCTTGTAGGGCAGCTTTCTCGGTTAGAATGGCGGCGGATATTGAATACGCTGTTGTCACTAGGCTTTACGTTGTACGTTCCGGAACTGTCTGAGAAAATGACAGAAGACGAACATCCTCGTTGCTTGTTCCGGGGGCTAAGTGAGTTTCGGGAACACCTGGGCGGAGAATTAACCCTAACGCTCTTGCAACGCATAGGAAAAGGTATTGAAGTTCACGAGGTAGACATATCTCTGTTTCGCCAAGCAATTTGGTTGTTGAGCGAGTTTTACGATTCTTCGTTACCCGCCACAGGTTGGGAATGTGCCATGTGAAGCGGCTGAAATTTATAAAAAAAACCACAGATGGACACAGATGAACACAGATAAATTATCTGCGTGCATCTGCGTGCATTTGCGGTTCCAATAAACTCTGTTGAGAGTTTATTTTGAACAAGTGAGCGTGAAAGGTAAGAGGCGGGACTAGGAAGAGATATGAAAATAGAGACAAATACAAATAACAGTTTTCACCTAACCTACTGCACAAATATTCATCCTGGTGAAGAGTGGAGCAAAGTCTTTGCCAACTTAAAGCAATATATTCCTGCACTTAAAGCAAAGCTATCCCCAGACAAACCGTTTGGGATTGGATTGCGTTTGGCAGACGTCGCCACAAGAGAACTGTTGCAAGGAAACGCTTTGGCTGAGTTTCAATCATGGTTGACGCAACAAGACTTATACGTGTTTACCTTGAATGGTTTTCCCTTTGGTGGATTTCATAGGCAAGTCGTGAAAGACCAAGTTTATGCACCGGATTGGTCAAAGCAGGAGCGGTTGGACTATACTTTACGACTGGTAAACATCCTGGCACAACTGTTGCCTCCTGGTAAAGAGGGCAGCATTTCTACACTGCCGTTGTCATATAAGCCCTGGTTCAAAGGCAATCCACTTTTCCTCGCTTCCATTACAACTAGCGCCAGCCTCAACATAGCACGGGTGGTGGCTCAAATGGTACGCATTAAAAGCGACACAGGAAAAGTTTTGCACTTGGATCTGGAACCTGAACCAGATGGATTAATAGAAAATGCTGCTGAAGTTGTTGATTATTTCCAGACGCATTTACTGCCTATCGGTGGAGAGTATTTAGCAACGCATTTGAGGATTTCTCAACAAGCAGCTGAGGCTCTTATATTAGAACACGTACGCATTTGTTACGATACCTGCCATTTTGCTGTGGAGTATGAAAACCCAGCTTCCGTTTTCCAGCAATTTCAAGCCGCAGGAATTCAAATTGGTAAAATTCAAATCAGTGCTGCGTTGCAGGTGGACATCCCCACTGATATTGAACAGCGCCGTCTGGTAAAAGAGCGGTTGTTACCTTTTGCTGAATCTACGTATTTACACCAAGTGATAGCACGCGAGAGCACTGGGCGGCTACGTCATTATTCAGATTTGGAAAAGGCTCTCCCAGACCTAGAGCATACCACGGCTTCCCAATGGCGGATTCACTTCCACGTCCCCATTTTTATCCACGATTACCAACTGTTTCAGTCTACACAAGACGACATTTCTAACGTGTTAGATTTACTACACAGCAATCCTGCCTGCAACCACCTGGAAATTGAAACTTACACCTGGGAAGTGTTGCCTCAGGAGATGAAACTGGATTTAGCAGCATCAATCCAACGAGAGTATGAGTGGGTGTTATCAAAAATGTTAGTGAATAGCCCCTTTTTGGAGTTGATCAGCTGTTAAAGGCTGTTTGTAAAGAAAGCATATTTAGTAGCGCGTCCAGTCTCATTTAGTGCATTATGATTCTGTTGTGGGACGGACGTCTCGCCGGTCCTAGGCGGGCAAGATGCCATACGTGTCAACAATCACGTTCAAACCTTTATCCCAGGTTGGTTTTACCCCTCCCCTTAATCCCCTCCCCTTTACAAGGGGAGGGGCGGTTTTGGCACAAGACAAAACCGGGGTGGGGTTCCGTGGAAAATCGTGGGATAGCCGCTCTACTACTAAATTGATAATAAATTTATTGACACTACATTATGAATAAAACAGTTGTTCTCAACGTTGTAGGATTGTCACCTAGCCTGTTAGGGGAGCATACACCGTCGCTGTCAAGTTGGGCGGCTTCTGGGAAAGTCGTTCCAGTTGCACCCGTGTTACCTGCTGTCACCTGCACAGCTCAAGCAACTTATCTCACAGGGAAGTTGCCAAATGAACATGGGATTGTTGCGAATGGCTGGTATTTTCGCGACGAATGTGAAGTAAAATTTTGGCGACAGTCTAATAAACTTGTACAGGCTCCTAAAGTTTGGGATATGGCTCGCTCGCTAGACCCATCTTTTACCTGCGCCAATTTGTTCTGGTGGTACAATATGTACTCCTCAGCGGATTATACAGTCACCCCCAGACCAATGTATCCGGCTGATGGTAGAAAATTACCCGATATTTATACGCAACCCGAAGAATGGCGATCGCCCCTCCAGTCCGAACTCGGTCAGTTTCCTCTGTTCAATTTTTGGGGTCCCAACACATCGATTGCTTCTACCCAGTGGATCGCCGCCTCAGCTAAGTGGGTGGAAGAACGCAACAACCCGACGTTGACACTGATTTATTTGCCTCATCTGGACTACTGCTTGCAAAAGTTTGGTCCTGAAGATAACCGAGTCACCAAGGATTTACAAGAAATTGATGCTGTTTGTGGCGATTTGATTCAATACTACGAAAATCGCGGCGCTCAAGTCATTATTCTCTCAGAATACGGTATCACACCCGTCTCCCAACCCGTCCACCTCAATCGGGTACTGCGGGAAAATGGTTTGCTAGCCGTGCGCGAAGAATTGGGGCGAGAACTACTTGATCCAGGAGCAAGTAAGGCATTTGCTGTCGCTGACCATCAAATTGCTCATGTTTATGTCAACGATCCATTTTACATACCCAAAGTGCGATCGCTCTTAGAAGACACTCACGGCGTTGCTCAAGTTTTAGGCGAAGACGAAAAGCCAGCTTACGGTTTGGATCACACAAGATCAGGGGAATTGGTGGCGATCGCCAATCCAGATGCTTGGTTTACATATTACTACTGGCTTGATGACAATCGAGCGCCGGATTTTGCCAGAACAGTTGATATTCATCGTAAACCTGGTTATGATCCTGTAGAATTATTCGTTGATCCCCATATTAAACTTCCCAAATTCAAAATCGGTTTAAAACTTCTGAAAAAGCAGCTAGGTTTTCGCTACTTAATGGATGTCATTCCCTTAGATGCTAGCTTAGTACGCGGTTCTCATGGTTGCGTTACTGCTCCTGGTAATGGACCATTGTTTATGACTCGTCAAACTCACTTGCTTGAGTCTGAGTCAATCGCAGCGACAGATGTTTGCCACTTAATCCTCAAACATCTTCATTAGAACTTTGACAAAAGTCAATTTGGATGAAAATGAAACCACAGATGTAGACAAGGGAGGCGGTGAGACAGCGCTACGGCTGGAGGGTTTCCCGTTCGCCGCTGTTGCGTTCCGTTGGCGCAGCCTCTCCGATAGGAGAAGGAAAGGGTACACAGATACACACAGATAAATAACTCGTGTTAATCTGTGTGCATCTGATGTTGAGCCACGAGCACGCTCAAATTCGCTCATTCAAAAATAATTAAGAAATTTTCAATTTGAGCATGATCACCAGAGCTAGAGCTTTGTCCATTCCGGCTCATTCTCGTTTTTATATAAAAATAACTCTATATTATCATAACAAATACTTGCTTTGCAAGCTCCTTAATCATTTACTTCTAAAGAGAGAAACATTTTCTAACCCAAGGTGGACGCGGGAAAATCCCCTCATTTCTTCCAAGGGATTCTACTTAAGTATTAAAGTAAAAGCAAAAAAATTGACACAACTATCAAAAAATTGTTCATGTATCAATGCTTAACATTTAGATACGCTAATCTCATACCGAGTAGCATTCAAATCTAAATGTTTGCCGTTGTGTTTTGACTGTTGATGGTAATCTGTTACCAGTCATAACCTGACAGTAAAAAATGTTACCTATTTGAATGCAACATGGTATCAAGACAGGTTTGCTGGTCCGTTTTCTGTTGGCAATACGCTTCTTATTCAAATAGATAATTGCAACAAGATCCACTTTGGGACAAGTTATGTATCGTCCTTTTTGCTCCCAGTTCTTTGTTGTATTATCTTTCTCTTACGAGTATTTGTGATTGACATTGGTAGGTACACAAAACTCGTTGAAAGTCAATGGTCAAAATTTTGACTATTGGCTGATGACTCATGACTTATGACTACTTCAGAGAAATTGCCCATGATTGTTGATTCTCACTCGTACACAACTCTTGGCGGCATAGGTGTATCTCGCTCCATCAGCGAAGTACAGATGGACACGGCTCTAGATGAAATTTTGTTTCACCTGGACTCTCAGCGTGGCGGTTTGCTTAAAAGCAGCTATGAATATCCAGGGCGATACAAAAGATGGGCGATTGGATTTGTCAATCCACCATTGGAATTAACAACACGCGAGAGAACCTTCACGCTAAGAGCGCTCAACAACAGAGGCAAAGTGCTTCTACCAGTACTTTTTAACAGATTGTCAGCGCATTCTCAACTTCAGGAAGTCAAGTTAGATAATGATTGCATGGTTGGCTTTGTGCAGCCAGCAGTCCAACTGTTTACAGAAGAAGAGCGCAGTAAGCAACCTTCAGCATTTACAGTTGTCCGCGATATTCTCCATGCTTTTTCTAGTGATGAAGACGAGCATCTAGGACTGTATGGAGCGTTTGGATATGACTTAGTGTTCCAATTTGAGCCAATTCCTCAGCGTCTGGAACGTCCTATTGATCAGCGGGATTTGGTACTGTACTTACCAGATGAACTGATAGTTGTTGACTACTACTTGCAAGAAGCATATCGTGTGCAGTATGAGTTTGAAACAGCGCATGGCAGTACCAAAAATCTTCCACGAACAACAGAGTCTATTGATTATAAAGGAGAGCAACGTGTTCCGGCTCAACGATCTGACCATGAGCCAGGGGAGTATGCAAACCAAGTAGAAGTCGCACTAGATTACTTCCGTCGGGGAGACTTATTTGAAGTCGTTCCTTCTCAAAGCTTTTTTGAATCCTGCTCTGAACCACCCAGCAAATTATTCCAAACTTTACAGCAAATCAATCCCAGTCCCTATGGGTTTATATTTAATTTAGGTGGAGAGTACATTATTGGTGCCTCTCCAGAAATGTTTGTACGAGTTGAAGGTAGGCGCGTAGAGACGTGTCCAATTAGTGGGACGATTAGCCGAGGACAAGATGCTCTCGATGATGCGGAGCAAATTCGTCAACTGCTCAACTCTGGTAAAGAAGAAGCAGAACTGACCATGTGTACTGACGTAGATCGCAATGATAAATCGCGAATCTGCGAACCTGGATCGGTACAAGTGATTGGTCGTCGCCAAATAGAATTGTATAGCCATTTGATCCATACAGTGGATCATGTCGAGGGATTACTACGACCTGAGTTTGATGCTTTGGATGCATTTTTGAGCCATACTTGGGCAGTCACAGTGACAGGCGCACCCAAACGCTCAGCGATGCAATTTCTCGAAAACCACGAACGTAGCGCTCGACGCTGGTATGGTGGAGCTGTTGGTTACTTAAGCTTCAATGGCGATTTTAACACTGGCTTGATTTTGCGAACAATTCGGCTAAAAGATTCAATCGCCGAGGTGAGAGTTGGCGCGACAATTCTGTATGACTCCTTGCCTTCAGCAGAAGAACAAGAGACAATGACCAAAGGAGCAGCTTTATTTGAGACAATTCGCCGCGCAAATCAAGGGATAAAACCGGAAGAATGCAGCCCAATTACATTGAGCGCCTGCATTGCCAATGTCGAATCTGGTAAGCGGATCTTACTGATTGACTACGAAGACTCATTTGTTCACACACTCGCAAATTATATCCGCCAAACTGGCGCTCAAGTCATGACACTACGTCATGGGTTCTCAGAATCGCTGTTTGACGCAGAACGCCCAGACTTAGTTGTATTCTCTCCTGGTCCTGGTAAGCCGAGTGATTTTCGTGTTCCAGAAACTGTACAAGCTTGCTTGCGTCGGCAAATTCCGATTTTTGGAGTCTGTTTGGGACTACAAGGGATTGTTGAATCGTTTGGTGGAGAACTAGGAGTTCTCAACTATCCTCAACACGGTAAATCCTCACGGATTTCTGTCAGCGATTCAAATTCTGTTCTCTTCAAGAATTTACCACAATCATTTTCTGTCGGTAGATACCATTCCTTGTTTGCCCTACCGCAAAAATTGCCAGCACAACTGAAGGTAACAGCAATTTCAGATGACGATGTGATCATGGCAATTGAGCATCAAACACTTCCTGTTGCGGCTGTCCAGTTTCATCCAGAATCGATCATGACTCTAGCAGGAGAACTTGGTCTGGCAATCATCAAAAATGTCGTACGTGCGTACACCCAAACTGAAGAGTCATTAGTCATTAGTCAATAATTGTAGAGACGCGCCACGGCGCGTCTCTACATGAGATTTACGCTCAATACTCGCTTCGTCTACCCTCATCCCCCTCGTCTTTCCCACCTTATGAGTTACTCAGGCGCTACTGCAAATGTCCGTCCACGCCACATTCTCGAAGAGATTGTGTGGTATAAAAAGGAAGAAGTCGCACAAATGCGGCAAGAACTGCCACTAGCGACTTTGCAACAACAGTTAACTGCTGCTCCGAGTGTACGAGATTTCTTGGCTGCTTTAAAGCAAAGTCCCCATAAGCCAAGCCTGATTGCAGAGGTCAAGAAAGCATCACCAAGTCGTGGAGTTCTCCGGGCTGATTTTGATCCAGTGGCGATCGCCCAAGCATATGAACAAGGTGGCGCAGCTTGTCTATCTGTTCTAACTGACTCTAAGTTCTTTCAAGGCAGTTTTGACAACTTGCGTAAGATCAGGCAGCAAGTCGCACTCCCACTTTTGTGCAAAGAGTTTGTTATTGATATCTACCAAATCTATTATGCACGGGTTGCAGGCGCAGATGCTGTACTACTGATTGCCGCCATCCTAAGCGATGAGGAACTTCAAGACTTTTTGCGCGTGATTCACGATTTGGGGATGAAAGCTTTGGTAGAAGTTCATACCTTAGCGGAACTGGATCGAGTGCTAAAACTTGAAGATTTGCGCTTGGTGGGGATCAATAATCGCAATCTCGAAGATTTTACCGTGGATCTTGGACTGACTCAGCAACTACTCGAACAGCGGCGATCGCATTTGCAAAGCTTCGGTCTTACCATCGTCAGTGAATCTGGTATATATACCTCTGCAGATTTATCTCTTGTGGCAGAAGCGGGTGCCCGTGCTGTTCTGGTAGGAGAGTCATTAGTCAAACAAGCTGATTTAGAGCAGGCTGTGCGAAATCTGCTTAACAAAGAGCCAGAAGTGACAAAGGAAAAATAGCCATGAAAGCTATGGTGATAACGGGCTTCGGAGGTTCAGAAGTTTTTGCTCAAACAGAGGTAGATAAACCGGTACCAGGTAAAAACGAAGTTCTGGTCAAGGTTTATGCAACTTCAGTTAATCCTGCTGACTGTGGAGTGCGTCGAGGACTTTTTGGACCAAGAATACAACTACCTGCAATTCTAGGCTACGACGTTTCAGGAGTCGTTGAGGCAATTGGAGAAAACGTCAGAGATTTTCAGGTAGGTGACGAAGTCTATTACGCCATAGGACTCATGGATGGTCATGGTGCAAATGCCGAATATAATGTAGCTAATGAGTCGATTGTTGCAAAGAAACCCGCAAACTTATCGCATACAGAAGCGGCGAGTGTGCCGGTGGCAGGCGGTACTGCCTGGGCGGCTTTGTTCGATAGAGCAAGTATTAAAGTAGGCGAAACCGTACTGATTCACGGTGGTGCAGGAGGTGTAGGTTCTTTCGCCATCCAAATTGCCAAAGCAGCAGGTGCTTATATTTACACAACCTGCGGTAGTTATGATTTTGATTTGGTAAAGTCTATCGGTGCAGATAGAGTTATTGACTACCGCAACGAAAACTTTATCGACATTATCATGAAAGAAACGGGTAGTGAAGGAGTTGATGTCACTTTTTCTACCGTACCAGGCGAACTTTTAGCCCGAAGCCTGACAGTAACCAAAGTTGATGGTCGCGCTGTGACAGTCACAGGCGTACAAGGTGACCTCAGCCCTGCTACTTTCAAAAATATTACAGTTCACTTTGTACACTTAGAAAATCCCCGCCCTAAACTTGAAGCTTTGAAAAAGCTGATTGAACGGGGTCAAATCAAACCTGTGGTTGGAATGACGTTTCCACTCAATCAACTTGCCCAGGCTCATCAAAAACTTGAGGAAGGAGGCGTTGGTGTACACGGTAAGATTGTTGTACAAGTTACTGGCTCGTAGTTAAGGCTTAAGCCCTGACGACAAATTCAATACCCATTATTTAGGTGCATGAATCAGATGACTTCCATTTCCCAACGTTTTCAATCTTTAAGAAGTAATAACCAGTGCGCTCTCATTCCCTTTGTAACAGCAGGCGATCCTGATTTAGAAACTACAAGAGAAGCTTTACGCATTTTAGACCGCAATGGCGCGGACTTTATTGAATTAGGTGTTCCCTACTCCGATCCACTTGCAGATGGTCCTGTGATTCAAGCAGCAGCGACTCGTGCCTTGCAAAAGGGAACTAAATTAGAGCACGTGTTAGAGATAGTTGCACAAGAAAGCCCAAACCTGCAAGCACCGATTATTTTATTTACTTATTACAATCCAATTCTCAATCGTGGTGTTAAATCGTTTTTGGCACAAATCGCCGATGTTGGGGTCAAGGGATTAGTTGTCCCAGATTTGCCTTTAGAAGAAGCAGAAGAGGTTATTAACACTGCTGCCGAATTTGGCATAGAAGTCATTTTACTTGTCGCTCCTACCAGTTCCAAAGAGCGGATTGAGGCGATCGCCAAGTTTTCTCAAGGATTTATCTACCTTGTCAGTGTCACCGGTGTGACAGGTGTTCGCTCCCAATTGCAAGATCGTGTCAAGACTTTGCTAAACGAAATGCGCAGCATAACTGATAAACCAATTGGTCTTGGCTTTGGCATCTCTGGATCAGAACAGGCGCGTCAAGCAATGGATTGGGGCGCAGATGGCGTGATTGTTGGCAGTGCCTTTGTTCAAAGGTTAGCAAATGGTACTCCCGCTGAAGGACTACAAGCTATTGAACAACTTTCTCAAGAATTGAAAGCTGCGATCGCCCGCCCATCTCTTCAAACGGTGGGTTAAATACAGTTATCAGTTAACAGTTAACAGTGATCAGTCAACAGTTAACAGTCATCAATCAACAGTCAAAAACAACTGAAGAATTGTTAAGACTCCTAAAAAATTACTAGCAAGCTAAGAGGTTTGAATCGGTGGTCAGCATCTCAGATATCAATCAAATTGCATCTTCTACTGCAAGACCAGACCCCCTTGGGAGATTTGGCAAGTTCGGCGGTAAGTATGTTCCTGAAACCTTAATGCCTGCATTAAGCGAGTTAGAAGCAGCATATGCGCAATACCGCAACGACCCAAGCTTCCAAGAAGAGTTACAAAATTTACTCAAGGACTATGTGGGACGCTCCACTCCCTTATATTTTGCCGAGCGTCTCACGGCACACTACGCTAAACCTGATGGTACAGGAGCGCAAATATATCTAAAGCGGGAAGATTTAAACCATACAGGTGCGCATAAAATCAATAATGCTTTGGGTCAGGTGTTACTGGCAAAGCGCATGGGCAAACAGCGCATTATCGCTGAAACCGGAGCCGGTCAGCATGGGGTAGCAACTGCAACCGTGTGCGCTCGTTTTGGTTTGCAGTGCGTAATTTACATGGGCATCCATGATATGCAACGTCAAGCCCTTAACGTGTTTCGGATGAAGCTCATGGGGGCAGAAGTTCGTCCAGTCGAGGCTGGAACTGGAACCCTCAAGGATGCCACTTCTGAAGCAATTCGGGACTGGGTGACAAATGTGGAAACAACTCACTACATCCTCGGTTCTGTTGCAGGTCCTCATCCTTACCCGATGATCGTGCGCGACTTCCACGCTGTGATTGGCAAAGAAACTCGCGAGCAATCTCAAGAGAAATGGGGAGGAATACCTGATATTCTCTTGGCTTGTGTTGGTGGTGGTTCCAATGCAATTGGACTGTTCCATGAGTTTGTAGATGAGTCATCTGTGCGCTTGATTGGAGTTGAGGCTGCAGGTGAAGGTGTTGACACCGAGAAGCACGCAGCAACCCTCACACTGGGACGAATCGGCGTGTTGCACGGCGCTATGAGTTATGTACTACAAGATGACGATGGTCAGGTTGTCGAAGCACATTCAATTAGTGCTGGTTTAGACTATCCTGGCGTCGGTCCTGAGCATAGCTATCTCAAAGAACTTGGTCGCGCTGAGTACTACAGTGTTACAGATACTGAAGCTTTGGAGGCGTTGCAGCGTCTGTCTCAACTAGAAGGAATTATTCCAGCATTGGAAACCGCTCATGCGATCGCCTATCTAGAAAAGCTGTGTCCTCAATTGGATGGTAGCCCCCGAATCGTCATAAACTGCTCAGGCAGAGGCGATAAGGATGTGCAAACTGTTGCTAAAGTCCTCAATCCTTAGTCCAAACTCAAAAGTGAGCCAGCGCTGCTGTCGGGAAACCCTCCTGCAGCACTGGGTCCTCTGCCCTCTGCCTTTCTTGGATAACTACTCTTGACTTTTGACTAATGACTGGTGACTAATGGCTAGTGACTACTATTATTAACAGTTGAGAAAATGACAGCTGTAACTCAAGCTTCCGTTGACAACATCGCCCAAACTCTTGAATCTTACGATTGGTCTAGATTACTCAAACAATTGTTAGATAGGCGATCGCTCTCTGTTGCCCAAGCTACCGATCTGATGCATGGCTGGCTCACAGACACAGTTCCTCCAGCGCTATCGGGAGCGATTTTGGCAGCAATCCAATCCAAAGGAGTGTCCACAGAAGAGTTGGTGGGCATGGCTGGTGTTTTACAATCCCACTCCTCTGGAGGACACGTGGATGTATCTTCACAACCAGCCTCTGCGCCTCCCTTAATTGACACTTGCGGAACAGGTGGAGATGGAGCATCCACGTTTAATATTTCCACCGCTGTTGCCTTTGTTGCCGCAGCCGCAGGGGTAAAAGTTGCCAAGCATGGCAATCGTTCAGCGTCTAGCAAGACTGGTTCCGCTGATGTGTTGGAAGCTTTGGGTATTAATCTAAGCGCTCATCCTGAAAAAGTTCAAACCGCAGTTGATCATGTCGGTATCACCTTTTTGTTTGCTCCAGGATGGCATCCAGCACTCAAAGCGGTTGCCGATTTACGCAAAACTTTGAAAGTGCGTACCGTTTTCAACCTGCTGGGTCCTTTGGTGAATCCGATGCGACCAACAGGACAAATTATTGGCGTGTCTGACCCATTATTGGTCGAAACAATTGCTAAAGCATTATCGCAACTGGGAACGCGTCGTGCAATTGTCGTGTACGGACGCGAAAGGTTAGACGAAGCTGGATTGGCAGATTTAAGTGACTTAGCTGTTGTCAAAGACCAACAAGTACACACAGCCGTACTCAATCCTCAGGAACTCGGTCTAACTCCTGCGCCAATTACGGCGTTAGAGGGTGGAGAAGTTCAACAAAACGCTGAAATTTTGAAAGCAGTTCTACAAGGTAAAGGTACCCAGGCGCAACAAGATGTCGTTGCTTTGAATGCAGCACTAGCACTTCATGTTGGTGAAGTACTTGATGGCACCAACACTGTAGAAGAGGCTTATGTAAAAGGTATTGGTATTGCCAAAGAAGTTCTGCAAAGTGGAGAAGCTTGGAAAAAGCTCGAACAACTCGCTGAATTTCTCCGGTAATTAGTTAAATTAGTCATTAGTTTCTTAGTAATAACTAATGACAAAGATGTACAGACGCGCCGCCAGAGCCGGCACGAGGGACACCCTCCAAAGGGCGCTGGCTCGCCATGGCGTGTCTCTACAATGACTAATAACTCATAATTAATGACTCGGCGGCGTAGCACATTACTAGCTAAACAACACAAAAGGTAAAAGGCATGATTATCATCGTCAAGAATGGCACACCTGCTGATGAAATTGCTCGCATCAGCCAAGAAATGCGTGACACTTTCGGTGTCACTGTGGAAAAAAGTGTCGGACAGAACAAAATCGTTTTGGGCTTAATTGGTGACACTGCCACTTTAGATCCAATGCAGATACAGAATAACAGCCCTTGGATTGAGCAAGTGTTGCGAATTGAACGACCTTTCAAGCGCGCCAGTCGAGAATTCCGTCATGGCGAAGGCAGTGAGGTTGTTGTTTCCACACCAAACGGTCCTGTCCACATTGGTGAGCAACATCCTGTGGTGCTGGTTGCTGGACCTTGCTCCGTTGAAAATGAAGAAATGATTGTGGAGACGGCAAAGCGTGTAAAGGCAGCTGGAGCCAAGTTTCTGCGTGGCGGCGCTTACAAACCTCGCTCCTCACCTTATGCGTTTCAAGGACATGGTGAGAGTGCTCTAGATTTGTTAGCAGCAGCCCGTGAAGCTACCGGTTTGGGTATCATCACAGAGCTTATGGATGCTGCTGATTTACCAGCACTGTCTAGGGTTGCTGACGTAATCCAGATAGGAGCTAGGAATATGCAAAACTTCTCCTTGCTCAAAAAAGTAGGCGCTCAAGATAAGCCTGTGCTGATCAAACGTGGGATGGCTGCCACGATTGATGAATGGCTCATGGCAGCAGAATATATTTTGGCAGCAGGAAATCCAAATGTGATTCTTTGCGAGCGGGGTATTAGAACTTTTGATTCCAAATATGTTCGCAACACTTTGGATTTATCTGTCATTCCTGTGTTGAGACAACTCACACATTTACCCATCATGATTGACCCCAGTCATGGTACAGGGAAATCTGAGTACGTTACACCAATGGCACTGGCGTCTATCGCAGCAGGTGCAGATTCATTAATGATTGAAGTTCACCCCAATCCTGCCAAAGCTCTATCTGATGGACCGCAGTCTCTAACTCCTGAAAAGTTTGACCGTTTGGTTCAGGAAATGTCAGTTTTGGGCAAAGTCGTTGGTCGCTGGTCTGAGCCCGAGAAGCTTAGTTTGGTTGCGTCTGTTTAGTTATAGACTTTGCGTTTTCGCAAGATCGACTAGGAAATTTATTTTCTGATAAATGATAATAATGGTGCAAGATTTGAGATTTCTTAAACCTAGCACCATTATTTTTTAATGTAGGATAGATACTGATATCAATGCTGTGATTAATTTTTTATAAGCTTTGATATGGACTGTTTTTCTTGGGTTGTATTTTTATTATCAAAAAAAGATAAACATATCTAAAGATCGGACAAGTACATCAAAAGAAACTGTATTGAGTTTCTCTCTGAAATTACTTAATATTTATATAGAAAGGTAGCGTTGTTTACAGTTTTATTTTGTTCTCCATAGATCATCTAAAAACAGTGTCAATAGCCTCTACCAGACAACGCATAGGGTTTCTTAAACTAAGAAATCTCCATTAATTTTGGCAATAACAAGAAACGAGGAATTGTAAACTAACAGACTTATTTTTGTCTGTTCTCTCTTCATGTGTTTACGCAATTTTTACTCTGAAAATCGGAGGATTCTTCCTAATGGCAACTGAAAACAGTAATAGTGGCAACCAATCTAGTGGTGATCTCGGAAATGTACTGCAGCAATCTCCCTGGGGTCGCTTGAGTGAAGTCACTTCTACTGACACGGTAATACAAGGCTTTGGGAGTGCCACTGGTGGTGGTACCACTGGTGAGGCTCCTAGTGGCGCTGGTGGTGCCGGTAGCGGTAATCCCTTTACTAACTTTGGCAACCCGAATGCCGAAGGCAGCCCGCTGACTGGTGGTATCAACCCTTGGGCTGCTATTGGCACTGGTGGTGGCAGCGCTCCCTCTGGTGGCGGTAGCACCGGCTTTGGTGGTGCTAGCGGTGGCAGTCAGCCTGCTACTCGCAGTTCCGGCGGCAGCGCTGGTGGCGACCTTTCTGGCAGTGACGCTAGCGGTGGCAGTCAGTTTGGTGGTGCAGGGACATCTGGATTGGAGATAAGGTTTGGTATTGAGAACCAGGTTAACGGGCAGCTCACAGAAGCACTGGGTGAGAACTACTTACCCACAAGTCAAGCATTTGGTTCTGGTGGCAACAACCCGTTTGACCCTAGCTTTGGTAGCAACGTGAGCAACCAAGCTAGCCAGGCTGGCGGTCAAAGCGTCTTCAATGGTGGCAACACCGGCGGATTTGATGTTGCCAGCTTCGGCGGCGGATCTGGTGGTGGTGGCAGCACCGGCGGATTTGATGTTAGCAGCTTCGGCGGCGGATCTGGTGGTGGTGGCAACCAGTTTGGTGGTGGCAACCCCTTGGGTGGTGGTGGCAGCACCGGCGGATTTGATGTTAGCAGCTTCGGCGGCGAATCTGGTGGTGGCAACCAGTTTGGTGGTGGCAACCAGTTTGGTGGTGGCGGCTTCGGCGGATTTGGTGCGTAACTCGTTTGCTTAGAGTTTCACCTTGAAATAAAAAATATTGGGTTAACCGCTGCACTGGTCAACCCAACATAATTTCAAGAGCTACTAGCCATTAACTAAGCCTCCGCTCAGGAAACCAAAGAAGAAAGTTATATACCGATCTAGCTTGCTTTCTTTAGTTTCCTTTACTCAACAAATTTTTTGTTCTAACGATAGGAGGATTTTTAGTTATGGCAACTTCTGACACTAACTCTGCTGTTACTAGTGACAGTGTTTTTCCACAGTTACCATCAAATGTCTTGGAGAACATCCAGACTAACATCTCAACCTTTACTGACATTGTCAACCAATATAGAAGTGGCAACGCCGATGCAAGTAGCGATCAGCCTCTGGCACCTGTAGTTGATTTAGTGAATGCGGCTTATGGCAGCGACTCACCCTTCTTAAATGGCAATGCAAGTGGGTCTAGTGGTAACAACACAGTTGCAGATAGTGGCAGTGCGTTAAGTGGTAGCAGTCCAGTGACTGGTAGTAGCAGTGTGATTCCTGTGCAATCGTCCCTTTCGGACGGCTTGTTTGAAGCATCGCCTTCTGAAGCTTTGCAGTTGGTAAAAGCTGATATCTCTAGCATTTACAACTTTGCCCAGAATTCTGGTATAGGCGACAGTCAGCTTCCGCAATCATTTTCTAATGTATTGGGACAGTTGGACATTGCCATCGCAACCTTTGATGCATTCCAATCTGGGAACAATGCGATCGCTAGTAATAGCACTCCGATTGTTTAACGTCCCAGTTTGAAACAAAAAATGTTGGGTTAACCCTTTTACAGGGAAACCCAACAAGATTGCAAGAACTACTAGTCAATAAACAGCCTGCACTTAAAAAACCAAAGAGCAAACCAATAAGGCAGGCTTTATGTATTTAATTTCCCCCATTTTACGAGATTTCATTCCTAAAAATTAGGAGGATTATTTTTAATGACAACTTCTACCGTTGAGTTTGACAGCAATTCAGTTATTCCCTCAGCTACTGATGTTCCCTCAGTGACTGACCTAGGTGGTGCTGCCAGTGACTCCGTTGTTGGCAATTACTCGGCTGATAGTGTAATTGTCTCAGATTCCCTAACGAGTGGTGGCAGTTCCCTATCGGTTGACACTTATGCTCCTATCACCTCTGCTCCTACTGATGGTAGCAGCAACCCATTTGGTGGCAGCACTGATGGTAGCAGCAACCCATTTGGTGGCAGCGCTAGTGGTAGCAGCAACCCAATCAGTGGCAGCGCTGATGTTAGCAGCAACCCAATCAGTGGCGGCGCTGATGTTAGCAGCAACCCAATCAGTGGCAGCGCTGATGTTAGCAGCAACCCAATCAGTGGCAGCGCTGATGTTAGCAGCAACCCAATCAGTGGCGGCGCTGGCAGTAACCCAATCAGTGGCGGCGCTAGTGGTAGCAGCAACCCAATCAGTGGCGGCGCTAGTGGTAGCAGTAACCCAATCAGTGGCGGCGCTAGTGGTAGCAGCAACCCATTTAGTGCCAGCCAAGGTGCTGGCGGCTTTGGTGGTAGCAACCAAGGTGCTGGCAGCTTAGAAAGTATCGGCTTAGGAACTGGCACTACCAATACCTTTACTAGTGCTGCAAACAATCCGTATGCTGGTGGTGGCGGTGAAGCGTTCGCTAGCCTTGGCAACGTAATCGTTAATGATAATCAATGGGTTATCGGTAAAGAAATCACACCAGAAAGATTTACAAAAGTAATCAACTATACTGTCGAGGAGATGGTTGACACCGTCATCGGCAAACTGAGTAACAGATTATCTGAGAGTGGCATTGTTACCTCCTCCAGTGGAGGAAACCCATTTGCTGGTGGAAACAACCCATTTGGTACTACCAATGCGCCAGCTCTTGATTACTTGAAACAGGCTTATGGTACAAACTTCGCCATAACTCAGTCAGCATCCAATTTCACCACAGCCGTCTACAGTCAAACCTTACCCAGTGGATCTAGTACCTCGACTGCTGCTGGTGGTACTCCGGTTGCTGGTGCTATTGCAGGTAGTAGTGATGGGAACCCGCTTGTACCTAGTAATAACACGTCTATTGCTCCTGGCAGTGTACCTCAGGGATCATCCTTAGATATTTTGCAGGTTCTGTTTGGTGAGGACTTAAAAGGCGCTGGCGGGGGTATTGGCAAATCACCCTCCGAAACCTTGAGGATTGTCCAAGATGACCTGTTAAACTTCACCAAAACAGTCAATTCTGCTACAGGTAAAAAACTGTTCAGTAGTAACAATACGCCTCTGAAATCAGGTTCGGATTTGTTGACGCTCTATAAGAATGACATCCTGAGTGCCAATACTGATATCAACAAGGTCAACGAACTCGGTGGTGGTAGTGGAGACCCATATAGCAACTTTACCGGTAGTGGCTCTCAAGCTGTTCAACCACCCAACGATATCTTGTCCACTGTTCTTGGTGGTCTGTTACCCTTCAGTGGCACTGATAACATTTTTAATACTCCCGAAGGTGGTATACCCGTTGGTTATGGCAACAAGGACTTTGGTAGTGACAACGCTGTCATCGGTAACGCCAACTGGAACTACGGACACTCTAACGTAAGCGTCGGTAATGCCAACTGGAATTGGGACTCCAGTAAGAACAACGCAACCATTGGTAATGGCAACTGGCATTTAGACAATACTCAAAACAACAGAACCATTGGTAATGGCAACTGGTACTGGGAGTCAACCAGTAACAACAAAACCCTTGGTAATGGGAACTGGGACTTCGGAAATAACAACACAACCATTGGTAATGGGAACTGGGACTTCGGTAGTAATAACACAGTTATTGGTACTGGCAACAGAGTCTTCACCAGCAACAGCGTAGTTATTGGTAATGGCAACTGGTCTGTGGTTATCGACAAATCAAACACTGCCGCGGGCGACTTCCTCGGCAAGTTGGATAATCTAGTGTTGTCAGTAGGAATCAAGGATGCCGCTGATAATCTGGTGAATTCCCTCTTCACCAAATTCGCTGATGCTTTCCAACCTTTAACAGGTGATTTCAGCGAATCAACTCGCAACAGCTATAACCAGTTCTACTGGGATCCAACAACAGTCTAAACCCAAGTAGGGTGTACGGGCGCAAGCAATAGCTTGCGTGGTAGGTATACGAGTGTAGAGAAAAATTCATAGCACTTTACATCCGTAGCCTACTGTTGATACCAGTCACAATATTCCTGCTCTCAGGATACTTTTCACTGCTGGCAGTCGATTGAGTTTGCTCAACCGACTGCTTTCTTATAAATATGCAATTTCCGCCCTATTTCAACTGAAACTCATCAAACTTAATGACCGGCGAATCCGGGTTTCGTGTATCAAAACGATAGCTGTTAACCGTACCTGTACCCGTGTCAAAGATGCTGAAAACGGTGATGTCATTACTTGCAATATAGGGCATCGGTTTCCCATCTTCATCCAGCATAGGAGTAATTGTTGGCACCACAGATCCTAAACCATATGGATCGCCAAGTTCAGCATAATCCTCTTGATAGCCAACAGGGACTTCTCGCTTATTGTTACCCCAAGCAGCACCGTAAGAGTTACCAACATTAGATGTTTCTAAAAAGTGCATTCCACTCGGACTGACAAAGCGGTTCCACAAATGGGAATGTCCATAGAAGACTAACTGCACACCAGCAGTTTCCACCAAGGGGATAACATCGCGGATGATGTAGTCTGCATCCTTGGGGTACTCGTAACGGACTGCCTTGATGTTACCGTCAGCATCGCGTTCAATGACCTGCACTGGGTCAGTATATGCCGGAACTATGTTACCACCCAAGGTATGGGGCGGATGATGCAACATCACCACTTTGTACTTTGCTTGCTGAAACTCAGGGTTATTAAGTTCTTGCACTAACCAATTATATTGTGTGCTGCCTTTGGCAATTGGCTCATAAATATGTTGCCCGTAACCCCAATTCTCTGGGGTGTTGAAATCTTTTTCCCGTTCTCGGTATCTGCCTCTAGCCTCTGCATCCAAGTTAGGCGATCGCCACATATTTGTCGCGTACAGTACTACCAAACGCACGTCACCAAAGCTGACTGCGTAGTAAGTTTTTCCACCTTCCTTACTGTCGGGTAGAGTAAAAATCTCTTCATATGTATCGGTATTAAAGGAATTATGTTTGAGAAATTCCTGCCCATACAATTTGAGAGCAACTGCACGGGGAATTGTAGCATCAAATTCATCATTTATACTGCCACGATTCGTGCGTCCCATAATTTCATGGTTGCCAATGCAAGTAAACATCGGGGCGTGTTGAATGACTTCACCGCCAGTGTAGATTGTCTTGACCCCGTTGTTGTTCATTTCATAGTAAGCACGACCTTGCAAACAAGGAAAGAAAGCACCGCCACGATGATCATCAAACCATTCTGAGGCGCGATCGCCAATATTAACCAAATCACCAGCAAACCAAACCGCATCGACTCGTCCAACTGTCTCCACCACCTTTTGCAAATTTGCTGCAACCATTGGCTTAATTTGATGATCAGAAGTCAGCAAAATTTTCATTGGTTTACCTGGACTCGGCTTGGGTGCAAGCGTAAACACATTACTGCTAACGCCATTGCCATCTTCTCGCACACTCGTTACATAGTACGAAACTCTTGTGTCAGGGGTTAAGGCAGTAATCTCAGCCTCATGTCGCCAAATATGACGCTGGACAGGATTTTGATAAACTTGTCCGTCTTCGGTTTGGTTTCCAACTCGTGATTGTTGGTCTTCGCGCGTGCGGCTGAGTTTAGTAGTCGTGGCAAAAGCAGTTTGAGCCAGATCCTTACCGTAGGCAACGATATGTCCAGAACCAGCAAACTCAGTAAACCACACAACTCTCACTGAAGTTTCCGTTGGTAATTGCAGAAACGGATCACTCAGCAACTGGGGTGGAGATGTCATATGTTTGCTCAGATAAACGCACGTTTATCAGGTTAAGCCATCTCGATGAAAGTTAAGGTTAAGCGTTGAGTTTACAATCAAAGTTGCTCAAACTCCTGAATTTTTCTAATAATTGTGAGACGAGATGCCATTTTCTATCAAATCTTCCAGCGATTTCCCGGCTTATTTTTTGAACTCATTGGGCAGACTGCGCCAGAAATCGGTAATTATCGCTTTGAGTCAGTCGAGGTAAAGGAACTCAGTTTCCGTATTGATGGAGTCTTTTTGCCACCGGAAGATGCGGAGTCCAAGGTTGTATTTTTTGCTGAGGTGCAGTTCCAAAAAGACCAGTCCCTTTACCATCGGTTCTTCTCAGAATTATTCCTCTACCTTTACCGCAACCAAACGCGTTATGACGACTGGTATGGGGTGCTCATCTTTCCAAGTCGAAGTTTAGAGCCAGATGACTCAACAATGCATCGTGCTTTGCTCAATAGCTCTCAGGTACAGCGTCTATACTTGGATGAACTGGGTGACGCCAACGAACAACCTATTGGTATCAGCCTGGTATTATTGACAATTCAACAAGAAGACCGAACTGTAGAGCAAGCTAAACAACTGATTGCACGTGCTAGGGAGGAAGATACAGGCAGCCTTTCTAGAGAAGCGATAATTGATATAGTGACCACAATCGCTGTGTACAAATTTGCATCTTTTAGCCGAGAGGAGGTAGAAGCGATGCTGGGCTTGAGTATAGAGCAAACTAGAGTTTATCAGGAAGCCAAGGAAGAGGGACGACAAGAGGGACGACAAGAGGAGCGTGAACAATTGTTGGCTGCAACTGTCCCCCTGCTTTTACAGACAGGAATGACGATAGAGCAAATTGCCGAACAGATAGGTGTAGACGTAGAAGTAGTACGGCAATCAGCACAGCGAGCATCTAAATAGATATCGAGAAAATGGAAATTTATCCAAATAAAAATAGGGATGGCGCTAACCATCCCTATTGAATAAGTAGGGCATAGCCCTACCTAACTTAAGATTAGAGAGTGGGCATATACTGCGACTTTTCAGGTACGGTCGTGTACTCAGCCACAATCTGACGGAATTCATCACCGTCAATGGTTTCTTTTTCAACGAGCAAATCCACTAACCGATCAATGAGGGTGCGATTTTCCTCTATGAACCGCTTTGCGGTCTGGTGACATTCTTCAACTATGGCACGGACTTGGCTATCAACACGAGCCGCAATTGACTCAGAATATTCTGAGCGTGTCATCCAGTCACGACCCAAGAAGACTTCTCCCTGTTGGCTTTCCAAGGATATTGGTCCTAAATCAGACATTCCAAACCTTGTCACCATTTGGCGTGCCATGCTGCTGACTTGCTGCAAGTCACCTCCAGCACCAGTTGTGACTTCCGCAGAACCAAAAATCACTTCTTCTGCAGCACGACCACCTAAAGCACCGGTAATTCTGGCTTTCAGTTGAGCGCGAGTAATCAGCCCTTGCTCTTCAGTGGGAGTAAACCAAGTTAACCCCTGTGCCTGTCCCCGGGGAATCAAGGTAACTTTTTGCACTGAGTCGTGGTCTTTGAGCAATGTTCCTGCGATCGCGTGTCCTATTTCGTGGTAAGCAATCAAACGCTTGCTCTTGCTATCTACCAAAGGTGTGCCTTCCATACCGGCAACAACCCGGTCTACAGCATCATCGATTTCTAGATTGGTGATCGCTTCTTTACGCCGTCTCGCTGTGAGAATGGCAGCTTCATTGAGCAAGTTCGCTAAATCTGCACCTGTAAAACCAGGGGTACGACGGGCGATCGCTTCTAAAGAAACGCCAGCGTCTAGTTTCTTGTTGCGGGCGTGGACTTTTAAAACATCCAAACGTCCTTTGACGTCGGGTGCATCGACCATGACTTGTCTGTCAAAACGTCCGGGACGCAATAATGCTGCATCCAACACGTCAGGACGGTTGGTGGCAGCAATAATAATGATGCCGGTGTTACCTTCAAAACCGTCCATTTCGGTAAGCAGTTGGTTGAGGGTTTGTTCCCGCTCATCGTTTCCACCACCGATACCTGCACCCCGTTGACGTCCTACGGCGTCGATTTCATCAATAAAGATGATACAGGGGGCGTTGTCTTTTGCTTTCTTAAACAGGTCGCGGACGCGGGATGCACCCACACCTACGAACATTTCCACAAACTCCGAACCGGAAATCGAGAAGAAGGGAACACCTGCTTCACCAGCTATAGCTTTTGCTAAAAGCGTTTTACCTGTTCCCGGAGGTCCGACCAACAGCACCCCTTTGGGAATGCGTGCGCCCACAGCAGTGAATTTTTCTGGTTGTTTCAGGAAGGTTACAACTTCTTGCAGTTCTTCCTTGGCTTCTTCAATACCTGCAACATCGTCAAATTTGACTCCGGTTTTTGCCTCCATCTGGAAGCGAGCTTTTGATTTGCCGAAGTTCATGGCTTGACCTGGACCACCAGGCAGGTTGCTAGAACGACGGAACAAAAAGAACAGCCCGGTAATCAATAAGATAGGAAAAATGAGATTACCCAGCAGTCCCCAAATTGCCCCATCATTCCGCATGGGATGCGCGTCAAAACTAACTTGTTTTTCTTTTAGCTTGTTAATCAGTTCAGGAGCGCTAGCAGGCAGATCCACCCGCACCCGTTGTATGCGGTTGTCCAGGTCTGGATCGACGGCTTCGACAATTGCCGTTCTACCGCCTTCATATAAATCAACATTGGTGACTCTATTGGCGTCCAAGTATTCTAGAAAGCGACCATAAGTCATGCGGGTATTGGCTGCATTTCTAGTCGTGTCCGCAGGAGTACCAGAAAATGCCCCTTGCCAGAAGAAAAAGCCAATGACCAAAGCAGGCAATGTCCAGAGTACTAGGACTCTCCAGGAGAATTTCATCTTAATTTTGCCTCTAGATGCATATACAACACATTAACGGCTCACAGATAGAGCCTTTCAAACAGATGTCTATAACTGCATTTTTTATTTGATGTTATGACAGACGATGACTTCGTCGCTAGCTTGAGAGCCAGCAAGCCGAAGCTTCATTAAGAATCTTAATTAAATTTAACTTAATTTTGCTTCGTTGTACTATGGATGTCTTATTTAAATAGAGAAATTTCCCGCCAAGACTGTTTGGCAAGGAAGTATAGGTCGCTAGCTTAGACTGCTACTATAGCAGTTCTCAGTTGGCTGCAATACGGGTCGTTTCTTGGGGCACTAAGCTTTGCTCATACGTGTCAACAATCACGCTCAAACACCCAATTTAGCGTCGTTTTCGATCCCCCAACTCCAGATCCAAGGGGGCTAAAGTTTTATTTCCCCCCCTTGGTTCAGGAGGATTAAAGGGGGATCGAAAATCTAGATAGTAGATCGAAAAATGCTCAAATGCTTCTCAATAAGGATTTTGGGCTTAAGTTGACACCAATGAGCAATGCTGTGCCCCTACCGAGCTCCGTATGTTCTATACGAGTGAAAATTGCTAAATTTAGCGTTTTATAAAAAATTAAGTTTCAATTTTGACTCTTCACCAATCTTATGGTATAATAAAAAATCTTAATTTTTTCATCAATCAATCTAAATGTAGACAATTTCGGTTGTCAAATGTAGTCTGGATCAATCCGTTGTGCCCGTAGAAATTCTGCCAAGTTTGCCCCCCTTGTTCAGACACAACAAACTCTATGCGAATATGCGAATTTGCTCTTTGTTTGGTACCCGTACCTAACTTTTGTATATGGTTAAGGTGTAAGGAAGATACTTGTCTTTTTTGTAAGAACCAATCCAAATATAGTAGGTTCCTGGTAGCCATTCCCCAATGATGCCGGGATTCTTACCATCAAAATCATCATTGCACCAAACGCCTCCAGGACCGGTAACAATTAAGGTGGTATCCTCAGGGCTTTCTACTTGCAGTCTGAGGAACTCGAATTTACTTGTCAGTTCAACAGTATGGTCTGGTTCTTCATCAAAATATCCAGTACAAGCACCTGTAGGAGTTTCACTTTTACCAGCAATTTCTCTCCCTGGTATAAAACCACCACTCATACCGCGAACACTTTGGGGATCGGGGGAAGACTTTTGACCGATGATGATATCTCCAAAAATGGTTGGAGGCGTTTCCTCTGCATGAGATGTTGTATTCATTGCTGACGCGATCGCCAGCGCCGCCATGATCAAAGATAATCTTATCCCTCGATTTATCTCTTTTGTCAGCATTTTAATGACATACTTTTTTAAGTATTTTTAGAGACATCAATGTTACACGAAAAGTTCCTAATGCGAGGGTATTTAACTAATTCTCTCACCTTGTACTCGTCAAAAAAATCGTCGTTTGTCAATTTCTCCATAGAACTAAATTCATTCTAGAAACAGGGGCACACGAACGTGCGCCCCCATTATCCATAACTTTGATTCCCAAATTATGCTTGCTGCTAACTAGCTAGTTCTACTGCTTGAAGCAAACGCGGCTTATCTAAACCAATTTGATTCAGGAGCAACCACGATTGAATCAAGTCGGGACCGTGCAAATCGCCAGTTAAGCCAGCCCGGAGTGCCTTCATGACCAAGCCTTTCTTGACGTTTTGTTCTTTCACCACCTGCTTAATTATTTCTTGAGCACTGGCTTCAGTGAGTTGATGATTTTCCAAAGCAGCGATGACACCTTGGAGAGTGGCGCTAGAACCTTCCTGTTTTAATTGGGCAGTTGCTTCGTCACTAAATTCAACTGTTTCGGTAAAAAAGAGTTTGCTGATAGCCACTGCATGCACAAGGCGAGTCAAACTCGGACCAATTAAAGTGACGAGCTGCTCTAACCAAGGGCGATCGCCACGTCCTCCTGTAAATTGATACCCAGCTTCTTCCCAAACGGGTATAAGCAAATCTGTCAGCTTATCCACAGGCATATTGTGAATGTACTGACTATTTATCCAATCGAGCTTCGCCCAGTCAAACTTTGCTCCTGCTTTATTAACGCGTTCAAAGCTAAATTGCTTAGCTGCTTCTTCCAAGGTGAAAATTTCCTGAGTCGAGTCCGGGGCAGACCAACCCAACAATGTCATGTAATTTGCCAAACCTTCAGCAGTAAAGCCCATTTGCTTAAAGTCAAAAATCGATGTGACTCCATCCCGCTTAGAAAGCTTGCGTCCCTCCTGATTTAAAATCAGAGGCGTATGGGCAAACTCTGGCACTTTTGCGCCGAAAGCTTCATATAGCAGAATTTGCTTAGCAGTGTTAGCGATGTGGTCTTCTCCCCGAATAACATGGGTAATTTGCATATCCATGTCATCCACAACAACAGCAAAATTGTACAGTGGCAAACCAATACCATCTGCTGCGGCGCGAGCAATCACCATATCACCACCTAAATCGCTGCCTCGCCAAACCATCTTTCCCCGTACCAAGTCATTCCAGACAATTTCCCGCTCATCTTCAATTTTGAAGCGAATCACAAAGCTACGTCCTTCAGCTTTGTATGCAGCTTCTTGTTCTGGTGTCAGGTTGCGGTGACGGTTATCATAGCGAGGAGCCTCGTTTCTTGCTTTTTGAGCTTCACGCAGCGCTTCTAATTCTTCTGATGTGGTGTAGCAGCGATAGGCTAATCCTTTATCAAACAGGGTTTGAACCGCTTCTTTATAAAGTTCCAAACGTTGAGTTTGAAAAAATGGTCCTTCATCCCAGTTCAGTCCCAGCCAGCGCAGTCCTTGGAAAATATTTTCTGTGTATTCAGGACGCGATCGCTCCAAGTCTGTGTCTTCAATTCGCAGGATAAATTGACCGCCGTGGTGACGGGCAAACAACCAGTTAAATACAGCCGTCCTGGCTGTACCAATATGTAAATTCCCAGTTGGACTGGGGGCAATACGGACTCTAACAGTCACAACGTTTTCTCTCTTGTCTCTAAAGCAGATCTCATGTAGCTTACATAATAAAAACTGAAGAATGAACACTCAACAAGGAATATCATTCTGTCTTTTATTTTCTATTTTCTTTTTTTAACGGGACTGACGGGGCTCGAACCCGCAACTTCCGCCGTGACAGGGCGGTGCTCTAACCAATTGAACTACAGTCCCTTAATTGGCAACTTTCTTATTATGACTATTGTTTTTAAGATTGTCAAGTGTTTTTACATCTAAGTTTTTCAACTCAGATTTGCCATAGTCCCAACCAAGTTTTCGTCGCCTTGCGGGAAAAAGGTAGTCTAAGACATAAACTTGTCTCAGTTCACCTCCTCCATGTGAAAGATACGCGGGGTCATTCATAATCCGTCAGAAGCAATACCACAATCTACCCTCCCCCCCTTATCAGCTGTGCCAGCTAGCCCTAAACTGTAGGTGAGAGTTGAAAGGCAGTCGGGAGAAATAACAGTGAAAAGAGTTTTGGCAATTATCCTTGGAGGGGGTGCAGGTACCCGCCTTTATCCGCTCACCAAACTACGTGCAAAACCAGCTGTACCTGTAGCAGGGAAGTATCGCTTAATCGATATCCCTGTTAGTAACTGTATAAATTCAGAAATATTCAAAATTTACGTTCTGACTCAATTCAACTCGGCTTCCCTGAATCGCCACATTGCCCGTACTTACAACTTCTCTGGCTTTACAGAGGGTTTTGTGGAAGTCTTAGCTGCACAGCAAACGCTAGAAAACCTCAACTGGTTTCAAGGTACAGCTGATGCGGTTCGCCAATACCTGTGGCTGATGGAAGAATGGGACGTAGATGAATACCTCATCCTCTCAGGTGATCACCTGTACCGCATGGACTACCGTCAGTTCGTACAGCGTCACAGGGAAACTGGGGCTGATATTACTCTATCGGTGCTACCCATTGATGAGCGCCGCGCTTCTGACTTTGGCTTAGTGAAAATTGATCAGTCCGGTAGGATCATCAATTTCAGCGAAAAACCCAAAGGTGACGCTTTAACCAAAATGCGCGTCGATACGACTGTGCTGGGATTAACACCAGAACAGGCTCAAGAACAGCCCTACATCGCCTCGATGGGGATTTATATCTTTAAAAAAGATGTTTTGACTAAGCTGTTGAGAGAAGGTTCACGAACTGATTTTGGCAAAGAAATTATTCCTGATGCTTCAGGAGATCACAACGTTCAAGCCTACTTATATGATGGTTACTGGGAAGACATTGGAACAATCGAAGCATTTTATCATGCAAATTTAGCACTGACTGAGCAACCTCATCCGCCCTTTAGCTTCTACGATGAACAAGCGCCAATTTATACCCGGGCTCGTTACTTACCTCCAAGTAAACTCTTAGATTGCCAAATCACAGAATCGATGATTGGTGAGGGTTGCATTCTGAAAAAGTGCCGCATTGAACATTCAGTGTTGGGAGTGCGATCGCGCGTTGAAGCTGGCTGCGTCATCCAAGATTCCTTAATTATGGGAGCAGATTTTTATCAACCATTCGCTGAACGCCAGTCAGACTGCAAAACGAACGAAGTGACCTTGGGTATTGGTGCTAACACCACAATTCGTCGTGCCATCATCGACAAAAATGCCCGCATTGGCTGTGATGTGCAAATTATCAATAAAGACAACGTCCAAGAAGCGGAGCGTGAAAATCTAGGCTTCCACATTAAAAGTGGTATCGTTGTCGTCCTGAAAAATGCCGTCATAGCCGATGGAACGATTATTTAGTCGTCAGTCATTAGTCATTGTAGAGACGCGCCATGGCGCGTCTTTACATCGTCTTAGTAGTTAGTTGTTTAACTAACCACTAACAACCAACGACTAACAAATGACAAGAATAATCGACAGATGCCTCAGTTAATTTTGTTAATTGGTCTTCCTGGTAGCGGTAAGTCCACTTTGGCAAAGCAATTGCTAGCAGAATGCCCTTGGGTGCAACTCATTTCTACCGATGCCATCCGGGGGCAACTGTTTGGCAATGAAGCCTTTCAGGGACCTTGGCTGCTGATTTGGCGGGAAATTCAACGGCAATTTCAACAAGCCGTAGCCGCAGGTAGTACAACAATTTACGACGCTACCAATGCCCAGCGACGCCATCGCCGTGAAGTCATCGCCATCGCGCGCGAAGTTGGCTTCACTCAGATCACCGGAGTGTGGGTAAGAACCCCAGTATGGCTGTGTTTAGCACGCAACAAAAAACGGGAACGTAAAGTGCCAGAAGACGTCATCTTGCGTATGTATCGTCAACTTCGCGATGCCCCTCCAAGCCTAGCAGAAGGGCTTGATAATTTAGTTTGCTTTCCTTTAAGAAGCTCACAAGTACGGGAATTGCGCTCGTGTGGTGAGCAAGAACCGCACTTGAATTTATTTAAGATTTGATAATTTAATATCAGAGTGTATGTACTGGAATTATATCTGATGTACTATCTCGACTTTAATATTAGAAAAAATATAACGGAAATTTTTAGAGGAGGCTGGTAGATGGCTGCAACTGACTTCAAGGATTATTACGCAACTTTGGGCGTTAGTAAGACTGCCAGTCCAGAAGAAGTTAAACAAGCCTTTCGCAAATTAGCCCGAAAATATCACCCTGATGTTAACCCAGGCAACAAACAAGCTGAGGCACGCTTCAAGGAAATTAACGAAGCATACGAAGTTTTATCAGACGCCGACAAACGCAAAAAGTACGACCAATTTGGTCAATATTGGAAACAAGCAGCTGAAGGTGGCTTTCCATCTGGTGTCGGTGTTGATATGGGCGGTTTTGACTTCAGCCAGTATGGTAGTTTTGATGAATTTATCAACGAGTTATTAGGGCGCTTTGGAGGCGCTAGCCCACGCGGTGGGCGGCAGAGTTATTACCGGACTACCACTGGTGCACCTGGTGGTTTTAACAACTTTAATGATTTTGGTTTTCAAGATGTAGGTACTGCTGGCGCTACTCAAGATAGCGAAGCTGCGATCGCCCTAACTTTTTCCGAAGCATTTCATGGTGTACAAAAGCACCTGAATCTAGGCAACGAGGTCATAGATGTTCGCATCCCCGCAGGTGCCAAACCTGGCAGTCGTCTGCGCGTAAGAGGCAAAGGACCAGTCAGCCCTTTTACCCAGCAACGTGGCGATTTATATCTAAAAGTCGAACTTCAACCACACTCTTTCTTCCAGTTTGAGGGCGAGAACTTGGTATGCGAAATACCAATTACGCCTGACGAAGCGGTTTTAGGAGCCTCAGTTGAAGTACCCACACCCGATGGTGCAGTTACTGTGAAGCTTCCTGTGGGAGTGCGTTCTGGTCAATCCCTGCGCTTACGTGGCAAAGGCTGGCCCCAACCTCGCACTGGACGGGGTGACTTGTTGGCGAAGGTTGCAATTGTACCACCAAAAGACCTGAGTCCACAGGAGCGCGAATACTATGAAAAAATCCGCGCAGCGCGTACCTTTAATCCCCGCAGCCATTTGCAGCAGGTGAAGCTTTAAGGATTTTGCATTCAGATTTGTTAGTTGTAGAGACGCGCCCTAACGCGTCTCTAAATTATTATTTATGAGTTGTTAAATTTTTGGCAAAAATCTGGTTTAAGAGTCTTTTAAACCGCAGATGGACGCAGATAAATACGTTTTTCCTGGGAGCATGCCAAATGTTTAGCCGGAGGTGTGGTTCAACTACGCCATTGATCCGCCTCAATCGGTGCCGTGTCATACTAACGCCTTGATGTCCATACTCTACTGCTCGTATCCTACCTAGTTATGCGGTTTCTCATGCTGTGGCTGGACGGGGGAAAATGGGTAAGAATCATATAGAACTTAGAAGAAAGAAATACTTCAAGCTCAGTTCACAAATCGCTCAGTTGGATAATGCACAATTGCATTCTCTGTTTAACAATAGTGAGTCGAATGAGTCAAGCACGGGTTGGGGGATAAATCACGCCATCGTCCTTGGGCAATCCAAGGTCTTTGTGAAACGTGTTCCAGTTACGAACATCGAATATGACAACCTGTTTTCCACCAGAAATCTCTATGACCTGCCGACTTACTGTAATTACGGCTTCGGTTCCACTGGTTTTGGGGTCTTCCGTGAACTCGTAACCCATATCAAGACCACCAACTGGGTATTGGAGGGGGCGATCGCCACCTTTCCACTAATGTACCATTATCGGATTATTCCGTTCTCTGGGCGGCGGACGGATGTGGATAGGTCGCGTCTAAAAGATTATGTGGAGTACTGGGGTAATAGTGCGAACGCCGGGAATTATGTGGTAGATAGAGCTCACGCCAACTATGAGTTGGTTCTGTTTATCGAGCATATACCGTATGTTCTGGAAACATGGCTGCGGGAAAACCCCAACAAACTTCAGAAACCCCTGGATGACTTACGCACGACGATTGACTTTTTGAGGACGAAGGGAATCATCCACTTCGATGCGCATTTTCAGAACGTCCTCACCGACGGCGAGCAGATATATTTGACCGATTTTGGTTTGGTACTTGACAAGAGTTTTACGTTGACGAAAGATGAAGAGTCTTTCTTTAAGCAGAACACATTTTACGACTACGGAGAAGTCCTGCGGAATCTTGGGCACCTTATTCGACCGTCGTATGATTCATGTTCGGAGAACGATAAACGCAGGATAATGGAAAAATATGGCATAAAAGAAGGCTTACAGCCTTATCAACTGCGGTCTATATTACTCGACAACATCGAGCAGATACATGCTGATGGGGTCATGAAGTTAGATGAGTTCTATGTTGCTAGCATCGTCAAATACCGCAGCATCATTGCGCTGATGCAAGACTTCTTTTCTGATATGTGGGGAAATAACAAGAAGGACACGAAACTTGATCACGCAAAACTACGGCTGCTGCTCAAACAGACGGGGTTTGTTCCTGATGCTGAATCCCACACACACCAAATAGATTCGTGATTATAACTGCTCTGGAGCGCGAATTGCGATCGCCTCCTCCAGGTGCGCTCCCTTGCAATCGTCCCAAAGGGGTGGGCACAAAGTGCCATTGCAGGAGCGGAAACCCTTGAAACCTCGTAGTTGTTCACTTGAATTGCTCTAGTAACTTCTCCACCCCAGCATTATGGTCAAGGAAGGAAAATAAATGTTTGTAGCGAAGTTTCCCCTGTTTATCTAACACAAACTGTGCTGGCAAAGGCGCTCCTAATGCTTGCCCTACTTGATAAGTACGAAACACTCGGCAGCTTGGGTCACTCAGCAACGGCATTTTTAAGCTCAAATCTTTGACAACGATTTGACTCTGGCGTTCGTCGGTACTCGTCATCATCAAAACTTCTATACCGCGATTTTGAAATTGCTCGTAGTTTTCATTTAAGGATTTGATGTGAGGATAGCAAAAGGGGCAATAATTCTTTTCTGTGAAGATACGAGTAAAGGCAAGTAACACTGGTTTCTTGCCTCTATAATCAGATAATTTTACGACGGTTCCGTTGGTGATATCTGGCAGTTGAAAATCTGATGTTGTGTGTCCCAGTTGCAATATATTTGATGCTGGTATTGGTAAAAAGTTGCGGAAGAATCGTTTATTAAATAAGCCGCTAGAAGCAATTGAAGTGACCATCTGTTTATCCCTGCTATTATTCAATCCTTATATAAAAAAACACAGATAAACACGGAAAATAACCAAATTAGTAGTAATTTATAACTCGAGATAGATGACGAATTATCAATTACGAATTTGATTTATTTGTGTTTATCTGTGGCTAAGCTTGGGGGAGTTTGTAGTAGCGCTTAAGCGCTACTACGAACCTATTACCTTTGTAAAACCTAAACAGCAGCGAAGTAAACTTTGGACTTCACGGGATCGGGAACCATTGTCTGGTCGCCTGGTTGCCAGCCAGCAGGACAAACTTCGTCCGGATGGGACTGAACGTATTGAATGGCTTGCAAAGTTCGTAGGGTTTCATCAACGTTGCGACCAAAAGCTAGGTTGTTGATGGTGGCGTGCTGTATGACACCCTCTTTGTCAATGAGGAACAGACCGCGCAAGGCAACGCCAGCTGCTGGATCAAGCACGTTGTAAGCTGCGCTGATCTCTTTCTTGATGTCGGAAACTAAGGGGTAGTTAAGGTCGCCCACCCCACCAGACTTGCGATCTGATTGAATCCATGCTAAGTGAGAAAACTCACTGTCAACGGAAACACCGAGGATTTCAGTGTTAATATTTTTAAATTCTTCGTGGCGATCGCTAAAGGCTGTGATTTCAGTGGGACAAACAAAGGTAAAGTCTAGAGGATAGAAAAACAGTACGACATACTTGCCCCGATAATCGGAAAGTTTAATTGTTTTAAATTCCTGATCTACCACAGCCGTTGCTGTAAATTCAGGAGCCTGTTGACCTACACGGAGGCATCCTTCTGCTGAGTAAGTGAGAGGCATTAACCTAATTCTCCTTCAACTTATATCTGTCTAGTATTGTTGGAGTTCGGGTCAGGTAAATCTCACCCGTCCTCGTCTTCACCCAACGGGAGAGCCAGTCCCCTGGGCGTGGGAAACCCAACGGGAGAGCCAGTTGCCTGCTGTCGGGAAAGCCGTCATTCGCACTGGTCTCACTGCCTGCAGGGCTGGACTCACAGTTTAATGACGATCTGTTACGACTATATCATACTCATAACGATTTTGAGTAGCAAATGGTGGATTTAGATACAAGAGAATGGTTACTAACCAATGGCTTAGGAAGTTTTGCCAGTGGTACAGTTTCTGATGCCCGCACTCGCACCTACCACGGCTGGTTGTTTGCCGCAACGAGTCCGCCTTCTGGACGTACTCTGCTGCTTTCGCACCTAGAAGCTAGCCTAGAATTAAGCGATCGCGTGATGGCGCTAGGGACAAATTTCTGGGGTAGTGGACAGATAGAGCCAAAAGGTTATCAACTGCTGCGCTCTTTTGATATTAACCCAGTTCCAAAATGGATTTGGGGGGAGGATGAGTGGCAATTGACTCGGCTTTTGGTAATGCCGTATGGGTTGGTGGAGGAAGGACAAGGAGAGGACACTTCCGTGCGGGGGTTCCCGAGGCAGTGCGTTGCGGGGGTTCCCCCCGTTGTTCGCGCAGCGTCTCCGAAGGAGATAGCAACTGCCGTCCCGTTGAGGAAAGTGCCCGTGGACAAGGGGGTTCCCCCGTTCTCCGCGTCTTCTTTCTGTCATCGGATTTTGGTTCAGTATCGCTATGAAGGTACAGATGCAGCTACCTTGAGGCTGCGATTGCTCATAGGCGATCGCGACTTTCATCATCAACAAAAGGTCATTCCAGAATTACAGTTCTCGCAATTGGTAGGACAACAGCAAGTTTGCTTGCAATCAAGAAGTTCTCACAACTTTGGAACACCTTGGCACTTGCGCTGGACGCAAGGAGAGTATCAACCAGACACGGTTTGGTACTGGAATTACGGATTAAGAGAAGAAACTCTGCGGGGGTTGGGCGATCGCGAAGACCTGTATAGCCCTGGTTACATAACAGTCACCCTGTCTCCAGGAGATGCAGTGACTCTGGAAGCGCGGATGGGTTTTCCTAGCGAACAGCAAACTCCCCTAACTTGTGAAACCTTTGTAGAAGTTGTAGAAGCAGAGCAAGAGCGACTGTCTCAGGTTTTTGGGTGGGGAGAAGAGGAAGTGCGGACAGGGGCAGAGGTTCTGGAGGGCAGAGGGGAATTAGAGTCTACACTCTCCTCATCTCCCCCATCTCCCTCATCTCCCTCATCTCCCTCATCTCCCTCATCTCCCCCATCTCCCTCATCTCCCCTCTGGCGACGACTACTGCAAGCAGCGGATCAGTTTGTTGTTTATCGTGCTTCTATTGCTGGTCCCACTGTGATTGCTGGATATCACTGGTTTAATGACTGGGGGCGCGATACCTTGATTGCCTTACCAGGGTTGGCGCTGATCCCGCAGCGTTATGACTTGGCGAAAGGACTGCTACAAACCTTCGGGCGTTACTGTCGTCATGGTTTAATTCCCAATGCATTTCCTGACATTGGTGGCGAACCGTTTTATAACAGTATTGATGCAGCGCTGTGGTGGTTTGAAACTTTAGGGCTTTACTTGGAAGCCACCCAAGACTGGCAGTTTTTGGCAGAGCAATATCCAGTGGTGCAGCAAATCTACAAAGCTTTTCTTGGGGGCACGCGCTACAATATACAGGTTGATGCTACCGATGGGCTAGTTGGTTGGTATGCTCCTGGTGTAGCTCTTACCTGGATGGATGCGGTAGTAGACGGGCAGCCTGTGACTCCCCGTCGTGGTAAGCCAGTCGAAATTAACGCTTTGTGGTATTCCGCTTTATGTTGGGCAAGTCGATGGGCAGAAATTTTGAGCGAACAGGAAGCAGTTGCTGATCCAGCGCGTCTTGCTAAGCAGGCTCTGCGCTACACCCAGCTAGCACAACAAGTGAAAGCCTCTATGCAACAGTACTGGAATCCTCAACTGGGCTACTTGTACGACACGATTGAACCAGACGACCGTCGAAACTCTCAGATTCGTCCAAATGCAGTTTTGGCACTTTCGCTGTCACATTGTGCGTTCTCTCAACAGCAAGGGCAAAGTGTTCTTGACGTAGCTCGTTCTTCCTTGCTTACTCCCTTTGGTCTTCGCAGTCTCGCTCCAACAGATCCAGAATATATTGGCAAATATAACGGTAACTCTGAGAAACGCGATCGCGCTTACCACCAAGGCACAGTCTGGAGTTGGTTGATTGGTCCTTTCATCCGCGCTTGGGAACGTTTTTACCCTGAACAACCATTGCCCTTTGATTGGCAACCCCTACTAGAACACTTTCTATCGGATGCCTGTATTGGCTCTATTTCCGAAATTTTTGATGGTGATCAACCCCATACACCCAGAGGGGCTATAGCTCAAGCTTGGTCTGTTGCCGAGGTGATTCGCCACGTCAAAATAAAATAATCAAAAAAGAAGAACGAAGAAAAAACTATCTCTTCACTCTTCTTTTTTCTTTCTTCATTTTTCTTTAATTAGGTGGCTCAGGTCGGATTCGAACCAACGACCCCAGGCTTATGAGTCCCGTGCTCTAACCTACTGAGCTACTGAGCCAAATATTTTTCATTTTCCTAATATAGCATACAAGAATTTTGAAGTCAAAACTCAACTTTCAAGAGTCAAAAGTCAAAAACAAGAATTCAGAATTCAGTAAACCTGCCTTGAAAATAGAGGCTGAAACCACGCAAAATCGTTCCACCATCATTTTCATTGTTCCTTGTGAGCAAAAGCTCATGGAGTAAGATTGCATAAGTCCCTAGAACCCCACCCTAACCCTCCCCGTTTACGGGGAACTCGGGGCCCCCTCTGGGGATTAGGGGCAGGAACAGGATTTTTATTGCTTCCCCCCGCCTGCGGGGGGACTCTTGGGGGGTGCTTCTTTGTCATGCTTTACGACCTAAACAACAAATGTTTGTTATTTTTTTAACACACTAACCAACTGTATTTACAGAGGTTGGTTTATTAAAAGGGCATTTCTCCCGACATTTGTTATTTAAATTGGCATTGAAACCATGAGTAAATTGTAACCTTTGTTAGAAATGATTAGCATGCATACTAGCTAGTTAATATGCCTCCAAAGAATAAGCAATCATTGAGTGACAGATAGCCACTAACTAGATACGTGCTGGCAGGAAGGCTATGGGGTTGACTGCGTCTTTGCCAGATGGATGAACTTCAAAGTGGCTGTGCGGACCAGTGCTAAAGCCAGTGCTACCCATTAAAGCAATTGTTTGACCTTGCTGTACCTGTTGACCAGGCTGCACCAAAAGCTTGCTATTGTGACCATAGCGAGTGATGCTACCATCAGCATGGCGGATATCCACAAGGTTGCCATAGCCACCATTGTTCCAGCCTGCCTTTTCTACGATACCGTCGGCTGCTGCATAAATCGGGGTACCGACCGAGTTAGCAATGTCAATTCCTTTGTGCATTCTTCCCCAGCGCCAACCATAACCAGAGGTGAGGGTACCCTTCGCAGGCCAAATATAACCTGTGGACGAGGTGGAGGGGGGAGGTGTATTTTCGTCAATGACTCTAGGCAGGTATCTATCCACCGCTGCTAAAGGCGGTAACTGTGGAGAAACCGTTGATCCCTGCAAAGAACCGAGTGAACGCGACGCGTCACCTCCCATCGAAGGCGCTGCTACTGTTTGATTAGGTGGTAGCAGTTCTGGATTAATTGGTTCGTTTGCAGGTCTTCTAGCACGGTATGTAGGCTTACCTGGTTTGTTACTATAGTTGGGTGCTATCGGTCTAGGAACGGGTATTTGTATAACAGCATTGTTCGGTCTAGTCACAGGCATCTGCACTGCTGTGTCATTTGGTTTGGGCACAGAAATTGGCACGGCAACATCGTTTTGATTGGAAACGGGAACCGTTACCGAGGCATCATTGCTTTGTGATCCCTCTGGCACGACGACGTTGCCAGCCTGTTGAGAGCGGTATTTCTCCCGCAATTTCTCAATTTCCGCTTGTAAGCTACGCAGACGTGGACTATTTTTTACCTGTTTTGCTGTCGTAGCTGTTGGTCTTTTTGCTAATTGAATTTCTGTAAAAACTTTTGGCACTGGGGTATCACCACCAACACCATTAGCACCATAAGATGTGACAGCACCAGAGGTTGTTTGGGTTGTAATAGTATTTTCTGCTAAGTTAGCAGTAGTTGATTCAATGTAGGTTTGAAACTGTTTGTCCGTAAGTACTGGTGTTGGGACAGTAACACTGCTGTTGTTAGGAATGACTGAGTTTGCACCTGTTTCGCTAATGGTAGTACCACTCGAGACAACAGCACTCTTATTGAGCGCGACAGTTTGCTGGGTAGTACTGCGGTTGTCAGTCAGGGGAATAAACAGTTTTTGACTGATTCGCACCTGATAGGGATTGCTGAGATTATTCGCCTTGAGGAGTTCTGAAAGTGAAATTCCGTAATGGTTGGCGATCGCCGCTAGTGTTTCTCCAGGCTTAACTTCGTGTGTTATCGCAGTTGCCGTTTGTGTAGTCTTTGGCGCAACAACTGCGGCTGTTGCTGGTGCGGCTGTTGGCATTGGTGCTGGTGACACCTGTGCCTCCAACCTTTGCTTCAACTTCGACACGAGTTTTGTTGTGCTGACATCGCTGTTCGTATTTAACTGCTGACTAGCAGTGATACTTGTGCTTGTCTTTTGCATTTGCTCAGCCACTGTCATTGGCTGTGCGAACCTAGTCACTGCTTGTTGTGATAAATCTTTGGTTTCCTTAGATTGCCAATCAGCCAGACTCTTTCTTAAACTGTTCGATTTTTCTTGTAATCTGTTGAGCGCATATTCTTGTTGCGCTTTCAATTGAGCATTGACTTCTGGCTCCAGTGTGTTGTTTGCTTCTGCTGTTTTTGGTTGAGCAGACACCGAGGACACGCTTTGCACACCACCGATACCATCAGCTTGAGAGAGTGTTTGTACTCCTAGCTTTTTGGACTGTTGCAAGTTGGTTTTTTCCCAGGCAATGCTTTGTTCCTCTGCTCCTTTGGGCGAACTTGGAACTACCACTGGTGCAGAGGCTGGCACAGACATTCTGCTTGCCACGGCTTGCCATTTAGCTCTCAGCCCCGGTACCTGTGAAATTGCTGTTGGTTCAACTACAGCTGGACTTTCAGGCACACTCACTGATGAGACGGCTGACGGCTTCAGTTTCTTTGTGGAAGCATATTTCACCTCGGCATCAGAAGCAGGAACCGTTGAGGCTGTATTTTGATTACCTAACGCTTCTGCTGCTGCGGCTTGATCGCTTTGTCGAGTCACCAAAAGGCTGGTTGCTCCCATTGATATTGCCAAGCCAATCATCGCGGCTGTTGTTGGCACCCGGCATTGGTTAACCCTTGGATTAACCACGTCTATGTGTTCCACCGGAGCATCATCGCCTAGGGTATTGTCCAACTCAGCTTTCACTTTCTTCTTCAATGCTCGTTTCAAAGACGACCTCCTATGATCACTAGCGCTTAACTGACCTCAAATTCTCAGTCTGATACTAGTCAATGATTTAGATCACTATCAACAATAGATCAAGATCACACATATCAGAGATACATAGGCAAGATTAACCTGGTTCTCTGATTTAGACAAGTTCACATCATTCAATTCTTAAAAATTAAATTTACGTGTTGACTTGTTCTGTTCACACCTCACACCTTAAGGCTCTTACACCATATAAGTTTTCTTCTTTACAATTTGCGCCTTGGTCGCTTTAGCAGCCCTGACTGACAATCACACTTTTGCCAAGTCAAGTCTTGCTTTCAGCGATCAGATGCACTTTAAGAGCGAATAGGACTACACCCTGCTGTAGATCTCTTCAAACTTTTTCTACCCCATCCGTCTTACTCACACGAGACTTTACGTTGATTATTCCCCAAAAAACAACCGTGTTAACTCGCAGTTTCTTCTAGCCGAGATTAAAATGACACCTGGGTTCCAAATAGCTTAAACTCCTGATTTGACTGACTCAGAACGTTTTTGTTCCCCGATTAACAGAAAACTCAAATTTACGAAAATTTATCATTCAATTTTGGCTGTTGTTCCTATTTTCTATACAAATTTCTTATATAACCCTATTTCTAGTCTTCAGTAATTCTCCCTACATTTAGCGAAAGCTATCATAAATAGTGTATAAGATAAATCCGTAATCCTGAGAAAACGACAAAATTTTTTTTGGAACAACCGCAATTATCAGGTTAGCATTTTTATTTTTCATCTCAGTAGATGTACAAAAAAAAGGCTGTAAGATATTTTGTACCAGAGCAAGGCTGCTTGCTCCTACACTCTTAATGATGACTCTCAATACCCCAATTGACGGCGAGCTTCAAACAGACCTACTGCCACACTCACAGAAAGATTTAAGCTACGAACATTCGGTTCGCTCATGGGAATGTAAAGCGTAGCATCACAAGCTGATATAACCTCAGGTGGCAAGCCAGTCGTTTCACTACCAAATAGCAACCAGTCATCAGGTTGAAACTGAAAATCTACGTGCTTGCAAGTGCCTTTGACACTAAAACCTAACCATCTTCCGCCACGTGCCTGATGTATCAACTTAAAAGCTTCCAAAGATTCGTAATAGTGCAGCTTCACATAGGGCCAGTAATCTAAGCCGGCTCTTTTGAGGTAGCGATCGCTAATTTCAAAGCCCAAAGGTCCTACCAAATGTAATTCAGTACTTGTGGCAGCACAAGTGCGAGCAATATTACCTGTATTGGGGGGAATGAGCGGGTTAACTAAAACTACCTGCGGCATTTGCTCTGGAATAAATTTGTTGAATTAAGCAATGTATGGAATTTTCCAAATCTATCTTAGGGCTGAGGTCATTTATAGTTTTTCTTAATATGCATCACCTCAAGCCATTGATTAGAAATTTAAAACAGACATGATATATCTCAGAGATTATGAGAAATACCCTGAGATATATCACGATTTTTTAAATTCTGTATACTTGCATCACACAAGACTTGCACTTCGGACAATATGTGTTGTTGCTAAGTGGCAATGGATCATGTTCAGATTAAGCAACGAGGGAACACAATTTATCTTCGAGTTCGATTTCGCGTTCTCGTGTTGCACTAATCGCTTGAGTGAGAACGTGTCTTGCACTCAAACCGAGTGCGTGCAGTTGCAGCCACCCTTGAGCTTCATTGCCTTCGCGGAGGATTTTTTGCAGTGGTGAAAGGAAACAAGCGAAGCCGTGCTGCTTGGCGATCGCCCAAACTTCTTGATACATTTCGGCAATCCAATCTCTTGCTAAAATGCTTCTGCCATCTTGCCAATGCCTGAGTTGAGCATCGAGACTCGAAGTTGCAGCAGCGGCTTCGTTGGCATAGGTGAGGGAGACGAGTTGATTTGGAGAGAAGGTACTTTGAGTTAACGGATCGAGATCAGGATTATCGATAAGTTGCTGAATACGTGCCTCTAATAAAGCTGTTATCGCCAGTAAGGCAATTGGATCTATGACTAAATCGCAAATTCGCAGTTCTAAGCGATTTAAGTCATAGGGACGGCGATCGCCATTTGGGCGCACTGATACCCAAAGATGACGAACATTTTGCATAGTTCCAGCCGCCAGCTGGTTTTCCACCCAATCAATGTGGTGGGCGTGACTTTCAAATAACGGGACTTGAGAAGGCGTTTGTGGAAAAACACTCCAGCGCGTGGAATGATGCCCAGTCGCTTTGCCATTTAGGAAGGGAGACGAAGCACTCAAGGCAAGGAACAAAGGTGCTTCTACCCTGATCAGCCGGCACGCCCGCATTAAAAGTTCTGGATCGCTGATACCGACGTTGATGTGAACGCTGGCTGTTACGACTTTTGTGCCGTATGTTTGCTCAATATAGGTATGATAAGGGTTTGTGGGGTCAGAGCGAAAAAAGCGATCGCTCCCACCTAACGAGAGAGTGCTTCCTGGAATCAGCGTGTAATCGCCCAATTGCTGAATAAAGTTTCGCAATTTCAGCCGAGGACGCAACAAGGCACATAAAAGCTGGTCGTAATTTCGCTCTGGTGCAGTTGTGTATTCTACGTTTCGGTTATCTGGCTCCCAGACAAATCCATCCAAAGACGTAACAATCTTGTCGGAGAGTCCGACGATATCACCACTAGGGGTGCCAGTGTACATCTCAATTTCAAAGCCTTTCAATAGCACCAGTCTGTTCTCCTCGGCTCTCCTTACTTTATAGATTGTATCGAAGGCGACGAAATTCTGCTTGTGACGTTAGAGTTAATTAACAGTTGACAAGGGGAGTATGGATGTGCAGTAATAGGGAGAAAATTTTTTGACTCTTGAGTGTTGACTTTTGACTTAAATTAGAATATAGCTTTTGATAAGCTGTTCCGCATTTAACTTGCATGATTTGGGCGGGCAAGATGCCCAGTCCACAAGAATTTGAAAAAATTTAGCTTATTAAGGGATTTTTCCTCTGCGCTTTTGAGGCTGTTTTGGCATATTTTGAGATGGAGTCTGTGCTGCTATAAATAGCTCAGGCGTGTTGAGAGTTGGTTGGGCAATGGCGAGACGCAGAAACTGTACCCACACTTCATCACTGAGTAAGTTTAAAGCTTGCTGAGGATTGTTAGTGGCGATCGCGCCCATAACTCTACGCCATCCTTGCCGTAATGATTCAATAAAAGCCGCTTCTGTGGATACCTCATCCAGCAAAGAAAGTGCAGTTCTAAAACTTGCTGAATCAGCTGATAGCTTTTGCGATTTTAGCCCGTGACATACGACATTCAGCCACACCGGAATAAGTTCTAGCCAGTTATTTTGCTGTATGGTTGTGAGTGCCATTTCTTCCATACCCAGCGCACCCCACACACACAAAGGCTGTACAGCTAGTTGAGTATCGCGATTTTGTATAGCATGTTCCCACAATTTTCCAGCATGGTTTTTGAAGCGATTGGCGAGAAATTCATAAGCTTCTTGGACTTGATGAGGAATTGTGACTTTATAAACCGATTCGCCTCGTGGTAAATAATCGCCGCCATAAGACAGCCAATTATGAACTCCACAAAGATGAATTTTCCCATCAACTATGACTTCTTTGACATGGGAATTTCCTAACCAAAAAACCTGTATAGCTGGCAAGCCATCAGGCGTTTTCAGTCCTCGAAGTTTTTCCTCCACTTGTGCTGGTATTGGTTTTTCTTCATCTTCTTGTTGCTGGGCAATTCCATGTCCAATCAAAATCCAAACTCCACGATTCACCAATTTTTGCAGCGAGTGAAGAAATTCTTCGTCTACAATTGCCTGATTTACCCAAGGAGAATAAATAAGAATCTGATGCTGTGCCGAATTTAAAACTTCTGAGAAAGCTTGAGGAATTTGCCCATCGCGTAACTGTACAACTGTACGTGACAAGTTGATTTTTTTTTGTTCTGCACTCGCAAGTCTTGCAGTTTCCAGCGCCTTTTGCTGAATCTTTTCCAGTCTGGCTTCAATTTCTGTGTTTTTCTGATTCAAAGTTGCTTTGCGCTCAAAAGTGATTGTTTCGTCTAACAATTCGCACAATGCTTGCAAAGAGACTTTCCCTTCAGCTTGGAGTGATTCCAGCCAGTTTGGTTCCGACTTTAAAATTTGCTTTCCCTTTCTAAGTTGGATGTTCAACTTCTCTTCAAGTGCATCAAAGACAAGGAAAAGCGATATAGTTTCCCATTTTTTTTTGGTGGGAGCTATTACCTTACAGGAAATGACGATTTTTCCATCTTCTGGTACATGAAGTGCTAAACCTGAAGCCTGAATACTTTGTTGTAATTCTTCAAGCGATAAGGAAGAAATATCAGTAATTGTATTATCAATGGTGACAAAGTCTGCCAAATTAGGCAAAATCACCAGTGCATCATTAAATGGTTCAGAGGCAAAGGTAAGCTTTTCGCCCAAGGGATCTACAACAGCATAAATTTTTTCAGAGTATGGGGGCTGTGGTACAGTTCCTTTCTCATAGAATAAACGCCCTTCAGGAGTGACTGTAATTGGTGATCTCACTTCGAGAGTTTGTAACTTCTGAAGAGTCGCAATAGTACTTCGGACGAATACAGGATCAAGCCCCAGTATAGATGCTAATTCATCTGCTGTTGGCGGAGAGTCCAATTCAACACCAGCCCGGATTATAAACTCTTCAAGTACATTGAACTGGCGGGATTCCCTGATAGTAACTTCTACATGAGTTTGACACAAACTATAGCGGAATTGACGCGCTGCTAAAACCGATAAACCAGGGCTTTGTGCTTCAATTTCATTTACCAAATCTCTGAGATTATTATCAATAGGTTTAGCAGAAGACGCGAGAAACATCAACTAAACCTCCATGACGATGTACAATGTTGGAAACCTCTGAATACATACTTCCGATTTTGCCTGTTTGACGGGTAAATAAATCGTGACATCCCACAATTATTAGTAGTTCTTGCGCGCGGGAAAAAGCAACGTTCACCCTTTCTGACTTCTTGGCAAAACCCACATCTCCCTTACTATTGTTACGAACCATACTAACAATTACAACAGGTCTTTCCATACCTTGAAATCGGTCAACTGTTCCAGTACGAATTTGTAAAGAAGGATAAAGTTCCGATTGAAGGCGCTCATCAATTTTTCTGAGTTGAGCGCCATAAAATGTAATTACGGCGATTTCTTTTTTAGGTTCACCATTAGCAACTCTAGTAGCCCAAGCACTCTCCATCTGCTGACAAAGACGTTCAATAGCATCAATTTCTTGAAGATTAAAGAATGAAGTTCCTTCACGTTGCTCTTGAAACTCATTTTCTGCTGGCATTTTTACCCAGACAATATGGTGGTCTTTTTGAATGATTTTACCTGCCAAATTATGTGCGCGTTTCGTGTCAGGTTGTAAAATTCCACATTCTAGTTTACCGTCATAAAACTGATTGATTGCCCCCATGATAAAGGGGTGCATTCGATACTGTGTAGTGAGCATCTGTTTGATGCTTTCATCAGCAGCTTCAAACTGACTTTTGAAAAGTGATTCTTCTAAGAATTGCAGTTCTTCTCGTGTACTACTAATTTCTTGAGCAACTTCTTCTAAAGTGCTAGTATCAAGCATGGGTGGTAATTGTCGATGGTCGCCAACCATGACTAACTTTTTGCCTTTCAAAGCTGGGATGAGTAATTCTGGTGGAGTACACTTACTCACCTCATCAATGATGACGACATCAAAGTTTTTGAATTCTTCAGAAAATTCTCGATTTGCTGCTTGAACACAGGTGATACCGACGACGTTGGCGTTATCTAGATAAATTCGCCTCAAATCGTTGCGATCGCCCTCTGAGGGGTTGCGTAATTTTTCAATCCAATCTTGGACAAACTTCTGATATCTATTGAGATAAGTTTCTTCATTTTGGAGTTGCTTTTGCCAATATTCAAACTGGCTTTTTACGGTGCGTAAATAGTTTATATTAAACAAGTCTGTAGCAGGAATTTCAAGCTTAAATTTATCAGGTATTGCTTGCCATGCTATCTGCCACCAGTTTCGCTCTGATTTTAAATTTTCTGATAGCTGTGGTTGTATTTTTTGCTGTGATTCACGTAGTTTTATTTCTAATTCTTCAAGTAGCTGTAGAGAAATTGTGTTTTCTTCTTTTAGCCGTGAGAGATGCTTATGCAGAGATTTTTTGATAATTTCCAGTACAGCAAAAGGTTCTAATGATGAAATTAAGGTTTCAAGCTGATTTATGCAATTTGCCCAAGAATGCACTTGCTTAGAGAATTCTTGGGGCTGTTCCCAAATATTTGATTGCTTGGCAAGATATTGTTCCGCTAGAATGCGTAATTGAGCGGGTAAGTTGTGCTGTTGGGTAAGTTCTTGCAGAATACTGATAACTCGTGCAAGTTTCAAACTACCATCTTGTCTTACTCTTTCTACCTGAGATTGATTGGCAGATATTTGCTCTTGGGTAATTCCATTTTTTTGAAGTTCCTTAAGTTGTTTTTGTAAACTTTGAAGCTGTTGTTCGGTTTCGGTTTTGACTTGTAAAACGCATTGACGTGCATTTTTCAGGATGCTATCGAGTAATTCTTGTGTAATCCGCGTGAGAGTAGACTCAATGTTATTCAAGTCCCATGATGCACCATACTTCTGTTGCATTCTCATCAGAAAAAACTGTGTATTTTCAACCAGCAATTTTCGCTGACTAGGTTTGAGTTGTTGATAGTTATTAAACTGTTGGTAAATTTCTTGCCATTGGGTACAATCGCTTGTTGACAGCACCATTGGAGTTTTGCTGAAACTTTGCTGTAAAAAATAACTAAAATTATACTGTTTACCTCGTCGGTCAATAAAACCGCCGTCTATTTCATAGGCGATCGCCTTTGCTAATAACTCCCACTCTGGTAGCTTAAGTGTGTAACCTTTCGGCACAATTTCTAATTTGAATGTCTTAGCAAACATCAACAAACCTAGTGGTAAGTCCGCTAAATTCTCTGTTAATGGTTGCCCAGATTTGTGACAATCATTTAATACATGATACAGAAGAGAATATGCTGTAGACTTCCATTCCTTAACTGCTGTGATAATATAATCTATTTCCCGTTTGCGGTTTTCCCAACTCCGAATTGTTTGTTGTAAGTTTTGCTGCTTGGTAAGAAATTGCTGATAATCTGTTTGTAGCTGATTTAAATAAGTAGAATTCTGTCTAAATACCTGCACCGACGCCGCAACCTCCGACATGGCTACAGTTGCCTCTTGAGCAGAACTTAATGCTGTTTTAAATTCAGATACATCTGCTACAGTTTCACGCAACCAAACCGCCAAGCCAAATGCGCCACGTTGAGGGCGAACAAAACCAAGTTCATCAGTATATTTGATGGCTGTACGAACATCTGCCAAAAAGTTTTCTACTGTACTGTTACCTTCTGTGTAGGGTTTAAGAAGTGGCAAAAAATCTGTTACTTCTGGGTCTTCCCAGTTTACGTTCGGTGCAGCGTTTAGCAGTTCCTCCAACCTTGCTATTAGGAATTCAACCTCATTTTTCTGTGCTTCAGTTTTCTTGTAGGCTGTTTCTTGATTTTTACAGTTTGCCTCTAAGCTTGCTTTGGTATTGTTGAATTCATTTTGTGTCTGATAAAATTCTTCTTCTGCTTTTACGTATGCTGTGAATCGTTGTGATGATGTCAACAATTGACGCAAAATCTTTACATTTTCAAGGCGTTGGGTGAGATTGTTTTCGCAATCAGTCGCGGTATTTTGTAGCCATGTGCCAATCACTTGGTCTTCTAAAAATGGCTGTCCTTCTTCCCCAACTTTCTCGGCTCGTCCCTTTCGTACAGCCCGAATCACTGGATTGTGAACTAATCGACTCAGGGCATTATCAACTGCTAAATTTGCTTGAGAGGCAATGAGAGTGCGTTCACCCCGAAGAGCAACTTGATAGCAAATCTCCGCAATCACAGTCGTTTTACCTGTCCCTGGCGGACCTTGAATCAGAACAAGATCCTCGGCTGCAAGTACCGTTTCCACTGCTGCTTTCTGACCAGGATTAGCGGAAGATAATAACATATCTTCTGGTCGAAGTTGAACAGTTTTTTGAATCGGTCTTGCTTGGGAAGCATCGAATAAGAAGTTACCCAAGTAGGGATTTTGGGTGTAACCATTATTCAAGTCGTCTAAAGCTTTTTTCTTGCGCTGAATTTGTTTGATGTCACCAACTGCCTCGAAACACAAGAATCCGGTGACTGGCAGCTGATAACGCCCTGCTGCCATGTATTCAGCTAAGTCGCGTTCTAGCCTTATATGTATGATGCAACGGTTGGAGTCAACTTCTTCAACAGACCCGAGTTGGCGGCTGTTCTGCCAGTTTTTTCCTGTGGGTGCAGTCTCGAAAAGTTTTAGTTCTTCGTTTCTTGCCCGTTTTGCCCGTTCCCAGAAGTTTTTCACACCCAAAGAATTTTCAGGAGAACCGTCAAGGGTGGCTGAGGCTACATCAATTTCAAAACTGATCCGCCTTCTGGAGCTATAATTATGAGCCAAGTAAGGCACACAAAACTGACGTGCCTTAGCAATGTTTTCCTCAATCTGCAAAAACGCTTTCCAAGCTTTAAGCTGATCTTCTGTCGGTACATGGTCACCACAGACTGGCGTGGCTGCCATGCGTGCCAATGCCGTTGACGGAATGCCGAGATGATGTTCGTGGTCGGGTAGCAAACACAAGCGACAAGGGACACCATAGCCATCAGCGTGTCCCCGTGAGAGTTGTAGGAACTGAACCGACAGTATCTTTAAACCACCGTATCCATTTTGTTGTACAGCTGCTATGAATCCTAACGTTTTTCCTAGCTTCTTAAGTTTTATGGGTAATTGAACATCCGAGTCTGTTGCGATTGTCAACTCCCAAATTTCTTGTTTTGGCTCTTTTCCAGCCCCCTTGCGACGAACATAAAACAGGCAAGGCTTTCGACCGACACATTCAAACATTAACTCGTTGGCACGCTCTCGCCGCTCCCGAAATTCGGGATATGATTCAAGGGCAGCATCACCTTCAAGATTGCGGATCAATCGATCAATTGTCGAACCTACTAATACATAGCCCCAATTTTCGGAGTTTGTTTTAATATTTAAGGAATTTGTTTGGGAAGAGGTGGCAACGTTAGCAACTCGTTTCTTTGTCGCTTTACGAATGCGTTCTGCCTCGAATTCAGAAATTGTGCTGCTCTGACTTTTAGCTGCAATGTTGAGTTGGTCGCAAATTGCTAATAGCTTTTTGTTGTCCAACTTCAATTCCTTTGATAGTTCGTAAATTCTGACTTTGCCGTTGTTCATCCACTCTTGCCCTTGCCCACATTTTCCAAGTTTAGTTTTACTTATACCAATTCTCTGTAAACTTGCACTTAATACTTACTCTTTCACTCAGCCGCGTGCTTGGCGACGCCAGTCGCCTAGGTCGGGAAACCCTCCTGCAGCGCTGGCTCGTCTTGGCGGTTCGTTTAATAAATATTAAGTACATTTTCATGGAGAATTGGTATTAATAGACTTCTTACAAAAATAGGATTTATGAATTTTTGAACCACAGATGGACACAGATGGACACAGATAAATATCGGTGCTCATCGGTGTCCATCTGTGGTTTCATCTCAAAAACATTGATTGTATGCAAGAGTTCTACTATATCAAAGTCTGTATTGCTGATAAACTTGACTGGCAGCGCGATGCACCAAGGAGTGACGATAAACAAGGGATTTCATATCATCAGCATAACCGCCGCCAATAACGCAAGCGACAGGGTATCCGCCGGCAACACAGGTACTCAAAACCTGCATTTCCCGACGGAAGATGCCTGTATCGGTTAGGGCTAATTTTCCCAGGCGATCGCCTATGTGTGGATCAACACCAGCATCGTAGAAAATGAAATCTGGCTTGACATCCGAAAGCAAATCTGGTAAAAATTTTGCCAAAGTTTGCAGATAGGCGTCATCTTCCATTCCTACAGCCAGGGGAACATCCAAATCGCTTTGTTGCTTTGTGCCAGGAAAATTAACTTCGCAGTGCATCGAGAAAGTGAAAACACTATCATCCTCTTGGAAGATGAAAGCAGTGCCATCGCCTTGATGCACGTCCAAGTCCACAATCAGAATTTTTTGGACAAGTCCGAGTTTTTGTAAGACGCGGGAGGCGATCGCCAAATCGTTGAAAATACAAAAACCAGATCCATAACTGGGAAAAGCATGATGAGTACCGCCTGCAGTATTGCAAGCCAAACCCTGCTTTAGTGCGAGTTGCGCGGTAAGAATAGTACCACCTACTGCTACACACGTACGGTTCACCAGTGCTGAACTCCAGGGTAATCCAATGCGCCGCTGTGCTTTGGCATCGAGAGTACCCTGACAGTAAGCTTGAACGTACTCTGGGGTGTGAACTAACTCTATCAACTCTTGTGGTGGGCGTGTAGGCGTGTGAAATTGTTCTTTTTGCGCTACGTTATCTGCTAGGAGCAGTTCGTAGAGTTGCCTAAATTTTGGCATCGGGAAGCGATGACCTTCGGGTAGTGGGGCAACATAATTGGGGTGGTAAATAATTGGCAAGTTCATGTTATTTATTTTGAACCGCCAAGACCCTAAGTACGCCAAAAGATATTTTCTCGTTGGTACTCTTTGCGAATTTGGGAACAAGTAAGTAGTTTTTTACGTCGAATCCCGAGTTTAACCGACACAGATTCACGCAAGTTTTGTTGAAACACAAAACCAAACAAGGGACAATAGCAAATAAGCCGAGAGCGCTTTTCACGGAATTATCGAATCACTTCTAGCTGCGATTCTGGTATCTTTTGCTGTGGGATATTATACTAGAAATTCCTTCAATCTCAAATCCAAAGTCTAAAATCAAAAATTTTTATGATGCATTGGATTTTGCCAATTCTGTTTATCTTGGCTGGTTTTCTTGGTGGAATTATCAGCGAACAAATTATCTTTACAAGACTGAGAAAATTTGTTGCTAGCAGACAAATTCGCGGAAGTGAAATTATATTTCGCTCCTTGAATCGTATGCCCTTCTTTTGGTGCGTGCTTGGTGGGTTTTATGCTGCACTGATGAGTTACCGCCCTGATCCGGATGTTACAGAACTACTGAAAAAGATTATTACAAGCGCTTTTTTATATACAGTCACTGTAGTTTTTGCCAGACTGACTGCTGGGTTTGTAAATTTATTTTTTCGCAGAACTAATGGTCTTTCAGCATCACTGCTTTCTAATGGAGCCAAAACTGCCGTTTTAGTTTTGGGAACATTAATTATATTGCAGACGTTAGGGTTTGAAATTACACCAATACTGACAACGTTGGGTGTTGGTGGTATAGCAGTTGGTTTAGCACTTCAAGATACACTAGCTAATTTATTTTCTGGTTTTTATTTAATTATTTCTAAGCAAGTCAGAACAGGAGATTACGTTAAACTAGCTGATGGAAATCATGAGGGTTACGTTACAGATATAACATGGCGCAATACGACTATAAAAGAGCTTTCCAATAACGTGATAATAGTACCAAATTCTAAGCTAGCTTCCGCTATTTTCACGAACTATCATCTACCAGTTAAAGAAATCACATTAACGATGAATGTAGGAGTTGGCTATGATAGCGACCTTGATCAAGTCGAAAGAGTGACTGTAAAGGTTGCTAAAGAGGTGATGCAGGAAATTGCTCCTGAATTAATAGCAAATGAACCTTATATAAGATTTAATGAATTTGCTGATTTTAGTATAAATTTTACGCTTTATATGCGAGTCAATGAATTTTTTGACCAACGTATGGCTAAACATTTATTTATTAAGAAATTGCACAAACGTTATCAGAAAGAAGGAATTAAAATCCCCTTCCCAATTAGAGATATTTATGTGCAAGGTGATGGAAGTACAAATGGAGCGATGACGCTGGAATAATTAAGTTGTGACCGAAGAAAGAACTTAGGACTCAGAACTCAGTAGTCAGCTTGGAGGAATAAGTAAAAGGATGCAAGCCCCCAACTCCTTTATGGAAAGAAGAAAAAGAATTGTTTTAAGACACGTAGTGCGATGAAACAAGGCGTCCTTATTTAAATCCCCTAAATTTATTTATAGGGATGTATTCTGAGTTCTGCATTCTGATAACTGAGTTCTTCTTAAGCATTAAAATACATTCTGTTTTTAACTATCACCACCTCTAGCAAATACCTCAAGTTCTTCTAGAGTCTGAGTGACACCAACCTATGACGGCACGTTGCATAAACCGTGGAATAATCTTAATAACTTCTACATTAGGGAATGTAGGACTGGTCTGGAACTCAACATACTTGCCTTCTCGCAGTACATTAACGTCGAACCAAGGGGTTCCCATGCTCGTTTCTGGACTTTTAACAGGGTTTTTACGAAATCTGCAAGTAAGACTTTTGACCGTTCATGCTCTGGTAATGGAGCCATGATTTCTAAAATTCCATTGGCATAAGCAATTCGAGATGACCGCTTTTGTCCTAACTCAACGAGAATTTCTTCAAATCTTTCCCAAGAAACAGGCTGTAAGGTAACTTTTTGACCAGGTTCTAACCGAAGTCTAATGTCCGTGATTCGCATATGAATTTTCCGTTACATAAATCCTACCCAAAGCTACCCATAATTAGACCTTTCTAGACAAAGATAACTTGTACTAATTATTTCCACTTTGGGTTTCGTTTACTTCCTGCTTCAACCTGGAGATGTCGGCATCAACCAGTCCACAGGCTATCACTGCCTAACTGACAGCTTTTGACAAATTAATCGCTGCGTTCAAATCGCGATCAATGACAAATCCACAATCACCACATTCAAACACTCGCTCATTTAAAGTGAGTGTTTCTTTCTTTGTTCCGCAGTTTGAACAAGTTTTAGAACTGGGAAACCATCGATCAACTACAATAAGCTTGGAGCCATACAATTGACACTTATAAGTCAACTGACGCCGAAACTCATAAAATCCCATGTCAGCAATTGCCCTTGCTAGCTTATGATTAGCCATCATGCCCGATACATTCAAGTCTTCTATCACTACCGTGCCGTGGTTCTTGGCAAGTAGTGTTGTTAGTTTGTGTAACGTGTCTTTTCGGATGTTGGCTATCTTCATGTGCAGCCTAGCTACTGCTATCTGTGCTTTCTTCCAATTAGTTGAACCGATAATTTTATGGCGATTCAACCATTGCATTCTGGATAACTTAGCTTCATATTTCTTATAAGACTTCGCTCCTGCAATCACCTCACCAGTAGATAATGTAGCAAGATTTTTAACACCAAGATCAACGCCTACAACATTTGTCTGCTCTAAGTTTTGAGTTTCTACATCAAATCTGAAACTGATAAACCATTTATCGGCTTGACGGCTAATTGTTGCAGACTTGGTCAATACTTGTGGGAGTCGTTCATAAGTTTTGAGAACACCAATTACAGGTACTTGAATTTTGTTATTACCTAGAATTTTGACAGTACCTTCAAGTGTGAAAGAATCACGCTTGCCTTTCTTTTTAAACTTTGGAACACCAGCAGTTTTGTTAAAACAACGTTTCCAAGCCTCACGCAAAGCCATTAAAGCTTGTTGTGGTGTAGATTTGCTGCATTCATAATACCATTCGTTTTCAGATTTCACTAACGCTACTAACCACTTATGTAGGTCGATAGCAGTAGGAAATTTGATTTTAGAATCGGGTAAGGCATTGTTGTGGTCAAGAATTTGTTTGGTCAGTCCTAGTCCCCAATTCCAAGCATGGCGTGCTATACCACAATGCTTCATCAATGCTGTGCGTTGCGCCTTATTGAGTATTAGCTCTGTTTTGAATCCAAGTAGCAAGGCAACTCCTTTATCCATTCTCTAAATGCTTGAGACATATTCCAGCCTTGTTTGTCTGCGTACGCTTGAAGCTTGTCTAATTCTTGCTGAGTAAGCAAAACCTTAAACCATCTATTTCGTTTAGGCATTTTATTATTTCACTCAATCGTCTGCTCATGGTCAAATTTAGACCATGTATCAAGTAGTAAAAACCGAATAAAAATATAAAGCTACCCAAAATTGAGTAGCTATGGGTAGCTTTGTCTAGAAATTAAGTTACAGTTTCTTTCCCTTCCTTGGGAGAAAGCGTCTTAGGGCAGAAACCTTAACCCGACTGGGACTGGTTCAACAATAGCATTTTGTGCCTAATTCTCTGAAATTAGAGAAAATGACTATATGAGGACACACTTTAAAAATCTTAATCAATGACTGTAAGTATCCAGCAGCAAACAACGGCTACCTTTGAAAAACTCTTTTGGACTTGGCAGGGTTACAAAATTCAGTACACCGTTATGGGTACTGGACGCCCCCTAGTACTAGTTCATGGCTTTGGGGCTTCGATTGGACATTGGCGGAAAAATATCCCCGTTTTAGCAGCCGCTGGCTATCAAGTCTTTGCTGTTGACCTTTTGGGGTTTGGTGGTTCCGATAAGCCACCGTTAAATTACACAGTCGAAGTGTGGGTGGAACTGCTCAAGGATTTTTGTGCATCACACATTCAAGAGCCTGCGATATTTATAGGTAACTCTATCGGCGGACTTCTAAGCTTAATGGTGGTGGCGGAACATCCGGAAGTAGCCGCAGCTGGTGTTTTGATTAACTGTGCAGGTGGGTTGAGTCATCGACCACAGGAACTGAACCCGCCGCTTCGTATCGCAATGGGAGCTTTTAACTCATTGGTGCGATCGCGCCTTGCAGGAGGATTCGTCTTTAACCGCGTCCGCCAAAAAGCCCAAATTCGCCGTACCCTATACCAGGTTTACCGCAACCGGGAAGCCGTCACCGATGAATTGGTAGATTTACTTTATGCTCCTTCTTGTGATCCAGGAGCGCAACAAGTTTTCGCCTCTATCCTCACTGCGCCTCCTGGTCCTTCTCCAGTGGAGCTTTTGCCTAAGGTGGAGCGCCCATTGCTGGTCGTTTGGGGTGCAGATGACCCTTGGACACCAATCTCCGGGGCGAAAATTTACGAAAAAGCGCGGGAAAATGGTAAGGATATCAAAATTGTGCCTATTCCGGGGGCTGGACATTGTCCCCACGATGAAGTGCCAGATGTTGTCAATCAACAAATTGTGGACTGGTTAGCATCTTTGTAAACTGAGTGAAAAACCCGGTTTTAAAAAATCGGGTTTCTTGACTACTACGTCTGTTGAAGTGAAATCATGAAGTTATGGTTCAAACTATACAAGCAAAAGATATTAATCTTGCCCAGTTAAGCGAAACATTTGGGCTGCAACGCACGGAGAACGAACAGTTTTTCCGAGACTGGCAGGATAATTTGCCTGAACTCAGTGACTCAGAAAAGCAAGTTCTCGATGAAGTCAAGCGTGAGTATTTTCATTTATCTCAATATGAAATTCTAGAGCCTGTCGTCAAGATGGTTGTGCTATCACCTCTACTGAAGCTGGCAGGTTTTTATCGTCCACCTTTTTACATTGCTGCTGAAAAGGGGATAGAAATTCTATCCGAAGATGAAGGCACAATTGTACGCGGTCTCATAGAGATTTTAGTATTTCATCCTCCGTTTTGGGTGATTACGATTGAAGCAAAACGGGCACAATACTCTCTAGAGGCAGCAATTCCTCAAGTTCTGGCATATATGCTTAGTTGTCCTGATTCTGGAAAACCCGTGTTTGGTTTTGTGACCAATGGTAGAGAATTCCAGTTTTTGAAATTGACCAAACAAGGTCAACCGAAATATGCTCTATCCTACACACTGTCTCTCAATCGTGCTGATGATTTATATATGGTTTTGAGAGCTTTAAAGCGCCTGGGTCAGACCGTCATTCAATGAAAACTAGGTTCAAATTTCTGGTTCTACTCCGAGCGATCGCAACTGCGCTGCCAATCGTTCTGCCCGTTGACGTTCCTTAGTTGCTAATTCCGAACCCCATAGCAAGAGTTCCCCGTGTTCATCCCACCAACGCAACCAATAGCCTGTTCGATTTTCTCGGCTTCCTTGCCATATACCTAAAAACAGGTTCATTTCCGCAATCCAGAGACGATTGTTTTCATCTGGTGTCTGAAGTTGATACTGCCCAGAATTATCTAGCCGATAAACTTCCAACACTCCCGTTTCTGGTTCAAAAATGGCGTAGTTGGGAACTTTTAAAACTTGCTCATAATAAAACCATTTGCCAGGTGGATAAGTTGGTTTACTGGAATACTCTCCACCTTCTGTATCCGAAAGAAATTCCATCACGATGACTGGAAAATCACCCTGGAGTTGTGGAGTATAACTACGCTTAACCTCTTCACGTGATACTTTAATAGAAGGTATAAATCCCCAATCGGGAGCTTTCACCACGATTTTGTTATTTAAAGTCGCACAGATGCCGTAGTTAGTTATGGTTAAGGCGTTGGCTGATAATCTGACCGCCAGTTCTAAGCTTTCTGTTAAAGCCGCAGCTAATAGTGGCTGATTAATGTTATCCACTGGCTCGTCATCTAAAACAAAATCATCTGGTAACTTTTCCCAGGTAATTTCATAAGTGGCTGCACTGGCTAGCATAGTAAAAATGCCTCTTCAATGCCATCGATAAATCTAGCGTAACAGTGAGTCATCGTTTGAGACTATTGTTCCTGCACTTCTTGCCCAGAGGCTTTGAGCTATCGGCTACAAGAGATAAGGGCAATTACACTACAAACAAGGGTGGAATCATCACCTATAACAGTACGATTGTTCTACTATGGTAAGGGCGACAATGATAATATTAAGAACTGTTTCGCCTCCGCCGCTTTCTCTCAGTTCACCCATATGTCAAATAGCCAGCAGATAGCCGCATCCTTAAATGGACATCTTCCACACCCTAACTCCAACAACCAAAATACAATCCGCATTCGAGGTGCAAGGCAGCATAATCTCAAGAATATTGATTTGGAACTGCCACGCGATCGCCTGATTGTCTTTACTGGTGTTTCTGGTTCTGGCAAATCTTCCCTAGCATTTGACACCATCTTCGCCGAAGGGCAACGCCGTTACGTGGAATCCCTCAGTGCTTATGCACGGCAATTCTTAGGACAGGTGGAAAAACCTGATGTGGAGGCGATAGAGGGTTTAAGCCCGGCGATTTCCATTGACCAAAAGTCTACCTCCCATAACCCCCGTTCCACCGTGGGGACGGTGACGGAGATTTACGATTATATGCGTCTGTTGTTTGGACGGGCGGGTGAACCTCATTGTCCGATATGCGATCGCTGTATTGCCCCTCAGACGATAGATCAGATGTGCGATCGCATTCTAGAACTTCCTGAACGTACCCGCTTTCAAATCCTCGCGCCTGTCGTCCGGGGTAAAAAAGGGACTCACAACAAGCTGTTATCAAGTTTAGCCTCTCAAGGTTTTGTCCGTGTCCGGGTGGATGGCGAGGTGCGAGAACTTTCTGACGCGATTGAGTTAGATAAAAATGTTACGCATACAATCGAAGTGGTGATTGACCGCCTCGTGAAAAAGGCTGGTATGCAGGAGCGTTTGGTCGATTCTCTTGCAACTTGCCTGAAACAATCTAGTGGAATTGCGGTGATTGAACTTATAAAAGATACAAAAGAAAAAGAATTACCCGCAGAATTAGTATTTTCCGAGAACTTTGCTTGTCCGGAACACGGGGCGGTTATGGAAGAATTATCGCCGCGTTTGTTTTCGTTTAATTCTCCTTATGGTGCTTGTCCTCACTGTCACGGGCTTGGAAGTTTAAGAAGGTTTTCGCCAGATTTGGTGGTTCCTGACCCGAAAGCGCCTGTGTATGCTGCTATTGCTCCTTGGTCGGATAAGGACAATTCTTATTATCTGGAATTATTGTACAAGCAGGGGCAAGAGTTTGGGTTTGAGTTGCAGACGCTGTGGAGTCAGTTGACTGAGGAGCAACGAGAGGTCATTTTATATGGAGAGGAACGAACCAAAGAGGCGCAGAAGAAGCAGAACTCAGGGTTTAAAGGGGTGCTGCCTATGTTGCAAAGGCAGTATGATGGTGGTTCGGAGTTAATTAAGCAAAAGTTAGAACAGTATTTGATTGACCAGCCGTGTCCAGTGTGCGAGGGGAAGCGCTTAAAACCGGAGGCGTTGGCGGTGCGGTTGGGACAGTACCGGATTTTAGATTTGAGTGGTGCTTCGATTCGAGAGTGTCGGGAGAGGATTGATAAGTTAGAGTTGAGCGATCGCCAGTTGCAAATAGGCGACTTGGTACTGAGAGAAATTAGAGCGCGATTGCAATTTCTGTTGGATGTAGGATTAGATTATCTAACACTTGATCGTCCGGCGATGACGCTTTCGGGTGGGGAAGCGCAACGAATTCGTCTAGCAACTCAAATTGGTTCTGGGTTGACTGGGGTTTTGTATGTCTTGGATGAACCAAGTATTGGTTTGCATCAACGAGATAATGGGCGGTTACTGCGAACTTTAACAAAATTGAGGGATTTGGGAAATACCTTAATTGTGGTAGAGCATGATGAAGAAACCATTCGTGCTGCTGACTACCTTGTTGATATTGGTCCTCATGCGGGTATTCATGGCGGAAATATTGTCGCCCAAGGTGATTTGCAAGCGTTGCTGAAAGCGGAAGAGTCGCTAACGGGTGCATATTTGTCAGGACGACGGGTGATTACAACTCCAGATGCACGTCGAGACGGAAATGGGCGAAGTTTAGTCATTAAAAATGCCCGCCGCAATAACTTAAGAAATGTAGATGTAGAAATACCTTTAGGTAAACTTGTCGCTGTCACTGGTGTTTCTGGTTCTGGTAAATCTACGCTAATTAACGAACTACTCTACCCCGCACTGCAACATCAGCTGACGCGCAAAGTTCCTTTTCCTAAAGACATAGATGCCATTGAGGGATTGGATAGTGTTGACAAAGCCATTGTCATTGACCAATCACCTATTGGTAGAACACCGCGTTCTAACCCAGCGACTTATACAGGTGTTTTTGATATTATTCGCGAAGTTTTTACAGCAACAATTGAAGCAAAAGCAAGGGGTTATAAAGCAGGGCAATTTTCCTTCAACGTCAAAGGTGGACGCTGCGAAGCTTGCAGTGGACAAGGTGTGAATGTCATTGAAATGAACTTTTTGCCAGATGTTTATGTCCAATGCGAAGTTTGCAAAGGTGCAAGATATAACCGCGAAACATTGCAGGTCAAGTACAAAGATAAGTCTATTTCTGATGTTCTGAATATGACTGTTGAGGAAGCTTTGGAGTTTTTTATAAATATTCCCAAAGCAGCGACGAAACTGCAAACTTTAGTTGATGTGGGGTTGGGATATATTCAACTTGGACAACCAGCAACAACCTTATCTGGTGGAGAAGCACAACGGATAAAATTAGCAACAGAATTATCACGTCGCGCTACAGGTAAGACACTTTATCTCATAGATGAACCCACGACAGGTTTATCTTTTTATGATGTCCACAAGTTGTTAGATGTCTTGCAACGTTTGGTGGATAAAGGGAATTCCATTTTAGTGATTGAACACAATTTAGATGTGATTCGTTGTGCTGATTGGCTGGTAGATTTGGGACCGGACGGCGGCGACAAAGGGGGAGAGGTTATTGCTGTAGGTACGCCAGAGGAGGTGGCGGAGAATCCTAGATCCTATACTGGGCAGTATATTAAGCAGGTGTTACAGCAGTATTCAGCAGCAAGGGTAGAGTCTGTGAGTGGAACTTGATGCATTGTAAATGATGAGGTACGCTGCGTGTAAAAATTTCTCAGTAATCTAAAAATAAATTTTCTGTTGAATGGTGGCCTTATTGTTATGAATAACCTTTCCAAAGAATTGCTTCGCAATTTTGAGTCAGCACATAAAGAAGATATAGAGACAATCACTCAGGTTTTGGCGCGGATAACCACAAAAAGTCCAGACGAAATTAAACCACACCTGGACGCAATGCTTGAGCGGTTAGTTCAACCACAACAGGTACAGCGTCCTTTGTACGAAACCGCTACTCCAGAAGAATTGGCACAAGTGTTTCGGGAGTGGGCAGAGAGTCACGATCGCAATTCACCTCTGTTATCAGATTATGCTGTTAGCCGGGAAAGTATCTACTCAGACGAGGAATTATAATTGACTTTTCTTGTAGATACAAATGTATTGCTTCGTAGCGTAGAACCCTCTCACCCAATGTATCCAGATGCAAGTCATGCCATCGCTACCCTGCTGGCACTGGGAGAACGTTTATGCATCGTACCGCAAAACTTGATTGAATTTTGGAACGTTTACACCCGTCCAACCCAGAGGAATGGCTTGGGACATACCGCAGCCCAAGCAGAAGCAGAAATTAACCGTTTAAAGACTATTTTTCCCTTGTTGCTGGATACGGAGGCAATTTACCAAGAATGGGAAAAGCTGGTAGTTGCCTATAAGATTAGAGGAGTAAACGTACATGACGCTCGACTGGTCGCAGCAATGCTGGTGCATGGGTTAACCCACATCCTGACCTTCAACATCAGCGATTTTACTCGCTATACAGAAATTACTGCCGTACATCCAACCGCCATCACACCTTAAGCAAACCTATTTACTCATAGCCTGGGAATAACTGATTAGGCGATCGCCCTTGGGGATGCCGCAGAGGAGCATCATCAAGCGGAGTTACTCAGTGGAGAAATTCTTGAAGTTCATCCCCCATAAATAACTTCAATCTAATAAACATCCTCCTTAATACATATTTAGTTCTACCTCTTGCATAATAGTCAGGTATATGAGTGTGCAGGAGGTAGGAGGTTTTGGCATGGATCTTTTTTACAATTTTTTCTCAGAAAATTTTATTCCTCATGGGCATTGTTATTTATGGAAACCAGAGTTGGTTTCGCTGCATATCCTGTCAGATGTCATAATCGCACTTTCTTACTATTCGATCCCGCTGACGCTGGTGTATTTTGTCCGCAAGCGGAAAGATGTGCCTTTTAGAAACATTTTTCTCTTGTTTGGAGCCTTTATTATTTCTTGTGGCACAACACATATTGTAGAAGTGTGGACGCTTTGGCATCCTGTTTATTGGTTATCTGGAACTATCAAAGCTTTCACAGCTATCATTTCTTTTTATACAGCTCTTACTCTCATCCCTCTAGTTCCTCTAGCACTTGCTCTCCCCAGCCCAGCACAGCTTGAAGCGGCAAATAAAGCTTTGCAAGAGGAAAATATTGAGCGTAAACGAGTTGAGCAAGAGTTGCGAGAGTACAAAGAACATTTAGAAGAACTTGTAAAGCAACGTACTACTGAACTAGCAAAAGCCAACGAACACCTTCAGCAGGAAATTATTCAACGCCAGGAGTCCCAGGACAAGATGGCGCAGTTACTCAAAAAAGTAGAAAGTGCAAATAAAGAATTAAATGATTTTGCTTATGTGGTTTCCCATGATTTAAAAGCGCCACTTCGAGGAATTGCTTCATTGTCAGAGTGGCTATTAGCTGATTACGCTGAGCAATTTGACGAACAGGGTAGAGAATTCGTTAATCTCTTGATAAATAGAGTTCAGAAAATGTATAACTTAATTGATGGCATTTTAGAATACTCAAGAGTTGGACGCCTTCAAGAGGAGAGTCGGCAAGTGAATTTAAATAAAGTCGTTGCAGATGTGATTGACATTCTTAGTCCTAGTGAAAATATACAAATACAGATAGCGAATAAATTACCTATTGTTTACTGTGAAAAAACTCGTATAGAACAAGTTTTTCAAAACTTATTGAGTAATGCCATCAAATTTATTGATAAACCGCAAGGTCAGATTCTAATCGACTGTACTGAAGATAATGATTATTGGCAATTTAGTGTTGCTGATAATGGTTTAGGAATTGAAAAGCAATATTTTGAAAGAATATTTCAAATCTTCCAAAAATTATCTAGCAATAAAGATGACAGTACAGGCATTGGTTTAGCTTTAGTAAAAAAGATTGTAGAAATGTATGATGGCAAGGTTTGGGTGGAATCAGAAGTTGGTCAGGGTAGCACGTTCTTTTTTACTTTAAAAAAGTAGGTACAAATCAAGCCTGCTGAGGATTTGATTAAATAAAATTTGCCGCCACAATTACCGCTGTTGGAATGAGAATGTTATCAACTTCTTTCGGACTACATCCTTCAACAAGTGTAGCGATAAATGCCAGCAAGAAAATCCTGCTAATATTCAGTTCACTTGGGATGATCAGCCAAACAAAAAAGACGCTCGCGGCGAAAGCGAAAACAAACATCGAGAGGCTTCCTTCCAAGCTTTTGTTGCTGAGAATTTGGTATTTGAGCTTGCCATAATAAGAACCAATGATTGGTGCAACACCATCGCCCCAGCCGAGAGTTGTCATTGCTACAATCCCAGGAAAAGTTTTATAAAATAGTGTGCCACAAATAGTTGCCACAATCACGAAATAAAGCGGACCTTTGAGGAGTTCACGCCTATCCCCTGTACGGGTCATAATATTAACAGCCTCATCGTCTGGTTTGGCAAACAGCCCTTTTTGTACAAGGAGGACTACCCAGACAACAAAAATCGTCACATTTAAGTACTTCGACCAATGTAAATCGGTGTACAGAGGCAAAAACCCAATGAGCGATCCAGCACCAATATGCGTAATTTTGCGGCTAATATCTTGCGGTAGCCCAAATTTAGTTACACAAAAATTCAACAGTGCTACCAGCCCAAACACATAAACAAACGTTAGCGCTGTTGCTATCAAATTTCCTATAAACGGGCTGATATGCAAGGCGAAAGACAACATATCAAATTTCTCCACCCTTACGGAAGAACTGCTGCAAAATCTCTCCTGGTTTGCGGTCCCAAGTGTCGATATGCTCGTAGATTAAACCATCTTTGTTGAGTTTGTACGTCGAGTAGCCGTTGAAAAATATCTTAGCTTTCCAAGGAACCCGCAAAACACCGCGAACTGTCCACTTTGCCAAAATGATGTCCTCGGCTGACTGATTGACATCATGTAAATCAAAGTAAATTTGTGTAAAAAATAATCGAGCATGAAATCGTAAAGTCCAAAAGATAATACGATAGTTAAATTTTGTTTTAAACTTATTGACAGGGTCTTGAAAGTAGATATTCTGCGTGTAAATGTCGTAGGAAATATCCTGCTCAAAAAGTGTTGGCAAATCTTTTTTGAGAGTTTCAATGTTCCGTTCGACTTGCAATTGATATTCCACGCGATCGCTCCTCAAAAATAAGTTCTGTTACTGTTACAGCGTTTCCAAAGCCAGTAAGGTACACCAAAGAAATAATGAACCACAGATGGACACAGATGGACACAGATAAATAAGTTCTATTACTGTGGAAGTCATCTGTATGCCCGTGGCGTTTTTCCTGTCCATCGCTTAAATGCACGGTGGAACGCACTTGGTTCGGAAAAACCCAGCAAAAAAGCTATATCGTGAATTGGGGTATCGGGTTTTTTCAAATATCTTAGAGCTAACTCTTTGCGCGTCTCATCCAACAGTTGCTGATACGAAGTCCCCTCTGCTTGCAGCTCTCGTTGCAGGTTCCGAACACTGATAGCCAAACTGCGAGCGATCGCCTCAATAGTAGGAACTTCTGCCTTCAAACCATGCGTCACTGCCCGAACAACTTGGTTTGTATACGTATCTTCCTGGCTAAGTTCGTTCAGCATTGCCTCAGCATGTTGCTCAAACATCGACAAAAGTGATGGATTGGCGGATAAAATAGTCCAATCCAAACAGCCAGCATCGAAGATAAGCCGATTTGTTGGTTGAGAGAAATGCACAGGTGCGTGAAAGATGCGCTGGTGTTCAGAAATATCCGTTGGACGTGGATGTTGAAACCAAACTGCATCAGGAATTAGTGAGTTACCCGTCAGCGTTTTTGTTGTCGTTAGTAGGGCTGAAAACGTAGATTCGATGGGCTGGCGAGGTTCTTCTAGCAAGTAGTTTTTCAGGTGACTGACGATATCACAGTCGCACAACACCTGCCCTTGTGAAACCGAGAAGTGAATATAAGCCCCCTGACTGAACAGACGTGTGTAGCGGGAGAGGTTTTCCAGCACTTGTCTAAAGGTCTGACAATTGAAAAGCACATAGCCCACAATCCCAATCATCGCCACATTGAAGGTTTCCCCTATATGTAAACCGATGTTGTCATCCCCTGTCAGCTTGACGACTTCGTGCCACATAGCTCGATTGGTTTCCCCTGTAACGCGGCTATCAGGCATCTCCAGCATTTTAGGGTCAATGCCAATGGCAGCACACAAGCTTTTGGAATCTATGCCTTTATAAGTTGCTGCATATTGAACAGTGCTGCGAACAAGAGAAACGGAGAAGGTCGCCTCTTTCATAGGACATTCAAGCGCAGTTTTCCAAAACGGCGTGATGAGTCAATTCCTTGGCGCAATATGTCAATTCAACACCTAACTAGACAGCTTACCTTTTAATTGTTGGTCAAAACGCGCTGTACATCAAACAACTTAAACAAAGGAGCTTTCCCAAAATGACATCAACAAAACTAGGCTTTGATTCCAATACTTCGTTCATTGCAATCTCAAATCAGTCATTACCGGAACAAATTGAAAACCCCGTGACTGGCGATCGCATGACAATCCTTTGCTCGACTCACGATAGTAACGGGAATTCTTTTAAGGCTCAATTTAACCTTCCGCCCGGATCAAATGGCAGTCCCCTGCATTATCACAATCATCTCACAGAAACCTTTGAGGTCTTAAGCGGCTCGCTGGAAATGGAAGTAGGTGCGAAAGGAAACATTAAAATACTCCGACCAGGAGAAATTGTGTACGTTCCCGCTGGTACGCCTCATAGTTTCCGCAATACCTCTGACGAGTGGGTAACATTTGTATCCGAAGTACGCCCAGCAGGAGAGTTTGAGCAGTTTATTAGAGCAATGTACGGTCTGGCGATCGATGCAAAAGTGAACAAGGAGGGAATGCCTACAAATCCCCTGCAACTCGCCCTAGTTATTCAGAAAGCCGACCTCGTATTCGTTGGTCTACCGTTGTTCGTCCAAAAGCTGATTATCGGAACCTTAGCCCAGATTGCCCGGTTTTTGGGAGTCGAGCGATCGCTGGTCAAATATTGGAAACAAGCCGAGTAAGGTACTTCCAAAAAATAAATTATTCAATATGAGTGGGGTGGGCATCCTGCCCGCCCTGTTAATAGGACGGGTTAGAAGCCCATCCCACAAAAAGCGAAACGCTAAATATCAAACAGTCGAGGGAAATAGAATGAGTCGCTTACAACTTTCTAGAACAACACACTAGTACAGAGCGGCGTAAATAGGGCAACCATTTAAAATCCCTAAAAAGCCCATTCCATAATACTTTTGACTTTTGACTTTTGACTTTTGACTTCCGCCTTGCGGTACTAGCTGCTTGTTATCAATATCACTTCTAAGCAATAACAATCGTAGTTATTAAATACGTCTTTAAGTAGATGATTTCGTTTTTTTTGATAAATTTTTAGGTGGATTTAACAAATTTTTAGGTACTTGTCCAATACCACCAACCTACGTTGCGACATGACAGCACTGACAACTGTGGTTTTAAAAGTATTGGCTGCTCTACGTGAACTACCTAAACGATGCTTATCTTTTACCAGGTTTCTAGAGCGATTGAGAATTGATATTCCACGCATTGCCCCCTAAACAATATTCCTCAAAAACCCCAGCAAATGTTGCCAAAGAGAAGATGATGTCTTCTTGCTCTCTCTAGCTTTATTTAGCTCTAGCAGAGAAGGAAATGCAGCAGACTGGGCATAAGGACCTTTTCGCAACACCCTAGCTAAGGCGCTATTGTCTTCTCGCAAACCTTCATAGAAAAAGAAGACTTCCCCAGAAATACCACAAGCACGGTTATACTCAATAGCTTGCAACAGGTACTCTGGACTTATCCGGTAAGAACCAACTTTCATCAGAATTCCTGGTGCCAATTTCGACAGCGTAGTATCTGTAAATTGCTCGCTGACTAGCTTATCAACAATACCTTTGTAAGTGAGAAAATCACGGCGATAAATTTGCGGATGTATAATATCTACCAGCCCTCGTTGCAGCCATGTGGGCGAGTCTTGCAGGTATTCCTTGTATGCCCAATCATGAATATTAGGGGCAATCGTTAACAGCAGGTTGGAATTAATCGCTTTGACTTCCTGATAGAGGCGGGCAAGAAATTCTGTGAGAATATCAGCACGCCACTGCAACCATCGCCCATCCTTGAAGTTTTTTGGCGGAGATTCACCAAACTCCTGACGGTAGCGTTCCACGGTTCCTGAATCATAGCCGCCTTCGCTTGGTAATGCAGGCAAGCGATCATCAGCTTGAATGCCGTCTACATCGTAATTTTTTACGACTTCTAATATAAGATTTAACATGAAACTTTGGACTTCCCGGTCAAGGGCATTCAGCCACTCAAACCCGTTTTTCTTCAGCAAATTGCCCTCACTGTCACGGGCAGCCCATTCAGGTTTTTTTGCTAACAGCAATCCACCATTCAAATTGTAGGAACTGGCGAATCCGTATTCAAACCAAGGAATGATTTTTAACCCAACCCGCCGCGCCTCAGTCACCACTTCTGCCAAAGGATCGCGCCCAACAAATTGCGGGTTCATTTCTATATCAAAGGTTTGCCGCATTAATTGACTGGGATACATTGTTGACCCCCTGTTCCAGACAACAGGGAAGACCACATTAAATCCCGTCTCGGCAAGGAAGTCCATCGCTGACGCAATATTTTGCCGAGAATCGAAAACTTTGCTATCGGTGGTGGTTAGCCAGACGCCGCGTATTTCTACTTTTGCCATGCGCCTTTTAATAATGTGTCCGGGGTATTCAATAGACTTTTTCTAAAAGTGTGTATTTCGTATTTATAACCACATATCCACACAGTTTAACAGTAGTTAATTATCTGTGTCCATCTGTGTCCATCTGTGGTTTTATTTTCATAACAATTGACTTTTATAAGATATTTCATCTTATAAAAGTCAATTTTTCTATCTTCCTATTACTATCCGACTATATCGCGCCTGAATCACCATGTAACCACCGTAAGCAACTAAACCCAGCGCGACAATACCCAAAAGCCAAGGACCATAAGGTTGTTGCCCGATCGCCTGTAACGCCTCACCTAAGCCTCCCGCTTGGCTGGCGTCAGACTGAGTTGCTGCTTGAATCAAAAACCAACCAATAATACAAAAGACTATTCCTCGCGCTACCAAACCAAATCTGGAAATACCCATTACCAATTTGCGTTCTGAATCGTCCAATTCATGCAAATCTAATTTTCTACGAAACTTCGCACTAAAAGCTTGATAAAACTCATAGAAACCCAAACCAATAGTAAACGCTCCCCCTGCCCCAACTAACCATTGACCAAAGGGCTGAGAAAGTAGTCGTGCTGTCCAATCTTGTCTAGAATTACTGTTACCACCACTACCTGAACCAAGGATAATTTGCACGGCGCTTAATGCTATACCAGCATATATCAAACCATTAATTGCATAACCAAATCGCTGTGCCAAACCTTTGGCATCTGTGCCTTTATTTTCTGGGTCTTTGATTGCTTGCACAAAACGAAAAATCACGTATCCAATTAACCCAATTGCCACCAATGCTAGCAAAAATTCTCCAAATGGCTGATTGACAATTTCCTGGAGAGCGCCTTCTGTATCAGTCGTTTTACCACCACTACCAAACGCCGCTTGCGCTGCCAATAGTCCAACAACACCGTAAACTACTCCTTTAGATATATAACCAAATCTAGCTAATCGCTCCACCCACGCAGAAGGATGTTGTGTTAGTTGCTGTGCCATAATATTTAAGTTTAATTATGGATAAGTATTTAGCAAAATTCACGCATAATATACATCTACCCAAGGAACAATTTTAAATAAAACATGAAGATTTATTGAGTAATTTGTTCCTTCTCAAGTTAGTTTTGAATCTAAACAATTTTCGATAAAAGTTATTATTAATACTTGTATTTAAAGCCCGATTATCTACCTTTAAGAGTATAAATTATGTCTGTACTAGAAAGTTCATGGCAGCACCAGTACATCACAACAAACGGAGTTAAGCTGCATTACGTCACTCAGGGAGAAGGTCCTCTGATGGTGATGCTACATGGATTCCCTGAGTTTTGGTATTCGTGGCGGCATCAAATACCAGAATTTGCGAAAAACTATAAAGTTGTTGCCCTTGACTTGCGTGGCTACAACGACAGCGATAAGCCAAAAAACCAATCAGCTTATGTGATGGATGAATTTGTTAGAGATGTCGAGGGGGTTATTAAGGGATTAGGATACCAAAAGAGTATTTTGGTGGGACATGACTGGGGTGGTTTGATAGCCTGGAATTTTGCTTACTCTCACCCTGAAATGGTAGAGCGTTTAATTGTACTTAATCTGCCTCATCCCGCCAAATTTGCCGAAGGCTTACGCACTCCTCAACAGTTGCTACGCAGCTCGTATATGTTCTTATTTCAATTGCCAGCAATACCGGAATTTCTCATACAATCGTTTGATTATCAACCACTTGAAACTGCTTTTAAAGGTATGGCGGTTAACAAGAGTGCTATCACGCAAGCGGATATTGACGCTTACAAAGATGCCGCATCCAAACGGGGTGCCCTTACTGCAATGTTGAACTATTATCGCAACATTTTTCAACAGAGAATGGTAAATCAAAAGTGGGGCGTTTTGGAAGTGCCAACGTTGATGATTTGGGGAGAAAAAGACATCGCCCTTGGTAAGGAATTAAGCTATGGCACAGAAGCTTATGTGAAAGATTTTCAAATCAAATATATTCCCAACTGTAGCCATTGGGTACAACAGGAACAGCCTCAATTAGTCAATCAGTACATACGAGAGTTTTTGGAGGGTTAATAACTCTATTTTAAAGGCGATGCTTGAGCGTGATAGGCAATGACATGGTGAGCGATCGCTCGGATTTGATAAGAGTGCAAAAGCCCTTTTTGCACTCTTGTCTAATGTTGATATTTTTAACATAAACACTGGCAGTAAATAGCAAATATTTTCTTATGCCAAGTCCGGTTCATTAGTTATTATTCCTACATCTGTGCAGAAAGAGTGAAAAACCTTCCCCCTGCCCCCTTTGCCCCCTAATGATAAGTCTTTCACCGGACACGATATTAGTGCATGCTCATCTTTGTGGAAGAAACAGCAGCACAATGACTACTGAACTCCAAAAAAATTGGCGCGGAAGCTATAAGTCCTTGATTTTCTTGGTTGACATTTTATACCACCTGATAGATAAAACTTAGACTTGCCCAATGATTCACATCCAACACATATGAGTCACTTGCTGTGCCGTTCATATCTTTAACTGCACTAGCATTATGCAAATCTTGCAGAACAGCTTGTGCGACTTCTAAGGGGCTGATCAAGGGCTGTATACGCTGTTGTTCTGCTTTGGGATGCTTAGCAGCTTCTAAAGCAGAGAGAGATTGGGTAAAAGGTGCAGTACTAAAAATAAGTTGGGTTTCACTCAAGGAAGTTGGTTCTTGCACCACCCATTCAAAACCAGCTGTTGTTTGTGGTATCGTCAGAGTCTGCCCTGGAGAAATCACCATATCTTTGAGTACTGGTTTGGCTTCCGATGGCTCGGGTTCAGTACCTTTGTACCAGGGAACCAAAGCGATCGCAGTCCGACTGCTGTTTAATGCCAGCAGCATCAGATAAACAGGGCGATCGCTCATATTTTCCACCCGATACTGTATCTTACTGCCGACACTTACAGTGGGAATCTCTGCAAGTTCAGCATTGAATGCTTTCTTGCTTGATGTTTCAGGACTTTGAGTTCGCAGTGTTTCTCGTTGTATCAGCGCCCGAGGCGTGAGGGTGCCAATAATCTCTAATGTTGCCTTAATACCCAAGCGAGAAGATCCTGCATTCTCTGTGAGTCGCCATAATTTTGCCGCCAGCAAGGTTTGTAGTTTTGGCGCTAACCGCTGCGCGGCTACTTTTACTGCGTCTGTCGCTTCCCCAACGGTATTGGGAATGAGTTCGCCACCGAGAGAAAATAAACCGTAACGACTCACAGACACCATCGTAGAGTTAGTCGCTGCTAAATCTTTATTCTTCGCTTCTGGTTGTTTCCCAAACACATAATCTGCTGGTTGTTCTCCCGCTACTACAGTTGACACATGGGCGACTGTTGCAAAGGCACTTGTTGCATCTACCCGCTCAATTCTTTCTAGTCCAGTATCAAAAGCAACTGTTAAATTTATGTTCCGGGGGACAACTCGCACAGCTTCCTGAACAAGTTGCCCGACTTGTGGGGCAGTGGTTCCATCTACACTGGAAATTTGCGCTTTTGCTGTTAACCCAGTACGCGATCGCAAAACGAGCTGTGTATTTAACCCTTCTTTTGTCACCACACTCAGTCGTGAATTCACTCCGTAGTTTTCCAGGACTTGTGCAGGGAGTCCCCCTAGCCAGAGTAAAACTGTTTTCCCGTCGTCTTCAGTTCCTGTGACGACTCCTTCTGCCCCAGAGGTGCTGAATGGATGCAAAATATCTGCAATCAGCGTCCGAGAAAGCTGATTTTTCTTATCTAGCAATAGCCCTGGCTGCTGTTTCGTACTTCCTAACTGCTGGACAGAAGCACCCACATGAGAAAGACACACTTGAATTGTCGTTGCTGGTGTGGCTTCCCACAAGTACTGCGTTAAGGCGTAGGTAAATAATCCAGCACTAAAACCAGATAACAGTTCCTCCCTTGCCATTTGCTTGGGATCAGAGGTTGCTGACAGCACAATAACTGGCTCTTTTGTGGCAACCTGCTGCTGTAGCTGGAGTTGGAACTCAAGTTCTTCTGCTGACAGGATACCTTGTCCTGCTACTGGACGGGCACGAATTCGCAACCCTGTTGGCAGGGAGGTAGAGCGTGTATAGTAGCTCGTATCCAATACTGCTGTTACGTGATTTGTGGCAAGCGATCGCAACATCAGCAGCAGTGTTTCTTCCAACAGATAGTTGACAAACTTATTTTCTTGTTTGTCATCTCTGCCATTAACTGGAACTAGAGCGTTTTGCTCTGTTTCTTGCATTTCCAACTTGAGACGACTGCCGTAGCCACTATAGTGAAACACGACGACATCATCAGGTCTAGCTTGTTTGACCAGATGCTCGAAAAAAGCCGTCTCGATAGATTCCCTCGTCGCTTTTTCATTAGTTAACGAGATGATATCTGAGGGTTGGAAATCAAAGCGGTGAATCAAAAGTTCCCTTTGCAGATCTACATCTGTTAGACAACCGAGCAGACCCGGTGATTCTGGGTACTGATTGATACCTACCAATAAAGCCAATTTACGCGGTATAGGTTGTGCCAAAGCTTCGTAGTAGCGATTTCCCAAACTCAACCACTTAGTTTCAGCCGCACCCAACACCGTAAGTATGGAACCAAATCTTTGTAAAAACGTTCGCCGCTTCATAGTTAGCTATCAGCCCCCAGTCCATCAGCTATAGCTTATAGGGCTGAGGTCTGTAGTGTAAAACAACCTTTTATACTGTATTATTTCACCGGAATGTGCTTTAAATATCGTAAGTATGGACTGGTATTTGCATTGCCCGTGCCAATTCTGCCGCCACTTCTGGACGAGAAAATTGTGGTGGAGGTAACTCACCTCGGCGCAGCATTTCCCGCACCTTAGTTCCCGAAAGATGAATACGCTCTTCCGGAAGACTAGGGCTTGTTTTACTTGTCGCCATTTGCTCGGTACGCGTGCAGTAAAAAGCGTGTTCAAACATCATCGGCACAATGCCCAGTTCTTCAGGCTTAAACTCATCAAAGATATGCTGAGCATCATAAGTACCGTAGTAATTACCTACTCCAGCATGATCCCGTCCGACGATAAAGTGAGTACAACCGTAGTTTTTGCGAATCAGAGCGTGGAAAATTGCCTCCCGAGGACCAGCATAACGCATAGCCGAGGGATTAATTGCTAAAAGGACACGGTTATGTGGGTAGTATTTCTCCATCAAAATTTCGTAGCAGCGCATCCGCACATCTGCGGGGATATCATCTTCTTTCGTCGCTCCAACCAATGGGTGCAAAAATAGACCATCGACAATTTCCAAAGCGCACTTTTGGATATATTCATGAGCGCGGTGGATCGGGTTGCGAGTTTGGAAACCAACAACAGTTTTCCAGCCCATTTCCTGAAACAACTGCCGAGACTCGACAGGATCAACTTGGTATTTTGGAAATAGAGGATGAGGCTCGCGTTCTAATAACCACACATCACCTGCTAAATGTACAGAACCTTGATTGTAGAGTACCTTTACACCAGGATGGTTTGAATCATTGGTTCGATAAACATGAATAGCTTCACGGGTCTTGTCGTAGTGGTATTTTTGTGTAAGTTCCAATACCCCGATATACTGACCACCCGGATTATCTAAACGAATCAAACTACCTTCTGTTAAAGGGGCGGCGACTTTCTCATTAACCGAGAGCGTAACCGGAATTGACCAAACGGTTCCGTTCGCAAGCCGCATTTCTGTAACAACGCGGTTATAGTCCTCCTGATTCATAAAACCAGTCAGTGGACTAAAACCACCAATTGCAATCATTTGCAAATCTGATACCGCCCGTTGATCAAGTTGCACCCGCGGTAGAAAGTCAGCTTTTGAGAGAAATACTTGTTTTTGCTCAGGTGTAGCGATGCGATTCACCAATTGCCCACCATGAGGGGCTATGCTGTCAAGATTATAACTCAAGGTAGTCCTTTGTTTGCGATAACTACATTTTTTTTTAAGCTATGTATAACTTACCAAAACGTAGGGACGTATAGAGCAAAGATTATAGTTAATGGCAAATAGAAAGTAGGAGGAGATGAGGGGGATGAGGGACAAAGAGAAAATTTCCCGGTGTCTAGGTGTCAGCGTTCGCGCTAGCGTCTCCAAAGGAGAAGCTTCCCCTACTTCTCCTCATCCGCGATACCTCATTCCCAATCTAGCTAAATTGTTCAATGATCCCACCACCCAAAACTTTTTCCCCGTCGTACCAAACTGCAGCTTGTCCGGGGGTAATGCTGAACTGAGGTTCATCAAACACTATGCGGACACGGGAATTTTCCAAGGGAATGACTGTGACTGGTACAGGAGTTGAACGGTAGCGGATTTGAACTTCAGTGCGAATAGGGGTTGATGGTTCGGCGAGCGATACCCAGTTTACTCGCCCTACAGTGCATTCTGGTTCAGTTGCTTTGGTGCGATCGCCCACAATCACTCTATTGTTAACGGCATCCAATTCGATAACATACAACGGTTCGGCAGCGGCGATCCCCAACCCTTTACGTTGCCCAATCGTGTAATGATGGACACCATCATGTTGCCCCAGTACTTTTCCTGTGGGATCAACGATATCGCCTTTTTTGGGCGCAAGATATTTGTCAAGAAACGCTCGCATTGACCCGTTACTTTCCACTAAGCACAAGTCCTGGCTTTCTGGCTTATCTGCTGTTTTCAAACCGTGTTCGCTGGCAAGACGACGAGTGTCAGTTTTTTGGAGTTCTCCTAGAGGGAATACGGTGCCTGCTAGTAAATCTTGCGACAAGTCATAGAGGAAGTAGGACTGGTCTTTATTGCGGTCAACTGCTCGTAGTAATTGATAACGTCCAGTTGCTTCATCATACTGAATGCGGGCATAATGACCGGTGGCAATGCGATCGCATTCCAGATTTTCACGAGCATACTGCAACATCGGACCAAATTTCACAGTTTTATTGCACTGCGAGCAAGGCAAAGGAGTGATCCCAGTACTGTAACCAGCTACCAGGTAATCGACGATATTGGTCTGAAAGACATCGCGAATATCAACAATATGATGGGGAATGCCCAGCTGTTCGCAAACTTTAGCCGCGTCGATCATACCTTCAGAGCAGCACTGACCCTTCCCTTTCATCAGCCAAAGGGTCAGACCAATAACTTGATAACCTTGATCGTGCAAAATGGCTGCTGCGGTGGAACTGTCAACGCCACCAGAAAGACCAACGACTACTTTGTTCATCTCCGGAAAAATGGCTAGGCTACTGGTTCTAGCTTAACACTGTCAACCGAAGGCGTATGAATAAGGTACAAAGCTAAAGAGTGAAATATTGATTATAAAGGTTTGACTTAGCACTGTAATACTTTATGCTTCTATTAAGCTTGTTGCAGCTACTAAGCTGTCACGCCAAAACAGCTGCATACAGCAACAGCCATAATGCTTGATTACACGAAGCTCATTTTTTCATTTTGAATGCCGTACCTTATGAATTGCTTATGTCTGGTGCAATACCTTCTCAATTTATAGCATCCACCAGTTTCAGCCGATTATCAACACTAAATCCTCTACGGTTTCATATCTTCCATTTTCGACTACAGTCCATCTTCCCTCTAGTGTTAGGAGGATGTTTGCTGTTTATTTCCCACTCCACCCAAGCATATGCCCAAATCAAAACAGATGAGGTTTTGCTGACTCAAAGGGTGCGTGAAGACTTACCGCCACCTCCTAATGTCCCGACTTCCTATGGTCAAGAGCCATTACCGCAGGTACCTACACCGGAGCCATTTTCCACAACCCCCCCAAATACTATAGAATTCCGAGCACCGTCAAATCAATATAATCAAAATAATCAAAACTTTGGGCGCTACCAGGTGTACGTTTATGGCAGTAATTTGCGGGGACAACTGTCAGCAGTACGTTACATTGTACCAGATGCCTTCATTAAGCGCTTACGAAGACGTGACGTTATTCAGGCTGGAGTTTTTAGGAGCGAATCAGGTGCCCGAGAGAGAGTCAGACAGTTGCAATCCAACGGCATAGGTAACACACGAATCGCCAGCAACAACGGACAAGATATACCTTATTATCCTGATAGAGGAGATTCTAACGCTTACCCAGGAAGGGATTATGGCAGGAATAGGTCTAACAATTACTATGTCGTTATTCCTACCAAGTCGGAAGAGTTACCCTATTACAGGAATGAAATCAGACGCTATGTGGGACGAAATGCATACGTTATCCCCAGAGATGAACCGCGAGGACCACACGTGGCAGTTGGACCTTTTCCTAAGCGCTGGCAGGCAGAAGAGTGGAATAACTATCTGCGGCGAGATTCAAGATTTGGGAATGCCAGGGTTTACTACGGAAAGTAAAAAGTTTATGGAGGCAGGCAAAATACCTGCCCTTATTAATTAGCAGGGATTAACCCGCTAAAACGTCTTTCAATGCACTGATTGAAGGTGCAAAAAAGTAACCCCCTCCAGTTGGAATCACCCAGTCTTGCATGAGCTTAATGGTTTCAGTTGAGTTATCACTACCAGTAAGTTTTAATGAACGTGCGCGGCTGCCTGCATTCTCTTGCTGACCGATAATTGGATCAGGCCCACCACCAGTATTAACGCCAGTAGGAGGTTGATTATCTTGGTTTGCCCAAACACGCATCAAAAACTCAAACTGATTCTTAATTGAGGTTTGATAAGACAGGAACATCAACCCTCTTTCTTCTTGTAGTTCTTCTGCTGTGGGGTTGACTGGGTCTTTAATGGGAGAACCAAAAGGTATACCACGACGAAGAATTAATCGCGTTAGGGTATCATTTGAGCCACCTTGCTCTGTAGATGTGTCACGAGGGTTAATTTTGCGAACGTGGGCAAAGTGTGGACAGATCAAACCAGAAAAATCGTTGGGAGCTTGAGGGAAATTATCACCTGGATAATCAGGGATTGGTATAAGGGGAACTGGCTCAGATGCAGCGACGTAAGAAAAATGATTATTGGCTAAGCTATCTTTTGCCAGGTCTTCATTGTCACTTTTGGGCGATCGCATTAAGGGAGCACCACTAGGCCAACGTCCAACAAGCAGTGTAGCGAAGCGTTCGGGGGATATATCGCTGAAAGGTGGTTTTTGCGAGAGTTCTGCTGCTTTAGTACGAACAAAGTTCCAGAAAGCTGGAACATCCTGACGCAACCGCCGCACAACCAAGTAAGAACCGTTCATCGCCCAAGCAGGGCAGGGTGTCGCTGGATCTTGGGGATCAATTGGCTCGTTGTCCTTTTGCCGCTTGTAGCCCAAGACAAATTGACCTGGCCAAACTAAAGGTTGACCAGGCTTAGCGAAGCGCTGAGATAGTTGATCTTGGGGATCAAGTAGTCGTGGGGTCAGGAAATCTTCTACTGAGTTGGAAACTAACCCCCGGATACCAGGGTGAGAAATTCCATCTTTGAATCCAAAATGCTCATGCCCTGGTTTGTCAGGTCGAGTCATGCCCTGCTGTTCGTAGATAATCTCTAGAGCACTTTTACCATCAACTTCGCCTGTAGGTTTCGCTAAAGCTTGAATATCTGCCTTGATGCGATTTAGTTCTGTATTGAGAGTACTGATATCGTCACTGGCAACTATGAGCAGAATGTCTGGGTATTTCTCTGGATTGTTGCCTCCTACCACCCAGTTGTTAGGATGCCCATCTGAGCTAATATCAGCTGGATCATCAAGCAATCCTGCTCGGCGGGGCATTCCTATCTTAAAGGGAGTATCTTGAAATTTATTTGCCTCCTCTTGTGATGTGAGTTTTTTGATTCCCTCGCTGGTGAAAGCGATGTTGATCCAAGTGGCTATCATCCCTCTTGGATCTTCCCCCCTGCGAGCACGCAAGGCACGAAACATTCTGTTAAATGCAAGCACTTCTGCAACACTAGCAATCGAGGGGATGATGGTGCGTAGCCAAGTTTTGGTGATATCTCGGTCGTGAATCTTAAGAAACAGGAAAGTTTGGAAGTCCTTGTTAAAGCCTGCCAGAATGTTTCCCTGAATATCGTTAACTGCAAGTACCTCTTCCTGCAGTGGTTGTGCCATAAATTATGTTCTCCTTTTTCAACCGACAAATGTAAAGATGGTGTGTTAGGTTTGTCGCTAACACACCCATCAACCATCTCAAAGAAGGTATATTCCAGCCATCACGCTTCACTGGCTACTTAAGAGCGATCGCTTCTTCAGGTTCTGGCGTTGCATCAGAAGGAGACAGACGCGTAGCTAATGGAGCGATTGCACCGAGAGCAGAGAATTGAAGGTTTGCCCCCTCGCACCCAAGGGGTTGATTCTGAATCTCACCCTTACGGCAAGCAATACCAGTGAGTTTCACCCTGATATGGTCTGCAATTTGTCCCCCGAACTCGATGGGTTCTCCACCAATCAGAATGTCGCTCACAGTGAATCCCTCTTCTGATGGAACCTCATAGACTGCACGCAGAATCCTGCCTGTGGAGCCGCGTAAAATCCGCCAGTAGCCAGGGTCAACAGGAGTGACTCCATCTGGCTTTGTCCAACCACTTGTATCTAAACTGTCTATATAAAGTCCAACTGGATTGGCAAGGGTAATCGAGTGTCCATCCCGTGCCAATGAATTGACAATTGCTCCAATGGTGGGATCGCTAGCTCTACCAGGTGCGCCAAAGCGGGCACAACGAATCAGTTCATCAGCGTCTGTCAATAGGCGTCCATTTTTCTGGCGCAAAATCGTAGCAAAGGCGGCAATGTTGATCTCAGCACTCAAGGTGTTATTGCCCTGATTCAGATGCATCGCTCCATGTGTTGTATTCCACTTATTGAGGGAGTTATACTGACCGTTTTCAAACAGGTCATCCAGCTCCACTTCAGGACTAATGTACTTTCTGTAAAGCTCAAGAAGCTTTTGCTTATCTCCTGTTGCACCCGCTGTTTTAGGACCGTTATAGCCGATGGGGTAACCATGCGCTAGTGCTTCCCAATATTCAGGACCTTCACAGGTAAAGGTGACGCGGACAATCTTACCTTGCTCACGGGTGACGTGCCATTCTAAGTATTCGTCCTGTGGACGCTCACCTCCAGGGAGAAGCGTGTCAGCTTCCTCCCAAGCCGCGCGATCGTCTCCTGGGTGCTTTCGTGAAATCAGTTTTGGAAACCCAACCCAGCTAATCTCTGCTTGTGCGAAAGGCTCAGTAGTTTCTGTTTGTGTGGGATTGTAAAATTGGCTCTTACCAGTGTTTACAACCGACTCTATAAACTGAATATTATCATCGAAGGTATTCGTAATGAACTCACTCCAAGCTTCTAGCTGCTTGGGAATTGAGTTAAAGTCATCAATATTGGCAGGGGGGTCAAAGCGTTCTAACTTCATAAAATTAAATACTTTTTTCTAAGTGTGTTCACGTACTGCTTCTGCTTGATACCACTCTATTCCGGAAATGCCCAAGCCTTTTTTTGGAAGATAATAAAACTTAGCCATTGACAGAATTGTGATTATGCATATGTACCTTTAGCTGTTGAGTGGACGAAAGTTAAGCTCTTTAAGGCAACTTTTCTACATTCTTAATAAATGAGAGCCAAATCTACTTATGCACCTAGTAGTTCGCCAACCCAAAAATGACGGGTAAGTGTAGTTTGTTGTTGGCGCTGTCTTGCCTGCGGCACGCAAGAGCGGCGAACGCTAAAGCGCTCACTACAAACCTAGCTGTGATAGATTACTAGGGGTAAAGAATGCACAAACAAAGCCCACTTCCAGGACATCAAGTTTTTTCGCTCATCAGATGAGCGCACAACCTGCGGCTTGACGCGCATGGTGTTAATTGATATAACAGCCTATTTGTAAACTGGGTAAGTCCTAGAAAAAATTAAATTCCTGATTGTTGAGGATTTGAATATTCGCGGCATGACAGCACGGTATAAGGTAAAGAAGTGTGAGAATTTCAATCAAGTTTCACAGAACTCGTACTTCATGCTAATGCAGGACAGGCAAGAGTTAATTTCACAAGTGGTAGTGACCGCACAGCAGATGCGTGATATTGAAGCGCGTATATTTGCAGCAGGAATGCCTGTAGCGGCTTTGATGGAAAAAGTGGCAGGACTCATTGCCCGTCGCATTCAGGATATCTACCCCCTTTTTTGGGGACAAGAGGGACAAGGTGACAAACGGAAAGCTTCCTTATCCTCCTCATTTCTTTCCCTGAAACAATGGGGATTTCGCGTAGGAATTCTCGTTGGTCCTGGTCATAATGGCGGTGATGCTTTGGTAGTAGCCCGAGAATTGCATTTTCGGGGCTATGAAGTTTTAATATATTGCCCTTTCTCTAAGCTTAAGGAATTAACTTCGCAGCACTTGCAGTATGCCAAGAGTTTGGGTTTACCGTGTTATGAGGCAATTGAGCCACTGCAAGATTGTGATTTGTTGATTGATGGGTTGTTTGGATTTGGCTTAGAAAGAACGCTCACAGATCCAGTTGCAACGGCTATCAATCAGCTCAATGAATGGAATAAACCAATTATTAGTATTGATTTGCCTTCGGGGTTGCACACAGATACAGGTGAGGTGTTGGGAACTGCGGTGCGTGCTACGCACACCTTATGCTTGGGTTTGTGGAAGCTTGGTTTATTGCAAGACCATGCTCTTGATTATGTCGGCAAAGCTGAGTTAGTTGATTTTGATATTCCCTTGGCTGATATACAGGCTGTACTAGGGAATTCACCAAGTATTAAACGTATCACAAAAACAACTGCACTCTCCACTCTGCCTCTACCTCGTCCGTTAGTTACCCACAAGTACAAGGAAGGACATTTACTGCTGATTTGTGGTTCGCGTCGCTATTCCGGAGGAGCAATATTAACCGGGTTGGGCGCGCGAGCAAGTGGTGTAGGAATGCTTTCCATTGCTGTGCCAGAATCACTGAAATCGATAATGGTGGCACAGTTGCCTGAAGCGCTGATTATCGGGTGTCCAGAAACAGATTCTGGGGCGATCGCCCAACTGCAACTTCCACCAAAAACAGATCTGAGTTCATTTAGTGCGATCGCCTGCGGTCCCGGTTTAACACAAGACGCCAGCCCGATTTTACAACAAGTGTTAGATAGCACCAACCCCTTAGTTCTGGATGCTGATGGTTTGAATATCCTAGCTCAAATGGGAACTATACCCACGTTACAAAAAAGACAAGGACAAACAGTACTTACCCCTCACACTGGTGAATTCAAACGGTTGTTTCCTGATATTCCTGATGCCAACAAGGACAGGGTAAAAGCAACGCGGGATGCTGCGGCGCAAAGTGGCGCAGTGGTGTTATTGAAAGGGGCAAGGACTGTTATTGCCAACTCCCAAGGTACCGTTTGGATTAATCCCGAAAGTACCCCAGCTTTGGCGCGTGGTGGTAGTGGAGATGTATTAACTGGGCTTATGGGTGGATTGTTGGCGCAAGCTTCTTCTAAAAAGATATCTGTAGAGGAAATTGTAGCTACTGCTGCTTGGTGGCACTCTCAAGCGGCGATTTTAGCGGCACAAGAGCGGACAGAGTTAGGAGTAGATGCACATACTTTGACAAATTATCTCATAGCTGTCTTATAGCCTGAATCCGCGCTTTATAAAAGCGCGGATTCAGGCTCAAGGCACGAATAAGTTACCTTTTTTAATCATTGAAAGTCCTGTAAATGAAGGCTTACATTTTTTAAAACAGGTAAGTTATTTCTGCGAATTAAAAATACTAAAAGAGTGTTTGTGTCAAGCCCATTTCTCAAAATCCTTAATTTTTTACTGGTTTGAGTTGATGACATACGCCTTCTCTAGGCAAAGCTTTAATTTCTCTGCCAGCACCCGTACATTGGGTTCATCGAGGAGGGAAATGTGAGAGCCGGGAAGATGATGAACATCTATTCCTCCAGCGACTAAGGAGCCCCAACCAAATAGCGGATCGTACTGCATACCTACACCGGTGTCGCGATTCTTATCGTCAGTCCGCAAAAGCGTCATTTGACCGGGATACAGTTGGAAGATATATTGGCTTTGAGCTTGGTCATTAGCGCCTATAATGTCTAAGTGCTTGTCACCCTCAGGGAACCGCTCCGATTCCAACAAACGCTTGTATTTCTCTCGGATCTGGTATGTCCCCCACTCACGCCAGCCCACAAGCTTTCGCTGAAGGTAGGCAGGTCCTTGTTGTCTAAAATTATTTATGTGCTCGAAAATTCGCATCAAGAAGGGCGATCGCTTCTCAGAACCTGGAACACAGGTATCAATCATAGCTAGAATAGCAACTTTTTCACCTTGCGAGTGAAGTTGCTGAGCTATCTCCAAGGCAACTATACCCCCAAACGAGTATCCTCCTATATAATAAGGACCATTGCGTTGAATGATTTGCATTGCTTGTATGTAATGGGCTGCCATGTCCTCAACCCGGGTTAAGGGAGGCTGTTTTCCATCTAGTCCTCGTGGTTGTAGCCCATAAATTGGTTGCTCTGGTCCCAAAAGCATAGCCAAGGGGCGGTAACACAGGATTTCTCCACCGAGGGGATGGACTAAGAATAAAGGTCGCTTGGAACCTTTGGGTTGAATTTTTACTAAGGATGACCAAGCATCTATTGATGTGTCCTCCCCAAGCGCCCCTCTCAAGACGTGATGATCAGTTGCTTTTTCTTCTGTAGAACGGAGCATCTGGGCAAGAGTTTCCACTGTACCTGAAGTGAAGAGTGTGGCTAGGGGAAGTTTTTTGCCGAATTTCTGCTCAATTTGCGCGAATAAATGTACGGCGATCAAGGAATGTCCCCCTATGTCAAAGAAGTTATCTTTGACGCCAATGGGTTGGAGCTGTAAAACTTCTTCCCAAATCTGCGAAAGCTTTTGTTCTAACTCATCGCGGGGAGCAACAAAAGTTGCTTCCTGATCTGATGCTAAGTCAGGTGCTGGAAGAGTGTTGCGGTTGACTTTGCCGGTAGGAGTAAGGGGCAGGGCTGACAACAACACGAAAGCTGAAGGGATCATGTACTCAGGTAGCTTTTCTCTAAGGAAGCGACGCAAGTCACTTATGATGGGTGCTGGTTCTTGATTGGGAACAACATAAGCTACTAAGCGTTTATCGCCCCTGACGTCTTCACGGGCAATGACTACAGTCTGGAGTACAAATGGGTGTTGGCTCAGGACAGCCTCTATCTCTCCCAATTCTATGCGGAAACCCCGTATTTGTACTTGGTAGTCGCTGCGTCCGATAAACTCAATGTTACCATCTTGCAGATAACGTGCTAAGTCCCCAGTCTTGTACAGGCGTGCCCCCTCTTCCTGGCTAAAGGGGTTGGGGATAAATTTCTCAGCAGTCAATTCTGGGCGGTTAAGGTAGCCTCCCGCCGGTCCTCCACCGCCAATGTGCAGTTCTCCAACCACACCAATGGGGACTGGTTGCAGATGCGAGTCAAGTAGATAAATTTGCGTATTCGCGATTGGGCGACCAAGAGGGACGATTTTTACCCGCTCATCCTGTTGGGCAGGAATGGGATAGACTGCAACAGTCCCAGAGGTTTCTGTTTGACCATACATATTGATTAATTGTGCGCCATGCTGGAAACCAAACGTCCACTGCGGGGGAATATCAGACAGCAGTGGTTCGCCCGTAGTCACAATCAAGCGCAATTTATTGTCTAATAGGGCTTGTCTCGTCTGTTGTTCTAAGCCACCTAGTGTGTGAATGCAGTTGCGCCAGTAGGAGGGGATGGTATCAACAACGGTGACATCGTATTTTTTAATTCCGGCAAACAGTGCTCTCGGGTCTTTTCTCTGTTCGGAAGTCGCAATTTTGACAGTAGCACCAGCAGCCAGAGGTACCATTAACTGCCTAACGGAAGATGAGAAAGCGATCGATGCTGTGTGCATATATACATCTTCTGCTGTGATACCGAGCGCTCGTCCCATTGCCTGCGCGTAGTGACACAAATTAGCGTGTGTAACTTGGACCGCCTTGGGCTTTCCGGTTGAGCCAGAGGTGTAAATCACGTAAGCTAAGTTGGCAGCTGTTGCCGTCTGGTTTAAGTTTTCTTCTGAGTGCTGGGTAATTGAATGCCAATCTCTATCGAAGCAAACGACTTGCGCTGTATGTTCGGGTAGTTCTGTTATCAGAAACTCCTGAGTCAACAACACCAAAGGTTGAGAGTTTTGCAACATGAACGCCAAGCGCTCTTTGGGATACGTTGGGTCTAAAGGCACGTAAGCTCCACCCGCTTTGAGAATCCCCAACAGTCCCACAACCATCTCTAGGGAGCGTTCCACAAAAATGCCAACTAGTACCTCTGGACCAACTCCCAAAGTCTTCAGGTAGTGCGCGAATTGATTAGCAAGGGCGTTCAACTCCTGGTAAGTGAGTTGCTGCTCTTCATACATCAGCGCCACAGCGTCCGGAGTGCGTACCAGTTGTTCAAACAACTCATGGATACACTTATCCTGGGGATAGTCGGCATCAGTATCATTCCACTCATACAGTAACTGGTGATGCTCGGCTGCTGTTAGCAGTGGCAATTCGCTAATGTGCTGTTCTGGGTTAGCAACAATCCCTTCGAGCAATGTCTGGAAATGCCCACTCATCCGGCTTATAGTGCAAGCATCAAACAGATCAGTGTTGTATTCCCACAACCCCTGCAGTCCCTGTTCTGTTTCCGAGATTGACAGTGTCAAATCAAACCTGGAGGTAACGTTATCCCAATCGTAGGGAGTTAAGGTCAGCCCTGGTAACTCGAATGTTTGTGGCGGTGTATTCTGCAAGACAAACATCACCTGGAACAGGGGGTGATAGGAGAGCGATCGCTCTGGTTGCAGTTCATCTATCAACTTGTCAATCGGTAAATCCTGGTAGGCGTAGGCGGACATTGCCACATTTCGCACCCTTTGCAACAATTCCCGAAAACTGGGGTTGCCTGCCATATCAGTACGTAGTACCAGGGTATTGACAAAAAATCCAATCAGATATTCTAGCTCAGACAAATTTCGACCTGCTATTGGAGAACCGACCAAAATGTCTTGTTGTCCAGTATATCGGTACAGTTGCGTCTGGAAGGCGGCTAGCAAGGTCATGTACAGTGTCACACCCTCTTGCTGTGACAGTTTAGACAGCGCTTGCGATAAACTTTCGCTTATGACAAAGGATTGCTTTGCACCCTGGTAAGTCTGCACTGGTGGGCGTGGTCTATCAGCAGGCAATTCCAATACTGGATTTGCACCCACCAGCTGCTGTTTCCAATATTTGAGTTGGTTTTCTAGTACCTCCCCAGAGAGCCATTGACGTTGCCAAACCGCAAAATCCGTATACTGGATGGGTTGTTCGGGTAGAGGATTCGGCTTTGCGTTCAAAAACGCTTGGTAGAGGGTTGCCAGCTGCTCAAATAAAATGCTCATCGACCAGCGATCACCGGCGATGTGATGCATGACCAACAGCAGGATGTGCTCTTGAGGCGACAGCACCAATAAGCTCCCGCGTAGCATCAAATCTGATGTTAAATTGAAGGGGCGTTGCGCCTCATGTTGTAAGGTCTGTTGTATTTGGGTGGTGCGTTGGTTTGGCGGACAATCCTTCAGGTCAATCACCTGTAGTTCGAGTGACCGAGGCTCACTAATTACCTGCACTCCTTTGCCATCGGGTGCAAGAAAGTTGGTTCGCAATGCTTCGTGGTGCGCAACAATGGCATCCAGAGACTGCTGTAGTACCGCCACATTCAAGTTGCCTTGCAACTGCAAAGTCTTAGTAATGTGATATGGTGAATTATTAGTATCCAACTGTGCTAAAAACCACAGTCGCTGCTGGGCAAAAGATAGGGGAGCAGATTCAGTCCTAATTTTTTTGGGAATAGTATGCTGTCTTTTGACATCAGCACTTTTGTTTTGAAGTTCTAGCTCTGGTAGTTCTCTTTTGATTGGTGAAACAGGGGCAATCTTTTTGCTGGTATCATCCATATATTCTCATCCTTGATTGCTATTACCTAGTCAACAGAACATAGCCACCCCTACATACATTTTTCCAGTCTTCAGCACCCAAGTATGCTAGTCAGAAAAGTTACTTTCACTACAGTGAAATGCTTTCTTTAATTCTCCTGACTGCCATAGGATAGCTCATGCCAAGTGATTGGCATTTCTATTGAATTGGTCATACGTGAGTGTTTCCGTCTTACTTTTGACGGCAATTAAGTTGGGATAGTTGTTGACTTGTTGTTCAAAACGACTGGTGATTGATTACTCAAGATCTTCTTTTTTGAATTCGATGAACCCGATGGGCAGACTCACAGAACGATTGTAAGTAGCCTGTCGTTGCCAAGAAAGCTCAGGGGTGGTATTCAAGGATTGTTCATTGATATCCCGAGAATCCTGAGTAATTCTTTTAGCTCGCTCTACAAGCGTAGCTGTTTAAATTAAAAAAGACAAAACACAATTTTAATTAACATCTATACAACCAATTGCTTCAGATTGAAGCCAAGAAAATAGAATTTTCTGTTAATTGCAAGAAGTTATTTTGCATGGTTACTGGTTTCTAATTATAATCCTACGATTATAAAATATGTTTGAGTTGACTAAACTGCCGCGATAATTCTAAATGCCTTCAATGTGGATTTAGTTTAGAAACGTAGAGCCACTGTCCGTTTTTGTTATTCTCTATCATACTTTGCCTTTTACAAGGTATTTTATCTTGTAACTACAAAATACTTTGTAACTGGTTTTTATGTAGATTATTTTAAAACTTATTAACTAAGCTGATTGCTATAAATTAGTACTTTTTATAAAATCTTTATCTTATCTTTAAAAAGATATATAGCGATTGTTAGTTACATAAAAGACACGCATACGCTAAGTGGAACGGCAGCAACGAGCAACACAGGCGGAGTTGTTGTTACAAAAACGTCAACAGGTTGAACAGTTGGCAGCTTATTTGCGTTCCATTGGCGCTTACCCTGCCTTTCTAGATAGAGATATAAACATAGTATAAAATCCCCCATGTCCTCAGATAATTTAGGTCTTGGGGGATTTTTGCTAAAATTGTTGTTTGGCTTTGATCACGTTATACCATATACCAAAATATGGCTCGAAAAAGTATCAAGTTGAAGCTATCCGACAAACATGAAAGTTAAGTTGCTTGAGGTATAGTTTGTGCTTGATTTTGTGCTTGATGCTGATCAGTTTGTCCGTTTTGTTGTCCGCTGATAGCTTGATTGCTTTGTCCACCGAGATTAATTGAGACTACTCTGTTTCTTTCTTCCTCAGCTTTAGGCAGAGTTAGGCACAGTACGCCGTTGTTAAATTCAGCTTGAACTTTATCGTTTTGAATCCGAGATGGCAAAGGAATAACGCGTTGGAATCTGCCATAGCGAAATTCCGAACGTCTCATACCTTTGTCTTCTTGCTTAGTCTCAGATTTACGTTCATCAGTGATAGCAACCGCTTCGGCGGTAACTTTTACATCTAAGTCTTTGGCTTCAATCCCAGGAACTTCGATTTTGAGCTTAATTTCTTCGGGAGTTTCGTGAATTTCTGCTGCTGGTATAAAAGAAGAACCAGCGATTTCCGTCTCGCCATCGCCACTAGTCGTCATGCGATCAAACAGGCGATTCATCTCGCGTTGCAATAGCGAAATTTCGCGGAAAGGATCGCCCCGGAAAGGATCGAAACGCATGATTGCCATATTTCCTACCTCCGATATATCTCTAATGCAAGATTTACAATCCTCTTGTTTTAACTTCAAGCTATCAAAGGCAAAAAATTTGCTCCTCAACCAACTGGATGAGTTTTTGTTTGTAATAAAATGTATATCCAATTACAAAAGTTTTGGAGTTATTTGTTACGTTTTACTAATAGTTATTACCTTAATTAGATAGTTTCTTCCTACATACATCCTCATCCAATCAGGGGAAATTACCCTGATTCTTTTGATAGAGGTAGCAAATGCATCCACTTGTCAAGATGTAAATGACCTTTAGAGGTGGGTCAACACCCCTGCCTAAAGACTAGGGGCGATCATCGCCTCAAACCTAAGCGGATTAGTTGACCCGACTCAGTACTTCGTGTACTACGTTAACGGTAAGCGTTTAAGTTCCTACCTACGGATGCTAACGCCCGTCTGTAGCTCTAGAAATCAAGGATTAAACAGGCTTAGAGGGTTAAGCCAGTGTCTTTGATATAGTACCGACCGTTAACAAAGTCTCGGCTAACTTTACTCCCTTCGGGGAAGGCTCAACGGAGCAAAACATTATGCGTACAGGGTGAAAGAGTTGAGATGGTGAGCCAGTACTGAAGGAGGGTCTCCCTCCTTGGAGGTACATGGCGAACCCGTAAGGGTAATTGTCCCATCTAAAGTACATTACAAAAGTACACCAAATCAAGTAACCCCAAGGCGGGAATGGTTCACAAAATGCAAAGCCGTCCTATAAGGACGGGGTTTCTACCCAAATTTTCGATGAAAATGGCTAAAGTCAATCCAATCCAACTGCAAAAACATCTGAAAGGTGTTGACTATCCAGCTAGTAAAGAACAATTGATTCAACACGCGCAAAAGCAAGGCGCTGACGATAATGCTATTTCAGCGTTGCAACAAATACCAGATCAGGAGTACGAGACTCCAACTGATGTCAGCGCCGCTGTAGGCGACATTGAGTAGGATACTACGTCAAACTCGCTGGGAATAATATACCGCACAGATATAAGTCACCCCTAGAGTGAAAGTTTAGGGGTGATTTGCTTTAAGCTATTTAAAAGTTACATGAACGTTGGCATTCTTGCCAGTGTGGTTGCAGTCTCGACCGTGACCACAATGCAGCGATAAATATAAAAAATAGAGCGGTAGGGCATTCCGTTCTTAAAACTAAGAGCCTCCGCGCGCAATAGCCGGATTGTCTTGGAAGCCTACACGAGCGTCCGAAGGACGAGTGTAGGAGCTTCTTTATTATCTTGTTTTGCGCGAGTGATATTACCCAAACTGAGCAAAGACAGCATGATATCATCTTTTGACTGTAATTTCTGAGCAATGCCTAAACTTTGCTTTACCGTTCTACTCTCCCATCGCCTAGTGCGCAGATGCTTAAGTAAGTTTTTAAACTGTGCGTGTGGACTTTGCAAGGCTCAGTATCTCCTTGCGACACCTGGAGTATGATACTAACTCAATCACCGAATCATTGCAATCGCTACTTTTGGCGTTGGTTGGTTCAAAGGTATGTAGGCGTACATAGCGGTTCTGGTGTTGAGTGCAATACATCAAGAAATAAAAACCACAGATGGACACAGATGGACACAGATAAATAATTACTTCATCCAAACCAGAAGCGCTATATCCCTCAGCAACGGTTATGACTCGACTTGGTAATCTCCAGATTTCCCGCCAGTTTTACTAACCAACCTAATCGATTCAATTTGAATCGACTTTTCCAAAGCTTTCGCCATATCGTACAACGTCAGGGCGGCAACAGAAACAGCGGTTAAGGCTTCCATTTCGACTCCAGTTTCAGCTTTGGTTCTGACTGTTGCTTGGATGTGATAACCAGGTAATTCTGGATCAGGTGTTACCTGTACTTCGATTTTTTGCAACGGTAAAGGATGACACAGAGGAATCAAAGAAGCTGTTTGTTTGGCTGCCATAATCCCAGCTATTCTTGCAGTTGCCAATACATCGCCTTTGGGAGCATTCCCTGCTTGAATGGCAGCGAGGGTTTCGCTTAGCATCCTGACTCTGGCTGCGGCTACTGCTTGGCGAACGGTGGGGGCTTTACCAGACACATCAACCATCTGAGCTTGACCCTGATTATCCAGATGGCTCAAGTTAGCAGATAAAATTTCAGAATTTTCTTGCATCTTTTGGAAAGAGTATGCTAATATTAAATTCTTGTAAGGGTGTGTAGCTCAGTGGACTAGAGCACGTGGCTACGGACCACGGTGTCGGGGGTTCGAATCCCTCCTCGCCCGTTATTGTAGAGACGCAAATTTTTGCGTCTCTACAATTTTAAGTATTTAGGTATCTTTCAAGGCATAAGCATCTTGACCTCGACCGAGAGCAAAGCGCAGTGAACTGGGTAAGTCTTTGCTGGACAGGGTCAGGAAGATGAGAATGCCTAAAAATGTTAAAAGGGCGCATAGACCAAACATATTTCTATAGCCAATATATTCGGCAACAGAACCAAAAGCTGGAGCTGCGATCGCAATCCCAACATCCATTCCCATCAGACATATAGCAAATATCTGCCCCCGTTCATAAGGCTGCGCGCGGTCTACCATCATAGCTGCAATCATGGGAATCAAAGTGCCAGAAGCAGCCCCCTCAATCATTGCTGCAAACAAGAAAGCTGTGGGACTATTGGCTAGCCACAAAATTGACATTGACAGGGTGTAAAAAACTAGACTGAGGGTAATAAACAAACCACGACCGAGGCGATCGCTTGCCTTTCCAGTGAATATTCGTATACCAAAGCTGGCAACTGCTCCTGCTGTATAAAACAAGCCTGGATTCAAATTTACCCCAGTTGATTTGATGAACAACGGGATAAAGGTGTGTAAAGCACCAAAAGCCAAACCAACGATCAACATGATTATGGCTGGAGTTCTCACCCTGGGGCTGCTCACAATTTGCCAAAATTGACTGTTTTTGGTGTCACCTTGTTGTTGTATTGCTACTGGTGGGTTAACGATTGCCAAGATTCCCAAAAAGGCAACAAAAGCCAATTCAGCGGTGATCAGAAATAAAATCTGGTCACCAATCCCAGCTTGCAAATATCCGCCTAAAGCTGGTCCAATTGCGACCCCAATTGGATTGACCAAACTCATGTTACCAATGATTTCACCCCGCTTTTCCACAGGAGCGATGTCCGCCACCAACGCATTGAAACCAGTAGTAAAAGCAGCGATACTGATGCCATGAAAGGCACGCAGTAGTATCAGCAGGGGAATAGATTTGATCGACAAGTAGCCAAGGGGTGCGATCGCAGCCACCAGCGTACCGATAAGCAACACAATTTTGCGACCCCGCCGATCCGCCAAGCGTCCCAACAAAGGGCGAAATAACAACAGTCCGATGGCAAAGCTGCCTAGCACAATCCCAATTTGCTGCTTTGTTGCCCCCACAGACTCAATATATAGTGGTAGCGTTGGCAGTAACGAAGCCAAGCTAGACCAGAATAATAAACCTGCCGCAAATAAAACCAGCAGGTTGTTCCGCAATTGGGTATCTATTGTGCGAGACATGTTCACAGCAGATGCAAGTTAATGTTAGCTTTGTTTAACCTTTTACCAGTAAATACAATTAAATACAATGATGGCTCTTTCTAAAATGATACCTAACTCAGTGGATTTAGAGGCATATTTGTGAAAAATAGTAAAAGATATTACTAAAACCTCTATGTACTGTAGTGTGAGAAACCGTTGTGTAACAGAGCAGTTGTATTTGATTTGTGAACTTGACTTGTGAACAACGAACCACAGAGGACACAGAGGAAAGAAACTCAGAAAATTTGACAACTCAATTAGGATTGCTATGTACGACCCTTAATGAACAGTTGAGGGTTAGATGTAGCATTTGTTATTTTCCTGGCGCTGGTAGCCCTATTTCAGGATGTTCCGGTAAATACCACTTGTGGGCGATCGCCGCTAGTTGATCTAACACTACGATTAGGTCTTGTGCTTTTTCGGTTAAACCGTAAGTCACTTGAGGTGGGATTGTTGGCTCATAATCGCGATAAATTATTTCTGCCTCCTCAAGCATTCGTAATCTCTCAGTGAGAACTTTTGACGAAATACCTTCTATCTGGCGTTTTAGCGCACCAAAGCGCGTGGGTCCTTGCTGGCGCAAAATCCAAAGAATGTAGAACGTCCAAGGTCCACCTAGTAGGTTTAATAACGTGCCCACAGGGCAACTGGCAGGTTCTTTAAACAGAGTCATAGTTTCTTGGTAGTGTCGTGGTTACTTGAAAGTACCTACTTTACATTTTTAACTAGTAACTTATAGTAACTAATAGAAGGATACAAGTCCTACACCTTGCTTTGTTGCCTGCAACATACCCTGATATTCTCGGTTAGAAGCTTGTGAGCCAAGGGAATCATAAGCTAAACACTGAATATCCAAAGCATTAAGATTTACCAAAAAATAAGCAAATTCACTAAAAACTCCACAGCGACAAGCTGAAGGAGTGGTTCGATTGCGCGTTGATCAGCACTGTTATGCCAGAGCGTGAAATTTACACAACTAGGAGTTCAAGACATGAAATTCGTAAAAAATTTGTCAATCGCTATTGTCAGTGCTGGATTCATGGTTTTGGCAGCCGCTGCTCAAGCCAAGTCGGTAAACTTAGAATATGATCGTAGTGTTGGCAGCCCTGGCACCGAACCTGGACAGATTCTTCTACCCCAAGGCATAGATGTGCAGGCAGGAACCGGGTATATTTTTATCAGTGATTCTGCTAACAATCGTGTTTCAGTATTCGACCAAAACAGTAACTTTGTTAAAACCATTGGCAGCTTAGGCACCGGAGCAGGACAGTTCAATGGGACAGCGGATCTTGCATTCGACAAGCTGACTGGGAACCTTTATGTGGATGATGTTTACAACAGTGAAATTGATGTTTTCGATGCTGATGGAAACTATCTGAAATCCTTTGGCTCATTTGGTCCTCAACTTGAGGGTAGACCGTTCTATGGACCAGGAGGCGTCGCATTCGATGCGGCAGGAAATTTTTACGTCGCAGATTATACTGCTGATGCTATCAAGGTATACGATAGAGACGGGAACCTGATCAAAACAATTGGTAGCTCTGGCACTGGATCGGGACAGTTTCAGGGACCGTCGGGTTTATCAATCTCTGAAAAATCTGGAAATATCTACGTAACCGATCAACTCAACAACCGCTTTCAAGTCTTAGATCCTCAAGGTAATCCTCTGTTGGTCGTTGGCGGCGAAGCGGGTAACGGACGCGGGCAGTTAAATGGACCAGTTGCGATAGAGGTGGACGACGAAGAGAATATCTATGTGGGTGACACTCTCAACAACCGTATCCAGGTATTCGATAAAAACGGTAATTATCTGACTGAATTTGGTACAAGTGTTCCCAACGCCCAGCCAGAACCGCTTGCACCAGGAGCATCGTTACCCGAACCAGGGCAGTTTAATTGGACTGTGGGCGCACACTACAATGATGGGAAACTTTATGTGAGTGACTTCTACAACAGTCGTGTCCAAGTGTTGAACGTCAAAGGCAGAACCTCAGTGCCTGAACCTACATCAGTGTTAGGTTTAGGGTTGTTCGGACTTGGGGTTGCTGTTCAATTACGGAAAAGGCAGCAAAAGGCAGCAGTGAGTTTAGATGAACTTGACAAGACTGCTGTTTAATGCTTTTTTAAACAGCAAGTTGACATTAGACCTCTTGCGCGAATCAAATTATAGCGGTTCTTAATTGAATTTATTTCAGTTCTAATTTTCTTGTGGGACAGGTGTCCTCACCTGTCCTCTAGATTAGGGCGGGCAAGATGCCACACGTGTCAACTTAAGGTGAAAACCAGTATAGAACAAGCTTTTAGAGATTGCCTCGTTCCCAGCCTCAGGCTGGGAATGCCTACTGGGAGGCTCTGCCGCAATTAAGGGAGGCAGAGCCGCTTCAAGGGCATTTCCTGCTTAGACCTGGAAACGAGATTTTAACGAGATTTTACGAGGGTTTTGGCTTAAGTTGACACCAATGGCAAGATGCCCACCCCACAAGAGCTATATTGCATACAACACCAGAACCGCTATATACTTAGCGCTATTCGTACAAGAAGTCTATTAGTTTACACTTTTTGTGACCACCTCACGGACACGATAAATAGGACGTCCTTGAGACTCATGGTAAGTACGCATTAGCAACTCAGCCAACAAACCGAAGCAAAACAGTTGCACTCCAGTGACTAGCAAAAGAACCGCCAAAATCAGCAGAGGGCGATCGCCAATATCTTCATGAAAAGCAAATTTGACAAAAGTCAACTAATTCCGCGAGATTCCCCATCCCTTTACAGGGTGGGTGAGGTTGCTAGGGAAAAGTTACTGGGTGGATGCCCCTAACTTTTCCAATCTCTTCTCCAATGAACGAACAAACTCTCTGAATACATCAGTCTGTGTTCTACCTGTTAGTTCACAGTACTTATGTACAATCTCCTTTTCTTGTTCAGTTATCCGAAAGTTCATCATTTCTTTACGTACAGCCATTATTATCTCCTGGTTATTGTGTAGCTATGTGCTATACAATATAGCAAAGGAGGTGATTGATTTGGCTGTTCAAACAATAACTGTCAGGAATAAGTTGATTTTGCAAAACAGCCAGCAACACGATGCAATTAACAAGACGCTCAAACAATTCGCTTTTGCTTGTAACCAGATGCTTGCAGTTGCCAAAGCCGAGAATTGCTGGAATCCTGCCAAGCTCCAAAAGCTAACCTATTACGACATTAGAGCAATCACGCAGCTGAAAGCTAACCACGTTTGCAATGCTGTGCGTCGTGTCGTTAATGCTAAATCATCTACAGGCAAGGTAAAGGAATTTAGAGCAACTAGCATTGCTTTGGATGTTCGCACCTTCATTTACAAAGACGGCTCTGTGGGCATCACACTAGTAGATAAGCGCCACTGGTTTGAGTGGAAGTTGTCCTATGAGCAAAAGAAGTTGCTAGAGGGTAAACATAATCGCTTTGCAACGTTGTCTCGTACCCGCAGTGGTCAGTACTTTCTGAATGTTGCTGTAGAGGTTGATTGTGATAAACGTTATGTCTCGAAGAACAAAGCCATTGGTGTTGACCTTGGTAGACGCGCTATTGCGGCAATTTCCACTGGCGAATCTTGGGATGGCGAGCAGTTAAACAAGACGCGTGATAGATACGCTAAAGTTAGAGCAAATGTTCAGTCCCGGCGCTCTCGGTCTGGTCGCAGACTGCTTAGAAGGCTAAGTGGACGTGAACGACGCTTTCAGCAGTGGGTAAACCACAACATTTCTAAATCGATTGTCGGCATTGCCAAAAAGGACAGTGCAATCATCAGTATGGAGAACTTGACCAATATCAGGCAGTCTTTGAATGCTAAGCCTCGTAACAGACAGGAACGTAGACGATCTAATAATTGGGCGTTCTATCAGCTACGGCTTTTCATTCAGTACAAAGCCAATATTGCTGGTATTCCAGTTGTGTTTGTACCACCAGCCTATACAAGCCAAGTTTGCAGCCACTGTCTACGTATCCATCCTGATCCTGCAAAGTCTTTTCGCAATGAAAAGCGCTTTGTGTGTGGGTATTGTGGCGCTGACTGCGATGCTGACTACAATGCTGCGCGAAACATCGCAGCGTACGGGGTGACTATAAACTCGCCCGAAGCACCAAAATTATCCTGTGGACTTGTTCCGCAGTTTGTTTTAGGGGCAAAACCCCACCAAGAGCCTTCAGGCAGGGTGGGGTAGTTTATGTAAATTCCAATCGCCCCACCTGAAGCCATCGCAATCAACCCCCACAGCCCAAAAACATGATCGGGCGTGTGAGGCACGGATATTTATGTAATTAGAGCAAAAAATATGTCATAACAATTACCTTTTACCTAAAAGATTGGCAGCTTAGTGTTATATTAATTGCAGTATATTCAGAGAATATCCGTAAAGACAGTTGTGAGGGTGTATGGATAGCAAAAAGTATCCAAATGCTTTGTAGTGAAAGACTAATCAATGTCTTTTACCGTCAAACTAACCTATATCAAATCAAACAATGTCTGATAAAATTTACCCACCCCACCCACAGGAAGCTGATACTTTACTGGCTGGTTTACTCGAAGAAGTAAAAACATGGGAAGGCACACTGGCTGGTGGTACAAAACTTGGTGTAGGTGCAGCAGCCGTTGAGAGTTTGGTTCAAACAAAAGTTGAGTTTGGCAACCCTAGGAATCATTTAATTTTACTTACGGAAGAAATCTTTAAAGACATTGGGGTTGAGTTAAACAGTATTTATCGACAACAGATGCGTGACGCGTATGACTTCTATTACATGACCGTCACAGTTGATTTACGTCCCAAACCAGGCGCTAGGTTTTCGCGGTTGTGCTGTGAGCTTGTCTTCAGTTCCGAAGGTGAGAATGAGCCAATTGTTGAGAAAATTTTCCCAAACAGCAAATGGCGATCTGTGATGAAGTTGGGAGTTGGCATGAATTTGGGTCTCAACGGAAACCTTGATTGGAGTGTGGGAATTGATGCGTCTCAAGTAGCGGAAATTGCTGACCTTCCTGGCAATCTCAAGGCTAATGTAGCTAGTAACAACGAGCTTAAAGCATTCATTGTTGTATCTGACTATGCTTATGAAGTCGGTGGGTTTGAAATTCTTGCTCAAGGTGAAGGTAATTCCACTTGTTACTGGCGCATTGAAGAGCCAGACATCCAGAAAATGGCGACAGTAAAATTTGCCATTGTTTTCAAAGTTTCTAAGGGGACAGAATCGATTAATCTGCGTGGTATTGCCTGGGCTGAACCGAATAAAAACTGGCTTATTTCTAAGATCCGTAATGTGTTTAGCAAGTTGTCAGATAGCTGGAAAAACCGATTACAGTCTGAGGATGAGGCTGCTAGTAAGCTTGCTGAACTGACGGCTTCTGAAGTATGGACATTGGACTTGCCCAAGGCAACCATAAAATCATAGAACTTTTGTTGTAACTCTACAGTGGTGTATTTAAAGAGGAGCGCTGCTACCGAAGGACTAATTAGTTTGGTTTCATAAAGCAGTAATCTATGAACAAAGAATACTACACCTATCGCATTCGTGTTGCTAACTATAACTATGTGCAGGTTGAAAAGTGGGATGACCGAAATCAACCCCTTGATCAACCCACCGGAAAGTTTCGTTTCCATGAGAAGCTGACACAAGAAATCAAAGAACTCCTCCAAATCACCCGTAACGATGAACTAAATGACTACAACCAGTCACGATTGCTGGGAGAAGCTTTGTTTGATGTGCTGTTTGACGATAATCTGATCTACGATTTTGTCGATTTTTACGAAGAAGTTGTTGGTGTTAAACAGCACCTACTACGGGTAGAACTGGATATTGATGAGCGCAGGATGCCAGAAGTAGCAGCTTTGCCCTGGGAATTTATGCGTTTACCCGAAAGGATTAATGAAGGCACGATTTGGCTAGGGACTAACCCCAATGTGGCCTTCTCCCGTCATCAAAGGCAACGGACTCAAGCACAACCAATTCAGCTAAACAACAATGAAAAGCTTAGGATTGCCTTAGTTGTATCTGCACCTAAAGGTTTAGGCAAGGTTGAGTATAAGCCAGTACAGACGGCTTTGGAGGAACTAGCTGCTAAACAACCACAACGGATTGAGTTGTTACCAGTAGTTAATCAAGCTAACCGTGAAAAGGTTGATGCTGTCTTGGCTAAAAAACCACACGTTTTTCACTTGATTGGGCATGGTCGTTTGAAGGATGAAAACAAGCAGGAAGTAGGGCAAATTGCCTTTGTAGACGAAATCACCAAGGAGGCAGACTGGATTGATGCAGAAATCTTCGGCGAACTCTTCACCCGATATCGCCCAGGAGTTGTAATATTGCAGGCATGTGAAGGGGCAATGCAGTCTGAGTCACAAGCTTTTGTTAGCGTTGCTTCTAAAGTGGTTCAGCAAAAAATTCCGGTTGTTGTGGCAATGCAGTATGAAGTTACCAACTTTACAGCCAGTTGCTTCGCCGATTCCTTCTATGAAAAACTAGCGCAAGGCGAGCCGGTGGATATAGCGGTACAGGAAGGTCGGCGAACAATTGGCAATAATTCAACGGAATATCGGACACGTGATTTTGCCACGCCTGTCATCTTTATGCAAGTGCGAGATGGTCACTTGCAACCGCCTTTGCCAGATCTAAATTTTGTGGGGCGTGAAGAAGCGATCGCCCACCTCAAAACTTGTGTCAGCCAAGGAGCAAAAGTCATTGTTATTGAGGCTGCTGGCGGTGTTGGTAAAACAATTTTAGCAGAACAATATCTCCAAACTCAAGAGTTTGACTTGGTGCTACGACTTGATGTGGCAAAGGAGACTCAGAAAATTGCTCCAGTAGAACGTGAGATTGGGCGTTGGCTGCAGGAATACTTTGATGAAAAGCAAGTGTTGGAATTTGACAGTGCCTTGAATAAACTCAGGAAAAAGCTCGAAGACCGTAGTAAAAAGATTGGGATACTGATTGATAACCTCGAACCAGCACTAGATAAAAGTGGTAAGTTTATCCAGCCTCATCGTGGCTATTTAGAGTTATTGCGGGTTTTGGCTGGTTCATTAGTACAGTCATTAACACTGATTACCAGCCGCGAGCGTCTGCATGAATCTGAAGTCACTGTTCAGAATTATTCCTTAAAAGGTTTATCTTTTGAGACATGGCAGCAAGTTTTTAACAGTCGCCAGATTTTTCCAACCAATTCCCCCAATCTAGCCACTATGCACAAAGTGTACGGGGGTAATGCAAAAGCAATGCGAATACTCAGTGGTGCTATCCAAAATGATTATGCAGGAAATTTAGAGAAGTATTGGCAAGATAATCAGAGGGATTTGTTAATTGAAAGAGATTTAAGAGATTTAGTTACCAGTCAGTTTAACCGTCTGGAACAACACCACTCTCAAGCTTTTAAACTCCTCTGTCGTTTGGGATGTTATCATTATCAAGATATCGCCACAGTTCCACTTGAGGGGCTTTTGTGTTTGCTTTGGGATGTGCCAGAATCAGAACGTCAGCAAGTGGTTTCTTCCTTGCATGACCGTTTTTTAGTAGAGTTAGTAGAGTTAAACGATAAAAATAGTGAGTACTCTCTGCATCCAGTAATTCGGGAAGAAGCAATCCAACGGAAGAACAGTGAAAATTGGGAGTATGTTAATCTCAGAGCAGGTGAATTTTATCGTAATTCTGCAGAAAATCTTAATAACAATCCAGGTGAGTTTTATCGTAATCATGCAGAAAATCTTAACAACAATTTTCCGAATAGCACCCAAGCAGTAAAAACCCAAGCAGTAAAATATGCTTTTGAAGCAATTGAACATTTTTTAGAAGCTCAGGAGTTTGAAAAATGCTATCAAAGTTTACTGTATATCTTAGAAGCAGAAAATAATCTGGAAAATTTACGCTGTTCTGAAAACTTATGGTCATATACAAACCAAATAATTGAAGTATCTAAAAAGCTGGCAGAGAAGTTAACTGGATTAACTAAAGCCATTACTTTAATACCACTAGGAGTCCTCTATCCTGAAATTGGTAAAAACTACCAAGCTATTAAAGTAAGTCATGAAATTATAGCGATTATAAACGGAATCAAAGAAGATTATAGAATTCCTACAAAAATCAATAAAAAACCTCATGCTAAAAGGAAAATAGCTACAAAAATAATGTCTGCGATTAGGCAGATATTTCATCTCTTAGCTAGAGCAGGAAAGGTGATTTTGAAAAGAGGCAAGTTTACAAATACTAGAAACTTGTATAAAAAATCTAAGGAAAATGATGAGAGGCTTATATTTGCTGAAATATCAGCTTACTTAGTTTCTGGTAGAGCCAATAAATTTATTGGTAATTTTTCAGAAGCTTTGAAAGCCTGCGAAAAAGCAAGTAAAGTTGCACAAGATGCTAGGGGGTCAGTAGATTCACCTAAACTTAATTATTGGAGAGCTTTAGCATTATATGAACTTGGAACAGTGCATTTAGAACAAGCTAGAACAAAAGAATCATTGGCTTGCTCTATTGAAGCAGGAAAAGCTGAAGCAGGAAAAGCATTACGTTGCATCGGAGCTTCTGCATTTTTGGCAACTAACATCACACATACCGTCACACAAATTCCGGAAGAAATTTATAACTTTTTAAACACTCCAATAGAGGAAGTGCCAAATCGTTTAAAAAGCATTATTGACAATAGTGTTATCGAATCAAAAAACAGAGACAAGGATTATACAAAAAAATTTCGTATTTTACATAATATTGGTAGATGTCTAAATTCGATGGAGAAATATTTATTTGCCGAAATAGTACTCAACAAAGCTCTCAAGATTTTAGAAGACAGACCAGATAATCTTAATAGAGTATGGTCGTACCTAGAACTTGCCTCATGCTACTCAGCTAGAGACAAAATTAAGGCACAAGAGTATTATAATAAGGCGCTAGAACTTTTAGATGAAGTACCAACTCTTTGTAAAGCTTTTACTTTGAGTGAATACGGTGATTTCATCTATCAGCAGGGATTATATAGAGAAGCAGTAGAGAAATATCAGCAACTAGAAATATGTCTGAAAGACACAGAGTTTGAATATCTGAAAGCGCGTAACTATTACAGCATTTGCATGACTTATTTAGAGTTGTCACCGGATGAAAGAGACGCAATAATTTCTTTAGAGCAAATAAGAGATTATTTAGAAGAATGTAAAAATATATCTGAGAAATTACAATTAAACTACTTAGTTACAAAAGTAAGCGAACTAAAAAGAAAAATTAAGGAACAAATTTTAAAATAATTTTTGAAAAAATATGACATTTTTTCAAAAAATAGTTTAACTTTTCATCTAGCGTTCATCACTAAAACTGCTCCCTTCGTCAGCCAGGGGAAGCAGGGGAAGCACAAGAGGAAAAACGCCCCTTGCACGCCTTAGCTACCTCTCCCTGCCTGTCCTGTCTCAATAGGTATTTTTTGAGGATAAAGGGGGTAATCCTTAATCGCTAGTTCCCACTCCTTTTTTTCCAACTATCTCACGCACGCGATAAATAGGGCGTCCTTGAGACTCATGGTAAGTACGCATCAGCAACTCTGCCAACAAACCAAAGCAAAAGAGTTGCACTCCAGTTACTAGTAACAGAACTGCTAAAATCAGCAGAGGGCGATTGCCAATATCCTCACCAAAAGCAAATTTGACAAAAGTCAAATAAATTCCTATCAGCCCACCCGAAACTATGGAAAACAACCCTAACAGCCCAAAAACGTGCATCGGGCGCGTGAGGAACTTTTTCATAAAGGAAATGGTTAACAAATCCATCAACACACGGAACGTCCGCCCCAACCCATACTTACTACGACCAAAGCGACGGGCGTGGTGACGCACGGGCATTTCCGTAATTCTTGCGCCTTCAATGTAAGCCAAAGCAGGAATGAATCGGTGCAATTCCCCATAAAGGTTCATATCTGCCACCAGTTCTGTGCGATAGGCTTTCAGTGAACAACCATAGTCATGGATTTTCACCCCAGTCATGCGCTGAATTAGCCAGTTGGCAATTTTGGAAGGGAGTAATCGATCCAAAGCAGCATCTTGTCGGTTTTTCCGCCAACCACTGACCAAATCGTAGCCTTCCTCCAGCTTTGCCAACAGCATAGGTATATCTGCTGGATCATTCTGGAGATCGGCATCCAAAGTGACGATCGCTTTACCCAGGGCATAGTAAAACCCAGCAGCCATCGCCGCAGTTTGACCGTAGTTGCGACGCAGAATCACCGCTTTTAAATCATTGCGGATTTCCGCTTGTTCTTTAAGAAAGCGCGGCGAACCATCTGTGGAACCATCATCCACACAGATGATTTCATAACTTAAGTCAGTAGCAGATAATGTGGATGCGATCGCCTCGAGCAAATGAGGCAAACTTTCCACTTCATTATGCACCGGCACCACGACCGAAACATCCGGGACAACCAATGATATCGCCTCATTTTGTCCAGCAAGCCCATTAGAAACCAGTCCACTCCTCATATTCCTCTTTTATCCTCAGCGTTGTTGAGGTTCGTAACTCTTGACCACTCTTCCAGCACCGCGCAGTTGCTGGTAATATGACTGACTGATCTCATCTTCTTGTTCCGAAAGAGAGTCAATGGCAATCCCATTACGCCCTTTATCTTTCCCGGAACTATGGATGTAGCAGCCATTCCCTAAATAGAGTCCCACATGAGTTGCTTTTTGGAAACCAAAGAACACGAGATCACCTGGTTGTAATTCTGTAATAGCAATAGGTTGGGTGAAAGCTTCCTGCTGATAGGCATCTCTGGGTATGCGAAGATCTACCGAAGCGAACGCTGCTTGCATCAATCCCGAACAATCGTAATTTGGTCCTACCGTACCACCCCAAAGGTAATAATTTGGCTGTTGCATAGCTTTTTGGGTAAACGCTATCACCTTTGGCAATCGTTTTTTAATCTCAGATTCAGAAAATGTTTTCGCTTTATAAGGTACAGTGCATGGTTGTAACAAACTCAAATCTGAAAGCGACAGCCATCCTGGATAGTCATCTTCACACAAACACACCTGTAGAGACGCGTCATGGCACGTCTCTACATCCTGATAGTTTGATGTCACCCACAAATGTCGCCCAGTTGCAGCTTGAGTTGCCAGTCGCTGACAACTGGGAGAATCATATATGTTGAGGTCAGCTAGGCACTGGTACTCACCCGATTTGAAATTTTGTATTTTGAATTCTAGATTAGAGGACATCCTTGAACAACAATGAATTTCTTCAATAAAGACGAACAACTTGAAAATCTTGGTAATGGCATTTTAGAAGCAACTTGGGCAGCATTTCCAACTTTAGCCCGCAACCAAATTGCTTTGACTTGGATTGTCTACGATCCCCCTGTACTAGTAAACACGGGTGGCGCTTTAACTCCAGATGCTTTTTGGAACCACCCAGTCCGTGGTTTCGCTTACCGTGGAGTGGAACGAATTTATCCCGCGAGTGTGGTGAAACTGTTTTACTTAGTAGCGGTTAATGAGTGGCTGCAGAAAGGCATGATTTCCACTTCAAAGGAGTTGGAAAGAGCCATGCGCGATATGATTGTTGATTCCAGCAATGATGCGACGAGTTTAGTTATAGATATTCTCAGTGGAACCACTTCGGGACCAGAATTATCACCAGGACCATTTGAAACGTGGAAGCAGCAGCGCAATATCGTTAACCGCTATTACCAGTCTCTGGGTTGGTCGGATATGGAAACGATAAATGTCTGCCAAAAAACTTGGTGTGATGGACCTTATGGACGCGAACGGGCTTTTGTGGGAGAGTTGCTAGATAACCGCAATATGCTGACGACAAATGCTACCGCCAGGTTGCTACACAGTATTGTTGGTGGTGTGGCGGTGTCGAGTGGGCGATCGCAAGCGATGATGACTTTGATGAAACGCAGTCTTCAGCCCAATGATTTGCCAAAAGATGTTGAAGAAGACCAAGTGACAGGCTTTTTGGGTGGTGCGCTTCCCCAAGAAGCACAAATTTGGTCAAAGGCTGGTTGGACGAGTCAAGTTCGGCATGACGCTGCGTATATAGAAATACCGGATCAGCGTCCCTATCTTCTAGTTGTATTCACTGACGGGAAAGCCAATGCAAAAAACCGCGCTATTTTGCCCTTCGTCTCGCAGGTGGTTGCTGAAGCGGTTGGAAGTTTAGGTTAGTTGCTTGATCATCATATGAACGGGGAGCTGGCATGAGTCGCTCCTCGACCACAAAGCTACTAAGTTAGGATACGAAGTCCCCGAAGATATAGGCTTGGTGAGATTAACTCCTGTTATTTTTCAAATAAGGAACTAAATTTGATGCTAAAGTAATCGCGGTATCAGTAAATCTTTAACCAAGAATATCCAGAGTAAAGTATTCAATTCTGCTTACAAAGTAAATCTACTCAACTAAGTCAACCGTCATCATGAAAATAATTGACCCCTCTAGTGAAGTCAGTAGTACCGGGGCGAAGTCGTCTTGCTACCGTCTCGGTTTAGTCATGGAACAAAAACTTGGTCATATCACACACACCCAAAATCTTGAGCGGTGGCTGAGGGATGATAAGAGCATTCAACCGACTTGGTTGAAGGTGCCTGGTGACGCGGATGATTTTTGGCAGAAAGTCCCTACTATCACCTTAAAAGATAGTGGACGAGCATGGAATTTGGTGAGCGCTGCACTGCGAGAGCAGAATTTTGACTGCTTGTATTATCACACACAAGCGGCAACTCTATTAAGTTTGGGTATTATACAACGTATTCCGACAATCATCTCCCTTGATGCCACTCCAATTAATTTTAGTAGTGTTGCAGAAGTCTACAGGGAGCAGCCGTTACACACTAAGCTATTTGGCAAGCTGAAGTTTGAATGGTTTCGCAGAATATTTGAGAGTGCAGCAGCTCTTGTGACGTTCTCTCATTGGGCAAAGAACAGCTTAGTTAATGACTACGGTATTGCACCGGATAAAGTTACAGTCATTCCTCCTGGCGTAGATCTTTCTTACTGGCATCCAACGGTAAAACCAGCAGCAAAAGATGGTGTGTTGCGGTTGTTGTTTGTGGGAGGAGATTTTGTACGTAAGGGTGGTGAGGTGCTACTAAAAGCCTTCCAGTCAGGATTAAGCGATCGCTGTACATTGGATATTGTCACCAAAGATGAGATCCCTGAGTTAGCTGGTTCTTCTGTGCGGGTACACAAGGGTCTGACGCCTAACAGCCCACAGCTACGACAACTTTATACCGAAGCCGACCTGTTCGTATTTCCGACATTCGGTGACTGCACTCCAATAGTAGTCATGGAGGCGATGGCATCCGGTTTGCCAGTTCTGGCGACGGATGTGGGTGCGTTAGCGGAGCAAGTGGAAAATGGTACAAATGGATTTCTAGTTCCGCCTGACGATCCTAGCGCCATTGTAGAAGCTGTTAGTACTTTGGTAAATAACCCTCAACGCCTCCTTGCTATGGGAGTTGCTAGTCGCACAAAAGCAGAAAAATTTTTTAACGGCGAACATAATTACAAAGCTTTGATAGCTTTAATGAAGCAATGTGCACAGCAGTATTGAGCCACTCCCCCAACTTCTAGTTGGGGGATTCTGGCTAGGAATTCGGATTAACTTTTCGCCCGGACTCCGCACAGACAGCTATCTGGTTAGTCTTTCCTAGCTTATCGGAGAACCGCTCTGGGGCAATCAACCCACTTTCGGACGAGCCTAATTGTTCGCGGTTTAAAGACTCTTGCCACGCCTCCAATAGGAGCGACTCCGCCCCACGATACCCGTCACGGGCATCTTGCAATGACAGTTTATCGTCGTGATTAACATATCTACTCAAATATGCACTAAACAAATCGCGATGCATTTTAATACCCGTTGCATCATGATGAACTCGTTCAGACAGAGATTTTTTAACACGACTACCATCTAAATGAGTTTGAGATAGTGCCGTCTTTTGAGTAGAAAAGGTAATGAATTGACCGCCAGTTTTTTCAACTTTGCGTTGCAACTCAGATTGGACAAATCCCGGAGACTTGGCAGAAATAGCTTTTCCATAACGCTTCTGCCAACCCTTTACAGATACTTTTTCAGTCTTAATGACGTTACCATGCTGCAAAATTTCGTTAACTGTTTTGCGGTTTTGGGATTTAGCGTAAGCAGATTTCTTACGTTGTAACTCACGTTTCTTTTGAGCAGCTTTTTTATAATTTTTAGAACGTTTCCATTCTCGCTTACCCTTTTTGACCTTACCTTTTTTCTTAACAGTACGATGCCCTTTCTTGATTTCAAAATCTCTTTCGTAATTGTCTGGATTATTGACCCGTTGGGAACGCTGCATCTTTCTTTGCAACGCAGCAATCTCATAATCATACGTAGGAACTTTTTCTGCAAAAGGTAATAATCCTGCCTTATTATCTCCAACAAAGGCAATATTGGATATATTTAAATCCAGACCAATTAAAGCATTACTAATGTAGTTTTTCTCTTTTTGGTAAGGTAGACCTTCATTGATAAGTTGTGCGTACCAACGACGTTTACCGTTTAGTTCCCTCCATAATATGCGAACATACTTAACAGGAGATTGCAGCCCATGCATAATTACAGGGTTGTTCTCATCAATAATTGGGCGTCAGTTGAGACTTCCCCAAACTAATTGTTCATTCTTCCAGCGTAATCCTTGCTTATTGGTCTTACCCTCGACAGAACGGAAACGACTCGACACTTTGAATCGAACTTTTTTTGCTCGTCCAAATATGACTCGTTCAGATGCCTTAAATGCTCTTTTAGCAATCGTCTGTTGAGTGTTGGAATCAATCTTGTCAGCAATCCATTTTGATGAATTGGCAACAATTGTTGCATAAGCTTGAAGGTCGTAATCAGAATATCTGTAAGCTTGACGTGCTGCACTAAACGCCTCAACACGCTCTTTTTTGTTAGCTCTTGGTATTTTCTTTGCAGTTTTAAATAACTCGGAATTACGTACTAACTCCATCCTGACCATCGCTTCATTCAAGCAAGCATTGTACAGTTGTCTGGATGCTTCAAATCTCGACAACAACTCTTTTTCTTGAGCACTGTCTACTATCAATGGAATCTCTGTAATGAAAGATGGAGTCTTTTTCCGAGCCATTTAAAATCACCTCCTGTTTTGTTTATCTTAATTTATAAGAATATAATTGTGAACCCAATGGGAGACAAAAATGAAGAACAAGAGATTAAATTGTAGAATAACCGATAGAAGATACTATAAATTACTCTTATTGTCTACAGAATTAGATAGAACTATAAGTAGCATGGTCGATGAATGGATAGATTCATTGCCAGAACCAAAATCAAAATGTCACGGCGAATAAATTCGCACGTGTCGCCTTTGGGCCCCGATATAAATAACGTATGAGCATCAATTCATTTAATTTCTTGACGCTCATACTTCGGGGCGTGACCTCGCATCCCGCCTATTTTAGGTGTGGTTGATTTGGATAGACCAGACAGCAGAAAAATCTGGGGAATATGCAGCTAGCGTACCCCCTTGTTCAAAAAAATTGCTTGCTCATACGTTAGTGGGATGGTTTGTGAGTTATCAATTATGAATTAGGAATTTGATTGAATGCGGCGTCTTTGAGCAGATCCTACGATTTTTAAAGCCATGGACTCTATTTGATGGTAAAGCGATCGCGGCATGAGCCAGAGAAAATAGGCAGCCGCTAAGGTGATCAGCGTACGGCGTGGTTCTTCCAGTAGGATGCCCCAGTAGGTAGATAGAGCTCGATGGGTGAACTCAATAGCTGTTGTACCGTCTTTCAAAGTGACTGCTCTTCGGGCTAAATGCCGCAGTTGATAAGCCATAGCTATCTTTTCCAACTCAGGCATTGATTTTGAAGGTACGTAAGCGTGTGCTTTTTCCAGCATCCTTTCCCAGGACTTTAACTTTTTCATCAGTTGGGCTGAAAATCCCTGAGAATTGACTCGATACAGTGTCAAGGGTTCAGGAATACCCTCAATCAGCCATTTGGTTTTCATCGCAATCCGCAGCCAACATTCCACATCTTCCGAAGGGTGCAGTTGCCGATCATCATCAAAATAAAAGTTTTCTACGGCTCCATAAAGATTATCTTGGAATGCAATATCTTCCAGCGTTTCCCGCCGAATGACTGGTACCGAACCATTCCCAATTGGGGTACGACAAAGCAAATCAAGCGGCGTAATTTCCTTGAGCTTGGTGATCTGATAAATACCTAAAGGTTCCCCTAATTCATCGATAAAAGCAGAACGACAAAAACTCACCCCTACAGCTGGTGAGTTTTCCAAATGTTCAATATGTTTTGCTAGCTTTTCTGGTGCCCATAAGTCATCTGCATCTAAGAAAGCCAAATATTCTCCCTGAGCATGACGGATACCAGTATTTCGTGCAGCAGCTACCCCCCGGTTTTCCTGGCTAATAATTCTAATTCTGTTATCTGTAAATTGTTGACAAATTTCTATACTTTTATCTGGAGAGCCATCATCAATGATGAGCAACTCAAAATTTTTGTAAGTTTGAGCAAGAACTGATTGTACAGTAGCAGCTATATATTTCTCAACTTTGTAAACTGGAATGATAACAGAAATTTTCATAACAAAACCCTATGTCTTTTCAATTCTAGGGAAAACATGACGTGTAGTCCACAATGTAAAAAGAGGCAAGAAGATCAGGTGGACTAATAAGACAGATGTTGCTACCCCAATAATTTGCCCATGAACTCCTATCAAGATTGCAATTGTAAATATTACAGTAAATATAATATTCCAGCGCAGGTCTAGGTAAGGTTTACCAACAGCTACTAGCAACTGGGATGCTGCATCTGCAAAAGGTCGTGGAATTGCCGATAAACAAATCAGTATCACAACTGGTATCGCAGGTATCCACTTGTGACCAAAAACAATTGGTACGTAAAAATGAGCAAAACTAGCTTGAAGGAGAACAAAAGGAACAATGGTAATACTAATTGTTTTTAGACTGCTGAAGTAGGTTCTCTTGAATTCAGACGGTTGGGAACGAACGGCACACAAATGAGGTAAAATTGCTGAATTAATAGCATTGATAAAACTTAAACTAATTCCTAATCCCGCATTAAAACCAAAGAAATATATTCCTAATTCTTTAATTCCTACAAAGCGACCAACTAGTAAATAATCCAAGTTGTTCCTTAATGTTCTTAATAACGAAACACCAAGAATATTTTTCCCAAAATGTAGAATGTTACTCCAATTTTTCGTGGTAAATCCTGATCCTAGCCGCCAAGTATGACCCTTGTAGTACACTAAAGCGTCTACAGGTGCTATTAAAACTGCGGGCAAGACGAATGCCCATACACCCATACCCATAACAGCCAATACTGCAGATAGTATACTAGTACTAATATTTAGACTGGTGTCAGTGATAGCTATAATTTTTAAACGGTTTTCTCTTTGTATCAGAGTTTTTTGGACAACGGATATAGGCCAAATTAAATAAGCAACTCCTGATACAATAATAGGCAAAATAATATCATTAGTTTTATAGAACCAAGCAATAGGGAAAGCAGCAAGGCTCTGAAGAACAAACAAACTGCAAAAAACTACCCAGTTTAACCAATAAGCTGAGTTACATGTAGCGTCTAATTCTTCTTCTTCAGCCTGAATAATTTTTGCGCCTATACCTATATCAGAAAATGTCATTGAGAACTCACGAACTGTCATCACAATTGCTCCCAGACCGTAGTCCTGGGAGGTTAAATACCGCGCACCGATGACGACTAATCCCAAACGCAAGACTCTGTAGATTATCTCTGAGATACTCAGCCAGCCAACATTGCGGATGAATTGGCTGGAGAGTTTTTTCTTAATAACAGTTATCACGGGATTAATGGCTCTCACGACTATTCTTTTAAAGAACAAAGAGTAACATTTTCGTCACTGTTTGCTACTATAGCAGTCCTCAATGATTTCTGAGAATCTCTCTTTTTGCTCTTTTTGCTCTTTTTACTTTTCGTGGTTCGTACCCAAATTTTGACGAATGAATTAGGATTGCTGTAGCTACCGTTCAATGGTATCAGCTACTATACCTAATAGTGAAGCCCGAGCAGCTTTTAATTCTTCCAACGCTTGTTGCAAGCAAGGACGAACTGTTTTACCAAGTCCTGCAACCATCAAAACTGCATCTACACGGTTTGCTAGGATGCTTGTGTCTAAAAGTCCCATGATATGTGGTGCATCATAGATAACCAAATCATAGTTTGTATGGGTTCGTTCGACAAAATTCTCCATTCTTTGAGAAGAAAATAGTTTTGTAGGATTTTCTGGCGTCTCACCAGCAGTCACGACAAAAAGATTTTCTTCTCTAAACGCTTGTGCAACAACCTCACTAAAATCTATACCTTGGGAAAGCACCTCGCTCAGTCCTTTAGTATTGACTAAACCGATTGCATAATGTATCTGGGGATGACGTAAATTGGCGTCTACCAATAGCACTTTCTGACCTGCTTGAGCAGCTATCTTTGCTAAATTCGCTGCTACTGTAGACTTACCATCTCCACTTGTCGCTGATGTGACTACTATTGAGCGGATAGAAGCCTCAGACTTGAGACAGTTTATCCTGTTATAAAGAGAGCAAAAAGCTTCTGTAAAAGCAGTTGTTTTATACTCCTGAGTTTTTGCTTTTACAGTTGGCAAAAATCGATTTTTGCCTTTTTGATGTGCAGAAGCTAATTCTTTATCAGTTTTAGAAATCGGGTGTTTGACTTCTTTGTGATAAGGAATAACCCCAAGAATTGGCATTTTGGTGGCACGTTTCGTTTCCTCAGGATCATGAAAAACGTTTTGCCAATTCTCGAGCATGAAAGCAGCTAGAGTTCCTAAGAGTAAACCTGCAACTGTTCCCAAGGCAATGTTGCGCTCAGTATTCAATCCTAGTGGTACGAGTTCACCCATTTTGTTTCGTGGAAGTGTCGCTGGCATAATCACTTCCCAGGGGACATCCTGTTGAGCAGCGTCTACCCGCAGTGCTTCTTGCTTGGCTAAAAGCTGGTTGAGGGTATCGGTAGAAACTTGCAACTCCCTTTGCAAATTGGCGTACTGACGTGAAAGGGCTGGATATTGCTGAATTTGTTGATTAACCTCTAGTGTTGCTTTGTTATTAGCTTGCAGGCTGGTTTCTAAGAGTTGAATTTGGTTACCGCTATCAGCTAGTTGTTTGATCAGCTCACGCCGAACTGAGTTTTGATAAACTCCTACTTGGGAATTAGGCGCGGTAGGGGAAGCGTTGCTTCCTAATGCCAGTTTTGCTTCTTGCTGGACTAAAGGTAGCAGTTTCTGTCGTTGTTCGCGCAAATTCACCATTATTGGGTTGTTTTCAGTCACACGAGCTGACTCTATGGCAATTTTTGTTTCTATCTCTCGTAGACGAGTAAGTGTTTGCTGATACTGCGGTGATTCACTCAAAGCTGATGCTGCGATCGCTGTATTTTCTGACATTGCCAACTGCTTTTGCAAAGAAGCAGAAAGTGACTTCAACTCAGCCAGCCTTCGCTCAGTTTCTATGCGCTGTGCTTTGAGTTGATCAACTCTGTTGAGCAGTTGTTGCCCTTGAAGTTCAGGATTGAACATACTGTGCTTCTGTTGAAACACTTGCATTTGTCCTTGAAGTGTATTCACCCGCAGCCGCACTTTAGGAATCTGCTGCTCAACGAATTTTATTCCCTGGCGTAAGTTCGTCTGCTGCTGTTCTTTACTGTAGTTTTGATATGCTTCTGATACCCGATCCAAGACATACTCGATTTTTTTCGGATCGGATTCTCGATAGCTAACCTCTATGACTCTTGATAGCTCCTTACCTTTGCCTAGGCGGTTGATATGTAGCGTACCTACTTGCTCAGGAGACACTTTGCCAGACGCACCACTGGCAACAAGTTGGTCATAATTAATTTCTGGATACCGATTTTTCAGGTCTTTAATAACTGGATTTATCAGCTTTGGGCTCTTCAAAACCTCGACCAAAGCCTGATAATCCAATTCTGTTTTATTGTATTTGGTAATATCGTTGACATTTTGCTTCAGGGTTTCGGATAGTAAAACCAGTAACTCACTATCGGCACTTTTTAGAGGTTCAACTAATATCTGAAACTTGCCTTCATATTTTGGAGTTCGAGTTGCGGAGAAAGCAACAGCCAGCGTAGTGAGAATAACTGTTGTACTAGCAATCAAACCTATCCGACGACGTAAAACAGAGAAAATCTGATTTAAACCCGTACCTTCTTCTTCGCTTTCTGGTCTTCTCCAGAACAAAGACGGTTCTCTCAATACAGCGTTGGGATTTCTCAGTTGCTGCAAGCTTTGTTCCTTAGTTGGCATCTGTTTCCCATTCAAATCTGTTGAATACATGATTGTGTCAATCTATTTCCTAGATGCTGATTTTTGCCAACTTGGCATAAAAATAATCGGGATAACTATCTGTATATAGTGTTGCGTTTGCTAGAACGTACGGTGTTTTAAGGATAGTACAGCTAATACCCTGGAAAATGCGGTTATAGAGGCTGTTATAAACTCTCTACCCGAATTTTCTATAGGTTATGTTAGTTCTACTTCGGCAAAGGACTTCCTGCTTCAGGGAAGAATCATACCAGATTTTTGCTAACTTTCGATACCCCCAACATATCTTGCTACGCATATCATACGTTCTTCTTTACAGAAAATTCATAAAAATAATCTTACTAATGAAGGTTGAGTAAAGTCACAAATTAGGGGAAAATACAAAATTCTTTCTTTGGGCATATCCGTGTGAGATATTAGATGGGATAATCTTTCTACGGTAGGTTTTTTTTAGATCCTAAATTGAATTCAAGAAGTACTTTTTCTGCCCCAAGAATTTTCTTTGTACAACGGTTAGCTATTGGAATGAATATAGAGTTGTCATGCATAGACTATCAAGGATAACCGAAAAGGTTTTTGTTGTATTTACTCTTTTTATTTCTACAACAGCCTTGATACCTATTCTTTTAGAAAAGGAAGATGATGCGGCTATAAGCCAAGACCCGTACACTCCAATCCTTTTTCTCGGAATCTACATAGTCACACTCCTCCTGATTATTCAAAGGAGGAAGAGTTTTGTGCGCATTGCACAGAAGAACATTTGGATCTGGCTACTCGTGGGAATTGTCATCGCATCAGTATTATGGTCAGTCGCACCGGACATTACACAGAGGCGTAGCTTCCTTCTGTTAGGGACAACCCTGTTTGGGGTATACCTAGCTATGCGCTACACCTTGAGAGAACAACTACAGTTATTAGCTTGGGTATGCGGCATAGTCATAATACTGAGCATTTTGTTTGCCATAGCACTACCATCTTATGGTTTGATGACCTTTCAGGAAGGAGGTGCTCACGCGGGAGCTTGGCGAGGTGTCATAACGCATAAAAACACCTTCGGTCGCTTGATGAACTTAAGTGCGGTAGTCTTTCTATTACTCGCCATTAGCAAACCTATCGTTCACCGTAAACACCGTTGGGTTCTGTGGGCTGGTTTTGTTCTATCAGCAGCTTTAATCCTACTTTCAACTTCAAAAACAGCCCTAGTTGTTTTTCTGACCATGATGCTGCTTTTGCCATTATACAGGGCTTTGCGAGGTAAATATACCAAAGTAGTCCCTTTTATCATTGCTATGGTACTTGTGGGAGGAAGTACGTCTACATTACTGATAGATAATTTGCCAGTTATAGCAACTGCATTGGGTAAGGATTTGACTCTTACAGGACGCACAGATATATGGGAAGCTATGCTCGAAATCATCTCGGAACGTCCCTTATTTGGCTATGGATTTAATGCCTTTTGGCTAGACTGGGATAGTGAAGTCACAGCTTACGTTTGGAAGCGGCTTGAGTGGGAATGCCCTAACGCTCATAATGGCTTGATGGATTTGTTCGCGGAATTGGGTCTGTCAGGATTAATAGTCTTTTTCATAAGCTATGTGAGCGCTTGCATACGAGGAGTCATTTGGTTACGGATGACTAGAACACCAGAGGGGGTATGGCCATTAATGTATTTGTCCTTTTTATTGATGTACAACATCACAGAAAGCTCTCTTTTATCAACTAACAGCATCTTTTGGATATTATATGTATCAATAATTTTTTCAATGGCATTTGAGTGTGAACAAGCAAAACTCTACAGATCTGCTGGTTCTTATGTATACGAAGAATGGATTGAGGGAGAAGCATCGAATCAACAAAATTTTGAGTTGAGGTGAGAGGATGTTAATTTCTGTGTGCGTGGCAACTTATCAACGTCCTGAAGGATTAAAACGCTTGCTCGATGGACTCAATCAACTCACTTTTAGTAAGTGTGAAACTCCAAATTTGGAGGTGATTATTGTTGATAATAACTCAACTGGTTCTGCGAGTTCAGTTTACTATGAGAAAGTGAACGATTTCAAATGGTCGCTGAAATACTGCATTGAACCGATTCGTGGTATTTCCTACGCTCGAAATAGGGCGATCGCCTCTGTGAGCAAAGAAGCAAACTTTGTCGCTTTCATAGACGATGACGAGGTTCCCGAACCATCTTGGCTGGATGAGCTTTTATTTGTTCTGCAAAAGTATAATGCAGATGTCGTAACTGGACCTGTTTTACCCCACTTTGTTGACCAAGATGTCCCGGATTGGGTTGTCAAAGGGAAGTTCTTTGAGCCGAACCGTTACCCTACAGGTGCTCTGCGCCATGTTGCGTTTACCAACAATGCCCTTGTCCGCTTTGAGGTTTTGAGCAAAATAGATAAAATTTTTGACGAACGTTTCGCTCTCACTGGTGGAGAAGATTCCCACCTTTTCATGCGCCTCTACCATATGGGGTATAAAATTGTGTGGGCAGACGATGCTTTGGTTCATGAATGGATACCTAAAAATCGCACTAACATAAAATGGGTTTTGCGACGGGGTTATCGCACTTGGAGTACCCACAGCTTTTGTGAAAAAGAGTTTGAGCCTTCAATTCAAGTGCAAACCGTACGTATGGCAAAGGGGAGTGGACTGATTCTTTACGGAATCTTCCTTTTGCTACTATCGATTATTTGGAGCCGTCATATGTTTATCAAAGCTCTGCTACAAATCTGTAGGGGAGCAGGCACTTTTTCAGGTTTACTTGGAAGGCAGTACCAAGAGTACAAAACTATTGACAGTGTTTAATGTTTAATATCTAGCTTTAATCGCTTCAGAATGAAAAGTCCTAGAAATGAGAGATATGAATAACCATTCCCCTGTGACTCTACAAATCAGTTTAGCACCTACTGATTTGCCTCATGCCATTCATATTTTGCCCCATCAGCTTCGGCAGTTGGCAGGACAGGTTGATGAAGTTTTACTGACCTTGGATCTGCATCGTAGCCGGGGACGTTTTTCTGAGGGGTGGAATGAAAGGCTCCCCAAGCTGCGCCAACTCATTGATGAGTATCGTGCCAAATACTCTAACGTATATTTGCAAGAAGTAGATTACTCTCCTGAAGTGATGGCTCAGGTTGGCTCTATGTTTTTTAACACAAAGTCAGTCCCAACTAAAGACTGTCGGGGTGGTCCGTTTTATTCATATTTTTTTGGATTATATGCTGCCAAACATAACTATGTCTTCCATATAGATTCTGATCTGATGTTTGGTGGTGGTTCTTGTACTTGGGTTGCTGAGGCAACTGAGCTGTTAACTCAACGGAGTGACATCTTAATTTGCAGTCCACTACCTGGAGCGCCAACTTCTGATGGTCAATTAAAGTCCCAGACTGCCGAAAGAGAGCCATTAAATTCTTTAGCCTATAGATTTTCCAATTTCAGTTCACGGCTATTTCTCATAGACAAGCAACGTTTTACTTCAAAAATTAAACAGCTATACTTAAAAGCTCCTTCTGGACGCAATCTCCTCAAAGCTTGGATTGAGAAGAATCCACCTTACGAATTGCCGGAAATCCTTTTTACCCAGGCAATGAAAAGACACTCAATGTTGCGTATTGACTTTTTGGGTCAAGAACCTGGACTATGGTCTATTCATCCTCCTTACCGGTCAAAACTGTTCTATGATAAACTTCCCGAAATCATTGAGCAAGTTGAGTCTGGCAATATTCCTGAAGCTCAGCGTGGAGATTACGATGTCAATGACAGTTTAGTAGATTGGACAGAGGTTCGCATAGCTTTACAAGAAAAATACTGGTGGAGGAGATTGAGAAATAAAGTTTTTCAAAATTCGCCCTTCCCTAGGACTGATAAGAAATTTAGCTGAGATACTATGCGCCGCCTAAGGGGGTTGAAATGAAAACATTTGACTTTGCCATTATTACTCCGAGTTATGCTCCAGACTTTGAACGATGCCGGCTATTGTCCTGGAGCATTAATCAGTTTGTATCACCTGCTGTAACCCATTACATCATAGTAGACCGTCGAGATTTACCGCTTTTCCGTCAGCTACAGGGATCGCACACAGAAATTATTACTGTAGAATCCGTACTACCTTGGTGGATTCAACGCATTCCTTTTTTAAAAAATGGCTGGCTGAGTCTCAAAACTCTTCCCGTTCGCAACTGGCTGATCCAGCAAATTGTCAAAATCGCAGTCGCTCAATACATTGATGCAGATGTTTTGGTGTTCGTTGATTCCGATACGGCATTTGTACGCCCTTTCAACCTACAAAGCTTTATCCGTGAAGGTAAAGTCCGGCTTTTTCGAGAACCGGCGTATCATGTGGAAGCACATTTTCGGGGGCATGAAACTGCGAATAAGCTTTTAGGCATATCTGATATAGACTACCCAGCACCAGGTTACATTGGCAATGTGATTACTTGGAGACGTGACAATGTTTTCAAGTTGTATCAGAAACTTGAGAGTACTTCTGGAAGAGGGTGGATTGAAACTTTAGCAAATTCATGGCATCTTTCTGAGTACATACTGTACGGTGTCTTTGTTGACCATTTTTTACAGGAGCAGTCGGGGCATTATTACGATGCACAAAAGATTTCCCATGACTACTGGACTCCCCAACCCATGTCAGATGAGCAGTTACAAAACTTTTTTGCCACAATTCCTCCTGAATATGTAGCTGTCATGATATCGGCTAAAGCAGGCATACCTGCTGAGCGATATCAATCTCTTGTGAAGTCAATAGCTGAAGGTAATGAGCATTTCACCGAAGTCAACAGGTTGAACTGAGAGTAAAGTTTTAACTATGGCTAAAATTTTCTGGCAGTTGAGATGGAATAACCTGTGGTCTCGAGCTTTACGAAGATTTCTCAAATATACAACAGTAGGCTGGGCGGTAGTATTGCTTTACACACTTTTTAGCTGCTCTTTACCGCAGTTCAATCAGCATTTTGACATCTCTACAACTGAAGCTGCTACTACTATTGTCCCCCCTTTATCTACTCGCGGTTCTCGGATTGTTGATGCTAAAGGTCGCGTGGTTCTGTTGCGTGGCGTCAACTGGTTTGGTATAGAACTAAAAGAGCATGTTCCTCATGGATTGTGGGTTAGAGATTACAAAGATATGCTCGCTCAGATGAAAAGTTTGGGCTATAACGTCATCCGCTTGCCATATTCCGTACAAGCACTGCGTTCTCGTAATATGAGTGGTGTTAACTACTACATTGGTGCAAATAAAGATTTACGTGGCAAGACTCCAATAGAGGTTATGGACATAGTTATTCAGGAGGCGCAGCGTCAGGGGTTGTTTATTCTTTTAGACAGTCACCGCCTCATCGACGAGCGCGAATCGGAATTGTGGTATGGTGAGGGCTTTACCGAGAAGGACTGGATAGACACTTGGGTTCTTTTGGCAAAGCGCTATAAAAACCAAAGCAACGTTATCGGAGCGGATCTCAAGAACGAACCTCATGGTCGTGCTACTTGGGGAACAGGTAACTTCGCAACTGACTGGCGGCTTGCTGCAGAACGAGCTGGAAACAAAATTCTCAGTGTGAACCGTAATTGGCTGATAGTGGTGGAGGGAATAGAGAAACCTATGCCAGGGGACAAATTGTCAACCCACTGGTGGGGTGGGAATCTAGAGGGCGTCCGCAGATATCCGGTGCGTCTGAAGGTGCCCAGAAAGCTCGTATACTCTCCTCATGAGTACAGCGGTACTTTTCAGTCGTGGTTTTCAGAACGTACATTTCCCAAAAACTTATATCAACGTTGGGAACTCGGATTTCACTATATTGCGACTCAAGGTATTGCCCCGATTTGGATTGGTGAATTTGGTGGAAATCAAGTAGATACCAAATCTAAAGAGGGGATTTGGCAGCGGGAGTTAGTTGATTACATTGATAAGAAAAAGCTTAGCTTTACCTACTGGTGCTGGAATCCCAACAGTGAAGGTACTGGAGGCATTCTGCTAGATGACTGGAAAAGTATCAATACTGACAAGCAGAAACTTTTGAGTAAGGTGCTGCGTTGACGACTAAGCGAACGGCAGCAACAATAATGAATTGTATTTTTTTTGACAAGTTTTTAGATTAACATCTATTATGTATCCCACATTAGGCTGAAATTTGGCGTTGCTGAATCAAATAATGATGCTAATAAGTGTAAATTGTTTCTCTCGCTGCGTAAAACCCTAACTAACCTCGGATAAGTTTACAAGGGTTCAAATCAGAGTCGTCCTATTTCATACTTCAATTCTGCAACGCTTAAAATTGTATTATGTCTCAAATAACTCGAGAAAATTCCTTCTCCAAAGGTTTATATCTTCGTTCAAATAAAAAACCACGTATTTTAGTGGTATCCATGCGGGGCTTGCACTTAGAAGCCTATCGCTCTGCTGAATATGAATTTGAAGATGCTATTTTTAATTTTGACTATGCTGATATACTCACTCCTGAGTTAGCTTCTGGTGTAGTCAGTACACTCAATAAAAAGCTGACAAACTATACAGCAAGAGCTCTAGGCAAAAGTAAACTTCTCTCTTTAGGTTGCATACCCTCCATTGTAGATAGAGAGTACGATTTATTATTTTTTATCTGCCAACGCTTTTGGGATTTCGCTTGTATCAATTCGATTAAAGGATGGCAAGAAAAATGCCGTAAATCTGTTTTATGGATAGATGAAATCTGGGCAAAAGAGATTGGCGAACATAAAAATAGACTTTATTTTGAACTTGTGAAAGATTTTGATTATATTTTTACAACACAAAGTTCTAGCACTGAGGCTATTGCTAATTGTGTTCAGCGTCCTTGTTATTCTTTACCTTATGCTGTCGATACTATAAAATTTTGCCCTTACTTACAGCCACCTCAACGCTCTATAGATATTTATAGTATTGGTCGCCGTTCACCGATAGTACACAAAGCTTTACTGGAATTGGTGGAACAGAAAGGTTTTTTATATCTGTTTGACTCTCTGAAAGGTTTACAAATGATGGATTATAAGGAGCATCGAACCTTATATAGTAATTTAATTAAGAGAAGTCGTTACTTTATCGCTAATAAGGCAAAATTTGACACTATACATGAAACAGGTGGTCAGGAGGAGTTAGGCTCTCGCTTTTTTGAGGGAGCAGCAGGGGGAGCTGTCATGATTGGGACTCCTCCAGTTTGTGAAGCTTATAAAACTTATTTTAACTGGTCTGATGCAGTGATTGAAATTCCTTATGATGCTGCTAATGTAGGCGATATCATAACTGAACTTGATGCACAACCCGATCGCCTCAATAGAATCCGTAAAGATAATGTGATTAACTCTCTACTACGTCACGACTGGGTATACCGTTGGGAAAAAATTTTAGAGAAAGTCGGACTTGATAGCACACCAGAAATGTTATCTCGAAAGGCTGACTTAGGAAAATTAGCTGACATGGTAAACAGTTAATATTAAAGCTGTAGGATGCGTCACCGAGTATGACGCATCCTACATATTTCAGATGCGTTATACCCGTGACGCATCTTACTTATTTCAGTACCTAGAATCTGTCAGCAATTTGCCAAATCGGGTTGCTGTTCTTGTGTTCCTTGGTTATATATAGGTTGAGTTTTTGTTTCAAAATTAGTACTAAAAAAGGAAGATCATCTACCAAGTATCTTTTCCATAATCTTTTTGGTTCACATACAATTCTAAACAACCACTCTAAGCCAACTTCGCTCATCCATTTTGGAGCTCTTTTCAAATTTCCTGCTTCAAAATCAATGGTGGCACCCAGTGCCATGAATATCTTTATATGCGGTAACAGGCTCTTGTACTTGTATAGCCACTTTTCTTGCTTCGGGGCACCAACTCCTATCACTAAGACAGTGGCACCAGAATTATTAATCATATTCACTATGTTCTGACACTCTTCTTCGTCTTTCTCAAATCCAAAAGGCGGAGAATATGAGGCAACAATAATATTTCTGCCTATTTTCCTATTGATTTCATTTTGAGCTTTACTGGCAACTCCTTTACCTGCGCCCAAAAGAAAGATTTTGATGTCTTCATTACGCCTGTGATAATTATAGAAAGCAGGAAACAAGTCAGAACCTGCAATCTTTTCTTTGATTGGCGTTCCTAAAAATTTAGACGCATAAATCAGTATTTGGCTATCACAAACCTTATAATCGCTAATACTGTACGCCTGCAAAAAATCCGGGTCTTTTTGTAGTTTAATCAGATGGTCAACATTCGGCGTAAATACTACCCCAGATTCCAATTTATCTAAAAATTCTGCCTTCGACCAATTGTCAATTTCCAGGTTCAGAATTTTAACTTTGTTCATGGCTTGCACGCTTTAACTTATATCTAACTTTCGGTTGATTTACAGAACAGTAGACAGGAAAACGAAGAGCATATTGATAGTTCATTACCACCCTGATTTCACTATTTTCATCCTATTAATGTACAGCACCTATTCCGCAGCAAATGAACAGTTTTAAAACTAACTTAAATGGAAATTATAAACTTTTAAAAGATTTGGCATCGCCCTAGAGCACTGCGCACCGCGCGCTCGCTCGTTAAGCGGTTTGGCAAAGCTTTATCGCCTCCGCTGCGCTTTGCGCTATCAAGATATTTTTTGACCACCAGAGAATCAAAATACTTAATCAAACTGAACTTTTATATAGCCGATACAATATTTGAGAGCCAAGTCTCTAAGGGAGGAGTTTGCTCTTGCTCTTGATTTTATACACGTATTAACGGCTTGTTTAAGCGGAATTCTCCAGTGCAATGCCTACAAATTGAATGACTAAGTGATAACTTATCATGGAAATATGAAGAATAATAGTCACTTTACGAATTTTTCATGAAAAGGTATAGGTTATTCAGTACATATACAGTCACTATCAGTCTAAAATTTATTGATATTACAGATTTTGACTTCATTTTGGATACTGCTTAGTCATATATGAAAATTGTGTAAAGCCATCATGAAGAGTTTAATGTGCTTTTTCGCACATTAAACTACGATAAATTTTTCTAGATAATTACCGTATAGGTTATATATGCTGTGCGCTTAAAGACTTTTGCGCACGGCGCTTTTACCAAACTCAGTCGTTAGAGCCAATCGGATAAAGAGCTAAAACACAGTACAGCCAAGCTTTCTACAATACCCAGTCAACTAGATTTTTAGCTTGTGCAAACTAAAGTTGAAGCGTAGAGTTTGCCTTGATTGCTTTAAATTCTTGTTGGCTATGGTCGTAGCAACATAGCATTTATTGCCAGATTCGCCTATCTCCTAGCATATAGATATTTTTGTCATCTGTCAAACTAAGTATATATTTTTTTAATTTATTATTTGAAAATTTTCGTGAGTTTAGTCAAATTGAGGATGTAGGAATTGATTTTTTAATGTTAAATGGTGAATATTGCCAAAAGTAGGCTAAAAGCCAGAGAAAGCGTGATTTATTGAGTGAGGCAATATTTTTTGAGGAGTGAATTATGAATACTATTATTTCTCGCAAGAATGTATTTGTGTTGCTGAGTGTATCAGCTATGGCGGTTCTGGGAAACAGCTTATCTGCTAGTGCGCAAACGGTAGATACCAAAAGCACTCAGCAGTTAACCGAGTCTTCCGGAACTGAAGCGTCTTTTAATCAGGTAAGTGTTGAAGTAGAAAATTTCTACCCACAAGCCTTTACTCCGACTCCGGTAGAATTCACTGTCGCAGAAGATAATTCAGCGCCAGTGTCAAGTATAAACCAGTCGCAACAACTGTCAACTAGCACGCACCAGCAAACTGCCAAGAGTGTGGTAAAGCCTGTTCCTGGGACAACAGCAACTTCATCTGCGGCACTTCTTGCAGATCCCCAAAATGCCCAGAATGATGAAGCCCCAAAACCATCTGCTTCTAAGGTGGCACAATCCGATATCAATATCGATCCAGGCAGAACAACCCGTGGTGGCTCAAGTTATATCGGAATAGCAGGAAATATCGGTCTGGGTGGTGACTCTGCTCTAGGCGACGCTAATTTTATGGTTATCAGTAAAATCGGGTTGACAAATGCTATATCGGTGCGTCCAGCGGCAGTGATCGGAGGCGATCCTGTTATTCTACTTCCGGTCACTTATGACTTTTCATTTAACCAGTTATCAGACCCGTTTGCTGAACCGTTACCTATTGCTCCTTACATTGGAGGTGGCGCAGCTATTAATACAGGTGATGGTACTGAAGCCGCTTTCCTACTAACTGGTGGAATCGATGTGCCTATAACGCCTCAATTTACGGCAACAGCAGCTGTAAATGCGGCATTTTTTGACGATACCGACATCGGTTTGTCGATAGGAGTTGGTTACAACTTTGGCAGTTTGTTTGGTGGCTCGTAAAAGGTTTGGCTCGTAAAAGGACATTAAGTAGAGACGTGTCCAGGCGAGCCAGCGCCCTTTGGAGGGTCTCCCTCGTGCCGGCTCTGGCGTCGCGTCTCTACACTTAACTTTTATTTCGTTGGGCTAACTTTGTCAATCGTCTTGATTTTGCCGTCGTCCCCAACTTCCCACACATCGTAGATGCCGATGACATCACCGTTCTCGTCAACATCTACGTTGCCACTGGCTCCTTGGTAGTTAATATCTTTACCTTCTTTGAGTAACTTTAGTCCCTCACAAACATCAGTCACTTCTGTCCCAGGGGCATTGGCAACTTCACGAATTTTGCTGGCTATGGCAACACCTGTATTTTCTTTGGCGGCTTGTGCTGCTAGCACTAGTAAGGCGCTGGCGTCCCAACCTTGAGGAGCAAATTCTCCTGGTGGAGATCCTCTTTTGGACTGCCAAAGTTTTGTAAGTGCCTCTAATGCTTTGCCGTTGGAACCCGGTACTGTGCCGATAACTCCAGAAACGATATATTTACCGTCATTGGTTTTGCCAACTTGTCCAGGAAACTCATTTGACTTCATGCCATCTGTCAGCATGACTTGTACCCCTTGCAGCAAACCTTGTTGGTAAGCTGCTTTTAAGAGCAAACTACCTGTTTCTACATAAAAAACGCCAAGGACTGCATCAGGCTTACCAGCAAAAGCAGCAGATGCTTCAGTTTCAAATGTGGTTGCTTTCGGATCGTAGCGGATGGGATTGTTTTTATTAACAACGGTTCCCCCCAATTTTTCAAAAGCTTGGACAAATGCTTTTTCAAAACCTACACCATAATCGTTGTTAATGACGACGGTGGAAACTCTTTTATAACCTCTTTTATTAGCGAGTGCGGCTAAAGCTGGTCCCTGATAACTATCAGGTGGAACAGTACGTGCCCAAAAGCCATTATATTTACCTTGTTTCGCCTGTTCGGTAAATACAGGGCTAGTACTACCTGGAGAAACTAACATAACTTTATTTTGGGCAGCAATTGAAACAGCAGCAGTAGTAACGCTGCTGGCAAAAGAGCCAACGACACCAGCAACCCTATCGACAGTTGCGAGTTTGGTCATACCAGCAGCACCGCCTTTGGGATCAGTTTGGTCGTCTACCGCTACAAGAGTCACAGGTTGACCGTTGACGCCGCCGCAAGCGTTAACAGTTTCCACAAGGAAGGGGATTGATGGTATAATCTGCTGTCCGATGGAAGCCAGATCCCCAGTTGCTGGTAGTAGGGAACCAATTTTCAACCCATTGCCACCGCCACTGGTCGCTGTTGTCGTTGAGCCTGCGGGGGTGGCACTCCCTGCATTACCATTACCAGCTGCATTATTTGGGGCAGTGTTGTCACAAGCGGCTGCCAGGAAGCCAACTGCCAGGGTAGCCAAAGCTAGACCCAAAGCAGTATTTATCTTTTGCATATATTGACTTTTACTCCTCTTTTTTTTAGCAGCCTAAAAGTAAAATTCAAATTTGATGATGAATTAAATTCTTTTATGGCTCCAGAAAATAAATAATAACATCCCCCTAGAGGAGTAAAAATGTTTCTCTAATCTACCCCTACAGCGTTATTTTGGTTTTTTCTGCTTTGTTAACGGAGAAGGAGGGATTCGAACCCTCGGTACAGCCTTACGAACTGTACAACGGATTAGCAATCCGCCGCTTTCGACCACTCAGCCACCTCTCCAAGGTCATGGTTAATAATAGTATCAAACTCTAAGTTTGAATGTCAATACCTATGTGTCGCTTGTCATTTGTCATTTGTCATTTATCGGGACAAATGACAAAATGACCACTTCTTTATAGCACTTGTGCCCGCAACCATGCTACTGGCAAAGTGCCTAATTTTTGCAATTTGGGCACGTAGGCACGCTGATTGAACACATCATAATCGTTGCGTTCAATAACTTTAAGAATTCGACTGTAATGCATTAGAGCCGCCCATACAGGCAATCGTGCATCGGCAGACAGGTGACTTATTCCCTTTTCAGCCTTGGCGTAAAACTGGCGCGTGCGTGCTATTTGGAAGCGCATCAGCGCCCGCCAGCGCTCATCCACCACTCCTTTTAACAAGTCTTGCTCAGTGTAGTTAAACCGTGCCAAGTCTTCTTGAGGAATGTAGATCCGCCCCCGTCTTGCATCCTCGCCCACATCCCGGAGGATATTGGTGAGTTGACTGGCAATTCCTAAAGCAATTGCTTCTTCTGTAGGAATGTAGGGCTGTTTGTTCTGGTTCCAGGGAGTAGAGTTTTGGGAGGTCTCTACCCCCATGACTGCTGTTGACATCAAGCCTACAGTGCCAGCGACGCGGTAACAGTAGAGGTATAACTCGTTAAAGGTTTGGTAGCGACTGCGGTATAAATCCATGCGCTGACCGTCAATCATATCCCGAAAGGGCTGGATATCCATCGGGTTTTGGTGGAGGGTATCCACCAATGCAACATCGAAACTGTCTACTGGGCGTCCCGCAAAAATGGATTCCAGTTGCAGCTCCCATATATCCAGAGTTTCTGGTGTGGTCATGGTAGCCACAGGACCATCCACCAGTTCATCTGTACGGCGACACCAAGCATAAATTGCCCAAATATGCTGGCGCTTTGCCTTGCTCATCAGCAGTGTGGCAAGGTAAAAAGTCTTGGCATACTTTGCTGTGAGATGGCGACAAAGTTGATATGACTCGTCTACAGAGACCAACGTTTTCATGCATGGGGGAGAATCAGGCAGTTGCAGCATTCGTTGCAGGCTGAAGGGTTTGCGTTTGCAGGCTTTTTGAATTTGCCACCGGATGTGCTTCAGCGATTGCCCTTTGGGCAGTGGGCTTTGCCCAATCGCGTAGCGCGTTCTACCGCCCAAACGCCTCAAGAGGCGTTTGCCTGGTTCCTTCGGAACTAGGCAGGGGTTGTCCTTCAGAAAACCCCTCGGCAGTATTACGGACGATCGCCTGCGCTGTCAGCTTACCAGAAAGTACGGCACCTTCCATACTCCCTAAGTAACGTTGCATGGTGTAACTCCCTGCCAGGTAGAAGTTAGCAACTGGAGTCACTTGTGAGGGACGGTACTGTTGACGACCAGGCGTTGCTGTGTAAACTGAGCGCGGCGTCTTAACGACATGATATTTTAGCAACTTTGCTGGATTGTCTCCCCCAAAATGGTCGGGAAACAGCTTTTCGAGTTCCGCAAGAGTTGCCTGCAAAATCTCTTGTTCAGATTTGGCAATCCAATCTTTTGCGGGAGCTAGGACTAGTTCCAGCATTGAGCAGTCGGGGTTGGCGTATCCACGGCAAGTGTTGCTCATATCGGCATAAACGCTGAGCAGGGGCGATCGCGAAAATAACAGGTTATCAATATCTGTAAGTTTACGGTCAAACCACAACTGCAAGTTTATCACTGGCACACCCTCTAAACCTTCCAATTTTTGGAAAAATTCTATTTTTTTCCAGGGTGCGGGTAGTAAAACCTTCATTACGTCTACTGACATTGCCGAGACGTACAAATCCGCAGTTTCTATATAATCTTCGCCATTTAAACCTCTAATCACAAAATGCTTCACCGTGCCATCCTCATTCAGCACGATTTCTTTCAGGGGCGCATTCAACTTCACTTCACCACCGCGTTCGGTAATGTAATCCACTATCGGCTGGCATAGCCGTTCTGTCGGGGAACCGTCCAGAAAAGCCATTTTCGAGCCGTTCTTCTCTTGAAGAAAGCGATTTAGAGCCGTCAGAAGGATTGTTGCCGAAATTTTATCAGGATCTATGAAATTCAGCGCCTTGGACATGGCGATAAAAACTTCTTTTTCTACTCGTGGAGGAATGTTTTGCTTTTTCATCCATTCGGACCAAGAGTACTTGTCCATCTTTTCTACGTACCTTTGCCCCAGAATCATCGCTGGTATCAAGCCGATACCAAAGCGAATCTTCTCTGGCCATGTGAGCATATCGTTATTCCGTAGAATAGCTGCTATACCATTCCAAGGCGCTGGCAAATTTGGAAAATCAAAGCGACTATAAGTCCCTGGATTATTGGGCTGGTTGAAGATCAGCGAGTGTTCTTTCCACTGCAATCTGTCTTCAATGCCCAGTTCCTTCACCAGCTGCAACATGTTGGGGTATGCCCCAAAGAAGATGTGCAAACCAGTTTCATACCAGTCGCCGTCTTTGTCTTTCCACGCTGCTACCAAACCCCCCAGGACGTCTCGGCTTTCTAAGACAATAGGAGTGTGACCTGCATCGGTGAGATATTTGGCACAAGAAAGCCCTGCTAAACCCGCTCCGGCGATCGCTACTCGCATTTAACCTTACTGCTCTTCAAGATTTCTTAATCGTTTTATCGTTTTCATTATACTTTGCAATCCGTTACATTTAGCATATTCCTAAGCGATCGCTTTTTCAGGAGTGCATGCTTTGGATTTTAGAATTAAGTTGAACTCAGACAAAACACTCAACAGACACCGGAGGTTGATTTGAGTCGTCGGCAGAGCAATAAGTATAAATTCTCTCCTTGCAATCACCCTTTCTTGTGTTTTTTGTTTGAGTCAGTTGCTAAAAGGCGAGAAGCCCAAAGGGCAGTGCCCAGAGCGCGATCGCATTTTGTCCTTTGTTTGATGAAGAAGCTGTAGGGCGGAGCCGGCGGTGTTCCGACTTTCTTACACCCGTTGTCTCGCCATCTGGCAAAAAATTTAAGAGTGTATGAGCTTTGCATCTTGCTGTTTGTCAGTAAAAGCATCAGCCAACAAAGCTACTTAAAAAAATTCTATTTCTTGAACTGCTTAATTAAAGATCATGTTTGATACAGATACACTTACAGCATTCCTGCTATAAAGGTCAGTAACTAATTCTTATACCAGAACCCTGTGTCTCAATATTTTTAAAGTCATCCTGAAACCTTTAGAGGAAATATGTAAGAGAAGTTAAGGAAGCGCGAATACACTTGGTGGAAATTATATCATTTATAGTATTAGACTTGATATTATATCAAAACATGGAACTCACAAATCTTTCTTAATCTTTTGTAACAAAAAACAACGTTATTTGTATTCCGGAAATTCTCCTGTTATATAATATTGTAAAAAAATATATTAAAGAGGATATTAAAGCTGTGCGTGATGATTTACAAGGATTAGAGATTAGTCAAAAAGAACTGCAAAAATTGACTAATTTACCTGTTAACGATGAACTTATAATTCTTACTGACCCTATTAAAAGATTGCTGATTCGATTTATAAAACAAGCCAAAGGGCCGGAGGGGGCAACCGCTGTATTTATTGGAGTTGCTATAGTAGTTTTTAGTTATATTACGTTTGATCTGATTATCAAACTATTTGCCAACTGGATAACTATCCCTTCCTGGATAGTATTAATAATCTGTAGTTTATCTATCGGAACTAGTACACAAGTTTTATTATATTTTTTATGGAAACAAAGAATTAGCACTGTCAAAAAAAATATTACACATTCGCTGAAAATTCTCCTAAATGATGTTGATAGGTATAATGCCGTTATCAAAGCAATAGATATCAATGACCAAATAGAAGCGGCAGGTAATCCTGGAGTGAGTTTAAAGGAAAGAAAGAAAGTGCTAGAAGCACTCAAACTGACAAGAAATGATTTAGTTCGGGCATTAAAAACCGAAAGAATTTTAAGAGAGAATAAGAAGTTTATTGTGAGTAGAGCAGAATTGTTTATTAATAATTTAGCAACCTTAACAGCAATGCAAGTGAGCGAACAGGCTACTGAACACGGGCGGTTGCTAAATGAAGCATTGCAAATTGCATTGGACGTGCAACAAGAAATGAGAAGTTTACAGAGTCAGGGCTAGAAGCAATATAGCAGGTTTCAGCTACAAATTGCTGGGTATTGTTTTAAACTTATCCAGTGAACCTAGTGAATAATCTTCTAACTTGAAATCAGCAAATGGTTTTTTCTCTAACCTATCCCTGAGCGCTTCATCCAGAATGACGCCTTCTGATTGTTTCCTCACGCCAATAATAATAATGCTTCTTTGGTATGCTGTTAAATCCTGATTTACCTGACAGTCACTCCGCCGAAATTGACCTAGATTCAATAAGCGATATCCTTTGACGCTGGGAGTATTGCTAAATATTTTTTTCCCTAAAAGTTGTATTTGCTTAGAACGCTCAAAAGCCCTACGTTCTTCGGCTTCCACAGCACCCTCACAAGAAGCTGTTCCCACAGAGATAATCTCGGTTGGCTTTTCCATTATCCTGTGTATCCCTTCTTGTTCCAGATTTGACCTTAAGGCATCAATATTAATAATTTGGTCGTTATATTTGACTTGAAAATCGCTGCCCAAAAGCCATTTATATTCTACCGAAAGAACAGCTATGTTAAATTGAGCTATCCTGCCTTGACTGTCTCTTCCTTCCTCATAGGGAAAGTAATCTATCTTACCTTTTCTTTGGGGAGCTTGCCCATAATTTGGAATGGAAGCAAATTGTGGTGTTCTCGTCGCTAAAGCTACGACACCAAGAAATCCTAAAACCACCAGCAGCGCCGCAAACAGGGAAAGTAAAGGCACTTTTTCTGGCTGTTTTTGTTGTGGCGCTAATCCAGGTTGTGGCGGTAAAGTTGTAGTATTTGGCGGTGGCAATTGTTGTGTATTTAAACTTCCCACAACATTTACAGTTGCAACGGTACTTCCACGCAGTTGCTGTTCAATCTCTGCTAGGCGTCGCAAAATTTCTTGGGCGTTGGCGGGGCGCTGACTCACTTCCCGCGCCATCAGCCAATCAATAAAATTTAACAGTAACGGTGAGACGTAAGTGGCATGATTGCGCCAGTCCAACATATTGTGGTAAGCATCGTATAAATCCAAGGGATGGTGTCCCGTCAGCAAAAATACAAAGGTGCGTCCCAAGGCAAAAAAATCTGATTGCCCTACAGCTAGACCATTCATTTGTTCTGGGGCAGTGTAGCCAGATGACATAATTGCCGTGATACCGCGTGCACCACTGCTCACTTTGGCTAAGTACGTTCTTGTGACTTCCCTTGCGGTGCCAAAATCAATTAACACCAACTGCCCATCAGCTCTAATCATAATGTTAGATGGCTTGATATCTCGGTGCAGGTACTGCTTACCATGCACGAGACGCAAAATCTCTGCCAGTTGTTTCAACCAGGCGATGGCTTGGTCTTGGGAAATGGGTCTATTCTGCTGCTGCTTTAGCCACGCCTCTAAGTTAGGACCCTCAATTTTCTCCATTGCAATGCAATGCAACACCAAACCCATTCTGGTCTGATACTGGAAGTAACTATCCTCATTGGGAATACCAGGATGATCCAACTGTCCCAATACAGCAGCCTCTTTTTGAAAGAGTTCTACTGCTTTCGCGTCGCTTGATAGTTCTTCTTTAAGAACCTTGACGATTTTGGGTGTGTCCTGTTCATAAGCCTCATAGACTTTGCCAAAGCCAGTTTTATCACTGAGAAGGCGCATCACACGATAGCGCCCAAGTAATTCCAGCTGGGAACCACAACTTTGACAAAAACGGTTTTCATCATTATCTGGGTGGTTTGGTTGCCGGCAGGTAGGGTTTATGCACAAGCTCATGACTGGCAATGAATATGGTAGTGAGCGCAAATTATCTATCTAATGATAGTTGCAAAGATACTAAAGTTGCATAATTCTCCTTCCCCGGCTCTGCCAAAGAATGACAGGCGGGAGGTGCCTGCAATGGACGTAAAATGAGAGGCGGAGCCTCTGTGAAAGCATTCCCAGGTGGAACCTGGGAACGAGAGGAAACGCTCTCCCCATCACCCCATCACCCTCTATGCTCCTGCAAAAAAGTTTTTACAGTTTGGTTAAAAGCTTCCGGCTGCGTTAAAAATGCCCAATGATTGCCGGGAACTTGACAAATTCGTAAATTTTTCAGATAGGTTTTGTAAGGCTGGAGTTGCCAATCTTTGCGATTAAGTCCTTTTTCTGGCTGTACGAAGAGGGTAGGGATTTGAATGGGGATTGTAAAACCGGGAACTTGCATCACTTCCTCAAAAATTCCGTCACGGGCTGCGATGGTAAATTTACTACCCCAACTTCCATCGGGTTTTTGTTCAATACCTGCTTGAAAGACTTGTTGTTGTAAGCCACTCCATCCTTGGAATTGGTTTAACTGACGCGCTTGCTGTTCTGCTTCTTCGTAACTAGCAAATGGTCCCATGCCTTTAAGAAAAGACAAAAATTGGTATAAAAAAGGAAATGTTACCTTTAGGAAGCTCGGTATTTTCCAAATAAAAATGGGATCGATTAGAACCATACTGCGTAAACGCTGTGGATGAAGCCTTGCCCAAATAACAGCTAGTTTACCTGTCCAAGAGTGAGCCACAATATGAGCAGACGACCATCCCAGGCTATCCATCAGTGCTTCTAAGTCGGCGATCGCACTCTCAAAACTATAATCCCTCTCAGGCTTACTACTCTCACCATGACCGCGCATATCTGGTGCAATTATATGATAATCTGACGCTAGGTCATCTCCTAAGCTAGACCAAACCAAGGCGTGGTCGGCTAAACCGTGTAACAGTAGTAAAGGCTCTTGACCTTGGTTCCACTCTAAATAAGAAAGTTGGATATCAGGCTTCGATAAGGTTTGACGTACAGGCATCATAGCAGATTCACTTGATGAGATAAGTCGTCTCGTTTAAATGGTAATGCGAAGCAATGGGACGATTTGAATAGTTTCCCACATGAGAGCGTTTGTTTCCGGCGGGTACTTTCTATGCCAGGATATTCGTATCGTCATTCATACTGGTGATCGCTGGCAGTGACTGTCAATGTATATGGTGTTAAATCATGTGCGCTTAATTGCCCATAATCTCGTAACAGCAGTAAACACCCTTCTTTATGGGCATGATGCCAGATATGTCAAAAGCCAGGGCAATGACTATCTTAAGTTACACACAGATGAGCAATTAACTCTATTTTGATTCTGATACCCCGTCCGCTTACGGCGGGGTAGTTCATTTTAAAGTAATAAAAAAAAGCAGCATCTATCAAAAAAAAAGACAATATTTATTGAAACCAAAAATGAAATGATACTTTCTGGTGTTGTGACTAAATGAAAACGCTTAATTACCCAGTCACACAGGTGACCCAGATTAAAGAGGCAACAGGCAACAGGCAACAGGCAACAGGGTCTTTGAAACGGGGATTTAAACCCCGCTTCAAACAGAGCTGCTTGTCAGCCGGGGTCTCTAACTCCCATTTGAAAAGCGGAACGCTCAACTGTTCCCCGTTAAGCGTTCCCTATTCCCTTCTTTGATGAAATCATTATCTAGACGGCAATTACTGCAAGTCGGAGCGCTCGCGGGTGGTTCTTTGCTGCTACCGCTCGCACTTCAATACCGCAGTTCTGCTCAAAATGCTCGCAGTCCGCAGAAAGATTATCAACAGATGGGTGTAGACCATATTGTTCGCGAACACTTTTCATTAACTTGATCTTTGAATTATTCGGTTCTGATACTTCCTCCACCCCTCAATAATCGCTATCAAAATGTTAACGAGCGGATTATCAACCGCTTCTTTAAATGCTTCCTTGGCGACCGAGAAGGGGGAGATGGAAGTATGCACCTTAGGGTATCCATCAACAGCGGTCAGTTGGTAATGGGGAGGGATGGAAGGAGTACTATAAATCAAAAATTAAAACAGCTAAAACGCCTCCACAAATTACGCACTAGAGGCGTTTTCAAGCTATCTAATTCACCTTTGTGGAGCTACTTCTAACTCATTTAAAATGTTTTTTTCCATTTCTTCACGAATCTTTGTAAAGCCAGAATTGGGATAAGGTAAACCTTTTTTAGTTTCTGATTCAATTACTCTGTAGTATGAATTTTGCCTTACTTCCGGCGTTTGAAACGCACTCAATGTTGCTGGAATTAGGTATCGAGGAATAGCTTGATTCCCAGCATCTTGACTCATTAAAATCCATTCGTGAGTTTGAGGTGCATTCATATATGCTACAAACTTTGCGGCAGCTTCTTGACAGGCTTTGTTGCAATCATTACGTAAAACAAAAGCGTCAACAAATAAGATGGGATTTTTTCTTTGTCCCAGTGGGATGGAACTTATTTTTACATCTTTAGTGTTAACTCCCTCTTTCAATATAAAATTTAGCCTTTCCGAATATCCAAAAAATGTATCTACTTTACCATCAGCAAAATTTTTGGCACTCAAATTAGCATCATTATAAGTTCCATCTAAGCATGGATTTTTTCCGTTGGTTACACATTCTTTAGAGAATTTATTAAATGACTGCATGACAACTTTATCAGGATTGGACGTCGATATAGCCGAGGCAATTTCATCTAAACCATATGTATCAGCCCATGCGTCTAGATAAAGCGTAGGTAAATCCCAACCTGTCAAATTTCCTGCTACATTTGGTGTCTTTGGATTTACTTGATCGAGAGCGGGAAGAAGCTCAGTAATTGATTTTGCTTTTACAACTGACTTGTCGCGAGAAAAGATAAAGTTACCACAAAGCCAATGTGGAATACCATATACTTGATTATTGAGAGTTACACCTCTTTTACCTGCTGGATGCCAATCAGATTGGGTTGATGGAGCATTCCACGCTTGAATTAGATTTAATTCTACAAGGTCACCCAATAGCAAAGTGTCTATTTCTACAAGATGGTAGCCATTATTCGATGGAGATTCAGTTAGCCATGTCTTTAAAGTATCTAGCTCATAAAAACCATCGTCCTTAATAGGTTTTAGAACCAAATCAATGTCAGGGTTTTTCCCCTCGAATTCTGTCTCAATTCTTTGAAGCAGTTCTCTGTATTTATCGTTAGCCGCATCAGGAATATATGGGTATAATGCAACACGTAAAATATTTTTGCTAAGACTTTTTTGCGCTTTTCCATTATTTGGAAATGAAGCAATACTTAAACATGAAAGTAATATGGTCGAGAAAAGGCTTAAAGTTAACCAAGTACTCTTTTGGAAAAATTTCATTTTTAACCTCTAATCTATACTAAACAAATTAGATAAATATCATGATTCATAGCCTGTTTTCAACATGTATCCAAATTTCTTTATGAAGATGCAAACTTTTTAATATAACTTTTCACAAGAACTAAAATGATTGAATCAATAACCATAGACCTGCATCAGAGTGATTACCAGTCAAATAGTGGTAGTCAGTAGTGATTGGATGTAGTAGTAAGTGAGTGTATTCTAATTATGTTTGTCAAGAATATACCTCGTTGAGACGCATTTAGTTTTATATAAATGCAAGTAAAAGTAACTTATGCAGTTTTAAGAAACCCCATCACTTCATTTTCCCAGTACCCCTACTCCCGAGTACCCCTACTCCCGAGTACCCCCTCCACCGTCCGCTACATTTTTCCAAGACTTAACCGGACAACCTTGGCATGCATAGGCGGGTTTATTTGTCAACAAGTACGATTAATTGAGAATCACCGCCTTTTTTGCCCCCACCACAGATATCTGTGAGTGCTTCAAGAGTACTCGTGGGGGAAGGAAGTCCTGTTTTGTCATGGTTTCACCCAACCCATAGCTCACCTTGGCATGCATAGGCGGGTTAACTTGGAAATTCGCAACACTAATTGAGAAAAAACCGCCTATGCATCCCTCTCCTAAAGTTCTGTACGGCGCTTCATGAGTACTCGGCAGAGTTGGTTGTCCGGTTTTGTCATGGTTTCACCCAACTGACATCACGCCCTCAGCATTCTGGGGTGTCGGTATCTTGAGTACGGCGATCGCTGCAATCAAGGGCGATTTTACATTATAAAAATAATATGAGAATTCGTAAAAAACGTAACGCTCTGCGCCAATCTCTTGCAGTATTCCGGTACAGTGGACGGGCTGTAAGCTTGGTGTGGACTACTAGCCACTTTCTAACCATTATCCTTGCCACTTTAACTTTAGTGGCAGGTCTTTTACCAGCTGCTGTAGCTTACCTTGGTAAGTTAATTGTCGATGCTGTTGTTGCTGCTTCTCAAATTAATGCATATAACAACGATTTTGTCAATAGTTATCGCCCTTTGATGTATGTGGGATTCGAGGCGATCGCCGTAGCCGCTCTTGCAGGTAGTCAGCGAGGACTTTCTGTTTGCCAGTCCTTATTACGGATGCTACTTGGTCAACGAGTAAATGTTCTCATCCTAGAAAAGGCGCTGACACTTGATCTCACCCAATTTGAGGACTCGGAATTCTACGACAAATTGACAAATGCACGGCGAGAAGCATCGATTCGTCCCCTGTCTCTAGTAACCCGCACCTTTGGCTTAGTGCAAAGCGCCTTATCACTTGTGACTTACGGCGTTTTGCTGGTGAAATTCTCCATTTGGGCAGTGCTGATGCTGATCATAGCAGCTATGCCCGCATTCTTTGCCGAAACGAAATTTGCGGGAGAAGCCTTTCGCCTCTTTAGCTGGCGTGCGCCGGAAAGCCGTCAGCAGCATTACTTGGAAACCTTGCTTGCTAGAGAAGACTTTGCCAAGGAAGTGAAACTCTACCAATTAGGGGAAATGCTGCTAGGACGTTACCACAACGTCTTTAATAGACTCTACGGTGAAGACCGCGAGTTGACACTGCGGCGGGGACTGTCGGGTTATTTGCTGAGTTTGTTGAGTACCGTAGCCTTTTACCTGGCATACGCTTGGATTGTGCTGGAGACGGTAGCGGGTAGAATTTCCCTAGGGGACATGACGATGTATCTTACCGTGTTCCGCCAAGGACAATCTACATTTTCCGGTGCCTTGACTTCCATCGGTGGAATGTACGAGGATAACCTATATCTTTCCAACCTCTACGAGTTCTTAGAAGAGGAAGTGCCAAAACCAAAAGGTAAAGCGACCAAAGGTTTAAAACCCAAAGACGGAATTCGTTTTGAAAACGTATCATTCACTTATCCAGGAAGTTCGCAACCTGCATTGAAAAACATTTCGCTACACCTAAAACCGGGAGAGAAATTAGCCATTGTGGGTGAAAATGGTTCTGGTAAAACTACGCTTATTAAGCTTTTGACTCGACTTTACACCCCAGACACCGGACGTATTCTACTAGATGGTTTAGACTTGCAACAATGGGATGTAGATGTGCTGCGGCAACGCATCGGCGTGATTTTCCAGAACTTTGTCCGCTACCAGTTCACCGTTGGTGAGAATATCGGCGTGGGAGATGTGGAACGCATGGAAGACAAAGCCCGATGGCAAACTGCGGCTGAAAAAGGCATGGCGCTTCCTTTTATTGAACATTTGCCTGAAAACTTTCAAACTCAGCTTGGTAAATGGTTCAAGGGGGGACAGGAACTTTCTGGAGGTCAGTGGCAGAAAATTGCTCTTGCCCGTGCTTTTATGCGAACGAATGCAGATATTCTGGTTTTAGATGAACCAACATCAGCAATGGACGCCCAAGCAGAGTTTGACATTTTCAATCATTTTCGCGCCCTGACCAAAAATCAGATGGTCTTCTTAATATCTCACCGCTTTTCTACAGTGCGGATGGCTGACAAAATTGTCGTTATCGAAGCTGGGGAAGTTGTGGAACAGGGAACTCATCAGGACTTGTTGCAAGCAGGAGGGCGTTATGCAACTCTGTTTTCGTTGCAAGCAGCGGGATATCAGTAGTGTAGGGGAAGATGGGGTGATGTTTCAAGTAGGGGCACAGCATTGCTGTGCCCCTACAAACGACCTGTAGTTATATTGAGTGTTGACTAAAATTTGGGACTATCTGCTATGAAATGGATATTTGACCCACCAATTCCTGTGAAAATCCAAAAAATGAAGGAACGGGTACGGTGGCGACATCCGAGTGTTGTCCAACGTAGGATTGACCAAACCAGCATGGTTATACATGATGACAACTCGGATAATCCAGAATTCTCGTTTATAGTTATAGGTGATAGTGGCACCACGGAACATCACGGACATCACCCCCAACGGCGAATTGCTGAATTGATGCTTGGTCACCGTGAGGAGTGCCGTTTTGTGCTTCACACGGGCGATGTGATTTATGTGGTAGGTTCTCATGAGTATTACCCAACCAACTTTATTGAACCTTACCGCGAGTTTCTTGTCGGTGGCGAAAACCCCAAACGCATTTCCTATGATGGCATGGTGTTTAACCTGCCAATTCTACCAGTCCTTGGTAATCATGATTACTATGATGTGCCGTTGATGTATCGGTTGCTTGCCGGAAGCACACTATTACTGCGTCGTTTCTTCCGCTACAAAGATATAGAAATTGGCTGGCATGGATCTTACCAAGGCGACGCCTATGCACGGGCATTTCTTGATTATATAACGGCGCTCGCCCCTGATGAATTAGAACATCACCTAGACAACAATTACACCGCCAAAACTGACACAGGGCGGTGTTTGCGTTATGAACCCGGACGTTTCACCCGTTTACCCAACCGCTACTACACTTTCCGTTACGGCGGAATTGACTTTTTCGCCCTCGACTCGAATACTTTTAACGCACCATTACCACTTCCAGCCACGAAAGAAGGAGAAGCCGAACGCCGTGAATTGGTTCATCGTCAGCATGAGATAGAACAAGAGGAGATGCAAATTCTCGAAGCTTGCTCTCACCTCAACCCGGATGTTCCCGAACAAGCCGAACAACTTGATGCCCTCAAAGCTAAGTTATACCAAATCGACGAGATAAAAATCGACATTGAAAAACAATTAGAATCCCATAAAGGGTCATCTGTAGATTTTGAACAACTTAACTGGCTCAAACAAAGACTCATTCAATCTTGGAATAGTGAAGAAGTACGCGGACGTATTCTTTATTTTCATCATCCTCCTTACGTCACAGAAAAAACTAAATGGCGTCAAGCGCAAACCTTAGCAGTTCGTCGCCGTTTACGTTGGGTTTTTGATGAAGTCGCAGACACTCTTGGTTCCTTAACTAAAGGGCGTCCGATAGTCGATTTGATTTTAAATGGTCACGCACACTGTCTAGAACATCTCCGGACTGTGGACACTGGACACGCTGACTCTTTCATCAACTGCATTATCTCTGGTGGTAGCGGTCATTACCCCCGGCGTCAGCGAAAGGAGGGGTCAGAATTGATGGAGACTTTTGAGGACAGTAGAGACAATCATACCCGTAAAGTTGCGGAGTCACTGTTATTTGTTGGTCGCAATGGTTACGATGAGCAAAAGCGACTACCGTATTCATTTGTACGAATTGATGTCAAAGATGGTAATCCACCCAAGTTTATTGTTAGACCGTATGTAGCTGAACGCTTTCAGGGAGAGTGGAGCGATCGCCAACTTGAACCGTTTGTCATTTGAATGTTGAGGTATAACCTAGATCCCACACCGTTGTCGTATCATATTGCAAAAGCTGAGGGCAACCAAAGGGCGATGGCATAGATTATCCCGTAGGGGCGATCGCACTACTTAGATCGGCATTTGTGGTCCAGATGTGTCTTCATTTTGTCTGTAACAATGCGTTTAATAATTACCCCCGCCTTTGGCGTCCCCCCAAGGCATCGGGGGGACTACAGGGGGGTCGAATTAAGCTCAACTTCATAGAGAATTGGTATGAGTTCCATCTGTGTCCATCTGTGTCCATCTGTGGTTCATTATTCTTTTTTTTGGAATGAATGCAAGAAGTCTATTCTTCGTATATCATTTTTTTAGTCATGCCACCGTCAATTACAAAATTCTGCCCAGTAATAAATTCTGCGGCATGAGAAATTAAATACTCAATCATAAAAGCGACATCCTCGGGTTTCCCAACTCGACCTACTGGATGCTGAAGATGGTCAATTTCTGTTAATTCTGCCTCCTTTCTTAAGGAAGACTTACGCCATTTACTAACATCAATCCATCCCGGACTAATACAATTGACTCGAATGTCTGGTCCAAGACTAATAGCTAAAGCATGGGTAAGAGCAACAATCCCTCCTTTTGAAGCGGCGTAGGCTTCTGTATTTTTCTCTGATTGAAACGCACGAGTTGAGGCAATGTTAATAATCGTTCCCTTCGATTGACGTAAGTAGGGAATGGCATACTTAGACAACAAAAAACAGCCTGTTAAATTAATTTGTATAACTTTTTGCCAATCTTCTAATGATAAATCTTCAACAGGAGCATTGTTTGGGTTAGAAATACCAGCATTGTTAATCAATCCATCAATGCGTTGAAATTTCTCAATCGTGGTTTCAATACACTGCTGTGCAGAGTTTTGGATGGAAACATTTGTTTCAATAAATAACAAAGATTCTTCAAACCGATGAAATTCTTGCAGGCATTCTTTTCCTGCTTCACTATCAATATCTGCTATCACAACTCGACTACCACAAGAAAGTAAATGCTGGCTAATACATTTGCCAATACCTTGTGCGCCACCCGTGACTATTATAGTTTTGTCCATAAATATATAGCGCTTCTCGTTTGAATGAAGTAATTATTTATCTCTGTCCATCTGTGGTTCTCCTAACTTGATGTATTGCACTCAACCCCCGAACCGCTATAATTTTGGTTCTTTCAACGTCCGATGTCGATTCCTGTTTTTTGCTGAGGATTGCACCCAACCATAACAGTGTTAACCTCGTTACCCAAGCAAAACTTGACAACTTACCGCGCTACCTTGTTAAGAAACTTCCAACTAAAAAAATCTCCAATTTGTAGTGATGCACCGAAATAATGGTGGGTTACGGCGCACTTTAGTTACCATGTAAAACTTCAGCTGTCATGCGCCTAACCCACCCTACATAATGGATAATTTATTTTTTGGTACTCCCTAAGCGCATCTCTGTTTTGTCTGTCTCCCGATCTTAAGTCATCAACTTGTAGCTGAGATAACATTCCACGAGTTTGTAACTTATGGAGGACTAACAAGCCTACAAGGACTTATTAAAATCAGTCTAATGCTAAATGGAACCATTTATGCGTATTCATCATCTCAATTGCGGCTGTATGTGTCCGATTGGTGGACCGCTCTTCGATGGCTTTAGTCGCGGTCCAACAGCTCGCCTTGTCTGCCACTGCTTGCTCATTGAGACGAATCAGGGACTCGTTCTCATCGATACCGGCTTTGGTCAGCGCGATATCAAGGCACCCGACTCGCGCCTCAGCCCGTTCTTCATTTATTTGAATGGCATCCAGTTTGAACAAAAATACACGGCGATCGCTCAGATCGAACAGCTCGGCTTTTCTGCGCGTGACGTGCGCCATATCGTGCTGACGCACCTCGATTTCGATCATGCCGGTGGTTTAGAGGATTTTCCCGAGGCGACTGTACACGTAATGCTGTCTGAGATTGAGGCTGCGAAGGATCGGCAGGGCTTTATCGGATCGCGGCGCTATCGTCCAGGACAGTGGGACGAGGTCAAAAACTGGAAGTACTATTCGGCTGGAGGCGAACCTTGGTTCGGCTTTGAGGCTGTACGCGATCTCGAAGGACTACCACCAGAGATTCTCCTCATCCCGCTCGCAGGTCACACGCGGGGTCATGCCGGCATCGCCATCGAAACGCCGGAGGGTTGGCTCTTACATGCAGGCGACGCCTACTTTTACCGACACGAGATGGGGTCTACCAAACCGCGCTGCACACCCGGTCTGCGTGCCTACCAATGGATGATGGAAGTGGATCGCAAGGCTCGACTGTACAATCAAGAGCGGCTACGCGGGTTATCGCTTGACCGCAGTAAGGGCGTACGCCTCTTCTGTAGTCATGATGCGATCGAGTTCAAAGCGTTCACCGACCAGTAAGCGCGGGATGTGGTCAAAACCTGTTGATGAAGGAATGGACAAGGTAGACTTGGGGGTTTGGGAGGATTAAGTCTTATTTGTGTCGCTCTGTATACGCTGGGTTAAACCGACCCCGGCGTCTACATCTGTGGTTTCATGTAAGAGAAATAATTCTTGCAAAAGCTTTCATGAAACCTAAACCAAAATATCATTTTTTCCCTTTCACCGTAATTATCCTACTGATACTATGCTGCTACTTGCTGGTTGACCCAATGAGTACGGCGATCGCCTCTTCCCCATCTGCTACTGTTTACCAACAGCGGCTGATCCACAGCCCAGATGGTATTGGTAAATTTTACATGGGTCGAGAGATAGCCAAAGTCATGGGGCATACAGGAGCTCTTTGGCTGGAACGACCAAGCCGAGAGGCTGAAGAACAGCCAAGTAAGGTGGTGAACGCCCTTAACCTCAAACCTAACGATGTTGTGGCAGATATTGGTGCTGGGACAGGCTACATGAGCTTTCGCATTGCTCCCCTCCTCACAAAAGGAAAAGTGTTGGCTGTGGATATTCAGCCAGAAATGTTGGATATTATTGAGTTTTTGAAAAAAGAAAACAATATCACCAACGTTGAGCCTATTTTGGCAACCTTGACAAACCCCAATCTACCACCCGAAAGCGTTAACCTAGCTTTGATGGTGGATGCTTATCACGAATTTGAGAACCCACGAGAGGTGATGCAAGGGATTTTTCGGGCACTCAAACCAGGTGGTAAAGTAGCGCTGGTTGAGTACCGGGGTGAAAATCCCTTTATTATGATTAAACGATTGCACAAGATGAGTCAAAGACAAGCACAAAAAGAAATGCAAGCGGTTGGTTTAGTTTGGCGTGAAACCAAAAACTTGTTACCACAGCAGCATTTGATGGTTTTTGAGAAACCTCAGGCACAATAGCATAAAATTCACCTATTGCAACCGCAGCTTATACCTCATACGGATATTACAGACTATTATCTGCGTTTAATGCTTTGTGCATCTGCAGTTAAAATCCGTTTTCATAGTTAAGAATTAGGTGGAATAAGGCTAGCAGTTTTGGTGTCACTATCCCAAACTATCCAGCCGAATTGATTATCTAAATCAGTCGCATTATTTGTGACTTTAAAATTAATCTTTTCACCGTTTCTAGTTTCAACAGCGAAGTCGGCATTTTGAGCATATATCACCTTAAAACCTCTGTCTCGCAGGCAATACATCGCCCAAGCTTTTAATGATTGCTTGTATGGTTCGTGTGGAATTGGTGGCTTTTTAATCGCCTCTTCGATCACTTGAAATGTTTTTAGATCAGCCATTGGTTATCTTACCCTCCTTCCCCTACCTTATGGATCACAACGAATTTCAATCATAAAGCCATCGGGGTCGTAGAAGTACACACCTCTACCAGTGGGACGGGTGACTGGTCCGTGGGCGATCGCTATTTGATTTTCTCTTATAACTTCGACGGCTTGCTCAAACAACTCAGGAGCAATGTCAAACGCCAAGTGATATGCTCTGGTAAAAGTACGTTCTGGGTTTGGGTCTGGCGGTGGTAAGTCTGGTTCCCAAAATAAATCGAGAATTGTGCCATCTGGGGTGACAAAGTTAGCAACTTTCCCCTGTGCTACTAAGTCCACAAGGGTTGCGGGAACTTCATCACCAGTAAGTTCGTGCAAACCTAGAATAGTACTGTAGAAGTGCCGAGAGGCTTGCATATCGTGGACGTTGAGGGCTATGTGATGCACTCGTCGCAGGTCGCCCAGACTCAGGGCACTTTTTAGGGATTGGGTACTTGGTAGCATGGCGGAACTCAATTGACTGACTGAGGTAGAAGCTACACTTAATGATATAAAAAGCTGGCTCTATTAACTAGCTACTATACCTATGTGGTTACTCAAGTTTATCAATATTCTGCTTGTCATTGAAATTGCGGACTCTAGCCTTCTGTATGACCAGCAAGTGAAATTACCCCTGTACTCTAGAGGGGTAATTTATAATTATTAGATATTCAATGTAAGAGAAAATCAACAAGAAGCTAATAGCACGCTTTCTCAAGAGTTCTATGCAAATTTATTTATATATTAAAGCTAATTATTTATAAAATTTAAACAATAGCTTTTTTGCCTATCTACTACTTATTTTACTTATTTTTTAACCTTTTTCCTTATGTTTTATACTAAGAGAAAGGGATAAAAGCAATACTTTATTTTAATTTATACCAACAGTAAAGTACCAAGTAGAACTGCAAAAATACAATCAAAAAAACTTATTATTACGTTAAGTTAGGTATATGAAAAAATCAAATAGGCAGGGGAAATACGCATAATTATCTACGCCTTTGAATTATAACTTGAGACAGACTCTGCCATTTAATATGTATATCCTTAGAGCGGTTAACTTATTATTTTTAATCGTTAAATTGGCGAGTGAAAACAATTTATATCAAATAAGCGTCAAACCTTTTTGATTTAAGGAGACGATTGGCATGGTTGAGAGCAGGCAGGGTTCAGATAGGCAGAGTGTAAACGCTAACAGCATAACCACAGATCAAACTTATGGTGGTTCAGCAGGCACAAGCACAGATGCAGGGGTGTCGAGAATCGAAGACGCCAACCGCATTATAATCGGTCAACCGGGTGCAGGTTCAGCAGGCACAACCACAGGTACAGGGGTGTCTGGAAGCAGTATAAGCACAGGTCAACCTTATGCAGGTTCAGCAAGCACAACCACAGGTACAGGGGTGTCTGGAAGCAGTATAAGCACAGGTCAACCTTATGCAGGTTCAGCAAGCACAACCGCAGGTGCAGGGGTGCCTGGAAGCAGTATAAGCACAGGTCAACCTTATGCTGGTTCAGCAGGCGCAAACGTGGGTGCTGGGGCATCTGCAGGTGCAAATGCTTCTTCTGGGGGTCAAGCTGGTGCTCAAGCAGCAAACGGAGGCATCAATCCTCTAGTCACTAGAGCGCTAATAGGCGGACTCATTGGTGGTACTTTGGGATCATTAGCTGCTGCGTTTGCTGGTCAAAGAATAGCTAAGGGCTTTAACGTTGCTGCAAAAGGTATAGGAGAAGCTGCAAAGACAATAGGTGGCGGTCTTAGCCAAACAGGGAAAGGTTTAGGCGAAGCGGCAAAGAGTATCGCTGAGGGTGCTACCCAAGCTGTTGTAGGTGGTACAGTGGACACGGCAAAGGGTGTCGCTGATGTAACTAAGCAAGCCGCACAAGGTGCATTGGACGTAGCACAGAATACAGCGCAGGGTGTTGCTGATGTAACTAAGCAAGCCGTAGCAGGTACAGTAGACGCAGTACAGAGTACAGCCCAGGGTGTGGCTGATGTAGCGCAGCAAGCCGTAGCAGGTACAGCAGACGCAGTACAGTATACAGCGCAGGGTGTTAGCCAAGCTGTACAAGGTGTCGCACAAGGTACAGCGGACGCAGTACAGTATACAGCGCAGGGTGTTAGCCAAGCTGTACAAGGTGCAGCACAAGGTACAGCGGACGCAGTACAGTATACAGCGCAGGGTGTTAGCCAAGCTGTACAAGGTGCAGCGGACACAGCAAAAGACACAGCAAACCGTGCCGCTGAGGGAACTAAGCAAGCCGCACAAGGTACAGCGGACGCAGTACAGAATACAGCCCAGGATTTTAACCAATCTGTACAAAGTGCAGCACAGAATGCTCAGCCATCTGAAAATCAGGGCTATCAATATCAAGGCTGGATAGGTGCAAGCAACCAGCAGAGCAACAATAATGAAGTCGAGATGGATCGTACGCCGACGATCTACATTTCAGCACCAGATCCGATAGAGGGGCTTGACGACAATCCAGTCACGCCTGTAGTTGATCCAATATCTATTGACGCTGGGTCAGTAGATGCTGATGAAAAAGACCCGCTTGAGGAAGAAATTGCTCGGTTTACCGATTACAACAGATAGGAATCTGACATTGCAAAGGTCATCAATAAAACCTAGACACTGTAAAGACGGTAGCCTCTTTTAAATAAAGGTAGTCCTATAGGACTACCTGCAAACATAACAAGCTCGCAAGTTATACGATATAGTTTTTTGGCTTAGACCCAGCCAAATTAAGGAAAAAGGTCTAAGTGTCGCAGCCAAGTGTCGTGTAACCAGATGCGAATGAACCAGTTTTGGCACAAAGGAAACGATTATTATGCATGCGAACCAGCAGCTTTTGGATCAACCTCAAGGAAATATTGATTTAGCTACAGATCAACCTGATGCTTATCAAGTAGGTCAACAGACAAGTAATGGGTTATCTAAAGTAGCGATTGGAGCGCTCATTGGTGCTACGTTAGGCGCAATAGCTGGGGCTTTAGCTATTGAAGGTACAGCCCAAAAGGTTAACCAAACTGTAAAAAATGTAGGGGACAAGGTAAAGAATACAGCCCAAAATTTTAACCAAAATGTACAAAGTGTAGGGGACGCAATAAATACAATAGCTGTGGGTGTTAACGACACCACAAAAGATGTAGGGCAAACCGTCAGAGGTTCAGCTTTGGGCGTTAACGAGACTGTAAACAATACAGTGACTGCTGTTAAGACTACAGCGGTGGGCGTTACCGACACGGTAAACAATACAATGGACATCGTCAAGGGTGCAGCACAAGGTGTTAGCAACTCTGTTACAAATACAATGGACGTAGCCAAGAGTGTAATTCAGCATGACACCCCATCTGGTACTCAGAGCGTTAACGTACCTAACGTACCTAACGTACCTAATGACCAGACGTCTTACATGTTAGTCCCAGTAGAAAACCAGAAGTGAGTTCTTGAGCGAACTATCCCCATCTACTGAATTTTAATTCTTGTAAAGGGTGCAGCAAAACAGAAATGTCTGGCAGTTTAGGGCGATTATTAGCGTAGGGTGGGCAATTTCCACCCTACCGATTTATTTTATCTATCTTTTGGCAGTTATTAATTGCTCATTGGCAGCAATGTAGGAGGATATACCTCTTTAGGTTGGTTGTAGTCTTACTGATGATTGATAAATTAATCATAAATAACTAGCTGCTTCAGTTAGGCGTTATGCTGTCTTGGTATAAAGGAGACGATTAATTACGATGGGTAATTACAAGCAGCCTATTGATAAGCATGACCAAAAGGCTGAGCGCATTAGGGAGCTACCTAGAGCGGATCGAGGAGGTACAGGCATAGGTGGTGGGTTAGTTGGAGCAGCGATTGGTGGTTTACTCGGTCGCAAACTTGGAGGAATTTCTGGTACTGTAGTGGGCGCAGTAGCTGGCGCTTTGGTTGGTAAGGGTACAGCTCAGCGTGTTAACCGTACTGTAGAAAGTGTAGTGGACGCCGCTAGGAGTGTAGCTGAAGGTGTTAACCACTCTGTAGTAGGTGTAGGAAATGCATTAAAAGATACAATTGACGAAACCAGACCCTCTGTAGTCAGTGTAGTGGATGCAGTTAAAAATACAGTTGATGAGGTCAAGCCCTCTGTCGTCAGTGCAGCCAAAAGTGTAGCTGAAGGTCTTAACTACAGTGTGAACAGTGTAACCAATCTTGGAGATGCATTAAAAGATACAATTGACCAGGTCAAGCCTTCTGTCATCGGTGTAGTAGACGCTGCAAAAGGTACAGTTGAGGAGGTTAAGCCATCTGTTGTCGGTGTAGTAGATATATTGAAAGATACGGTTGAGCAGGTCAAGCCATCTGTTGTCGGTGCAGCAAAGACTGTAGCTGAGGTTGTAAATAACTCTGTCAACGGTGTCGGCGATACATTAAAAGATACAAATCAACAGAACAATCCCTCCGTTATAGGTGAAGAGGACGCGACAAAAGCCACACTTGAGGCTGTAAACCACACTATCAATGATGTAGGAAATGCATTAAAAGATACAATTGAACAGGTCAAGCCTTCTGTAATTGGTGTAGTGGACGCCGCCAAAGGTACAGTTGAGGAGGTTAAGCCATCTGTTGTCGGTGTAGTAGATGTTTTGAAAGAGACGGTTGACCAGGTCAAGCCATCTGTTGTCGGTGCAGCAAAGACTGTAGCTGAGGCTGTAAACAATGTCAACGGTGTAGCTGATACATTAAAAGATACAAAGCAACAGAACAATCCTTCCGTTATAGGTGAAGAGGGCGGGACAAAAGCCACACCTGAGGCTGTAAACGACACTATAAAAGATACAATAAACCAGGTCAAGCAATCTGTAATTGGTGTGGAGGAAACCGGCAAAGATACAGATGAGGAAGTTAAGCTGTCTGGTAATCACAACAACAAGATAGACGAACCGCTGGTTACGGATCATCTGCCGAGGTCAAGCAACGAGCATCCTCTTAGTGATGATTTTATATCGTCTCATTGCCCACAATACGAAGACCCCACGCCGCCTGCGGTACTCCTTCCCGCACCACCTCCTCCCACTCCTTTGCTAGTAACACACACAAGAGAAGATTTTTTGAGCGAGGAGTTGGAGGTGGAGTTTCATGAAAATAGTAAGTTATCAGATGAAACTGATACTGAACCTGATATTAGTGAACAGGTTGAGCAAAATTTAAATGATTTACAACAGCCTCATAGTTTTCAAGAAATAGACATAAAAGAGCTTAAGAGTTTTCAAGAAACAGACATAAAAGAGGTTGAGTATAAAGATATTCAACAGGAAAAAGAATTTCAGCACAGTCAACAAGAAACAACTCAACAGGTTAGCCAACCAACTATTCAACCACAGACTGAAAAAATTCAAAAAGCTACTGGAATTATTGTAGGCTCAGTTATTTTAACTTTGATTGGTGTAACATTTGGATTGAGTCAAAAAGAAAACTCGTTAGTCATAAAAAAATCATCAGCATTTTCTCAGATACCTTCAACACCGGAAAGAACTCCAGAAAAAACTCCAGAAAGAAATGCGGAAACAATGACTAATGGTTGGATTTTTATAGGTAATATTAATAAAGCCTCAGATTCAGAATTGGCTGGAAAACCTCTCATCAAAAATTCCCAGTCTACTGATTCACCAGTTGTTCCATCTGTAGGAGCAATAGTCACTGTAAATGTTGAACCAGGGGTAACATTGAGGGACAATAGACCAGAAGCACCTAACTTTAGTTCTCAAGAACAAAAAGCTTTAGCTGTTCTTAAGCCTCAAGAGAAAGTGAAGATTCTTAAAGTAGAGTTGATCAAACCTCCCACTACCACTCAGTCATCAACAAAAGTTTGGGCAAAAGTCTATAGATGTGGTAGTGCTTGCTTGTAATGTCATGTATGTTTGATTATTCTTTAGATTTTCACAGTATTGATTTTCGACAGCATCCTGAACTGTATCGCGTAGGTAAGGGCGAACAGGGAGTGCTTTTGGTAGAACCGTACAAATCAGAAATTCTTCAATACTGGCGGTTTAAAACTCCGGAGATTGCGAGAGAGTCTAGCGAAAAAATCTACCAAATATTTTTGACGTATTTGGAAGAGGATGATTTTGTTGGTGCGGATATGGCGCGGAAGTTTTTACAGATGGGGTACACGCGCTCGCGCCGCTATGCTAATCATAAAAGTGGTAGAAAGTACAAAACTAATCCTCAAAAAGAATCTTCTCAAGAAGCCCAGATTCAAGCGAGAAAAGATATTTTACCCAATGAAGTAGATCCAGTGAAAGCGCAATCAGCAGCAATTTTTAAACAGAAGTGGATACAAGCAAAGACACATGAGAAATATCTGCACCTTTTAGCAAAGCATAAACAAATGTACGAGCGTTAACAAACAGGGTAACGAAGCCACTCGTTTTTTACCTTGTCTCCCTCGTCCTAACAAACGCGTGGTAGGTTTGAACACAAGCCCGTACGACCAGGGAGATTTTCTTTGTATCAGGCGTTTCGTGAAATGGTATGAATTTTTAAAGGGGTACCAAGAGGCTTTCCCGCTAATTCACCCTCAATTCTTTTCTCAGTACGTTCTGTCGCTTGATAGCTAATGTACCGAGGTTTAGGTAGATCTTTAACCTCATTAGTCATCGGTTTAGAACTAACTGGGTCTTTTTTTTCGGTATAATCAACTAGCTCGTGGTTGTCTTCCACTTGCTTGAGTTTATACTCATTTTGTTGCAAAAGTCTTTGAGTGATGACCAGGGTAAAGATAAGCAGCATAAGCTGTATCTGCCAAGGTGCTAAGACCAAACTTAGGACTATACAGACTAGTGCAAATACCCCCACAAGATACCCTATTTCATCGCTACTCTTTTTGAAGATGTAGCCACCAATTAAACCTGTGAAAAGTGGAATCAGAAAAAACAAAGCCATGATTTTTCACCTCTGAACTCTAAGCAGAAGCGTTTATATGTGCATATTAGGACTATTGTTGGTAGCAACTGTATTCAGTTTTACACCCTACGTTGTTTTAGCCATAACATGTGCTACCTCTAACAACAGCATATAAAGACAAGATTCCGAAATCCTCTGTTAAACTAGCTTAACACTTTCTAGTTGCGCTGTTTAATCTATCTAACGTATTACCTTAAAAAGTAGCGTTTTCAACTGAGACACCCGATGCTGAACATTCCTCAATTACTGGCTACTGAACTCAACCTTAAACCTTATCAGGTGCAAAACGCGCTAGAACTTTTGGCGGAGGGCGCGACAATTCCCTTTATTGCACGATATCGCAAAGAGCGTACAGGCGAGATGAATGAAGTCCAGTTGCGCGAAATTGAAGATAGGTATAATTACTTAAAGGAGTTAGAAGAAAGGAAATCGGTGATTTTGAATGGCATAGCAGAACAAGGTAAACTCACCGATGAACTCAAACAAAAAATTGAATCGTGTTTACTAAAAACCGAACTTGAGGATTTATATCTCCCCTACCGTCCGAAACGCCGCACCCGCGCCACCACTGCTAGAGAAAAGGGACTCGAACCACTTGCAGAGTTCATCAAGTCGTTAAACGTCAAAAATGGTGCTTCGGCGTCCTTGGATGCAGAAGCGGCGAAGTATATCTCCCAGGAAAAGGGAGTCAAAACAGCAGAAGAAGCGCTTAAAGGAGCTTCTGATATCCTAGCGGAAGAAGTTGCGGAAAAAGCAGAACTGCGTGCATATCTGCGGGATTACTTGCTGGAGGAAGGAGTTTTTGTCTCCCGCATCAAAAATGATCATCCGGAAGGGACAACCAAGTTTGAGATGTACCGCAATTATCAGATGCGGGTGAGAAACATTGCACCTCACAATCTGTTGGCGTTGTGTCGCGGTGAAGCAGAGGAAGTGTTGAGTTTTGAAATTTCCTTCGATGAGGATGTGGTGCTTTCCTACCTGGAGTCTAACGAAATTAAAACGAAAGTCCGCGCCATTCGTGATTTTTATCAAGCGATGCTGAAGGATGCATTTAACCGCTTGATGAAAGTTTCTATCATGACTGAAGTGATTTCACAGAAGAAAACTCAAGCAGATATTGAGTCTATCAAGACGTTTGAAGCGAATTTGCGCGAGTTGCTGCTGTCTGCACCAGCAGGGATGAAACCGACGCTGGCTATAGATCCAGGGTTTAGAACTGGGTGCAAAGTTGCTGTACTCGATCAAACGGGGAAATTTTTGGAATATCAGGCGGTATTTCCCCATCAAGCAGCTGAACAACGCCAAAAAGCTGCACAAACTGTCAAAAATTTAATTGAGAAGTACAAGATTGAGTTAATCGCCATTGGTAACGGTACAGCTTCCCGCGAAACAGATGAGTTTGTCTTACAAGTGCTGCAAACAATCGAACGCAAACCGACTAAAGTCATGGTGAATGAGTCGGGTGCTTCTATATATTCTGCAAGCAAAGTTGCCCTAGAAGAGTTTCCCGATTTAGATGTTACCGTGCGCGGTGCTATTAGTATAGGTCGCCGCTTACAAGATCCACTTGCGGAACTTGTAAAAATTGATCCCAAGTCTATTGGCGTGGGACAATATCAGCACGATGTGGATCAGAAGTTGTTGAAAAAGAAGTTGGATGAAACTGTTGAAAGCTGTGTGAACTACGTTGGCGTAGACTTGAATACCGCTTCCAAGGAACTTCTCACCTTTGTTTCTGGTATTACCTCAAGCGTTGCCAATAACATTGTCGCTTATCGTAACCAGCACGGCGCGTTTAAAAATCGCCGGGAACTGAAGAAAGTCGCGAAATTGGGACCAAAAGCATTTGAACAAGCGGCGGGTTTCTTACGCATTCGCGGTAGTGACAACCCACTGGATAATACTGCAGTACACCCAGAGAGTTATCAGGTGGTGGAGGCGATCGCATCCGATTTGGGCGTACCATTAACTCAAATCACTCAAATTGGCGAAAAGCTGAAAAAAACTAATCTCAACAAATATGTCACCGACACCGTAGGCGAACCAACGCTACGCGACATCCTTAGCGAATTAGAAAAGCCAGGAAGAGATCCACGCGCTGAGTTTAAGTATGCCACTTTTAAAGAGGGAATTAAGGAAATCTCTGACCTGAAAGAAGGGATGGAATTAGAAGGTATCGTTACGAATGTTGCCAACTTTGGCGCTTTCGTTGATATTGGTGTGCATCAAGATGGTTTGGTGCATATCTCTCAACTTGCTGATAGATTTGTTGACGACCCAAAGAAAATCGTCAAGGTGGGACAAGTTGTGAAAGTGCGAGTGCTGGAAGTCAATGAGAAATTGAAGCGGATTAGTTTGTCGATGAAATCAGTTAAGCAGTAGATTCCTTGGTGCCAAAATGTAGAGACGCGCCATGGCGCGTCTCCAGGGGCTTTGTTATAAACTGTTGTAAGCGTAGCTGATGGACTCTCATACAAAAGTCAATTTTTGTAAAAATGAAACCACAGATGGACACAGATGGACACAGATGAATTATCTGTGTGTATCTGTGTCCATCCGTAGTTCTAAATACTCAATACAGGCTTTTGTAAGAAGTCTATTCATTTAAATCTCTTTTCAAACACAGCCAATGGCAGTTTATCAAGTTCGACTCATAAATTCCGAAATTGGATTGGATCGCACCATTGAAGTCCCAGATGACCAGTATATTCTTGATATCGCCCAAGAAGCTGGTATCCGTTTACCATCTGGATGCAAACAAGGGGAATGTTCTGCCTGTGTTGCTAAGATAATCAGTGGGGAAATTGACCAAAGTGAGCAAAAGTTTCTGCGTCCAAATGAAGTAGAGGCTGGCTACACTATTACCTGTGTTGCTTATCCTTTGTCGGATTGCACTTTAGAAACTCATCAAGAACAAGTCTTGTATAAATCATCGCTTTACTTTCAAGCAAATACTGCACTATCAGAATAGTTATACAGGACATTTATAGAGCTAAGTATAAAATAATTATAGGGTGCCGCAGTTTTGGTTAACGCACCCGAAAAATTTAAGATTTTCTTTATAAATTAGCGATCGCTAAACTCTTAACTTTAATTTATAACACCATACTGTTAACTATTTTAAGATACTAGCCAAATGGCATAACAAGAAATCTGCCTTGTTAGAGAGGTTAAGATGCAGTACATCATTTGAAGATAGGGGAAGGAGTTTAAAAACACATTCTCTGGGTTTTAGGAAAAAACAATGATTGGAGCATTTGTCACCGCTATAGCAACAGCTTTAAGCTTGCTAATTGTGGATTTAGTTGTTCCTGGTGTTAACATTGATAATTTCCCAGCAGCTATGATCGCTGCTTTGGCTATTGGTTTTATCAATGGTTCAGTTAAGCCAGTTCTGTCGGTTCTTTCTTTGCCACTTAATTTCCTGAGCTTAGGAGCATTTTCACTCATTGTCAACGGCATCTGTTTCTCTTTAGCAGCATTTTTTGTTCCTGGGTTCCAAGTTCACGGATTAATTGGTTTTATTCTCGGTCCTGTTGTTCTTTCTTTTGCTAGCACTTTCATTAACAAATACTTTGCTGAAAGAAATCTGGCTTTACCTAGCACTCAAGATGCAAAGAACAAAGCAGAACTGCCATCAAGCTAAATATCACCAGTTACCAGTAGAGACTAAAGTATTCTTGTCTCTACTCTACGCCGAAATAAGATAACTCCTGTGGAGGAGTTATTGATTCGGTTAATTAAAGAAAATGAAAGTGAAAACAATTTAAGAAAGTAGCAGCAATCCCATGAAATTACTTCGTTTTCTTCTTGGTTTAGTCGTACCTCCTTTAGGGGTTTTCCTAACAGTCGGTGTTGGTCCTACTCTGTTGATTAACGTTTTACTTACGCTTCTTGGTTGGCTTCCCGGTAGTATTCATGCAATTTGGGTCATTGCTAAGTACGAAGAGAAACTGGACAGAGGGGGAGAAATATACTAACAAGAATGCACTATTGGTAGTCATCTTCCTTGAAATTGCAACAAAAGACGCTAAAAAACTGTAGAGACGCGGCATTCATGTCGCGTCTCTACTTTAGATTATGTAAAAATTAGGGTAGGCATTTGCCTACCCTGTCGCTGGTAGTCTACCTATTTTTTAACAGGTTCTTTATCTTTCAACCTGTCAGCCGCTGCATGGAGTAACTCCCTTAATATTTGTTTGATCTGACGCTCTTTTTTAGCGATCGCCGTACCTGCTTCACCAAGTTTTTCGTCTATCTGTGAACTTTTTTGTTGCACTTGTGTAACGACGGCTTCCGCTTGTGGACGCGCTTGGTTAAACCAGTTTTTAGCTTCGTCTAAATATCCTTGAACTTCCTCAGAACGTCCGCCATAACGTGCTGCTAAATTAGCTTGTACGATGGCTAGCTGTGCTCGCAGTTGAGCATAGCGTTTCTTTAACAATTCTGCTTCCTCACTATTTTTGAGCCCATTGATAGCCGAATCAATAGCGGTTTTTGCACTAGCAGATTTTTCTTGACTTGTGTCTTGAATTTCTGTTAAAATTCCTTCAACTTCTTGCTGAATTTTTTCTTCCTGTTCATCTAATTGGGCTTGTAGCTGCTTAACCTCTGCTTGAGTTTTCGCAATCGCTTCATGTCTTTTACTATTAACTGCTTCCAGCGCTCCCTCAATGGATGCCGTCACTTCTTCTTTCACGTCACTACCTTTTTCTTGTAAGTTTTCAATAACGGTAGAGACAGCATCTTTAACAAGGGTGCGAAGTTCAGTAGAACCTTCTTTAAACTCAGAAACAACCTGAGAAAGTGCAGATTTTACAATTTCTCGAACACGTTCGGCTCTGACTTGTCCGGTTTGTTTTGCTTGTTGCAGGTCGTTTTTTATTTGCTCTTTGATATTATTAGTCATCTTCAATGCTCTTTGAGATTTAACTTATAGAAATTTATTGAGAGTATGTCTCTCCTTTATCGTGACGCAATATTTTATAAGGCGGTACATCCTTTAGGTAGAATAGGTAGAAAACAACTAGCTAGCTAAAGGAAAGGCAGCTGCTAGTATCCAACCAAACAATAACGCGCTACCAATGGCATAAGTCCAAGGTTCTTCAAATAAGCTGGCAGCAAATGAGAAAATCGCCATAATTAAGGGAAACAATGGCAGTAAAAGGTAAATGAAGCCGAGTTCAGGCAACAAGTAAAGCACCAAAATAAAACCCCCTACCAAAATCACACTTTGCCCTAGCCACCACAAAATTCGTCGTCCAACTCCAACGCCTTGTTGTGCGACTCCAGATGCCAAAAACCAAGGAAAACAAGCGAGTGACATCAGGGGAAACAACTGAAAACGCGCTGGAATGAGCCACCACTGCAACCACACCACCTGCGCCATTGCACCAAAGGCAACCCACAATACTACAAATAATGCTACACCTAGTCCGACAGTTCGTAGTGTAGGACGCGGTAAGCGAGACATGACAGCCAGCCAAACGAAACCCGCAACTCCGAACCAAATGCTGACTGCGCCGCCTACCAGCAAACCACCTAAACTGTTAATATCGCCACCACGACTCAACAATGCGAGTACACCGCTTGCAACAAAAGGTGCAGCCAGTAAACCTGTCCAACTTCTCAACTGATGCACATTCAGCTTATCTAGGGTGGAAAAGAACCCCACCCCTAACCCCTCCCCGCTTGCGGGGAGGGGACCAGTCAACGGCGGGGTGGGGTGCAAAACGGGCGCAACTGCACCAAGTAAAGCCAGCCATGCTAGCAAGTGCAGGAAATACCAAATCATCCGATAGTCAACATAGTTACTGCTGCGTTGCACTCCAAACGTGGCATCAAGCCAGTTTTTGGCGGCTTGCTGACTAGGATTGCGAAACAGAATGGTGATGTGTTCAGCGTTGGGAATAACGACAAGCGATCGCCCCCTTCCAGCAGCCAAATCTTTATTTTCTCCTCCCGCCGTCAAGAGCAAGCGCTGTGCATTGGCAACAAACCGACCTTCCCAACTTCCAGCTTGTAATTGGAGATTACGCGGGGCTCTTGGCGTGACATTCGCACCCGTGGGCGAAACGGCAACAGTTGCAGCAAAACGGTTGACATTCTGAATACCCGCCGACATTACCGCACCACTCCCCATAGAATGCCCCAGCAACGCCAAGCGCGACGAATCTACCTCTGGTTGTTCGACAAGGGCTGCATAAGCAACATTTAGGTTTTGCTGGAGTGAACCGCCCTCCAGTGGTTTGGCGTTCGCCCCATGACTGTTAAAATCCCACAGCATCACAGCATAACCTGAGTGTGCCAAAACGTGGGCGTAACCCAACATCAACTGCTTGGAACCCGCATAACCATGAGCCACGAGGACACCCGGTATCTTCTCGGCGTTGCGTGGCGCAACGTACAGCATGGGCACCCCTTCACGCTTAAGGCTACGCACTACTAAGCCAGTCCGCGCTGTAATAACACCCCACCAAGAAAAGGCAATCAGCAACAGTGCGGCGATCGCCAATAATAAACGCTTGCGATTCATCTAAGTCGTAATTTTGCAGACACTGTAGATGATAATCAACAGATAGACGATCCAAATTCTACCTAGCAAAGGAGATTTAGCTATGTATAGCAATCCTAAATGATAAGCCCTAAGCCTACGGCACACTTCGTGAAGCGCGTTAGCTCCTCCGTTAGGAGGCACGGGCACGCGACGCGTATGCCTGCGGCACGCTCAGCGCTTACGTGAAATCCTCTATTCTCTTTTTTCTTGGCGTTCTTGGTGTCTTGGCGGTTGGTTATTTTCATAAATCAAATAGAACTGCTATAGCTTGTAAATATTACTTGTTAACAGATACCTAAAAATAGAAATTTTCAACCCAAAAATACAATTTTATCTAATATTGAAATGCATATAAAATTGAAAAAGCTACTCACAATTATCTTACTGACATTCATTGTCTTAAATCTAAACTTCATTGCCCCAGCATTAGCCGCCGATACAGCTAATGGCGAAAAAATATTTAGCGTTCAATGTGCTGGTTGTCATATTAACGGTAGCAATATTGTTAGGCGAGGCAAGAACTTAAAATTAAAAGCACTCAAAAAATATCAAATGGATTCCATTGAGGCAATTTCCTCGATTGTTGCTAATGGCAAAAGCAACATGTCAGCCTACAAAGACCGCCTGAGCGAACAAGAAATACAAGATGTATCTGCTTATGTTTTAGAGCAAGCTCAAAAAGGCTGGCGTTAGTTAGAATATTTGTCCATAAAACTACGAACTGTTCTACGAACGATGACAACAATTACTGCTCAACCGATATGGACCGTACCTGGACCTCGCCCTTTCCCAATTCTGGGACGCCCTGCTATGATCTGGCGCTTTGCCAGAGACTCGATAGGAGTATCGCGTTCTCTGTTTCAAACCTATGGTCCAGTCGTCTCCCTGACAGCAGGCGGGGGCACTAATTTCTACTCGCCACTTCCCAATTGTCCTGGCACAGTGTTGACCTACGGTCCGGAATATGTTCGTCAAGTGACCAGCCAGCACGAGATTTACTACAAGTATCCCTTGTCCGGGAGGTTGTACAGCAAGCGGGATGATTCAAAGCGCACAGAACCGCTCAAGCACTTTGGCGCGGGGCTATTTGGTGTCAACAGTCTAACTCACCGCCAGCACCGCCAGCTTTTGATGCCTGCCTTTCATAAACAGCGAATCGATTCCTACCGCGACGATATTGTTACTATGACCCAATCGGTCCTGGAGCAATTGCCGATTAATCAGCCAACTGACATTGCTGAGGTGATGCGACTCCTCACCCTGCGCGTAGCCACCAAGACCCTGTTCGGCAGTGATATTGGTGAGGAGGGGGGTAGAACCACCAAGATTTTACAAAAAGCTTTCACTTTAGAGGGTAGTGTTGGGGTTGCTCTGTTCCCCTTTGACTTACCAGGGCTACCCTACCATCACTTACTTAATTTAATGGCGCAACTGGATGACGAAATGCGCGTCCTCATTCAGCGTAAACAAGCGAGTGGCACTGATGATGGGGACGTAGTCTCAATGTTAATCCAAGCACGGGATGCCGAGAGTGGCGTGGCGCTGACTGAGGACGAACTGCTCGGACACGTGGGTGCAATCTTTGCGGCGGGGCATGAAACCAGTGCCAATGCCCTCACGTGGACGTTATTTCTGCTTTCACAACATCCAGAGGTAGCCGCCGACTTGCTTGATGAACTCCAGAGCGTGTTGCAGGGAGAAGCACCAACTGTTGAGCAGTTGCAGCAGTTACCGTTGTTGGAACGAGTCATTAAAGAGAGTATGCGGGTGTTGGCTCCTGTACCCTGGAACGGGCGTGTTACCTCGCAACCTACTGAACTCGGAGGTTACGCCTTGCCAGCCGGAACCGAGGTTTTCGTCAACATTTACCAGACCCATCATATGCCCGAAGTTTATCCAGAGCCAGAGAGATTTAACCCCAAGCGCTGGGAGGGGTTTGAACCTACGATGTTTGAATACAACCCCTTTAGTGCTGGGTCACGCATCTGTATCGGAGCTGGCTTTGCGATGCTGACCATTAAGATTGTAGTGGCAATGCTCCTACAAAAATACCGCCTGCAATACCTTTGGCAGCAAAGAGTTGAACGCTGCGGTTTTATTGTCATGACTCCCAAGCACGGGATGCCGATGATGGTTCACAAGCAAGACCGCCAGTTTGCTCAGGGAGTGGGTGGTGTGCGGGGGAATGTGCGCGAGATGGTGCATTTGCCAGCATGAATCAGCCAGCGCACTCGGCGATAGATTATACTCTCAAACAAGACCTAAAGTTTTTGTCGTTCATTTGTTGTTTAATAGTTGGAGGACGGCATTCCTCCCCTGCCATGTTTGACCCATGAAAGGGAGATTGTGCCGTAATTTGTGATGAACCTACCCGCATCAAGCCGTCTACAATTCACACCTGATTTAAACATTTCTCGCATCTTAAACGGAATGTGGCAAGTCTCTGGCGCGCACGGACGCATTAACCCACAAGCAGCCATTCCAGCCATGTTCAAATATGTGGATGCAGGCTTTACGACTTGGGATTTAGCAGACCATTATGGACCAGCAGAAGATTTTATTGGTGAGTTTCGCCGTCAGTTAATTGCGACTCGTGGCAAAGAGGCTTTATCTAACATTCAAGCCTTTACGAAATGGGTACCGCGTCCTGCTAGGATGACCAGAAAATTGGTTGAGGAAAACATTAATATCTCGCTCAGAAGGATGGGTGTAGAATCATTAGATTTGATGCAATTTCACTGGTGGGAATACAGAGATAAAAATTACCTTGATGCCCTCAAGTATATGGCAGAACTGCAAAGTGAGGGGAAAATTAAGCATTTAGCTTTGACTAACTTTGATACAGAACATTTGCAAATTATCACCGAAGCAGGCATCAAAATAGTTTCCAACCAAGTGCAATTTTCTCTTGTTGACCGCCGTCCTGAAGTTAATATGATTCCGTTTTGTCAACAGCATGATATAAAACTTTTCACATATGGCACAATTTGCGGTGGTTTGTTATCAGAAAAGTACTTGGGTAAACCGGAGCCGCGAGGATTTGACCTGACCACCGCTAGCTTGAAAAAATACAAAAATATGATAGATGGTTGGGGTGGTTGGAGACTCTTTCAAGAATTACTTTCTACCCTTAAACAAATAGCCGATAAATACAGCGTTAGTATCTCTAATGTCGCAGTACGTTATATTTTGGATAAGCCAACTGTCGCAGGTGTGATTGTTGGTGCAAGGCTTGGCGTATCCGAACACGTAGAAGACACTGCCAAAGTGTTTAACTTCACACTGGATGCTGAGGATTTAAATCAAATAAATGCCGTGTCTAGCAAGTCACGAGATTTGTATCAGTTAATCGGCGACTGCGGCGACGAATATCGGCGATGAACCTCCCTGCTCAAACATTCAATAAACAAGAGTGCAAAAGTCAATCTTTTTGAAAATAAAACCACAGATTAACCTTGCCCTCTCGCGAAGCGTAGACGCCCGCAGGGCAGCTTCCCGCAGGGTAGGGACAGATGCACACAGATAAATAGCTAGTGTTAATCTGTGTGCATCTGTGGTTCTAATTAATCATACTTTTGCAAGAAGTCTACTGTGTATTACCTTCTGCTGCGCTGTTCTTGTCGCGGCGTCCCAGCAGGGTGCGAACAGCAGTCATAACTTCCGGCACTGCAAGCACTATGGACGCGAACGAGCAAAGCGTTGCCACCTGGCAGTACTCACAAAACGCTTTGTTCTCGCTCCACTCCTCACGAGCTAGCTCGGCGGAGGTGACCCCATCGATCAGGAGCTTGACGCCCATTGCAATTGGTAACAGCGGATTACGCCGTGCGCGGTCTATACCACCAGCTGAAGCTAGCCAAGCAGTGAGGGCGTAATTAACCACCATAATCGGTCCATCAGGTGAGTTGAATCGGCTGTAAGCGTAGTTAGATGCGTCAACGCGGTCTGCGTCGAAGGGTCCTGGCGGATCTGGTAAGTGATCAACGATCCCGGTTTGGTAGAGTGAGACGAGTTGTCCCATCGAACCGCCAAGCATAGACAAGCCGATAATCCATCGCCGACGGGTCATATCGGGGCTTTTTCCTTGACGCAGTTCCTGACTTAGTTGTGTTGGCTCCATAAAGCGCAATCCTCTGTAACGTTTGCGTTGACGCTCACATCAGCCATGTACCGGGCGTTGCACCGACAACGGATAAAATACGCAGTATGCATCCAATTCGGCGATGACAGCACCTTGCACTTCAGCAGATAGATTGCTTACCATTTTCGGGAATCACTTTGATGCGTACCACTTACGCAGGAGATAGTTCGTTCAGCAGTGTTTATCAAATAGTGAATATTTAGAAAGACTCCACAGACGGATTTATAGAGGCAGGTTTTGAAATGTCTTCTCAAGACTGTGAATTTATTTTTTGTATTTGTAATAGTTGTAATAACTCATACTTTTGTGCCCGTTGATAACTAGACCTAAGACGTTACTTCGGTTTATTTTCAGGCTATCTAGAGCTTCTTTCAGTACCGAGCGGTCTGTTTTGTGCATCCTAGTTACAAGCACAATACCATCAGTGGAAGGTGCCAGCAAGCTAGCATCAGCAAGACCAACCAAGGGAGGCGTATCATAAATTACCAAATCAAATGCTTTTTGGAAATCTGCCATTAATTGCTTCATTTTTTGTGACGATAGCAACTTTGCAGGGTCAGGTGGAATCGGTCCTGTTGTGATGACAGAGAACTTGCTTACAGAAGGTAGTTGTCGGATCACCGTCTCCACTGGCATATTTCCAGAAATGACACTACTCAATCCCCACAAGTTATTTATATTTGTTAGTGTGTGAATCCGGGGGCGGCGCAGATCGGCATCCACCAGTAGTACTCGTTGTCCCATAGTAGAAGCTATCTGTGCTAAATGGAATGCAACTGTTGATTTACCATCTCCAGCCCCAGCAGAACTAATGACTAGAGAGCGAATCGGTTGATCAGAACTGAGTAGTTGAATATTGGTATGAAGTACCCGTAAAGCTTCCAAAAATTTCAGCGATTCATACTGGTTGTAGTCTTGATTAAGTGTATCCGGATGCTCAACAACTTCAGATGACCCAGAACTGTCCTGAGAACGCAAATTTGCCAATTTTGTGCGATTTCTATCTGCGATAGTGCCGTTTTGAATTTTTGGGAGTTGCTTTTCAAATGGAATCGTGGCTAGCAGGGGTAGTTTAAGCTTGTCCTTAAAAGCATCAACCGTATGGTAAGTATTGTCAAGCTTTTCAAGGAGTAAGGCACTACCTATTCCCAAGAGCGTACTAGCAACCAATCCCAACATCAAATTACGTTGAGTGTTGGGAGACACAGGAACTTCTGGCTGAACTGGGGCTTGAACTAACTGCCAAGGAATTTGTGTCTGAGCTGCCTGAATTTGCAAAGTTTCACGCGTAGCAAGAAAACGATTTAGGCTCTCAGTGGCTATCTGTAAGTTGCGCTGTAATTCTGTGTATTGTCGTGCCAAAACTGGCAGTTGCTCCACTTTTTTCTGAAGTTTCTTTTCGGCTAGAGCAAGTGTTTGGCTTTGCGATTCTAAATTCTGAATTTCATTTGCCACTTGAGCAACTTTTATAGACCAAACTCGCTGCGCCTCCTGATGTAGCAAGGGCAATAGCCTTTGCCGCTTTTCTCGCAATACTTCGATGGGTACACTATTTTCTTGGAATCGAGTTAATTCAAAAGCTGTCTGAGCTTCTAGTTGGCGAATGTTAGTGATTAACTGCTGATAGACAGGAGCATCGCTCAGTGCTGTTTTAGCTCCCTCTGCTCCCTGTATGCTAGCGAAATAAGTGCGAGCGATCGCTAATTGCTGATTAATAGCTAGCCGTTGCCCAGATAAACTCTGAACAAGCCCTGCAATTTGCTCTGCTTGACCTTGCGGGTCGATAAAGTCGTAGTTTTGTCGGAACTTTTGCACTTGTTGTTGGATCTGATCAACCCGATTCTGTAGGGATGGCAGTTGTTTTTCTACAAATTGAATTCCTTGACGCAAATTTGTTTGTCTATTTTCTAAGCTGTACTTTAAGTAAGCTTGAGCTAGTGTATCTAGTACGACTTTAATCTTAACTGGATCATTACTTTGGTAGCGAACTTCTATAATTTTTGTTTCGCCTAAACGAGTAATAATCAGAGAGTTTACAAGAGAATAATAGTTAATTTCAGGATAAGAAAGTTGCAACTGCTTAACAATACTTGTCATCAGTTCAGGACTCCTGAGAACCTGAATTTGAGTTTCGTAATCCAAACCGGACTTGTCAAATTTGCGCTCTATACCAGAGGCGAGTTTCGGCACATTACTGTCATCACTATTGACAGGTTCCGCTAAAATCTGGAATTTAGCTAGATATTCTGGTTTTTGTTTCAGCGTTACACCTACAACACCAGCCATGACTGCTGTCATGACCACTGCAATCACTAGCGCTCGTCGCTTGACAACACTTAGGATTTGGAACAAATCCCAATCATCCCCTTGTCCTTCTGAAAAGGGCAAAGGTTGAGTTTGAAGTACTTGAGGTAGATAGCTTCTATTCCCGTTATTCCCATTGAGAGATGAGGTTTTCACGAGAGAAATCTCCATTATGTGTTCTTGCTGGGTAAGAATCTAGGCTGGATTTGTGTAACAGCTTGAAATCAGCAAATTTTGACTAGAACAGGAATAGCAACTGAAGTAAAAGTTTGAAGCTTGTACACCAGTTAATATTTTGTTCCTTGCCTAGATTCAAGGCTAAAGCCATCTTTTTTTGCACAATCCTAACCCTGGCTCTAGTCTTTAAGCTTCGGTAAATGCACGTATCTATACAATGAAAAAGTAAAGTGAAATCAGTAAAATTGACTAAGCTCTTCACAAACATTGTAATATTACCTAAATCAGAGCACTTGTTACAAAATCTTTATACCCAAAAGTTCTAAAAAATTTATTCATGATGTTAATTATTCCGATTTTTTTGGGCAGCCTAATACCAGTGATCGGATCAGCGATTTCGCCAGGAGTATACTACGCGTGGAATACAACCACAGGCTTAAGCAGTTAGTTCAAAGCCACCACGAAGACTTACAAGTTGGAAATTACGAATTTTTTAAAGTTGGGCAGTTCATTAAGTTGTCTGTGATTACACAGTTTTTCCCCCCAGATTACGCTGCTACAGGACAGTTAATTGATGAACTAGTCAGACATTTAGAGCAACAAGGGGTAGACGTTGAGGTATTTACAGGTCAACCAGGCTACGCTTTTGCGACTCCTTGTGCTCCAACTGTTGAACAGTCTGGTGGGGTGCGAATTAAGCGATCGCGCACAAGCCAACTTTGCCGTGATCGGATTCGCGGTAAAGCTATCAATGGTATTCTGTTCACCTTGCGTGCTGCACTCTATCTGGTGAATGCTGCCCGTCATCGTAACGTCGTTTTATTGACCACGGCTCCGCCATTTCTGCCAATTTTGGGTTATCTGGCTCACGTCTTATTCGGGCTGAGTTACGTTTGCATACTCTATGACCTTTATCCAGATATTGCGATCGCTCTTGACGTGATACCAAAACACCACTGGTTGGCTAAATTCTGGAAGGCTCTGAATAAACAGATTTTGCGAAAAGCCAAGGGTATTGTGGTTCTCAGTCCAGCTATGAAGCTACAGGTGGCGGCGAGTTGTCCGGAGGTTGCTGATAAGACTTCTGTGATTCATAGTTGGGCAGATGCTAAATCGATTGTGCCGATTGCCAAAGAAGATAACTGGTTTGCCCATCAGTACAATCTCGTAAATAAATTTACAGTCATGTACTCAGGCAACATGGGTCGCTGCCATGATACACATACAATATTGAATGCTGCCAAGTACTTACAAAAAGAGGCTATTCAGTTTGTCTGTATAGGCGGCGGAACTAAGCGCGAAGAACTGATTGAGCAAGTCAATCAATTAGGGCTTCAAAACTTTCTGTTTCTTCCATATCAAGAAAGATATGTGCTACCTTATTCCCTAACAGCCTGTGATTTATCGCTAGTGAGTGTGGATGCAGGTATGGAAAGTCTAGTTGCTCCCAGCAAACTTTATCCGGCTTTAGCAACTGGACGACCAGTAGCAGTCATTTGTCCAAATCATTCATACTTGAGGCAACTGATTGCAGATGCAAACTGTGGTGACACGTTTGAGAATGCAGACAGTTACGAACTGGCGGAGTTTATTTCGCGGCTGAGTCGCGATCAGCGTTTAGCAGAGCGTATGGGTAACTCTGCTCGTCAATATTTGCAGTCCTATTTCACACCTGAGGTTATATCTAGGCAATATTTTGATGTATTGCGGCGGGCTATATCATAGGGTTGTTAGTCTTGCTACAGCATCGCACTTCATACAGCGATTTTCTGTAAGGTGGGCATTGCTCACCAATATCTCAAATGTCCATCATATATACTTTTGTCGGGAATGCCCACCCTACGATTTGTGGTCTAGTGATTTGAAACGTGCTGTAAAGTGCGTAAGAACTCGTCAAGCGCAAAACATACTTTTTGAAATTAAATATTTCAATCAAAATTGAGGAGTTGGGCTTCGATGGTCTTGTTGATCTCAGTCCCTCCCACCTAACCTTCTTGTTTACTTGTTAATACGGGAGGTCGAATTGCACAGAAGGTGTGACCGAAATCGGAAACGTACAAAACGACGAGCTATTTATTGCCCAGTACATGGGTGCTATCTTGACAGTGTCAGTCAAAAGTATCCGTTGTTTGCAGATAGTGCTGGGCAACTTCAGCAACGAGGGATAGGACGAAAAGACGCCTTAATTTTAATAGCCAGTAAAACTGCAATACCCCTTAATGGTGAATGGTTAGAAGCTTTTTGGTGCAACCAGTGCCAAGAGAAAAAGTGGTATCACGTCCGCAAGCTAGAAAATATCTATAATTTGTCTGTCGCACCACCAGAACTTTGGCAGCAAGCAATGGGAGTGATTCATGTCCAAGGAAACCCTTCCGTGGGAGAGTTTACTCTCAGGCATGCAAGGATGGTTGGATGCCTGAACTACCAGGATTTTATCTTTGTTGGCTAAGCCAGTTATGAGTTATCAAAACACTACCGTCAAGCAAGAGTTCATCATTGAAGCCGGACGCACCGAACAACAATACTGGAAAGACTTATGGCGCTACCGGGAATTATTCTATTTTCTGGCGTGGCGAGACATTCTTGTACGTTACAAGCAGACGGCAATTGGAATGGCTTGGGCGCTGATTCGTCCGTTTTTGACAATGGTGGTGTTCTCAATCGTGTTTGGGCAGTTGGCAAAGTTGCCTTCGCAGGGTGTTCCCTACCCAATTTTGGTATTTACAGCAATGTTACCCTGGCAATTTTTTGCTAATTCCCTGTCTGAATGTAGTAATAGTCTGATCACCAATGCCAACCTGATTTCCAAAGTCTATTTTCCTCGCTTGATTGTACCGACAAGTGCAGTCGTCGTCAGCTTTGTAGATTTTTTGATTTCAGGGATGATTTTACTGGGGTTGATGGCGTGGTACAACTTTGTCCCTACCTGGCGCATTTTGACACTGCCATTATTTATTGGGGTTGCCTTTGCTGCTTCGATAGGAGTAGGACTGTGGTTGGCTTCTTTAAATGTTCAGTACCGGGATTTCCGCTACATTGTGCCGTTTATTGTACAGTTCGGTCTGTATATTTCGCCAGTAGGCTTCAGCAGCAGCGTTGTTCCAGAAAAGTGGCGCTTGCTTTACTCCTTAAACCCGATAGTAGGGGTGATTGATGGCTTCCGTTGGGCGATTTTAGGAGGAGACTCTTATTTGTATCTACCAGGCTTCGTTCTGTCTTTAGGACTGGTCGCCTTACTCTTCTTCAGTGGAATTTGGTATTTCCGCAAGATGGAACGCAAGTTTGCTGATGTGATTTAGGAACTCGCTTAGATGGGTAAATTCAATACAAATCCAGGTAGCGATCTATCGCATTAGTTTTGATTGGTTTATGTATCATCAAAACCCTGTACGAACGCTCGGAACCGAAAGTTCTACAACTTGGCAAAATTAATGACATGAATCAGTAGTCACCTTATTAACCAAGCACAATAACAACAAATAAAAGCCAATAGTAAATGTCTGACACTGTTATCCGAGTTGAAAATTTAGGCAAGAAATACACTCTTGATCACCAGCAGCAAGAGCGGTATACAGCGCTACGAGATGTAATTACTAATACCGCAAAATCTCTGCTGACAAAGCTCAATCCTGTAACTCAAAACTCGAAAAACCGAGCTAAGAATTTTTCTGAGGAGTTTTGGGCATTGAAAGATGTGTCATTTGAGATTAAGCAGGGCGATAGAGTTGGCATTATTGGTCGTAATGGTGCAGGGAAATCCACACTACTGAAGATTCTCAGCCGAATTACAGAACCAACCACAGGACAAATTCGCATTAAGGGTCGAGTTGCCAGTTTATTGGAAGTGGGAACAGGGTTTCATCCAGAGTTGACAGGTAGAGAAAATATCTATCTCAACGGTGCAATTTTGGGGATGAGCAAGGCAGAGATTAAGAAGAAATTTGATGAAATCGTTGCCTTTGCGGAGGTGGAGAAGTTTTTAGATACCCCAGTCAAGCGGTATTCATCAGGAATGTATGTTCGTTTGGCGTTTGCGGTGGCGGCGCATTTAGAGCCAGAAATTTTGATTGTAGATGAAGTGCTGGCAGTAGGAGATGCTCAGTTTCAGAAGAAGTGTTTAGGAAAGATGGAGGAGGTAGGAAAAGAAGGAAGAACGGTTTTATTTGTCAGTCACAATATGGGAGTTGTTCAAACGCTCTGTACGCGTGGAATTTTATTAAGATACGGAACTGTTGTCTCTGACGAAACTGCATATGAAGCAGTCAGTACTTATCTGCAAACTCTTGAAAAATCTGGTTCACAAAACCTTTTAGAAAGAACAGAGCGAAAAGGAAAAGGAGAAATACGTCTTAGTAAAGTCGAGGTTTTTAGTAGTGCAGACTGGACATCGACAACTATAGCAACAGGACGCCCTGCTTATTTCGTCTTTCATGTGACTAAACCACGACCAGGAATGTCATGCATTTTTACTCTCTATGATCAGTACGGGCAGCCAGTGACAAACTTTAATAGTTCTGTCCGTAGCTATCAAGATACTGGCAACCTAGACACAAGTACGAAGTTAGTTTGCGAAATTGATGAGATATTGTTGATTGCTGGCATATACAGAATGAACGTTGCAATTATGAGCAATGGTGAACTACAAGACCATATTGAGGGAGCTTTTAGCTTAGAGGTGGAGGAAGGACCACTCAGAGGACGTCCAGTCATACCAAGCGGATATGGCAGCATTGTTATGCCACATCGGTGGAGTTCACCTGTAGCTGTACCACATTAAGAGAAATATATTGCTGCCACATCGATATCTTTAACTGAATTGTTGACCATAGCAAAACCTCGCAGAAACTCATTATTTACTAATCTAAAAAACCATGAAAATTTGCCTACTTGATCCAGGAATTGAAAACAATCTTGGGGCTCCAAGCTCAAATTTAGGAGATTTAATTATACAGGATGCTGTTGAAAGAGAATTAGATAAAATTTTTGGGATAAAAAATATTACTAAATTTTCAACTCATAGTGCTTTAACAAAACAAGAAATTGAGTTTATTCGTAATGAGTGTTTATTAATCATTGTTGGTGGAACAAATTTGCTTTCATCTAAAATGAATGAATATAGACAGTGGAAAATAGGAATTAAAACAGCATTCCAATTAAAGAAGACTATCCTTTTAGGAGTAGGTTGGTGGCAGTATCAAGATTCTCCAAATTTATATACACGAATTCTTTTACAGACGACTCTATCTAGAAAAGGCATACACTCTGTAAGAGATAGCTATACTAGGGACAAACTTCCGCAAATGGGTATCAAAAATGTCTTAAACACTGGCTGTCCAACTATGTGGCCGTTGGCGGAAATGCACCCTGGACATTTTCCTATTGCTAAATCAGACAATGTACTATTAATGCTGACTGACTATAACAAAAATGTTGAATTAGATAAAAAGTTACTAAAATTATTGTTCTCTAAATATGAAAGAGTCTATTTCTGGCCTCAAGGAAGGTATGACGCAGAATATATATCTGAGCTTAAATCTGCTCTAAATATTCCAGTCATTATACTAGAGGAGTCTCTAGTAGCATTGGATCAGTTTATTAATTCTGGAATCTCTTTTGATTACGTTGGTACCAGACTTCATGGTGGAATAAGGTGTCTTTGCTCTAAGAAGAGGTCTTTAATCTTAGAAATAGATAACCGTGCCAAAGAAATAGCTCGTGATACTCAACTACCAACAATAGACAGAGCAAATTTGGAATATATTAGTCAATGGATTGATGGAAGCTCATCTCCTAAAATAAGGCTAGATTTAACTGCAATCGATAAGTGGAAAAGTCAGTTTTCTCATTTAAGAAAGATAGATAGTCATGTGGAGCATTGTTTGGCAATTCATTAAAAAACGAAACTGGATGACACAGTTTGTAAACCCGAATTCATGTTGATAGAAGCTATCAAGCCAGCACAATGAACGTTTTACATATCAACCAATCTGATATTTCTGGTGGAGCAGCGATCGCCGGCTATCGACTGCATGAAGGTTTGCTGGCTCAAGGCGTTGACTCTCGGTTATTAGTAGGTCAAGTCGAAACCAGTAGCGATCGCGTAGCCTTATTGCAGCGCAATAAACGGATTGAAAAACCGCTCTGGAGTGTAAGTTGGCGTCTTGGCTTTAACTACCTCAACCATATCAATAGCTTTGATATTCCGAAACACAGTTTCTACAAGAATGCAGATATTCTTAACTTTCACAATCTGCATAATGATTACTTCAATTACCTGGCAATTCCAGCATTAACTGAAAACAAACCAGCAGTTTTTACACTTCACGATATGTGGAGTTTTACAGGTCACTGCGCCTATAGCTATGACTGCGATCGCTGGAAAACTGGCTGCGGTCAGTGTCCCTATCCAGAGGCGTACCCCGCTGTTCCTAAAGACAACACTCGTCTGGAGTGGAAGCTGAAAAATTGGGTTTACAGCAAAGCCAATTTAACAATTGTGACACTCAGTCAATGGCTGACTCAACAAGTTAAACAAAGTATTCTTAACCGCTTCCCCATTCATTACATTCCTAATGGGATTGACACAGAAGCATATCAACCTCTTGACCCTGAACAGTGCCGTTCTTTGCTTAGTATTCCAGTAGGCAAAAAGGTTTTGATGTTTGGAGCGGAAAGTCTAACAAATACTCGCAAGGGAGGTGATTTACTACTGAAAGCGTTGCAAAACTTACCCCCATCCCTGAAGGCTGAAACTATGCTTTTAACTATAGGGCGTGGTGGTGAGGCAATTTCTGAGGCAGTGGGGATGACTACCGTAAATCTTGGTTACGTGAGTGGCGATCGCCTAAAATCTATCGCTTATTCTGCTGCTGACTTGTGTATTTTTCCGACTCGCGCCGATAATCTCCCCTTGGTGCTACAAGAGAGCATGGCATGTGGCACTCCAATGGTTTCGTTCAAAATTGGAGGCGTTCCTGATTTAGTCCGTCCAGATGTCACTGGCTACTTAGCTACACCAGAGGATGCTGATGATTTTTGTCATGGGATTATGCAGTTGTTGGAGGATGATAATTTGCGCGATCGCATGAGTCAAAATTGTCGGGCGATCGCTCTTGCTGAATACCCTATAGAACTGCAGGCACAGCGATATATCGAACTCTATCATCAGGTATTGAACAGACAAAGCAGGAGCGAGCAGAAAGTGTCTGCCTAGTAATCTACCACACCAATTTTGAAGGCTTGTAGTGAGGGCTTCAGCCCTTTCCAAAGCACTTTAGTGCTTACTACAAACTCATCAAAATTGCCTTGACAAACTACTAAGAGGATTGTTTTTTTACCCTTAGTCTTCATCAACGTTCTTCAAGTTCTGACTTCAACAACTAAAAAACGTATATAAAAAGTACTCAACATTTAACAAGTTCACCTATTATGCCACTCATCACTAGAACACTCACCTTAGCTGACTTACCCTCACCCCCACCTGGTAAAACTGGTTGGCCCTGGACAGAACAAACTCCTCCCTTATCGCAGCGGATACCTGGTGATTTTGAGTATCCTCGCATCAGCATTGTGACGCCGAATTACAACTATGGTCACTTCCTTGAGGAAACTATCCGTTCAGTGCTGCTTCAAGGTTATCCGAATTTGGAATACATCATTATTGATGCCGGCTCAACTGATAATTCACTCGAAATTATCGAAAAGTATGCACAATGGCTTGCCTACTATGTCAGCGAGAAGGATAGGGGACAGTCAGATGCGATAAACAAAGGTTTTCATAAAGCGACAGGAAAGATTTACGCTTGGCTTAACTCTGATGATATTTTTTGTCCAAACACTCTCCAGGAAGTAGGGCGATTTTGGCGTGACAATCCTTATTGTCATTTCCTTACTGGAGATGGATATTTGATGAATGCTAACGAAGAAGGCTTAGAAAGTTGGAGATATTACGTCAAGGGAGAAAAATATTCATTTCAAGATTTACTTCAATATCATCATGAAAAATATTTACCGCAACCTTCTGTCTTTTTTAGCCAAGATGTTTTCCATCAATTACATGGCTTAGATCTTTCATTATCATACACAATGGACTTAGATTTTTGGCTGCGTACAAGAATGATATACCCGCTTCACTATATACCAAAGTGTTTCTCAGAAATGAGACATCATGATCATGCTAAGACTTGTAAGGATAATGTCATTGCTATGGCAGAAGCCAGGAATGTCCTGAAAAAATATTATCAACATCTTAACCCATTTACCAGGCTTAAAAATAAATTCAGCTTGAGAGTTTTTTATGCTTCAGCTATGCTAAAACATGGAAGATTTGAATATTCAAATGGAAATAGGTTGGAAGCAATAAAATGGTTGATGAAAGCAGTCTTTTTTTGCCCTACCATTATTTGCTTGGCTAGGACTTGGAAATTCATCATTAAACTTATGCTTCCCGAAGAAATGATTAGAGAATTCTTTCTAAGACAAGAAAATTATCAGAGTTAATGCTCAAAGTTGGTGTCGTCGGTGTGGTGTGTCCAAATATCACTGACTACTGGGCGACACTAGAAGATGCTAATGATTTTTGTAATGGGATTGTATTGATGGGTTTCGCTAAGCAATGTTAGGAGGTGAGTCAAGGCTATATGTTCTAAACTTTGCGCTTTCTCTGGCTCTGGCTGTAGTGCTGTTGGCAAGTGGAATCTTGTACTTCCGCAAAATGGAGCGTACTTTTGCAGATGTGATTTAAGTGAATAGCAAATGTCTGATACTGTCATCCGAGTTGAAAATTTAGGCAAAAAATACATTATTGGTCACCAGCAGCAAGAACGCTACACCGCACTACGGGATGTCATTACCAATGGTGCAAAGTCTTTGTTGACAACTCTCAATCCTCTAACTCAAAACTCAAAAAATCAAGCTAAGAACTTTCGTGAAGAGTTTTGGGCGCTCAAGGATGTGTCGTTTGAGATTAAACAGGGCGATAGAGTTGGCATTATCGGGCGTAATGGTGCAGGGAAATCAACATTACTAAAAATTCTTAGTAGAATTACAGAACCAACCACAGGACAAATCGGCATTAAGGGTCGAGTTGCGAGTTTGTTAGAAGTGGGAACAGGGTTTCATCCAGAGTTGACAGGTAGAGAAAATATCTATCTCAATGGTGCAATTCTGGGGATGAGTAAGGCGGAGATTAAGAAGAAATTTGATGAAATTGTTGATTTTGCAGAAGTAGAAAAGTTTTTAGATACGCCAGTGAAGCGCTATTCATCAGGTATGTATGTGCGGTTGGCGTTTGCGGTCGCTGCTCACTTGGAGCCAGAGATTTTGATTGTAGATGAAGTGCTAGCAGTAGGGGATGCCCAGTTTCAAAACAAATGTCTTGGAAAGATCGAGGAGGTGGGGAAGGACGGAAGGACGGTTTTGTTTGTCAGTCATAATATGGCAACTATCAATAGCCTGTGTGAGAAAGTGATTTGGTTGTCTAATGGTAGTGTAAGGATGGAAGGAAGAACAGAACAGATAACCAATCAGTATTTAATTCAAGGTTCTGACCGTTCTGGAGAAGTCGTTATCAGCCATGATAGTTCCAAGAAAATTTTCTGGTTTCAGCGTCTATCTTTACTTGATTGTAAAGGTAACATAACATCAGTTTTTGACGTAAAAAAACCAATTATTATTCAGCTAGAATATTATGCCAGTCAGTCAATAGATTTAGAGATTGCTTTAGATATACGTAGCTCTTCAGGTGTTATAATATTCTCCCTACTCCGGTCAGTATCTATCAACAGTGAATTAACAGCAGGTAATCATATCGCGCAAATCGAACTTCCCGCTTTATTTCTGGTTCCAAGAATGTACAGTATCGATATTGCAGCATATAAAGAGCATACTGGTTTTTTTTCTTACCATCAATCCATAGCCGTTTTTGAAATTGAGGAAACAGGAACTTATCTAGCTAGATATCAAGGTTCAGACTGTGGTTTTTTCTTTGTAAATTTTCCTTGGCAAGAGAGGAATTCTTTGGAATGTTAAAGTTTTTCTGAAAAGGTAGTTTAAAAATAACTTTAGTTATGCTTGATTTTGTAGTTGTCGATAATTGTGTATACTTTTTGAATAAAACTGATGAAATTGAAGAAAATGATAGAACAAATTCTCCATCATAATCAGTTGCTTGCTTTGATTATTTCTCAAAAATTTGACAAACCAGGGATACACTTCTTCACTCCGAACGAACTTTCCCAACAGTTGGCATATATGCATCACCCAACAGGAAAAATCATTCAACCCCATGTTCACAACCCTGTAATCCGTGAAGTGCAATATACGCAAGAGGTTCTATTCATAAGAAAGGGTAAACTGCGTGTAGACTTTTACAACAACCAACAGGATTACCTGGAAAGTCGAATTTTAGAAGGTGGTGATGTCATCCTTTTAGTGACCGGGGGTCATGGCTTTGAGGTGCTGGAAGAAATCGAGATGATTGAAGTCAAGCAAGGACCCTATGTGGGTGAGCAGGACAAAACCCGGTTTACTGGCATCACCGCAGAGCAAGCGAAGATAGTTGAGTTGAGTAAACTATGAACCCGATTCCAGTGAATGAGCCACTGCTAGACGGCAACGAGAAGAGATACTTGTTTGAGTGTATTGAAACTGGTTGGATTTCTTCGGAAGGTCAGTTCGTTAAGCAATTTGAAGAACAGCTTGCTGCCCGTGTAGGACGTAAATATGGCATTGCTGTTAGCAACGGTTCTGTTGCTCTTGATGTCGCAGTTGCAGCATTAGGAATTGGCTCTGGGGATGAAGTGATTCTCCCAACATTTACAATTATTTCTTGTGCGGCTGCAATTGTCCGTGTTGGGGCTGTGCCAGTTGTAGTGGACTGTGATGCTCAAACCTGGAATATGGATGTTAGCCAAATTGAGGCAAAAATTACATCCAGAACTAAAGCTATTATGGTTGTCCACACCTACGGACTACCTGTAGATATGGAACCAGTGCTAACCCTGGCTGGCAAGTACGGACTACACATTATCGAAGACGCAGCTGAAATGCACGGTCAAACTTATAAAGGTAGCCCCTGTGGAAGCTTTGGTACTATCAGTACCTTTAGCTTCTACCCCAACAAACACATCACAACGGGTGAAGGGGGAATGCTGGTTACTAATGATGAAAAGCTGGCAGAGCATTGTCGTAGTTTACGCAATTTGTGCTTTCAGCCTCAAAAACGCTTTATCCATAAAGAATTGGGCTGGAACTTTCGGATGACTAATTTGCAAGCTGCTCTTGGGGTTGCACAGTTAGAACGATTAGAGGAATTTGTGGCTCGCAAACATCACATGGGGCAACGATACACAGAACTTTTAGCTGACATCCCCAGCTTAGAGTTACCAATTCCAAAAACTGACTATGCCGAGAATATTTATTGGGTGTATGGGTTGGTGTTGAAGGATGAAGTTCCCTTTGACGCTGAAGAAGCGATGCGTCGTTTAGCTAAGTATAAAATTGGGACTCGTCCTTTTTTCTGGCCTATGCACGAGCAGCCCGTATTACAAAAAATGGGCTTGTTTGATGGCGTGTCTTACCCTGTTGCAGAAAGAATAGCCCGTCGTGGTTTTTATATTCCTAGCGGGATGGCACTAACAGATGAGCAAATCTGCCGAGTAGCACAAGTCGTCGCGGAGGTATTCAAATGAGGAGAATGATTAAGGCAATTCCCTTTGCAAAGAAAACATATGGGTATTTTCAGAAATTAGAATATCAGCGTCGATTTGCAGGAGACTGCTACGGTTGTTTTCAAGGAGTTTTTGATACCTTTGAACAAGCTATTCAATCAGCACCGAAAACTAAACCTATTGGTTATGACAATGATGAACTAGCTCAAGAATATAAGGAGATGGCAGAGTTAGGAGATTGGGAACACAGCAAACGTACAATCGCTTGTTATGATTATCCAGTCTTATTCTGGCTAAACTCTATCTTCACAGATCATCCTGTAAATACTATTTTTGACTTTGGTGGAAATGTAGGAATTCACTTTTATACGTATAAAAAATACGTTATTTTTGAGAAAGTGAAATGGATTGTTTGTGAGTTGCCAGAAATAGTTAAGGCTGGTGAGGAACTAGCCAAAAAACGTCAAGAGAAAGATTTATTATTTACTACATCTTTTACAAATGCTAGTCATACAGATATATTAATAGCTTCTGGTTCTGTTCAATATATTGATAATTTTTCTAAAGAAATAGAACAACTGCCGAAAAAACCTACACACATTCTCATTAATCGCTTACCTATATATAGTGGCAAACAATTTGTGACTTTACAAAACGGTGGCAAGGTTTTCTATCCTCAATATGTATTCAATAAAACAGAATTTATAGAGAGCTTTAATGATGTTGGCTATAAATTGATTGATATTTGGGAAGATAAGGTAGATCGCTGCTTCATTCCCTTTTACCCAAAAAACTCAGTCTCTTGTTATCACGGTATTTATTTCAAGTTAACGTCTTGATGACTATGAATGTATTTGGCAACTACGCCCGCTATTACGATTTGCTCTATCGCGATAAGGACTACGTGGGAGAAGCACAATTCATTCATCGGTTAATTCAAACCTATGCACCGGATGCAGAGAATATCCTGGAACTAGGTTGCGGTACGGGGAACCACGCAGTTCTACTAGCAAAGGAGCGATACCAAATTCATGGGGTGGATTTTAGCTATCAAATGTTGCAAAAAGCAAGCGATCGCCTTTCCCAATTCCCTACAGAACTAGCATCAAGATTAGAGTTTTCCCAAGGGGATATCCGAACAGTTCGGCTGGACAAGCAATATGATGCTGTCATCTCGCTTTTTCACGTGATTAGCTATCAGACTACCAATGAGGATTTACAGGCTGCATTTGCCACAGTCAAAGCTCATCTCAAGCCTGGTGGTGTATTCATTTTCGACTGCTGGTATGGATCTGCGGTTTTGAGCGATCGCCCCACGGTTCGTATCAAGCGCTTGGAGGATGACGAAATTAGCGTCACTAGGATTGCTGAGCCAGTTATGCATCCGAATGACAATCTCGTGGATGTTAACTATCAAGTCTTTATCAAAGATAAAAACACTGGTGCAGTTGAGGAACTTCAGGAAACTCATCAGATGCGTTATCTGTTTAAGCCCGAAGTAGATTTGCTGGTAACACCACAGTTTGAGTCTCTTGAATGTCGTGAGTGGATGAGCGAGCAAAAGCCAGGCTTCAGCACTTGGAGTGTTTATTTTGTAGTTCGTGCATAAAAAGACGTAAAAATCATGAACAAGTCCTGTTCTATATTTTTCTACGAAGGTTATGTTGATGTTGCACCAACAATTATTAATCTGGCAAAGTCTCTCAGTAATTGTGGTTATTGTGTCACTATCTATGCTAAAGAAAACGAATGTTCTAAACCACGAGAAATAGGTAAACAAATAGAGATAGTTTACTTCAAAAACGCATCTCATTTTTATATATTATGTATTTTAATGAAAACTCTCAATCAAATCAGGTTAAGCTCTCTAGTTACAGTTATAGAAACCGTTTTATTTTTATTTCAATGCTTATTTCATATATTATTTAATTATACAAAAATAAAAAATGATATTAGTATAGGTATTGATACATATGGTTCTATCACAGCTTTAATAAAATCTTTATTAACAAGACAAAAATTTATTTATCTTTCTTTAGAATTGACTCATCCAAAACACTTTAGGAGGTTTTCTAAAGTTATCAAAGTACTTGAGGGTTTAGCATATAGGAACTCAGAAGGCATAATTGTCCAGGATCGAGATAGATTTGAAACTCTTTGCAACTACAATAACTATCAGCATCCGAAAGTATTCTATTTACCAAACGCAGCAAGTACATCTGATTCCGTAATTCAATTAGAAACATCTGAGAATTATTTTAGAAAGATGTTTCATTTGAGTATTGAAGATTTTCCATATATTATTATTCAAGCTGGCATGATTAGCGATTTGATGTTATCACAATTATTGGCTCAAGCTTTTGCACCTATTAAAGGATGTGCTCTGATATTTCATGAAAGAGTTAAGAGAGAAATAGATGATCCCTACATACGGAGATTACAAGAGATTAACTCAACCAACCTATTTTTCTCACTATCTCCATTACCTTATGAACAAATTGATAAAATCTATGCCTCTGCAACCATAGGCTTGGCTTTCTACACAGATATTGATAATAATTTTTCTCAAATTGCAATGGCATCTGGGAAATTATCCCATTACTTGAAGCATGGTAAACCTGTATTAGTGAACAATTTGGAATCTCTATCAAGATTAGTGGATAAATACCAAATTGGTGTGGTAATACAAGAACCATCAAATTCTTTGGAAATGGAACTAGCTATCCAAAAAATTATGGATAACTATGAATTTTACAGCAAAAATTCAAAGATTTGCTTCGAGGAAGAGTTCGACTTTGCCAAGAAAGTTCAGCCTGTATTATCTTTGATGGCGGATTTGTAATTTTTATTATGCAGTTGTTGAAAGATGAGAGATTGCGCGCAGTGCAGCCCCTAAAGGGCGATCAATTCTTGTGGGGTAGGCATTCTGCCTGCCCAAAAAATTTAAGGGACGGGCAAGATGCCCATCCCACACAAACACAAAATTCATCCTGCAAAAACACAAAATTCATCCTGCAAATATGCAACGCCTAATTTTATTGTCCTATATATAAACACAGATGCTAACTAGAAATACTGCTCTCACTCTCAAAGATCTACCGCCTCCACCACCTGGAAAATCAGGCTGGCCTTGGACGGAGCAAAATGAGCCACTACCTGAACGGATGCCTGATGGTTCAGATTGGCCTCGCATGAGCATTGTGACACCTAGCTATAACTATGGACTATTTATTGAAGAAACCATTCGCTCAGTGCTGCTACAAGGCTATCCCAATCTGGAATACATTATTATTGATGGTGGTTCTACTGATAACACTGTTGAGATTGTACAGAAATACGAACAGTATTTAACCTACTGGGTGAGCGAACCAGATAAGGGGCAAACTGATGCTATTAATAAAGGATATCAATACTGCACTGGAGATTTATTTGTATGGCTTAATGCAGATGATGCATATATTAATCACAGATGTTTAAGTAACGTTGCAGAGATTTATAGACAGGGGTATCAGCTTATTGTTGGTGAATGCTTTAATGTTAATGAAAATGAGCAAGAAATAATCATTACTAAAAATTTTAATGGCTATTCACAGCCTCAGGATTTTGACCAATACCTCAAATTTTGGTCTTTTGTTGCTCTACCTCAGCCTGCCGTATTTGTTGCAAAGCAACTAAGTGATTCAGCTTTTCCTTTAAATAAGAATCTTTACGGCACTATGGATTATCAGCTTTTTCTCAGAGTTCTTAGTCAAAAACCAAAAGCAATTTGGGTTAAGCAGACGTGGGTAAAATTTAAGTATCATGGTCAAAATAAAACACTACAACATAATCCTGATACTTATTCAGAACTCTATCAAGTTGCTTTGTCTGAAGCTAAAAGAGTATACACTTTTAGAAAGCGGATTTTCTTCCAAATTGCAGCAACAGACTACATACATCTTCAGTCCCTTATTTACAACAAAAGTCAATTCAAATTCTTGGCTGTTTTGAAGAGTTTATTATTTAGACCTACTTTAGTTGGTTGGTATCTTTTTTGGGCAATTCTCATCAAGGCTGGTGTAGGCGAAGAAAGATACTTAGCTATCAAGAATTTTTTAAAATTTTAAAAGTTATATTTCATACTTACTTATAGAGGGTTTGACGTGAGCAATTCTTCTATTTTATCTGTCGGATGTGGCAAACGCAAGAGTGAGATTGGAGTTGTTCGACTCGACATTTGTCAAGATATAAATCCTGACATTGTCTGGGATTTGAATAATTTACCGTATCCATTTGAGGATTCGATTTTTTCCAAAATCGAATGCTTCGATGTCATTGAACATTTACAGGATATTCCAAGAACATTAGAAGAATTTCACAGAATTTTGAAACCTAATGGATTACTACAGATAACTACTCCTCATTTCTCCTGTGCAAATTCATTTGTAGACCCTACTCACAAATGGCATCTTAGTTATTTTTCCTTTGATTACTTTTGTGAGGCTCATAAATTATCTTACTATTCAAAGGCTAAATACCGTATGAAAGCACGTCATATTCAATTTCAAGGAAATAGATTGAATCGTTCTATTTTAAGTAGGCTTGCTAATAAATCACCAGAATTATATGAACAAAGATGGGCTTGGCTTTTCCCAGCATGGTATCTTTACTTTGAATTAGAAGTTATTAAATAAGTTAGCTAATTTAAAATAATGAAAGTTGTTCACATCACTCCCACCTACTTTGATTCCTCTTCCATCATTGGTGGTGGTGAACGTTACCCGACAGAGTTAGCTAGCTGGATGGCAAAAAAGGTAGATACTACTTTTGTAAGCTTTGGCTGTGAACGAAAATCCTACCACTTGAACCGGCTTAAAATTGAAGTTTATCCAGTGAAGCACTTTATTGATGGTAGCAAAGTGAACCCCATAAACTTTGGATATTTAGGTTCAATGTTGAAGGCTAATATTGTTCACATCCATAATATCAACACAGTTGTTTCTGATATAGGCTGTCTGACATCATTTTTGCTAGGCAAGCGTGTTTTTGTTACAGACCACGGTGGAGGTGGAAGCTTGGTTCTTAACCAAAAGCTGCCTATCTTTAGATTTTATCAACGGGCGATCGCTCAGTCACGCTTTTGTCTCAAGTTGATACCATCTGAACTACAAAAGAAATCTGTTTTGATTAAAGGTGGGATTGATACTGATAAATTTTGTCCAGATCCTTCTTTAGGAAAACACAATAAGTTACTATACGTTGGTCGCATTTTGCCTCACAAGGGAATTAACTACCTTATTGAAGCCTTCCGTTTGCTTAATCGCCCAGACTACCAACTTACTATTGTTGGCAGAATCTACAACGAAGCATTCTACCAAGACCTGAAACAGATGGCGGATGGTTTAGTGGTTGAGTTTGTTCATAATGCCGATGAGCAGCGGCTGTTATACGAATACCGCACAGCGAAAGTGACCATTTTGCCTTCAGTTCAGACGACTTGCTATGGAGATTACACCCCAGTTCCAGAACTGATGGGGTTTACTCTGCTGGAATCCCAAGCTTGTGGTACACCTGTTGTCTGTACTAATGCAGGAGCAATGCATGAGTTTGTTGATCATGGTCGTACTGGGTTTGTTGTTAAGCAGAATTCTGGGGAGGCGATCGCTACTGGTTTACGCCAATTAATAAGCTTATCTCCATCAGAATATTCAGAATACCAAACTCGTTGCCGTGAGTGGGTAACACCTCTAAGTTGGTTAACGGTAGTCGAAAAACATTTAGATCTTTACAAAAGCGCTGGGTAATTCACCGCTAATTTTTCTAAAAGGAGCGTTCATTGCGGTCACTTCGCATACTTATAGCTACACATTCCCCACTCTCTGCTGAATTTGGTGCTGGTCAGATGGCAATCAATTTAGCAGAAGCACTTCGGGAGCAGGGACACAATGTGACTCTGTGGTCTCCTCATCCCATGCATACTAGCTATACAAAATGGTGGCAAGGTCTTCAAAATATTCAACTCATGCGGTCAAAGCTAGATGCGTTTATCGAGACTCAGGAACCCTTCGATGTCATTGATAGCTTTGCTGTACTGCTTACCAAACGGGTTGCTCAATCAGCTTTGGTAGTGGCTCGTAGCGTTCAGCCTGAGATTTTGTACACGGCATCTAACTTAAACAATCCACAACAAAGGGGTCTAAAAAATATAGTCCTCGTACCATTCAGTTATTTGTTTGCAATAGCATACATATTTCTACTCCTCCAAGGATGGAGAAGGGCAAACTACATTCTTTGCCTGGGTAGCTTGGAACTTGAATGGATGAAGAAATGGTTCCCGTGGTGGAGGGGTAAATTAATCTCTTACGTCAATGCACTCTCAAAAGTTGATCAAGCAGAACTAGCTCAGATCCGTTTAAATCGAAAAAAGTATGAGGAACAAGATATTCGATTTCTTTGGATGGGTCGTTGGGTTACTCATAAAGGAATTACTGAAGTTGTAGACTTTATAGTGAAACGGGCAGTTTCACATCCGCAAGACACTTTTACAATTGCTGGATGCGGTCCTAGTGCTGAGAAAGATTGTCCTGCTGAACTCATTCAATCAGGCAGGCTAAAAATCTTGCCGTCATTTGAGAGGAGCCAGCTTTACTCTTTGCTTGCTAATCACGATGTCGGTTTATTTACCAGTCAGGTTGAAGGTTGGGGACTTGTGTTAAATGAGATGCTTGAATCTGGAATGCCAGTTTTTGCAAGACCAGCTGGTGGAGTCACAGATTTACAGTCTGTATTTCAGGACCAGATCAGACCATTTCCCCCATCATTGCAACCAATGACTAAAACCTTGATTAGCCCTAAAACTCCACAAGATTACTACAAGATCTTTAGTTGGGAGAAGATAGCTGAGACTTACATAAATTCAATCAGGACTTACGCAAAATGATGAAGAAACGAACCGCAAAGGACGCAAAGGACACGAATAAATAAGAGTTTCAGAGAATTCTTGCGTAAGTCCTATCAATATTAAGTTGCTTGTAAAATTAAGTTCTCTAATAAGTTGAGATGTTACTTACTTGTATTGTTCCTCGCCTACCTCCTGCAATTGATGGTGTAGGAGATTATGCCCTCAATCTAGCTCGACAACTACGTCAAGATTTTGGCATTCAGATGCATTTTGTGATTACTGATCCCAACTGGACTGGGGCAACAGGTATTGAGGAATTCCCTCTCAGTCATCTGAGTGAGAATTCAGTAGAGAGTTTGTTATCTGTGTTGCCGAATAACTCAACTCAGGTTCTACTTCACTACGTCGGCTATGGTTATGCCAAGCGAGGTTGTCCTTTTTGGTTAGTAAATGCCTTGGAACGTTGGCGAACTGCTAGAACCAATCGAGGACTAGTGACTATGTTTCATGAAATTTACGCTGGTGGGCGACCACCTTGGACGAGTGCTTTCTGGCTATCGTCTGTGCAAAAGAGTCTGGCTGCTCGCTTAGCTAGATTGAGCGATCGCTGTCTCACTAGCAAACAACTCTACGCCGAAATTCTTCATAAATTAAGTCCAGGTAAGCACAAAGAAATTCCTGCTATGCCTGTTTTTTCTTCCATCACTGAACCGCAACAAGTACCACCGTTAGCAAAACGTCAGCGACATCTGGTTGTATTTGGAGGGAGTAGCAACAGACTGCAAGTTTATAGAAACTCCTCAGCAATGCTGAGCCGTAGTTGTGAACTATTAGGAATTGAGAAAATCTTGGATATTGGTCCACCAGTAGATTTAAGTTTGTCATCTTTTAAGAGTGTAGCCATCGTAGAGATGGGAAAACAGCCTGCGGCTAAAATCAGCGAGATTTTATTAAATTCCCAGGTAGGCTTTTTGAACTACAATCCAGATTATTTAGCCAAATCAGGCATCTTTGCTGCTTACTGTGCTCATGGATTGTTAACTGTCAGCGCTCACCGTAGCACCTTGCCAATAGATGGGATAGAACCAGAAAAGCATTACTGGCTAAGCGACGAGCAAACAGCAGAGTGTAAAAGTGGGGCAGAGTTACAGGCGATCGCTGATAATGCATATGCCTGGTATCAAACCCATAATTTATCAGTACAAGCCAGAATTTTTGCCAGCTACCTTTGAGCAGATATTAACCAACAAAGAGTTAGGTTATATAATTAATTTTTTATGAAAATTTTGATTTATTCTCCCTCATTCTATCCCAAAATTGGTGGAATAGAAACCATAATTTCAACTCTTGCTCACGAGTTTACTTATCAGGGACACGAGGTAAAGGTAGTTTCTCAAACTCCAGCATCTGATGCCATTTCTTTTCCTTTTGAAATCATCCGATGCCCCAAACCAAATCAGCTATTGAAATTAACCCATTGGTGTAATATTTATTTACAAGCCTGTGTTAGTTTAAAGGGACTTTGGTCTTTACTCCTAGTACCTCGACCCCTGGTCTTAACTCATCACACTTGGTATCGTCGGGTTGATGGGCGTATGGGTTGGCAAGATTATCTCAAGCGCTTTATGACTCGTTGTGCAACTAATATTTCGGCGAGTCATACTTTAGCTGAAGCGATACCAACACCCTCTACTATCATTTCCAATTCTTATCGAGAAGACATCTTCTATGAAATGCCAGAGGTTACGCGTGACAAAGAACTTGTTTTTTTGGGACGCTTAGTTTCTGATAAAGGAGCCAACTTGCTATTAGATTCAATGGCTCATCTGAAATCTATGGAACTTACCCCCAAATTGACCATTATTGGTAGTGGAGCCGAAGAATCTAGATTACGTCAACAAGCTCAAGACTTAGAAATTTCCCATCAAGTGAATTTTGCTGGAGTGAAAGTTGAGCATGAGTTAGCCAGATTGTTAAATGCTCACCAAATTATGGTGGTTCCGTCTCTATGGAATGAACCTTTTGGCATTGTTGCTTTAGAAGGTATTGCCTGTGGTTGCGTTGTTGTTGGTTCAGAGGGTGGAGGGTTAAAGGACGCAATTGGTCCTTGCGGTGTGACATTTCCTAACAGTAATGTTGAACGGTTGACTCAGACTTTATTTGACTTACTGACCTATCCCGAAAAACTAACAATTTATAGACAAAAGGCAGAATGGCATTTAGCTCGCCACACTAGTAAAGCCGTTGCCAAAGCATATCTTGAGGTTTTAGAGGGAGTAATTCAATGACGCTGCTGATTGCTTTGGTTGCTATAGTGGCTCTTGTTTTGCTCTCATGCCTAAATTGGCAACTTACTGTTAAAGTAGCACTTGTAGTTGTCATTTTTGAAGGTGTACTGCGAAAGTGGGTGCTACCACAAGCAAGTGACTTGATTTACTTTCTCAAAGACTTTGTTTTGCTTGGGGCATATATCAGGTATTACCTCAGTTCAGAACTGAAATCTCCTTTTGAACGAAATAGTTTAACTATTGTCTTGCTAATGGCAATTGGTTGGACTGTCTTCCAAGCCTTTAATCCAAGCTTAGGCTCACTTGTTATTGGTTTTTTTGGGCTTAAAGCTTATTTCTTTTACATTCCCTTGATGTGGATGCTACCCGCTTTATTTCAGTCTCAGGAGGAACTGTACAAATTTTTACGCAGTTATCTGTTATTAGCTATTCCAGTCTGTCTCCTAGCTGTAGCTCAATTCTTTAGTCCTCCCTCCAGCTTAATTAACGTATACGCAGGTGGGGAAGAGGCAAATGCAACAGTTGCTAATGCAGTTCGAGTCACAGGTACGTTCTCCTATATTGTTGGTTATTCAACTTATCTAACCACTTGTTTTAGTTTTCTAATTCCAATGCTGACCCTGCCGCAAACCCGAATATGGCGGTGGCTTACATTTGTTGAAGCTTTATTAGTCGTTGGGACTTCCTTTATGACAGGTGCCCGTGCCTTAGTTTTGTATGAAGTTTTGTTCGTAGTGGGATATGCCAGTGTCCTGGTTCTCACGCAACCCTCGATAGCTGCCCGGGCAACAAAGCAAGTCATACTACCAATTGTCTTAATCTCCGCGTTGGTACCCATATTCTTCAGCAATGCAATAGATACATTTACCTCCCGTGCAACCACTGCCTCAGATTCTCATATGTTTCTTGAGCGTGCTTTCTCTGCTTTTGGGGAACCTGGGCAAGTCATGCAATTAAAGGGCTTTGATGGCTACGGAACTGGAGCAACACATCAGGCAGTTTCTGCTCTGCGTAAAGCTCTCAACCTACCCTTAGGTGAAGCACCTCCACTTTCTGAAGGAGAAATGGGGAGGATTGTTTTAGAGCTAGGACCGTTAGGCTTTGTATTTTGGTATGGGGTACGCCTACTTCTCATTTTTTCTATTTGGCGTGTTTTTTTGAAATTAAAAACACCCTTCCTGCGTCAATTAGCTCTTGCTACCTTGCTATTACACTTAATTAACATCACGAGTCAAGTTGTCTTTAACAATACCTTAGGAATTTACTACTGGTTCTTCAGCGGTTTTATCTTTTTACTTCCAACATTGGAATATCGCCAGTTTTTATCCTACCAACAGTATGTCTACCCCTCGCATTTCCCTAGTTCATCAAATTAATCCTTCATTTGCCAAAAACGCTGCCCTAGCATTGGCAGAAGCTAATTTGTTGCAAGAAGTCATTACCCCTATTGTGTATGACCCAAAAGCACCTGTATGGCATTACTTGAATCTGCTGCCCAAAAAGCTTAAATCAGCAATAACAGATGAGATGAGTAGACGAAGTTGGGTTTCTCCTAATGGTGTACGGATTCAAACTTACCCGTGGCGAGAAATAATTCGCATATTCTTATCTCGAACAAGGCTAGCGCCTCGTTTGGGTTTAAGCTATTCACGGCTAGTGGACTGGGTATACGTTTCCCTGGATCGCCAAGTTGCCAAACACCACCTGCAAGGCTTGGATGCAATCTATTGTTATGAAGATTTAGCAGCGACTACCTTTGAAGCGGCTAAACAGCAAGGCATTCTCTGCTTATATGACTTGCCCATTCCGTTCTATCGGACGACTCATAATATTATGAGTCAAGAAGCCGAACGCTTTCCTGAATTAGCTCCAGCAATTGAATCAATTCGTGAGCCAGCTTGGAAAATTGAGCGTAAGGAACAAGAGGTTCAACTGGCAGATCACATCTTTGTCGCTTCCTCCTTCACAAAAAAGTCACTGTTAGAAATTGGTGTAGAACCAGAGAAAGTGAGCGTCATTCCCTACGGTGCTCCTGTAGACTATTTCCAACCACAACCTAAACCTGATGATTGCTTCCGTGTTTTATTTGTAGGTCGTGTCTCTCCTCGCAAAGGCGTTCAGTATCTATTGCAAGCTTGGCAAGAATTGCGCTTATATAAAGCAGAGTTAGTATTAGTTGGAGCAAACCTGTTCCCCACAAATTGGCTAGAGCAGTACAAGGATATTTGCCGCCATGTTCCTTCCACTCCTCATTTCCTACTCAATCAGTACTACAGCAGTGCTAGCGTTTTTGTTTTCCCTTCCTTAGTTGAAGGTTTTGCTCTTGTGCTTTTGGAAGCAATGTCTTGTGGCATTCCTGTGATTACTACACCTCATACAGCCGGACTTGATATTATCACCGACTCTGTAGAGGGATTTATCATTCCGATCCGGGACGTGGAAGCGCTCAAGGAAAAATTAGAGTGGTGTTATTCCCATCCTTTAGAGTTAGCAGAAATGGGAGGGGCTGCCCGCCGCAAAGCCGAACAACTGAATTGGGGTTTATATCGACAGCAACTAGCCAGCCGAACCCAGGAAATACTAGCATCTCGTAATTATCCAATTAACGACAACACTTTAAGCTGTGCAAATCAAAGATATGCAAAAGCTTGATACTCCAACTCGTTTTCACATCTGGTGCCCTGAGATTTTTGGGTTTAAGGGTGGTATCCAAGTTTATTCAGCCTTTTTCTTACAGGCTCTACAAAGCCTTTACCCTCTAGCTCAGTATGATGTCTTCCTCAAACATGATGTTCAGCCTACACCAAACATTCCCTGTTTACCTAAGACTCGGTTCTACTTTAGTGGAACATCGGTATTAAAAATCCGCACGGCTATGTTTGCTACCGAAATTATCAGTAAAGGTCTTCAACAGCGGCCAGATTTAATAATTACTACTCACTTAAATTTTAGCGTTGCTGCTTACTGGCTTAAACGTCTCGTTGGTATTCCCTACTGGACTGTCGCCCACGGTATAGAAGCTTGGGATATAAAAAGCGCTGCCATCAAAACTGCTCTACATCATGCAGACCTGATTCTAGCTGTCAGCAACTACACGCGCGCTCGCCTGCTCAAAGAACAAAACCTCGACCCCAAAAAAGTCACTCTCTTACCCAACACATTTGAGCCAAGTCGCTTTCAACCCACACCAAAACCTGGCTATTTATTAAAGCAACATGGACTGAAACCGGAACAACTAGTAATATTGACTGTGGCACGGTTAGCAAAGGGCGATCGCTACAAGGGATATGACAAAATTCTGCTAGCTATTCCGCAAATCCGCGAGGTTATTCCAGATATTCACTACATCATTGTCGGTAAAGGAAATGATAGATCCAGAATTGAGCAGCTTATTGCACAACTGGGACTGCAAGGCTACGTTACCCTCGCTGGATTTGTGCCTGACGAGCAGCTTTGTGATTACTACAACCTCTGCGATGTTTTTGCCATGCCTAGTAAAAAGGAAGGGTTTGGCATCGTCTACTTAGAAGCATTAGCTTGTGGCAAACCCGTCTTAGCGGGCAACCAAGATGGGGCGATTGATGCTCTTTGTCATGGTGAACTGGGCGCACTAGTTAATCCTGATGATGTCGGAGAAATTACTCAAACACTGATTAAAATTTTACATTATGCTTATCCAAAGCCTTTAATGTACCAGCCTGAAGCTTTGCGTCTTAAAGTAATTGATAACTTTGGTTTTGAGCGTTTTCAACAAATTCTTGCTAGCCATTTGGATAAGCATTTGCACCCGATGAAAAGGAGCTAATTTTTATGTGTGGCATAGCGGGGATTCTCACAGTTAATGAATATCAGGATGTATTGGAAACAATAATTCAGCGGATGCAGACGGCAATACGACACCGTGGTCCTGATGGTTCGGGTATTTATATTTCATCTGAGAAACAAGTAGCTCTTGCCCACACTCGTCTGGCAATCCTCGACTTAAGCCCCAGTGGACATCAGCCTATGTCTACTGCTGACGGGCGGTATTGGATTACCTTTAACGGTGAGATTTATAATTTTCAACAACTGCGAAGCAATCTCTTAGCCCAAGGAGAACAGTTTCATTCGCAAACTGACACAGAAGTTATCCTCAAGCTTTACCAAAAAATGGGTTTTAACTGTGTCGATCATTTACGAGGGATGTTTGCGTTTGCTCTTTGGGACGACTGGGAAAAAACTTGTTTCTTGGCTCGTGATCCTCTAGGAATTAAGCCCCTATACTACTGGAAATCTGGTTCAACCTTAGTTTTTGCCTCGGAACTCCGAGCTATTCTTGCCTCCGGTCTACCTGCTGTGAACATGAGCAGGTCAGGGTTATACGGTTATCTGATTAGTGGTTCAGTTCCAGAACCGTACACCTTAATTGAAGGTGTTCATTGTCTAGCGGCTGGTCATTGGCTACATTGGCAACCTAGTGGCGTGTCAATAAAGCAATACTGGCAAATCAGCTTTGCTCCTACAACAATTTCACCACAAGAAGCGAAAGAAAAAGTTCGGGAAGCTTTGGTTGACTCAATTCAACATCATTTCGTTAGTGATGTGCCTGTAGGAATTTTTCTCAGTGGTGGTATCGACTCAACAATCATTCTCGCTTTAGCGAAAAAGACCCAGAACAAACAATTACGTACTTACTCTGTAGCCTTTGAAGAAACGGAGTGGAATGAAGGGGAAATTGCCAAGAAAATTGCGAAAGAGTTTGGTGCAGAACATACAGAATATAAAGTGACAGCATCATCGGCTAAACAGCTATTACCTAAATTCTTAGAAGCCATTGATCAACCGAGTATTGATGGCTTTAATACTTTTTGTGTATCAAAGGTTACTCGTCAAAGCGATACTAAAGTTGTACTCTCTGGACTTGGTGGAGACGAGCTGTTTGGTGGATACCACTCCTTTAAGAAAATTCCCCAGATGGTGGCATGGGGTAAGCAGATGCAAGCAATTCCTCTGGTTGCGACTGGTGTGGGTGTGGGGTTGGCACGTTGGGGAACATCATCAAAAATGAAGCGTTTAGGTGATTTCCTACAACAAACGCCCACCTCAGCAGCTGCTTATCGTAGCTTCCGAGGAATTTTTTCTCACACAGAAGCTTGTGCGATTGCCTTTGGCACTGGGCTTTGCCCAATCGCCTATCAATACCTCCCAGATAAATTTTTACCAACTAACTATGCCATCATCTCAAATTATCACGGGCAGACTCCCACTTTAGAAGATGAAGTCAGCTTTTTAGAATTGAGTTGCTATATGCGTAATCAGTTATTGCGAGATAGCGATGTCATGAGTATGTCTTGGGGACTAGAAGTACGTGTTCCTCTGGTTGATCGCGCCTTACTTGAAGCAGTTGCATCTGTTCCTAGTCATATTCGTTTAGCTTCTGGAAAACAATTGTTGATTGCAGCCGTCCCTGAGTTACCTAAGTGGGTTATTAACCGTCCCAAACGAGGCTTTGCCTTTCCCTTTAAGCAGTGGATGACAGGTGAATTGCGTGACGACTTCAGCAATGTGGATATTCCGAACAATATACCCCTCAAACCCTGGTACCGTCGTTGGAGTTTGACAATTCTCAAATACTGGTGGGAGCGAGTTTCAAAATGAAAATCCTTCATGTCATTCCCTCTATTGCTGCAGTTCGGGGTGGTCCAAGTCAAGCCGTGATACAAATGGTCAAGGCACTGCGAGACAGCGACGTAAAAGCTGAAATTGCTACCACAAACGATAATGGACCCAATCTGCTGGATGTTCCTCTTGGGCAATGCACCGAGTATCAACAGGTTCCAGTTTGGTTCTTCCCGCGCTTCTCTCCTTACTTTCACGCCCTACGTGAGTTTGCTTTCTCTAGTCAGTTCAGTAGTTGGCTATGGCAGGTAATTCACCAGTACGACTTGCTGCACGTTCATGGCATTTTTTCCTACCCATCTACTGTTGCAATGGCGATCGCCCGTCGCAAACAAGTTCCTTACATCGTTCGTCCCTTAGGACAGCTATGTCGATGGTCCGTGCAGCAAAGCGCTTGCAAAAAACAAATTTATCTCCAACTTATAGAAAAAGCTAATCTCAATCACGCTCAAGCACTTCATCTCACCTCAGAACAAGAACAGCAAGAAGTTTCCCGCTTAAGTGTAGACACCCCAAGCTTTATCTTACCCCACGGTCTGTTTATCCCTCCCACAATTCCTGATGCTCGTCAGCGTCTGCGGCAATACCTCAATGTTCCAGCAGATGAACCCATTATCTTGTTTTTATCTCGCCTGCATCCTAAAAAAGGTTTGGATTACCTAATTCCAGCGCTAGGAAAACTTACCAATTATCGCTTCACCTTTGTTATAGCAGGTACTGGGTCGCCAGAATACGAAAGCGAAGTAGAGTCGTTTTTAGTGTCTCATGGCATTCGTCATTGCACCCACTTTACCGGATTTGTCAAAGGAGAAATTAAGAATGTATTGATGCAGGGAGCAGACTTATTTGCTTTGACTTCCTATTCAGAAAACTTTGGCATAGCAGTCCTAGAAGCGCTTGCTGTCGGTCTTCCTGTTGTTATCACTCCTGGCGTTGCTCTAGCTGATTTCGTAGAGGAGCAACGCCTCGGCTATGTTGCAGAACTCGATGTAGCTGCGATTGCATTTTTCCTTAAGCAAGCTTTAGAAGATTCTCAACAAACAAACAGTATGGGCGATCGCGCCCGTCAACTGGTTTCTAAACGTTATACCTGGAGCAACGTAGCTAGTAATCTAATTGACATTTACACCAACATTACCAACACAAAACCAGTCGTTTACCTGTAATAGGGAAGATAGAATTTATCACAACAGAAATAACATCAAAGTTAGCAGATAGTGAACAAAGTTACTTATTCTTTCTATACTGATGTTAGAAAAAATTACACCTTTATTACTCACATACAACGAAGCACCCAACATTGAACGTACTCTCCAACGTCTCTCTTGGGCAAATAGGATTGTCGTCATTGATAGCTTTAGTAATGATGAAACACTGAAAATTTTACAGGACTATTCCCAAGTAGAGGTTTTTCACAGAAAATTTGACTCATTCGCAAATCAATGTAATTACGGGTTATCAAAGATTGAATCTACATGGGTGCTTTCCCTGGATGCAGACTATGTTCTCTCTGAGGAATTGATTTTTGAAATCAACAATTTACCAGAGAAGCTTGAAGTGGATAGCTATATTATTCGATTTAAATACTGTGTCTTTGGTAAACCGCTGCGTGGCACTTTGCTACCACCACGTAAAGTATTATATAAACGAGAAAAAGCAATCTATAAGAATGATGGACATGCCCATCGCGTTAGTGTTGAGGGAACATCCAGCCTACTTTCCGCCTATATCTATCATGATGACCGTAAACCTCTAAACCGCTGGCTTTGGGCGCAGGATCGCTACATGGTGATTGAAGTCAACAAGCTCACACAGATTCCTGATAGTGAACTTGGTTTGAGCGATCGCATTCGCAAGCAAAAAATCTTAGCTCCCTTCATCATCCTGTTCTACTGCCTTATCGTCAAAGGTGGTATCCTCGATGGTTGGCATGGCTGGTATTACGCATTTGAGCGTGTCTTGGCAGAAATTCTTTTATCTATTCGCTTAATTGAATATGAAAAACTAGAGCAGCAAGAACCGTAAAATAATGAAAATACCAGCTAAATATTGGATACCTATATTTATAGCTGCTGCCTTCGTAAGTTTGGCATATTTCAAAGTGACGCTGTAATTCTGCAAATCGGTACCCATGATTTGACACAGCCTACTAACACTAGTGCTGCACTCAGACGTAATCCAAACTACGCAGTTCGACCTTCTCTATTAGCGAGTGAAGAACTTATAACAAACTATACATTAGCTTTCTTAGTGAATCTATCAGTGAAACGGTTGCATCGTCAGCTCAAAAGATATTGGATTTTTGCTGTAGCAGGTTTTATCCTCATGCTGCTGTTGCTGATTCCAATTCGACTCGCGATCGCCCACTACCAAGCGCCTCATCCCCAAGCAATTCTGACTCTAGGCGGCGGTATAGACCGGGAACAGTTTACCGCTCAATTTGCCCAAACTCATCCCTCTCTAGAAATTTGGGTTTCTTCTGGTATTTCCCCCAACAATGCTCGTGAGATTTTCGGCGCTGCTGGTATCTCAGACCAACGAGTCCACCTCGACTACCACGCCATTGATACTGTCACTAACTTCACCTCCCTTGTACAAGACTTCAAAAGCCAGAATCTTCAGCATCTCTACCTCATAACCTCCGACTTTCATATGCCCAGAGCCAAAGCAATAGCTACCATCGTCCTTGGCAGTCAGGGTATCACCTTCACCCCTATCTCTATTCCCTCAAACGAACCCACAGAGTCCTTGGTCGAAATCTTACGCGATAGCTGTCGCGCTATCCTTTGGGTTTTCACAGGTCGAACCGGAGCCAGCCTGAGTCCTCGTGTTGCTCACTCATATAAATGCGTTTAGATAACTACAGTCTCGGTACTTACACCCCAGGGGCTCCTTTGTGGAAACAGCTGTTGTGGTACTTTGTTGGATCACCCTTAGTACAGACCTATTTGCTTCCCATGTCAGCTTTCAAAGTTTGGATAATCCGCTTATTTGGGGCAAAAATCGGTCAAGGTGTGCGTATCAAACCTGGAGTCCGGGTGAAGTTTCCCTGGCGACTGACAGTAGGGGACTATGTTTGGATTGGTGAAGATGCGTGGCTAGACAACATTGCCCCGATCACTATCGAAAGTCATGTCTGTTTGTCTCAAGGTGTCTACCTCTGCACAGGAAACCATAACTGGGTTCATCCTGATTTTAAACTCATACCTGCGCCAATTCATATTCAACAAAGCAGTTGGATTGCAGCTAAGTCGGTGATTGGTCCTGGAGTCACCGTAGGATGGGGAGCAGTGCTGACATTAGGTGGAGTCACTGGGCGTTCTTTAGAACCGATGACGATATATGCAGGCAATCCTGCTCAACCTGTTAAGAAAAGGAAACTGTAGTGGTCATAAAAATCTGCTTCAAACGGTAGTTTTTCATGGACTTTTGCAGGATATTTATTCATCCTTAGCCTAAATACAACTCTTCTTTCTTATTGTTTAACCAAATACTGATTGGTTCAGAAAATTGTGACCACTGAGGTGATGTAGAAAAAAGTTTAATGATACGATTTAATCCTATTTCTTTAGAGCATCCTAGTTGTTCAATAAGCTTATTTACTAAATTATGCTGGTCTCCAGCATTAATAATATCATAAGCCATATTCCTAATTTCTTCATTTTCGCAATCAGTTTGTTCTGCTAAGTTATGAATAGACTTGAAGATAAATTGTTCAGGACGCATACCTTGAGGCAGATTGAATTGTGACAAACTATCTAACACTAGTTGTCTTAAACTTTTTATTTCTGAACCATGTCCAGTCACAACTCGTTCAATTTGCTTATTCTTATCTTGAACAGTAACATATTCATCTCCGTCTAACACGAATAATGCATTGTTTAGTGATTGCTTAGAAAGAGCAAGCCCTCCAGAAACAGTAAATACATTTATCGCTGCACCGTATTTATTAATTACTACGTCTCTAGATATTCCAAGTGAGTTAGCAATATGACTAACGATTGCCTGTGCTAGGTCATCTTCAACATATACTTCAATCGATTTAACCTGATTACCAGTCATGCGGCGAGTAATATCTGGAGTTGTATTTGGGATGCAAACGGTTTGTATTCCTGTTTGATGAAGATGTCTAAGCTGCACTTTATCTTTCAGGTAAAAGAGTTCTGTATTATGAGAAGTAAATATTACTTGATGGCACTTCTCCTTAGCCCTTTCATACAGAACCTCAATCAACCTTGTAAGAGCCTGAGGGTGCATTAATAAATCTATCTCATCTATTAAAATTAAACTAGAGTTAGTGGGCGCTCTAAAAACAGCGTCAAGAATTGTAAATACTCGTTGTTCCCCTGCTCCCATTGTTAGAGGATGTCTGAAAAGTTTTTGATAGGTGTTGATAATTACGCAAGAAGTTTCTCGCATCAGACGAATCATCGCAATGTAAACAAACGTTTCTGTCGTTTCAGGTAGGATCTCATAATCCTTACTTAATCGCCGACACCAGTTAAACCAGCCAAAAGTCCTCTCAACAAGCCAGCGCTTGGGTAGCACAACAAAACCCTTCTGTTCTTCCGTGCGGTACAAACACTTAAAATCCATCGATAGACATCAATGACCCAATGCTGAAAATTTTGCCCGCGATAACCTCCATCAACCCAAATTGTGATTAACCGACGGAAGCGATCGCGTACCTGATTGAGCTTCGAGAGTACTTGTTTTGCGCCTGCCTGCTCGCTAACACTGGCGGCAGTGATGACGACAACTATTAGTAAGCCCAGTGTATCAACTAGTATATGGCGTTTACGTCCCTTAATCTTTTTGCCAGAGTCATAACCAACTTATGAGTGATACCAAAGTTGGCTGTCTCAATGCTTTGGCTATCCATAATCGCCTCGCTGGGGGATGCTTCTCGGTTTTGACTTACACGTACCCACAAACGTAATCCAAGAGTGAATTTCCTGCCATGTTCCATCTTTTCGCCATTGTCGTTCGTAATGATACACAGTTTTCCACTTAGGAAAATCGTTTGGAAGCATTCGCCAAGCACAACCCGCACACAAGATGTACAGGATTGCATTAACGATCGCCTGCATATCAACGTTACGCTTTCGACCACCAGTTTTTGGCTTAGGAATTAGTCCTGATAGTAGTTTCCACTGTTCTGAAGTCAGATTACGCAGGATAGATGGATTCATGGCCAAGGTAACGCTGTCATACTTAAGTATTTTTTCTACTGACAGGATACCGTTACGTGGGCTTTCTTACTTTTCAGACATCCTCTTAAAGCTGAGTATTGACTTGCTCCAGATTTCACACCTAGAATAGTTTTATTTCCATATTCATGTACGTGTAAACTCTCATAGTTTTTATTGAGAATATAACCAGCTTTTTTGCGAATTAATTCATCTAAGAGAGTTGCTTGTGTTTTGGTAGTATACTTAATTTTTTGACCTGTATTTTCAGACTCAATTACCGGAACACATGTTTTGATACCGATAAATTTAATATATCTTTCAGGTCTTCTTTCATAGATTACCCATCTATCTTTTTTTTTGTATTCCTTTTCCATCTGTTGTACACAACTACCGCCATCACGATAGCTGTAGGTTATGGATATGTCTGAGCCAGACCAATCAAAGTGATTGTGAGGAGGAAAAAATCTAGAAAATTTATAATTTTCATCTTCATTTCTTATTGGTTTATATACACAAGCTAAAGCATATAATATGGTGGATTTACCACAACCATTTACTCCCATAAGGGATATTAATGGTGAGCCTTCAAAGTCGATAGATACTTTAGAAACATTTTTTAGTTTTTTAATATCTATTTTATGAATAACTTGGCTATGTATTCCCATTATATTATGCTTGTATTTTCATTAACTCGCCGGGCAAGTTTAGTAAGGTTAAAGGACAAAAGTAGAGCTAGAGAATTGTTAAAAATTACAATAATAATTCTAAGCTAGAGTATACTAATTTACGGCAATTTATAACGTACTTTAGCAAAATGTTAAAGGTTACAGAACGTTACGTTACACTAATAGACCCTACTTGCTAGTTTAGAGGGTGGGGAAACCTCTACCTCCTTTGTGCCGACTGCGGCTTACACGGATTTGTTAGACTGGTTTCAATCGCTCATAAGGTTTAATACAGAACCGCTCACGCCCCTAATCTTATGACCCTGCTGGGTGTTAACTAATTATACTCAGTCCATTGAGAACCGCCATAACACTCCGATAATGCCAGCTTTCTGAGGCTACTGATGCTTACAAATACTCTACTGCTCTCCAAACAACTGCCCACTTTACAATACTCCTCCACACCAGAGCGATTCGATGAATCTTGGGAAGCTCCCTTGTCTACCCTCTTAGGACTGGGACGTGCTGCTGGTGCTGATTTTATTGAATTCTTCTTAGAGCGTGTCAACTATATTAGCTGCCTTGCAGAAGAAGACGCCATCACCAGCATTACACCGCGTCTTTCCACAGGTGCAGGAGTCAGAGTATTTCGTGGCAAAGCAGATTGCTACGTTAGCACCAATGACCTTTCCTTTGCTGGTTTGAAAGCAGCTTTGGAAAAAGGTCTTTCTATCCTGGGATTACAACTTCCGGCTCCCAACGCCTTCATCCCAGAAATCAACCTGGAATTGCTGCGAGACTACGGTACCAAAAGAAGCAAAGATGGCTGGTTACCTCTGTGTACATCCATCCGGGAAATGGGAGAAGTTCTCCTTGATGGTACTGCTCAGCTTCAGCAAAAAGCAAGCCACGTACAATCACGCCGCGCCACTTATTTCCGTGATTGGCAAGAAGTCTTAGTCGCCGCCAGTGATGGCACTTTTGCTCGTGACATTCGCCTCACTCAATCAGTAGGACTTATCCTCCTGTGCGCTGACGGTGCTCATCGCGCTTCTATGGCTGAACGTGCTGGTAATACCAGCGATCCCAATTTCCTGAAAGCTTGGGATTATAGAGAAGCAGCAGAGCACATTGCAGAATCAGCAGGAAAAATGCTCTACGCTGATTATGTGGAATCAGGCACTTACCCCATCATCATGGCGAATCACTTTGGCGGGGTGATCTTCCACGAAGCATGCGGACACCTACTAGAAACCACTCAAATCGAACGCAACACCACTCCCTTTGCTGACAAAAAAGGTGAAAAAATTGCCCATGAGGCACTAACAGCTTGGGATGAAGGGCGAACTGAAAACGCCTTCGGTACAATTGATATGGATGACGAAGGTATGCCGTCTCAAAGAACGCTATTAATTGAAAAAGGCGTTTTGAAAAACTTCTTGGCAGATAGAACAGGTTCAGTGCGTACCGGGCACCCCAGAACCGGGAGTGGACGCCGCCAGAGTTTTACCTTTGCCGCTGCTAGCCGGATGCGTAATACCTACATTGCGACTGGTGAGCACACCACCGACGATTTATTCGCCTCTGTAGATAAAGGTATCTACTGTAAAAAGATGGGTGGCGGTAGCGTTGGTGCTACCGGTCAATTTAACTTTGGTGTAGATGAAGCTTATCTCATTGAAAATGGCAAAATCACCAAGCCACTGAAGGGAGCGATCCTGATTGGTGAAGCTAAGGAAATTATGAACAAAATTTCCATGTGTTCTCAAGATTTGTCGCTTGCAGCCGGCTTCTGTGGTTCTGTCAGTGGCAGTATCTACACAACAGTAGGACAGCCTCACATCAAGGTTGATTCGATTACCGTAGGCGGACGCTAACTCGTTCCCAGGTTTAGACTAACTCGTTCCCAGGTTCCACCTGGGAATGCCAACAAGCGTGGCTCTGCCACACGATACCAGGAGGCAGAGCCTCCTGCAATACACTCCCAGGTAGAACCTGGGAGCGAGAAAATAGGTGAATTTTAAATAAACTATGTCGAACATCACTGAGATTGCAAATTATGCCAAGGAAAGTGCTGATAAGCTTGGCATCAAGAAATTCGATATCTATGGCTCAACAGCAGATGCAACAAGTGTGCAAGTCGATCAAGGTGAGCCCAAGCAAGTGAAAGCTTCTAATCTTTCTGGTGTCACCGTTCGTGTTTGGAATGAAGACAATACAATGGGTGTCACCAGCACAACAGATGTAGACCCCAAAGGACTGGAATTAGCTTTAAAAACGGCTTACGAAGCTAGTTTTTTTGGGGTGAAAGAAAATGTCCCTGATTTTAGTCCAGAGTCTACTGTTCCCCTGAACAATTCATCCCACGAAAAAGCACCTCAAGCACCTGTTTCTCAACTTATAGAAAGCCTGTTAGCTGCTGAAAAAGAAGTCCTCGCAGCTCATCCGGCGATTAAAGGAGTGCCATATAACAGTTTGGCGCAAAGAGATATTGATAAATTTTATCTCAACAGCGATGGCGCGATGAGAACAGAATCCCACTCTATATCATCAATCTATCTTTACAGCAAAACTGAGGAAGACGGAAGAAAACCCCGCAGTGGTGGTGCTTTTAGAATCAACCGGAGTTTGGACACTCTAGACATCAATGGTTGCATCAAAGAAACGGCAGAGAAAACTATCAGCCACTTGAACTATGAAAAAATCAAGTCTGGTAAATATCGAGTTGTTTTCTCGCCAGATGCTTTCTTAAGTTTATTGGGTGCTTTTTCCAACTTGTTTAATGCTCAAAGTATTCTAGACAAGCAAAGTTTATCTACCCCTGATGATTTAGGGAAGCAAATTGCTTCTCCTTTACTTTCAGTGTATGATGATGCGCTGCATCCAGCAAACGTTGGGGCAGAAACTTTTGATGGTGAAGGAACTCCTACCCGCAAAGTTTCGTTAATTGAAAATGGGGTTTTAACAGGTTTTCTCCACAGTGCAGGAACTGCTAAAAGGATGAATGCCAAGCCGACTGGTAACGCCAATATTGGTGCAAAAGTCTCTGTCAGCCCTAATTTCTATCACGTTTTTGCAGCCGCACCTGGCGAACAGGAATTGAGCTTAGAAACGGCAGAAAATGTGATTTTTATTGATGATTTACAAGCTCTCCATGCAGGTGTGAAAGCCTTACAAGGTTCTTTTTCCCTACCATTTGATGGTTGGCTTGTCAATAATGGTGTGAAGACAAGCATTGAATCAGCGACTGTTGCAGGAGATTTTCTCGAACTGCTTAAGTCAATTATTTTTGTGGAAAAAGAACCAGAGTTGACACCCGGAGGCGTATGTCCCAAAATCTGGGTTGATGAATTGTCGATTACTGGTGAGTAACTTCAGACAATAGACTTCTTATTTTTGTTCCTGGGCTGCTGCTTGGGAACAATATTTTTTCCTTATTTTACATCATTGCTTATGCCAGTATGAAGGCTTTTAGTATCGTTTCAATAAATTAGTACCTACCAAAACACCATCTTCAACTTCAGCACTATATAAATTAGCATTATTCAAATTAGCATTGGTGAGGTTAGCTTTATTTAAGCTAGCACTATTGAGAAATGCTTCTGTTAAATTAGCAGATTGCAAATTTGCACCAGTTAAATCAGCACCTTCTAAATTGGCATCTTTCAGGTTAGCTCCCGTTAAATTCGCATTCCTCAAATCAGCACCAATGAGGTGAGCGCCTTTGAGATTAGCTCCTCTTAAATCACACCCAAAACATTCTCCCGTTTCTAATAATTGCCGGACTTGAGCAGGGTTTTCTGCTTTAACAGGAACGGGAGTGGCTAGAGATATTGTACTTAATAAAGTTACAGCAGTTAACAAAAATGTCAGTTTCATATTGATTTCTCTCCCACACTCTTAGAAGTTAGTTACTAAATCAGTCGGCAAAAATAAACGTATGTTATGTTTGTTTGGACTAAGTTACTTAACTTCTACAAACCCTTTGTCTCAAATTCCAGAAAAGTCACCTCGTTTTACTTAAATCTTGCACCCAACAAGAGCCTCTGACGACTCACTGTTGCAACTCTTGCAAGATCTCAGTTTATTGAAGTCATAAAAAAAACACTATAGCAATCCTAAATCGTTCATGAACACAAGATTCCCGACTTCGCCAAAGTTGTCGGGAATCTGGCGCGATTTATGCGCTTTGCGCAGGCACTTTCACACAAATCAAATATTAGGTGTTTCTAGGCAAGTACTCCAGAAACACCTCATCTGTCTAAGCCAAAGCAGTTCGCAGTCGTTGTTCCAAAGAAACTAAATCTACCCCAAGATTTTGCAGAACTCTAATTGCGACTCCTCCGCCTGCACCCCCTGCACCTTCGCGCAGAATACCTAATAGCAAATGCTCTGTACCAACGTAGTTAACACCAAGTTGTCGCGACTGTTCTACTGATAGTTCTATCACCCGTTTGGCTCTGGGAGTGAAGGGAATATCTAAAGGTGTATTACCCCTACCTCTGCCAATTATTTTTTCTACCTCTATTTGTGCATTTTCCAAGTTCACCCCCACAAAGGAGAGAAACTGTGATCCTAAACCACTTCCTTCGCCAAGCAGTCCTAGCAAAATTTGTTCTGTCCCCACAAAGTTATGTCCTAAGCGGTGAGATTCACCCTGAGCAAATAAGATGGCTGTCATTGCTTTTTCAGTAAATCTTTCAGGATGTTTGGGGTGGAATCTGCCAGACATAAACCCAAAAAGTCTGTCAAAGATAGACTCAAAAAATGTTTCTAACATAAATCCTTCCTGCGTCGATGTATTGTTCACTGGTCCAATAACGCGATCGCGCCTACTTCTCCCCGTCGTCAAAAAAGCAAGCAAATCCTCCATCGTCTCAGCATTCGCTGAGTACCACAGAAATTGCTTCTCTTTGCGGCTATTCACTAACTCCTCATTCCGCAGCTTCTCCAAATGGTGCGATAAGGTTGAGTTCGGAATTTTGAGCTTTTCCTGAATCTCACCCACTGTCATCCCTTCTGGATAAGCTGCAAACAGCAGCCGCATAATTTCAAGCCGTGGCTCCGACCCCAATGCAGCAAACATATCTGCATAGCGAGCCGTATCTTCTTTAGGCATATTTCTAGAATAATCGAAATAATGTAGATGTCAACACTAATATTTTGTATTGTGATTGTTGAAATCTAGAGACGTAGCATGCTACGTCTCTATAGAAATTCTCCTGCTAGGACTTCCCACTTCCTATCAAATACAGCAGCGCCATACGAACGGCAACACCACTGGTCACTTGAGCTTGAATCAGGCTAAATTCAGGGTCATCCATTAATTCCGAGCTAATTTCGACACCACGGTTAACAGGACCTGGGTGCAAAACTTTGACGTTTGGCTTGCACAGTTGCAACTTTGAGCGTGTAATACCAAACATCTGATGGTATTCTCGCAAAGAAGGCAATAAATGAGCAGTCATTCGTTCCTTTTGCAAGCGCAAAGTCATGACAAAATCAGCATCTTGCAAAGCTGGTTCTAACTCCCAATGGAGAAACACTTTGCCTGGTCTATCTTCGCCGTAATCTGCAAATAATTTAGGTAAGAGGGTGGGTGGTGCTGCTAGATGCACATCAGCCCCACAGGCTGTAAAACTCCAAATATTTGATCGCGCTACCCGCGAATGTAGAATATCTCCAACGATCGCAATCTTTTTATCTTTTAAAAGTTCGACACGGGGATTGTCGGGATCAAGAAGAGTACAGATAGTAAATAAGTCTAGCAGGGCTTGGGAAGGATGTTCGTGTTGACCATCTCCAGCATTGAGGACGCTAACGTGTACACCAAGCCGATCCATTTCTTGGGCGATCGCATTTGGGACTCCAGCCTCCCGATGGCGGATTACCATGATATCAGTTCCCATTGCCAAGTAAGTCTTCGCCGTATCGAGAATAGTCTCTCCTTTTGTCATCGAAGAAGTTCCGGAAGCGAAGTTCAGCGTATCTGCCGATAGCCGCTTAGCAGCGAGTTCAAAACTGCTACGAGTGCGGGTGGATGGTTCAAAAAATAAATTCGCCACCACCTGTCCCTGTAAGGTTGGTACTTTCTTCGTTCGCCGTGATAGGACTTCTTGAAAACTAGCAGCAGTTTGCAAAACAGTATCGTACTCAACTGTGGTGAAGTCAGCGAGGGAAAGAATATGATGACGAGTCCAGGTGGTATTAGGCATAAAAGAATAATGGTTTTCGGCTTAGAGACACGCAGCGTACTGTAACAGGAGCTTCGATGCACACTTGTAGCATATATTGGAGGTTGCTTGCGAGTTTAGTTTTTATCACTTTTATTGTTTCAGTGACGCTGATTGAAACGCATCTCTACAGTTTTTTATTTACATATGCAACAGGAATCATACCACCTGTCATCTATCAAAATAGATACCTGCCTCAACTGCTCCTAAATTTTAAATCATAAGTAAATGTAACGAAAAGTAACAAAGTTGACAACAGATTGGAACAGGTAAGGAATTGTATCAGTCTTGGTACATTATAAAACAGTGTTCCTTAGACAAATCAGCCATGCAACTTGATGACCTGCTGCTGAGTGAACCAGCAATAGAGGCGGCAATAGACTATAATCCACTGACTGTTGCACCAAAGACATTGCTGGTAGATGTCATTGCTGTAATGAATCAAAAGCGAATTCAAAGTTGCTCATTATCAAGTGTTGCACCATTAGATGCAATGACTGTACAACAGACAGACCCAAGCTGTGTCTTAGTAATGGAGAAAACAGAGTTACTGGGAATTTTTACAGAACGGGATATTGTACGGCTAACGGCAGATGGCATCAACTTTGGAAAGGTGACAATAGCTGAAGTCATGACGCAACCAGTGATTACCCTACAGCAAGCTGCTTTTAAAGATGTTTTTGCTGCTTTGTTCTTATTCCGGCGGTATCGCATTCGTCATCTACCGATAGTAGGAGAAAAAAACGAAGTTATTGGTGTAGTTTCTCACGAGAGTATTCGTAGCATTTTACGCCCTATTCATCTCCTGAAATTCATGCGTGTCGCAGATGTGATGACAACCCAAGTGATTCGTGCCCCAATGACTGCTTCGGTATTGAGTTTAGCTCAGGTGATGGCAGAGTTTCGGATTAGCTGTGTCGTGATTACTGAGGAACAACTACAGTCAGATTTGAGACAATTTGTTCACATTCCCGTGGGAATTGTCACTGAACAAGACATTGTGCAATTTCAGGCAATGGAAGTCAATTTATCTGAAGTTTTAGCGCAGACTATAATGAGTCAATCGCTATTTGTGCTAAGTCCTGAGGATTCTCTATGGACAGCTCTTGCCCAGATGCAACAGCAACATCCGCGAAGATTAGTGGTGTCTTGGGATGGAGGAACAGGATTAGGCATTGTGACTCAAACCAGCTTACTGCGAGTCCTCGATCCAGTTCAAATGTACAGTGTTATCGAAACTTTGCAGAACACAGTTAGGTAGCCACAAGATGAGTCATTGTGTTTGTAGTTGGATGGCGATCGCAACTACAAATTTGTCATAACAATTCATAATCTCGTAATCTTGTTAATCTCCTTTCCAGGTATAACCTAGAAATGCGGTATCAGCGGCTAGTAACGCAAGTAAGGAAGGCATCCCCTCCCAATGGTATTCCAAGCCTCTGACTGGAAGGCACAGTGGGGTGGGATTGGCACCCCCCCAGTTTATAGGACAATACGGTTCAGATAAGAAAATTTCTTCAACGATAACCCATAACCCTTGTAGAGACGTGCCATGGCACGTCTCTACACGCATGAAATCTCGACAAAAAATCGTTAACTGAACCATCTTGGTTTATAGGACGGGCTAGAAGACCATCCCACAAGAAAAAGTTGGATATTCTTTTATTTGGAAGTCCCTAAAGTACAGAATTCAAAATTCAAAATTATTAAACCACATATAAAAGTCGCGGAGAGCTTAAAAAAATATTGCTCCGTTTTTTTTACCTCCATTAATTTGTTAAAAACTGAAAACAAAAATGAATTTATTTTTTTCTTAACTGTCTTAACTGTCTTCTTAACTGTCTTAACTGTCTTAACTGTCCTAACTATCTCCTAATCTTTAGTTATTTAACTATATGCTTAACTGTTTCATCTGGTCTTAATATTGGTATAAATTATTTTGAAAGAGGTGCAAAGGCGAAGGTAGCAATCCTCTGCTGCAACCATTGGAAGTACTTATGCCTGACTGAAAGTATGGTCTAAGCACCGGAAGAAGAAGCTGTGCACTTTAAGTAGTTTTTACTAGCTTATTTTCTACAAAGCAATAATTTTTACATTAAAAATAAGGCTAATATTATTGAGTTTCTTAAAGATTTAATAAATTCACGTAATCTTGTTAAATTTGCAAGTTACCTAAAATGATTTTATTATCAAGCTAATAAGCAGTGTATGTTAAGCCTTCGCATTGATGGGCTGGCATGGCACACCTTAGGCAATACTTCTCGAATAAGGCAGACCTAACCCCCCTAGTACACGATGGCGGAAATAAAGCTACCCTTCGGGTTCACCAGTCGCCTGCTGTCGGGAAACCCTCCAAAGGGCGCTGGTTCACCATTCCAAAGCAGCGAAAAGTCTAGGTAATCAGCTTTTTGACTTTTGACTTTTGACTTTTGACTTCCGCGCAGCGGTACTAGCCCCCCTTCCCTACAAGGGAATGGGGGAAACTACCTCCCCTCTCCTTCTAGGAGAGGGGCACCTGGAGAGGTTAACCGAGAAGTATTGACACCTTAGGTGTATTTCAAAAATCTGCCCAGGAGTGCTATGGACAAGCAAAATACGCCTGCACAGACTAACAGAAAATTAGGGTTCTCAAACCCGCTTCGGCGGGATTTGATTGTGTAACCGCACCTAGTACTCTGTCAATTTTGATTTGAGGGATTATTAAATTCTCCGCGTCCCTGTTTCTCCGTGTCTCCCTTCGGGTTCGCAGTCGCCTACGGAGGGAAACCCTCCTGCAGCGCTGTCTCACCGCGTCAATCTAAACCCATCAATTCTATGTTGACAGAATACTAGAGGTCAACTCAAAAAAGCATCGAACAACACAACTAACAGGGAATAAGTATGACTATCACAGACAATTTTCTCAAAACTTACACTGACAAAGCCTACAAGCACACCAGCTTGGTAAGCCACAAAGGGGCTCTCATCTCCTTTGCGCTAGACGACCAGCGCCGCATTTATTACTCTGTACTGGATTTAAACTCTACTGACCCACAAAAAAGCTCCCTAGATGTCAATTACTGGCAAAAAAACCCCAGCGAGTTACAGTTTCCGACTGAAATTGGTCAGGTTGGGTATAGTATCGTGGGTACAACCTCGATGCCTATTGTTAAAAAGGGAAGTCGAGATGAAGCCAAACCGGGAGAATTACGTCCAGAAGAAATCGATCCATTCCTGTCTACAACCGCCCGATTGACCGCAGACGCGCCTTTTCAGGCTCTTTCTGATGAGAAGTATATCTATATATTCCGCCAGTCGGTTGATGCCAATGACTTAAATAATGTCTATCTTCAGACGAGTGGTACTAGAGCATCGGGGGCAAATCAACAACGGAATTTTAGACTTTATCGGACAAACGCCAGTGGGGATTTAGTTCCACTAGTTCAAGATACTTTACTGGTAGACCGTTTTGTGTTAGTCGGAACCGAATTGAAGCTGAAGCGAGAAGTCCGCTACAAGCGCAGCCGCCACAAAACTCAACCCCTGAATAACAAAGATACCTTGGGGGCAGAAGATATGGAGAATAAACCCTTCTTCGAGCCTACCCTGGAATTAGATTTTGTCCGCTATCTACAAAATGGGCGCTTTAGTGTATTGCTGTTACCGACTCAGGTGGCTGATGTGCAGCGCTGGCAAATCTTTGCTCACAATAACAAGACTCAACTCATTGATTCGTTTAATATAGAGCGCTCTAAAGATGGGTTCTTTAACACTCAAGGAACAATCTTTTACACTAGCCCTGAAGCAGAATATCAGGATGCAGTATTTGAGCGCCAACCCGGTACTTGTCCGTTTACAGGTCAACCTCTAATTCCTATTTTGACTAAAAAGGGATATGCCGAGTCAACGCTGAAGTTTAATGGCTCAGATAGTTATGTAGACCTTGGTGAAGGAGTTACGGTAGGTGGTCAGTTTACCATAGAAGCGTGGATTTACTCAGAGTCAACAGATACCAATTTTCACGGATTTTTAGGAAACCATGCATCCTCGAATTCCAATCGTTCTGCTTCCCTCTGGGTAAAAGGGCTAAAAATCATGGTTTCCTTTGGTGATGGCTCAAACCCGTATCAATGTACAACGGTTAATGATGTTTTAACTGATAACTGTTGGCATCATGTCGCTTGGACGTTTGACCGTGACAATTGCCAAATATACGTTGACGGACAATTGCAGAAGTTACCGACTGAAAACGAGTTGCTAGGTAAAATTCCCGGAGATACACCAATCAAATATATCGGCAAGCTAGATAAGTTCTTCAAGGGTAAGATAGACGAAGTTCGCATCTGGAATTATGCCCGTTCAGAGTACGACATCAGAGCGAATATGAACTTCCGTCTTGTGGGTGATGAATTTGGGTTGTTAGGATACTGGCGCTTTGACGAAGGCGGTGGTACTCAAGTTTTTGACCAAACAGCTCATGCCCACCACGGTAGTATCTCTGGGGATGCTGAATGGATAACTTCAGATGCGCCCATTGGGGAACGACCAGGTATTCAGCGCACCAGTTTTCAGTTTCAGGGGCGTACCTTAGAATCAGGGCTGGCTTCACTTTTGTATTATCAGCAGGAACAGGCAAAAACTGGCTACGACGAAACCAGCAAACCAATGAAGCAAAGTGCGAGGGTGCTACTGGCTGGAGCGACAAAGGATGCAACTAACGAACCTAACTATATTGGCGCATTGGATTTTGCAGTATCCCGCAACGGCACCCTGGCACAGATACCCGACAATATTAACTTAGGAGAGAAGCTTGAAAATAACACAAGTGAAATCTTGGAGAATATTCAAGCGTTGGAGGTAGAAGAAACAAAACTTCAAGAGCGAATTAAGAAGTTATTAAGTGCTGGTATTGAGGTAACTTT
>NZ_AP018194.1:3957213-4480195 GCF_002368235.1 Scytonema sp. HK-05 | reverse complement strand
CCAAGCCAAGGACAAACAATCAGAGGACAGTTTCGGCCATTCAGTGGCTATCAGTGGAAAGTGGGCACTGGTTGGGGATTACCCTGAAAGCAATCCTGGTGCTGCCTATCTGTTCCATCTCGAAGATGGTGAGTGGACACAAAAACAGAAATTCCAAGCCCAAGACAAGCAAGCAGGTGACCACTTCGGTAACTCAGTAGCCATTAGTGGAGACTGGGCAATGGTTGGGGTTGAGGATAAATATAAAAACACTGGTGTTGTTTATAGGTTTGCCCACATTCTGCCAGTATTACGAGCGCAACTGCAAGAGGTACAAGCAAAAATTGAACAACTCAAACAACTCTTAAGTCAGACACCGATTTCCTTGCCTCTGGTATACTTCGATCCTATGGGTCTGACGGTTTCTGGTGGCTTACTCGGTTTCGCTTCTACTAAGGATACTCCTCAACTGTTTGATAGCGCTACGGGTCAACTCGCCCTTTATTTCCGAGGAGAAAATGACGAGTTCTTCGCTGCTTACTACGATAGCAACACAGCTAAAGCTCAATATCAATTACCAGCAAAGACAGGAAAGTTGACTTTGGTGGCTCGTTCTGCTATAGGAGAAATGAATCAAACTCAGATTACTGTTGCTGACGGTTCAAGCGCCCAGAACTGCAGAGTCACGATTACCAACGCAGCCACAGGTATAACCGAAACTTGGAATGAGGTTCCGCGCGAAGTCAAGAAATTTGCAGATGTTCTCAACGGTCAAGCCCAGGATTACAAATACGAGGAACAAGCGAGTACCAATAAACCTGCCTATGTGCTAGAAAATGGCTCACTGCATTTTATAGCATTCTCTAATGATGCTTCAGGCGATGTCCAAAACGCCACTGTTAATCAACCCTACTCTAGTGCGCTTTCTTGTAACTGGATAGCAGATTCGCCAGGACAAGCATTGTCTTTTGATGGCAATGATTATATTTCTGTCACTGATACTAACAAACTGCCGCAGTTGGATGCTAAGGGCGATGTCACCTTAGAAGCCTGGGTTCAGCCTAGTACACTTAATAGTGAGACGCAGGTGATTTATCACTATTCAGACAACTGCAAATATGCCTTAAGTTTGAAATACCAAGATACCAATACTTACAAAATTAAGGCAGGAGTTGATAATCGATCGCTCCAGACGGTTGGATCTGTATCCAAAGATAACTGGAATCATCTAGCTGTCGTTTTTAACCAGTCCTATGCTTTGCAGTTCGATGGTGGAGATTACTTAGACGCAGGTACAGATAGCACTCTCAATGTCACTGAGGATTTGACCATTGAGGTAGTCTTAAAAGTAGACGATATCAATTTACGGGGTATCCTGAGTAAAGGAGTGCTACAGTCTGGTCTTTCCCAGGAGTATGTTCCCTACGCGCTGTCTTTGCAAAGCGGAAAGCTCGTATTCAGCTTTGAAAATGATGAAGGGCAGCAGCAAAAAATAGAAAGCACTACCTCACTCCAAGCAAACCGAGTTTACAAAATCGCAATCACTCGCCAAAAACAAACAGAAACCACTACCTCAAGCGATCCTACATACGGGGGTTTAGTTCCAGAAAGTGTAGGCGATTTCAGCGATATTATCAATACCGACAATTTTAATAGCAAATCTGAGGAAATTGAAAAAGTCATGAAGGCTGACTTTGTTGCTTCCAAGAAACGCGGAAAGCAGTTGCAAGATATGGACTCGCCAAATCCGCCTGATACAACAACTTCCGGGCTGCCGACGGGCACTCAAGTTAGCCAATGGATTGAAGTTAAAATCTATATTGATGGGAAACTTGACAACAACAAAGCTTTACCCGCCGCCACTTGTGGGCGCAACAGTCAGCCCCTAGAAATTGGCAAAGTTGGTGAGAGTTACTTCAAGGGAACCATTGCTGAGGTGCGTTTGTGGAATCGAGCTTTACCACAAGGTGAAATCAACCAAAACATCGTCGGTGCAGAAGAAGGGCTATTAGCTTGGTGGCGCATAGAAGAAAACGAAGGTAGCATTGCCTACGATTCTAAGAGCAACAATCATGCCCAGATTAAAGGGGCGCAATGGGTAAAAAATCCAGACCCCAACGGCTCTAGCCTCGTGATCTACGTAAACGGGATTTCAATGGCAACCGAAGCGACTGATTCTATTTCTTGGCAAACGAAGCAGTTCACCTTGGGCGCTCTCAAAAAAGACAGCAGCTTCACCAACTACTTATCAGGAACAATAGAAGAAGTCCGCATCTGGAAGGTAGCCCGTACCCAAGAGCAAATTCAGGACAATTTGTTTACCCGCCTCAAGGGAGAGAAAGAAAATTTAATTGCTAACTACACTTTCGATGGAGAAGATACAGATACCGAACTTTTAGATTCTTCTCTTCTTAGCAATCACCTACCTTTGGATAGTGGAGATAACAAACCTAACTTTATCTTATCCACGGCTCCTATCAGCAATGATATTGCTCAAGTGCGTTCAGCCCTAGCCGGAATTCAAACTCAATTCAACGACATCATCCACAGTCGCCCTGCCGTACAAGAATACGCTGATTCACAGTACGACATCGACGGTAATATGATTGCAGTGATGAAGCGCTGTTATGCCTATATCAAAAATAACCAGTGGCACTTACTCACAGGTTATAAAGTCGGCAATCTCATTACCGAGTGGATTAGTCAAGCGCAGTTCGACCCGCAGATTCTCGGTTTCATTGAAGGCGCTCCTCCTGTCCCCAGCGAAAACTTGACTGTAGGGGCGGTATCCATCACTGGCAACTATGCAGGTGTCACCTCCCTAGAAGTGGTGGAAGCGGAAAACGTCATGTATAAGTTCTCCCATTCTAAGGAAGAAGGCTCCGATCTAGCTTTTGCAGCAGAAGGCAAAATAGGTGCAGGGTTTGATACCCGCGTCCTCGTAGCTCCCTTTGGCTTTGGGATTTCATTTAGATTGAAGGGCGAGTTCACAGCTGGTCTTGGTTACCAGGCTCAATCCTCCAAGGGCTGGTCAAGCGACCAAAGTTTCGCCTTTGGCAGAAATGTGACTAAAAACACTTCTGTCTCCTTAGGCGGTAATTGGGAATCTCCTAATGATATACGAAATCCCAATTTAGGTCAGCGCTATGTGCCGAGCAATATGGGCTTCGCTTTGGTGCAGTCGGAAACAGCTGATGTGTTTGCCCTGCGCCTTGCTCACAATGGTGCTCTGGTTTCCTTACGCTTTCAACCTAATCCCGACATCCCCAAGGATGTAAATCTCATTCCCTTTCCCATCAATCCTCGTTACACCAAACAGGGGACTTTAGATGGAGCCGTGGGTTACACTGACAAAGGCAAAGTGCAAGATAAAGACTATCTTGATGCTAAAGACTACGGCGAGTACAGCTATTTCAAACCCAAAGAAGCCTACGCGCTCAAGAAACGCATTAAGCAAGAAGAAGAGGAACTGAAAGCTTATTACCGGAACTTTGATACAGGTATTGATGGCACAATGTTTTCTGCCGCATCTGAGCCAGCAGCGGATTTTTCCAAGCAATTAGAGAACAAGTTCGGACTGTCGATTGGCAATACATCTTCCAGTAATAGCGTTCCCAAAGATGGTAGTCTTTCAGAAAAGTATGCCAAACGAAATCTCGTCAATACTTATGTCTGGACGGCAGATGGTGGCTTTTATGCAGAATCAACTGAAGTGACAGAGGTCAAACAGGAAACTATTGCTGGAACGTTCTCTAATTCTTATTCATTTGGTGGTGGATTTGGAATCTCACTAGAACTAGATCCTGTCGTTCTTCAAACTTCCATGACAGCCATGACTGGGGGACACTTGAATGTAACCAAGAGCAAAACCCAAGAATCTCAAAATTCCTTCAGGCTGGATGTGACGGTTAATACCCCAGGAGACTTGCAAAAATACGACGACCAGGGGAACCCTGTCTATGAGGATGACAGTCCTAAAATTGTAGAAGGTAAAGTAGATGCTTACCGTTTTATGAGCTTCTACTTAGAACCTGTCAAAGAAAACTTCGAGGATTTGTTCAACAAGGTTATAGCTCCCGGTTGGCTTAAGGAAAGCAATCATCCCAATGCTTTAGCAATGCGCCAAGCACAACAGGTAGAGAAAACTCCTCCTTGCTGGCGTGTGTTCCATCGTGTCACCTTTATTAGCCGGATTTTGCCCTCATTTCCAAGCGACACTGCACCTCCTTTAGAGCAAGCTATGCAAGCTGCGAATATCGAGAGCAACTGGGTACTCATTCAGAAGCTCGAACCTTTGGTTAGACATAAGACCAATAATTTTGGCGAATTCTCCGCAGCTGTGGGGAAGGCTGTTGATACTTATCTACCAGAGTTGAGAGATCATAAATCAGAAGTTATCAAGTACATGGCGTTGTACTTTGGCATTGATGACGCGGTTTAACGATTGAGGGGTACGGGGAGTTATGAGTCCTGCGTTGTAACTAATAAGATCAGCGTCGGGATACATGGACTCCCCGTGCTTGTTTGGTGGATTATATGCCATAGGGACTTCCAAATTAAAAAATATCCAACTTTTTTTTGTGGGAGTGGCACTAAGCGCCCGTCCTGTAAATTGGGCGGGCAAGATGCCCACCCCACAAGATTGGATAATTTATTTGTTGGAAATCCCTTATTGACTCTTAAGTATCTTCGGGAAAAACCCATTTGGGAGGTTCCATGAGTCTTTTGAGTCGTGCTGCTTCAGCTATTTCGTGCATTTTGTCTAAAGGAGTCTCTTGGATGAACTTTGATGCAGCCTCTACATAAGATTTTTCATCTACAGCGCTGTCGTTGGTTTTGGTTTCAGGATTATTAATTTTATCCTCTTCCACGCAAACCTCCTGGTTTGTCATTATCAGAACGGCAGTGAAACAAAAAGACTTGTCTTTGTCTAGTAAATCTTAACCTTGTCGCTGTCCTATGTGAGCTTGTATGCAACATTTCTAAAATCAAATCAAAAATTAAAAATCAAAAATCGAAAATCAAAAATACTATAGAAATTTTATGATGCGACTTCTCTACAATCGAAGATATATTCAATGTCTTGGTTAAAAGGGCGCAAATGTCGGAAATCTTTGCTACTACTGGAACCATCGCCGCGATCGCCACTGCTGTTGTTCCACAACAGGGGAGCGTTGGAATTGTGCGCGTATCTGGTTTGCAAGCAACGTCCATCGCCCAAACTCTTTTCTTTGCACCAGGGCGTCAAGTTTGGGAATCTCACCGCATTCTTTACGGTTACATCCGCCATCCCCAAACGCAGCAACTCGTGGATGAAGCACTTTTGCTGATTATGAAAGCACCTCGTTCCTACACCCGTGAAGATGTGGTGGAATTCCACTGTCATGGGGGAATCATGGCGGTGCAGCAGGTGTTGCAACTGTGTCTGGAAAATGGCGCAAGACTAGCACAACCAGGAGAATTTACCCTGCGGGCGTTTTTGAATGGGCGACTCGATTTAACTCAAGCAGAAAGTATTGCCGATTTGGTAGGAGCGCGATCGCCTCAAGCCGCACAAACAGCACTCGCCGGTTTGCAGGGAAAATTAGCTCATCCTATCCGTCAGTTACGCGCTAGCTGTTTGGATGTCTTGGCAGAAATCGAAGCGAGGATAGATTTTGAGGAAGATTTACCCCCGTTGGAGCATAATGTCATCATATCAGAAATTGAGAGAATTTCAAAAGACGTATCCCGGATTCTGGCAACCGCTGACAAAGGCGAACTGTTGCGCACAGGTTTGAAAGTGGCGATCGTTGGGCGTCCGAATGTCGGGAAATCAAGTTTGTTGAATGCTTGGAGCAGAAGTGATCGAGCGATCGTTACTGAGCTACCAGGTACAACGCGCGATGTTGTAGAATCGCAGTTGGTTGTTGGTGGGATTCCTGTGCAGGTACTAGATACAGCAGGAATTCGGGAAACACAAGACCAAGTAGAAAAGATAGGGGTTGAGCGATCGCGCCGTGCTGCCAGTGCAGCCGACTTAGTGCTGTTGACCATTGACGCTCAAACAGGTTGGACACCAGCAGACCAAGAAATCTACGAACAAGTGCAACACCGTCCCTTGATTTTGGTGATTAACAAAATCGACCTAGCATCACCAGAAGGAGTGCAATATCCAAAGAGTATCAACCACGTTGTCAAAACAGCAGCCGCTCAAAACCAAGGTATTGAAGGTCTAGAAGCAGCGATTTTGGAACAAGTGCAAGCTGGAAAAGTACAAGCTGCTGATTTGGATTTAGCAATCAACCAACGACAAGCAGCAGCATTGGTAAAAGCGAAAACATCTTTGGAACAAGTGCAAGCGACAATAGTCCAGCAGTACCCTCTTGATTTCTGGACAATTGACCTACGAGGTGCAATTCAGGCTCTAGGGGAAATTACGGGTGAAGAAGTGACAGAATCAGTACTTGATAGGATTTTTAGTAAATTTTGTATAGGGAAATAAACCACGAAGACGCGTATGGGCAAAGCGCAGGCTACGCCTTAGCGCAGCCATGCCCGTAGGGCTATACGCGCACGGTCTCCGTCAGGAGAAGGGCAAGAAGAATTTTCTTAGCGCTCTTGGCGTCTTCGCGGTTCGTTGATACTAAGTACAGGCATTGCATAAGTTCGTAACTTTTTTAAACGCACCAGGTAGCTAAGGTAGCGCAGCGAAAAGTTCTGCAGGAGGGTTTCCCGACCTAGGAAACTTTTCAAGACAAAGGGACGCAGAGTCTCGCCAAATTTAATCCGCTACCAATTAATAAAATGGTGTACTAAGTTGTAGTCATATATGAAACTAAGGCAGGCTTTTCATCTGCCAATAGATAATTTAGATTTATTTATAAAGTTTGTGAATTGAAACGAATGTCTTTTCTCGAAGAAATTAACAACGCTAATGCATTAATCGTAGGAGCAAGCCAAGGCATTGGTTTAGGCTTTGTGCAAAAATTACTGCAAGATAACAGGTTTGCCAGGGTTTATGCAACTTATCGCCAGCCAGAGTCTGCTTCCGAATTATTAAATCTCAAAGATGAATACTCTGACAGATTAACTTGTCTGTCGATGGATATTACTGATGAATCACAGATTGTTGAAGTTGTTCAACAAATAAGTGCAGCAGTAAACAAGCTTCACTTAGCTGTCAATTGTGTAGGATTGCTGCATGAGGAGACATTGCAACCAGAAAAAAGTTTAAAACGTATTGAGCCAGAAAATTTAATGCGCTACTTCCAAGTCAATAGCATTGGGGCTATCCTGCTTGCCAAACACCTTTTACCCCTATTTCGTCATCATGAGCGCAGTGTTTTTGCCAGTATTTCTGCTAAGGTAGGCAGTATTGGTGATAACCAGTTGGGAGGATGGTATGGATATCGAGCCTCCAAAGCTGCACTCAACATGTTCATGCGATCAGCAGCAATTGAGTATAAAAGAACTAGCCCCAAGACATTGATAGTAATGTTACATCCGGGGACAACCGATACTCGCCTTTCTCGTCCATTTCAAGCAAATGTACCGGCTGAAAAATTATTTTCCGTGGAACGCACAGTTACCCAATTGCTAGCTGTTATCGAACAGCTTCAGGATGGAGATAGCGGGCAGTTTTTTTCCTGGGATGGTAGCCGCTTGCCTTGGTAGAAATAGAGAAAAGAAAAGAGTTGTTACCTAATAAGAATGACTATTCTGAAACATCTAAATTTATAAAGGTCTAAGGTTAAATTTAGAGATAAAGAAGGTTAAGTAAAGGTTATTTATAAAGGTTCTGGGTTGCATACACAACAAAGTAGGGGCACAGCATGCTGTGCCCCTAAAAACAGTCTTGTTTGAAGTGTTATCAAATATGATAAATTTCTTGTGATTCATGCTTTCCGATTCTAATGCTTTCGTTTAGATTCGGTTAAATTCAGGTTAAACAATAGAGTGAATTTCGTGCAAAGAAACTTTGTAGAGTTAGGGTGCAAAGTGTATAGACGTGTAGCAGCTTGTCGTTAAAAATTAACCTTGAAACGTCACGAAAATCTATTCGTGTGCTTTGTTTATTTTTGGTTAGTTGTGGTTCGGTTCATTCAATTTCATTTAGCACTTGTAACTAGGGTTATTAATTTTATGAAATCCAATCCATTAAAGCTAAACCGTCGCCAGTTCTTGCTACGTTCAGCCATTACCAGCGGTGGAATCATTGCCACAAACTTTTTATCAAAATCAACAGGTTTTGCTCAAGCACCTGCCATAATCACATCTGATAAACTGCGTCCCACCATACCTTATGGAGTCGCCAGTGGTGACATCAACGGCAATAGAGCTGTGATTTGGAGTCGGAGCGATCGCCCAGCCCGAATCATTGTAGAATACGCAACAGATGAATCTTTCCGTGGTGCGCAGCGTGTTCTTGGACCAACTGCCCTTGAAGCCAGCGACTATACAGCACGGGCTTATCTTAAAAATCTGCCATCAAATCAGCAGATATTTTACAAGGTAACTTTCCAAGACTTAGCCGATACAAAAATCTACTCAGAACCTGTCGTAGGTACTTTCCGTACTCCCCCTGCATATCCGCGAGATATATTGTTTGCTTGGTCTGGAGACACTGCCGGTCAGGGATGGGGTATTAATCCGGAGTTCGGTGGTATGAAGATTTACGAAACCATCCGAAAAGTCAATCCAGACTTTTTCATTCATTCCGGCGACAACATTTATGCCGATGGTCCGATCCAATCAGAAGTCAAGCTAGATGACGGTAGCATCTGGAAAAACATCACGACACCAGAAAAATCAAAAGTTGCCGAAACCTTGGCAGAATATCGTGGTAACTATATATACAACCTATTGGATGAAAATGTCCGTCGCTTTAATGCCCAAGTCCCCATACTAGCGCAATGGGACGACCACGAAACAACAAACAACTGGTATCCAGGCGAAATACTCGATGATAATCGCTACACAGTCAAGGACGTTTCCTTGCTAGCACAACGGGCAAATCAAGCATTTTTGGAATACTTCCCCATTCGGATTGATGCTGATGACCCAACCAGAATTTATCGGTCGTTCAAGTATGGTCCTAACTTGGAAATTTTTATGCTGGATGAACGCAGTTATCGGGGACCAAACACAGAGAATCGCCAAACAGAACAAAGCGCAGAAACGGCATTTATAGGCAATGCACAAGTACGTTGGTTGAAAAACCAATTGCGAAAATCAACAGCAACATGGAAAGTCATTGCAAGTGATATGCCTATTGGACTGGTAGTTCCCGATGGTTCCACCAACTTTGAAAACTTAGCTAACGGAGACGGTCCAGCTTTGGGACGGGAACTAGAACTTGCCGATTTACTACGGTTCATCAAACAAAACAATATCAGGAATGTTGTGTGGTTAACAGCAGACGTACATTACGCCGCAGCACACTACTACGACCCCAACAAAGCCCAGTTTCAAGACTTCAAACCCTTTTGGGAGTTCGTTGCAGGTCCTATCAACTCTGGTACATTTGGACCAAATAAACTCGACAATACCTTTGGTCCAGAGGTGAAGTTCCTAAGTATACCTACAGATTTGAAAGCAAATCGACCTCCAAGTGATGGTTTCCAATTCTTTGGCACAGTCAAAATTGACGGTGATACAGAGGTGATGACAGTCGCATTGGTTAACTTGGAAGGCAAAACTCTCTACAGTGTAGATTTACCGCCGGAAAAATAAACCGTGTAGACACCCCGAGAGCAGCTTTGTGCAAGCTAGACGCGAAGGCGTGAAGGACATGAGAGTTCTTCGCGCTTTTATTTTGCAACGCCACTACGCAATAGTACCCTTTTGTGTACCAAGCCAAATCCGAAATCGTCATAGACGCAGGTGAAGAATTTATCAGTACTTCATTCGAGATAAGTTAGCTATGGTAGCAGCAAATACGACCAACGACCCCACGTTAAAGCTTGGTTCTGAAGGCGAAAAAGTTAAAGAGTTACAACAACTGTTGAACAAAAGGCTCAATCGTAAGCACGATGTCAAGGTTGATGGCGTTTTTGGAGCCAAGACAGAAGATGCTGTCAAAATTATCCAATACCAATTCCTCCTTAAACAAGACGGCATTGCTGGTCCTCTAACCTGGAAATCTCTGCGTGCTAACGCCCCAGTAGATAAACCTACTTTGCGTCGTGGTAGCACTGGCGAACAAGTTTCGATTGTGCAAAAAGTCTTGAAAGATGGCGGATATGACACTGGTGCAATTGATGGCAATTTTGGAGAGAAAACAGAAGCAGCAGTGAAAGCTTTTCAGGAAGATAAAAAACTAGTCGCTGATGGCATTATTGGTGATAAGACTTGGGAAGCTTTGAGCAAATTAGCTACTTTCCTAACAGTTGATTAAAACTAATAGACCTCTCCAAAAAACAATGTAGAGACGTGCCATGGCGAGCCAGCACCCTTTGGAGGGTCTCCCTCGTGCCGGCTCTGGCGTCACGTCTGGTACAAGGGTTGTAGACAACGCACAATTAATTTCTGGAGATGTCTAATAGCTTCTCTAGTTCTCCCATAACTTTACTTTCAAGCTCCTGCTGCGGTAGGAGCTTTTAATTTTGTTTTTCAGTGGTAGAGGATATTGTGTTGGCATTCCACCCTCCCTCGATCAGGAAGTTTACGGAATTTGCGGTAGGGTAAGTCATCAAGAGGAAAATTTTTTCTTAAGATACAAATGGAGAGTTTTGGTTTTCGCCGAACCGTAGCAAAGCTTACGGTGGTCTTCTAACTTGATCGAACTTTCCTTGGAGAAATAGAGCCTTACAAGACAACACAAGCGTGCAGCGTCAAACTCATGAGCAGCTTCCCAGATTTTTCCGAGCAAGGCTATCAAATTCAGCGCATACTGGGGAAAAACAGCACCAGTGGTCGTGTCACTTACCTGGCAACCCATACAACCACCAAGACGCCCGTAGTCATTAAGCAGTTTCAGTTCGCAACAGTTGGAGCCACTTGGTCAGACTATGATGCCTACCAACAGGAAATGCAAGTGTTGCAACAACTGCATCATCCCAGCATTCCCCGCTATCTCGATTCCTTTGAAACTGCATCTGGCTTTTGCTTAGTTCAGGAATATAAACCTGCTTCCTCGTTAGCTGAACCCTACCAGTGGACACCAGAGGAAATCAAGCAAATTGCTGTAGCGATATTAGATGTTTTAGTCTACCTGCAATCCACTTATCCTCCCGTCATTCATCGGGATATTAAACCAGAGAATATCCTCGTTGAGCGTCAGCAGAAACTCAAGGTTTATCTAGTGGATTTTGGGTTTGCACGTCAGGGAGGTGGAGAAGTAGCAGTAAGTAGCACGGTTAAGGGTTCACTGGGCTTTATGGCACCCGAACAACTCTTCAATCGCCAGCTAACCGAAGCCTCCGACCTTTATAGTCTCGGTGTGACGCTCATCTGCTTGCTGACACAAACCCGCTCAACTCAAGTCGGTGACTTAATAGATTCGGCTTATCGTATCAATGTCAAACAGTTGCTACCTTCGCTCCATCCAAAGTTTATCAACTGGCTGCAAAAGATGACCGCACCCGATCTGACAAATCGCTTCAATAATGCTGCTACTGCTCTTTCGGCACTACAGTCGATTGATGTTGTTGGCAACCCAAAAGTGGGAAAGCGAGTGCAGCACGGCAAACTCAATTCAATCGCCAAAGTAGTTGGGCTTGGTACCCTTGCCTTGGTCAGCCTACTTGGCACAATAAGCTTCATTTCCAGCATCTCTAATTCTACAGATACTCATGAACACCATGAGCACCACAAAATTAAGAGACATGACAAGGAAAAAAATCACCGATTCGACAGGAAAGATCATGATGCAGACGACCGACATGACAAGGACGACGATGAGCATGATGATGATGATGATGATGATGATGATGATTAAGTGCTGTTTGTCTTAATCCTTTGTCGTAGCGATAAAAATGCGATCGCCGTAAGGCGGCCGCTCCGCGCCATCGCCCCCAAAAACTTCACGAAATCATCTTCTCAAACGCCACTTGCAAATCTTGCGTCAGGTCATTAACCGCAACTCTTGCTGCTTGACGACTTGTCTGATAAGTTGACCAACGTTGTGTGACTGAAATTGGCTCACCTACTGTTAGCCGTGATTTTCGCCAACCTAAGCGAGGTCGTGCAGGGTTTTTCTCCCCTTTTATCCGGGCGATCAGGTCGAACAAGATTAAGGATGTTTCGGCAAATCTCTCAAAAGTAGGTTTTTCTAGAACATAAGTTCCTGTCACCGCTACAAAACTCTCAGCTAGGCGCATATGTAGAGTCCGCAGAGATGCTTCTTCAGCAATCCAGTCTGCCAAGCCCCGCTCTACGGGTGATAATGCGTGTAAATTTGGCAAATCCTTGCGGTGGATATCATCCCAGCCTGCTGACTCTATTCGGCGACTGCGCTCAATCACTGTTCCGTGGGATTCAAGACCAAAATATTGCTCTGCTGCTTGTAGTGACCTATCTAACACCGTTTGGAGTCGAGCCTCAAGTACCTCGTTACGACTTGCAGATGGATCTGTTTGCTTGACAATTGGTGTGCTTTGGTGGTAAAAGCGAGCGTAAAACTGTTCCATTTGGGAAAGGACATGTTCACCGAGGCGAAAGAGTCGCTCATAAAAAACTTTTTCTGGCTCAACGAGGTTTGATTCACCAAGTTGTTGCACTGGTAAACCGCAATCAGCTTCCAATTTGCCCAAAAGCCAATCTAGTTTTCCCCAAGATGGATTGATGTAGTGATATTGATTGCAAATCGGTACAATGAAAACTTCCTCAGTTCGGTTAGCTTTGACCAAATCTTCCACACACCAGAAACCCATATGAGCTACGCCAGGTTCCAGAGGGCTAACAATTTCGCTATGTCCATTAGTTGCGCCTTCGGGAGCTACACTTATTGGCAGTTTGCCATTGGCAAACAAATCCCGCGCTGTCTTCATACCAACCTTGTCTAGCCGCTTACCTCGATGAATTGGCAAGCCTCCCAACCGAGAAAAGAACCAACCAAGCCAATCCCCAGCCCACAAAGTCATCCCTCGGTCATAGAGAAAATGAGAATGAATAGGATGCTGTAATGAAATTCCCTTTTGACGAGCCACTTTCGGTACAGCACGGGAGAGTAAATACATCATGCAAAGAGGATCATCAACCTCCGGGTGGCGAAATGCTATCAAAAAGCGAATTTTGCCAGCTTGGAATTTTTGGTAAAGATTGACTAGCACCTCAACATTCACAGTTTCAACCTGTGCGATACCAGCAGGTAACCACGGTCGAATCCGAAACCGCAGCAAGACTGGTAGCAAATTCTGGGTAATATAATATACAAGTGGGTTAAATCGCTCGGGAATAAACTCTAGGGGCGGTTGAGCGAGTTGAATCGAATGCGGCAAGATGGCTCTCCTGGTCGTGTTGCTTAAAATAGGTAAACTTTAAGCCCTTAGTCCTTAAATTATAGTCTTTCCCTGTGGGAAGCTGCCTTTGCGGTTCATACCCGCCTTTACGGTTCGTTATTATTTTGTGCAAGGAGGTAAATTAAACTGCTGACTCCAACCGTACAACTGCCCTTACACGGTAAGCGAATTATCGTTACCGCACCTCGCAACTACGCTGTCAGGTTATCTGAGCAACTGATCAACCAAGGCGGTTTGCCGATTTTGATGCCAACCATCGAAACCTGTCTGCTGGAAAACTTTGCTGAGTTAGATGCTGCACTGGAACAAATCGACACATTTGATTGGATTGCTTTTACCAGTAGAAACGGTATCGAAGCATTTTTCCAACGTTTAGAAGATTTGGAGCTAAATCTTAGCGCATTGACAAACTGTATGTTTTGTGCAATTGGTACAGACGCAGAAAGATTAGCAGCTTTTGGCATCAAAGCCGATTTAATACCAACGCAACCTAGTCCCACCGGAATTATTACTGAATTGGCTAAAATTCCAAATATTGCCCAGCAAACTGTACTTGTTCCGGTTCCAGAAGTTGTCGGTGTATCAGAACCCGATGTGATTCCAAACTTCATTGCAGGTTTAGAAAAATTGCGCATGAAGGTGACTTGTGTACCAACTTATAGGACGCGGTGTTTGGACAAAAATATTTATGAGGTTGAGTTAAATCTGATTCGGCAAGGCAAAATTGATGTCATTGCCTTTAGTAGCACTGTGGAAGTCGCAGGTTTTTTGCAAATGGTTGATTCAAAAAGTGATTATGAACAGTGCCTCCTTGCTTGCTTTGGACCTTATACAGCAGCAAATGCAAAGAAGTTAGGTTTAAATGTCTCGATAGTTGCTCAAGATTATAGTTCATTTGCAGGGTTTGCTCAGGCGATCGCTCTTTGGGCATTGAAATAAGTTTGTTAAGCAATAATTGCTAGTATTAATCAAGCTGTTCACGCATGAGCCATTACTCAAAGGGTAGCATCCAAAGTCGGGAACAAAGCGATTTTGTGCGGTTAAACTAAAGCCACAAGGTTTCCACACTCCCGAAGGTTTTTGAATGAACAGTAAGATTCATGCTGAATCGTTTGGTCTCTTAAAATTGACTTTATAAATCATTTCTTATGGTGCTTTTCGAGCAACTACAAACACAGTATATACTGGCTAAGCAGATTGACAAAGGTGAATATTTACATCTTCATATGTTGGCAGTAGCACCAGAGTACAGAGGAAAAAAATTGCTCAGAACTTAGTACAAGTTTGCGTTGAAAATGCTGTTAATGCTCGTTATCGAATTGCTTTTACGGAAGCAGTAAATTCAATTTCCCAGCAGGTTTTTATAAACTGTGGTTTTGTCGCTCGTCACGAAATTCTATACAAACAGTAAACTTACCATAATGTGCGGATTTTTGGCTCAATTGAAGGACATTTAGGAACCGTCTTGATGGACAAAGCATTGGTATGAACAGAACGAGATAGGAAAAACTTTTCTACGCCTTCAAGGATAATGCGTGATACTGCCAATAGTAGTGTGAAGGCAAGAACCATGAATCCTGAAACCGAGAAACTAATGCAGCAACTAGAACAACAATATGAAGGTACTGCGATGAAACCTTTGTATACGGCTACAGTGTTAAGAAATGTGAATTGCTTAAAAGAGCTAGGTTATATAGCCATTCGGAATCATTTGTGAGAAAATACTCAAATAAATTTTTATTTTACAAGCATTATAGCCGTTTTTGATTCTCACGTATCAATTTAGGACTGCTATATCAATAAGGTTAAAAGTTAATGGAGTTTTAGGACAAATGGCTGGAAAACGACGTTGGAAGCAGTGGTTTGGGAGGTTCACTCAAGAACTCAACCTCACATCGGGATTAGCCTCTTTGGGCGGTTTGATCCTTTCTATTATTGCTTTTGTGGGTTTGAACGCATTTTCAAGTACACTGGCCGCCCTCGTGGGAATTCTGGGAATTATCATTGCTGTCATAGCTATAACTATTCCTGCTTGGAAAGCTATTCCTCCAAGACTTAAAAATGCCAACACACTTGTTGGGCAAAGGCTAAATTTGGAAAAGCTTCAAGAGGTAGATCCTCCACTCTTAAAGCTTGGGGTTGTAGGCCCAGAGCTAGTTGGTAAATCTACCCTATTGATGAGAATTCTTCATCAAACGCCTGCCAAAGTACGAACCGATACAGTACATGCATACGTTACGTCACTTAAAATAGAACCGTTCCACTTTATAGCTTTGCTTGACGGTCCTGGTGAGATGTATGCTAACCAATTTCAAGTTGCAACTCCTGCGAATATCCTACTCATTGTGCTTGATCATCATGCCTCTGATAATGAAAAAAGTATTGATGAAGCTCGCATTCAAAAGCATATAGACTTCCAAAAACAACTCCGTTGGCACTTAAGGGAACAGAATAACAAACCTGCTTCAATACATCTGCTTCTAAACAAGCGAGATCTCTGGGAAAAGAACTCTCAAAATGAATGTATACGGTTGAAAAAATTTTTAGAGTCTGAGGAGAAAGCCTGGAAAGATAGCAATTTAGTAGCACAGGTTACTTCCGCCGAACACTCTAATGAACGACCTAATGATATTGCACAGCTTGTATCGGATTTAAAAAGATTGGTAATTAACATGAGTTAAACAGAATTTATAGGTTGAAATGCTTACAGAGCAAGGTTTATGAAATTAAACATAAAAGCAAATATCAATTAATTTTGAGAATACAGTCAATATTTAACAGAATTCTTGAGTTGCTGACTTTATTCTCAGTAAGCTCACAAACTTTTAAAAGTTGCTATTTTCCAAAACCTTTTCTAACCAGGTCTTTCAGAGCTTCCAGTTCATCGAACTCACGTTAATTAGCTAAAAGCAGATTATGGATACAAGTCAACCTAGCAAGAGTTTGATTATTAATAATTCTCCTATCGAGTTTGCTGTGATAGGACCAAAGGGCAAGCCCAATGGAATTCTTGTACGCAGTGACAACTTAAAAATTGATGTTATTGGACTTGCTGCTTTAGGGAGCGAAAATTCTAATTCCTACTCAAACTCAAGTCGTGACTTACTTTTTGGTAACTTATTTTTTTGTCCAAGGAAAATTTGGTCAGTGGCGAGTGTTCCACTTGATCAAATTGATCGTAACTGGGACGAACGAAAGTCAGAGTATCGATTTTATTGGGTAGGATTGTGTTCACGATTAGATAAAGAGTCAGTTCGTAAGACTTTCAACCGTCAAATAACAGACCTATTTTTTGGGATTGAACAAAATGATATTGAGCAAGTTGAATGGAGTATTGCACCTGTTGTTCTTGTTTGTTCAGAAATTCATATACGTCTTGTAAAAAGACAGCTAAGGTTTATCACTTTATTAATAATGTATGCATTTATAGTGGTACTTTCATTTATAGTGGTATTTTTAGTGCACTTGGGGCCACAGATTTTATTATTCAAACGACCATGATACGAATCTAAATCCCTTCCGGACACGCTTCGCGAACGCTATATAGATAATGGTAATCGATATTCCAGATGCAGACCGCAAGAAGGCTGAACAGATAGTTGCCCAAGCTCATCAACTCTGTCCCTACTCGACGAAAGCGATTCGTGGGAATATCAATGTAAGAATAGCGGTCGGTGGTTTGAATTGTTCTTGCCTTTAGGCTTAAGTTGACATCATTATGTTGCAGCTAGTAGCTTAAATTGAGCGTAAGCGAAACCGAACAAATCCTCAACCATGTCCAAACCCAAAGTCTTCATCACTCGTCGCCTTCCCACCAAGTTAGAGCAACTGCAACAGATTGCTACCATTGAAGTCTGGGAAGAACGCCAACCGCCTCCCTATAAAGTTTTACTAAAAAAGGTCAAAACAATTGATGGTTTGCTGTGCTTGCTGACAGACCAGATTGATCAGCAACTGATAGAAGCAGCTGGAAGCTCTTTTAAAGTTATTAGCCAAATGGCAGTTGGATACGACAATATTGATATTCCTGCCGCTACTGCACGGAAGATACCAGTTGGTCATACCCCTGGTGTGTTAACAGATGCGACTGCTGACTTGACTTGGGCGTTACTCATGGCGGCTGCACGGCGAGTGGTAGAAGCAGACCGATTTGCTCGTGGGGGTCAGTGGCGGACGTGGGAACCAAATTTGTTATTGGGACCGAACATCACAGGTGCGACTTTAGGGATTGTCGGTTTTGGGCGCATTGGTCAGGCGATCGCTCGTCGTGCTAAAGGATTTGATATGAAAATTTTTTATACTAGCAGACACAGATGTGACCAGGAGTTAGAAAAACTTTTAGGTGTGGAATTTACTACGTTTGAACGTCTGCTGCAAGAGTCTGATTTTGTGACAATTCATACACCTTTGTTAGACGAAACTTATCATCTTTTTGGCGATCGCCAGTTTGAATTGATGAAGCAGTCTGCCATTGTCATCAATACAGCGCGGGGAGCAATTATAGACCCAGAAGCATTATACACAGCGCTTACGAGTGGTCAAATTGCAGGTGCTGCCATAGATGTCACTGACCCAGAACCGATACCAACTGATAGTCCCTTACTGAGCTTAGATAACCTGATTATTACACCTCATATTGGCAGTGCCAGCCTTCAAACACGAGAAAAAATGGCAAACATGGCGATCGCTAATCTCATTGCTGGGTTGAAGGGGGAGCGATTGCCCAATTGTATCAATCCGGAAGTCTATTAATAGTATCTAGATGTAAATTCAAAGAGCTTCATACAATTTAACAATCTATAGCAATCCTAATTCAATCGTGAAAATCTCCGCTTTCTCTTTCCTCTGTGTTCTCTGCGTCCTCTGCGGTTCAAAAAAATCAATTTAACAAATCATGTAGCATTGCTATATTTTTTAGGAATTGCTGCTAGTAAACGACATCTTCGTAAAGCTCCGCGATCGTTCCTTCAAACTTAATACTGTGTAGTCGAAATGATTTATTTTCTGCTGTATAAGATTGCAAAACCCACAGCCCTTCATCATTACGACGGAAACACTCGACTCGCTGACGTTTAGTGTTAATTAAAACATACTCTTGGAGACTTTCTAAAGTTTGGTAATCCGCGAATTTGTCTCCTCGATCAAAGGCTTCAGTAGAGTCAGATAAAACTTCGACAATTAAACAGGGAAATCTTTTATACGCAGGAGTTTCTTGATCTCGTTGGTCGCAAGTCACCATCACATCGGGATAGTAATATCGATTTAGAGATTCGATACGTGCTTTCATGTCGGCGATGTAAACACGACAGCCTGAGCCACGCACATGATTACGCAGGAGAGCAAACAGGTTACCCGCAATGGTAACGTGGGAGTCAAGCGCTCCAGCCATTGCGTAGATGTAGCCGTCAATGTATTCATGTTTGATGTCGCTGTGTTCCTCCATTCGGAGGTATTCGTCAGGGGTGAGATAGATTTCAGGTGAAGTAACCATATTTGAGACCTCAAGTGTGAAGTACCCACTACTATAAACGGTACTGAATTTTAGTGGTGAGTACTTCACCGAGCACTATTAAAAAAGAACCAGGGATGAAAAATCCCTGGTACTAACACACCCAAATGAGTCAACCTTGTTTTTTGGCTTGAGTTGATGTCATTTATTGTAGTAGCAGACTAAGCTACTACCATTTGTGTCGAATATGTTCGTAAATCTCCACGTATTCCTCTCCTGGGTGGTTCCAAGAGTAGTCATACTCCATACCCTGAAGGGCAAGTTTGCGGAACTCTTCTGGATTGTTGTACCACAACTTCAAAGCACGTTCCATTGCCGACTCAAAGGCAGCATAATCTGACTGGTAGAACACATAGCCATTGCGTTCTTCCGGAGGCTTATTCTGGTCGTAGTCTCGGTCAAACACCGTATTGACTAGCCCACCGACTCCTCGAACTACGGGTACAGTGCCATACCTCAGCCCAATCATCTGGGTTAACCCACAAGGTTCGTAATTGCTAGGGACAATAATCATATCTGCCCCTGCATAAATCAGGTGGGATAATTCTTCGTTAAAGCCAAGTTCTAAATGAACATCCGGATTATCGTTCAAAAAGTTTTTCTCATGGCGGAAATGGGCATTGATTCCTGATTCTGTTGCTGAACCCAACAGCACAAATTGCGCTCCATTCTGGAGGGCGTAATAAATTGCGTGATGGACAAGATGAACGCCTTTTTGCTCATCTAAACGACCAATGAAAGCAATGACTGGCTTATCAACATCCTGCAATAGCAGGCGATCGCGTAAGGCTTTTTTGTTCTTTGCCTTTTCTTCAAAATCGTCCTTACTATAAGGATAGGCGATGTAGCGGTCTATTTCAGGATTCCAAAAATCATAATCAATGCCGTTGAGTACACCAGTGAATTTATCCTGGTATAAGTGCAAGCTATGACCCAATCCATAGCCAATGTCAGTGCAACGAGCTTCCCAAGCATGATGTGGCGAAACTGTCGTCACAGCATTGGAGTAAACAATGCCCCCTTTCATAAAGTTCAGGGCAAAAGGATTGAAGTTGTCTTGCAGCTTATCATACTGGAAGTAGTAAGACTCCCGGTTTAAATTCGTTGCCCTGAGAGTATCGACACCGGCAAACCCTTGATGCTTAAAGTTGTGGATGGTGTAGCAAACCCGTTGGTACTCCATGCCATGATATTTGTAGATTTCATAGAGCATGACTGGAACCAAACCCGTCTGCCAATCATGGCAATGGATAACATCAGGTCGTTTGTTGCTTTGAAGCAGAAATTCCAAAGCGGCTTTGCTAAAGAAGGCAAACCGCATATTGTCATCGCCGCAACCGTAGTAGCAGCCCCGATTGAAGAAATTATCTCCTGAGTGGGGTTCAATAAAGAAACACAGCCGTCCGTGTACCCAGCCACAATAGACTGAACAGTGAATTGCAGCGCCATACCAGGGTACCCACAAGTTCATGAAGGCGTCATGAAGCCCCCAAATGTGGTCGTAGCGCATGCAATCGTACATCGGCAGAATGATTTCGACGGTATGCCCCCGGATTTCTAATTCTCTACTGAGTCCGTAAACGACATCGCCTAAACCTCCAGCTTTGATGACAGGAGCGCACTCCGAGGCAATTTGTACGATGTACATCTTTATCCTCGCTTAATAAAAATTTACTTTTATTATCTTTTCTATCATTACAGAAAAGATGTATCCATTGGCAAGTCTCGTACCGTCTATTAGGTACAAATCTTAGGACATGAGGTGGTTTGTATCAGATATTACTAAAATTTTTTAACCAAAAGCTTTTCAAAATTAGAAAATAATGTAAAAATATATCTTAAGCTAGATGTCAGAATATATCTTCAGCTAAATTGACAAATCTTGTTAAGCCTAGTAAAAGCACTTAAATCCAATATAATCTGTATGGAGAGTAAACTCAAGGAACTGATTGGTCAGCCTAATGTTTGGCTTTTCGTCAAAAGCAGTAACGGCTGGTTAAAGAACGTAGAAATCTTAGATGTCAATTTGGACACTGTAACATTTCGTTATGAACATGAATCCGAGGCAGAGAACAGGGTTTGGGAAAAGACCACTCGGATTGACAATATTGCAGAGATTGAAGTTCGTCTTTTAACACTACCTAGGGGCGATAAGCAAGTACAAGAAATTAAAAATAGACTTTCCAAGCTGCTAGAGCAGGAGGAAAGATAAAAATTATAAGGTGTTCGTCTAACTGCATTTGTCTGCTGGTACACCGTTTGCTACTGTTGAACCAGCAACCTATGCAGTGTGTGCGGTTGATAGGTTGGCGAATCAAAGTGCAGGAGTGATTGCAGTGAGTTGAGATTACGCAGCCACCACATGATCTAGCTGCGATTCACACTGTTGGAAAATGTAGTTAACGGCACCAAAGAGTGATATTTTGGGTAAAAGTATTAAGTGCTTTAGACAACGGAGGAAACACGACGCGAGCGATTTTAATCGCAGTCAAGGTAACTCTATTAACTTTATTATTTCTGTGATTAATTCTGTTGGTTCTACAGGCTTCATCAGGTAAGCTTCAAACCCAGACATGAAAGCAAGATCACGTCCTTCTTGTATGTCCATAGCTGTTACAGCGATCGCCCGAATCGCTCCCAGGGGAGGATCAAGCGTTCTGACTCTGCGAATTAAGGAATAGCCATCAACTTCTGGCATAGCAATATCACTAATCAAGAGATTCGGTTCAAATTGTCTTATAACCTGTAAAGCTTCTACTGCCGATGCTGCCGTCATCACTTGGATACCAGCGCTTTCAAGAATAAAAGCGATTAAATTACAGTTATCGGCATCATCATCGACGACAACTACCCGTAACCCTTCTAAAGGCTGAAAATCATCTATATCGTCCTCGGGATGAAAATTTTCAGAATCGTTTGACACGATAATATCGTCTCCTCATTGCTTACTCAATTAGGGGGAAGTCCTACTGGGAGCTAGGTACGAACTAGCTACTCAGTGGGCGTTTAAATTGATGAGTGATGAAATCAAGCTTTAAAAGCAGTAGTCTTATTTCGTGTGAAGCATCTGCCACTTCCACAAAACCCTTAAGTAATTTGAGGATTTTAGCGGTTAACGGTTGGTTAATTTGGTTAATATTGAGGCGGCTGGAAAAGCTTAATTTAGCTGTCCCAAACATTGAGTAGCTCACAGATAGCTCTAATCTTTATAAAGCTGTGCGGTTGGATGGAGCGAGCGAAGCGTTTTTCCGGTGCGCCCTACACCAGTCAGCCTTTTACTTCTTATTACACTACCACAGGACTCGAAGGAGCGCTGTCAGTAGCAAACAACGAGAAATGTACGGATAGCCTGTCTTTGCTAAAACGCAACGAAATGATTATTTTTTTAGGAGCTTAAAAACCTAATACCACCATCATCTAAAAAACTAGAGTGCCATGCCAAAATGCGATCGCCGTAAAGCGATCGCATTTTTCTTATATGCTAATACCAAGTTGCAGTCATAGAGACAAGTTGTCATGCTGAGCGTAACGGTAGTGAAGCGAAGCATCTTGCAAGATTCTTCCCTATGCCTGCGGCACGCACTCGCGTTCGGTCAGAATGACATGTTTGAACGCAACTTGGTATAACTACCAAAATTTAACCTATTGCTTGCACACTCGAACAAATGTAAACCAAACTGCTGCGAAAGCTCTTCACAAACCTTAACCCCTCGAACACTGTTAGCGCGTGAATCGAGTAGTGGAGAAAACACTCCAATTCCCATCTTATCTGGTATAACAGCGATAATTCCGCCAGAAATTCCACTTTTTGCCGGAATACCAATTTTATATGCCCATTCGCCTGCAAAATTATACATTCCACAGGTGTACATCACACTCAGAATGTCTTTAACGTAACGGCTATCCACGGCTTGTTTTCCTGTAATCGGGTTGATACCCTTGTTCGCTAAGGTAGCCGCCATCACTGCTAAATCATGGCAACTCACCATGACAGAACACTGTTGGAAGTAAAGGTCTAGCGCCTCATCGATATTTTGGTCAATCATGCCAAAATTGAGCATTAAGTGTGCCATTGCACGGTTACGATGTCCTGTGAGGCGTTCTGAGGTAAATACTGAAATATCAACGAACACATTGTGGCCAGTGTATCGTTGGAACATATCCAGCATCCGGTTGAGACGTTCGGTTACATCCGACCCTTTGATTAAGCTTGTGGTTGCGATCGCCCCCGCATTGACCATTGGGTTGTATGGTCGCTTCGATTTCTCATCGAGGACAATTGCGTTAAATGCGTCTCCTGTCGGTTCTACACCTACTCTTGTCAAAAGATAATCTCGTCCATGATCCTCAAGCGCCAGTCCGTAAACAAACACTTTGGAAATCGATTGAATCGTAAATAGCTGATTGTAGTCCCCAACTTCGTAAACATCGCCATTGACGGTAGCGATACAAATGCTGAACAAGTCTGGATTGACTTTTGCTAGTTCAGGAATGTAGTTTGCTACAGTTCCATCCCTTAAGGACTGGTACTTTGAATGCAAGTCCTCAACAAAAGATTGAAATTGTGAATCTTCTTGCTTTGCCATGAAGCTGACAGTTGAGTGTGAAAAATTACGCTTTTTCTTCTATCCTTGACAAATTTTGATGTATTCGATTTGCATACGCGAATCTAGTTAATATTCTGCTCAGGGATTTTGCTTGGACGGTAAAAATTATTCATGCAAGTAACATCTAGCCTCCTGTTTTGTCACTTTAGACAGTATGTAATTTATTTTACTAAATTTTAAATAAGGTTTAACAAGTATGCATATTATGAGTCATCTAATATCCAGCTAGTTAAAAATTATAATGATTTTAAAGTTAACTTGAATACTGCTGTCATGTTTGAAGCGAAAACTGGGTCATTGCTTGCAAACAAACCCTGAAAAAGGGCTTAAAAGCTAGTACTTAGCAAAGGATACTTAACATATAGTTTATATCTAGTTATCAAAATCACTAAAAATATTGATTTTGTGTTTAAACTTATTGTTCAAGTAGAACTACTGGAAATTAAGTGAAAGTATGGTAGTATAAGCCGCTGTTGAAAGCAGATACCATTAATTCTCTTTATAGACAAGCGCGTACGCTACCCTGAACAATTTAATTACCAAATATTGTTAGGTTTTAATAATAAAATTTTTAATCAAACAAAAAACTGTTACACAGCCAAAAAGCTCTTTTGAGTAAGGTTTTGGGCTTAAAAAGTGAGTTTGAATTTGATAAATTTACCAAGGATTACGCTAGATCCCCGATCCCCAACGCTATAAGTTCGTGGTAGTCTGTTGCAGTTAAAAGCAAAAAGTGAAAGCAGAACGAGTTGGAGTTTTAGGGATATGTCACTCATCAGTGGTGCAAAATCCCGCCAATTATGGAACTTTTGTTCTTCAGTCGCTTTAATATCGGACGCATGAATCAAAAACATTTGTGGACTGTTGTCGCTCTATTTTCTACTGTTCTTGGGATACCGTCAGTAGGTCGCGCTCAGACGGCCAAGAAAACGGCTCCATCTTCGCTACCTATTGCCTCTGGTGATGTGGTGAAAGTAGGAGAGTATAAATCCCCAGCAGAGAACCCTGCTTCAGATGCTGCTGTGATGACTGAAATTCATACTCATCAAGTGGCAGGGCGTCAGGCGGCAACGCTCTATATTCGCAACATCCCCGTTCTTACCTTTGTTGGTGACAAGTCAGTTGCCAGTTCAGAGACAAAAATGGGTGCATTTGGTAACGAGAACGGCGCACAGCTTGTCAGTACAAATGCAAGCAGCCCAACGAAGGTAGCATCAATTGGGGCAAGCGTGGATATTAATAACCAGGCTAACTCTACCAAAGATGACCCAGTTCAGAGGGCAACAGTTGTAGCAGCTAGGATAAACCAGCTGATCTGGGACAAGGTGGACGCCAGCAAGATTACAGTCAGTTGGAAAGCAGGAGGCGAATCCACAGCCAATGAGAGCCAGCAGAAAAACAACCAACTTGGTGAGCAACCGCCACAAGGTCGCTATATCATCAAGGCAAATGGCGAAGAAATCGTGGAAATCGATGGCGATACACGGCTTGCAGATACAACCAATGATCGAGCAAAAGATGCACTGCAAGCAACAAATCGCTTGCGCAGACTCATAGGCAATGCATCTCCCATGAACGAAATTGCCAATTTACCCCAGCAATCATCGCCAATATCTCTACCAAATTTGCCACAACAGATTGCCGGACAAGTGATAGCCAGCGCTAAAGGTATGGCTTCTTATTACGGATATGATGGTTCTGGCAATCGTACCGCCACCGGTGAGAGGTTTAATCCAGAAGGATTAACAGCTGCCCATCGCCACTTACCCTTTGGTACGCGAGTCCGCGTTACCAACACCCGCAATGGTCGTTCTGTAGTGGTGCGGATTAATGACAGAGGACCCTTCATTCGTGGTCGAATTATTGACCTTTCTGTTGCCGCCGCACGGATTTTGGGAATGATGGGCAGTGGCGTTGCACCAGTGCGGGTAGAAATCCTGGGTAGGTAGAATTCGTAATTCGTAATTCGTCCCACTCGTTAGTAATTACGAATTACGAATTATCAATTACGAATTATCCTCGTTCCCCTAGTTGCTGGTCTCTTCCTCGCTTTCAGATATAAACTAACGGGGAGAGCTAGAGAAAACTAGGGGTATTTTTGTGCGCCTGTTGAGAACAGTCGCAGCTTTACGCTGCTATTTAGCTAAACACCGTTTTGAAAACCAGCTTGTGGATCAAGCGCAGCCGTTGCCATTTGAGGTGACTGGTAGATCAAAGACAGCAGTTGGTTTGGTTCCGACAATGGGAGCGTTGCACGAAGGTCATTTAAACTTGATTCAACGGGCGCGGCACGAAAATGCCACGGTGATTGTGAGTATCTTCGTTAATCCGCTGCAATTTGCTCCAAACGAAGATTACCAACGCTATCCTCGCACTTTTGACCAGGACGAATTACTTTGTGAACAAGCAGGGGTAGATGCAATTTTTGCTCCTACTCCGGAAGAGGTAGGAGTTGCCGAGAAGAATATACAAGAATTAAAAGTTACACAAGTTATCCCACCATCTGCTATGATATCTGGCTTGTGTGGTCGTTCTCGGCTGGGTCACTTTCAGGGTGTAGCGACGATTGTGACTAAGCTTTTCAACTTAGTACAGCCTGATCGAGCCTACTTTGGTCAAAAGGACGGTCAGCAGCTTGCCATTATTAAACGGCTAGTCGCTGATTTGAATTTTCCAATCGAAATTGTTGCTTGTCCTACGGTGCGAGAAGCATCTGGTCTTGCCATAAGTTCTCGCAACCAATATTTGACCGCAACACAAAAGCAGCAAGCAGCAGTGTTGTATGGCGGCTTGCTGAAAGCGCAAGCGGCGTTCAAAGCAGGAGAACGCGATGCAAAAGCGCTTATAGCAGTGGTGCAGCAAGAAGTGGCAATGGTTAGTTCTGTCTTAGTGGAATATATTGAGTTGGTTGAACCAAATACGTTGATGCTTATAGAAGAAAAAATTCAGGAGGAAGGAATGCTCGCGATCGCCGCTCGCCTAGGTTCTACACGTTTGATTGATAATACTATTCTGCGCGATCGCAAGCCGATCATCGCTATAGATGGACCAGCAGGAGCTGGAAAATCCACTGTTGCTCGTCAAGTAGCGGCAAACCTAGGTTTAGTGTATTTAGATTCAGGAGCAATGTACCGCGCTGTCACTTGGCTGGTACTGCAAAAGGGAATTGCCCTTGACGATGAGTGTGCGATCGCTGAATTAGCCAACGGGTGTGTCATTGAACTGACTCCTACCGAGAACTTGCAATCACCGATGCGGGTTTGGATTAATGGGACTGATGTTACACAAGCAATCCGCACTCTAGAGGTGACATCTAAAGTCTCAGCAGTAGCAGCACAGACCGCCGTGCGTCAAGCACTGGTTAAACAACAGCATAGCTGGGGGAAAAAAGGTGGTTTGGTTGCAGAAGGACGGGATATAGGTACTCACGTATTCCCTGATGCCGAACTGAAAATCTTTCTAACCGCTTCTGTCAGTGAACGTGCACGTCGCCGCATGCAAGACTTTAAAAAACAGGGTCAACCTGAAGTGAGTTTAGAGCAGATGGAAAAGGACATCGCTGAACGCGACTGGAAAGACACCACGCGTAAAGTTTCCCCCTTAAAAAAAGCACCAGATGCTGTTGAAATTAAAACTGATGGTTTGAGCGTTTCTGAAGTCACAGAACAAATTGTTGACTATTACCAGCAGCGATTATCTCAATAGTTTGCCCCTGCTGTTCATTTTCAACCGAATGCCACAAATATTAAAAGCCCGGTTTCTTAGAAATCGGGTTTATTCAACTGATTGTAGCATATTACAAAACTAGGGGAGTAAGGGTGTGGGGGGGGGAAGAAAATCATGGGCGGGGTGGTTCGGTCGCCCACTAAGAAAAAAAGATTTGTATCAACCCTTGTAGGCGCGTTTCGACAAGAGAGAAGTTGCAAGGAGGAGCGCTAGCGATGCAGGCAGGTTTCCCACGCCCAGGTGACTGGCGTTGGTTTCCCTCCGGGCAAACTTCGGAGCGTCGTTGTTTCAATCCCACGTTCAAAAAGTCGCCCCTATACCCCTATACCCCTACACCCCTTTGAACCATCCCCACTAAAAATACTCTACATGGGCGCTTTGACAGGCAGTTGTTAAAATCAGGTTTAGATTGTGCGTGACTTCTTGAATAAAGTGATAGAGTATTCTCAGTTTTAGACCAATTGTGTCTAAAGCCACTAAGTGCATCGAAGTCCCAAGCATTGCTAAACCGTGTAAACTTGATCTGCAAAACATTGACAACCGCCTAAGACGATGAAACCATCTGCAAAATTCGACTTTGAGGACGAGAAGTACAACGCACCAGCTTCTCAAGTACTCCCTTGGTGTCAGATGATTAATCCTCGCTATGGCACAAATGGCTTACAACCTCACGGTTTGGCAATTAAGCTGGATAACGCCCACGCTGTGGGCTTTCAGCCCGATGACAATTGGCAGCAAATGGAGCATGAATTTAGCTCCGGAGTCGAAACGGTGTATATGACCACCACTCCACGGTTAGTCGTAGTCCGTCGGGGACCGTTATCTGTCAAAGACCGGGAAACTGGAGTAAAATTGGGTACACTCAAAGACAATTACGATGCTTTTTTAGCAGACAAACTTAAATTTAAAACATTTACTCGCTATTTAATTTATTTAGTAGGAGAAGATAAAAATTTCTTACATGAATTACCGCTACAGCTTACTGTAAATGGAGCAGCCGGAGCAAGTTTCAGTAAAGCTTACTGTGAATACCAACAAGGTAGGGTCACTGGTGGGTTCCTTGCTGAACTAGAAAAGGCTTATGCTGGATACCGCAAGCAGCCTCTCACACCAAAAGGTGCGCTATTCCACGCCCACGGGATTTTCTCCCCCATTATTAACTGTGAAGAAAGAGGAATTGAACCGAATATAGTTTTAGTAGCTTCAACTGTGGACTATAAACATCCCACAGTCGCCACCTTAACACAGTACCTGATTGGTTCCGACTCGCAAGAGTCTGAAATTATCTGTAAGACTTTTGAAGAGCATAAGGACTTTGGTAAGGAAACGATGAAACCAGAAACACCTCGGATGGAGATGGCGGGGGTTTCTAGTTCCTACGTTTACCCTGATGAAGATGATTATCCACCATATTAACAGTTACCAGTTATCAGTTATCAGTTATCAGTTTCATCCGCAGGGTTTAAGTCCCCCACCAATTGGACCAGAGAGCGTTGGTGGTGAGCCACTGCGGTCTTGGGGTTTCCCCAAGTAGAGCAAGTGGCGTTCGCGAAGCGTCTCCGAAGGAGATACCCGGAGGGCGGGTTTAAATCCCCCACCATAGCAGGCGTCACTGGTCACTGTTCACTGTTTTAAGTAATTCAAAATTCAAAGATTCCCGACTTCTTAAAGAAGTCGGGAATCTTGTTGTTCACCAATGATTTAAGATTGCTATATTCTATGCAAAAATATCAACAGAAGGTCGTAACTGGGCGCAAACTGAGAAAGCTTGGTGAATGTCATTCCTCAAAAAGTTGTCAAATAGTCTTTCATCTACTTGTTTCTCATCATTCAATGCAGTGAAAGCCTGTTGGCATAATACATAATCAAATCGTGGTGCCCATTTTCTAGCTCCAAGCCGTGCTGTGATAGAGCAATTGTCAACCATAAAAGCAACTCCTTTTTGATGCATATAAGGGTTTAGAGAATCCACAGCTTCAATGATGGATTCATTGACAATTTCAGAATAAAGATGTCCCTTTTCCTTCAGTAAGTCTACTTGAGCCATCATAGTAGCGATATAAACTCCAGCAGTGACAGGATGAATGGCAAATTTTTCGGGTTGTCTATTGGCACGAACATTAATGCCAACTTGCCACATTTGTGTGCCGTCAATTTTTCCTATAGGGTAACGGTGATGACGATGAGTTGCTTGAATGACGCTGCGAATTTCGTTTCCAGAAGCAACTTCATCATAAATTTCCATTAAAATTTCAAAGGCTGGATGATAAGCAGCACAGTAAGCTTTCTTAAAGGTTTCTTTGTCTGCATGATTTAGAGATTCATAAACAGATAAGATTCCGTTTTTAGAAATCATCCTGGTGATTGTTCCTGTGAGCAACTCTACAGAATTTACATAAGCTGCTTCCTGAGAGTATTCATGATGAAGAAACCAGCGATATAAACTTTCTACAATGCCGTGAACTGCTCCCAGAAGGATTCCTCTTTCTCCAAAAATGTCAGACTTATATTCTGATTCAAGAGTCGTTTGAAATATTGTCGGAGAACCAATTGCAACTGCCCATCCAAGTGCATAATCTGTTGCTTTTCCATTGACATCCTGATGAATTGCAAAGCTGGAGTTAATCCCTGCTCCGTTAATTTCTTTTCCTTGTTCATAAAGTCGCCTGACTGAAGGTCCCATTCCTTTAGGACAAACAGCAATTACATTAATATTTTCAGGGAAAGATTCACCAATGTTTTTCAAATGTCCGAGCAAAAATCCATGAGACAATCCAAGTGTGGCTCCTGAACGTGTAGCCTCAAAAATCTGCTGGTAATTTTCCGCCTGTGCAGCATCGGAAATGAGAAGAATTGATAAATCTGACTCGGAAATCACTTCATACATTTCTCCTAATGTGTTATTCTCTCTAGTAAATCCATCTTTTTCTACCAATGAAATAGAAGATGAATTTTTCCGAAGACCTACTTTGACTTTAATATTAGTACCTCCCAGAGAATCTCTTAAATTCTGTGCTTGAGCAGGACCTTGAGATGACCAACCAATCACTCCAATTTGATGAATCTCTTCAAAAGCTTTAGGTAAAAGCGGAAAAAGATGGCGTCCTCCTCGAATGATATATTCTTCCCTACCAGCTAAAAGAATCTTCTCTTTTTCAAAAGTATTCGTGCTAAATTCCAAATTCATAGTCAGACTCTCTTCATTGATGAAAGTTTTTACAGGATATTTTTACGGTTTGCATAATAGCAATACACTCTTCAGCACTCACCAAACTCACGCCAATATTCCTTAGCTCTTGCAAACCTCGTTCGTAAACTTGAGATGTGGCATCCGGTATGAAAACGGCTCGAAAATCTCGTTCACTTGCCTCATAAATTGTGGTGCGTGGGCAGTTAGGAAAGTTACATCCGCAAACCACTAAAGTGTTAACGGAAGACTCACGTAAATGTTTTTCAAGAGAGGTTTGATAAAAAGCTCCCCATCTTGATTTGTACATGATCCATTCACGATAACTAATTGATTGAAACGCTCCAGAAATGAGCTTATCTACATCAAGCATGATTTGAGTTGATGGTTTTAATTCGTTTACAAGCTCTACTCCCTCAGTACCAGGTATTGCAGCCTGCTTGCCGTTTATAATGTCTTGTCTGCGACATAAATCAACGTTTGAGCCATCAGGTAGATAAATCCTGACAACATGGATAATTGGTTTACCATTTTGTCTAAATGCTTGGACTAATTGCTGAATATTGGGTATCACTTCCCATGTGCCAGGAATTTCTGCAGAAGCTCCCGGTAGTGCGAAAGAATTTTGCACATCTATAGTAAGCAAAGCAGCATTTTTCCAATCGGGACTAGTGTCGTCTGTCATGAAATTAAATTCCTAAATATTAGCTTTTTTGAATATTTAATGTCTGTAAAAAAGAATTTTTGAAAAAATAACCACAGATGGACACAGATGGACACAGATAATTTATTTCTATTAATGTGTGTGCATTTGTAGTTATAAATAGTTATTCATTATCAATAAAAAATATATTATTGATGCTAGTTGGTTGCTCATCTACGTTGTTAATTATTAATATAAATGCTATTTTTCTCACTGTCTAACACATTTTTTATAGGCAATTAACACTTAAAAGATTCAAATGGAACTGCGACATTTACGCTATTTTGTTGCTGTGGCAGAAGATCTGCACTTTGGTCGAGCTGCAGAACGCCTGCACATGACTCAGCAACCTCTAAGCCAGCAAATCCGCCAATTGGAGGATGAATTAGGCGTACTCTTGTTTCACCGTACTAAGCGCCGAGTTCAGTTAACGGAACCAGGAAAAGCTTTTTTGGTGGAAGCACGCCAGATTCTGTTAAAAGCTGCTCAGGCTGTGGAGATAGCAAGGCAAGTGGCTCAGGGAGAGAGTGGACGGCTGAAGGTAGGATTCTCTGGTTTTGCTACCTATAGCGTTTTACCTAAAGCTTTGAGGATTTTTCGAGAACGCTTTCCACGCGTGGAACTGGAATTAGAGGAAATGACAACGACTGCTCAAGTACAGGCGCTGCAAGAGCAGCAAATCCACCTCGGTTTAATGATTCCGCCTATACCTGACGCCACCTTAACCCTTGAACCAATCCTACGAGAGCCACTTGTCGTGATATTGCCAGAAACTCATCCGCTCGCAGCTCAGCCAGAGTTAGCGTTACCTACGTTGGCTAACGAGTCTTTCATTCTGGTATCACGTCACTTAGAACCTGGCTACTACGACCAGTGCATTAGTTTGTTTCAACAGGCAGGTTTCACCCCTAAAGTAGTGCAAAAAGCCAGCCAAAAGCAGACAATTCTTGGTCTTGTCTCTGCTGGTTTGGGTGTTTCTCTCGCTCCTGCATCGATTCGTAATATTCACAGGACAGGGGTTGTCTACATTACTCTCAATACATTAAACGCAGAGGTGGAGCTAGTCGCAGTCTGGCGACAAGATGAGCTATTACCAGTTTTGCGGACGTTCCTTGAGGTTATGAAAGAGGTTGTGGGTTAAAATTTCTCTGAAGATGCTGCTCAAGACACAATATAACAAGAGCCTTAATCCACTTTGTTGATTTATGAGTAACCTACAAACAAAATTACCAACTGACACATGGGTAGCAGCCACTTGGAATGAATATACTCAGATAATCGAAAATCCAGCATATGAAAAAGCTAAGAGCTATTACTACAACCGCAAAATGAGGATTGAAATGCCACCAGTAGGTTCGGATCATTCAAGAGACCATACAGTTGTTATCTTTGCTGTTAACCTGTTTGCCACTATAAAAGCGATTAATCTCAATGGCAGGGATAATTGTACCTATCGGAAAACTGGCTTTGATGATGCTCAACCAGATGTATCATATTATATTGGCAAGAATGCTGATGTCATTCCTTGGGGTATTTCCATTATTCACCTTGATATCTATCCTGCCCCTGATTTGGTTATTGAAATTGCAAATACTTCTCTTGCAGATGATAAAGGTGATAAACGTCTATTATATGAGGAATTAGGAGTAGGTGAATATTGGATTATAGATGTACAAAATGTTCAAGTTATTGCTTTTGCTGTAGAAAATGGTGGTAGTCGGAAAATTACTCAGTCTCAAGTTCTACCTGAGTTAGCAATATCTCTTCTGGAAGAAGCTTTCCGCCGTACTCGTGAAATGAATCAAACGCAAGTTGGTGCTTGGTTATTATCCCAATTTCAGCAATAATTTAGCAGAATTCTAACTCTAACTTTTACAATCGATAATCTCAAATCCAATATAATCATCTGTTTTTAGCCCCTGGTTTGTTGAACCAGGAGTATTGCTAAAAGACTAAACTCCATGTTTACAACCGCTGAAGCAGGTTTAAACCGTGAGTATCGGTACCGCAGGTGTTCAAAAGACCGTATTCACTAGCCAATTGTTGCACCTGCATCGATTCTACGGCACTAGGTTTCCAAGGGTTGGGGTTGTTGTAGGCATAAAAAGTTTCAACGCCATTGATACCCACTTGTGCAGCAGCAGGAATCAAGTCAAAATGCGATCGCCTATAACGAGCTGGGTGAGCTAGTACTGCCAGTCCCCCTGCTTTCTGAATGGCAGCAATTACGTTAGCTGCTTGATATTCTTCACCTGTAGTAATTTTTCTTTGGATGTATGGTTTCATACTGGGGTGTTCTGCCTCGAAAGAATAACCCAAAATATGAACTTCAATATTTAAAAGATTGGCATTAATTTCTACGCCACTCCAGAGCTGAGGAGCGTTTGCGCCTGGGTTGTTCCACTTCCAGTTTTCCAACCAGTCTAAAGCTGCTAGGTAGCCACTTATACTATGATGGTCAGTAATTGCAAGCCCTTTTAGACCAATGGTGACAGCTTGCTCCATCAATGCATTCGGCTGCAACCTGCCATCTGAATAGACGGTGTGCATATGAAAGTTGAAAGACGTCGGGCAACTTTTTGCATGAATGCTTTGGAATACTTGCTTTAATTGTTCGGTAGAGGTAGATACCTCAACAATATCGACTGTCATAACCCCCTCTTTTCTGTATTAGGTAATTTTTTACACTGAAATATGCGACACTAAGAGCCCAGAACATACCAGCACCGCAAATGAGTGTTGGTAGCTATTTCCTGGGCATCATTGGCAAAATTTTTCAATATGTTAAGACTACGTTAGCAAATTCAAAGGCTAACGATCATGCGTATTTTCGATTAGTTTTATAAGCAAAAGTAAGAAATGTTGCAACTAATGCCCGTTAAACCCACATTTTGCTACCGGGGCAAATATTTAGTAAATATTTAAAATAGGGCAAATAAGCACTTTAAAACACAAGAAAGAATCAATTTTATAGTGTATAAATATTATCACTTATATTGGCAATCCAATTAATTCACCGGAGCCAGTGATTACCTCACCAATTGTAAAGGCTGTTATATTTTGTGAATCAAAGTAGGTGATTGCTTGCTGTACCTGAAGCGGAGGTACTAGCAGCACAAATCCTACCCCCATATTGAAAGTGTTATACATAGCTTGTGGGGTCACTGAGCCAACTTCCGCCAACCACTGAAATAGTGGTGGGATAGACCAATCGCGCGAAATCTTAATCGCTTGACCTTTACCCAAACAACGAGGTAAATTTTCTGGCAATCCTCCACCCGTGATATGAGCCATACCATGAATTTCCAATCCCGCTTGACGCGCAGCAAGTACGGGTTTGACGTAAATACGCGTGGGTGTGAGGAAAACTTCACCTAATGTTTGTGAACCAAATATTTCTAGGCGATCGCTCCACGAAAATTCTTTTTCGCTGACAATTTTCCTAACCAAACTAAAGCCATTGCTGTGTACGCCAGTGCTAGCGAGTGCGATCGCCACATCTCCCACTTGTAAGAGCGAACCATCCAGCATCTGGCTTTTTTCCACAATTCCTACACAAAATCCAGCCAAGTCATACTCACCAACCTGGTAAAAACCCGGCATTTCTGCGGTTTCTCCTCCTAGTAAAGCACAACCTGCCTGCTGACACCCAGACGCTATACCTGCAACTACTTGAGTGAGCTGCTCTTGGTTTAGTTTACCTGTCGCTAGATAATCCAAAAAAAACAGCGGTTCTGCGCCAGATGTCAACACATCGTTGACGCACATTGCTACCAAATCAATGCCTACGGTGTCATGACGATTGAGAGCATGAGCGATTTTCAGCTTTGTCCCCACACCATCAGTCCCAGAAACCAAAACAGGTTCCTTGTAACCACTTGGTAGTTGAAAGCCACCACTAAAGCCACCCAATCCACCAATGACTTCCGGTCTAAAGGTGCTGTGAACCAAATTACGAATTTTATTTACAAACTCTCGACCAGCCTCAACATCAACTCCAGCATCTTTATAATCCATTTGTCAAAACACCGCCATCAATTCAAGTTAGAAGTCAGGATTTAGGAGTTAATAACTCATAACTCCTAAGTCCTCACTTTAAAATACCTCATCTTCCATACCGCGCCACCATTCCCCCAAATTCATTAAGTCTTGGTGAATATCTTCTAACTGTTGAGCATACTCATTTTCTGAAAGTGTCGCTTGACGTTCTTGAAGTTTTTTCAGTCGCAGTTGCACCAATAACCAAGGTTTGGCAATACTGCCAGTTGCTTCTATATATTGCGCTAAGTTTGTGCTATCCATATGCCTTTTTCATTTGTAGATTTTCGATGGGCTTTGCCTAAAAGTCATTCCACCCAGATTAAGCCACCCAGTATAATCATCACAAGATGAGTATCTGGTTGTTTGATGTCGCTGATTAAGATAAAAAGGTCATCAAAGCATTGCGGTTATCGTCTCCATTGTCTCCTTCGATGGGACTACAGGTACGATATCGAATTCGCCTAGGTCTTGCCACTGTAACACCCACTGCTGCAACAAGCGCAGGTCGTCGCATTCCATCAGTTGGAAACAACGGTCGCGCGTTGGCTTCAACCCAGCTGCCAACGTAATTCAAACCCTCGGGCATCATCCGCCCTTGCTCCCGGAACCGCCGATAGACCGCCACGGCATCACGGTTCTTGAAGTGCTCGATGACCATGAACAGCATTCCGCCTCCTTAGTCATTGGTTGTTTTGAAAAAACAGCCAGGAACTGAGGTTCCTGGCTCATAGCTTGAGTTAGTTAGAACCGACTAAAATTTTGGTTTTCGAGTCTGTTCCAACAGAATTAAGCTATATAAAAATTTATTTGCAGGGGAGTTTTGCCAGCTTATTTGGCTGCTTTGGCATACTGTTCAGCAACAAAGTCCCAGTTAATCAGACTGTCTACGAAAGTTTGCAGGTAGTCTGGACGACGATTTTGGTAATCCAGATAGTACGCATGTTCCCACACATCAGCGGTTAACAAAGGAGTTTGACCGCTCGTGATCGGGTTAGCAGCATTGGGTGTTTTCACAACCTTCAGTTGACCGTTCTCTACCACCAGCCAAGCGTAACCACTGCCAAACTGGGTTGCTCCAGCTTCTTTGAATTGTTTTTTGAATTCATCTAAGCTACCGAAGGAGGCATTGATTTTTTCAGCTAATTCCCCAGAGGGACTGCCACCGTCTTTCTTCAAAACATGCCAGTAGAAGGTGTGGTTCCATACTTGAGCCGCATTGTTGAAGATACCAGCTTTAGACGAGTCATTAGCGGTCGCCAAGATGACTTCTTCCAATGACTTGTCAGCAAGTTCTGTGCCCTCGACAAGCTTGTTAAGGTTGGTAACGTAACCAGCGTGGTGCTTGTCGTGATGGAACTGTAGGGTCTGAGCCGAGATGAATGGCTCTAGAGCGTTGTAGTCGTATGGTAATGGGGGAAGTTCAAATGCCATTGTGTAAATCCTCTCTTTACCGTTATCCAGTTTAGAGCTTATGTGGTAGCTCTGGAAATGACAGATTTGTGCTTGGCAGTTCTTGCTGCTTGGCACTGCAATATAAAACTTAACAATCTGATTGTACTAGGAAATGTCGCTTTCATAGCCTCGTCAACAAGTGGGATATGTTCATGAGTACACACTGTTGAGTGCTGAGTAAAAACTACAAGCGGAAATTTTTAACATTCATTCCTCAGCATTTAGCACTGATGAATTAACTCTGACTACTGATAGAGGTATTTCTTATAGCAATTGCCTATAATTTAATGCTCAAAATCAGTCCCCTTTAACCTAACTTGACAAGAGGGGCAATAGGAAATTATTCATAATAAACATAAAGTAAAGTAGTTTTACTTATAACCAGTTTTTCATTTTATCAAGACTTTATAAAGGTTTTACTTTTTTAGGTAAAATTTCTATGAAATACTTTAAAAACTATTGCTATTTATGTTGGCTTCAATGTTAATGTGTATCTAAATAGTGAAAACATTAGGCTGCTAGCAAAAGTGGATATCTTTGACTACATTTAATGATGTATATTGATAACCGCAAGTAGTTAGTTTCTATATATCGCCTCTTTCTCGCACTATTTCCTCCTATTCCTCTATTAATAGAGCAGAAGAAAGGGAAAATCTGGCTTGTGGGTACAATAGAGGAAAGCGCTTTACACTCGTTGATCTATGGTTCTAAAAATCGAATCAAGATTTTTGTGAAAAGTCTAATGTCAAAGTAGCTGCAAATGAGTGCGTATGTGCCGCAATTGGCAAAATGCACGATGGAAGCTCAGAGGTAATTTCTATGTTTAAGCTAGGCTTTATCCGCTCAATCCTTCTGGCTCACATCCAGCAACCCCTACTAAAGGGAACTCTTTTCGTGGAGTATGAGTTAGTACTTCAGAGAGTCCCCGCCGTAAGAATTCCTGGTGGTTTAACTCCCCCCTGATTTTAAATATTAGAGGTCTTGCTTCTACTCTATCCAGCCTTCCAAGAGAAAGCTTGAACAAAGCACGATTTAATACAGGATTGCGCAAGTTAGTGACGATTTTTACTTGCGAGTGCTGTCAACGCGCAGAGTGCAGCTTCAAGGAAGAGTAGCGCAACTTCACATTATTAAAGATGTGAATTTATGTATGAGCATCTGTATTTAGTTCAATACAGAAGTTCATTTTCTATAGGGCAAAAGCTGTAGAACTTTGCCTGAAGCAGAAGTTTGCCGTCCGTCTCAAAAAGGGCTCAAGTGGCTTCGGAACTCATTTGCCATTGGTAGTAACAGACGTAGTTTTACCCTAAGGCATAACATCTGCATAAGTCGTTAACACTTATATATCTATGTAGCAACCTGCTATTGCAGGAGTCATGTTTGTAGGCTGTTCTCCTACCTTGTAATGACGACTCGTCTTCAAGGTTTTGTTTAAATTGAGAGAAAGCTTTTATCTGTGCAATCAGAATATTAAGCATGATTGTTAACGACATAGCTTTGTTAGTAGTGCTATTTGAGTCAGGACAATAAGCTTGATCTGAATCAGCCATTTTCTGACATTAAGTTGCAGAAACATTTTTCATTAATATCTTGCTTTTGAGGAAATCAAATTCCTCGGAAATAGCATGAACCCATTTTCAGAAAATCGTGCTGACGATTATTGTTCTGTGTCCAAAATTTCATTTTTAACCTTTCGTTACTTCCCTATTATCAATGAATCAAAATCAAATTCGTGATCCTTCAAATACTTCAAATAATTCAAATAATATATATTATGAAAAACCCAGTAAGGGGCGACTCCGCCTGGCTTACTTAGACGGCATCCGAGGTTTGGCGGCTCTCTATGTAGTGCTAGTTCACTGCTGGGACCCCAACCTCACTCAAGCTTTACAACCTGCCTTGCTTTGGTTACCGATGACAAAGTTCCTAAGATATGGAATTTTTGCTGTTGTCATTTTTATTGTTCTTTCCGGCTACTGTTTGATGCTTCCGGTGGTTCGTTCTGATAAAAGATATTTTTCAGGAGGTTTACTAGGTTTCTTTAAGCGACGAATTCGGCGAATCGTACCACCTTACTACGCAGCTCTGTTCCTATGCATCTTGATGAGTATATTGATACTTTGGATAGAGCAAATTTCTGGTTTAGGTTGGGATAATGAAAGACTGCATATTTTGAAAGGTTTATTCTCTCCTACCTTTTCCTTTCATGATGTGGTTGTTTATCTTCTACTTATTCAAAATTTTGGCTTACATATCAACAAAATTAATGGTCCAACATGGACGATCGCAGTGGAGTGGCAAATCTATTTTGTGTTTGCCATCTTGTTAATACCGATATGGCGGCGTTTAGGGTTATTGTATACGGTAGCGATCGCCTTCTTGGGTGGAATTACACTTAACTATCTATTGGGTGAAGCCTCGCAAAATATCCACCCCTGGTTTTTGGGTCTTTTTGCTTTGGGAATGGCTGCAGCAGAAATCAGTTTTTCTCAAAAACCATCTTTGATACGGATAAAAAATTCATTACCTTGGTCTAGGCTTGCTGCTGTGTTTGCTTGTCTTGCTTTCATCACAGAGTGGCTGCGATTTGAGTTGGTAACAGGAATAGACGAATGGATTGTTCATCATTTTCTTGCCTTGGGGACAGCATGTTTTCTCATTTACTGCACCAACTTTGTGATGAACGACAAGCCACTTCCCCCAGCTGTGCGACTTTTAGAATCACCGTGGGTCGTTGGACTGGGAATATTTTCCTATAGCCTCTATATCACACATGCTCCTGTGGTATGGCTTGTACATCAACTCTTACTGAGCTTCCAGTTGTCTCCTTCAATCATGGCTGTTAAATGGTTCCTCATCGCTGTTCCATTGTCAATACTGGTTGGCTACGTATTCTACCGAGTCTTTGAGCGACCTTTTATGTCCCACCTCCCGGTCAACGTGAAGTCTCGGGCTTGAAGGGGAATCTCTCACATTCCGCACCCTAAACGGCAATAAATTACTTCGATTTTTATCGCTACTTGTTTTCTCATATAGGAATCCGCGCATCATTGATGAAAAATCTTGAGTAGTGTAGGGGAGCCAGTGCTGCAGGAGGGTTTCCCGACAGAGGTATCTGGTGAGACCAGCGCTGCAGGAGGGTCTCCCGACCTAGGCGACTGGCGAACCCGAAGGGCGTTGGGCACTGCCAGTCAGATCCTGCCCACTATATTCGGGTTTTCGTGGCGCATCACAGACCTATTACAATCTGTCACCAACCCTTAGAAAAGATGACTGATTGGCGAATGATACTTACCTAACCAACTTCTAAGCTTGTCACAGCAAATACACGATTTATAGGCTTGTTAGGAATTTCTTTATTGTACATCCGAGCGACTTCAAAGACTGGCTTCATCCCGTAACGTTGAGCCAGCTTAATCGCTTCTGGATTAGCATCTGGCACATCAAGAAACACCCTCGCATCAGAACCAAAAGCAAGCAAGGCGAGTAAGAGTTGCTCGGCAATCTGTTCATCGTCAGCATTCAACGGTCCAATCCGCAAACCTGTATAACTAGGGCGGATGACTCCATAACCAACAACATGCCCATCTCTAACAACCCCTAAGGCAGTACTGTTTGGCTGCTTGATCCAAAGTCGTAGGAACTGCGATCGCTCAGCCGGAAAAAGCTGTTGATCGTAAGCAACTAACTTCTCAAAAGGCACAGTTTTGAGTTCTACAATGCCAGACGGCACAACGCCGCCGCCTACAGCCTCATAACGAATATGATGGTAGGCGATTTGAAAACCTGATTTCTGGTAGTTCTCCTGTTGGGCAATCACTCCATCTAAACTAATGTTACGCTCAGTACCAAGATATGCCATTGCTGCCCTCCACATTTTCATGCCAAAACCCCGCCCACGAAACTGCGGCTTGACAATATAAAAGCCAAGAACGGCAAAGTGCTTAGAGTAAGCAACAGCGGAAATACTTGCCACAAGTTCATTGTTCAACTCCCCCACGAAAAAACCGCATTGATCAGCTTGGTAAAAACATTCAGCATCATAAGTTCCTGGATTCCAGCCTTCAACGGCTGCCCAATCAATTACCAAATCTAATTCTGACCTCTTCATTGGTCGAACGGTAAAATTGTCCATTGTCATTGGTGTTATCGTGGTCATAACATCTTTCTACTTCCATATTATTGTCGAGCGATCGCATTTACTCACTACTCCCCTATTTATGAAGTTATCGCAGGAGTTAAACTCAACAAGATTGGAAGACTGTCCTGCTGAGTTTAATTTCATTACTTATTGCTGGCGCTGATACAAAGCGCCTTTATTTTAGAAGCTATTAGTACAGGTATTAGCATTGAGAAACAATTTAGTAGGAAAAGTAGAAAATTTTATTCTTGAATATAAAAATTAATTTTTTGTGTCATATCTAAGTATTTAATTATGTAAGGCTCTATTGTGGACTGAAGTGTTAGACGCTTAATTTATTGATTGAAGTTTTGATGGAATTTAGAGCAGATGTCAAAAGAGAAGGACGTTCCAGACGAGAAAAACCGTTCAGTGAAAAATATCTTGCTCCTGGGGGCAACCGGCTATGTTGGTGGAGCGCTGTCCCGAAGGCTTTCCCAAACACAAGATTTCAAAGTGTTGGCACTCGTGCGTCCAAGTAGTAACACTGAGGCTATCAAGCCCTTTTGTAAGGAAATAATCCGCTCTAAAGAAGCACAATTCTCCGCAGAAGACGTTGAAGCAGTAATTCGCAACCATGATGTTAAAAGGATAATTAATGTGGCGTGGAATATGCCTCCGGAATCGACCAAAGAGGCTCAATTCGAGAAAGATCGCATCGCTTTGGAAGCAGCTTTACACGGCGCAAGCGCAGTCTCAGCGGATATTCATGTAATCACAACGAGTGGGAATTTTTCTCTAACCACTGCCAACGGAGGACGAATAACAGAAACACCTCCGCCAAAAGATTTCGCCAAGCCCAAGTATTTAGCATGGGGGGAGTCATTATCGGGTGTAAATTTGATCAAGGATGCACTGACAGAGGAATACATTAGCAAAGGGGGTAACGCCTCTATCGTGTATCCTTCATCAGTATATGGTCCATCGCCAACCCGTGGTGGGTTCTGGGATTTTGGAATTCAGCAGTTTATCACGGGCAAACCACACTGGGGCTATGAGCCATTTCCCCCAGATTTTATGACGGCATGGATTCAGGTTGAAGATCTAGCAGAATGCTACATTGCTGCAGCGCGAAGAGGCGAGAAAGGAGGACACTACCTTGCAGCAGGTGAAAATCTGAGTATTAGCCAGATGGCAACTTTGTTGGCGGAGGCTGCTGGGGTAAAATTTCAGCCACCGATATTTGAAAATAAAGATAACGTGGTGTTTGACGATTCTCATACCCGAGAAGTACTCCAACTTGAATGGAAGTATAAAGTGGCTGATGAGGTTAAGGCTTGGGTGGAGCGAATTAAAGAGTTGGGTACTTATTTTTTGGGGTAGATAATGGCTCTTTTTGAATTTTTAATAAAAAAGCCTGTGTTGTCATAACAACATAGGCTTTCCTAAATTCAACTGATAAATTTAATTAAAAAACTATACTTCAGCCAATCCCCAAACGAAAATCAATTAAGTCTGCCCACTCTGGAAAATCAATCAATGGATTGCGATTACCTTGCTTATCAGAACTGGCGATCGCCATATTTCTGTGTTTTTCATGTTCAGTCACTGGATATTTCTTATGCCAATCAAGTAATATTTCTAGGTTTTCTGGTTTATACTCTTGATTAGAATTATTAATAAAACCAGGGTAACGTAGCAAAAAGTAAAGAGTTGCCCGTGCTACTTCTCCTTTACCAAAGCCTGGTTCAAACTTTTTACCTTCTGATTTCCCACAATTGTTGCGGATTGCTTCTGGAAAGTCAGGAAAATCAGCGTAGGGACTATTGCTTCGGAAGGAATTACACTGTGTTTCACATGCAAATAAATGGTGCAAATCGCCTTTCATAGGCATAGCTTTGTCAAACCATGATTGTGGAACGACATGCTCGCAGTTGAAAGGTAAATCTGCTTCAAGCACATCTACCTTTTCTATGAGTTTTGCTGTCGTGAGTGATTCTCTAAGCATGATTTCTTGCAAACGAAATGCTCGCATTTTTTCTATCTGCAAGTCCTCTCTGATGATTTGTTCTGGTGTAAACTCTAGTTGCGAGTAAATGCTTCGGAGCTTGAAGTCAGGTTGCACATCTACCCAAGGATATAAATGTTGTTTAGGGTCATATGATAATTGTCTTTTGTGGGTTGTTTTCAGCAACTGTTGCAGACGGTTATACAATTTAGACTTGTTTAACGAATTGAGTTCGGAGAGGATTTCGCTGTAGTACGTGTCACGATTTCGTTTATCTTCAGCCTCATCATAGTAAGGAATCTCTCCTTGACGAAGGCGCTGTAATTGTCTCAGTTCTGCCTGTAATTCAGAATCGCCTTCAATATCTGGTAGTTCAATATCAGGTTGTCCAGTTGCGATGCTTTGTGAATCTGGAGTTTGACTTACCGTAACTGAAGGAGGTTGAGCAGATGAAGCGATTGATGCTTGTCCAAAACTCACACTAACTTGAAGAGGAATCGTCCAGGTAACAATACCGTTATTTATGTTATTATTCATCGGTTGCTTGTCGTTAAAAGTAGGTACGGTAGGCTTTAGTGGTTGGCTTTCATCAAACAACTGAGAACGCAAATTGCGCTGAATCTGAGATAGATTTTGCTGTTTTTTAATGTCTTCAACGATTCGACTGACGCGAACTCCTTCATTAGCTACCCAAGCAATGCGGTCTTCTCCCATTGCTGGAGTCCATACACTTCCGTCAATCGTTAAGTAGTTACCTTGCTCATCCATTTTGGGAACTCCTGAATGATGGAGTCCCACAACTTCCCACTGATCATTAAAAACAGGTGAACCAGAAGAACCTGGTGCTGTGTCAGTTTGGTAATGCAGGAAATCATCAAACAAATCGACTAATTGATTTTCCCTTAGGGCGACTTGCTTCGGTTCCCCTCCTGGATGTTGAATAATGTTAAGGTATTCCCCTAATATGACTTTGCCTTGCTCTTCAATCAAAGGATTCCAGCCAAACTCACTTAACGGAAGACCATCTGGTTTTTCTTTAACAGCAACTAGGCTATAGTCAAGGTCTTTATTGGTGATAAAAAAAGTGGTGGGATCTAATTCATAAGCAGAGGACTGCAACATCTGTCCATCTGTACTGCTTTGATAATTAAATTCTGCCAAAGCTGACGTAGCTTCTTCTACCGAAGACAGCACATGATTGTTAGTGAGTAGCAGACGACGGGAAACCATGCAGCCAGTTCCGTATCCTATCACTTTCCCACTACGGCTGCGTAAAATAATGCGACAGATAGACCGCGATACCCGCAACCCGTATTCTAAGTAAGAAATACTCATTAAATCTCTTTGACCAAGGATACGCTCTTGCACAATGCGATTAAACTCCTCAGTAGATAAATTATCTATGGAGATTTTGGCACCTGACAATATTGAAGTTGCTACTGGATTACGAGCAATTCTCTCTAAACGCCTGTTGACACGTTCAGGGGTGTCTACATTGAGAACCGAACCAACTGAAAGTTTATGAAAGTTGCGATCGCGAGATGCAGAACGCGTTTTATATCGTTCTATGGTTTCTTGAATAACCCGCTGAGGAAGAACCATTGAGAAATCCTTAAGTACAAACGTTTATAAATTCGTAGCGTTATCTGTGCCGGAAACAAAAGTTGGCAATAAGCGCTCTTTGCTCTTACTACAAGCAACTCTCGAATTTTTACGGATTTATGCACTCCTGTACTTAGTTCGGTGACTTTTAACAATCTTAGGACTTACGCAAAATAAACGTTTTGTAGGGGGAATTCATGAATTCCCCTATGTGAATTTGTTGTTTCGGAAATTTTCTGGGTAATATCAGGTTCGGTTGATTAGTTATGATTCCCGTGATATCTGAACCCCACCCCTTAATCCCCTCCCCGAGCTTCGGGGAGGGGCGGTTTTGGCGCTCTTACAAACCGGGGTGGGGTTCTTCGGAATTTATAAGCAATTAAGTAAAGTTGATATAAGTCCTAAATCTCTTTCACCTTATCATTTCTTGGACTTAAATTTGATTTATAAAGTTAATCTTTTTACTTCCTTCCAACACAAGATTATCTATTTTTATCAAAGGTTAAGAGTAAGGAAACCCCAATTTAACCTTAGTTTTACCTTTTTTCCTAGTAGGTATTTTTTGGGGGCGAAACGAGTAAATACATAGGGTAATAGGGTTCAGTTAAGGATTTTTGGTGGAATTCGCGTTCTCTGTAGAGACGCGCTGAATGAAAGCGTCTCTACATTAGACAAGATTGCGGCATGTGAGTTCCATCTGTGTAGCCTACGGCACGGCTTACGCCTACATCTGTGTCCATCTGTGGTTAATTATTCTTTTTTTTTGACTTTTGCAAAAAGTCTATTGTGGTTGTGATAAGGGTTCTGGTCTTATCACCAAGCGTATTGACTTAAAAACAAAGTAACGTACCATTTTTAATGGTACGTTACTAAAATTTAATCTTTACTTTATAAATGACTTCTAATTCTACCGAACAAAAGTCCACTCTAAGGTTTTTATCGGTGCCGTCTGAAGCGCTTGTGTCAGTTCTTCGTTACTGTCAAACTTCAATTCCTCTAGGTAGGTGGCTTCGACATTGACAGTAAACTTTTCTTCAAGAAAGGGCCAAGGTTTTACTGTTACCCCATCAGTATGCTCTATCACATCGTAGCGGTTGCCGTCTGGCAGAGTCGCAATTTCTAAAGCACGTTCACCCGCAGGTAAGACGTGGTTGCAGAGGATGAGTGAAAGGCGATCGCACCATTGAAAAAACTCGTAAGCTTGCGCTGCTTCGTCTTTCGTAACATTCAATTCCTTGCGCCATTGCTCTTGATGCTGGAGTTGTTCGTCTAAAAAGCTATCCAATTCTGGTGATTCTCCGCGCTTACCTTCATTAAGAAAGCTCATGTGCATGGAAATCAGCATAGCTACCCATCGTCCGCGATATCGGGCATTTTGTGCAAGTTGCCGCAACTTGTTTAAATCAGTTTTCTTGTCTAGGGTAAAATCTAGCGGTGCGCCAGCCTCTGTGAGGTGATTGCCTTCCCATTCCTTTTCCAAATCGTCGTGATGGGAAATTGCCGCAATTGTCTCCAGCCAACGCAGGGGGCGTTTTTCTGGATGCCAATGTCCCGCTATTTGAGCAGCTAGTAAAGCGTGGGCGCGATGGTAAATAACTTCCCATCCTTTCTCATGTAAATTAGCAATCATGAATTAGGCTTAATGGCTTGTGTAATATCAATTTGCTCTTTCATCTTGCACTTATATTAGGTGGCAATTCATCCCTCAACAGCACGAAAAAAAGCATCCTATGAATAGATTGACAGCCAAAGATTGGGTTCTGATCTCACAGCGACTGACTCCTTACTTGTTTTTGCTGCCGGCAATGGTTATCTTGGCATTAACTGTCTTTTGGCCCGCACTGCAAGCGTTTTACCTCAGCTTTACCCGCTATGAATATGACTTGACTCAGATGCCCCAATGGGTGGGTTTTGCCAACTTCCAGCGCTTGTGGAAAGATCCAGTTTTTTGGCAAACCTTGGTTAACACCTTGCTGTACCTTCTGGGTGTCGTACCAATTTTGGTCATTGCTCCGTTAGCACTCGCAATTTTAGTCAATCAGAAACTGCGCTTAATGCACTGGTTTCGAGCAGCATACTACACGCCAGTAGTCATTTCAATGGTCGTTGCAGGAATTGCCTGGAAATGGCTGTACGCAGAAAATGGCTTACTCAATCAGTTGCTCAAAGGCATTTTCCCAGAAGGAATCCCCTGGCTCACTAGTCCCCGCTTTGCATTGTACAGCGTGATGGCTGTGACCATATGGAAAGGATTAGGCTACTACATGGTAATTTATCTAGCTGGGCTGCAATCCATCCCCACTGATATCTACGAAGCCGCAGCAATTGATGGATCAGACGGTGTGCGTAAGCATTGGGATATCACTGTACCCTTGATGAAACCATATATAGCTCTCGTTGGCGTAATTTCCGCTATTTCTGCCACCAAGGTGTTTGAAGAAGTTTACATCATGACACAGGGCGGACCACGCAATAGCTCGAAAACAATTGTTTACTATTTATATGAACAAGCATTTACCAATTTGGAAATTAGCTATGCTTGCGCAATTGGGTTAGTGCTATTCCTGATCATTTTAGGGCTATCTGTTGTGCGATTAATGATTAATCAACAAGACGGCGATAATATCACAGCATAATAAGCTGAAAATCCTGTAATTTGCATACCATATTTAAATCAAATTTTTGTAGGGTGGGCATCCTGCCATGCGTGTCAAGAATTACGTTTAAACCTTTATTCCACGTTGGCTTTACCCCACCCCGGTTTGTAAGAGCGCCAAAACCTCCCCTCCCCAAGGCATCGGGGAGGGGATTAAGGGGTGGGGTAAATCAATGTGCGGTAAAACTTTAAGCGTTAAATTGACACCAATGGCATCCGGTTCCCCCAAATTGTGCTTTCTTAAAGGCACAACAGCTTAGAGCTTAGCGGGAACTGCATAAGTTAGGTTTGTCTGCAACTAATAATTAACAGCTTACAGAAGTATGAAACCACACCTCGCCCCCTTAACACAGGAAAGGGGGTTTTTATTTTGCTCAGGTGATGGGCGATCGCCCCAAGTGCAGTGTCAGGAGGGCGATCGCCCTCCTGACACTGCGCTGAGTCCCAAAGGGACACGCTACGCGTTAGCGCAGCTCCTCCCTTAGGAGGCACGTGCAATCGCTTTTTCAACCTCAAAAATCGCCCAATTTTCACCTTATATTGAAAAAATTTGTAAAAGTTTTCTAGATTAGTACACGCACCTGCGCAGGCGCGATCGCGTGCGTATGAGTGCGGATGAGCGTGTATACAGCTTAAAACTTGATTTCTACGGTTGTAGATAATCATGCTTAACTGAAGTTATTGCAATCAAGGTGCTGGAGGGTGCAATGTTTAGGATGAGTACTTGTGGGGCTTGGTTTATCCCAATTGCAACAGTTTTCTGGTGCAATTGCGCTTCTGCTCAAATTACCCCAGACGCCACTCTACCCAATAATTCCATCATTAACATTAATGGCAAGACCTTCAATATCACAGGTGGAACAACTGCTGGCACTAATCTGTTCCACAGCTTCCAACAGTTTTCTGTTCCCACTGGTGGCGAAGCTTTCTTTAACAATACGCTTGGCATTCAAAACATCATTAGTCGAGTCACAGGTGGGTCAATATCTAATATTGATGGGTTGATTCGCACCCTAGGGAAGGCTAACCTGTTTTTGATTAACCCAAATGGAATTGTATTTGGACCAAATGCCAGATTAAATATTGGCGGCTCTTTCTTTGCAAGTACTGCTAACAGTATAAATTTTGCCGATGGAACTAAATTCAGTGCCACTCCATCACAAGACTTACCCCTGTTGACAATAACTGCACCGATTGGACTAAATATGGGCAGCAATCCAGGACCGATTCTGGTAAAAGGACCAGGGCACGACATTAATTATGAAAATATTGTCAAGACAGGACCCCGTCCCCCAATTAACACTAGCGTTACAGGATTGCAAGTGAAGGAGGGGCAAACCTTGGCACTGGTGGGAGCTAATGTGTCGCTTGAGGGAGGCGTTCTCAAGTCACCATCCGGACGTATTGAAATCGGCAGTGTAAGCAGCAATGGAGTTGTGAGCCTCGTGCCGGTACCAGAAGGTTGGAAGTTGGGTTATGAAGGTATTACCAGTTTTGGAGATATTCAGTTTTCACAGAAAACGTTCGTAAATGCCACAGGAGTTGGCGGCGGTTCGATTGCAGTTGCTGGTAATAACATCAATTTCACCGAACAGTCAATTCTGCTAGCTGATACCCTAGGTGATAGAAATGGGGGAGAAATCAGCATTGTCGGCGAGAATATAGGTATCAATCAGTCCAACATCAGCTCTAACACCTTCAGTTCCGGGAATGCCGGACAAATTAAGCTGGATGCCAACAACATCACGTTTGATAATAACAGTAGCGCGAGCATTCAGACATTGGGCAAGGGTGACGCTGGAAACATCAACATTTTGGCAAATTCTTTTCAACTTCTTGAAAAATCGGCGCTCAATAGCAATACGGAGGAAAATAGTACAGGTAACGCCGGAGACATCAACATTAATGTTGCAGGTTCTATGGTGAGCAAATCTGCAGGTATAACTACCGACACCTCTGGCACAGGTAATGCTGGAAAAATTAACATCTACGCAAATTCTTTTCAGATGGAAAATTTGGGTGTCTTTAGCCGTGTGGTAAACACAGGTAAACCCGGAGAAATCAACGTTAATGTCGCCGACTCTTTTGTGATAAAGTCTTCAAATATAAATACCGACACCTATGGCACAGGTGACGCTGGCAAAATCAACATTACTGCAAATTCTTTTAAACTTGAAGAGTCGGGGATCAAGAGTAGTACGACGCAAAATAGCACAGGTAACGCCGGGGAAATCAACATTCAGGTCGCAGGCTCTTTGGAAATACCGAAAGATGTAGGTATAATTACGACTACCTCTGGCACAGGTGACGCTGGAAAAATTAACATCTACGCAAATTCTTTTCAGCTTGAAAATTCGGGGCTCAAGAGCAGTACAGAGGGAAATAGCACAGGTAACGCCGGGGAAATCAACATTCAGGTCGCAAACTCTTTTGTGATAAACTCAGCAGGTATAAGTACCAACACCTCTGGCACAGGTGACGCTGGCAAAATCAACATTCAGGTCGCAGGTCCGATGGTGATAAACAGAGCAGGTATAAGTACCAACACCTCTGGCACAGGTGACGCTGGACAAATTACTGTTACTGCTGAATCTTTGAAAATCAATCCGGGTGAAATTGTTGCAACAAGTAATGGCAGTGGCAATGCAGGAAACTTGAGTGTGCGAACAAAAACCCTAGTTATTGACAATGTTATTGGCAATCAAGCGGGATTACGAGTTGAAAGTACAGGTGATGGCAATGCTGGTACTTTGGAGATTGTAGCAGATACCATTCAACTTGATAATCAGAGTCGGATTGATGCAACCACTACCTCTGGCAATGGTGGCGATCTCAGATTAGATGTTGCTAACTTACTGCTTGTACGCCGTGGTAGTCAAATCTCTGCCACTGCGGGTACTGACCAGAAAGGTGGTAATGGCGGCAACATTACTATCAATGCTCCTGAGGGCTTTATCGTTGCCGTTCCCAATGAAAACAGCGACATTACTGCTAATGCTTTCAATGGCACTGGTGGTAAAATCAATATCAACTCCTTAGGCATTTTTAACTTCACTCAGCGTAGTCGAGAAGACTTGGTGCGCGAGTTGAAAACTGATAACCCAAGTGAACTCAACACGCAAAAGTTATCAACCAACGACATCACAGCATTTTCTCTAACCAATCCAACTTTAAGCGGTCAGGTCAGTATAAATACACCGGATGTTGACCCAAGTAAAGGATTACTCGAGCTACCCATAGTGTTAACAGATACATTAGGTCTCATAGCAGACACTGGTTGTGCTGGCGTTGCTAGCACAGATTCTGACACACAAAAAAGCAATTTTACTATCACCGGACGTGGCGGTTTACCTCCCAGCCCCTACGAACCCCTCAGTACTGATGTCGTTTGGTCAGATAATCGTATACAAAATATCGCATCCCAACAGCGCTCGGAGAAACCATCTACCAAACCACCGACTGCATATGATGCGGTGAAGATTGTACCTGCAACGGGGTGGGTGTTCGACGGCAAGGGGCACGTTACCCTCATCTCCCATGCTTCTAATGCAAACTTGGGTTCTACTCCTGCTTGTCAAAAGAAATAATTTGGAGGGGAAACCAGGGCGATCGCCCTCCTCCCGCATTGCACTCTCGTCTCTTTGGGACACGCTACGCGTTCGCGCGATCGCTCTCTCAATCTCAAAAATCCTCTAACTTTCACCTTTCACCTTATATTGAAAAATTTTTCTACATTAGGTAAGCGCACCTGGGCAGGCGATCGCCCTCCTGACACTGCACTTGGGGCGATCGCTCTGCCAAGCTCAAAAATCGCCCAACTTCACCTTATATTGAAAAATTTTTCTAGCTCATGTAGGCGCACCTGTATAGGCGATCGCCCTCCTGACACTGCACTGAGTCCCAAAAGGACACTCCACTTGGAGCGAGCGCTGTGGCAGCCTCAAAAATCGCCGAACTTTCACCTTATATTGAAAAAAAATTGTAAAAGTTTTCTAGATTATGTACGTGCACTTGCGCAGGTGATCGCCCTCCTGACACTGCACTGAGTCCCAAAAGGACACTGCACTTGGAGCGATCGCTCACCTGACACTGCACTTGGGGCGATCGCTCTGCCAAGCTCAAAAATTGCCCAACTTCACCTTATATTGAAAAATTTTTCTAGCTCATGTAAGCGCACCTGTATAGGCGATCGCCCTCCTGACACTGCACTTGGCGCGATCACTGTGGCAACCTCAAAAATCGCCCAACTTTCACCTTATATTGAAAAATTTTTCTAGCTCATGTAGGCGCACCTGTATAGGCGATCGCCCTCCTGACACTGCACTGAGTCCCAAAAGGACACTGCACTTGGGGCGATCGCCCTCCTGACACTGCACTCTCCTCCCTTTGGGACACGCACTCGTGTTCGCGCAATCGCTCTTTGAACCTCAAAAATCGCCCAACTTTCACCTTAAATTGAAAAATTTTTCTAGCTCATGTACGCGCACCTGCGCAGGCGCGAGCGTGTATATGAGTGCGGATAGGCGCGTATACAGCTTAAAGCCTGATTTCTACCGTTGCAACAAATCGTGGTTAACTGAGTAATAGCACAACTGCAATCAAAGTGCTGGAGGGATGGAATGTTTGCCATAAGTACTCGTTGGGCTTGGTTCATCGGAATTGCAACAGCTTTCTGGTGCAATTGTGCCTTGGCTCAAATTACCCCAGACGCCACTCTACCAAATAATTCCATCATCAACATCAATGGCAACACCTTCAATATCACAGGCGGAACACAAGCAGGCAGTAATCTGTTCCACAGTTTCAAAGATTTCTCTGTTCGCACTGGTAGCGAAGCTTTCTTTAACAATACGGTTGATATTCAAAACATCATTAGTCGTGTCACAGGTGGATCAGTTTCTAATATTGATGGGTTAATCCGCACCTTAGGTACAGCCAACCTGTTTCTGATTAATCCCAACGGGATTATTTTTGGTACCAATGCTTCGCTGAGCATTGGTGGCTCATTTCTAGCAAGCACGGCGAGTAGCCTGAAGTTTGCGGATGGTTTTGAGTTCAGTACCACTGCTTCCCAATCCACACCCTTACTGACAGTGAGTGTTCCCATTGGCTTGCAATATGGGGGAAATACGGGGAGCATCCTCAATCAATCCAGTGCCTACGATAGAACTAGTGGAAGCTATGGTTTAAGCGTACAGCCAGGTAAGACTTTAGCACTAGTGGGGGGCAATGTGAGTTTGGATGGTGCGGATCTGATTGCTCCAGGTGCTCGAGTCGAGCTTGGAGGTGTGACAAATTCGGGAACGGTAGATTTAAGTGTTAATGGTAGCGCTCTGCGTTTAAGTTTCCCTAATGGAGTAGAGCGAGCAGATGTGTCTCTCACAAAAGCTAGCATTTCTGCTACTGGAACTAATTACATTGCTGATAATAATGGCTTTAGACGCGTTCCTGCATTCCCCGCAGGGAGTATTGCCATCAATGCTAGGAATATAAATGTTTTGCAGGGCGGTTATCTTAGCGCTTCAGATTACAGCAACAATAAGGCAGGAGAAATTGCGCTCAATGCTACCGACACAATCTCTGTAACTGGTACAGCAAAAAGCCCTGTCTCTTTCATAGCTGATGGGAATCGGGGTGCCATAAATATTAAAGGTAAGTCAATTTCCTTGACTCGTTCTGACCTGTCTACCGGAGATTTGGGAGGGTATGCAGGAACTATATCTTTACAAGCTGATGAGTCACTTTCTCTTGCAAATAGCTTGGTCCTCAGTAACATTGGATATGGTAAGGTGGCAGGTGATATTAATTTGAAGGGCAGGTCGATTTCTATCACTGGTCGCTCTCAAATCAATGCCTTTGGAACCTCGGGAATTTCAGGAAATATTAATATTAATGCCTCTGATTCTGTCATGATTTCTGACAGCAGCTTCAATACATTTGCTGGAGACAAAGGAAGAGGAGGCAATATCGATATTAAGGCAGGCTCTGTTTTGTTGACTGACACAGCAACATTGAATGCTAGTACTTTTGGTGACGCACCTGCTGGCAATATCGATATTAAAACAGGCTCTGTTTTGTTGACTAACGGAGCAAAATTGAATGCTAGTACTTTAGGTGACGCACCTGCTGGCAATATCATAATCAATGCAGATTCTATTACCATTTCTGGAGTTAACTCGTTTGGACTTCGTAGCGGATTATTTACTTCTACAGAGGGATCATCAACGTTTGATGGATTAAGTGGTAAGGGTGGTGATATCAGAATTAATGCTGGTACTGTACGTGTGTTAGACGGGGCGGTTATAAGTGCAACAACTACGGGTGATAATAATGCTGGAAATATCACTATTAACACCACTGGTTCGTTGTCATTGATTAATGGTGGTGAAGTATCTGTAAGTCAAGTATCTGTAGATAACAATGAAGGAAGAGGGAATGCAGGTAGCTTAGAGTTAAAGGCTCGCTCTATCCTATTGGACAACCAAGGGAAGATTACGGCTACATCTACATCCAGTAATGGTGGCAATATCATACTACGGGCGCAAGACTTATTGTTGCTGCGCCATAATAGTCAGATCTCTACCACAGCGGGTACTGCACAACAGGGTGGTGATGGCGGCAGCATCACTATCAATGCTCAGTCGGGCTTTATCGTCAGCGCTCCCAATGAAAACAGCGACATTACCGCCAATGCTTTCAATGGTAGTGGTGGGAAAATTAATATCAACTCCTTAGGCATTTTTAATTTCACTCAGCGTAGTCGAGAAGACTTGGTGCGCCAGTTGGAAACTGATAACCCCAATCAACTCAATCCGCGAGAATTACAAACCAACGACATCACAGCATTTTCCCAAACCAACTCAACTTTAAGCGGTCAGGTAATTATCAATACACCCGATGCTGACCAAACCTTGGGATTTGTAGAACTGCCCATAGCGTTAGCAGATACATCAGAGCTAATAGCAGGTACTAGCTGTGGTGCTATTGCCAGCACAGATTCTGACACAGAAAAAAACAAATTTACTATTACCGGACGTGGCGGTTTACCCCCCAACCCCTACGAACCCCTGACTACTGATGTGATCTGGTCAGATAATCGCATACCAAATATCGCATCCCAACAGCGCACAGAGAAACCATCTACCAAACCACCATCTAAAGACGATGCGGTGAAGATTGTACCTGCAACGGGGTGGGTGTTCGACGGGAAGGGGCACGTTACCCTCATCTCCCATACTTCTAATGCAAACTTGGGTTCTACTGCTGCTTGTCAAAACAAATGATTTGGACAGGAAAGGAGGGCGATCGCCCAAGGGGGAAATTACCCTTAATCACAGCACCCCACCCCAATGACTGGCTACGCCAAACTTCCCCTCCTCGCTTGCGGGGAGGCGTTAGGGGTGGGGTTTTCCGGATTTTGCGGGTAATTGAACGGACATGATATTACCAAATTTTTCCTAAAAATCTCATCATAAAAGTGCTGACAACACCTCTTTACTCATAAAACTTGCTGTGAACCAGCCTTTTGATAACTTGAGGAGCCAACACACAAAGGTTTAGCTGAGCGCAACACGGCGTCCAGCAACCCCGGAAAAAGCGCTTCCAAATCCTCTGTACGCAACATATTAATGTGCTGTGTTCCTTCTTTGCGAGTCAAGACGACACCTGACTCCCGCAAAATTTTGAAGTGATTGGACATGGTGGACTTGGCAATGGCAAAATCGAAGTCAGCACAGCAATGCTCTCCCTGAGTTGCCAGTCGCCGCACGATTTCCAGCCGCACTGGATCGCCTAAGGCATACAGCACTCCTGCCAAAGAAATATGTTTTCGGTCTGGATGATATAGCAGTCTCATACTTGCATTATCTCATTCAGTAGACTATATTTTAATTATTCGATAATATCGAATAAACGAACTAATAGGAGGGCAAGTATGTCATCCGTAGCAAATGTAACAGAATCTACGTTCAAGCAAGAAGTCCTTGAAAGTGAAGTTCCAGTCTTGGTAGACTTTTGGGCACCTTGGTGTGGACCTTGTCGTATGGTGGCTCCCGTGGTAGATGAGATTGCTACCGAATACACAGGGCAGGTAAAAGTAGTGAAATTAAACACAGATGAAAATCCTACTGTTGCCAGCCATTATGGGATTCGCAGCATTCCTACGCTGTTAGTCTTCAAGGGGGGTCGGCAAGTCGATACGGTGGTGGGCGCAGTGCCAAAAACAACCTTGAGCAAGACCTTAGCGCAGTATCTATAGTTATAATTCGTAATTGATAATTGCTACTTTGTAATAAATCACTCAATTACGAATTAAGATTTGGACGGGTGTAGGGAATAGGGGAAAAAATACTGAGCTTATACCTCACACCTCACACCAAGTCTTAACAGACGAGCATAATGCGTAAATCCTATCATTTGCTGGAGTGAGCGCAATGGACTTGAAATTGCATGGTAAATCTGCGCTGGTGAGTGGTTCAACTGCAGGTATTGGTTTTGCGATCGCTCGAGGATTAGCACAAGAGGGAGCATCAGTGATTATTACTGGACGTTCTCTTGCACGAGTCGAACAGGCTATAGACAAAATTCAGCAAAGCAACCCAGAAGCAAAAGTTTCCGGTGTAGTCGCCGATCTTGCAAAAAAAGAAGGAGCAGAGCAAGTCTTTCAACAAGTTCCTAGCATTGATATTCTCGTCAACAATCTTGGTGTTTTCGAGCCAAAAGCATTTTCCGATATTACTGATGAAGATTGGTTCGACATCTTTGAAGCTAACGTTCTCAGTGGAGTGCGCCTGAGTCGCCAATACCTGCCAAAGATGTTAGAGCAAGACTGGGGACGTATTATTTTTATCTCCAGTGAGTCTGCTCTGCAAATTCCTGTTGAGATGATTCACTATGGCATGACCAAAACGGCTCAGCTTGCCGTTGCTAGGGGTTTAGCAGAATCGACTGTTGGGACTCAAGTCACAGTCAACTCTGTTCTTGCAGGACCCACTCGGTCAGAGGGCGTGGAAAACTTTGTAGCAAAGATGGCAAAAGAGCGTGGTATCAGTGTCAGTGAAGTCGAAGCAGACTTTTTCAAAAATATCCGTCCAACTTCTCTGCTCAAACGCTTTGCAACAATCGATGAGGTAGCAGCGATGGTCGTGTATCTATCCAGTCCCATAGCTTCAGCCACTAATGGTGCAGCTTTGCGGGTAGATGGCGGGGTTGTGCAGTCAGTTGTTTAACAGTTATCAGTTATCAGTTATCAGTTTCATCAGCCTGCTTACTGAGAACCGATGACTGATTGAACTGAGTTTGGTTATAAACCAGGAATTTGAATTTTTGGCAAAACAAAATACACAATTTAGAGATTTAACCCATGAACACTAACATTAACTTACTCTCTCCCTACAAGTTAGGTCATTTAGAACTGCCCAACCGCATAGTGATGGCTCCCTTAACCCGACAACGGGCAGGTGAGGGTAACGTACCGCACCAACTTAATGCCACCTACTATGTCCAACGCGCCTCTGCGGGGCTGATTATTGCTGAAGCGACTCAGGTTTCTCCACAAGGTCAAGGGTATCCTTACACACCAGGTATTCATTCACAAGAACAAGTAGAAGGTTGGAAGTTAGTCACAGATGCAGTGCATCAGTATGGAGGGAGAATTTTCCTGCAACTCTGGCATGTAGGACGCATTTCACACCCTGATTTCCAACCGAATGGCGAGTTACCGCTAGCACCTTCTGCGATCGCACCCAAGGGTCAGCTACTCACCTATGAAGGCATGAAACCATATGTAACTCCTCGTGCTTTGGAAACGTCAGAGATTCCCGAAATTATCGAACAATATCGCAAAGGGGCAGAAAATGCTCTAGCTGCTGGTTTTGATGGGGTGGAGGTTCACGGAGCTAATGGTTATTTACTTGACCAATTTCTCCGGGATGGTACGAATCAGCGCACAGATAACTATGGCGGTTCCGTGGAAAATCGTGCTCGGCTGCTCTTGGAGATCACCGAGGCGGTTGTTGGTGTCTGGGGTGCAAAACGCGTAGGGGTACGCCTGTCTCCCAGTGGAACTTTTAACGACATACAAGACTCCAATCCGCTAGTAACTTTTGGTTACGCAGCCCAGGCGTTGAACCAGTTTGATTTAGCATATCTGCATATCTTTGAGGCGATAGAAGCAGACATTAGGTATGGCGCGACAGTGGTGCCAACCAGTCATATACGGGAACGTTACAAAGGTACATTGATAGTCAATGGTGGATATACCCGTGAAAAAGGCGATGCAGTCTTGGCAAAAGGAGAAGCAGACTTAGTTGCCTTTGGCACACTGTTTATCTCAAATCCGGATTTACCCCGACGCTTTGCTCTGAATGCACCGTTGAATGAGGCAGATACGACAACCTTTTATGGCGGTGGGGAAAAGGGCTATACCGACTATCCTACGGTGGAAGAGCAACACCCTTCTTTAGTAGGGGCAAAGTAATTCGTAATTGATAATTACGAATTACGAATTTGTGTCATGCAACCTTATAATCTTCTTAAAAATTAACGGACAGATCCAATGGTTCAAGAACTCAGCCTTCAAACCAAACCTCTGGATGTACCTAGCGCGGTTATTCAGCGTCGTTCTATCAAAAGTTTCAAACCAGATCCCATATCCCCGGAATTACTGAAGCAACTTGTTGAGCTAACTGTAGCAGCACCCAGTAGCTATAACATTCAAGATTGGCGGATAATTCTTGTACAAGATGACGAGCAAAAGGCAGCTCTTTCTGCAGCAGCTTGGAATCAAAAGCAAATTGTCGAAGCGCCTGTAACTTTTGTCTTTGCTGCTGACGCTACTGCTGGCGAACAAGACTTGACGCCAATTTATGAGCAAGGACTTGCAACTGGTGCATGGACTGAGGGCACGGTAAACTACTTTAAAACCGCTATCCCGCAGCATCAAGCAGGACTAGGAGACAAGCGGCGGGAATATGCAATTAAAGATGCTGTCATTGCTGCGACTCATTTGGTGCTAGCAGCAGAAAGTCTAGGCTTGTCCACCTGCTTTATGAATGGTTGGATTGAAGAGAAAGTCAAAGAAGTGATTGGTGCTGCAGACAATCCAGATATTGCGATCGCTCTTCTTGTCCCTGTTGGATATGCAGCAGAATCGCGTCGCGATCCCGGACGTTTGCCATTTGCCCACAACGTCTTTGTAGATAAAGTAGGAAACCCTTATGAAGGTTGAACGAGATAATCTACCAAGATAAAAGAGATTCATGATGAGCGTTGGCAGATAGCCAGTAGCGAAGTACAGTCTATTTGCCAATGCTCATCTGCGATTAGCTTGACTCGAAAGTCAATCGCACCAAAATCAACATCTACCAAAGAAAAAACCATGTCCATAGCCTCATATCTAGCGCGTCGTTCGCTTCATTATGGCTGGCTGGTTGCGGGCTTAACTTTCTTAGCCTTGCTAGTCGCTGCTGGAATTCGTGCCACTCCCAGTGTACTTATTGTCCCTCTTGAACACGAGTTTGGTTGGTCTAGAGCAACTATCTCACTGGCGATTTCTATTAACTTGATACTCTACGGGTTGATTGGACCTTTTGCCGCAGCAGTCTTAGAGCAAATCGGGATTCGACGCACGATGGTGTTTGCTCTCGCCTTACTCGGCGTTGGCGTCAGCTTAACTACACTGATGTCAGCATCATGGCAACTGGTTCTGCTATGGGGGGTAGTCGTAGGTAGCGGTACTGGCGTCATTGCTTTAGTTTTGGGTGCTGTTGTCGTCAATCGCTGGTTTGTGGAACGACGGGGTTTGGTTCTCGGTGTCTTAACTGCAAGCACTGCTACCGGACAATTGGTGTTTCTCCCAATGCTGGCATCATTAGTCGAACGCTTCGGGTGGCGGAGTGCCGTTCTAACCATTGCTGGTGTTGCTGTGTTGATTATTCCTCTGATTGCGCTATTGATGCGCGTTCGCGAAGCGGGCGCTCTGCGCCATCGCCCTTCTCAAGTTGGCTTACGAGCGTTTGGTGATCACTCCGAAACGGTGGAGGTGCGGCATCGCAGTGTCAACCCTATTGCCTCCACCCTGAGTACACTGAGATTGGGAATGCGTAGACGCGATTTCTGGTTGTTGTCTGGTAGTTTTTTTATCTGCGGTGCCAGCACCAATGGACTAATCGGCACCCATCTCATTCCCGCCTGTATCGACCACGGAATTCCTGAAATCAAAGCAGCAGGGCTGTTAGCCGTGATGGGGATATTTGATTTTGTCGGGACCACAGCCTCAGGCTGGCTGTCTGACCGCTGGAACAACCGCCACCTGTTGTTTTGGTACTACGGACTGCGAGGGTTGTCCTTAATCTTCTTGCCTTTCAGTTTCGACCCCCATTTCTACGGACTCTCCATTTTCGCAGTGTTCTACGGTCTTGATTGGATTGCCACGGTACCCCCCACCGTGCGGCTAACTACCAATGTGTTTGGCAAAGAAAAAGCGGGTGTGATGTTTGGCTGGATAGTTGCAGCACATCAAATCGGCGCAGCCACAGCAGCATTCGGAGCAGGGGCGCTGAGAACTTGGCAGGGCAGTTATCTACAGGCATTTATCCTGTCTGGTATTCTGTGCTTAATTGCAGCTGTGCTTGTTCTTCGTATTGATCAACGTCCAAATTCAAGAGATTCTCAGCTTTCTCCAGCCCAACTTCATCCTTAAGGAGGAACCGAGCAAATGTCAGCAATAGCTTTGATTGTCGGAGCAGGTAGTGGATTGAGTGCATCTATAGCCCGCTTGTTTGCAAAAGAAGGAATAACCGTGGCTTTAGCTGCTCGTCAAATTGATAAACTGAGTCAGCTAAGCAGTGAGATTGGTGCTGCTACCTTCGCCGCCGATGTCTCCAAACCGGACGAAGTAGAGCAGTTATTTATTGATGTTGAAAATAAAGTAGGTTCCCCTAATATCGTCGTTTATAATCCCAGTTTTCGAGTCCGGGGACCTCTTATTGATTTAGATCCTACCGACGTAGCGAAAACTTTAGATATCACTGCCTATGGTGGCTTTCTGGTTGCTCAAGCTGCTGCTAAACGGATGTTGGAGCAGGGAGGCGGTGCTATCTTCTTTACAGGAGCTTCAGCAAGTGTGAAGGGTTATCCGCAATCTGCTCCCTTTGCAATGGGCAAATTTGCACTGCGTGGTTTGGCTCAAAGCATTGCGCGGGAACTAGCACCAAAAAATATCCATGTGGCGCATTTTGTCATTGATGGTGCAATCCGTTCAGCAGTACGCCCAGATCCGGCAGACAAACCCGATAGTACACTTGACCCTGATGCGATCGCCTTAACTTATCTCAACATTTTGCGTCAGCCCCGGAGTGCTTGGACATGGGAAGTAGAACTTCGACCCTGGGTAGAGCATTTCTAGTTAAGACAATGGTGTACTAAAGATACTAATGAAAATTGATTTTGGTTTAACTGCTAGTGATTACGCAAAACACCGCGCCGGTTTTCCCAGTTCATTATTTGACAGACTGTCTGAACAGGGTATCGGTTTACCAGGACAGAATATTGTGGATCTTGGTACAGGAACAGGAACACTAGCACGCGGCTTTGCGGCTAGAGGTTGTCATGTGATTGGGATAGATCCATCAACATCACTCCTAGAACAAGCCAAACAGTTAAGCAAAGCTGCTCAACTCCAACTAGATTATCGAGTCGCTACTGCTGAGAATACTGGCTTACCAGACGCAAGTGCTGATGTTGTTACAGCTGGACAATGCTGGCATTGGTTTGAGCGATCGCGCGCTGTGCAAGAAGTTACGCGTATACTCAAAGCAAATGGCTACATTGTCATTGCCCATTTCGATTGGATACCCTTAAAAGGTAATGTCGTTGAAGCAACAGAACAACTGATAGAAGCTCATAATCCAAACTGGAAGATGGGTGGCGGTTCAGCAGCAAACACAAATGGTTTGCATCCATTATGGTTACGAGATCTTGCTGAGGGAGGATTTCAAGAAATACAAACATTTTCTTACGATGTGTTTGTTCCTTACACCCATGAAGACTGGCGTGGGCGAATTCGTGCTAGTGCTGGTGTAAGAGCCAGCTTGACATCAGATAAAGTAGAAGTATTTGATCGTGAACTAGCAACATTACTCCAAGCAAAATATCCAGAACCGATTCTTCAGGTTCACCATAGAGTTTTTGCAGTTATTGCTAAATCACCGCAATCTTAAGTTAACGCTGAAATTGTTAGATTGAGCGCTGCTGGTTTTAAGGATTTTTGGAGAGTGAGATGAAAAAGTATAGTGGTCGCTGTCATTGTGGCAAAGTTCAATTTGAAGTGACAACGAATCTTGATCGAGTTGTGCGATGCAATTGCTCTTTGTGCTCCAGAAGAGGTGCAATCATGCATCGCGTTCCCGCAGAACAATTCACTTTGATAGCTGGCGAAGACTATCTTACCCTCTACCAATTTCATACAAAAACAGCAAAGCACTATTTTTGTAAGGTTTGCGGCATTTATCCCTTCCACAGACCCCGCGTTGCTCCCGATTTTTATGGAATTAATGTCGCGTGCTTAGAAGATGTTGATTCCTTTGAGCTACAGCCTGGGCTTGTTGATGGTCGCTCATACGAGTAGCCAGGGTGCAGAGTGTTGTTTATGCATCTGTTATCCAGCGTTCACTTAAACAAAACAATTGAACAATTTAGGAGAAAGAACAATGATTGAACTTTATTATTGGACAACACCAAACGGTCACAAAATTACAATCTTCCTTGAAGAAGTTGAACTACCTTATACGATTGTTCCTATCAACATTGGTGCTGGAGATCAGTTTAAACCTGAATTTCTCAAGATTTCTCCTAACAATCGCATTCCGGCAATTGTAGACCATGAACCAGCAGGAGGAGGTGAGCCAATTTCTGTTTTTGAATCGGGTGCAATCTTGCTGTATTTGGCAGAAAAAACTGGGAAGTTGATTCCTCAAGATTTGCATGGACGTGTTGAAGTTCTCCAATGGTTATTCTGGCAGATGGGGGGTTTAGGACCAATGGCGGGACAGAATCACCACTTCAACAGGTATGCTCCCGAAAAGATTGACTATGCTATTAAGCGCTATGTGAATGAGACAGCACGTTTATACGCTGTCTTGGATAAGCGGTTGGCAGATAGGGAGTTTGTGGCTGGTGATTATTCCATCGCCGATATTGCTGCCTATCCTTGGATCGTGCCATATGAGAGCCAAAGCCAAAAATTAGAGGACTTCCCCAACCTCAAGCGCTGGTTTGAAACCATTCAAGCGCGTCCAGCAGTGATTCGTGCTTACGAGAAGGCAGAAGCCTTCAAAAATCAGGCGCTTGATCCAGAAAAGTCTAGAGATTTGTTATTCAACCAGTCGGCGAAAACGATTCAGCGTTAGTACATACTTTGTAAGTATTGTCAACTGCTTCACTCATCGTTCCCCACATTTTCCCCAAATTTCCTCGTTTTAGAGGATAAAAAACCACAGATGGACACAGATGGACACAGATAAAATTACATCTGTGTTTATCTGTGTTTATTTGTAGTCCTCAGCTTGAGTCTTATACTAAGTTGCGGCTCAATTACCTCACCCCGCCCTCCGGGCACCCCTCTCCAAGGCATCGGAGAGGGGCAGGGGTGAGGTGATACGTATGAACGCAACTCGGTATTATATGATGTCTGGATGAACACTTATAAAAAACGAACAACCTCAAGAGCCTCCCTTCCCCTGTCTGCAAGTTCCTAGAAGGTTGGGGTGAGGTAAAGTGGGTTCATGGCAAGGGTTTCCAAAGGATCGGAACTTGCTGCAAGACTAAAGTTATAAGTTGAGCAATATTGTCTGCCACCCAAAGAATAGGAGACATAAGTGGATAGTTCTACAACAGAAAAACCAGGTAAGCAGCGCGTTTCATTGGGACTACTAGGCGCTGCTGCTTTTATGGTCTTTGCTGATGTGCGAGTGATTGCTCCCCTGCTTCACATCATTGCCAATGAGTTTAAAGTCGGTGTAGGTAGCGCGGCAATAATTGTCAGTGCTTACAGTATTCCTTATGGACTGTTCCAGTTAGTTTACGGTCCACTTGGAGACCGTATCGGCAAGTTAAAGGTGATGACAGCAGCGATGGCTGCATTTGCTGTTGGAACAGCAGTCTGTGCGTTTGTACCTAATATCGCGTTACTGACATTGCTGCGTTTTCTCACGGGGATGGCTGCTGGTGGGATTATCCCGCTCTCACTAGCTTATATTGGCGACAATTTCCCTTACGAGGAACGCCAAACTGCAATTGGACGTTACTTAAGTGCGCTTATGTTGGGTCAAATTCTTGGCGGCAGTTTGGGAGGTATTTTTGGAGAATATATCAGCTGGCGTGACATCTTTTTGTTATTTGGGATTGTGTCACTGATGATTGCTGTAGCAATGTGGTACGCAACGCGCCGAATACCTGATAAGCAGAATATACAAAATCGGGTAGGTTTGGTAAATTTTAAGCCTTATTACCAACTCATGAGGCAACCTGCTGCTCGTAATGTCATTATAGCGGTGTTTATTGAAAGCTTTCTCTTTGCGGCGTTCACCTACACTGGTGCATTTCTGCGAGACCGATATAACCTACCTTATGTCACCATCGGGTTTATGCTGGGTGGTTTTGGAGTGGGTGGACTGATTTACAGTCGTTGTGTCAAGTGGTTAGTCAACAAGCTTGGTGAAAGTGGTCTGGTTGGTGTCGGCGGCTGGTTGATGTGTGCTTGCTATTTGTCAATCGCCGTGTTCCAAAACTCGATACTGTTTATCCCCTTGAGCATTCTAATGGGATTGGGCTTCTATATGATGCACAGCACTTTCCAGACACAAGCGACTGAATTAGCACCCCAAGCACGAGGGACTGCGGTTTCGCTGTTCGCGTTCAACCTGTTTATCGGACAGGGAATTGGCGCAGCAGCTTTCGGTAGGGTTGTGGATAGTTTGGGCTACGTTCCGTGTTTTGTTGTGGCTGGAGTTGCGATCGCCCTACTCTCCGTCTGGTATGTGTATCAAAAGCAGCGTATTAGATTGGGATAAAACCGAAGCGAGAAAAATGAGTGATTACCCCTTCCCGCCCACGACTCATGGATTGTATCATCAGAGCCGGGCTATCCTGAAGAGCGACACACGAAACATGAATGAAAAACGTTCATTGCCCCACGTTGGTTCTAGTTGGTAAGCAGGACATTTTAACCCCGGTGAAGTTTAATGACTCACATCTTGCACCTAGCCCTAGCGATTAGAAATCGCGGCTATACAAACGAAGTCCGCTTGCGCGGACTGACGAAAAATCAAGGGTTTAGAACCCGCGTAGGCGGGTTTTGCCTGTGTAGCCGCGACTTTAGTCGCCTGGTGCAAGATCTGAGATGAGCAACTTGCCCAAGGAATTCCTCACGCCGAACTAGTTGTGCTTAAGCGTGGTGGTCATGCTTTCTTGATTGAGTCGCCAGATGCTGTGGCTCAACTCATGCTTAACTTCCTAGCGAAGCTATGTCACTCTCATTTGCCTGTCTCATGACAACTTAATTTTATTAATTCGACGGATGTTAAATTTATGAAATTCTTTATTGTTCACGCCCATCCAGAACCCAACAGTTTTAATGGTACGTTGACTCGCTATGCCAAGGAAGTTTTGAAAACCACAGGACATGAAGTCATCATTTCCGACCTTTATGCTATGCAGTTCAATCCAGTTTCGGATCAGCGCAACTTCACTTCTCAAAAAGACCCAAACTACTTTAAGCAACAAGTCGAAGAAATGTATGCAACCGTTGTTGATGGCTTTGCCCCAGACATCAAAGCGGAGATGGAAAAACTCGACTGGTGTGATGTGCTAATTTTTCAGTTTCCTCTTTGGTGGTTTGGACTTCCTGGTATCCTCAAGGGTTGGGTTGACCGAGTCTTTGCAATGGGGCGAATTTATGGCGACGGTAGGTTTTATGACAATGGAGTTTTCCAAGGCAAAAAAGCCATGCTGTCTCTCACCACAAGTGGTCCATTAACTATGTACACGGAAATAGGTATTAACGGTGATATTCATACCATCCTTTATCCGATTAATCACGGGATTTTTCGCTTTGTGGGTTTCGATGTTTTGCCACCTTTCATCGTTTGGAATGCCAGTCGCATTGGGGATGAACGTCGCCAAGCCTATCTTGAGGAGTACAAGCAGCGGTTGTTAATGATTAATGCAACGCCTCCTATTGTCTATCCAACGCTTGCAGACTTTGATGAAGATTTCCAACTGAAGCAGTGATGACAGTTAGTTAAATACTAAACTTTACCTAGATTGAGTAGATTTATGTTAACTGCTACATCTAGGTATTTAACAATTTCAAACAGTAGTTAGCCCGATTTTATATCAGTCTCAAGCACTAATTTTTACTTTAGGTATAGCGTTTTCTACCAAATTTAAATTTTCAAAAGTTTATTTATAATATAAGAAAAAAACATTTTCAACTCGTTTAACGCTAAAATTTCCTAGAATAATTAGGAAATTAGGGATTGTCAAAACAAGCTTTAAAAACAATGTTATATTTTTGTCATAAAACGCAATACTCTTAACTAGCTAGTAAAAAAATATAATAAAATTAAAAAATAACAAAAAAATGATAAAAAGTCAAGGATAAATCAAAGAATATTTACTTCATCTTCCATACTTAATCCTATGCTACAAGAAAGCACCGTTACGGTAGAACACTTGTATCCTGAGATTACCTCCATCGTTGCCAAGTATCTGTCGCGTTTACAGTTAGCCTTATATTTTATTAAACTGCTATGAGTAGGTTCGTTGTTTTAAACTTAGGTCAGGGAAACCTACACGATGGCTTTGCCACTGTTACGGCACAGCTTGGAGAAGCAGACAACCCCTACCTAACCAAATTAACTGCCAGTTTACCAGCCGCACCAAAAATTTCTGAACTCTACCAAAATTGGCAGTTGGTTTACTATGCTTTCTATCAGCGTTTGAGTTGGCGTCTTGATATCGAGATAGACGATTATTTTGAAATTGAAGAAGGTTATGTAACTAATATTTCAGAATCTGACATGAATGAGTTATGTCAGATGTTGTCAAAAAGAATGAATGCATGGCTCAACTCAACAAAGTTTCGCAAAATTGACCAGCAATTACGTACACAATTAAAACCATCTGAAGAGATTCGCTTCATTATTGAAACCAACGACAATTTACTGCGACGACTTCCCTGGCATCTGTGGAACTTCTTTGAGGATTATCCATACGCAGAAGTTGCCTTGAGCGCTGCAGAGTATCAAAGGCCGAATAAATCGCTTGTCAATAACTGCAAAGATAAAGTTAGAATTTTAGCAATTTTTGGGAATAGTCAAGGAATTGATATTAGTCACGATAGAACTCTTTTAGAGAAATTATCAACTCGAGCAGAAATTAAATTTTTAGTAGAGCCCGATCTTAGTCATTTAAACGAGCAGCTTTGGCAACAAGGTTGGGATATTCTCTTTTTTGCTGGTCATAGTTGTAGTAAACAAAAAGGATTTTTGCAAATTAATCAAACAGACACGATTACCCTAGAGCAATTAAAATATGCTCTCAAGCAAGCTATTCGTCGTGGTTTGAAGCTAGCAATTTTCAACTCTTGTGATGGTTTAGGTTTGGCGCAACAACTCCAGGATTTGCACATCCCACAAGTCATTGTCATGCGTGAGCCTGTACCGGATGTGGTCGCTCAAGAATTTTTAAAGTATTTTTTGGCTGAATTTTCGTCTGGAAAGTCTTTATACGCTGCGGTGCGTTCTGCACGCGAAAGACTGCAAGGATTAGAGGGGGAATATCCCTGTGCCACCTGGCTACCAGTCATTTTCCAGAATCCTGCCCAAGCGCCTATGATTTGGTCAGACAATGCACGGAATAAATGGAAACAGAAAACAGATTCCTCAATGGTAGCTTCTATCATGAATGCTAGAGGGGTGCAAACAAACATCCGATTGCCACTAGCAACTCCGGTTTTCTCCAAAACAGCAACACTCGATTCTTTGGTTGAGAATCTGAATCGAAAGCTACTGGACAATCAAAATCGCCCCCTCAATGGCACAGAAATCTTACTCCTACGGGGCATTTGGCAGAATCAAACCTATATCGAAATTGCCCAGCAAGGCGGCTATAGCCCTGGTTACTTTACAAATGTTGTCGCCCCGGAGTTGCGTCAAAAACTTTCTCAGATTATTGGCAGGCGCGTGACCAAAAAAAACTGTCGGCTGCTGCTCGAATCCTACGTTAATGCACAAGCCTCTGCAACAACACCACTAGGACAAAATCCTCCTACAGAGTTTTTCCCCAATGCCAAGCAGGATATGCCACCTCGTTTCCCTAGTGGTTTAGTCTCGGTTGGCTCTCCTTATTACATTGAGCACTCTTCGATTGAGGCACAGGTTTATGAAGAAATCATGAACCCAGGAGCCTTAATTCGCATGAAAGCTCCTCAAGAAATGGGTAAAACCTCGCTGCTGTTAAGGATTTTGGAATATGCCAACCGCATGGGCTACCAGACAGTGAGCCTGAACCTGCAGGAGCAAGTTGACCAAGGCATTCTAAGCGATTTGAATCGATTTTTGCGCTGGTTGTGTGCCAACGTCTCGCGTCAGCTTGAGCTTGAGCCAAGATTAGACGAGTATTGGGATGATGATATTGGCAGCAAAGTCAGCTGTTCCCTTTACTTGCGAAATTATGTGCTAGAGCAAATTGACTCTCCTCTGGTTTTAGCGTTGGACGAAGTCAACCAGATTTTTGAGCATCCGCAAGTGGCAAAAGAATTTTTACCTTTGTTGCGTTCATGGTATGAAGACGCTAAAAGACAGCCCATTTGGCAAAAGCTGCGCCTCATTGTGGTTCACTCAACTGAAGTTTATGTTCCCCTCCAGCTTCATCAGTCCCCATTTAATGTAGGGCTACCGATTCAGTTAACCTGTTTCAGTTTAGACCAGGTGCAGCAGTTAGCCCAGCGCTTTGGATTGGATTGGACAGATGGTAAGGAAGCAAAACTGCTGATGGATATGGTTGGGGGACATCCTGCGTTAGTACACCTGGCACTCTATCACCTCAGTCGTGGAGAAGTCACTTTGGCGCAATTGCTGCAAAGTGCTTCCACACCCACTGGGATTTATTACCATCACTTGCAGCGTCATAGGGCAAGTTTGCAGGCGCAGCCAGAATTGGCATCCGCTCTTTCTACGGTGATGAATGCCTCTAAACCCGTAGAATTAGAAGCTGTCTTTGCTTACAAGTTAAGCAGTATGGGGCTGATTAAGTTAGATAACAATCTAGCCACACCCAGTTGTCAGTTATATCGACAGTATTTTCAGACCAAGTGTGAGACCAGAGTTGGTTGATTCACATTTTGCACCAAGAAAAATTGATGGAAATTACTTACTCAGTATTAAACTAGAACCCTTAATTTAGCGATAAAAACCAATAAAAATCAGGTAGCCTTATCGCGCATCTTTTTAGCTTATACGGTTTTATACGGGGAGGTGCAAGATATGAGCGCCCCACGAGGGGGAAGTCAAAAGTCAAAAGTCACGCATTCAAAAGTATTAAACTCCCTCGCAACAAATGAAAGATGCACCTGCATTCTCGACTTTCTGAAAGCCTTGCTATAGGGGCGTTCTAAAATGTGCATCTTAAGAGTTGACAAATTTAATACTAAATAGTTAGTACTATTTTACACCTATTTTTAGGTAATTGAACCACGATTTTGGGTCAAGCTACGTTCGGCTGGTTAAATCACTGTGGTCTATTTATGCTCCCTTTACTCAAAGTTTATTTTCATAAATCACATAGGACTGCTTTCGTTCTTTCTTATTTATGCCTTGAGGCGAGTCAATGTCAAAGCAACAGTCAGAATAAAGAACTAGATCTCGATGCAATTTCTCATATAAATATTCATAATAATTGCAGAAAAGCTCATATCAAAATCCTTGAAACTCATACAAAACTCATATTTATATGAAATATGAAAAAATGTATCTGTTAGTATGAATCATGAGCTGTAACACGCTATAAAATGATATTCTTGATGACGAGTTAAGCTAAAGTACAAATAAACTTGCATATTTAAATCTTTTAAAATTATTGTGGAATGGGCATCTTACCCGCTCAGATATATTTTGCTGTTCGGGTACCTTCATATATTTTTAATTGCGGTTCACTAGTTGTTATTGCTCATTTTTTTATATTTTGATTGGATGATTTATCGTATCGACATGGGATAATTAACACAGTTTACAAGGGAGTTATCAGGTATGAGCCTTCAAATATATCAAGATAAATTTGATGATTTTTTCAATCAAATAACTGAAGAGTCAAGTAACACTAGAGGGGCAGAAGTCATTGATAAACAAGATTTCTTGTTTATCAATAAAAAGCTTTCCCAACTCATTGCCAAATCATGGCTACCAAATGATCCAGAGGGAGCAGAATTTAGAAAAATACTTTTGAGAGGTGACTCAGAGGAAATAAAAAATTGGCTGAAAAACCACGATGTTGATCTTGAAGGCTTTTTCCGCGTTTCAATAAATATCGAGGTAAGTTGGGATACTTTTTTTGGAAATTTAAAAGAAACAACGACTTTAGGAGCGATATCAAATAGAGCGAACACCTATATATTACCTTACCCTCCACGACCTGCTGTAGTTACAGATGAGCAACTAGAAAGGTGGGTAAATGATACTAATCCTGATAATAAATTTCCTCTTGACCCCTATATTCCTCTCTCTTCATGTTGAAGTTTTTCTAATATAACTTGCAGATAATGAATCATTGTCTCATTTTATTGAGGCAATGATTCATGTTTTTATGGTAAGGCTGATACTAAACAATCTACTTTCTAAAGATTAACTTTACAAAAGAGTGAACCTTTAGTTTTAATAAAGAAAATCTGTCAAAATATGTATGTAAATTTTTCTATTAGTATGTAACATTTATCAGACTTCTGTTTAATTAAATGTAGTTCTTATAGACACATCTAAATGCATGATGCCATGATGTTCACAATGCTTTTCAGGGTATCAAGTTATGAACAATGAAATCAGTGGTAGATTCAAGAGTCAATCTATAAAACTCTCCCAGCTTGAGCAGTGCTGTGATGCTAACCCAGAGGCTAATGAATGCAGGAAATATGAAGAATTCAAGCAGCACTGTGATACCAACCCAGAGGCTGAGGAGTGCAGGGTTTACGGAGACTTCAAGAGCCAATCTAAAAAAGTTTCCCAAATTATTGCCAAATCATGGCTACCAAATGATCCAGAAGGAATGGAAATCAAGAGAGTTATCTTTAGGCGTAACTCGAATGAGATAAAAAATCTTCTGAAAAAGCACGGTATTGATCTTGAAGGGTTTTTCGGTCCAACAAAGGTCGTTGTAGACTGGAGTTCCTACAAAGGGGTTCTTACAGAAGACGTGGGTGAAATAGTATATATCTTACCGTATCCTCCACGACCAAATGAAGTTAAAGATGAGCAGTTAGAAGAATGGGTTAACAACAATGACCCTGATACTTTATACCCTACTACCCCTTATATTCCTCTAACTTCGTGCTGAAGTTTCTCTTACTTCAAATTAATTGGAGGAAACATCTACATTGAGGTAATACCAATTCTATGTGAGGTTGCAAATTATCGGTCAGGCTGGAAGCCTGGGGCTATACAAACAAAGCCTGGCGACCCAGGCTCATTCTATGGATCTTTAAAAAGAATTGGTATAAGTAGGTCGGTGTAAATAATTCTGACTTTTCACGTCATGTGGAAAAACTAACGTAAAACCTAACCCCCCGACCCCCTTCCCTACAAGGGAAGGGGGAGTACATTAGCTCCCCTCTCCTTGTAGGAGAGGGGTTGGGGGAGAGGTTTTAAACATGCCGTGAAAAGTCAGGTAAATAATTAAAGGTATGTAGTAAGCGCTTTAGCGCTTTAGCGCTTACTACGAACGAGTTTCCAAGCTTTAGTTTTCTTTACATAGTTTGATTTTTTCTCGCCTACTTACTTAAAAATACTCCGCTAGAGTACTTAACCTAGCGGAGTTACATACCATAAAAAAGAGATTGCCATGCTTAATAAGCCACAGTTAAAGAATTGTTTTCAAGTTGAAAGTGTTGAATCAGAAAGCGTCTTTCTTATCTCTGATAGAAATTCTTTTTTGCTGAGGGGTCATCTCTATCAATTGTTAACACCTATGCTGAATGGTCAGCATAGCGTTGACGAAATTGTGGACAAAATTCTCCCAGAACTACTGCCAAGAAATGCCTCTGCTCAAGAGCTTATCTCTACTAGCGCCAATGTTTATTATGCTCTCATGCAGATGGAACAGCAGGGTTATATTACTGAAAGTGATATAACCCTGCCATCTGCATTAACAGCTTTTTGTGAGACTTTGAACGTCAGCCCACAAGAGGCTAACTGTCGATTGCAAAGGACTAAAATTGCAGTCAAAACTTTCGGTTCTCTTGCTACCTCAGAATTGATTTCCACTCTTGAATCCCTGCATATCCAAGTTTCTGATGAGGGAGACATCGTGGTGGTTTTGACCGATGACTATCTGCAAGAAGATTTGGACGCCTTTAATAAAAAAGCCTTGCAGGATCAACGTCCTTGGATGCTGGTCAAACCAGTAGGAACAATTCTTTGGATTGGACCAATATTTCATCCAGGGAAAACAGGTTGTTGGGAGTGCTTAGCCCAGCGTTTGCGAGCCAACCGCCCTGTTGAAGGGTTTATTCAGAGACGCAAGGATGTTTCAACCCCTATACCAACCCCTCTGAGTTTCCTTCCTTCAACATTGCAAGCTGCACTAGGCATGGCAGCCACGGAAATCTTTAAATGGATTGTACAGGGTGAGAACAAACGACTTGAAGGTGTTTTAGTCACCCACGATACCCTGTCTCTAGAGACCCAAAATCACATCCTTGTTAAGCGTCCCCAGTGCCCTTGCTGTGGAAATCCAGATTTGAATCGCAAACCCTTGCCCATTGTTTTAGGAAACCGCAAGAAAACTTTTACCGCAGATGGAGGACATCGTTGTGTTTCTCCGGAAGAAACACTGAAGAAATATCAACACCACATTAGCCCGATTACAGGAGTTGTCCGAGAACTCAGGCAGTTACCACAATGCGTGAATGGTTTGACCCATATTTATGCTGCTAAGCATCATTGTGCTTCTATGTTCGATACATTGGACTCCTTACGCCAAAATATCGGTGGTAGAAGTGCGGGTAAAGGGAAGACAGATCCGCAAGCTAGGGCAAGCGGTTTTTGTGAAGCGATTGAGAGATATTCTGGAGTTTTTCAAGGAGACGAAATCAGACACAAAGGCAGCTACCAAAAAATAGGAGAGGCAGCAATTCATCCTAACGCCTGTATGAATTTTAGCCAAGAGCAATACAGAAACCGTGAGGAATGGAATGCGAACTGTTCTAATGTGTTTCAAAAGGTTCCAGAATTATTCGATGAAGAAAGAGAAATTGACTGGACACCTGTTTGGTCTTTAACTCATCAAGAATTTAAATATTTGCCAACCGCTTACTGCTATTACGGCTATCCCCAACCGTCAAAGCCTGATTGTTGGGCTGAATCCAATGGCTGTGCTGCTGGCAATACCTTGGAAGAGGCAATCCTCCAAGGTTTTATGGAAATAGTGGAGCGGGATTGTATAGCGTTGTGGTGGTATAACCGTGTCAAGCGACCAAGGGTAGATTTAGATAGTTTTGATGAGTTGTATTTTCAAAATCTGAAAAATTACTACCAAACTCTCCATCGTGAACTTTGGGTTCTAGATATCACCAATGATTTAAACATACCAGCTTTTGCCGCCATGAGTCGGAGAACAGATAAAGAGGTAGAAGACATCATCTTTGGCTTCGGTGCCCATTTTGATCCAAAAATCGCTATTCTAAGAGCGCTCACCGAGGTAAACCAATCGCTGCCTGCAGTTTTATCAGCTGATATGGATGGAAGTACTCAATACCCCTCATCTGCGGATCAACTGGCAAGAGACTGGTGGAAAACTGCTACTCTGGAAAATCAACCTTATCTGGTTCCCGATGAAAGCGTTGTGCCAAAAGTGTCTTCTGATTATCCCCAAGTTTGGAGTGATAATTTGCTGGAAGATGTCATGACCTGCAAGCAAATTGCTGAGAAACATGGTATGGAAATGCTGGTTCTGGATCAAACGCGTCCCGATATTGGACTCAAGGTGGTGAAGGTTATCGTTCCGGGAATGCGTCACTTTTGGAAAAGGTTAGATTCTGGAAGGCTTTATGATGTTCCTGTTCAATTGGGTTGGTTACAAGAGCCACTGCAGGAAAACCAACTCAACCCTTTTCCAATGTGGATGTAATTCACATCTTGTACCACTAGTGGTTCATCGCATTAGTTTTGATTGATTTGTGTATCATCAAAACTCTGTACGAACGCTCAGATGCAACGTTTCTACAACCCACCAGAATTAATGGGACAAACCACTATAGCAATCCTAAATCATTCATGAGAAATTCTGAACCGATTGGGCGAATAGAATATGCGCTAAGGCTTCGTAGTAAGCGCTGTCTTGCCTGCGGCACGCCTGACGGCGAACGCGCTTAGCGCTTACTACAATCTACTTCTAATATCATGTCCGGCTGAATACTTATCATTACCCTAAGAACCCCACCCCCCGTAAAGCTACGCTTCACGTCCCCTCCCCGCTTGCGGGGAGGGGCGGCGCGGGGTGGGGTGCAGTTAACGTGGCAATCATGACTAATTAACCGGACATGATATAACCCTCAATTATTTCTTGACAAACCACTAGGTGTCATTCTGGACGGAGCGCAAGCGGAGTGAAGAATCTAAGAGATGTTTCGCTTCACTTCGTTTCGCTCAACATGACAGGTGCAAGATGCGCGTGTAGCAAACAATTGGGCGATAGAGAGAGGAGAAACTATGCTTAAGGGATATCAAATTATTGATGCGGATTGCCACGTACTTGAGCCTAAAGATATGTGGCAACAGTATCTCGAACCTGCGTTTAAAAGCCACGCGCCAACGCCGGACTTGAAAGTTGCAGGCGAGAGGATTTTTGACAAGTTATCTGCTGAGTTAGAGCACCAAACAGCCAAGCAAGTCACACGGGATCATCCTATGTCCGTGCTCAATTGCTTTGACTCAGAGTCCCAGGTAAGGGTGATGAAGCAGATGGGGGTTGATGTTTCGTTTCTTTATCCCACTATGGGAATGTGGCTGTTGGCAGTTGATACAATGACACCGCAACTGGCTGGTGCTTTCACTCGTGCCTATAACAATTGGTTACGAGATTTTTGCAGCTACGATCCCCAAATTTTGAAAGGAGTGGGAGCAATTAATCTTCACGCTCCTGAAGAGATGGTGCCAGAATTGCATCGAATAGCAGAGTTTGGTTGCCAGGCAGTTGTATTGCGTCCCAACCCAGTTAAAGGGCGATTGCTGAGTGATCCCTCTTATGAGCGATTTTGGACTGAATGTGAGCGCTTAGGAATTGCGGTCAGTATTCATGAGGGAACGCATTGTCGGTTACCAACCACTGGAGCTGATCGGTTTCATACCCGTTTTGCTATGCATGCGTGCTCTCATCCCATGGAACAAATGATGGCGATGTTGGCGCTGATTGAAGGGGGAGTGTTAGAGCGCCACCCCAAGCTTAGGGTAGGTTTTCTGGAAGCTGGCTGTGGTTGGTTACCCTACTGGCTGTGGCGATTGGATGAAGAGTATAAGAACTTGGCATGGGAAGTTGCAAACAATGTGAAGATCAAGCCTTCAGAGTATTTCCGCCGTCAGTGCTTTATCTCTATTGAGCCAGAGGAACCTTATCTCGAGCAGATCATCGAGTATATCGGCTCCGATAACTTACTCTTTGGTTCTGACTACCCTCATGTGGATCACGATGTGGACATGAGCGAGAAAGCAGTAGCGCTTCAGGAGCGACTATCCAAGAAAACTGTGCAAAAGCTACTATGGGATAACCCAGCTCGCTTCTACGGACTGGAATAAAACATAAAAATTGCTGGAACTTGGCGATGGATATCTTGGGCTATCAAGCTAGGGAACTACTCTATGAGAGTGATAACTCGTTGGTCTATCGTGCCTACCGGGAGGAGGATAACCAAAGAGTTATCCTCAAAATGCTCAAACAAGCTTATCCACCCCCAAAAAGAATAGCTGAGTTCCACCGGGAATATGAAATCACGAAAAACCTTAACCTAACAGGTGTGGTAAATGCCTACAGCTTGAAAACCGAGCAGCATCGGTGGGTGATGGTTCTAGAAGATTTTGGTGGTGAATCCCTCCAACGAGTTAAGCAGAACAGAGAATTCACTCTCAATGAGTTTTTGTCACTGGCAATTGAGGTTGTTGGCATCCTCGGTCAGGTACACGACTTAAATGTCATACACAAAGATATTAACCCTTCTAATATCGTTTGGAATCAGACAACGGGTCAGCTCAAACTCATTGACTTTGGCATCTCCACAGAACTTTCACAAGAAGCCACAACTTTCCGCAATCCGAATTTATTGGAAGGAACATTAGCCTATATCTCCCCAGAACAGACTGGACGCATGAATCGGGCGATTGATTATCGAACCGATTTTTATTCCTTGGGAGTCACCTTCTACGAATTACTAACGGGTCAGTTGCCTTTCTCTATCCACGATGCACTGGAATTGATACATTGCCATATTGCTAGACAATCTGATCTGCCACACGAACATAGACCAGACATTCCCTTAGTCATTTCAGAGATCGTGCTGAAGCTCATGGCAAAAAACGCTGAAGCTCGCTACCAAACAGCTTATGGTCTGAAGGCGGATTTGGAGGAATGTCTGCGGCAATGGCAGACTCTAGGGCAGATTCATGCCTTCCCACTTGGTCAACAAGATGTTTCCGGCAGATTCCAAATTCCGCAAAAGCTTTATGGGCGGGAAAAGGAAATTGACACGATATTAGCTGCTTTTGTGCGCGTAGCGTGTCCGGAGGACACACGAGTCAGCCAGGGAGCTAGTGAGATGATGCTGGTTACTGGATATTCTGGCATTGGTAAATCTGCTTTAGTTCAGGAAGTTTATAAGCCAATTACAGAAAAGCGGGGATACTTTACCTCCGGTAAATTTGACCAATATCAAAGAGATATTCCCTATGTTTCACTAGTACAAGCCTTTCGCTCCTTAATTCGGCAACTGTTAACAGAAAGCCAAGCCCAGATAGAGAACTGGCGAGAAAAACTACTCGCTGCCCTCGGCTCCAACGGTCAAGTGATAGTTGATGTCATTCCTGAAGTAGAACTGATTATTGGACCTCAACCAGCAGTGCCAGAACTGGCTGCAACAGAAGCCCAAAATCGTTTTAACTTCGTGTTTCAAAACTTCATCAAAGTATTTACCCAAGCCTCACATCCCCTAGTCCTTTTCTTAGATGACTTACAGTGGGCTGATGGGGCTTCACTAAAATTGATTGAACTATTGATGACGGCGGTAGATAGTTCTTACTTGTTACTTATTGCTGCTTATCGAGATAACGAAGTCAGTGCAACCCACCCTTTGCTATTGACGCTGGATGAAATTAGGAAGAGGGGAGCAACGGTTCATCAAATCGTGCTTGCCCCCTTAACCCTGCCCGATGTTACGCAGTTTACGGCAGATGCTCTCAACTGTGCGCCAGAAAAAGCCAGACCGTTGTCAGAATTGGTACTCGCGAAGACTCAAGGCAATCCCTTCTTCATAAATGAGTTTTTGAAGTCACTCTATACCGAAGAGCTTTTGAAATTTGACTTCCAAAAAAGGGTTTGGCAGTGGAATTTAGCACAAATTCAGTTGCGGAATATTACTGATAATGTGGTTGAACTGATGGCTGACAAGCTGCGAAAGTTGGGAGAACAGACACAACAGGTCTTGAGGCTAGCTGCTTGTATTGGTAACCAGTTTGAACTCCAAACCCTGGGAATTATCTACGAAAAATCTCCCCAAGCAACAGCTGCTGATCTGTGGACGGCAATGGAAGAGGGTTTGGTCTTGCCCTTGGGGGATGGCTACAAGTTGATAGAACTCAATGTTAAGGGTTTGGCAGATGAAGTCACAGTCGAATACAAGTTTACCCATGACCGCATCCAACAAGCAGCCTATTCCCTCATTCCTGAATCCCAAAAGCAAGACGTACACTCGCAAGTGGGGAGACTGCTGTTACGGAACACATCGCCACAGGAGCAAGAGCAGAAAATTTTTACCATTGTCAACCAACTTAACCAAGGTCGCGATCGCCTCAAACACCAGACAGAACGAGATGAGCTAGCCCAATTAAACCTGATAGCGGGTCGGAAAGCAAAGGCATCGGTAGCTTATCAATCGGCGTTCAATTACTTGCAAATTGGTATCAAACTGCTTAACTCTCCTCAATTCCTTTCATCAGATAATAAAGATGGTAGCTGGCAGCGACAGTATGACCTAACCCTGACACTTTACCTAGAAGCAGCAGAAGCAGCCTGCCTCAGTGATCGTCTTGAAGAGGTGGAGCAATGGACTGAGGTGATACTGCAAAAAGCCAAAACCCTGCTGGATAAAGTGAAAGCCTATGAAATTAAGATCCAAGCTTATTATGGGCGGCAGCAATCATCAGAAGCAATGAAGATTGGATTGCAAGCTCTGCAATTTTTGGGAGTGGAAATTCCGAAAAAACCAAATCAGGCGGATTTGGTTTATCGTCTGGAGGAGACAAAGGCTATTTGGGCTGGGCAGAATATTGAGGATTTAATTGATCTGCCGAAAATGACTGATGCCAAAAAGTTGGCAACAATGCCGTTATTATTTCTAGTGCTGAGTCTTGCGTCTGTAGGATTCCCTGAGCTGTTCCCTTTCCTCATACTCGGATTGGTCAATATATCCCTTAAGTTTGGCACTACGTCTTTCTCAGCTCCTTCCTATGCTGTGTATGGAATCGTTCTATGTGGGGCAGCAGAAGATATTGAGGCAGGCTATCAATTCAATCAATTAGCGTTGAAGCTTTTGAAAAGACTTGATACCAAACAATTCGAGGCAAAGACAGTCTATGTATTTAATACATTCGTTAGACATTGGAAAGAGCATACCCGGGAATCATTAAAACCTTTTCTCGAGGTACACCAATGTGGATTGGAAACAGGAGATATGATTTGGAGTTGCACAGCGCTATTCATGTACGCTTTACATGCATACTGGATTGGTCAGGAATTGGAGGAATTGGAACGAGAGATTGTCAAATACAGCGAGGCGATTAATCAACATAAACAGGAACTATCCCAGCGTTGGATTGAGTTGGTTCGACAACCTGTCTTAAACCTGATTGGCAAAACCCAAAATCCCTGTCTTTTGGTTAGTCAAACTTACGATGAGAAAACCATGCTGTCTGTTTACCAAAAAGTCAATGATAGACAGGCAATGGGTTGGTTTTATCTAAATAAACTTGTTCTTTGCTATCTGTTTCAGGAGTACCAGCAAGCGATTGAAAATGCTACTAAGGCTGAAGAGCATTTGGGCGTAGCACTAGGATTATATACAACATCTATCTTTAACTTCTATTATTCTCTAGCCCTCCTTGCTGTGTTTCCTGTTGTCCAGGAAGCTGAACAACCACACATTTTAGAAAAGGTAGATACCAATCAGAAAAAAATGGAAAACTGGGCGCATCATGCCCCAATGAATTTTCTCCATAAGTTCTATTTAGTGGAAGCTGAACGCGCCCGCGTGTTAGGTAAAGATAGCGATGCTAGAGAATATTACGATCGCGCCATTACCCTAGCCCAAGAAAACGAATATCTCAACGAGGAAGCCCTCGCCTACGAACTGGCAGGTAAATTTTACCTAGCCAGAAACCAAAATCATGTTGCCCGCCACTACCTGCAAGATGCCCATTATGCTTATCAGCGTTGGGGGGCGGTGGCTAAGGTGAAAGATTTGGAAGCAAGATATCCACAGTTTTTAGCTAATACCTCAACAGATAGCTTTGCAACTCGCTTAAATCCCTCAACCACCAACACGGGTACAACAACATCTGATGTCTTAGATTTAAACAGTATATTGCAAGCCTCGCAATCTCTTTCTGGCGAAATTATTCTGGATAAGCTACTAAAACAGCTTATGAAACTCGTGATTGAGAATGCGGGTGCTCAAAAAGGTTTTATGCTTCTAGAGCGCAAGAGTCAGTGGGTTATCGAAGCTCAAGGAAGTGTAAATTCTAATGACATTACTATACTGCAATCAATTCCAGTAGATTCCATAAATCCTGATACTCAAATTCCGCTCCTATCACCCGCCATCATCAACTATGTCGCCCGCACTCAGGAAAATGTGGTGTTAAATGATGCTACCAATGAAGGTCAATTTACCCGCGATCCTTACATTATTGCTACTAAACCCAAATCGATTCTCTGCACTCCCTTACTGCATCAAGGCAAACTGAGCGGCATTTTATATTTAGAAAATAATCTCACAACTGGCGCTTTTACGAGCGATCGCGTCGAAGTCCTCAAAATCCTTTCTGCCCAAGCCGCCATCTCCATTGAAAATTCCCGTCTCTACGAACAGTTAGAAGATTACAACCGGACTCTAGAACAGAAAGTGGAGGTGAGAACCCAGGAATTACAAGAGAAAAATCAGGAGTTGGCAAGTATCCTGCAAAAACTCAAAGCCACGCAAGCTCAGATTATCGCACAAGAGAAATTGGCTTCTTTGGGAGCTTTAACAGCGGGCATTGCCCATGAAATCAAAAATCCCTTAAACTTTGTTAACAACTTTGCCGAACTTTCTGTAGAGTTAACCCAAGAACTACTCGAAGAGATTTCAAATCAACAAGACCGATTAGACTCGGAATCTAGAGAATATATTGAAGAGATTTTAAATGATTTGAAACAAAACGCTAAAAAAATTAATGAGCACGGCAAACGAGCAGATAACATAGTGCATGGGATGTTGATGCATTCTCGGGGGCAAACAGGCGATCGCCAAGAAACCGACATCAACGCAATGCTTGCAGAAGCTATTAGTTTAACTTATCAGGGAATGCGTGCTAAGGATGCTTCCTTTAACATCGTTGTAGAAACTGACTATGATGACAACCTTGGTTTAATCAATGTTGTGCCGCAGAATATCAGTCGTGCTTTAATAAATATTATTAATAACGCTTGCTACGCTGCGTATAAAAAGAGAATGCGTTTTCAGCGAGAGCCAGAACACGATAGTGAGGAGTTTTCACCTACGCTTTCAGTCAGCACTAAAGATTTAGGTAAGCAAGTAGAAATACACATCCGAGATAACGGTGAAGGAATTCCGCAGAAATTGCGAGATCAGATTTTTAATCCTTTTTTCACCACGAAGCCACCCGGCGAAGGAACTGGTTTGGGTCTTTCTATTACTCATGATATTATTGTCCAGCAGCATCAAGGAAAGATCAGAGTAGAAAGCGAAGTAAACTCCTATACACTGTTTATTATCACTTTGCCCAAGAGTTTTCCCTAGAAAAAGAAATTTGAAAATGAAAATAATGGTTGTAGATGATGAACAAGACGTTCAATTTTTGTTTGAGCAAAGATTTAGAAGAGAACTCAGACAAAATCAAATTACCTTATATTTTACCTTGTCAGCAGAGGAAGCACTAAACCAATTACAAAATAACAAAAGTGAGTGTTTATCGCTGATATTAACAGATATCAATATGCCTGGAATGAACGGGCTAGAATTACTCAAAATTATTAAACAAAATTTTCCTCATTTAAAAGTGTTTGTCATCACTGCTTATAACGATGAAAATAATTACCAAATAGCTCAACAATACGGTGCTGATGAATATATCACAAAGCCAATAGAATTTAACAAACTTAAGGAAAAAATATTGAATTCGTAAACAATCCCAATCAGGACAAAACTATGCCAGCTAAAATACTGGTTGTGGATGATGAGCCTGACTTAGAACCGCTGCTTTGTCAGGCATTTAGAAAAAAAATTAGGCAAAAGCAATTCCAATTAATTTTTGCCCAAAATGGATTAGAAGCCCTCGAAAAGCTACAAGACGAACCGGATATAGATATAGTTTTAACCGACATCTATATGCCGGAAATGAATGGGCTAACTTTACTTACTAAACTCAATGAGTTATATCCCATCATCAAAGCAGTTATTATTTCTGCGTATGGCGATATAGAAAATATCAGAACGGCAATGAATCGGGGTGCTTTTGACTTCTTAACTAAGCCGATTAATTTTCAGGATTTAGAAATTACAACCAACAAAACTCTGCAACATGTGCAGCGGATGAAAGCGGCTCATGAACAGGAGCGTTTGGCACAGCAGGCTCAAGCAGAATTATTGAGCCGTCTACAGCAAGAGGTGACTGAACGTCAGCGAGCAGAGGAAGCATTGCGCGAAAGTGAGAGAAGGTTGGCTCAATTTCTAGAAGCTGTGCCAGTGGGGGTATTTGTCGTTGATGCTAATGGTAAACCTTACTATGCCAATCAGACGGCACAGCAGATACTGGGCAAGGGAATTGAACCTGGAGCTACAGCTGCACAATTGACCGAGATTTATCAAGTCTATCAGGCGGGGACGGAACAGTTGTACCCCACGCAAGAGCAACCCATTCTACAAGCATTAAATGGGGAAAGTGTAACCGTTGATGACATGATGATCCACCAAGCTGACAAAATTATCCCTTTAGAGGTGTCAGCAACCCCGATTTATGATGAGAAGGGAGAAATTGTCTATGCCATAGCTGCTTTTGCTGATATCACCCAACGCAAACAAGCGGAAGCGGAACGGATTCAGTTTACTCAAGAATTAGCAAGCAAAAACGCCGCCTTGGAGCAGGCAAAAGACGCATTAGCTGAATCCAACCGTACCTTAGAACAAAAAGTCGAAGAGCGTACTCGCGAACTCTCACAAACACTCGAAATTCTTAAAGCTACTCAAGCTGAATTGGTATTTGAAAACGCTCTGCTTAAAAATGCAGAACAATCTTCAACTTTTGATTATCAAGTAGGCGGTAGTTTGCCAATGAATGCTCCTACATATGTGGTGCGTTCCGCAGATCGTTTGCTTTATCAAGCACTGAAGCGTGGAGAGTTTTGTTACATTTTGAACACACGCCAAATGGGCAAGTCAAGCCTCATGGTACACATGATGGACTATCTCCAAAAAGAGGGGTTTAGCTGTGCAGCGATTGATATCACTCGCCTTGGTACTGAAAACGTGACTCCTGATCAATGGTATAAGGGATTTGCGGTGGAGTTATGGCAAAATTTTAATTTGTTTGGAAAAGTCAATCTGAAAGCTTGGTGGAATGAGGAAAAAGATTTATCGCCTATCCAATGCTTAAGCAGATTTATAGAGGATATTATACTTGCTCAGGTTAAAAGTGAAAAGCTATTTATTTTTGTAGATGAAATTGATACTGTCTTAGGCTTAAATTTTCCAGTCAATGACTTTTTTGCTTTGATTCGCTCCTGCTATAACCAACGTAGTATTAATCCAGAGTATGAACGTTTAACTTTTGCTTTGTTTGGAGTAGCAACACCTTCAGATTTGATAACTGATCCCCAAAGAACGCCTTTTAACATTGGTCAAGCAATTCAACTTAATGGCTTTCAAATTCATGAAGCTCAACCTTTACTTTATGGATTGACAGAGAAAGTGAGCAATCCACAAGTGGTGCTGAAAGAAGTGTTAGCTTGGACAAGCGGTCAACCTTTTCTGACTCAAAAACTTTGCAAACTTATACGCCGTGCTTCATCCCCGATTCCTACAAATAATCAAGCGCAATGGGTTGAATATTTGGTGCGAACTTCTGTGATAGACAATTGGGAATCTCAGGATGAGCCAGAGCATTTGAGAACTATACGCGATCGCATCCTTAACAGCGAGCAGCAACCTGTTCGGCTACTAGAACTTTATCAACAAATTTTGCAGCAACAAGAAGTTGTCTGTGTAGACTCTCCAGAGGAAAGGGAATTGCTGTTATCGGGGCTAGTTGTCAACCAACAGGGTTCTTTAAAAGTGCATAACCGTATTTATGAATTAATATTTAATCGTAGTTGGATCAATCTGCATATTTAAATTAAATAATTAGTTTTATAGGCTTGTGTCTACTCAAATTCCTCACTCTCAATTACATCCTCCAAGTAATGTAGCCCAACCGCCAAAATTACCTCGCCCACGACTCAACTGGCTACAACCTTTGACATTGCTTGCACCTGCTGGAATTTGGTTGTTGCTTTTGCTGGTGCTGCCAACACTGATAATTTTTGAGTTAAGTTTAGTACCAAATATTCGCCCTGGAGATGTGGTGAATCCCAGTGGATTTGCGAACTACATCCGGATATTTGACCCCTTATACCTCCAAGTTATCGGGCGATCGCTCTTTTTTGCAGTCAGTTCGACAATCATTTGTTTAATCTTGGGTTTCCCCGTCGCCTATTGGATTGCTCAGAGAGCACCTTGGCGCTGGCGAAATTTGCTCCTTATTGGCTTTATCTTGCCTTTATGGACTTCGTCTTTACTTCGCTCTTATGCTTGGATTACAATTCTTCGTCCTACTGGTTTACTCAATAGCATACTTAGCAGTTTCAGCTTACCGACTTTAGATGTCCTTAACAGCAGTCCAGCTGTCTTAATTGGCATGAGCTATAGCTTGCTGCCTTATATGGTTTTAATTTTATACGCTGCTCTAGAAAAACTAGACAAGCGTTTGCTAGAAGCCGCAGCTGATTTAGGCGCAAATGCTGTGCAAACTTTTTGGAAAGTCACTGTACCACAAACTCTCACAGGAATTGCTGCAGCTTCTTTTTTGGTCTTCATCACGGCATTTGGCGATTTTATCAATCCCGAATTACTTGGCGGTGCTTCCAGTATGACGGCGGCGCGGTTGGTTTACAACCAGTTTCTTGGACCAACGCAAAATTGGGGATTTGGTTCAGCTTTGAGTATGACAATAATTTTGGTTGTTAGTATGGCTATTGCTCTTTTAATTAAATTTGGTGAAGCTACACCAAAGCAATAAAAAAATTGGCGTTGCTGATGAAGAGGTCATTTATAAAGTAAAAATAAATTAAAACACAACTGAAAATTTAACTCGCCTGAGCTTCATCGCTTAATGCCTCTGCCGCAGCAGCCAACCTAGCCGCCCCAGCTTGAACTATCTGAGCCACTTGAGTCAGAGGCAGATGATTAATTTGCCTAAGAATCAAACTTAAATCTGAAGCTTCGGATACTGGCTTGCCTTCTAAGCAGCAGAGTAACTCCTCCAATGTATAGCCTGCTCGTGCTGCTATTTGAGCCAAATTTTCTGTATCTGGCACCTTAACGCCCTTTTCCCACATTTGAACAGCAGTCGCAGAAACTCCCAACAGCTTACCAAAAGCTCGCTGACTCATCGAACCACGAGCTAGCTTGATGATCTCAATCAGTTTTTGTCTGCTTTGTGTATTCACTGCTGAACTGCTACTCAACTTTAATTACAAGTTTACTTGCATTATTACAAGTTTACTTGTCTGTTGACAGCCCCCTGTTTCAGTAGTAGACTATTACTTTAGTTTTAAAGTTAAAACTAAAGTTGTCAAACCCAGACACTGGGTGCATCAGAATTATTAAGAATTTGAGTATTTTTGCTGACAACAGAAAAGGCGCGTTATGGTTTGCTATTCACGAAAGATTGGTCAATATCGTCGCAAAGGTCAAAGCTTAATTGCTGCCAATAAAATTAAACCAGAAAAATGGCACATTTCCAACAGTGAGGCAAAAGAAGCACTGCAAGCACAAGGCTATAACGTAAAAGAAATTAAGAAAATCCGCTGTTTAACCCATCAAGTGTGTATTTCTTACTGGGACGAAAAAGGTAACGTATGCAGTGGGTTTTTTAGCTACAGGATTTTTGCCCGTTGGCAAATAGAAGTAGAAAAGTTAATTGAGTCCTGCCAAACTTTGAAGGAATGGCGTCACTTGAATCATCTTATGCAGTACGAATTTGCTTATTATCCATATCCCAAAAATATCGATAGTGCAGTCCACAAGACATTAGAAAACCGCCTGTGTGTGTTAGAGGAAACAACACAACAAGCGGTCTTCCAAGATATTGAAAGCCAAGTGGTTAGTCGTTAATGGTAAAAAAACTCATAATTAACAACTAACTCTAACAACCTTAAAGATTAATTACTAGCGCCAGAAGCGGCGAGTTCCGCTAACCGTTCTTGCTGGTCTTGAGAAATACAAGCCTGAATCACAGGCTCAAGTTCGCCTTCAAGAAATGAGTTGAGCGAATAGTTTTGACCTAAACGATGGTCGGTGACGCGGTTATCTTTGTAGTTGTAAGTGCGAATCTTTTCAGAACGCGACCCTGTACCTACTTGCGATCGCCGCATAGAAGTCACAGCTTCCTGTTGTTCGCGTAACTTCATTTCATATAACTTTGCCCGCAAGATTTGCATTGCCCGTTCTTTGTTTTGCAACTGGCTGCGTTCTTCTGTACAGAAAATGCGGATACCAGTGGGTTTGTGAAACAAGTCAGCCGCTGTTTCTACCTTGTTAACGTTTTGTCCACCAGCACCGCCGGAACGAGCTGTACTCATTTCAATATCCTTCGGGTCGATGTGGATTTCTACGTCATCCACTTCTGGCATGATCGCTACAGTTGCTGTAGAAGTGTGAACTCTTCCCCCAGCTTCGGTAACAGGTACGCGCTGTACCCGATGCACGCCAGCTTCAAACTTCAGCTTGCTGTAAACGTTGTCACCCTGAATTTCCAATATCGCTTCTTTGAAGCCGCCCATTTCCGCCAGCGACTCGCTCACAAGCTTCACTTTCCAATTCTGGACATCAGCATATCGTGAGTACATACGTACTAAATCACCCGCCCAGATACTTGCTTCATCACCGCCTGTACCCGCACGAATTTCCAGCATGATGTTTTTATCATCATTGGGGTCACGTGGTAGGAGCAATATCTTCAGGCGATTTTCTAGGTATTCTATTTTTTGCTCAAGTTCTTGAACTTCCAGGGCTGCCATTTCTTGCAGTTCTGGATCGCCTTGAGCTTCTTTTAACACCTCACGCGCCCCGATGAATTCTTCCTGAGCCGTTTTCCAGGTTTCATAGGTATCTACGACTTCTTCCAAAGAAGAGCGTGCCTTTGCGATTGTTTGATACTCATCAGGGTTTTTGGCAGTATCGGGGTCGGCAAGGCGACGAGTCAATTCATTAAAAGTTTGTTCAACGGATTTTAATTTCTCCAGCAGATATGTTTCAGCCATGACGAATGCAGCGCTCCTTAAAAAATAGCAAATTGGCTTGAGCATTAAATACAACAATCGACCCGGCTGATGCAGGGTCGTCGTTAACAGCTAAAGCCAGCCCGCTACTTTTTCCTTCTGCCGCCTTTGGATTGACCACCTTCGCTCATGCCGTATTTACGGAGGAAGCGTTCTACGCGACCTTCGGTGTCAATAATCTTCTGAGTTCCTGTGTAGAATGGGTGGTTTCCAGACCAAACATCTACGTGCAGTTCTGGCTTAGTGGAGCCGACGGTCATCACAAGTTGACCATTGCAGTAAACTTTTGCCTCTGGATACCACTGGGGATGAATCTCTGGTTTAGCCATTTTTCCTTCCGTGGTTTCTCTATATATATTATAACTTCTCGCTTTAGCGCTGGAATAGGGACTAGCGACTGGACATTGGCGATTGGGCAAGAATTTTCCCAGTACCTAATCGCCAATACCTAATCCCCCCTCGCTTAACGCTTGGAGTACTGAGGTGCTTTGCGAGCCTTGTGCAAACCGTATTTTTTACGCTCCTTCGCCCGTGGATCACGAGTCAGGTAGCCTTCGGTTTTTAAAGGAGGACGGTTTTCTGGGTCGAGTTGACACAGGGCGCGAGCGACTCCCAGACGAACAGCATCTGATTGTCCGGTTAAACCGCCGCCTTCAGCTTTTACGATAATGTCGTATTCGTTTTCCAAACCTAGAGTGTCTAGAGGTGCTTTGGCAACAGAGAGGTAGTTAGGGTTGAATTGGAAGTAAAGGTCTCCTGGTTTGCCATTAACAATCAATTGTCCGGTACCAGGAACTAAGCGTACCCGCGCTATTGCGTTTTTACGACGACCTGTGCCCCAGTACACGGCACGACCGCTATCAGTATCTGTTGCTTGCATTAGTTTTGTACTCCTGGAATTGTCTGAATCTTTAACTCTTTTGGTTGCTGTGCTGTATGGGGATGAGTGGGTCCAGCATAGACTTTTAGCTTAGTAAACAACTGCCTTCCCAAGCTATTTTTCGGTAGCATACCTTTGATGGCATGTTCCACAATCCGTTCTGGCAAACGTTGTTGCAGCTTGTCAAAGGTTTCAGTCTTCATACCGCCGGGACGACCGGAGTGACGACGGTAAACCTTTTGAGTGCGCTTTTTACCTGTGACTTCCACTTTTTCAGCATTTACAACGATCACGAAGTCACCTGTGTCCAAGTGAGGGGTGTATTCGGGTTTATTTTTCCCTCTAAGAATGATGGCGATTTCGCTTGCTAGGCGACCTAGACGTTGGTCAGTAGCGTCTACTATGTACCAATTGCGCTCAAGAGTATCTTGAGGAGGAAGGTATGTTTTGTCGTTTGTCATTTGTCGTTTGTCCTTTGTCATTTGTCATTTGTCTTTTGTCTTTTGTTATTTGTCTTTTGTTATTTGTTGTTAGTTGTTCTACTAACGACCAAGCACTCACAAATAACTAATAACCAAAGACTAATTTGGGTTGGGCGTCAAACCAAATCTTTGGGGGAAAGGGGAAATCAGGATAGCCGACTCGCAACAAGCATAAGCCGTGAGGGGGTGCGGCATATTTCACTTCTTGGCGGCGTTGATGTTTCCAAAGATCCGTGAAGTCAGCGACTGTCCGCTGTCCGGAACCAACCTGTACGAGCATCCCCACCAACAACCGCACCATACCATACAAAAATCCATTTGCTTGAATTTCAATATGAAGAAATGGTCCGGTGCGATAGCACTCTGCTGCTTGTACTTCTACCCAGGAATCCTTGCGACTTGAGTTTGCTCGGTGAAAAGCAGCCAGTGAATGGTGTCCAATCAGAGGTTTGAGTGCTGAGAGGATGAGAGATTCATCGAGGGGTGCATGATAATAATGCCAACTAAAGGGTCTGGCAAACAAGTTTGGTAGCTCTTCAGTATAAAGCGTATAACGATACCGTCTATAAGTAGCACTAAAGCGAGCATGCCAATTTTGACTCACTTGTGCGGAAGCTCGAATCAGTATATCTTTGGGCAAATAGCTGTTAAGAATGGTTGCCCATTTGTGAGCTGGTATCATACTCGTGACATTAAAATGTGCCACTTGAGCAGCAGCGTGAACTCCAGCATCAGTTCGTCCCGCACCGTGCAGTGTCGTTGGATGACCGAGTAGATGAGAAATAACTTTTTCTATCTCTTCTTGGACACTGCGATGTTGCGCTTGCCGTTGCCAGCCATGAAAATGAGTGCCCAGGTATTGAATTACCAGGGCGACTCTATAAGTTGGTGTAGGCTGGTGGCTATCTAACATAAAGATTTTGTCCTTTGTGAGACCAGTCCTGTTGGCGCAGCCTGCCCGCAGGGCGAATGAGGGTTTCCCGCGCCCAGGGAACTGGCGTAAGCGCAAAGCGCACGCCAAGGGCGAACGCGCAGCGTCTCCGAAGGAGATACCCGTGAGGGTCATTTGTCCTTTGTCATTTGTCCATGATTCTTGACTAATAACTAATGACTAATGACAAATGACTAAATTAGACGAGTTCGAGGATAGCCATCTCAGAATTATCACCCCGACGAGGTACGGTATGCAGAATCCGGGTATAACCTCCTTGGCGATTACCATACCGAGTGGGAACTTGCTCAAACAAAGCATGAACCAGTTCTTTGTCGTATATGTAGCCTAAGGCTTGACGGCGTGCTGCTAGAGAACCGTCTTTGGCTAGAGTAATCATTTTGTCTACTTCGGAGCGTACCACCTTAGCTCGGGCTAAAGTGGTAGTGATTCGTCCATGACGGATGACTTCAGTAGTAAGCGAGCGCAACAGGGCGCGGCGCTGGTCAGCTGGTTTGCTGAGTTTTTTAATCCCACAACGGTGACGCATAATTATGCACTACAAATTAAAATTATCTAAGGTTTTCTCTTAGGTGTGTTTAGAAGCTCTTTCAGTCGGTAGGGTAATTCCCAAGCGTCGCTGTAAAGCTTCAACGACCTCTTCAGCTGACTTCTGACCGAAGTTTTTAATTTCTAACAGGTCTTCTTGGGTGTAATCCAACAAGTCAGCAACAGAGTTAACTTGTGCCCGTTTGAGACAGTTATACGCTCGCACAGAAAGTTGCAACTCTTCAATTGGAATTTGGGCAGTTGGATCTTCTGAGACTTCTGCGCCTATATCCGGTGTATCAAGCGAAATATCTTTCAACGGATTGAATAGGTCTACCAGGATAGTAGCGGCAGAAGAGAGTGCTTCTTGGGGGCTTAGACTGCCATTTGTCCAAACTTCCAACAGCAGACGGTCTTTTGGTATCCCAGTATCTCCACGGGTTTCCTCAACGCTGTAGTTCACTTTCCGCACTGGCATAAATACCGAGTCGATTTGCAGAAAGTCCAAAGATGTCGCTTCTTCACGACTCCGTTCTACAGTGCGATATCCTTTGCCTCTTTCAATCCGAAACTCCATTTCCAGCTTGCCACCTTCAGCTATGGTGGCTACATACTGAGTCGGATCGATGACTTCGACTTCACTTGGCAAATCAAAATGTGCCGCAGTAACTGTTGTTGGACCTGTAACGAGTAAGCGACCAATCTGGGGTTGAGCAGAATAGCTTTTGAGGATGACTTCCTTCATTTTCATTAGGATTTCCAGCACGTCTTCCCGTACGCCCGAAACTGTGGCAAACTCGTGTGAAACGCCCGCAATCCGAACTGCTGTGACTGCTGTACCCTCTAGGTTAGACAGTAAAACCCGTCTCAGGGCATTGCCAACTGTCGTTCCTTGACCACGCTCTAGAGGTTCCAAGACAAATTTACTGTAGTGGCTCCTATTTTCCTCAGAATTTGACTCTACACATTCAATTTGAAACTGCGCCACGGAGTAGCCTCCCTTGTTATAAGGTCCTGCTAGCAGGGAAAATCCTTGCCTCGTCGGACACTTGGTTGCGGCAAAACCGTCTTTCCCAGTGTCCTTGCTTTTTTTACTTAATGCCCTCTTGAGCTACTTTGGTGTATCAAACTGCATTTTCCGATGGCGGTGAAGTTTGAATTCCCAAAGAGCCAGCGGGCGCTAATAGTGTTTTGGGTTGTTTGAAGTTTTGAGTTTCTTGCAGAAGTTGCTTGATGTTGGTGAAGGAAACTCCCCCGAAATGGGGGTGTCCTCCATAATTTTCTGCAACGAAGGCGATCCTCAAACTCTTTGCCCTCACCGCCCAATCATGTTGTATCTATACTCGGCGGCGTTTGGGCGGACGGCAACCATTATGAGGAATCGGGGTAATATCCCGAATCAGCGTGATTTCCAGTCCTGCTCCTTGGAGTGCTCGGATAGCCGTTTCTCGACCTGCTCCTGGACCTGAGACCATAACTTCAATTTGGCGCATCCCTTGGTCGATCGCTCGACGTGCTGCACTTTCCGCTGCTGTCTGTGCTGCAAAAGGAGTTCCCTTCTTTGCTCCCTTAAAACCGCTAGAGCCAGCACTTGCCCAGGAGATGACATCTCCATTTTGATCGGTAATGGTGACAATGCTATTGTTGAAAGTAGACTGGATGTAACCCAGCCCATTTGGAACGTTGCGTTTTTGCTTTTTGCTTCCGGATTTTTTGTTGCTTTGCTGTCGCGCCATATTACACTCAGTTAAATTAAGATTAAGTATTGCTGAAGGTAGGCAAAGAAAAAATTACTTGGATGGTGCTTTCTTCTTACCAGCCACTGTCTGCCGTCTTCCTCGACGAGTTCTGGCATTAGTACGAGTTCTTTGTCCTCTGACTGGTAATCCCATCCGGTGACGGCGACCTCTATAGGTGCCAATGTCGATTAAGCGCTTGATGTTCATTGCCTCCCAGCGCCTTAGATCACCTTCTACTTGGTAGTTGCTTTCTATTTCTCCGCGCAGGGCTGCTACATCAGCATCGCTCAGGTCTTTAACACGGGTATCAGGGTTAACAGACGTAGCCTCTAAAATCTCTTTCGACAGAGATAAACCTATTCCATAGATGTAAGTGAGACCGATTTCAACGCGTTTGTCACGTGGAAGGTCTACTCCGGCAATACGTGCCACAACAATCTCCCTATTTCTAAAAGCTAGTGGTGTAAATGTTTGTCAGTTAGCAGTCAGCAGTTATCAGATGACGCACCGGCGATGACTGTTAACTATAAATGCTGTGTTATCCTTGACGCTGCTTATGCTTGGGATTCACACAAATCACCATGACGCGACCACGACGTCTAATCACGGTACACTTTTCACAGATTTTCTTGACAGAGGCTCTGACTTTCATCGCTTTTCTTTTGACTCCAAATGGTAGATTATAACATTTTAGGGTAAATTAATCAGTAAAATTCATCGTAAAAACAAAAAACTTTGTGATATGGTATTATTTATTACATAGTTTTTCTCTTGTTACATTTGATCACTCATTGGAGTTTTAGTTATATCGTTGTGTTTCAAGCTAACTTTGAGGCGAGCGCAAGAAATTCCAGTGTCGAAGGCAACTGCGTTTTTGCTATTGATCAGGCAATCACTCTTGGAAAAACTTGCTTATGTCTGATACTTTCATGCCTTGGTAAATTAGGACATGAGAGTCATTGTTCACATCGACGCCGAAAACTGTCACGAGGTGATACCTGAGTAACAGTAACTTCTATTTGAATCGCATCTTGGTTAATCAATAATTCATTTGCCTCCTGTAAAGAGTTTGAGAATTGTCTATTTCTTACGTAGTCGATAGGTAATTCTACCTTTTGTCAAGTCGTAAGGTGTTAGTTCTACTTTGACGCGATCGCCAGGTAAAATTTTGATATAGTTACGGCGAATCTTGCCAGAAATGTGAGCCAAGACATTAAAGCCGTTATCCAGATCAACGCGAAACATTGCATTTGGCAGGGACTCTGTGACCGTGCCTTCCATTTCAATCAAATCTTGCTTAGACAAGTTTTTTCCTCAACTCAACAGTCTCCTGGTTTGTTGCAGCGTGTTGTAGCCTGCTAAAAAACATAATTCGGAGAATATATCAACAGTTTATTAATATATCTTATCCAATCTTGACATAGATCTGTCGGCATAGGGAACAGGGAACAAGCGACAGGGAAAAACCTGTTACCTTAAACTTGTAACCTATTCCCTCTTTCTAGGCGATGAGCTTGTGCAATTCGCTAGTGACTTCTTCTGGGGACTGATCGCCGTTGACACTGAGAAGAGTCTGGCGACTGCTGTAAAAGTCAATCAAGGGTGCCGTTTCAGAGCGGTAGACTTCTAAGCGGCGACGAATCACCTCTTCGGTGTCATCTTTTCTTCCTCGCTGCAGCAACCGCGCTATCAGAATTTCGTCTGGCACTTCCAGATTGACCACCTTTTCGCCATGCTGGTTTAGCTGTTGCAGCAACTCCTCTAAGAAAACTGCTTGATTAACGGTACGGGGAAAGCCATCCAGAATCCAACCTGATTGAGTATCAGGCTGACTCAAACGTTCCTGCACCATTTCCTGCACTAGCTGGTCAGGAACCAACTCACCTTTGTCCATATAACCTTGAGCCTTGACACCCAAAGGGGTTTGCTCTTTTAGGGCTTGGCGCAGTATGTCACCCGTAGAAATATGGGCAATTTTCCAGTTGTCAGCTAGCGTTTTCGCTTGCGTTCCCTTACCAGCTCCAGGCGGTCCCAAGAAGATTACTCGTGTCACTATTGTTTCACCATTCCTTCATAGCGCTGAGAGATAACATAGGTTTGGATTTGCCTTGATGTATCAATAGCTACACCTACAAGAATCAATAGAGAGGTAGCACCTAGTCCCCTGAAGGTTCGCACATTCAAAGCACTTTCAACCGCGGTAGGGATAATCGCAATCAAACCCAAGAAGATAGCACCTAAAAAAGTGAGTCGATTAAGAACGCGCTCAATGTACTCGCTAGTTGCCTTTCCCGGACGAATGCCTGGTATACTAGACCCCATCTTCTTCAAGTTCTGCGCCACATCAACTGGGTTGACAATCAACGAAGAATAGAAGTAGCTAAAGAACACAATCGAAACTAGGTAGATAAGGGCATATACCCAAGGCTGAGAACCACCTGGGATCAGATAAGTGTTAACTATTTTTGAATACTCTGGATTGCGGATGAAGTTTTCTGCCAAAAGGGGCAAACTCAGAATTGCAGTTGCAAAAATAATCGGCATGACGCCCCCTTGATTGAGTCGTAGGGGTAGGTAGTTACGCTGCTCTGCAAAAATTCTGCGACCAACTTGACGGCGAGCAGAAATAATCGGAATGCGGCGGATTCCTTCTTGGACAAACACAATTCCAACAATCGTGGCGATGAAAAGCAGCAGTAGTACGATAACGCGACCTACTGTTTCTCGGCTTCCGCTTTGTACAAAATCGATAGTGTCGCCCAAGGCTTTTGGCAGTGTTGCCACAATATTGACAAAAATCAATAAAGATGCACCATTGCCAACACCTTGCTCTGTAATGACTTCTGATGCCCACATGACAAACATCGAACCAGCTACAAGAGCCAGCGCTGTTTCGATGACAAAAATCGGTCCGTAGTTGAAGGCAAAGGGTTTGAGCCAGAACGCTGCTAAGAAGACACTTTGAATAATCCCCCAACCCAAAGACACATACCGTGTAATTTGGGAAATCTTGCGCCGTCCTGCTTCACCTTCATTTTTCTGTAAATTTTCTAAAGCTGGGATGGCAGCAGTGAGCAATTGGATGATAATCGAAGCGTTAATGTAAGGCAAAATACCCAAGGCAAAGACTCCCAAAGCAGAGAGTCCACCTCCGGAAAAGATATCCAAAAAGCTTAATATCTGGTTGTTGCCTTGGATGGCTCTGGCAAACTCGTCTCGATTAATATTTGGTATAGGCAAATGTATGCCAAGACGAATCAAAAAGAGAATACCGAGTGTGACAAGCAGCCGACCTCGCAGCCCGGCTGCTTGCGCCATCTGCATAAAAGTTTCTTGAGCCGTTGGGGCTTTATCTCGACTAATCATAAAGGGCTACCTTGCTAGTTAAGTCAGGCGCTTGGCTGGGGTAGGCTTGTCGTAGGTGCGCGCTTTTTGGCTTACTTTGAAACTACTTCGCAACTCCCACCAGCTGCCTCAATTTTGCTACGAGCTGTACCTGTAAAAGCAGCCGCTTGCACCTTGAGCGGAACGCTCAATTCCCCATCCCCCAAAATCTTCAAAGGTCCTCGACTCCCAGTGAGAATACCAGCTTCTTTTAAGGAGATCAGTGTAACTTCTGTATTTGCAGGCAGGGAGGCTAGCTTTTCTACATTAATCGTAGTGTACTTCTTAGGATTAATCAGGGGAAAGCCTTTCAACTTAGGAATACGGCGGTACAATGGCTGTTGACCCCCTTCAAATCCAGGTCGGGTACCGCCACCAGAACGCGCGTTTTGACCACGCATACCTTTACCAGCACTAGCACCCTGACCGGCAGAAACCCCCCTACCTAAACGACGAGGGCGTTTCTTAGAGCCTTTTTGAGGACGAACATCAGTGAGTCTCATAGTCGAAACCTTATGTAAAATTAGTCACCTATGATTTGTCCTTTGTCATTTGCCAAGGACTAAGGACAAATATCGATTTTTAAATGTAAAGATTTTCAACAGGAATGCCTCGGTCTTCGGCAACTTCTGCAAAGGTTCGCAAGGTACCTAGGGCATTAATTGCGGCTCTGGCATTATTGAGAGGATTATTTGACCCAAGTTGCTTAGCCAGGATATTACGAATTCCTGCCAATTCAAGCACTGTACGCACAGCACCACCAGCAATTACCCCAGTACCAGGAGCTGCAGGTCGCATCATCACCTTAGCGCCGCCCCCGATACCGTCAATCGGATGGGGTATGGAGTTAGATTTGGTCATGGGGATATCTATGAGATGCTTTTTGCCGTCGGCTACGCCTTTTTTTACAGCACCAATCACATCTGAGGCTTTGCCTACTCCCACGCCAACTTGACCACGTTCATTACCCACAACGACTATTGCCCGGAAGCTAAGTTTTTTACCTCCTTTGACGACTTTACTGACGCGTCGGATTTGGATGACTCGCTCTTGCCAGTTGGTTTCTTCTTTTTTTGTACGGTTAGTTTTACGACGACCAGTTGCCATTTTAATTACCTCGTGATGGTCAGAAGTCATGAGTCAATGAGACGCTTACCAATGACAATGACTTCTTTAAAAATCTAGACCAGCTTCGCGAGCTGCTTCTGCTAGTGCTTTGACACGACCGTGGTAAAGGTTGCCACCTCGGTCAAAGACAACTTTGGTGATCCCTTTTTCTAGAGAGCGAGCTGCAATTAATTTGCCGACTTCAACAGAAGCATTGCAATTGGAACCGGAAGCTAATTTAGATTTCAACTCTGGTTCTACAGTTGAGGCTGCCACCAAGGTATGATGCTGGGTATCATCAATGACTTGAGCATAAATATGTTGGTGGGAGCGAAAGATGGCTAAGCGTGGGCGTTCTGTAGAACCACTGACTCTACCACGAATGCGTCTATGGCGACGCTCTTTTGATTCTCTACCTGTAAGCTTCATTTTTACTTCTTACTCTTACCAGTTTTACCAGCTTTACGTCTTACCGCTTCACCAGCGTAACGAATACCTTTGCCTTTGTAAGGTTCTGGTGGGCGAACAGCACGAATTTTCGCTGCTGTGTTGCCTACCACTTCTTTGTCATAGCCGCTGACAATAACGTTGGTATTATTTTCAACGACAAACTGAATGCCGTCAGGCGGAGCGATTTGCACTTGATGGCTATAACCCATGTTCAAAACCAGGTTCCGACCTTGAACTTGCGCCCTGTAACCAACCCCTTGAATTTCCAAACGACGTTGAAAGCCTGTGGAAACTCCTTCAACCATATTGGCAACCAAGGTGCGGCACAAACCGTGCATTTGGCGCGATGTGCGAGAATCATCGCGACGGTTGACCTGTAATGTTTCTCCTTCTTGGGAGACTGTGACATGAGTAGGCAAATCGCGAGAGAGTTCCCCTTTAGGACCTTTGACAAGCACTTTTGTGCCGTCAATGGTCACTTGCACTTTGGCAGGAACTGTAATTGGGCGTTTACCAATTCGAGACATAACTTTTTGTCCTTTGTTATTTGTCCTTTGTTATTTGTCCTTTGTTATTTGTCTTTTACGAATGACAAATGACTTATGACAAATGACTCATGACTACCAAACGTAGCAAAGTACTTCACCACCCAAGTTTTGACGTCGTGCTTCACGGTCAGTCATAATGCCACTTGATGTCGAAATAATGGCAATACCGATACCGCCTAGTACTCTTGGTAGTTCTTTTTTATTCGAGTAAACGCGCAAACCTGGTTTACTCACTCGCTTTAAGGCAGTGATCAGAGGCTGGCGATTCTTGCCCTTGTATTTCAAGGAAATCACCAAATTGCCCTTCACGCCTTCTCCTGCTTCTTCAAACTCAGCAATAAAGCCTTCATCGCGCAGCACTTTTGCAATGCTACGAGTCAATTTTGTGGATGGCACGTGTGTTGTTTGATGCCGCGCCATGTTGGCATTGCGGATGCGCGTGAGCATATCTGCAATTGTGTCGTTAACCGCCATCGTTCCCTCTTTAGATGAACTTATTGATCCCGAAAGGGCATTCCCATTTCTTTAAGTAAGGCGCGACCCTCTTCGTCAGTTTTTGCCGTGGTGATGATGGAAATATCCATCCCACGGATTTGGTCAATCCTGTCGTACTCAACTTCTGGAAAAATGAGTTGCTCTCTGACACCTAGAGTATAGTTGCCGCGACCATCAAAGCTTTTGGGACTAATCCCGCGAAAGTCCCGAATTCTTGGTAGTGACAGATTGATTAAACGGTCGAGAAAGGAATACATCCTTTCGCTTCTTAAGGTCACCATGATACCAACGGGCATACCTTGGCGAATTTTGAAGCCAGCGATCGCTTTTTTCGCTCGCGTCACTACAGGCTTTTGACCGGTAATTAGCGCAATCTCGCTTAAAGACGCTTCTAGTGCTTTGGCATTTTGAGATGCTTCCCCTAATCCACGGTTTACCGTGACTTTCACCACTTTCGGTACTTCATGAATGTTCTTGTACTGAAACTGTTGTATCAGTTTGGGGACAATTGTTTCCTGGTATACAGTTTTAAGTCTTATTGGTGCCATAGTTTTTTGTCCTTTTTATCCCTGGGCTTGGTCAGGGAACAATGAAGTTTTGAGTTGTAAGTTCTGAGTTTTATTCCTAACTCCTAACTTCTCGTTGCTTCTATTTATCTATGATTTCGCCAGTTTTCTTAAGCATCCTGACTTTCTTGCCTTCTTCTGTGAAGGTGTAGGAAATGCGACTGGCAACGTTTTGCTTGGTGGAATAGAGCATCACGTTAGAACTGTGGATTGGGTATTCCTGATTGACAATCCGTCCAGATTCTCCTTCTTGCTGGGGTTTAACGTGCTTAGTTTTAATATTTACACCTTTGACAATGACTTTACTCTCTTGGGGAAGCGCTTTAATCACTTCACCAACTTTGCCTTTGTCTTTCCCAGCAATGACTTGTACGGTATCGCCAGCTTTTACGTGCATTTTGTAAAAAACTTTCGGCTGATTTCTCTTTTGAGTTACCATTACAGCACCTCCGGAGCCAGAGAAACAATTTTGGTAAAGTTTTTGTCACGTAGTTCCCGTGCCACTGGTCCGAAAACCCGTGTTCCTCTGGGGTTACCATCTTTATTAATGATAACTGCGGCATTATCGTCAAAGCGAATACTCATACCGCTGTCTCGATTAATATTATGTCGGGTGCGGACAATGACTGCCTCGACAACATCAGACTTCTTCACAGCCATATTTGGCTGAGCATCTTTGACTACGGCGATAATGCGATCGCCTATGAAGCCATAACGGCGGTTCCCTGCTCCTAATACGCGGATGCACATCAGTTTGCGGGCACCGCTATTATCTGCGACATTAAGGTAAGTTTGGGGTTGAATCACAATTGTTCTCCCTTGTTGTGTTGTTAGCTACCTAACAACTCATGAATTATGTTTAGCTAGCTTTGGTCGTCAGGATTTCTGCCACTGTCCAGCGCTTGGTTTTACTCAGGGGTCGTGTTTCCTGAATGCGAACGCGATCGCCGACTTTACATTTATTTTCTTCATCGTGCGCCTTATAGCGCCGAGTTTTCACGACAATCTTGCCGTATTTGGGATGGGGAGCGCGGTTTTCGATGGCGACTACGACCGTTTTTTGCATTTTGTCGCTCACTACCAACCCAACTCGTTCTTTAACTGCCATACTCTTCTACTCTGATTCTTTAGCGGGTTGACTTGAGGAAGATGCCCGTTTCCGCTCTGCTTCCACAGTCATTAATTGAGCGAGGCGGTGGCGGGCGTGTCTAAACTTGTGCGGTTTGTCTAGCTGTCTGGTTGCTTGTTGCAAGCGCAACTGAAACAATTCCTTTTTGACGGCGGTAATTTGCTGCGCCAGTTGCTCGTCAGTTAATTCTCTGGCTTCGGAAATCTTGGGAAGAGGCATAACTTACACCTGCTGTTCCTCTTGGGAGCGTGTAATGAACTTGGTTTTAATGGGCAACTTGTAAGCTGCCAATCGCATTGCTTCGCGCGCGGTTTCTTCGGCAACGCCTGCAATTTCAAACAAAATTCGTCCGGGTTTGACGACTGCTACCCAGTACTCTGGCGAACCCTTACCAGAACCCATCCGGGTTTCTGCAGGACGCATGGTGACTGGTTTATCGGGGAAAATCCGAATCCAGATTTTACCACCCCGGCGGATATAACGAGTCATTGCCCGACGAGAAGCTTCGATTTGGCGGGAGGTGATCCAACAGGGTTCTAAAGCTTGGAGAGCAAAGTCCCCAAAGTTGAGGCTGCTGCCGCGAGTGGCGAGACCATTCATCCGTCCGCGCTGTTGTTTACGGAATTTCGTTCTTCTTGGACTTAGCATGACTAGGTACTAGGGATTAGGGATTAGTGATTGGGGATTAGGGATTAGGGATTAGTTATTAGGGATGGGAAGGTTCTTTCTCAGTCTCTAATTGCCGGTCTCCGCCTCGCCAGTCCCCCTTTATCCTTCATTTGAGCGGTCTTCAAATTGTTGGCGACGGCGTTGTTGTTGGCGGCGAGATGGAGGGCGATCGCGATCGCGATCGCGAGTCGTTGCTGCGGGAGTCGTTTCTTCCTGTCCGGGAATAATTTCTCCCTTGAACACCCACACCTTAATACCGAGAATTCCGTAAACAGTTTTTGCCGTGCAGTATGAGTAGTCAATGTCAGCTCGCAACGTGTGTAGAGGTACTCTACCTTCACGAGTCCACTCTGTCCGGGCGATTTCTGCCCCGTTGAGCCGTCCGCTGACTTGAATTTTGATGCCTTGTATGCCAGCGCGTTGAGCACGCTGAATCGCTTGCCGTACGACACGCCGGAAGGAAACGCGGCGTTCGAGTTGCTGAGCAATATATTCAGCAATCAAGAAGGCATCCGCATCAACTCGTTGTACTTCAACTACGTTAATACGAATCTGGCGATTGCTCCCCAGCAGTTGCTGGAGACCGGTACGTAAAGATTCAATGCCTTGCCCACCTCGACCTACAACCACACCAGGTCGAGCTGTACGTACCTCTAAATCGATTTGGTCTGCTTTGCGGTCAATCCGCACTTCAGAAATTCCGGCGTTATTTTGGGCGTATCTACCCAGTTTTCGTTCTATGTACTGACGAAGTTTGTGGTCTTCTTGTAGAAGTTCTGGATAGCGACTCGGGTCAGCAAACCAACGAGATTGATGTTCTTGGGTTACGCCCAAGCGAAAACCGACTGGATGTATCTTCTGTCCCACAAATGCTTCCTCTAAAAATTCTTTCTGTAGGTAATTTTTTATTCGCCTGCGGCGCTGTCAGCTGCGACAGCCACAGTGATATGACACGTCGGCTTGCGAATCTGATAAGCACGACCTTGCGCCCTAGGTTGGAACCGTTTTAGTACCGGACCTTGATCCGCGTAGGCTTGAGTAATGACCAAATTCGTTCTATCTAGCCCTGCGTTATGCTCGGCATTAGCTGCAGCGCTTCTGAGAACCTTTAACACTGGCTCGCAGGAGCGATAGGGCATGAATTCTAGAATAATCAGCGCTTCTCGGTACGAGCGCCCCCGGATTTGGTCAAGTACGCGACGCACTTTATAGGGAGACATCCGTATATAACGGGCGATCGCTTTCACTTCTGTCGTATTATCTACTGCCATATTTTTCTCCATTTGTCAAGAGGATGACCCTTGCAAAGCGTCCTTCGAGAGTCAAGAGCCACTCATTTTGACTTTAAACTCTGGATTTTGGGCTTTTAACTATCTACCTGATTTTTTGTCACTCTTCGCGTGACCTCTAAAAGTACGCGTCGGGGCAAATTCGCCTAGTTTGTGTCCCACCATTTGGTCAGAGATGAAAATTGGCACGTGCTGGCGTCCGTTATGAACGGCAATGGTATGACCTACCATGAGCGGTAAAATTGTCGAAGCCCGGGACCAAGTTTTAATGACTTCTTTTTTGTTGTTTTCGTTGAGCTTTTCAATTTTCGTCATTAGATGATCCGCAACGAACGGACCTTTTTTTAGAGAACGACCCATAATTCGATTTTGGATTTTGGATTTTGGAGTTTAGATTTAGAATTTTCGATTTACCAAGTTGTTATTTTGGATTTTGGATGAAATTTCCAATCCAAAATCCAAAATTTCAAATCTAAAATTCTAAGATTCACGACCGCCACGACCGCGTTTAGAAGATTTACGGCGACGGCGGACAATTAACTTGCTACTGGGTTTCTTACGCTTGCGTGTTTTATAGCCTAAAGCAGGTTTACCCCAAGGTGTCACAGGTCCCGGTCTACCGATGGGTGCCCGACCTTCACCACCACCATGTGGGTGGTCAACTGGGTTCATCACACTACCTCTGACTTGAGGACGGCGACCCTTCCAGCGAATTCTACCCGCTTTACCGGCACTCAGGTTTCTGGCATCGAGATTACCGACTTGTCCAATAGTGGCATAGCACTCGCGGCGCACCAGGCGGACTTCTCCAGAAGGCAACTTGAGTGTAACGTAGTTACCTTCTTTTGCCACAACTTGAGCAGTTGCACCAGCAGCGCGAACGATTTGACCGCCTTTACCGGGTTTCAATTCTACGTTGTGAACGCCGGTTCCTAAGGGAATGTTGGATAGGGGTAAAGCGTTGCCATCTTCGATGGGAGAATCTGGACCTGCAACAACTGTTGTCCCGACTTTCAAACCATTCGGTTGAAGGATGTAACGCTTTTCGCCGTCTTCGTATTGCAAAAGGGCAATCCGCGCGTTGCGGTTGGGGTCGTATTCAATTGCCGTCACTGTGGCACGAATACCACGCTTATCTCGTTTAAAGTCGATGATGCGGTAAAGGCGCTTGTGACCGCCACCCCGGTGCCGAACGGTGATCCGCCCTTGATTATTTCTACCTTTGGCGCGATGTATGGATACTGTTAGCGATTTTTCTGGCTCGGTTTTGGTAATTTCCGAGAAGTCAGAAATCGTAACTTGGCGAGTACTGGGGGTATAAGGGCGATAAGAACGAGTACCCATTTTCTTAAACCTCTGGGAAGAGAACTTGTCTAATCTTGTCTACGTCCCCAGCTGCCACTGTCACAATAGCTCGCTTGTATTGGGGCTTGAAACCAATAAACTTACCAACACGCCGCTTTTTGCGCGGTGGCTTTGAAGTGTTGACTTTTTCGACCTTGACGTCAAATAAATCTTCAATTGCGGCTCTGATTTGTGGTTTTGTTGCTTTTGGAACCACTTCAAAGGTGTATTTATTTTGCTCCATCAAAATCGTCGCTTTTTCAGTGACAATTGGGCGACGCACAAGGTCGGGAAGGTTGCGGGGGTCAAATTTAGTCACCGTAGACCTCCTGAATTTTTTCGAGTGCTGATGCTGTCACAACAATCTTGTCGGCGTGCAGCAAATCGTAAACATTTAACTGATCAGCAGCAAGTAGCTTTAATTTTTCTACGTTGCGGGCTGATAAATATATGTTTTCTGTACGTTCAGACAAGATTAACAAGGTATTATTTTCTGGCTCTGACCCCCAACGGGCGATCGCTCCCACTAACTCTTTTGTTTTGGGACGCTGGATCTGATCACCAAATTCTTCCACTACGATTAAATCATCAATCCGACTAGCAAAAGCCGTTCGCAAAGCTAAACGCCGCTCTTTGCGGTTCATCTTGATCTCATAATTTCGCGGTTTCGGTCCAAAAATGACACCACCACCACGCCACAACGGTGAACGAATAGATCCAGCACGCGCACGACCTGTCCCTTTTTGCCGCCAAGGTTTGCGACCGCCACCTCTGACCTCAGAACGGGTTTTGGTACTTGCGGTTCCTTGGCGAGCATTGGTCATTTGTCTTACCAAGGCTCGATGTACGACATGAGATGCCGTTTCCTCTTTGGCAACCTTGAGGTCGAACGTTTTTTGTTCGACTTGTTCTCCTTGCCAATTTTTGACTACATACTCAAACATTTCTCTGTCTACCTCTTCATAGCTATCAGCTATCTACTTCTAGCCATCAGCGAAAAGCAAGCTGACTGCTATTTACTACGACCAACTAATGTTGCCGGGACAATATCTACTAAGGCACCTGGCTTACCAGGAATACCTCCCTTGATGAGTATTAAGTTGCGTTCTGGGTCTACTCGTACCACAGTCAGTTTGCGAATTGTGACGCGCGTACCTCCCAAACGTCCTGCCATCCGCTTACCTGGATAGACACGACCGGGAGTTGTACCAGCACCAATCGAACCTGGTTCTCTGTGGTTTTTGGAACCGTGCGACATTGGTCCTCGACCAAAATTGTTGCGTTTTTGGTTACCAGCAAAACCCTTACCAATACTTGTACCAATTACGTCTACAATTTGACCGGCACTAAAAATATCTGCTTTAATCTCTTGACCTAAAGCATACTCACCGGAGTTATCTATGCGATACTCCTGTAAATGACGCAGCGCTGGGGCAGATGCTTTATTCAAGTGTCCCAGCAGCGGTTTATTCAGCGCTTTTGGCTTGACTTCGCCATAACCTACTTGGATGGCGGAGTAACCGTCGGTCTGTTTTGTTTTAACTTGGGTAACGGTACATGGTCCCGCTTGAATGACAGTAACAGGAATGGCTACTCCTGCTTCGTCAAATATTTGGGTCATGCCCAGTTTGGTGCCGAGAATACCTACAGACACAGTTACTGGATCTCCTTTTTACTTACTTGTTTTGGAATCCGATTCTTATCGGGTACGCTGTTTCAACTCCCGTTAAGAGAAGTTCCGGCTTTTTGTGAACTGACCTGTGAAGTCGATCTGCTTAGGTAATGACAGATTCAACTTCTTTGGGTCTTCACCCAACATTCCGTACTGTTTAATCAATCCGTTTACTTGTTATTCGTCACCAGAACAGCCAAAAGTACCTTCCTTCTAGGAAGAGATAACTTCTAGATTTTTTGCAAGGCGCTATAACTTTGCGCTTTGTGCAGCAATGCTTCTGTCCAAGCAATTGCTCTGGCACGTCTTTGTTGTAGTAGGACTTGTGCAGCTAGCTGCCCAGTATCCATTCACTGAGACTTCTGCAATGCTACAAACCAACATTACTGCTCAGTTTCTACTTTATCCGCTACCTTAAACAATAATTCAAGCTTATTTAAGGTTTTGCCTTGTTGTGAGCTTCAGGAGTGAATGCTGCTTATGCCCTAAGGCAAGCATTAGTTTTTTAACTAACCACTCCCAAGTTGTCGTCGCAGCTTTTCTAGTTTACCAGTCTCTTAGCAATTTCTGCTATTTTATTCCATATGGAATTCAATGATCAGTTTTTGATGCTAACACCAGCTAGAAATGACAGTCAGACGATAACCTAATTTTATTTTTGACCACGATCTAATAATATAGCTCATCTATTTATATTTGTCTACAAATTTTTCTGGTGTTTTTGGACAAAAAAGGAAAATGCAGACGGCTGGTATATACGGAAAGATTTAATATAGCCCATAAGTTAATTTGTAGAACTTAATCTATTGCTTAACGGTAAATAATAGAGATATCGAAGTGGGATAGGACAAAAATCAAATTATGGCACTAATTACCACTGGCAACGGTTTAATTCGTGATCTGGAGAAATTCGGCTCTCTTGGTGTGTATGTACCTCTGGAAGGAGGTTTTGAAGGTCGGTACAGACGCCGACTGCGTGCAGCAGGCTATGTCACCCACCATATGAGTGCAAAAGGATTGGGAGATGTGGCTGCCTATCTTACAGGAGTTCATGGTGTGAGACCTCCTCATCTTGGCAAAAAAAGCACTGGTAGTGGTGCGGCAGTAGGTTATGTGTACTACGTACCGCCCATTGTTAGCTATCAGCTCGAACAGCTCCCACCCAAGTCAAAGGGCTTGGTATTGTGGCTGATTGAAGGGCATATTCTTTCCGATCAGGAAGTTGAGTATTTGGTGACCTTACCCAGCTTGGAACCACGAGTGAAAGTGGTGATTGAGAGGGGTGGCGATCGCGCCTTCCGTTGGACGCCTTTACAAAAGACCGTTTTAGCTAGCTAGGACAAGGGTACAGGGTACAGGGTACAGGGAAAAACTGTAACCTGTAACCTGTAAGCTACACCCATGAGTGTCAGTCTTGTTGGTGGGAAAAGACGTAAGCACCCCAAAGCGAAAGAGCGATCGCCATCACCAGTAAAATTGGCACGCTATACCAAGGAAACTGAGACAATGGCATATAAACAGCTGCACGCAATCCGATGCTAGCGTAAGTCAGGGGTAACAAGTAAACTACGAATTTCAAGGCTGTTGGTAATGTACTCGGGTCAAAAAACGTTGCTCCTAAGAATGACATAGGGATAATAATAAAGTTGTTGTAAAGTCCGACTGATTCAAGAGATTTCACCGTCAAACCCACAATGACTCCCAACCCGGCAAAAACGGCACAACTCAGCACCAGTATCAACACAAACAACGGGTTGAGAAAATTCCAATTCCCAGTAAAGAGCAGCGCCACCAAAATCACACCCAGCGAAGTCATCAATCCCCGCGTCACTCCCGCCAGCATTTTACCTGTATGTAGCGCTAGGGGATGCACGGGGACGAGCAATAATTCGTCGAAGTTTTTGGTAAATAGTCTGTCCCCGCAGATGGAAAACGTTGTTCCAACAAAGCTGACCGTCATCGACGACAGCGCTACCATCCCCGGCAAAATAAATTCTAAATAGTTATCATAATTACCACTAATTCCTGCCCCTGGTTTAATGGAACTACCTAAACCGAAACCAAAAGCCAAAATGTATATCAGTGGAGATATTAATCCCGACGAGGCAATTTGTACAATTCGTACACGTAAGTCTAGCCAATCCCCCCAAAAAATTGTGAGGCTATCGGCTACAAGGGTTTGAAATTGTGAGATTTTTATACTCTTGCCCAAGGCTCGTTGAAATGTCACTTTACTTGTACTGTATGTATTAATATTTTCTTAATTTTTATTTTACATTTCTTGACGACACCAGTATCAAAGGTAATAAAAAGCTCTTATACAGCCAATTTATCAGTACCATTTGTACATGGTAACTATTTACTCTAACGACTCATGACTAAATACTTGGTTAAAAGTTGAATTTTGAATTAACCAATAGACGAAAAATGCATGGCAATTGTTGTAGATATAAACAATGGTTAAAGTTAAGCCTGAATGGAACGCGGATTTGCTGATGAATCCCAATTAATAGGAACATAAGAGAAAAAGTTACAGACAATGACACTCAAGAATCGGCATACTGAAAGAAGGGGAGCAGTTGAACCCACTCCCTGCTGTCCAAAGCGTAAAGTTGATTAAGCGAAAATGAGACGAAAATCCACTGGTAGAACGGCTACTACTACTCCTAAACCCTCTATTTTGCAATCCCCTATCTTTAATTTCACCACCATAGCAATTTTGGGAGGGGTGTTTGTTTTGGGTATTGGGATTGGTATTGCTTTTAGCTCCACGGCTACCTTTACTCCAAACAACGTAGCTAGCCGAGAATTCATTGATACCAAAGCACCAAATGCTGAGATTTGCGTACAGTATGGAGCCAGCGCTATGGTCATGGACACCAGACTGTTTGTAACTCTCAACCCCTTTAAAGTTTACGTCGGTCAGCCTAGTATGCGTCCGGGATGTGTTTTACGTTCGAGTAACTGGGCGATTTTAGAGCAACGAAAGCTTGTGACATCAAACCAGGTGAGCGAATGCAAAAATCGTTTGAACCACTTTGCTTATGCGGGTGATTTGAACAGCGACAAACCCGACATTAGCTGCACCTACGAGAACGATGATGCGAAAAACTTCTTCATCAATACTCCAGGAGCATCTGCTCCAACACTGGAAACAGAGAAATTCTAGAAAAGAACGAAGACAGAAGAAGGAAGAAAGAAGAGTTAGCATTATATTCCTTCTTCGTTCTTCTTTCTTCTTTCTTCACTTTACCTAGTGGGGTTGGGAAAGGGTTCACCAAACTCAATTACTCCAGAATTGGGAGAACTGGGTGGATAGCTGGGGGCGTTTGGGACTGGAAAATTTGGCATACCCACAGAAGGAATACTGTTGTTAGAATTTCTGGGCTGATATGGGAAAGAGGGTGGGGGAACAATAGAACTAGGGAGTTGAGAGGGATTATTAGGAGTGAAAGGCGGTACTCGCACAGATGGTGTTTGTGGAAAGTTAGTGCTAGTCGGGGGTAGGGTTGTTAATGGTGGCGGTACGCTGAAATCGGCAGCTTGTGGCGGATTGTACATACCAGATGGTAAGTTACCTGGAGGTTGAGGCGGATTGTACATACCAGATGGTAAGTTACCTGGTGGCTGAGGCGGATTGTACACGCCAGATGGTAAGTTACCTGGTGGCTGAGGCGGATTGTACACGCCAGATGGTAAATTACCTGGTGGCTGAGGTGGATTGTACATACCAGATGGTAAGTTACCTGGTGGCTGAGGCGGATTGTACATACCAGATGGTAAGTTACCTGGTGGCTGAGGCGGATTGTACATACCAGATGGTAAATTACCTGGTGGCTGTGGCGGATTGTACACACCAAGTGGTGTGTTACTTGGTAGAGATGGCAAGTTTCCTTGAGGTAAATAGGTACCGTTACTAGCAATTAAGGGACGTAATACCCAACGGTTGGGATTTTCTCTGGAAATGGGTTGCAGTTGCACTTGGTTTGGATCGATGACAGTTCCTGGTGCTACATCCATGACAATACGAGTGACATCTGCGTTGAGTTGGGAAACGCGAATGGTTCGGATTGGTCCAGAGAAATTTTGCTGGGTGGGAATTCTGCCCAACTTAGTACCTGGTAAATCTATAACAATGCGCGGGGGTTGAGCGAGGTAAAAGTGGCGCGGCTGTGAGGCTCTTGAGAGAGACATTTCTAGTTGTAATGCCTCTGGGTAAAAGCGCCAATCTTCCAGTCTGGCTACTGGCGCTACACTACGATTAGTTTTTTTAGCTACTGGCGCTACACTACGATTAGTTTTTTTAACTACTGGCGCTACACTACGATTAGTTTTTTTGGTACTATTGCCAGTTTCAAGGGCGTAGACGCTTAAAGTCTTGCCGTAAAGCATTGTTGCATACAAGCCAAATAAGCAAACCCGAAACAGATACTTGCAAAACCGGAAAAAATGCTTATTCATTAATCGCTTATCCATACTCCTCACTGCTCCACAAAACTCATCCACAATTGTCCATGACAACTGTTTTTTTTGCTTGTCGCTTCTACCAGAGGTGTCGGATGGTAGTACGCTCAAATGTAGGGCGAATGCCCTACCTACTTTTACTAGACCTCTTGCAAAAGTCATTTTTGTGTATATGAAACCGCAGATGCACAAAGCATTGAACCCAGATAATTTATCTGTGTTTATCTATGTCCATCTGCGGTTCCAAGTAGCTCTAAATCTGATTTTTGCAAGAAATCTACTGCATACGAGGCAAGAATTTCTATCGCTAATTACCAATGTGCAGTTAATGACTGTTTGACTGCTCAGATTGTTCATTTTCCTTTTGTGGTATTGCTGTTAATCCAATTGCTTTGGAAGTGCCACTCACATTTATTTCTCCTCTTAAATCTTCTTTATCCGTCAGTTGGATTTGTATCTTAACTGGAATAGAGGAATTATCTTTTTGACTGATGTTTGCTTGTGTTTGAGAAGTTGGAAGATTACATAAGATGTACTTGGGAGCTTTTCCAGATAAACTCAATTGTCGATTTTCAAGTCTACCTGTCAGAGAAGAGGTAGTTTCAGATAATTTGGAAGTTTTGGTGTAAGAGCTAGCTGGAAGTAAAAATCCATTTAAGTAAATTCCTGACTGTTGAAGATTTAATACCAGGATATTTGATTTATCGCATATTGGGAAATTTTCATTAAACACAAGACCATAACGACTTTTCATTGCGGGGGGTGCTTTGAGGCTGCTTTCTCCATAAGCAGTTACGACTTTAAACAAAAGCAGAACTAAAGTTATTGCCACACCATAAAAGGTTAGGGATTTTAAGTTTAAATGATGCATATTAATGGAAATGTAGGGTGATGATAAGAATAAAAAATGATGAATTATGAATGTTGAATGATGAAAAAGAAAATTTCCTGGTTTCATAATTCATATTTCATAATCCATGATTTATCTAACTTTTGACTTCTGATTTATCGTTAGAAAGCACCGAGGCAAGGTGAGATGTGAATTGACTGTAGCGACGGGTAATAAGCACTGAGGAGCGACACTTAATGGCAAGTTCATCTGTGTATCGTCCTAGGGTGTGACGTTCGATACCCCAAGCGCGGCTAGTACCAGCAATGGTGAGATCAACGGCTTCTGAGGCTGCGACTACGGCTTGAATTGGCTCTGTGGCTTCGACTATTTGAATGTCAATGCGATCGCGTAAACTTTGAGGCATTTGCTCCATGATGCTGTGAAACTCGTAACTGAGTTCATTTTTGACTTGATTATCTTCCACCACGTGTAAAATCACCAAACGACAGGTTTGGCGGTTGACTAGCAATCTCAGAGCAAGTATGAGTGCTAAATCATCATGAATGTTTGCTGAATAAGGAACCAACAAGCTTTCTAAACGCTCTTCTCCCCGATCTATAAACACTGCCACATCCACTGGCGCAGTGGTGAGAATTTGACCGACTCGTCCACCCAAGCGATTTTGACTAAAAGCTGGGCGGTGCCATCCCACTAGAATTAAATTAGCTTGTTTAAGTAACGAAATCTGTGCTGTTTCCCGTGCAACATTGTTTGATATGCGAACAATAGGATGTACATAGGAACGTGCTTCTGATGGTTCTAGACGTGAAATCAATTCTTCTAGCTGTTGGCGGCGCTCTGCAATCAGTCTATCTGCTTCTTGCGGGGTACTTCTAAATGCATAGTCTTCTTCGAGTTCAATCAAACTCAGGGGATGAATAACGGCGGGTTGTTGGTAGTTGACAGCAATTGCTATAGCTAACTGCATCAAACCTTTTTGGCTACTGGGATTTGCCACTGGAACCAAAATTCTGTAAGGACGACTGTGAGACTCTTCATCAGTAGAAGTATCTACACCTGTTTCTTCTGGTTCTTCCTCAACCATATCTAACTTAATGAGCTTTTTCGGATAAGTTAGCTCTAGCAGTGGCGAGGTCATAAATGTTGTTACCAATGCCATAATTACTAGCATGGTAAACAGTAGGGGCGAAATCACTCCGAGACTCAGACCAATATTTAGCACGATAAGCTCAGTCAAGCCGCGAGTATTCATTAACCAACCGAGTGCTGAGGCTTCTCGGTTATCTATGCCACTGACGCGAGCTGCTACATAGGTGCCAACGTATTTACCTATGATCGCGACTGCTAGCACAGCAAAGCACAGTGCCCATAATTCTGGACGATTGAGCAAACCAATTTGCGTCCGCAGACCACTGTAAGCAAAAAACACTGGTAGCAGAACTATCAGCACAAAATCTTCTGTTTTGACTGCTAATTCCCGCACTAAACCTGCATTCTTGGGCATGGCTGCCCCTAGTAAAAACGCTCCAAATATGAGGTGAATGCCAATCAGTTCAGTAATCAGGGCAGAAGCCACCACTCCCACATAAATCAAAGCTAGAACAAATTGGCTAAGGCGTCCGGTGCGGCGGTAGTACGTGGCAAGGCGTTGCAAGAAAGTTCGCCCCACTGTCACCATCAAACCGATGTAGATCAGAGAATAGACAATGGTGGGGATAGCTTTGACAATGCTACCAGTATGTGCGACGGCGATCGCCACCGCCAACAAGCACCAAGCGGTCACATCATCCACTGCTGCACAAGTCAGCGCCAAAGTTCCCAAACGAGTTCCTTGCAAGTTGTTCTCAGTAATAATACGTGCCAATACCGGAAAAGCGGTAATCGACATCGCCGCACCCAAAAACAGAGCAAAGGCGGTAAAGGAGACACTAGCATTAGAAACTAAAGGATACAGCAGTACCGCTAGCAGCGTTCCCAGTGAAAACGGTACTAAAATACTGACGTGAGACGTTAATATTGCTACTTCTAAATTACCACTCAGGTATTTGGGGTTTAACTCTAACCCAATCAAAAACATGAAAAATATCAGCCCTACCTGAGACAGCACATTGAGGAAGGGAATTGTTTCAGGTGGAAACAAGGCAGCTGCTAACCCCGGAGCAACCAAACCAAAAAGAGATGGTCCGAGCATAATCCCAGCAACAATCTCTCCAATAACAAGTGGTTGGTTAATCCACCGGAAGGCAAGCCCTACTAGGCGTGACAGTCCAATAACAATCACTACCTCAACCAGAACAAGAACAACTGTGTGCATGTTTTCCTCACAAGCGACTATCCGGTGTTCCTAAGATGATTCTTTATATCGCTGAAATCTGTCAACCTTCTCTGGCTAAATTAGGATGTTTTAGTGCTTAGATTGGATGTTAATTGTTATTAACACACAGTTCAAAATATCATCGGTGATTTGCTGTTATTTTTCTTTTTATATATATAAATGATTACGGATTGTATGAAGCAGTGAATAACTGTGTAGCTGTGCTGTTTGGGAACTACACTGAGAACTTAATTTTCTGCTTGGCTTGCCATCAGTTCAGATTTATCATAACTTGTGCCATGCAGTAACAACGCAACTAATGGCGAAGAGAATTGACATTGATCGGTTGGGATTTTTGCTCGCGTTGCCAGTATGATTGGAGCTTTACCGAATTACCATTGTGTATCTTTGAACCTTGGTACCCCGACTTATTGAGCCGACACCGAAATCAAGATTGTGAAATTGACTCGGAACCAACAAAGACCGTTGGAATGGCCATCACCATCAACATTACTAAGTTAGCAACCCAAAACAACACAACAACGCCAAAACCTACCAATGTCAAAGAGGAAAATGTTAATTGTGTGAATCCATCTAGCAGTTGCCATAACCGAAAAGCTGTGTAGAAAAAACCAATGGGTACAACAATACTTGGCACTAGCCAGCGACTAAAGACACTTTCACAGATAAGTTGCACGGCTACTATCAATAGGTAACTCCCCCAGAATACCCATGAAGATGGTTGCTTCCAAGCCAGAACTAACAAGCAGATAGGTAATAAAACTCCAACAACCAAGGCTAACTTGACCCACCATCGCAGAAATTGCCATTGCTTCTGACTAAACCCAATTTCTGCCGTAAAGGGTAAACGTCGAGCTTTCACGCCGAAACCATAGCCAATAGCTAGACTTGTTGCAATCAGAATAAAGAGCGTAAGAATCAATCCATTATTAACTGCCATCTGCTCTTACACCTAACACCCTTATTCTACGAGTACCAGAATTCTATTGGTGCATATTATACTGTTTTCCGCAATAAGCTGACATACAACAAAATGGACAACTTTAAAGCAGTGATATCCTTATGACGAACTGAGTTGGTAGGAGGAACTGTAATTGTAGGAAGCAAAAGCTTCCCAATTCATCACATCCTCTAACAGAGTTTGATACCCTAAAGTATTAGGGTGAAGACCGTCGTTGCTTATGCGTTTGAGTCTCCAAGCTTCACCGCGATTTATCCATTGCTGAAAAATATCGAGATAAGGAATCCCCCGTTCGGTGCAAGCGACTTTAAGAGCTTCTTTGTAGCGGTATTGGTCAGCGTGATTGTAGTACAAGCAATCCAGAAATGGCATCTTAGCTTCATCAACTGGGACCATTCCTACAAATAAAACTGGACATAGTTGCTGCGCCTGATCAAGCAAAGATGCAATTTGCGATTCAAAAACGGGAAAATCTGTATAGTTTCGTCCATTTGGACGACCTACCCGTGCTGAATCATTGACTCCTACCGACAGGATAATCAAGTCGGGAACGTGGTTTCGCAGTTCGCCCCGATGGCGAAATTCTACTTCTAGCCTTTGCGCTACTTGCAGGATGCGATCGCCCCGCACTCCCAAATTATAAAGAACATGACCGGCGCTGTCAGGTATCATCCAACACCGTCGCAGTCTCTCGACCCAGCCACCTCCTTCTGGATCGCCAAATCCATATATTAAACTATCTCCTAGCGCGACAATCTTTAGAGGCTGGGAACGTTTTGGCACAACTGACAGATGCATTGAGGAATTTGCTTCAAATGTCTGCATCTTTAAAATATATATTTTAAATCTCTATAGAATTCTATACATATCTATACCATTGAGCATTACTTTTCTTGTTCTTTCACGACTCTTTTTGAAAAGAGTTGATGAAGTAAGGCACGGGTGCATTTTTGCGCGGCCAGTTTTGAGAGAGGAAGCGTACCAGTACAGGTAGTGAGAGAACTATAAACAGGATACCTAACCACAAGCTATAACGTAATTGTTCTAACCTGTTCACGGCTGACAGAGTCTTCGAGCCATTTGAGAACAGTTCCATTGCCACTACAAAAGAATTATTCAAAGCATGGCAGGCGATCGGCACGATGAGCGAGCGTGTCTTGATATACAGCACCCCCAAAATCATTCCAACCATAGACAATCCCACGGCATTCGCGTGCCCAATTCCGAACAACAGCGACGAACCTAACAATCCTGCTCGAATGCCCCATTTGGTTGCCCAGCGCTGCAAAATAATCCCTCTAAAAAGGAATTCTTCAGTAATTGGCGCAACCACTACTAATACAATAGCTCCCAGCAGGTTGAACAACAGTGACGCATTCCTTTGAGGTGTTGGGTTGTTGGCAACGTCGCGTAAGATTGCTTCTATAAATGATGGAGCCAGTAATGACAGTAGGTAAAACAGTACTAGGTAGGAACCCATCGAAAACAGGATTAACAGAATGACTAAGCCAACCATCGGCAACCATCTATGGTTGTTTGGCAAACGACCGACTACATAGCTGAGGTGAACTCCTAAGCGCTTAAAGTCTGCCAGTGTCCAGAGGCAAAGTAATCCGAACACGAAGATGTAAAGGATTAAATTCAAAACTTGAGGGTTGAATTTTAAGCCACTAGTGGCTTGAATCACCCCTAGCCCAATCCCAAGAACGATAGATATGAGTAAAAGCCGCAGCAGCAAAGAACGAACCTTGAGATGGAGAAATGGATGATTGATATTTTCAGGAGTCATAAATTATAAGGATATTATGCGTAGTAGGGATTGCCCAAGGGGCACTGGCACCTTTGCGATCGCCTGCAAGTTCTTGCATCTCAGCTACTAGTACGCGACGGCGGAAATAAAGCTACCCTTCGGGTTCACCAGTCGCCGTGAGAGCGCGAAACCCTCCAAAGGGCGCTGGTTCACCATTCACTCATAGCGCGAAAAGCTCACAGAATCAGCCTTTTGAATGCGTGACTTTTGACTTTTGACGAACGCCTTGCGGTACTAGGGTGACTGATTTACCACCCACTTCAACCATTGTCCACAAGAACTTCGCTAGTTTTACCGTTATTTATTAGACGCTAGTTTATCCGCAATGCGTGTTGTTTCTGGCAACCGATATTTTGTTGTGCAATGCAATACGTAATCAATTGCTGTTGGTAGACTGACTTTATGACCGCTAGAGACGTAGATTGGCTTGACTCCTACTCGCGTCCGTAAAACTGCTCCAATTGTTTCTCCTCTATGTATTAATGGTTGCCAGCTACCTCGTGTGTTTAGGATCTCCTCATGCTTACCAACCAACAACGATTTTGCTACACCAATTGTAGGCATATCCACAATTAATCCTAGATGGCAAGCTATGCCAAATCTTCTAGGATGGGCGATTCCCTGTCCATCACATAGGATAATGTCTGGTATTGTTTTAATCTTTTCGAGTGCGTCTAAGACTGCGGGTATTTCCCGAAATGAAAGGAACCCAGGAATGTAGGGAAATGTTGTAGGACGGCGTGCGAGGCTGGTTTCTTGCAGCTGCAAATCAGGAAAACTTAGCACCGCTACGGCTGCACGGCTAATCGTACCATCTGCTTCAAAACCCATATCTACCCCTGCTACGTAGTGCACAGGTTCTTTGAGTTTGTCTTCAGTTATGACTTCATGTTTTAGCTTTTCTTGAATTTTGATAGCTTCATCTACTGTCAAAGGCCAAGGATGACGTTGAGAAATCTTCATATTTATAGCTTGAGTTTAAATTTTGTGGCTGGCAAAATTGTGACTCATAACGGTATATTTACGGTTATAATGACACAATAAAAATAATTTCGGGCAAAGCCAGACGAGCCAGCGCGAATGACGGTGAGTCCAGCGCTGCAGGAGGGTCTCCCGCTCTCACGGCGACTGGCGTAAGCGCAAAGCGCAGGCTCCGCCAACGCGTAGCGTGTCCGTTCGGCCTCAAGCCGTGCCCGTAAGCGCAAAGCGCAGGCTCCGCCAACGCGCAGCGTGTCCGTAAGGACTCAGGGCTCAGGACTCACCCGAAGGGCTTTCCCGACGGAGGCGACTGGCGTCGCAAAGTAGTATAAATGCGTTAAGGCAGTGTCACGCATCTCATACTATTTATATTTGGTAGATATGCTTTACAAATTTGCTGTCACCTGATTTGGCAAAAGAGAATCTAACAAAGTATCAAGACTGGTATTCGATAAATCAGGTATGGATAGCGATCGCTCTACTTTGGTAAAGTCCCGTTTCATGGATTTACTATACGTTGGATCGTAGTGGAACTGTAACATATCTTGTACGAAGAATTCCCATTTTCCAGCATCAATCAACTGATACCATTCGCTTAATTTTTCTTTTCCATAGCGGGATTTAAGTTTCTCTAGCTTGGCTTTTAAAATATCGGGATGAGTTGTTAAATGTGGGTATTCCTGTAAGAGAAACTGGACTCTTTGGGTAATAGGTAGGTGAATTTCTACACAGCTAGCCTGTTTCATTTTTTCCCACAAAGACGGCGGCAAATAAACTTGTCCAATTTTGTTGCTTTCTGATTCTAACCACACAGTTTCAGCAGGATTAAAGCTTTGCAGTTGTTGCAATAACAGCGATTCAAAATATTTTTGAGAGGGTTGGGGTGAAGGTTTTCCTTCCCATTCTTCGCCAAGCAAAGAACCGCGATGGTTAGCTAAAGCTTCCAAATCTAAAACTTGAGCACCATACTGGCGCATTTGGTGCAAAATATGGGTTTTACCACTGCCAGTGAGACCGCATAATATCTGGTAAGTGAATTTTTCTGACAGATGTTCCAATTGGTTGCGGACATACGCGCGATAAGTCTTGTAGCCGCCTTCAAGTAGCGTCACGCGCCAACCAATCTGCGTCAGCACCAAAGCCATACTATTGGAACGTTGTCCACCCCGCCAGCAGTAAAGCAAAGGATGGTAGTCCTTTTGTTTTTCAGCAAAATGTTGAGTGAGATGTTGGGAGATGTTTTTTGAAACCAAAGCAGCACCGATTTTCCGGGCGGTGAAGGGGCATACTTGTTTGTATATCGTTCCTACTTGGGCGCGTTCTTCATCATCTAGCACTGGTAAATTAATCGCACCAGGGATGTGATCTTCCGCAAATTCGCTGCTTGAACGAACATCAATTATTTCACTGTATGTTTCTGTCCAAGGTTGCTGAGTGTATCTGGGTAAAGGTGGCATTAAGCAATTCTAAATTCAAAATTCATGCATTGAGAAAGCCTGTTTCTCTTCCTCATTGTCTTTAGATGCTGGGCAAATTAAATGTGCATCATCTTTCTCGATTTTGACACTTCCATAACTTGATGTGTGGAAGGGTATAATTTTGCTCTTTTCGGCAATTGTTTTTAAAATCAAACCTAAGACAGATGTAGTTACCTCTAAAATTTACTATCACTCCCATTGGTTGCTTATTGGCAGCGTAATATTATTGAATGCAACAATGAGGTTTGATGTTCGATATGATACAGCAAAATCGGAAAATGGTAATGTCTGAGAAATTCATGTAATGAAAGTGCATGCACTTTCAGTACCTGTCTTTTTCTAAAAGCGCAGAAATCAGTTCACTTAAGTAAATAAAGTAGGTGTGAGATGAGATTTGGATTACCCACATGGTTTCCTTACCCCAGTGCTTGGTTAAACGCTTTGATACTATCGATGTTTATGACTGGGTTGTTAGCCTTGACGAGACGTAGCAACGGTTTGGACTCCTATTTCGCGAAATGGTCAGACAACCCAGAACTGTTGACTGTGCTCGTAATATTGTTACTAATATTACCAATACCTGCGATCGCCTTTTTTCATCACTTTTTTATCGGTCGCCTCATCCCCGCCATTCCAGGAGAACGGACAAATAACATCAAGGGATTAGTTCCTGGACTCATAAGTTGGTGGGAAAGTTTATATAGCTGGCTTGTGTTTGTCCTTTCTACTCTGATTGCAATATTGCTTTCAACTCCTTTTTTACCTCTATTTCAACTCAACTACGAAAAAATTCTTGACACCTACAACCAACCTCACAAAAATCTGCAAGCCATCTTTGCTATTTCCTGGATACTCAGCGCTGCTATTTTTTACCAAATCGAGTATTTATTTAAGTACCGTCTGATTTTTGCCGACGCTATTAGTAATGAACCAGAAAACACGCCTGAAAAAATTGATGAAGAAACAAATGTAAAAACGGAAAATAATCAGCCGAGTGAAGTCAATGCCACTGAAATTGAACAAAATGACAAAACATCTGCAAAAAAGCCAACCGTGGTTGACTTAATGGTTAAATATCGCAAGTTACCAAAAAGAGTTTTCACACTTATTTTGATTTCTTTAATATCTTTATGGATATACTTGTTTACTAATTTGCCAGAGGTTCAACAAAGTATGTCATATGTCAATCAATCTCTGGAAAAGCGATTAGAAGTAACTCCTGAACCTACTCCCAAAGATGACAATTTTGAGAAGGCAATTAACAAAGGTAAAATTGCAGCTCAGTTAACAAAGTCAGCACAAACTACAGATGAGTGGAAAGTAGTTGTCAAACGGTGGGAACAAGCGATTAAACTTTTGGAAGAAGTGCCAACTTCTAGCAATAATTATCCAATGGCGCAGCAAAAAATTTTGCAGTATCAACTTCATCGGGATTTTGCTAAGCAAAATGCGACATTGAATTAGTCAATTGAAATGTCCGAAATAAATTTCACAAAGACGCGAGATTTCGCGTCTTTACTTTGTTATAAAAACACTGCGATCGCTTAACGTAGGGGATTCCTTGGGTAACATACAAAAAGAACACTGGATTTACCCTTGAAGCAAACTATGTCAGGAAACACGACGCGGCGTAACTTCCTCATCACTAGTGTTGCGGTTGCAGGCAGTGTAGTAGGAGCATCTGCCTTGGAACAACAAGCAGCTGACACTGCTACACCACCAGCGACGATGCTAGAACGAGTGCTGGGACGCACAGGAGTGAAAGTCCCCATTTTTGGGTTAGGAGGAGCTGGTCAAACGCCACTCTCCTGGCAAGGAAGAGAACGTGATGCTGTCGCAATTATTGAGAAAGCGCTTGACCTTGGCATCCGTTACTTTGATACTGCTGCTGATTATGGACCCAGTGAAGATTATTTTGGCAAAGTACTACCACCCCATCGTTCAAAAATTTTTCTAGCAAGTAAAACAGATAAAAGAGACCGTGATGGTGCATGGCGGGAATTGGAAAGAAGCCTCAAACGTCTAAACACAGATCATCTTGACTTGTGGCAATTGCATCACGTTTCTTTTCGCGAAGAACTCAACACTATCTTTAGTTCATCTGGCGCAGTCAAAGCTTTAGAAGAGGCGATGCAGCAAAAACTCGTTCGGTTTGTTGGCATAACCGGACATCATGATCCACAGGTGATTGCTGAAGGATTGCGTCGCTATCCCTTCCACACAACGCTTATCCCTGTTAATGCTGCCGACAAACACCACCCACGCCCATTTCTCCCAGTCGTTCTTCCATTAGCACAACAAAAAAATGTCGGCGTGATTGCTATGAAAGTACCGGCTTATGGTCGGTTGTTCAAACCAGGCGGATTGGATGGTATGCAGCAAGCTATGGGATACAGTTTGTCGCAGCCTGGTGTTCACTCTTGCGTCATTGCAGCGGAAACGGTCAAGCAATTGGAAGAGAACGTGAATGTAGCCCGGGCTTTCCAACCTCTTAGCAATAAGGCATTAGCTGCAATTGAGCAACGTACTGCCGCAGTTTGGGAGGATGGCACATTTTTCCGGGCTTGGACTTAGTATTAACTTTGGGTGTGTTAGCGCGGTTCCTAAAGCACCCTATAGCTTACTCGTAAATCCTGTAGTTTTTTAAATCTGTTTCGGAAATTTGATCTGCAAGGACTAGCCTGTAGTGTTTTTCTTGTACTACCTTGACTTCGCTTTCGTCTAGCGTCAGTTCAAACATTGCTATTACGTCATTATTCATAAACTGAGCTGATATAGTGCGACAAATCAATTCAGGAAATTTTGCAGTACAATATGCAATGTCTTGCTTTGTCTGAACAATGCTAATTTGGTCGCTACCACCTTTAGCTTGAACAGGTATAATAAAATGCGCTCCATTACGATTTACACCAACATAAAGTTCATCAATTTCTATTTGACCAACTCCACTGACAGCAGTTCTTAGATGATTTTGTAATGAGTAGGCTGTAATTCCTAAAAATATATCTATCAATCGGTTATAACGTATTTTAGTTAGGAGAGCCTGCTCATCTCCTGATGAATACTTGGTAATAATTTCTGGAGTAGAGTCAGGAATTTTTATTTGCATCAAGCTAGTTGAGGGAACAATTCGGTTAATACGTTCCAGACGAAACCTGTAAATTGCACGTCCTGCTAACTCTATAATCCACTGCAATCCTTCAGGTTCTGTATTTGTTATTTCTTTAGGTAATGGTCTTCTAAATCGATAAGCATAAATAACATCACCAAGATTTTTTGGATCAAGTCCAAGTTTAACCCCAACTGCTTCAAGTTCAGATCGAGTAAATTCAAATTGCTCTATTCCTAGTGCGTAACGCTGCCTAAAATTTTCAATAATTTCAATAATTACAGTATTATAAATACTACTTTATTTACTCACCTTGACTTTCTCGCTCTTGGTTCTATAATTTGCGGTTTTACCCCATAGTATCTAGCTGCTTGAGACATATCAAACATTAGTAATTTTTCGTTTCCTAACTCTTGCATGATTCCAGGTTTATATAAACATACATCAAGAACTTTAAGAATTTTTGATGCTACTGCCTTAGCTAATAACGGTGGAACAGAATTTCCTATCTGCCGAAATCCATGCCATTTTGTCACATGAAATCTGAACCAATCTGGATAAGAATGTAAACGTGCAGCTTCGCGCACAGTAATACATCTTGGGGTAAATGGATGAATTGGTCTAGCAGAAGTAAAAGCTCCTCTATTGCTAGCAGTTCCTGCTCTAAGTGTGTTGCATATTCCTTCAGGAGCAAGTTTATAAAAGCGGCTGACAGGTTCTGTTTTCCCAGCGGGAGTAAACTCAAACCTTTTGATAGATTCTAAAGTATGCTTTGTTCTTAAACTTGAGGTGAGCATTCTATAGTCATATTTACGCTCATATGAATAATCGTTATCTGTGGAGCAAAGACCACGAAGTTGTCTTCCGTAATCACTTGGCTTCCCAAAGTCTGCAATTACCCAATCTTTTTCAAAAAGCTCTATATAATCTTCGACTTCAGGTAAATCACCAATTGCATCCAAAACTGTTGGGCTTAATGGGAGTTGGTTATTTAACCCTGCTTTCTTTGATTTTGCCAATCTAGTCATTGGATCGGGATAATTTGGTAATTCCAAATCTTGACGACAACCTAGCAAAAATAATCTTTCCCGATTCTGCGGCACTCCATATTCAGCAGCATTTAAGACTTTATAATCTTTACGAATCTTATAACCGTTTTGCTCAAATTCATTGATGATGATTGAAATAAACTCTTTGTGCTTTCCCAGGGCCATGCCTTTAACATTTTCTAAAACAAAGTACTTTGGCTGTAATTGTAAAACTAACCGAATAAAATGATTGACTAGGGAATTACGAGGGTCGTCAAAAACACGTTTACCTATCAATGAGAAACCTTGACATGGTGGTCCACCAAACACCACATCGATTTCTCTATCACCAATAGAGGAGCGACTTCTAATTTCTGCTGCTGTAATATCCACGACACTTTTACATAAAATAGTCCAAAAAGGAAAATTAAATTCATGTGTCGCACAATGAATTGGATCAATTTCAATAGATGCAAGCACGTCAAATCCTGCTCGCTCAAAACCAAGAGTCATGCCACCAGCACCAGCAAATAAATCAACAGCGATAGGTCTTTGTTTGTGGTTACTGTGAATCATCTTGGATTTTGAAGCTACCAATTGTGGATTTTAGATTATAAATGCATAAGGGCACTGTTATCAGCGCCTCTACGTTAGATTATTGACTTTAGCCTAATTTAACGTAAGTTCGACGGGTTGAAAAGACCACAAAAAAAGGCTGAAAGTGGAATTAGAACAAAAACAAAAGATAGACGAGAGCGATGGAAACTATTGTATCTCGGCTTGACTTGACACGACGGCAATGCTCCATCTATATCTTTGGGTAACTGGCAGCATAGAGGAAAAGTTGTGACAACACTGCAATCGCTTAATAATTCAAAATAATTTCCGGGTGAAGTCTATGCGCGTTGCCGTTGCCGTTGTTGTGTTCCCTGTCAAAATCCTCAAACAATTCAACTGATATCTTGCACCTAACCGTAGAAATCCGTACAAGCGAAAAAGATGCGCGATAAAGCTACACGATTTTTTCTGGCTTTTCTTTCTAAATAAAGGACTTTTAGTTTCATACTGAGTAACGAAAAAATATCAAAAAATGTTGGTGCAAGATGTGAGTCAACACTTAAAGACTTACCCATTGCCGTTCCAATTAACTCTAGTAAGGCATTTGTCCGTGCTGGAAAAATTCTTCAAAGTCGTCTCGCCGCAAAGTCGCTAGATCGATAGCGTGTGCTCGCGCCTGTAGTGAATCTGTAGTGAACTTGATATTTGGTGATTCGGGTTTAATTAGGCTCACCAATGAGAACAAAGGAAGACCAGAAAAAGGGATGCTTTTGAATCTGAGTGAGCTTAGCTTGACGTAGTGCCTCAGTTTTACTCATCCCCTGCTTGAGATTTTGGTAAAATTTAACCATGATATCTTGGGTAGCTTGGTCATCGATACTCCAAAGATTGGCAATCACAGCCTTAGCACCTGCTCTCTCAAATAAATAAGCAAGTCCAGTAATCGACGCTTCGTTATCATCAATGAAGGGTTTACCAGAACTATCAGTTTGGAGAGCAGTCTGGCAAGCACTGAGGGTGATTAAATCAACATTCTCTAATCCGAGTTGAGCAGCATCAGCAATTTTTAGTTTTTCGTCTGCAAACACCAGAACATTTTCTTCTAGTTTTAATGTCGGACAACCTTGGCGTTGAAAACAGCCGTGTGTTGCCAAATGAAGTAAAGGAAATTGAGGAGCTAGGACTTTAAAGGAGTCGAGAGTAGCTTTATCAGCAATCAAGAATTTGCTCCCCGGCAGTGTGTCAGCAATTCTTTTGACTTCAGTTTCTGTATTTGCAAGTGCGAGCAAACCATTAGGAGATGGATTACCAAAAGCAAGAACCCGTTTTTGAGCAATTGAACTATTTGTTTTGGGAGATTGAACAGAACGGGCAGACAAACGAGTTAAATAGCTAACAGGATATTTCTCTAGTAAGTATTGATTGTTTTTGCTGTCGTAGAGAGCATCAAAGGGAATGTAGCGGAGAACTCCGCTCGCAATGATGCTAAGTTGTTTAGGTTTAGTTGCTTGAATTTCAGCTTTTACTGGAGCAATCAGTAGGTTATAAAGACTTGCCAAGCTATCTAGGTATTTATCATTTAGACGATTGGTTAGTTGCTCATAAGTTTGTTGAACTAATTTATTAAATTCCTCACGATTAACCAAGAATTGCTTTGCCTCCAAGCTGTTTTTAGTTAAGACGAATAAAACAATTGGATTCCAGGAATTTACTGTATCACTTAATACAACAGGATAGATGACTGTTGTACCTGTTGGGATATTTGCTTGTAAGCTACTAATATCAGTGGAAGTGATTTCAAATATTTCTGCAACTTCGGGAAAGCGTTGGGAAATTTCTTCACCTTTTTTGAAGACTTGATTTTCTAATTCACGCATTTGTCGCGAGAGGGGTTCGGAAAATTTTTGCTGTAGTTTTTGGCGCAGAAATTGCAGTTGTTGGTTTAGTTGGTTCCACTCGTTAATAGCTTTTTGAGCTGCGGGATCTTTGACTTTGGCATTAATCAGGCGAGTATAGTCAATTAAGTCAACGGTGGTAACAAGGTTAGCCCATTTATAGGCTTCTTTAAATTGCTTCAATTCGATGAGGCTCGTAATCAAAGCGCCACGAATGTTTTGTTGTAACTGTAAAAATTTGATGCGTTCATCTTTGGTGATGTTGGCACGTATTTTCAATATTCGAGTCAGAGATTGCTTGTAATATGCAACTGCCTTCTGTGGCTGCCTGATATAATTGAGATAGAATAAACCGATATTCTTGAGAATAGTAGCTTCAGCAACGGGATTCCCCACTTTTTTTAAAGTGAGCAGAGATTGATTATAATAATCTAATATCTTCTGCTGTGGCTCTATACCAGCGGAGAAAAAAGCGATATTGTTGAGAGCAGCAGCTTCAATATTGTAGTCGGGGATTTTTTTTGAAATGAGCAGAACTTGCTTAAAATAATCCAATGCTTTTCCCCGCTGATCTATCTTAAGGTAGATAAAGGCAATACTATTCAGAGTAATAGCTTCATGAATGTGATCGCCCACTTTTCTTGAAATGAGCAGAGATTGGTTAAAATAATCCAATGCCTTCTCCGGTTGCTCAAGTAAAAGGTATACATCACCGATATAGTCCAGAGTAGTAGCTTCACCAGCACTATCGCCCAGTTTTTTTGAAATGAGCAGAGATTGCTTGAAATAATCCAATGCCTTCTCCGGTTGCTCTGTCTTGTTGAAGACTAAACCGATATAGTTCAAAGTAGTAGCTTCACCAGCGCGATCGCGCACTTTTCTTGAAATGAGCAGAGATTGCTTGAAATAATCCAATGCCTTTTGCGGTTGCTCTGTCAGGACGCTGACAATACCGATATGCTCGAGAGTAATACCGATATGCTTAAGAGTAGTAGCTTCACCAGCGCGGTCGCCCGCTTCTCTTGAAATGGGCAGAGATTGGTTGAAATAATCCAATGCCTTCTGCGGCTGCTCGATGTTCCTGTAGTTGAAGCCAATCCAAACTAGAATAGTTGCTTCCAGCTTTCTGTCTTTTTGTTGCCGTGCAAATAATAATGCTTGCTCAAGAGTTGCGATTGCTTTTTTTGGTTGTCTTTTGTTTGCTTGCTCTATTGCAAGATCGAGCAGTTTCTGCGCCTGTTGAGTTTGAGGATTTTGAGTTTGCCCCCACACTGCCTTATGGCTTGGCTCTATCACCACATAAGCCAAGCCAATTCCTACAACCAATAAAACTCTGATTATTTCTTTTATTCTCATTCAGCAATACCCTTGCCTTATCACAAGGCAGTTTTAGTGGATTACAACCGTCACATCCCATCTAACGAAATTTTAATTTATCAGTCGGTGTCACCTTAATCGTTATCTTTTTAGTTGGTTGAAATTCCATCTCATCCACTACATATAAACTGTCCTGTGCTACTCCCCAAATACCACGTAGTTGTTTTTGATTCATAATTTTTGATAGCTCTACGCTAGCTAGCCCTTGCTTTGGCTTAACTAACCGAAATGCATCTACTGGTATATCCTCCCACACACTTTGTGTTGCTTTTGCCTTATCTTCTCCTCGGATCACTCGCTGTCCATCATTGGTATAAACCAATGCATCTTTTCTAAAACTTATTCGCTGTACTTGGGTAAGCTGAAGTGAGCGAGCTGTACCAGCGTGGGAAATCTGAATTTTTTGATTTTTGGAATTAAAATCTGTGAGTTGTCCAGTAATGGACTTCCCATCTTTAAGCCACACAATAGCAGTGGTAGGTAGTGCCAAGGGTATTAGACTGTTAATTGTTGACCGCTGTGTTTGTGCTATTTGAGGAGTTGCTGTTACTACCTGTATATTTTATACTGTTATAGCTGTAGCTATTACTAACACAACACTTACTGTTTTAAAAACTACTTTCATATATTTATAGCTAATGAGGTAGGGAGTAAAGCAAGAAAGTGGGATTAGTCTGAATTGGCTATTACTATCAATATAGAATCAGAGAAATGACTCTTGATTCCGGAAACGTTCTCCCAAAGGCTGTGACTAAGCTTTCCTGAGATAGGACAATATTTGCTCTATCAAGCGATTATGGATGATTAACTGGGTTTTAATGTAATTTGATGAAATAGATAATATCACATTGCCTAGAGGGAGAACTTACACCTGTCCAAAGGAAAGCAACCCACTTTTGTTAACTGATATCTTTTACCAATAAAAATTGATATAATTTTAACACTCAGTACTAAGCTTGAAGCCCTTGTTTGACCGATAAAAGCCAAAAAAAGTGATGTAACTTTATTGCACTGCTTTTGACTAAGTCTAGGCTTCTACGGAGAGGTGCAAGATCTGAGTTAATGAAAGCAAGTTGTGGGTTTGATCCAAAGGAAGCATTGAGAGTGTATGTAACAATCAAGCGATGTACTTTCTCCCTGTTTGAGGTTGCTTGATCTGATGTGCAAGTAGCTAGTTTTAATTAAACCTTTAGTAACCATTGTCACAAATCATGTCCTCTGGTCCTGACAATTCCTCCAACACTAATCTTCTAGGAAGCTTCGCTAGTTTACTTGGCGTGTTAGCTATCTTCCTTTACTTTGTTGGCTGGATATATCGCTGGGCTTACTTCGGTTTTTTTGAAATAGAAATTACAGCTTTAAATTTCCCGTTTGAGTCTTTTTTATTAGTACCAATCCAAGTTATTCTTGGTGATTTCTGGATATTTGTACGGTCATTATTAGTTTTAATTATTACTATTTTATTAATTAAATTCAGTCTCTGGGTAATTCGTTCACCAAAGACAGGCAGCCCACCTAGCACATTAAAATCACCTATTAGCAGTTTTACGCAAAAAGTACACAGTTTTCGGCTGTTTCAACCTTTACGTTCTTTTGCCCAACTTCTACCTCTACCTTTACGCCATGAAATCATTGTTGTTGCCTGGATTTTGGCTGCCTTATTTTGGTTAGGTCGCTGGCAAGGCACTGCTGATGCTTTCCGTGATGCCGTTAATACAACCTCAACAAGACCCATCGTGACTCTGGTCAGTCCAAAGGACAAAAGTGCTTTAGGACTGAATTTGCAGGATTTGACAAATGCTGACTTGAACAATTCTCGCATTATCGGAGATGTTGAACAATTTCGGCGGATTTACGAACGAGGAACAAATGATACAACAACTAATCCAAAGCAACCTATTGTTTGGCGGTTGCTAATTGAGAACAACAATTGGGTTTATGTGTTCCCTGCAATGCCTCCTGATGCAAAACGGGATCAGCGTCCTCCAGTATTAGCAATTAACACTGGTGATGGTCAAGTGCAGGTGCTAATTCTCAGTCGTCCTAAAATGCTTCCATGAAATAATATGAACAATTTGGTTAACAACCAAATATTGCTTATTAGAACAAATATTGTCTAACAGCTAAAAAGATGACGGGAATACCTGTGGCAACTTGACTTTTCATTGTATCTGGATTCATGTGATTTTGAGGGTTTCCTAAGCTCTGATTTTTCCGTTGCTCATTTTTATTAATCGTGAACTATTGAGAATAATCCTTCCGTTTAAACACTCATCATTACCAACGTGCGTACACCCCACCCTAACCCCTCCCGAAAACATCGGGGAGGGGCGGTTTTGGCTTAGCCAAAGCCGGGGTGGGCTTTTGGGGGAATAGACACTAATCAACCGGACTTGATATCACGTAAGTTTAAAAAACATCTGCATGATGACAAATGTCATGGTGCGCTCGTGACATTTATTAGATGGTTGTGAAAAATTTTACGGATATCTTAAAACTATCGAGTGAAGGGACGAGAGCAAACCTCAAACAAAACCAGGCAGTCTCAGTCTCAAAGCTATTTTCTTCTACATTATATTGCACAAAAGGAAATTCATATGGCAGTCATTAAAGGCACTTCTTTCAACGACAACGGCACATTTTTTCCTGTAATTCACGGTACTGGAGAAAACGACACCATCTACGGTTATGAAGGCAACGACATTATCTTTGCTCATGCAGGTGATGATCTTGTCTTTGGTGGTTCAGATAATGACAGTCTCTATGGAGGTGATGGCAATGACAGTCTCTATGGAGGTGATGGCATTGATAGTCTCTATGGTGAACTAGGCAATGACACCCTCTCTGGTGGCAAAGGTATAGACACACTTGTTGGTGGTGACGGTAATGATACTTACTATGTAGATACTGCCGAACTCGTCAACACAGGCAATATATTTTTCCCCACTTATACTTATGACAATGTCGTTGAGAAATCGGGAGAAGGAATCGATACAGTTAAGTCTTATGTGGATGGTTACACCTTAGCCGCTAATGTTGAAAACTTGGAGTTAATTGGCAGTGCTGCGATCGCAGGTTACGGCAACGAACTCGATAATAAAATTACTGGTAACGCATTCGACAACATCCTATCTGGTGCTAAAGGTAACGATACCCTGTCTGGTATGAGTGGCAATGATACGCTTGTCGGTTACGGCGGTGGAACCAACGAACAGGACACCCTTATTGGTGGTAGTGGAAAAGATACCTTCGTTTTGGGTTCCGAGAGTCAAGTGTATTACTACAATCAAGGTAATAACTATGCCAAGATTGTCGATTGGGAAGTAGGTGTAGATAAAATCCAACTCTGTGGAGCGAACTATACCCTTGCAGAAAGCAATTTCAGTCTTGGCAGTAGCAGTAAATTGGATACTGGAATCTACTATCAAAATGACCTCATTGCTGTGTTGCAAGATATCAGTAAGAGTCAGATTAACATGCAACAAGACTTCGAGTTTTTGAAAGTTCCAGGCTAATGCTTAAACACAGATACTCAGGTGTTAGCTCAGCTATTAGCCAAGATGTTTTGACTGATGCTTTGACTACAGTACACCAAAATCTTAGGGGTGCCGCGACTTGATTCTGTTAGACAATGTAGAGACGCGCTCTCATGAAAGCGTCTCTACACAATAGACTTCTTGCATTCATTCAAAAAAAAAGAATAATTAACCACAGATGGACACAGATGGACACAGATGGAACTCACATTCCGCAATCTTGTCTAATCTTTTTGATGAAAACAGAGGTTTTACCTCCAATTTTCCAACAGTCCAATGCTTTTGTATTTATTTACACTCCACTTTTTGTTGGCAACTCAGAGTTTTTCAGCCAACATAGAAAGGTATTAGCAAAAATCGCGGCTTGAGTGCGATCGCGTAAATTGAGTCGAGTCAGAATATGAGTGATGTGATTTCTGACTGTCCCTTCAGAAAGAAAGAGAGTTTGGGCAATTTCTCGATTGCTTAAACCCGTTGCAATCAAACACAAAACTTCTCGTTCTCTGATAGTGAGTTGCCCGAGTTCCTCTGGCGGCTCTTTTTGTGCTTCTGGCTCAGAAACTGGTACGACACTTAGCATCTTTTCCAGAATTCCGGGTCCGAAGTAAGTATACCCTTTGTGAATCGAACGAATTGCTGCTGCTAGTTCCTGTGCCGGTGTATCTTTCAATAAGTATCCTTTAGCTCCAAAGCGTAATGCTTTGGAGACATATGGAGTATCATCAAACGTTGTAAGAATCAGAATCTTTGTGTCTGGAAACTGCTTGCAAATCTGCTCGGTAGCAGCAACTCCATCCATTACGGGCATTCGGATGTCCATCAACACGACATCGGGTTGAGAATTCCTACAATAAAGACTTTCCATCTGATGAATCGCTTTTTGACCGTTTTCTGCTTCTGCCACTATTTCTAAATCGGGCTGAATCTCTAATAGAGTTTTCAAGCCACGACGGACAATCTCTTGGTCTTCAACCAGCAATACCCGAATCATAAGTGAGTTAGTTATAACGTGAGTTATAAGAAATAATTTAAGAACCCATCCGCTTTTAACGGTGGGACACAACAAGACAAGTTTTTTAGCAACCGTAAAATTATTAAACTTGATATTGGGCTAATAAAACCTAAATTTACGAAATTTTAGTAAATATTTTACAATAATATTCGGTAATTCCCTCAAGGCTCAAATTTGCTCTTTGTTGGTTCTCAATCTGCTATTGTGGGAAATTTAGCTGCAATTAAACAACCTGTATTTGGTTCGCTGACAATCTCCAACTGACCCTTCAAAGCAGTGACTCGTTCCTGCATTCCCCTGAGTCCAAATCCCTTTGTGTTGCGATCCATCTGAAAGCCTTTGCCATTATCCTGAAGCACTAGAAATACACCAGAAGCTGTAGACTGGAGCTGAATCTGGACTGCACTTGCCTGGGCATACTTGCAAATGTTCGTCAGTCCTTCCTGTAAAATTCGGTAAATTGCTGTGTTTATCGAATCGGGTAAGTTGGGCGTAACGTCAATATGGCACTCTGGCTTCACACCAGTCAGCCGATGAAATTCATCTGTAAGACTTGCGATCGCCTTTTCTAAGGAATGACCTTGCAGTGGCTCAGACCTGATCAGCGTAACTGATTCGCGTACTGCTTTCAACGTCTCTGACCCCAGTTGTTTTGCCTCCAACACAAATGCATAAGCTTTGTCCAAGTCCTCGTGCCATAGAGCCAAAGCAGCTTCAATTTGAATATTGAGCGCAACCAGCGAATGCCCCAGGGAGTCATGAATGTCACGGGCAATTCGATTGCGCTCTTCCACAGCCGTCATTTCCTGAATCCGCTGGTTAAGTTCCCGTTCTTGCTCTAAAGCTTTGAGGAGTTCTTTCTCTGCAAGCTGCAAACGGGAATTTTGAACTTGAAGTTGTTCTCGCAATCTACGGCTTGTGAGTTGAGTTTCAACACGGGCGAAGACTTCCTCTAGTTGAAAAGGTTTGGTAATGTAATCTACACCTCCAACTGAGAACGCTTTTACCTTATCAAAGGCTTCACTTAAAGCGCTAAGGAAAATGACCGGAATCTCGGAAGTTTGGGCATTTGCTTTCAACTGCTGGCAAACTTCATAGCCATTGAGTCCTGGCATATTGATGTCAAGCAAAATCAAATCCGGTGGTTGAGCGGTGGCACCCATTAACGCCATTGAGCCGTTTGTCACCCCCCGCACCTCATACCCCTGCTCGATAAGTATGTTAGATAACAGGCGCAGGTTATCAAGGGTGTCGTCAACAATAAGGATATCTCCCTTGTATAATTGACTATTGTTCATCTTCAGCCTGAGTCAAAACCAACGAACAAGTATCTGTGAGAGCATCCGTCAATATTCGTCCCATATTTCCAGGCTTTTATCCTTATTATTTGACTTTTAAAGAAGAAAAATAGCAAACTTTGAGGGCTGAGGAATTGCTAAATGCATGAGGCAAACACTAAGTCAATAGTTTTTTATCTTACTCTAACTTAGGTCACAAAAGAACGTTTATAGTGTAAAAATACATATATCAATTTTTCCTTATTAAAAGAATCAAAGCTGTTGCATGAAAAGTATTAATGACATGAGGTTAGAAACTGAATTTCCAGTTGTTCTGACCGACCAAGAAGGATTTATCAGTTATGTCAATGATTCTTTTAAAACTGTTTTTGGCTGGAGTTCGGAGGAGATAGTTGGCTTACCCCTCGAAGTCATTATTCCCACCAGCCTTCATGATTCCCATCGACTCAGTTTTTCCCGCTTTGTTATGACGGAAAAGTCTCATGTTCTCAATCATCCTCTCCTACTGAAAGCCGTAACCAAGGATGGAAAAGAAATCGAGAGCGAACATTTGATTACGGCACACAAGCAAGGAGAACATTGGTTGTTTGGAGCAATGATTCGTCCTTTGTAAAGCAATAATATAGCGTTTCTCGTTTGGATGAAGTAATTATTTATCTGTGTCCATCTGTGGTTCATTATTTCTTTGGCGTACCTTACCCAATTGCTAACCGCTATAATTTCGCAATAAGGTTGTATTTATGGAGAACGATCTTGCCCTTCAGTTGAGCCGACTGCGTTCAACTTTAGGAAAGATGGAGGTTGCACTAGGAGCTATTGATAACGCGATCGTTTGGACGGGTGAAGACACCGTTGTGCAATGGTGCAACACGGTCTTTGATCGCCTGCTTGACAGACCTCATATCACTATTCTGGGAAGGCAACTGATTGAGCTACTGCCATTAGCACAGCAGGGTCTAGAGATTTTACCCTCAGCACATCCAGTGGTGAAGGCACTCCAAAATCAACTCAAAGCCACTGAATATGAATTTCAACAATACGAGCAAACCTTAATCCTGGAAATTTCTGGCAGCTGTATTAAATTGGTCGGAGGCGAGAAATGTGCTGTTTTAGTGATTCGCGATATCACGGTGCGCAAACAGATAGAAGTCGCACTCAACCAGGCTAAAGAAGCAGCGGATGTAGCAAACAATGCCAAAAGTCAGTTCTTGGCAAACATGAGCCACGAACTGCGAACTCCTCTCAATATTATCCTGGGCTTTACTCAATTGCTTGCTAGAAGTAGCACTGTTGATGCCCAGCAACAGGAGTACTTGGAGACGATCGCCCGCAGTGGCGAACACTTGTTGAATTTGATTGATGATGTCTTGGAAATGTCCAAAATTGAGGCGGGCAAAACCATATTTCATCAAACTAACTTCGACTTAAAGTATCTTTTGGACAGTTTGCAACAGATGTTCCGGTTAAAAGCCGAGTCTAAAGGATTGAAGCTGATCTTTGAACTAGCCCCCGACCTTCCTCAATATATTCGCAGCGATCAGAGCAAACTGCGCCAGGTTTTCATTAACTTGTTAGGCAATGCTATTAAGTTTACCCAAGCAGGCAAAGTTATTTTGCGAGGGAAGCGGGGGAATGAGGAACAGGACAGACGATTGCGCTTGTTCTTTGAAGTGGAAGATACCGGTCCTGGTATTGATTTAACTGAACTTGAGTGTTTATTTGAGCCATTCGTGCAAACTCAGACTGGTCAAAACTCTCAAGAAGGGGGAACTGGGTTGGGCTTGCCGATTAGTCAGAAATTTGTCCGCTTGATGGGAGGAGAGATTACCGCAGACAGCACCTTGGGAATCGGAACCATTTTTAAATTTGATATCCAAACCCAGGAGGTTCAAGCCTCGGAGGTACAGGTTCAAAAATCGACTCAGCAGGTCAGCGCTTTGGCTCCGGGACAACCGCATTATCGCATTCTCGTCGTAGAGGACAAACAGGAAATTCGCCAACTTATGATCGAGTTGTTGCAACCTGTGGGTTTTGACGTGCGGGAAGCTCACAACGGGCAAGAAGCGATCGAGTTGTCTGCGAATTGGCGTCCCCATCTAGTCTGGATGGATATGCGAATGCCCTTGATGGATGGGTATGAAGCAACCAAACGGATAAAATCCACAGGGGATTATGCCCCTGTTGTGATTGCTTTGACGGGCAGTGCTTTTGAAGAGGATCGGCTCATAGCTTTGTCTATAGGCTGTGACGATTTCGTCCGCAAGCCCTTTTCCGCTGAAACCATCTTTGAAAAGATGGCTGAATACTTGGGTGCCAAGTATATCTATGCCACGCAGGAAACAAAACTGCACCAACAGCCGATTCTCTCGACAGACGAGATCGCAGATGCGATCGCACAAATGCCTGTTGAGTGGGTGGAACAATTGCGTCAGGCTGCAACGAGAGTTAATGCCAAGCACGTTCTCAAGCTCGTTAACGAGATTCCTCAGTCACATGCTTGTTTAGCTAAAGCCTTGACTAACCTAGTTCATGATTTTTCTTTTGAAGAAATTATTGCTTTAACCAACACATGCTAATTTCCGGTTTATAAGTTATTTATTTAACCACAGAGGCGCAGAGGAGCCAGCGCTGCAGGAGGGTTTCCCGACAGCAGGCGACTGGCGTTACACAGAGTAAAGAGGTTAAAAAACCTGGGTTCGGGATAAGGAAGGACAGGTAGTAAGCTGAAAATAACGTCAAATCCAACACCTGTCCGATGTTTAGTTTAGAGGAAATAGCTATGATGAAAGCCTCCTACAAGACAACGAGTAGGAGGCTTTTAATTTAAATGCTAGACTTTCCTCTCCCGAAAATCACTCATTATTAGACTTAGTTTCGGCTTTTATTAGTTGCGATCGCATAAAGTCGCACCGTAGGCGATTGCGCGCAGCGTAGTGCCCTGACTCCCTCTGGGATACGCTCGGCTTTCCGCGTCACCGCGTCTCCCTGAACCGCGTCTTCTTCGGTCAATGCTTATTCTTGTTTTTGAATTAAGAATATCGCGAATGCGTGAATTCAAAACGGGTCATTCTCAGCCATCCCTAGAAGGAATGGGCACATCTCGCCGTATATATAACCATACTTAATGATTTCTGTCAAGGATTAAGCTTTAACTCTAAACAAAAAAATAATTAATGTTTTATTTTATTAATTTTTTTAGTGTTTTAACTGTCTTAACTGTCTTAATTGTCTTCTGATTTAATTATTTAACTATCTGCTTTACTGTTTTATATTTTTGTAAAAATTACTACTAAAACTATAAGTAAATGTAAGGTATAAAGAATAGCACTCACAGCACTTACTGGACGTATGTTGCATATGCTGGAAGAAGCTGTGCAAATTGGGAAAACTATACAACATCACAAAAAAAGCCATTTTTTTTACTGAAAATTGCGGTTGATTTTATTTATTTTTTTAAAGTTTTCGTCATTTTTTGCAATATTCCTCTGGTTGGCATGATGTGCAATGATGTTTTATGCCAAGCAAAACGAACTTTAGAGCAAATACTAGGTGGAGTTGTACTCTATCGTTGTATTATTGGCTTTCCCTAGCAGTTAGCAAAGGAACTTCTAAATGTAAATGGCAAAGGAAGAAAAATTTTGGAGAATCTACGATGAGTCTGCCCAAGACTTCTAAGGTTGATCGTACAATACCAAGTTCAGCATGGCGCTTCGATGAAGATGTTGCTGAGGTGTTCGATGATATGTTGGACAGATCAATTCCACAGTATCAAGAGATGAGGAACTGTTGTGTCCAGTTAGCTCGGAATTATCGGAAACCTGGAACGGCGGTAGTCGATCTCGGATGTTCAATAGGTGGTTCGTTAAGAGACCTTATCAATGATACTGTCGATTGTCATTATGTGGCTGTAGATAACAGCGCGCCAATGATAAATAAAATAAGAGAGTTGTTCGGAAATCATCCAAACGCTCACCGTCTTACTATTGAACAAATGGATCTTAGAAACAGCTTCCCAAGCTATGAAACAAGTGTTAGTCTTTTGATTCTTACCCTGCAATTTGTTCCTATGGAACACAGACTGAAGATTCTACGACAGGTCTATGATCATACAATTCCAGGCGGGGTTGTGCTGCTTGTTGAAAAGGTATTGGGAAGCTCTTTAGGATTAGATTCTATGATGATAAAAAACTATCATGATTTTAAGCATTCGCGTGGATACTCCTGGCAGGCTATTAAAGCCAAGCAGAAGAGTTTAGAAGGGGTGCTAGTCCCGCAAACTGCCGAATGGAATATGGAGCAGTTGAGGTTCACTGGGTTTAGTGAAATTGACTGTTTTTGGCGATGGATGAACTTTGCTGGTTGGATTGCGGTAAAATGAACATGAAAGCCGAAAACGGATCGCCGATACAAGGGTTGACGAGAGTCGAATACTCTAACCTGCTTTCTCAAATTCGAAACAATGACCATGCTCATGCAGGAGGCGATGTTCACATTGATCATCTTGTAAATGAAATTCCAAGTGAACATTCTCGATTGTTAGACATAGGGTGCGGACTTGGAGGAACTATGCAATACCTCCATGGGGTAGGCTGGCCAGAAGTAGTTGGAATTGATCTCAACAAAGACTCTATTGAGGTTGCTCGTGAAAGATTTCCAAATGGGAAGTTCTATACGCTAGATGCAATGGACATTAACTCAGCAGAGTTGGGTTGGTTCTCTCATTTTGTGTCAATAAATACTTTTATTCATATATCTGACAAGAAGCAACTCCTTAGAAAAATCGGGGAAACTGCTAATTTTAATGCTCGTATTTTCATTTCTGACTTTCGTGATCTAGGCAGATACAAGTTGTCTCCCATATCTGTTGCAGGTTCTGATCCGTTCTCTTTTCCGTTTGAAAATGACGATGCTATAGCCAAGATGTTTGATGGAACAGGCTGGCAAATTGATGCGCTGGAGGATGTCTCTGCCGAATATTATCGCTGGTACAAAGAGTTTGTAAATCAGATTTTTAATGCCATGCCGGACATTATGAAACAAATTGGAGATATCGGCTATGCCCAACTTAAAAATGAATATCTACAATATATTGATCTGTTTGAGCGTGGTTTTCTTGGCGCAGTATTCATCCGAGCAATATGGAAGGGCTTAGAGGATGTCTGAGAAGTTAAAAATGTCATGCTGTTAGCGTAGCTCCTCGCTCTGCGAGGCACGAAGCGACAGCGTAGTGAACGCGAGTGCGTGCGCCAAGGGCGCTCAGCATCTCCAACCACAACGGAAAATTGGGATTCTGAGTCCCTGAGTCCTTGCGGACACGCTTCGCGTTAGCGTAAGCTCCTCGCTTTGCGAGGCACGGGACACACTTCGCGTTGGCGGAGCCTGCGCTTTGCGCTTACGCTCCAGAACGTTCGCGCTTAGAATGACAAAATATACCTTCCTTAAAGTTTTCAGACATCCTCTTAGCTCGACTTTATCCAATTAAGCAGCGTAAACTTTGTTGGCATTGATTTATAGCTTTGTGGCAAAAAGTTTTTCCTACATCACTAATTTTGCCGAGATTGAAAAAGTCAAAATCTAGAACCCACAAGGGTTTTAGCGTATGCAAACGCGTTGCTGGAAAATGGAGAAAGTCGAGCTTAGCCCCACTTTGCGAAAAGACTGGGACGACAGAGCTACTAAATTAAAAAAAATAAAAACTTATAATATGGTTAATCAACAAGAACTGTCACAGAACACCACTAAAGACAATTCATTGTCAAGTGGTTTTTTTTCGTTATTGTTAGGGGCTTTTATTCTATCATTTGCAGCAATTTTTACTCGACTTAGCGAAAATGAGCTTGGTCCAGCAGCAACTAGTTTTAATCGCTTTTACATAGCTACTATTGCTTTGTTTATGTGGGAGGGAATTCAATATGGAATTGGTAATTCGTCTAAACCTACTGAGGTCATTAAGTTAGAAGATTGGGGAATTTTCCTTTTGTCATCAATTTTAGGAACCACTGCTAGTTTCTTCTGGGCTTGCTCATTGACTCAAACCAGTGTTGCCAATTCTAATTTGCTCCATAATCTAACCCCTATATTTGCAACATTATGCGGGTGGCTATTCTTTCGTCAAAGCTTTGATTATAAGTTTTTGTTAGGAATGGGGTTAGCAATAATTGGAGCAGCTACCATTAGTTTTGGAGATTTTCAAGAAGCGGTTGATTCGCTTGTTGGTGATTGCTTGGCTCTACTATCTGCTGTTTTCTATGCTCTCAACTATCTGGTTCGAGAACACCTACGTTCCAAATTTTCAGTGACCACTATACTAGTATGGTATTGCTTGTTCTGTGGATGCTTTACTTTTTTACTTACATTAACTACTGAGAGGCAATTATTTCCAACTTCTTGGCAGACTTGGCTGGCCGTTATTTGTCTAGGGGTTCTGTGTCAAATCATAGGACAGGGATTGCTTATTCATAATCTTAAGCAATTTTCTTCAGGTTTTGTCACTCTTTTTATGCTCCTTGAACCTTTGCTAACAGCTTTATTTGCCTGGGTAATTTTTGCGCAGAAATTAACTCCTCTCAATTGGGTAGGATTTTTCTTGGTTTTAGCTGGTATATACCTGGCAAAACTAAGTAAAGGTTCAGAAAAGCTAGCAGATGATAAGTGCTAGCAGATGATAAGTGCTATAAGTAGGTCGGCGTTAAAAATTGTCGTTATCATAAGGCAGAAGGCAGAAGAGAAGAGGTTTTTGGGCAACTTTACTTTTGTTATATAGTTCTGTTTTTTTGCCCCGATCTACTTACTCTTATAGTGATGATAATTGCTATCCAATTTCTTGGCAATTTAAAGCTATTTGAAAATTACTTAGCAGCAACAGATATCAATAAACCACTTGCCTAAACTGAGAATAAATGTAATCTTTAGAGACAGTGTAGACAATTAGTTTAGCAGTCCAAACTTTACGCGAAATTGAGAATCTGTTAATTAATGATGATGTCAAAGAGCAACTAATCAACAAAGTTTTAGAAGCTATTGATATTGAAATTCAAAAGCCAAAAACTAGAAAGCACACATTAGGTAGTCGAGATAAAATCATCGAATCACTGCGTAAATTAGGCGGCAGTGCTACTCGTGCTGAGATTGCTTCTGATACGGCTTTAGACCCGAATGTGGTCAGCTCTTTACTAAATAAAAAGCAGTTTTTACCAAAATTTTTACCCACCTTAAAAGGGTTGCACACCGGAATTAAGGTTTTGTTTATAACCACGCTCTAATGTTGAAAATTTGGTAGCATTTGCAAAATTTCTTTGGCAGCGCGATCGCACACTCCCACTTCTCCCAAACGCTGCTGCATTTCTTGATAGTCTGCCAACATTTGCTCTTTACGCTCGGAATTGAGTAATAATTCCAGTGCCGCTTGGGTAATGTTCTCTGGTGTCGCTTGCTCTTGTAACAATTCTGGCACAATCGGCTTCATCATCACTAAATTAGGCGGCGATGCGAAAGGTATAGAACCTCTCAGCACAGTACGGGCAATCCAAGCCGTGATGGGATGAAGTCGGTAGAGAACAACTTGAGGCACGTTCAACAGTGCCAGTTCCAGGTTAACTGTGCCAGATTTGGTGATTGCCATATCAGCGGCGGCGAGGACTTCCTGAGTTTTACCGGATACCACAGAACCTCGTAAACCGTACTGCTGTATTGCCCGTTCAATTGCTTCTCGGTAGATTTCCAGAGATAAAGGTATCCAAAAATGTACCTGAGGCAATTTGGCTTGAATCACTTGAGCTGCCTGGAACATCACAGGCAGAAGATGTTTAAGTTCTTGGCGACGAGAGGCGGGAAGAAGAGCGACACTTATGACATCCTCGGCAATTGCTAACTGTGTACGCGCCGTTTCCCTACTCGGAAAGCTTTGAACTCTATCTATTAAAGGATGCCCTACCCAGGTTACATTTGCTCCTTTTTCTTGGAAATACCGGGCTTCCCCTGGAAAGACTGCTAGCAGCTTGTCTGTTATGCCAACAATTAAGTTGGTATTACGTGAATTCAGTGACCAAACCCACTCTTGTGGTGCTATATAAAATACAACTGGTATTTGTGGTAGATTGCGGCGAAGATAGTTGCCTATGACAATATTTGGTGTCATGTAGTCAATGAGCACCACCAAGTCAGGTGGATTTTGCTTGAGATAGGCGATCGCCCGTCGCTGGATCTGGAGTGTTGGTAACACGTAAGGCAGCGATTCCAGAATACCCACTGAGCCAATTCTAGTAGTATTTTCTAAAAGGGTAGCTCCAACATTTGCCATTTTTTCGCCACCCAGCGCCACAATTTCTAATTCCAACCCAGCCAATGCCGCTTGACGCTTAAGTGCAGCAACTAGCAGCGATCCTTGCAGGTCGCCAGACACTTCGCCAGTACTGATAAATATTCGCATTTATAAATTTAGGAATAGGGAATTGGAGATGAGGGAGATGGGGAGGTGGGGAGGTGGGGGAGATGGGGAGGTGGGGAGAAATTCTAAATTTTGAATGAGCGAATTTTGAATTGATTCGTCCCCTTGTCCCCTTGTCTCATAACTTATGATTCGTCACTCACGACAGCTTTCCCCTTTCCAGGAATTAAGCCGCGTCTTCCTGGCATTTGAGAAAGTAGCAAAAAGCGACGCAAATGCTGTAACTGTTGGGTATCTCCTAGCAGTTCCAACTGTTCCAAGGATTCCTTAAAGACCATTTGAGAACGGTAAAGAATACGAAAGGCTTTTTTCAGGATTTGAAACTCATCAGTGCTAAAACCAGCGCGTTTGAGTCCTACAAGGTTGAGCTTTCGCACTCGCGATGGATTTCCTTCTACAACCATATATGGAGGAACATCTCGCTCAATGCGGCTCATGCCCCCCACCATTGCCAAAGTCCCAATATGGACAAATTGATGAATTCCCAAAACCCCGCTTATGACTGCTCGTGACTCTATATAAACGTGTCCGGCGATCGCTACAGAATTAGAAATAGTGACATTGTCTTCTATGACAGAATTATGACCTACATGGACATAAGCCATGAGCAGGTTACCGTTGCCAATGCGAGTTTCTTTACCCGTACCAGTGGCGCGGTTAATCGTGACGTATTCGCGAATGCGATTATCATCTCCGATTTTGACCCAGCTAAATTCGCCATCGTATTTCCGATCTTGGGGTTCCATGCCAATAACGGCTCCCGGAAAAATTTGATTTCGTGCCCCAATCTCCAAAGGTCCCTCTAGTACGGCGTGAGCGCCGATGGTGGTTTCAGGACCGACTTTGACATGCCCTCCAATCACAGCATAAGCACCGACTTGCACTGTAGGGTGCAATTCTGCATTAGGATGAATTACAGCAGTTTGATGAATTAGGGTTTTCAAGGGTGCATCTCCACAAGAGTCTTGAATGCTGAGAGTTTAGTTATTTAGTAGCCGAAAGTGTCAGGTGAGCTACTTATGTGTGAGGGCGTCGAAAATATAAAACTAAAATAATAATGCTGTTGTGAGTTGTTTCTTTTACTGATATCCTTATTCAGAATTCAGTAAAAGGTTCAGGAAAGGCACGTCACGGTCGTGCCTCTACCACAAAAGCAAATTTTCAGGTTACTAGGGAAAACATCAGTTCGCCTTCAGTAGCGAGCTGACCGTCTACTTCGGCACGCGCTTGCATTTTACCGAAACGACGTTGTTTTACCCACAACAGTTCCACAGTCATAACCAGTTGATCTCCTGGTACGACTTGACGGCGGAAGCGAACTTTATCGATACCAGCAAAGACAAAGAGTCCGCCTTCCATCTCTGGAAGTTGAGTCAAGACAACACCGCCAACTTGTGCCATTGCTTCTACAATCAGCACTCCTGGCATAATAGGACGTCCTGGAAAATGCCCTTGAAAATGGGGTTCATTGATAGTGACGTTCTTAATGCCAACAGCTCGTTTTCCCGGCACATATTCAATAATCCGGTCTACGAGCGCAAAAGGGTAGCGGTGAGGTAGCAGCTTTTGGATGTCTTCTATAGAGTAAATGACCTGGTTGTCAGACTTGCCTGTGGTGGCATTATCTGGCTGGTCATTGGTAGATGCTGGTGTTGTGGGAATATCGATGGTATTGACTTCTTTGGTCACGCTTGACATTGACAGTACGATTTATTTTCTATTGTTGTTTTTTGCGTAGGTGCTTGTTTGACCCTCCCCCTAAAAATGTGGATTGTGGATTGAGAATTGGCTTGTAGTGCGCGCTGAAGCGCTTACTACGAACCAACTTCCAAATCTAAAATCCTTTGCGCCAGTTGAATGTGTAAATTATGGCTGGCTTTGTACGCCAAAAAATGAGCGCAAGGGAAAATTCCAAGCAAGCTTAAATCTCCTACTAAATCCAAGATTTTATGACGTACTGGCTCATTTGCAAATCTTAATGGCGGATTTACCCAACCGTCTGGTCCACAAACCAGAGCATTATCCAAGCTGCCACCTTTAATCAACCCCGACTGCTGCAAGTGTTCTATTTGATGCAGTAAACCAAAGGTACGGGCAGGAGCAATTTCTAGAGCAAAGGTATCATCAGGGTTTTCCTTATTGGGAGCGAACGACCAGCTGTGCCATTGATTACCAATCGCCGGGAAATCGAAATCAATACCGTAGGTAAAGCGAGTTTCTGGGGCTGGAATGGCACAGACAAAAGCATCACCCTGACGCACCCAAATTGGTTGATCGATGACTGGAGGAACTTTTTCCTCACTCAGGGTTTGTGACACTAAGCCAACTTGGGCGATCGCCTCTGTCCACACCTTTGCCGAACCATCCAAAAGCGGCACTTCTGGACCGTCAATTTCAATTCGGGCGTTATCGACTTGCATTGCAGCAAGAGCTGCTAGCAAATGCTCTACCGTGCGGACAGATGCCTCTCCTTTACCTAACTGAGTCGAAAGCACCGTTTGATTCACCGCTGCGACTTGCGCTGGAATAATTGGAGTATCGGGCAAATCTACACGTACAAAGTAGCGTCCACTTCCCGCTTCGGCTGGTTTTACCCGAACTTGGGTAGTGACTCCGCTATGCAGTCCCACTCCTGTTTGGCTGATTTGCGCTGCTAATGTATGTTGTTGCATATTCTCCTTTGTCCTTTGTCCTTGGTCATTAGTGATTTGTCGTGAAGAATGACTAATGACTAATGACTAATGACTACTTAGAACCTTTCGCCAATACCAAAGTTGATGCGGCTATCTCCATCATCGTTGATGCCGTAGTCAATGCGAATTGGTCCTAAAGGAGACTGCACGCGCACCCCAAGACCGTAGCCGTAACCAGTACCATTTTTGTTCAACAACTGAGATGCTCTATTACCAGTTCCGAAATCGGAACCAACATCAAAAAATAGTGCGCCGCTGACGACTGAGAAAACTGGGAAGCGATACTCAACCGATGCTTGTACGAAACTACGTCCACTGGCTAAGCCTCCTTCGTCATATCCTCGAACGGAGTTGCTACCACCGAGAGAAAAGGCTTCGTAAGGAGGTAAGTCACCAAGGATTGTTCCCGCTTGAAGATTAAAAGCAAGGGTTTGCGGTCCTTTAGTGAAGTTAATAAAGCTTACAGGGAAGTATTGGCTGTAGCTACCCCGCAACCTGGTTAGCAAAATACTCCCTAGTCCTATCGGCACCGACTGGTCAAGACCAACGCGGAAGTAAGAACCACTGGTAGGTTGCAAGGGGTTATTTCTCAGATCGCGTGCTGCACCTAGTTGCAATAGCAACAAATCGTCTTGACCTTTCCCAGATTGGGTCAAGTTAATGATCTCATTTGTGTCCTCGAGACGCCCCAGACTTCTAGTATCGCCATCAGCATCTTTGGTAGTAACTCGTTGATACTGCAAACCAGCTGAAGCTGTCCATTCTGACCTCTCGTAGGGATTTCTGGACAAGGGACGGGTGAAGTTAACACCGCCTCCCAAACGCACAATACGGGGGCGATCGCCATCAGCATTGGGATTGTTGGGGTTGAAAGTCTCAATGTTTTTATCGTCGCCTTCAAAAATCAATGAAATCGACTGACGGCGGAAGAGATTTGCCGTATAAGAAGTCCGGAAGGGGTCACCACCTATCCAAGGGTCTGTAAAGCGCAAATCAAACAGAAACTCCCCTCTTGTTCCTACCTGCGCCTCTGCCCCTAATTTTTGATTTCTGCCATTGAGGTTTTGCTCCTGATAGCTGATTGAACCAAACAATCCACTGGCAGAACTCAAACCAGCACCCGCTCCAATTGAACCACTGTTGCGCTCAACTACGTTGACGACCACATTCACCTTACTGGGGTCTGTACCGGGGTCAAGGGAAACATTCACATCTTCAAACAGCCCCAATCCGAACACCCTTTGCAAGTCTTTTTGCACTATGTTGCGGTTGAAAACTCTTCCGGGCTTGAGCTGCAGTTCTCGCGTCACGATATAGGGTTGTGTCCGTCCCCGGATCGGTTGTCCCTTGTCGTTTGTTACCTGACCTTCTTTATTGCGGAACTGAACTCGGATATTTTCTACCACCCCTTCTGTCACTTGCAAGGTGACAACTCCGTTTTCAGAGACTTGCGGCGCTCCAATGACGTTTGCCAGCACATAACCTTGGTCTTGATAGCGCTTGCTTAATTGCTTGATGCCTTCTTGTAAGTCACGCAAGTTGAGGATTTTGCCATATTGGTTTTTAAATATTTCATCCGCAGTACTAGGCGGTAGTACAGAAGGAACATTTGCGCCGGGGTTTGCCTGCACTTGCACCCTAGTCAGGACGGGGTTAGGTCGTACAACAAAGCTCACCCGTACTCCTACTGGTGTATCTTCTGGCACTGCTTGAACGTTGGAGAAGAAGCCAGTGGCAAAAATGGAGTTAATATCTTCTTGGAGTTGGGTACGGGTGGTTGTTCGTCCTGGTTGGGTGCGAATTGCTCTATACACTTGCTCTTCCAGTTCCGGCACGAGTTGCCCGCTTTCAGATCTGATTAAGACTTCAGAGACCAGCACGCGGGGTTCAGCGGCTTCTGGCGATTGCTCTGGTTGCGGACTTCCTGGAGTTTGTCCTGGTGTGGGTTCACCTCCAGGTTGATTGGTACCATTTGGTGTGGTGGGAGTACCAGGAGCTTGGGGAGGTGTTTGCTGCTGTTGAGTTTCTGGAGCGGGTGCTTGTTGCTGTTGAATGCTTGGAAAAGGTGTTTGCCCAGGATTTTGTTGTCCCGGTTCACCTCCAGGTTGATTGGTACCATTCGGTGTGGTGGGAGTACCAGGAGTCTGGGGAGGTGTTTGCTGCTGTTGAGTTTCCGGAACGGGTGTTTGTTGCTGTTGAATGCTTGGAAAAGGTGTTTGCCCAGGATTTTGTTGTCCCGGTTCACCTCCAGGCTGGTTGGTACCATTCGGTGTGGTGGGAGTACCAGGAGCGGGTGTTTGTTGCTGTTGAATGCTTGGAAAAGGTGTTTGCCCAGGATTTTGTCCCGGTTCAGCCGCAGGCTGGTTGGTATTTTCCGGTGCGGGAGTGGTGTTAGGAGCTTGGGGAGGTGTTTGCTGCTGTTGAGTTTCAGGAGTAGGCGTTTGCGGAGGATTTTGTGCAGTTGTTAACGGTCTGGAGCTTCTTGGCAATATAGCCTTTTTTGTCGTTGTTGATGCTGGAGCTGGGAAGACGCCGACTTTGTACTGTTGATTGCTTAAAGGTTTTAAACCCTCTGCTGTCTGTTTAGAACTGTTGGGGGGTTGTGTCGTTGTTGACTTTTCTGTGAAACTTGGCACTACGAGTTCCGGCTTCGCCATTGCTGCTAACGAAGCTGGGAAGACCCCGGCTTTGTACTGTTGATTGCTTAAAGGTTTTAAACCCTCTGCTGTCTGGTTTAAATTTGAACCGTTAGGGGTTTGTGCATTTGCAATCAGCGAACTGCCAAAAGGGGCTGCAATCGCCACAACTGTGACTAAAACGGGAGATAAGCGCATTTTTTTTGGATTCCTCTTCACGTCCACACACCATCACTAGGCAATCATGCTCTCAACCAAAGGTTAATGTAAAAATTACATTCTTAATTTTTGCCTTTTACCTTTATAAGGCAAATTGCAAAAGGCAAAAGTGGATAAGAATCATTTGTTTTTCTTTTTTACCAAAAGTATTACGGGTTGGGGATCAAGAATTGGGGATTGGGAATGACTTAGTCTCCAGTGCCCAATTCCTTATCTGCTTCAATTGCTTTCCACAGCTTTGAGTACTCGTTGTAAAACCTCCTGGTAAGCATTCTCTACATTCCCCAAGTCCTGACGGAAGCGGTCTTTGTCCAGTACCCGGAGATTTGGGTCACTTTGAGCAGAATTGTCCCACAATCGACAAGTGTCCGGACTAATTTCATCTGCCAATAGCAATTGCTGTTGTGAGTCCAAGCCAAACTCCAGTTTGAAGTCTACTAAGGTAATGTCGCACCGCCGAAAAAAGTCACAGAGAAAGTTGTTGATTTGTAATGCTAGATGGGTAATGGTATCTACTTGTTCCGGAGTCGCAAGTTCCAACAGGAAAAGGCGATCGCCTGTTAACAATGGATCTCCCAATTCATCGTTTTTGTAATAAAACTCCACCAATGGCTGTTTTAACACAGTCCCCAGTGCTAATCCTGTTTGTTTGCAAAGACTTCCAGCCGCGATATTCCTCACAACGACTTCTAATGGCAAAATCTTCAACGCCTTTACCCGCATTTGATTCGGGCCTGGACTGTCTATATAGTGAGTCTTTATACCATACGCTTCCAGTTGTTGAAATAGTTTACTAGAAATGCTATTATTTATATTTCCCTTACCTTGGATGCTACCCCGCTTTTGGGCGTTAAAGGCAGTTGCATCGTCTTTAAAATCAGCTAATAAAATTTCAGGATCATCCGTTGTGTAGAGGATTTTAGCTTTGCCTTCGTATACTTTTGTTTGAACAGACATGGCGAAAGGTAAAGTTATGGGCGATGAGCAGCTTTTATGCTTTTAGGCTTAACCATTTTATCTTTAGTGATCAGTTATTAGTCATAAGTTATAGACAAATGATGTATGCACCCACAAGTTTGCTTGCTTTGGGGTGAGACACTAGTCTTTGGCTAGTAAGTAAATTGATAGATAAAAGTATAACTGTTGACAGTATTTTGTAATAATTTTTCGCTAAATAAATTGGTAAAATGAAATAAAAAAGTATATAACAATACCTTTTTCTGTGGCAGTTTCCACCGAAGTTGAATACAATCATCGTTTAAAGGCACAAAAAGTCAGTAAGCAACCAAAGGAAACTCAACCAAGGTTGCCAATTATTGACTTGCAAGCCGAATACAGGGGGGGGATTGAGTAAATGGAGAGAACAATGGTAGATAAAGATAATTTTCTCTATCCTCGTGGTCGCTACTACGGTCAGGTGAAGCCAGAAAACTTGGTTTTCAATGCTAACTTACAGGAATTTGCCCAAAAGATAAGTTACATTTGTAACTTGGAGACATCAGGGAAAATACCACCAGAGCAAGCCTACGAGCAAATCAAGGATCTTTGGAAAAACTTAAAACGCTCAAAAAAAGAACTGGGAATAGGCGAAAACCCTTTCCAGACTGACGATGGGAATAGTGAATAAATTATGAATGATGAATCAGGGCAGCGTTCGATCATAATTGTTTGATTACTTTGTCAGCCTACTGTAGACACCATCCCAAGAATCACTGGGAGGCTGATTAAGATAATGATGAGCGCGTTCTAGGTAGATACCAACGGCTTGGTCTTTGGGTCGGATTTTTTTGGCGGCTTCAAAGCAGGCGATCGCACAGTGGAAATTGCGCGATAAATATCCAGTGCGTCCATTTTGGTAATAAAATAAAAATTCTTGAGTGTTGGCATCTAAGGGAGTACGGCGATCGCCTATCAACTCGTAAATACTAACTGCTTGATGTTTCCCTTTAACTCTGATTCTGTCTAACTCACGCACCCAAATCAGGTCACTGCACAACTGGTACGTAAATTCACTTAAGATAATATCACAACCGTATTCCTTAGTGACTCCTTCTAAGCGTGAACTCAAATTCACGCCATCCCCGATTACGGTGTAGTCCATCCGTTTTCGGGAACCAATATTGCCGGAAACCACTTCTCCGGAACTAATGCCAATGCCAACATGGATTTGTGGCTGTTCCAGGATAATTCGCCGGTGATTAAATTCTGCGAGTCGTTGTCGCATTTCCAATGCCGACTGTACTGCCCGCCAAGCGTGATTGTCAGTCAACGGCAAGGGCGCACCAAAGACTGCCATTAAGGCATCACCAATAAATTTATCTAGGGTGCCTTCGTGGTTAAAAACAGCTTCGACCATTGTTTCAAAATACTGATTCAGCAAGGAGACCACTTCGGCAGCACCGAGATTTTCTGTCAATGTAGTGTAACCTCTGATATCAGAAAACAAGATAGTCACGTCTTTGCGTTCACCCACCATCAAAGCATCTTCCCCTAATGCCATGACTTGTTCTGCGACGCGGGGAGTCAGGTAGCGGTACATAGTGGTTTTCATGCGTTTTTCCTGACTGATATCTTCTAAGACGACCAAACCGCCCCGTACCCCTCCTTCTGGGTTAGTCAAGGGATTGACAGTCAGATTGATACTGCGTTCGATTTTCTTGACACTACTTGCATCAAGCAACGCCAACCGGGGCGAAATAGGTAGATTCCAGGGAATGAAAAAATTTGGATTGGTGCGATCGCGTATTGCCAGAATATAAAGTTTTGATTCTTGAGGAGTCAAGCGTGTGGGCATATCCCCCAACTTGAAAGCACTGGCGTTATTCAGCCCTGAGTTTTTCGTTTCACTCACCACTTGGCACTCAGCACTCGGTACTAATACCAGTCCTACGGTCAAACTTTGCTCTGGGACATAATGTTTTGCCCCAGTTTTTAAACTATCTTGGAGGCGGAATTGGAGATTATCAATTGGCACAACCTCCCACACGAAACGACCAATCAAGTTTTGTTCCCAAAGATGCTTGTTGTTTTTAGGGTTTGCTTCTTCCAAGGGACAACCCAAGAGCTGCAACGCTGCATCATTAATTGTAACAATTTTACCTTCCATATCCGTAGATATTACGGCATCCGAAAGACTTTGCAGAATATCTTTTTGATACTGTTTTTCTAATAATACATTTTCAAACAAGCGAGCATTTTCTAGAGCAATTCCTGCCTGGATATTAAAAGCCCGCATAAATTCTTCATCAGAGGCGGTAAAACTACCTTGATGCTTATTAATTAACTGCGTCACGCCAATCAATTCATTCGCGGAATTAAACACTGGCAAACACAGGATATTGCGAGTGACATATCTCGTCTTCTGGTCTGTCGTCGGGTCAAAACGCGGATCTTTATAAGCATCGGCAATATTCAGCGCTTCACCAGTCGAGGCTACGTATCCTGCAATGCCTTTGTTATCCGGCATACGGATTTCCATCATCGTTTTATCATCCGCAGTTGCCACTTTAGTCCACAGTTCCCCCATTTCTTTACGATATAAAAATAGAGTACTGCGGTCTGCTTGCATGAGAATCCGGGCTTGCTCCATCACGATTTGCAAAGTGGCTTCTAAATCTAAACTTTGCCCCAAAGTCTGAGTCGCCCGTAAAAGAGCAGTTGCGCCTCGTTGATTGCGAGCTGCAACATAGAAAGACTGGCAAGTTTCCAAAATAATGCCGATAGAAGAGGCAAAGTCTCGAAAGTGTACTTCATCTTCGTGATTAAACGGAAGACCTCCAGCTTTATTTGCCAGTTGCACGACTGCGACAATCTGGTTTTTGCTGCTCAAAACTGGCATACACAGTATATTACGAAACTTGTACCCCATTTGTTTTTCTAGTTCTGGGCTAAAGAGGGGGTGAGTAGAGGTATCAGATATGTTCAAACATTGAGCTGTAGTGGCAACATGACCAGGGATACCAACTGTAATCGGAGTACGAATTTCTATAGCCCTTTGCGTGTTATCTTGGGGAACTTTTGACCAAAGCTGACCTTTGTCATGGTCAACTAAAAAAATCGTGGTTTGCTCTGCCTGGAGAATTTGACCAATTTTGAGTGTAATCGCCTCCAGTACCTTCTCCAGCATGGTTTCTAGAGCTTCGTTGTTAATCAGTTCAATTGCCCGAAGAAACTGCTGAAATTCCGCTGTGATAAAGTCGAGCAAGCAAACAAATTCGTTAACAGAAAGGTCTTTGACACGACGCAGTAACGAGTGAGTGCGATTAACTTGAGTCAGTTCAGTTAATGTAGCCAGGACGCTACCAGCATTTAGGAGGGACATGGGGATTTAGAATTTTAGATTTTAGATTTTAGATTGAGGAATCGGGAATGGGGTATGCCCTATTCCCTATTCCCTGATCATGCTTATGCCGCCCTTGGCAATTGAGAATAAATAACCTTTTGATAGTAGGTTTCTAGCTGGCGTGTAGCAGCAGCCCATCCCCAACGTTCTGCTTCCCGACGTGCGTTTTGACGGATAGTTTCTCGTTCTTGTTGCTGTTCCAAAAGACGAACAGTCGCTCTTATAGCACTTTGAACATCTGCTTCCGGCTCAAAAAGATATCCATTCACCCCGTCTGTCACAATATCAGGAATGCCGCCAGAACGAGCTGCAACTACCGGGCACCCACCTGCCATAGCTTCTAGTAGAACTAATCCTAGTGTCTCCGTTCGAGAAGGAAAAATAAACGCATCAGCACTTGCAAAGGCAGAGGCTAATTCTGTACCGCCAAGATACCCAACAAAATGAGTATTTGTTCCAGCAAAGTGTTTTTCCAGTGCTTGGCGGTGGGGACCATCTCCCACTAACGCCAGCCGTGCTGAGGGTATGGCTTCTAAAATTGGTTTGATGCGCTCAATTTCTTTTTCGGCGGAAAGACGCCCGACGTACAGTAATAATGGGCTTTCGGGATGATTTTGCGACAAGCGCGATCGCATTTCAAGACTTGCAAAGTCAGGATGAAACGATTCGGTATCCACCCCTCTTTGCCACAAATCTACCCTTTCAATACCATGTGCTATTAATTCCTGCATCATTGCTGTGGAGGTACACAGATTTAAAGCTGCTTGATTGTGACCTGCCTTCAGTAGTTCCCACAATAACCCTTCCAGCATTCCTAAACCGTAATGCTGAAGATACTGAGGCAGGTGTGTATGATAAGATGCAACTAAGGGAACATTCAGGATTTTGCTATAAAATATACCAGCTACGCCCAAGACAGCTGGGTTCACGACGTGAATAATATCTGGCTTAAACTCCTCCAGAGTATCACCAATTGCAGGACGAGGTAGTGCCATTTTTAACTCTGGATACAGTGGCAGGGGAAAACCCGAGACACCATATACTTTAGCTCCTTTGTATTCAGTAATGCCACCATCTGGGGCAATTACTAGGACTTGGTTAGCATTGCGCTGAAGATGGTCAATAGTATGACGTAGGCGTGTTACAATGCCATCAACCTTAGGCAAAAAGGTTTCGGTAAATAGGGCGATCCGCATAAAAAAATAGTCAGTACCACCGAAATTTGTAATATAAAATAAAGGCAAAAATCAATGTGTAGACGCCAGGTACACTTTGCTTTGGTCGGAGGCAAGCTCCGCACCCAAATGTCCTGGGCAGGACAGCTTACCGTAGGATAGTATAAAATTATCAAGTGAAGAATCGCGTATTTCACCGTTCATTCTTCTAATTCATCATCTTAAAAACACTGGTCGTCATACTGCGCGACAATATGACGACCAGATTTAGACAGGCGATGAACCAGCGCTCTTGCGAAGCTAACACTGCCGTAAACGACGAATAGCAGTCGTTTGCGTACCCTAAGAAAGCGCTTTGCGATTTCCGACAGCCATGACGCAGAATTTATCTTTTTCGGGTAAAGCCTGGAAAAAAGAGCCAGCCAAGAGAGCAACTCTATCTAATAGCTGTGTGAGTGAACTAGTCAATAAAGGAAGGCTGGCTCTTTTTTTTGACCCAATACGACGAAACCCTGAAATCGTAGAACCTGCAATTTTGAAATGGATCAGCCCAAGGGCTTGCAATCTCGACTCTCCACCGTGTTGTACACAACTGATACTGAATTTGAATTCCAACAGCTGTGAGTTGTTTGTTTGTGACTAGCCGCATTCAGGATTTACCTAATTTCTCCGCCAAGAGACTTTAGGCAAAATGTGATTTTTATCAACTCGATGCTGGTACTTAATAGCAAAGTTCAACAGAGAATCGAGAAGGGAATCAGAAAGATAGTGGGGCTGCAAGCCAAGATCCAGCAATCTGGTGTTTTTGGCGTTGAAGTAATGTTCTTCTCTCTCGACTCTGGGATTATCTAAATGATTGATTTCCACATTCAGTCCCATTGCGTTACCAGCTTTTTTCACCATCAGCGCCAAGTCGCCGACGCTAAATTGTTCGGTAAACTGGTTGAACACGCGGAATTCACCAGGTTGGGCTGGGTTAGCTACAGCTAGTTCAATACATCGGACAGTATCTCGAATATCTAAAAATCCCCGAGTTTGTCCGCCTTTACCGTAAACAGTCAAGGGGTGACCAATGGCTGCTTGAATACAGAAACGGTTCAGCGCCGTTCCAAACACGCCATCGTAATCAAGGCGGTTAATCAACAGCTCGTCCATTCCTGTTTCTTCGGTTAAAACACCGTAAACAACGCCCTGATTTAAGTCTGTTGCCCTTAATCCCCAAATTCGGCAAGCAAAGTGGATATTGTGGCTGTCATGGACTTTGCTGAGATGATACATTGAACCGGGCTGCTTGGGATAAGGCAGGGTATCTTTACGCCCGTTGTGTTCTATTGTGATGTACCCTTCTTCAATATCAATGTTGGGTGTGCCGTATTCACCCATTGTTCCCAGCTTGACCAGGTGACAATTGGGAAAATCTTCCCGCATTGCATATAGCAAATTTAACGTACCAACTACGTTGTTCACTTGGGTGAGAACTGCGTGTTCGCGGTCAATCATCGAAAAAGGTGCTGAACGCTGTTCACCAAAATGCACAAGTGCTTCTGGCTCAAATGTTTGCAGCGCCTTCTTCAGGAACTCGTAATTAGTGATGTCGCCAACAAAAAGGTCGATTGATTTACCAGTCAAATCGTGCCAGCGCTGTATGCGTTGCTGAATGAGCGTAATTGGGGTAAGAGTTTGCACTCCCAACTCATTATCCCAGTGCCGCCGCACTAAACTATCTAAAATACCAACTTCATAACCGCGATTTGAAAGGTAAAGTGCGGTTGCCCAACCGCAATATCCATCTCCACCAATAACCAGGACTTTCATTTTGACCAGTTTTTACTCGCTGATAGCTAAATCTACCAGGTTTGTGTCCCCTCTTAACTATCTTTCGATGGGAGAATGAGGAGGTGGGAGGAATAAAAATTGCTTTGCCTGTTCCTTTGTTTTCCTGTTTTCTTTCACCCAAGGCTTACTACTCAGGACTCAGCAATGCGATCGCCTTGAGCAATTTAGTAATAGAAGCTGTCGTAATCGTCCAATTTCTCGCTTTTGCAGCGTTCCTGGCAATAGTTCACCTACGCTCTAAGTCAGTTTCAATGTCAACAGAGTTATTTTGCGATGAAATGAAGGCAATTCCACTATTGCTCTTTTGGGGTGGCAAGGAAGTCCAATGACTCGGATATGAACAAAGAAGCCGTAACGGGAATTGCTATAGGTCTTCTAGGTTAAGGAGTTTTTGAAACCAGATGTAGTATACCCCCATAGGGGGATGAGGATAAGGGCGTTTTGACGCACAACCCTGAATTTATGACTCATGACAAAAGAACATTATTAACAAATGTAACAATATTGCCGTCAAAACGTTTTGACGTCTTGACAAGCAAAAGGGGGTCCGATATCGTAAGATACATACCCGGGTAAGACCGTTAAAGAGTAATATGCAAGCTAAGCAAAAGGTAACATTGTATCTGTCGCCAGAACTGCACAGGAAGTTGAAGGTTCGTTCAGCAATTGACTCCGAACCGATGTCAGAACTTGCTCAACGCGCCTTAGATTTCTATCTGGCAAACTCAGAATTGGTAGAAGAAGTAGAAGCATCATATGGAAGGACGCACAGAGTTCACTCCTGTCCAACTTGTGAAAGTTCATTAGTGCTACGCGATGGGGAATTGGTCACATTGAGTAAGCAGGCAGGAGTTGTAGCTCAAAAAGAGCGTTTTGCCATTGATGATATGGAAAGAGATGAAACTAATCAGAAGGGTAAGGAAGAGTTAGTTCCTTGCTAAATAGGAATTATGAATTTTAGATTCATAATAGCCTCATCTCTATCAAAAAAAGCGATGTCTGTACTGTCTGTAAAGGTCTCAAGTAGGTCGATTGTATGAAAGAAGAGCTCAACATCCTCATTCAAGCTCAATACCCTCTAATCTACCTTGTGACCTCCGAGGAAGAGCGGGCTGAGCAGGCAATTTTTACCATCGCTCAATCATCAAAGCCGCAGCGAAGAGTCTATGTGTGGACAGTAACGCACGGCATTGTGGAGTATGGTCAACCCCGGAATGTCACTCAACACAACACCGTTTCTCCAGAGGCGGCGATTGAATGGATCATCCGGCAGAGAGAACCAGGTATATTTATTCTTAAAGATTTACATCCATTTATTGATGCGCCCGCGACAACAAGGTCATTACGTGATGCGATCGCTGGTTTTAAAGGCACTCAGAAAAACATTATCTTGATGTCGCCTATGCAGCAAGTTCCCATTGAACTGGAAAAGGAAGTTGTCGTTCTCGATTTTCCGCTTCCAGACATGAGTGAATTAAATAAAGTTTTAACGAGCCATATAGAACAAAATCGTGGGCGACGGCTAGCAACAGAAGCGCGTGAAAAGCTTTTAAGGGCTGCTTTAGGATTGACTAAAGATGAATCTGAAAAAGTCTACCGTAAGGCACAGGTAACGAAGGGGCGTCTGACGGAAGATGAAGTAGATATCATTTTATCTGAGAAAAAGCAGCTTATTCGACGTAATGGTATATTAGAATACATAGAAGAAGACGCAACGATTGATGCTGTTGGTGGCTTGGATGAGTTAAAGAAGTGGCTAAAACAACGTTCTAACGCCTTTACAGAGAGAGCGCGTGAATATGGTTTGCCTCAACCGAAAGGAATGCTAATCTTGGGAGTTCCAGGATGTGGTAAATCTTTAATTGCCAAAACTACCTCTCGGCTATGGAGTTTGCCACTACTGCGGTTAGATATGGGGCGAGTCTACGATGGCTCAATGGTGGGTCGTTCGGAGGCAAACTTGCGTAATGCTCTCAAAACAGCAGAATCGATTTCTCCAGCAATTTTGTTTATCGATGAGTTAGATAAATCCTTTGCTGGTACAACAGGGTCTTCTGACTCCGATGGTGGTACTTCCAGCAGGATATTCGGATCTTTCCTCACCTGGATGCAAGAGAAAAAATCTCCAGTATTTGTTATGGCGACTGCAAACCGAGTTGAGCGCCTACCTGGTGAGTTTTTGAGGAAGGGTCGCTTTGATGAGATTTTCTTTGTGGATCTCCCCACACCTGAAGAGCGCCAGCATATTTTCAATATACACCTCTCCAGTCGTCGGGAAGACATCTCGCGATTTGACCTAGAACAGCTATCTAAGATGTCTGATGGATTTTCTGGGGCAGAAATTGAACAAGCGATTGTTGCGGCAATGTACGAAGCTTTTGCCCAAGATCGGGAGTTCACACAATTAGATATTATTGCGGCACTGAAAGCAACACTACCGCTGTCTCGTACGATGCAAGAACAGGTCACAGCTCTTCGAGACTGGGCTAGACAGCGAGCAAGACCAGCCGCATCCTCCGTTGCTGAATATCAGCGAATGGAGTTCTAAAAGCTTTCTCCTGCTACCACAGGGGGAAAGGCTAGCGTCAAAAGCTAGCAGTTATGAAAAAACCGCGTCTTGGTAAACGCGGCTTCGCTTAAAACAAACCGTTGTCTTTTTCTCTACTTTCTCTTTGGAGGAAACCCAAATGTCTCACTTTAGCACTCTGCGTACCAAAATCACCGATGCAGAAATCCTCAAGGCTTCCCTGCGCGACTTGGGCATCACTGTAAAGACCGAAGCTGATGTTCGTGGCTACAACGGTCAACGTGTTCGTTCCGACATCGTTGCAGTTTTGGAAGGCGAATATGACCTCGGTTGGTCTCGCAACAGCGACGGTTCCTTCGATCTGATTGCAGACCTGTGGGGCGTTGCTAAGAAGCACAATCAAACCGAATTGATCAACTCGATCAACCAGAAGTATGCCGTTAACAAGACCCTGGCAGAAGTGAAGCAGCGCGGTTTACAAAATGCCAACGTTAAGTTGGTATTGCAATAGTAATTTCTCTGCGCGTTCCCAAAGCTGCACGGGTTAACCAGATCTATAGCGGTTAACCCGCTTTTTTTACCGGACTGAGTTCGCGCTCAGTCCGTTAATCTTTTTTTCCTTTTATGAATTTACCATAATAGAGACGCATTTTTCTTAACAAATTTTTTTTCGGGAGTAGGAAGTAGGGAGTCGAATTCCCGATTTCCTACTCCCGATAACCTTGAGCTAAGCCTTGGCGACAGGAAACTGCACTTCAGTTACATATGACTCGTTGTCCTGTTGGTGTCCCCCAATTATATAAACCTCGCGGTTAGAACCGATAATTTTATATCCATTAGTTTCAATCCAAGTTGGTAAGGCAGCATAGGCTTGGTTAATGGTCTTGTAACTGCCATGATGAACTACAGTTGCCATTTTTTCTACACCTGGTAATTCATAAATCAACACGCGGTCAGTACTGGATACCTCACCCTCAAATGAGATCACAGCTTCACCATCCACATCAGACTCTTTGTATCCAGGGTCATGCCATATCGCGCCCCAATAATCACCCTCTTTCACTCCGTGTTGCTTGAAATACTCTAATAACTCATCGTATAGTCGTCCTATACAGGGATAATTTGGTAACGTTTCCCTGATCGCTGCAACTTTTATCCGCTCCACGGTTTTAAGTACAACTTCGTAATTAGGCATAGTATCCTCCTGTTCAATTTGCTTGAGTCTTGCTTCCACACGTAATAGCCGCGCCTGTTCTTCCTCAACTAACCTCTGAAGTTCCGCGTGCTTGAGTCGCAACATCCCGCGGATTTCCAGTGGTGACAAATTCTCGTCTAGCAGCTTGGCAATTTGCTCAAGAGAAAAGCCCAAGTCTTTGAACGCCAAAATGCGATTAAGTCGAGGTAACTGGTTAGCCAAATAGTACCGATACCCAGTAAAGTGGTCTACATGAGATGGTTTGAGCAGTCCCAGTTGGTCGTAAAGGCGCAGTGCTTTTACCGTTACATAGCTGAGTTTGGAAAAGTGGCCGATTTTTAGCATTACTTGACCTCTCGCCTTGCTGGAGTTATGAGTGATGAGTTATTATTCTTAGTTCTCAAATGCTCATTCCTAACTCTTGCTACCAGTACACACCCTCCTGTAAGGGCAAAGTCAAGAGTGGTATCGAGGAATTTGATTCTCCGCCTGAAACAGTGCTAAACACTCTTAATTTTTTGGAAAACCAGTATGGCGGAGTTATTGGATATTTATAGGCAATTGGGATGAGTGTTGAGCAAATCAATCAGTTACGTGGGATGCTGGTTGATTAATTAGTTTTTAGCGACTGATGTCTGTTATTTCTTCTGTATCTGTCACTGTTCCAGCTACAACTGCCAATTTAGGACCAGGTTTTGATTGTATTGGTGCGGCTTTAACGCTGTACAACGAGTTTAAGTTTACGAGCCTTATACCCCCCTTTTCATCCCCCCCTTCCCAAGGGGGGGAAACAGGGGGGGTGAAAATTACTGTCACGGGTGCGGAGGCTGAACGAGTTGTGACTGATGAAAGTAACTTGCTCTATCAAGCGTTTGTGAAGTTTTATCAACACATAGAGCAGACACCGCCACCCGTACAAATTGATATTCATCTTGGTGTTCCACTGGCGCGGGGTTTGGGGAGTTCGGCGACAGCTATAGTCGGTGGGTTGGTTGGTGCCAATTTGCTGGCGGGGGAACCTTTGAGTCAGTTGCAAGTGATGGAGTTGGCGATCGCTTTGGAAGGACATCCAGATAATGTCGTGCCGGCTTTGTTGGGGGGATGTCGTTTGGCGGCGACGGGGGTAGAAAATGAACCGCCAAGGCTCCAAGAACGCCAAGAGTGGGAAATTTGTGAGGTTCCTTGGAGTGAGGATGTTGTGCCGGTGGTGGCAATTCCGGATTTTGAGCTTTCAACCAAGGAGGCGCGGCGGGTTTTGCCAACTGAGGTGAGTCGTGCAGATGCGATTTTTAATACGGCACATCTGGGGTTGTTGTTGCGAGGTTTGGAAACTGGTACGGGTGATTGGTTGAGGGCTGCTTTGCAAGATAGGTTACATCAGCCTTATCGGAAAGCATTGATTCGAGGTTATGATGCTCTGCATTCTGCTGCTGTTGCTGCTGGCGCTTATGGCATGGTCATAAGTGGTGCAGGTCCAACGCTGTTGGCTTTAACAAATAAAGCTGATTCTGAAGCTGTGGCGGCGGCGATGGCAGCTGCTTGGATGAACGAGGGAATTAAGGCAGAGGTGCGATCGCTTTCTGTTGATACTCAAGGGGCAAAAGCAATTCAAAATTCAAAATTATAAATTCAAAATTATTTTTTTGAATTTTTCTACACCTGTTTTTTGGGAACTTGCAACACTAATATATGTCTTTGAGGTTTGTGCAATATCCTGAAACCACCTTTTATCGGTTCAAGACGATTCCGGTTCCTAAGGTTTTAGGAATTTAAAATTTTGATAGATTTGTCAACCGTATCATCAAGTTTTCATTAGTTAACTTTATCTATCTTTTGGCTTCAGTAATGATAAGTCGCATTGCCAAATATCCCTCCTAAAACAGAGCTAATATTACAATTTTTGACGGTGGCTGGAGTCACCGTTTTTTGTTGACTTAGTAAAACTTTACATTTAGAATGAATTTTGAGAGTTTTTTGTAGGTATTTATTCTTATCAATCCTAAAGATTTGATTTTTTTAAAGGAATCGCCTTCACAAAAGTATGAATTCCTTAATATAATGTAATTAAAAAGAAAAACGTAAAACGATTGTCAGTGATGAATGCTATTGAGTTTCCTTGGATAACAACCATAATTCTGTTGCCGATAGTGGCTGCTATAGCCATTCCCTTAATCCCAGATAAGGAAGGCAGAACTGTTCGCTGGTATGGTTTGGGAGTTGCGCTCACGAACTTTGCGTTGATGATTTACGCCTTTTGGCAGGACTACGATTTTCACAGTTCTGCATACCAACTGGTTGAGAAATATGCTTGGGTTCCTCAGTTGGGTTTGAACTGGTCTGTTGCAGTTGATGGTTTGTCGATGCCTTTGATACTGCTCACAGGCTTGATAAACACACTTGCAATATTCGCGGCTTGGAAAGTGACCAATAAGCCGCGTTTATTTTATGGTTTGATGCTGGTGATGTACAGCGCTCAAATTGGTGTGTTTGTCGCCCAGGATTTGTTGCTGTTCTTCCTAATGTGGGAAATTGAGTTGGTGCCAGTGTACCTGCTGATTTCGATCTGGGGAGGAGAAAAGCGCCGCTACGCAGCTACCAAATTCATTCTCTACACTGCTGCTGCATCAATATTCATCTTGGTAGCAGGCTTTGCAATGGCATTCTCTGGAGATACTGTCAGCTTCGACATGGCAACTCTGGGAATGAAGGAATATCCCAAAGCCTTTGAACTTCTGGTTTATGCTTGCTTCTTAATTGCCTTTGGTGTCAAGCTACCGATTTTCCCTCTACACACCTGGTTACCCGATGCTCACGGTGAAGCGTCAGCACCTGGTTCGATGATTTTGGCTGGTGTGTTGTTGAAGATGGGTGGTTATGCGCTGATCCGCATCAACATGGAGATGTTGCCCAACGCTCATGCTTCCTTTGCTCCAGTTCTAGCAATTCTGGGTGTGGTGAACATTGTTTACGGTGCTTGCTGTGCCTTTGCTCAAACTAACCTCAAACGACGCTTGGCTTACTCATCAGTTGCCCACATGGGGTTTGTGCTGATTGGGATTGCCTCCTATACAGAGTTGGGGATTAGCGGTGCAATGCTCCAGATGGTTTCCCACGGTTTGATTGCTGCTAGTTTGTTCTTCCTCTCTGGAGTCACTTACGAGCGTACCCACACCTTGATGATGGACAAAATGGGTGGTATCGCAAAAGTCATGCCCAAAAGCTTTGCTTTGTTCACAGCCGGTGCAATGGCTTCTCTAGCTTTACCCGGAATGAGTGGTTTTGTCGGAGAGTTGATGGTATTCATCGGTATTGCCACAAGCGATGTCTACAGTTCTAGCTTCAAAGTCGTCGTCGTGCTGTTGTCAGCTGTTGGTGTGATTCTGACTCCGATTTACTTACTGTCGATGCTGCGCGAAGTGTTCTACGGTAAGCAAAACGAAGAGTTAGTGCTAGATGCAGTAGTAGCGGATATCAAACCCCGCGAACTGTTCATCACCGCTTGTCTGTTGCTTCCCATCATCGGGATCGGCTTGTATCCCAAATTGGCGACACAAACATATGATGTGAAGACTATGCAAGTCGCAAGTCATGCCCGTCAAGTTCTACCAATTGTTGCCGAGCAGCAACCATCAAGTTTATATTCCCGTATATTTACAGCGCCAACATTGGCTAATTCACAAGTTCCAGGTTTGGTTAATATTGCTGAGTAATATCTGTTCACAGAAGGCTGGTGCTATTAAAGAATCGTAGGAAGGTGACATCCTCCCACACTAACCGTAAGCGGTATAGTGTGGGCTTCCTCAAATCACTTTGAAGATTTCCTGGTTGCTCTGTTACGAGGTTTCGACACTTGCCTAGACTGAGTGACCTCAATCCCCGGTAGATCGTCTGCACAGGCAGTTTCCATTCCCGCAAGTCCTGCGGTACTAATGAGGGCTATCCCTCGGTTTCTAATATTTTGACCTGCGGCTACATCCCTATCGGTTTTGTATCCACAGTGTGGGCAGCTATGAACTCTAACGCTCAAGTCTTTTTTCACTTCACCACCACATTCGGGACACTCTTGAGAAGTCCCTCTTGCATCGACTTCTGAGAAGAACTTTCCACGCTTCCAGCACACATATTTGACGATGGTTCTAAACTGACCAAACCCAGCATCAAGCATATGTTTTCCGAACATCCCTTTGGCACTGGTGCGGTAATTCAAGTCTTCCATAAACACCATGTCGCCAGCATCACAAAGGGCGTGTGCCTGTTTGTAGTGAAAGTCCTTCCTTGTGTTGTCGATTTGGTGGTGAAGTCGGGCAACTTTAAGGCGTTGTTTCTCGTAGTTTCTCGACCTCCGTTGCTTCCTAGACAATCTGCGTTGCAGCAATTTCAACTCGCTTTGCAGTTGTTTAAAAAACTTCGGCGGCGATACTCGAACACCATCGCTGGTTGCTAAAAATTTTTCCAACCCAATGTCTACCCCAATAGGATGTCCATGAGGAATTGGGTCGGGAACGCTGACATCACATTGCAGCGAAATAGAGGCATACCATCTATCAGCTTTCCTCAAGATTCGCACCTGCTTGACCACAAATCCTGTAGGAATGGGTCGATGCAAGTTAATTGGAATTACTCCAATCTTGGGCAGTTTGATATGCAGAGTCGTTACTGGATTCTCCTTGAACTGAGGAAAAAGTAACGACTTAAACTGACCATGTTTTTTAAACCGAGGAAAGCCAAATCCTCTCTCCTGAAAATACTCCCAACCTCTATGCAACTGTTTAATCGCTTGCTGAAGAACTTGAGAGGGAACTTCTCCTAATCTGGGGAAATCTTTCTTAGATACAGGCAATCTGTTCAGTTGATAGACTTCGCTTGGAAATTTTAATTCAGAAGAGAGGATATATTCTTTTTGAATGGAGCATCTATCTATCAAACACTTACGACTATCACACCAATCTTTTATTTCTCGAAGAGCATAGTTGTAAGCTCCTCGACAAATTTCCATCCACTCAATTAATGTTTGCTCTTGAGTGACATCTGGATAGATTCGGTAGCGGTGAGTAAGTGTTATCATGAAATGAATTATAACATATTTACTAGAGATGCTATGTCTAGTAAATGCTGTTTTTGTCGCCATCGAGGCGACGAAAACAGCGCGGGGGTCCATGTATCCCGCGCTAAATCGAAGATTATAGCGCGGGTCTTATAGCCCCCGAACCCCCACTAGATAATATGGGGGTGATTCTGAAATCACCCCCTAAAATGTTTAGTACTTTTGTCACATCAGGTTCATGACTTTTGTCTCATGAAATTGCTTAGTAGAATCTTTATTATTAACACGGCATTAACATCAAGCACTCTAAACCTGACTCGTATCCGACACGGGTTAGGTTTTTTTTAGTTCGATAAAAGGGTCTTGTCGGTTTTTGGTGATGAGTAGCAGGTGCGTTAAGGCACCTATGCTGAGGGAACTTTGGGCAAGCGATGCTCCGGAGGAGCCGCTTCGCGATCGCCGATCAAAAAACAAAAACCAGAAGTCTAAAATCATGTTAAACGTCATAATCGTATCTCGAACTGCCCTAATGAAATATCTAGCTTCCGTCGGTCTTTTAATGACCGCTTTACTAGGCGCGTTAGTTTCCCAAACAGCGTCAGCCGCCCCGCAGCTGGCTGGAATCTCCTCTACTGACCTAACCAATCAAGCACAGACTAGCACTCAAAACCCTACAAATCGGCAGATTCATATTGCTGTTATTGGAGAAGTAACGATTCCGGGGGCATACTTTCTGCCAGACTCTGCACCATCGAATGAGCGTTTTACAGAGTCCCAGTCATTGGCTACTGTGACTAAAGCGCTTCAGGCGGCTGGCGGAATTACTGTTCATGCTAATGTCCGTCGAGTTCAAATCCGTCGCCAGGCTGCTAACGGGTCGAAACAAACAATTGATGTAGATTTGTACAAGTACTTGTCAAAAGAAGACTTGAGTCAAGATATAAGGTTGTACAACGGCGACGTAGTCGTAGTACCATTTGCGGAATAAAGACCTCATTGTTTACGGTCTTGTGGTTTTGACACTCCCCGGCCTGCCATGCGCGGGGATTCTTGGTTCACAGGCAGAACTTGCTCAGGCAGACTTGCGTCACTCTTGAGTAGAGGTTCCATCTCCCCAAGCGTTGCTTGCGTCTAGCGCAAAGGTTCCGGTATGCCCTACCGTACCCAATCCTCGACTAAGGATATTTCTAGCTGCGTTTTCATCCCTATCCATTACGCACCCACACTTACATACGTGGGTTCTAGTAGATAGGGATTTTTTTACGATTGTGCGACAGCTAGAGCATTCTTGTGTAGTGTATTGCGGATTCACCGCAACCGTGACTCGTTTGAATACTTTAGCAAAGTATTCAACCCAAACACGGAACTGATACCAAGATGCGTCATTTATAGACTTGGCTAGACAATGATTTTTCACCATATTTTTAATCCTCAAGTCTTCGTAGGCTATCAAGTCGTTAGACTGAACTACGCACCGTGCGAGCTTCACCGCATGGTCTTTACGTTGCCTACTTATTTTGAGGTGGCGCTTACCTAAAATCTGTCTAGCTTTACCTCTATTTTTTGAACCTTTTTCTTTTTTTGAAACTCGACGTTGAGAACGTTTGAGAACTTTTTCTCCTTTACGCAAGAATTTAGGGTTCTCCGCCATTCCTCCGTCAGAGTCTGTGTAGTATTCCTTCAGTCCAACGTCCAGACCAATCGTACGACCAGTCGTAGGTATGTTCTCAGAACGATTGATGTCAATACAGAACTGGACGTAAATACCATCGGCACGTCTTACTAAACGGACTCGTTTGATTTGTTTGACTTGATAGAAGTGCAAATCACGAGTTCCCTTCAGCTTTAGTCGTCCGATGCCTTTTTTGTCAGTAAAGTTTATTGACTTACGCTCATCTGCAAGCTTCCAACCAGATGTCTTGTATTCGACAGACCTACAATCTTTCTGAAACTGAGGATACCCTTTTTTGCCTGATACCCCTTTGTTGCAGTTGTCATAGAACCGGAAAATAGAAGACCATGCTCGTTCTGCACTTGCTTGCCTCGCCATTGAGTTGAGTTCATCCGCAAATGGAAATTGCGCAGCAAGCACAGCACAATATTTCTGCAAGTCGTTCTTGCCAATATCTTTATTATCCATCCATAGCCGAATGCAGCTATTACGAATAAATTGTGCTGTACGAATAGCTTCATTAACTGCTACTAGCTGCGCTGGTTTTCCATAAGCTTTAAACTCAAATACAAGCATCTTCTTTTCCTTTCTACTCTTATACTAACCCATGTAGTATAAAATGGAAAAGAAGTTAATAAAAAGCCGCCACTAAACGGCGGGGCTTTAAACCCCATTTTTCGGTAAACTATAAAAGCCGTACCAATGACGAACCGCAAGCCAGATAGCTGAAAGCAAACCTGCCAGGCTGAGGGTGAGACCACTAAATGATACTAATAATCCAAAGACAGGTAGCACAGCGCCAGCAATTGTGCAGATGACAGCAGCTAGGGAAACACTGCGGTTTTTTGACCCCAAACCCCATGTCAATCCTAGTAAGATAAGCGAAATGAGAGTCCAAGCGAACTGAGGATTTATAAAGCGGCTGAGATAAGTTAAAGTCAGCAAACAAGCAAAAAAGATACTACCTGCAATTGCCAAATTTCTCAAGCTCATAGGTAGCGACAAATACAGTAGCAATATCCACCACAAAAATATTGTCGGTGCTAGCAATAGCAGTCGAGGAAGGACACCAGTGTGACGAATGGGGTTAGTGTAGGTATACACCCCAAATGGGTTTTTGACTGAAACATTATCATCAAATACCCAAGTAAATTGAGTCCCTTGTCTGTCATTTTTAATTTCACTGGGTACAATACCACTGGCAAAATCAGCTCCAGCGAAGTTGGCGATCGCCATGAGGCGGAAGTTGGAAAGCAACTGCCCGTTAGAATTATAAACCCAACGCGGTCCGCCTTGAGCTTTATAAGTGACTCTTAAACTTGTTTCTCCACCTGGTTGCAGTTGAAACGGAAAGCCATAGTCACCCGGATTTCTTTGTTGAAGTCTAGTACCGTCACGCTCTACTTTATAGCTTTGCAATAAAGAGTAACCAACGGGCGGCGGTGCTTCAAAGAAAAAACTATTAATATCCTTGAGTTGGTTAACAATTTTGTAGTCAGCAGTATAGTCTATTTTATAAATGGCGCGGCGACCTTGAATATCAGGGCTTTGGTCAAGCTTAACTTGAATTTGCGACCCACTTAATGTTAAGAAGCGGCTAACCTTCTGTTTATCATTTATCTTGACTATCTTATTATTAACTTGAGTCGTGTATGTGTATGGCTCTTCAGTAACGTAGCGTATTTGAGGCGCTATTTGTTCTAACTTTTCACCTGCGACACTCTCAGCAACTTGAGCCACCTTCGCCTGTTCCCAATGATGGTATCGATTGCTTAAAGTTGAACAAAGAAAAAATCCTCCCACCAGCAGAATTAACACCAAGGTTAAATGCTGTAATCCTCGCAAGAGTTGGGAGTAACTAACAGCCCATTCGCCAATCAAAATATCTTGCTGCTGTTGATTTCGACGAAGGGCAAAGCCCAACAGAGCAATTGCAACTCCCAAAGCGACAACCAGGAATACCAATAACAGTGAAGCTTTCAGTAGATGGGTTCCAAATTGGATAAGCTCGGTAGGATGCGTTAAGTCGGGCAATCCTGGGATGCCTTGGGCAGATTCAGACATTGGCAAGTTTTTGCAGAATTTGGAGATTCAGACTCAAAAAATCTACCAAAAGTTTCTTGCCAAAAATCAAGCTTTATTATCGTCCAGAATTGTGCCTTCTAGATTTGCGTCATTCAAGTTGGCTTGGTTCAAGTTAGTCTCGTTCAATTGGGCGTGACTCAGATCTGCTTGGGTGAGATCTGCTTTAGCTAAGTCAGCATGAGTGAGATCTGCTTCATTGAGAGAAACTGCATTCAAGTTAGCTTCTTGTAGCTCAGCATCACGGAATTGAGCGCCAACGAGCTTTGCGATCGTCAAGTCGGCTTGATTCAAATTAGCACCATCCAAAATGGCTCCTTCTAGAATTGCTCCATCTAGGATGGCTCCACTCAAATTAGCTTGGCTGAGATTTGCCTGATTTAAATTGGCTCCATTTAAGTCAGCTTCAATGAGGCTTGCTTGACTAAGATTCACTCTGCTTAAATCAGCTCCATCCAAAATGGCTCTGTCTAAAATTGCTCCACTTAGGTTAGCTTCTTGCAAGTATGCTTCGCTCAGGTTTACCCCAGTAAAATCTCTTGTGCCTTTCTCGTATTGTGCCAATAGTTCATTTGCTTTCATTGCTTCCGCTCCAACAAGTTTCTACTTCTTTTGCCACCTACAGTAGGGGACGTTTTGAGGGCAGAGTATCATTGTGCCCTCTAAGATGAAATTGGCTAGTTTCCGAGCGGGTTCATTCCGACTAAAAACTTTATATCTTCCCTTGGCACTTTGGCATACAGGTCCTTTCCTGGAAGAGGAAACTGAACATCAAAACCATCTTTATGGCATTGTAAAACCATTCCTACTAGACCTTCTGGCAGGTCATGATTAACGTTACGGGTCAGTCCAACTAAATCGCTCTTTTCGATGGTTGTCATAGTTCCGACCTCCATTTACTACTCTTTGAGTGGGCTGCCTTTAGATTGAATAAGCATTCTGCTAATCATGACCCATCAGTTGCTCAATCCACGTCCTACCTTGGCAAGAACTTCGACGCTTGGTACCATGCCTTTGGACGTACCGAAAAAGAAAGAGTTGAACTGTCAACTACCTACACTGTACCTAAGGTCAGTGTAGGCTTGCAGGAAACTGTAAGCCTTGTTGACCAGCTTTAGTTCCTAATAGGAACTTCGTTATTTGAGTCATGACACCCTAAGATGCGTGCCAGTTTTAGGCTCTGTCGTCTGAAGTTAAACAGGCTATAGGAAAAACCAGTGCTTCAGACTCAAAAAGCTTTTATAACATTAGCGAGGCAAACGTTACCAGTCATATTGAACACATCCTTGCCAAAAGCAAAGGAGGCTCTAATCGAGTCAGCAACCTCTGCCTTAGTTGCCATTCCTGTAACCAAGCCAAAGGAAATAAACCTGTTGAGGAGTTCCTGAAAAAGAAGCCGGAAGTTCTTAAGAAAGTGCTAGCTCAAGCAAAAGCACCACTTAAAGATGCTACCGCAGTTAATGCTACTCGTTGGGAGCTTTACAGAAGACTTCAGTCAACTGGTTTACCTGTAGAGGTAGGCTCTGGAGGGCGAACTAAGTTCAACCGCAAAACTAGAGGAATTGAGAAAACTCATTGGACTGATGCTGCTTGTGTTGGGGAATCAACTCCAAGTCAATTACTGCTCAAAGGTGTTAAGCCACTGTCAGTTAAGGCTAAAGGACATGGTAGAAGACAGCGTTGCGGCACTGACCGCTACGGGTTTCCAATTCGTCATGCTCCTGCCCAAAAGTTCTTCATGGGATTTCAAACTGGGGATTTAGTAAAAGCCGAGGTTTTAGCTGGCAAGTATGCAGGGACTTACACAGGGCGAATCGCTATTCGATTCAAACCTAGTTTTAAGCTAACTACAGGAGGTAAAAGTTTTGACGTGCATGCAAAATACCTGAAAACAATTCATAGATCTGACGGATATGAATACACATTCTGAATCAAAGGATTCGCACTCCGCTCAATTTATTATTTGGCGGCAATTCCCCAGACGCTGACCTTTCAGGTACAGGCGTCCGCCCCCTTGCCGCATTCAAGGTGGGAGTTTTAAGTCTTTTGATTATCTGACTTAAACCGACCTGCAACAAACTCTCGCCTTTGTAAATGCTTGCTCTTGCGTCCACTAACACGTTCCCGCCACATCTGAAAACTGGATGCTTTCATTTCACGGCGCATCAGGTCAATAACCTGCTTTTCTTGCAAACCGAATTGTTCTTCAATTGCCTCAAATGGTGTTCGGTCTTCCCATGCCATTTCAATGATACGGTCGATAGTTTCGGAACCAAGTTCTGGTAACTTCATACGATTTTAGATTTTAGATTTGAAATTTTGAATTGACGACCCGCAGGTATTTGATAGTGAAACCCAACATACCGTAACAAAAAAATCAGGGCAACAATGGAAGATTCCAGAATTACCCTGACTTTAAAGAGTGAAGAATCAAGAGTGAAGAATGAAGAAATTATTTTATCTTCTATCTTCTATCTTCTATCTTGTTTCTTATTTATTAAGCAAACGTTGCGGTTTTCACATCGTTGTTTGCCAACAGTTCTTGCAACTCCTCGGCATCCACTGTTTCCTTTTCAACCAGTATTTGCGCGAGTTGGTCGAGAATGTGGCGGTTATTTTCCAACACTTCTTTGGAGCGTTGGTAAGCTGTTTCTACCAGCTTGCGGACTTCTTCATCAATAGCAGCAGCAGTTTCTTCAGAGAAGTCGCGTTCTGCCATGATGTCTCGACCGAGGAACATATTGCCTTGCTGACGACCGAGAGCAACAGGACCTAAGCGATCGCTCATTCCAAAGCGTGTTACCATCTGACGAGCAACACGAGCAACTTGTTGCAAGTCTTGAGCTGCACCAGTGGTCACTTCTTCTTCACCAAAGATGAGTTCTTCAGCGAGACGACCACCTAAGGCAACTGCCATCTGGTTTTCCAGATAAGCACGGCTATACAAGCCAGTGTCCATCCGGTCTTCACTGGGGGTAAACCAAGTTAAACCACCAGCTCTACCGCGAGGAATAATGCTAATCTTCTGTACTGGGTCGTAGTCTGGCATCAAAGCACCGACTAGGGCGTGACCTGCTTCGTGGTATGCTACAAGAGTTTTGCGCTTTTCGCTCATCACTCGGTCTTTCTTCTCTGGACCTGCTAGCACGCGATCGATGGCGTCGTTAATTTCATCCATCGAAATTTCGGTTAAATTGCGGCGTGCAGCCAGAATTGCAGCTTCATTGAGCAGGTTGGAAAGGTCTGCACCAGTGAACCCAGGGGTACGACGGGCAATTCTATCCAAGTCCACATCTTTTGCCAAGGTCTTTCCACGGGCGTGAACTTTGAGAATTTCTCCACGTCCGGCGTAGTCTGGGCGATCCACAACGACTTGACGGTCGAAGCGACCAGGACGCAACAGTGCTGCATCCAGTACGTCGGGACGGTTGGTGGCGGCAATAATGATGATGCCTGTGTTGCCTTCAAAACCGTCCATTTCTGTGAGCAACTGGTTGAGGGTTTGTTCCCGCTCATCGTTACCACCGCCTAAACCTGCACCCCGCTGACGACCTACGGCGTCAATTTCATCGATGAAGACGATGCAGGGAGCATTTGTCTTTGCTTGCTCGAACAAGTCGCGGACGCGGGATGCACCGACACCGACGAACATTTCTACAAACTCAGAACCAGAGATAGAGAAGAAGGGGACACCAGCCTCGCCTGCTACTGCACGAGCGAGCAGAGTTTTACCTGTTCCTGGAGGACCAACAAGCAGTACGCCTTTGGGAATTTTTGCTCCAACAGCGGTGAAGCGATCGGCATTTTTCAGAAAGTCTACGACTTCGTTGAGTTCTAGCTTTGCCTGGTCAATACCAGCGACATCGTTAAATGTCACTTGGGTTTGCGGCTCCATTTGGACTCTAGCTCTGGATTTGCCAAAGTTCATTGCTTGGCTACCAGGACCATTTTGAGCGCGGCGTAGCAAGAAGAATAAGCCAACCAGAAGTAATACAGGGAAAAATAAGCTACTTAGTGCCTTAAACCAAAATCCTTCATCGGTTTGCGGCAAAACACTAATATCTACGCCATGTTGGGTCAGAGTGTTAATGAGATCCGGGTCGTTGACCAAAGTCACGAGCTTCTTCGTGCCGTCGCCTGGCGTCACAAGAGCTGTAGACCGATCTGCACTTAAACTGACTTTTGCTACTCTGCCATTTTGAACTTCTTGAATAAACTGACTGTACCGCCATGTATCTCTACTTTGTGGTTGTTTGTCAAAAAACGCTGTCCCCAGCGCAATGACAACAATAAAAAGCAGTGCGTACAGCCCCGCATTTCTCCATCGTTTGTTATTCACCCAGGTCAATCCTCCTAGATCTCTTGTGCTTTCCCGTAGCGTCTCTGTAAAGAGAGGGCTTTTTAAGAATTATGTTAACTTATCTTAACGTATACCAAATTTTGCACCTACAATGCTATAAAAAACATCCGCAGTTGTTGAAAACAGGGATGGTGGGGATTACATTCTAGCTTTCCTGTAGGCTGTATAACGGTATGAATCGGGACGGTTTCCACTACACTATTGCTGTAGGCAATAGCCTCAAACCCTTTGACTAGCTCTGGTGTCCAAGGTTCCTCTCGAACAATGTGCTGTTTCAATAGCCAGTCTCTAAGCTGTCCTCGCACAACTCCAGGCAAAATTCCTGCTGTTAAAGGCGGCGTCCACCAACTGCCATCCCGCCATCCCCAGAGGTTGCCTGTACTGGTTTCTAGCCAATTTCCCGCCGCATCGACTAATATCGCTTCTTGGGTGTTTAACTTTTGGGCGTTAGCCTTTGCCAACCATGCGCTGAGGTAGTTTCCCGTTTTATGAGCAGGTAGACAGCGAACAAATTCCGAAGCAGCAAGAGTTGCAAAAATACCATTTTTATGTAGTTGTGTCAAGTTGTTTGGCAGCAACCTACCCGTTATCCACTCCCGTCCATCAGGAAAGATGGTGATTCTGAGGACGGGAAAGTGTGCCATCATAACTTGTGCCCCTTGACGCAATCGCTCTTCATCTGGTAAGCGCCAATCAAAGGTTTGCAAGCTCAATTTTAGGCGATCGCAGTGGGATTGCCAGTAAGTTAACCGACTATCAAGCGAGTTATCATAAACCCGCAGCGTAGTAAAAACGGTTGCTCCATAGAGTAACCCTGGGTCGTCAATTTCTAATTCTAGAGTTTGAGACTCAATCAATTTGCCGTTGTACCAGAAAATAACCGTAACCTCACTGAGGATGGGTTAGTAGTAAACGCTTAAGCGCCTACTATAAGCCTATCAATTCAATCCTTTTCAGATAATTTAATTTTTTGACGCACCCACCCCTTCAAGGGGTGGGATTCATGCGTAGAACCGCATGGGTTGCGTCAAGCAACCCCTACCTATCCGACTAAGGTCTAAACCTAGCCTCGTAGCTACTTTCTTCAAGATATTTGCTGCACCGTTCAAATCCGCATTGCAGCGTATACCATGCTTTGTGGTGTATTCACCGCGCTTACTTCTTTTTCCTGAAAACTCGTACCCTATCTCCTTCGGAGACGCTGCGCGAACAGGTTTTTCGCCGAATGTAGGTACTAAATCTCCATCTAAGAAGCTAGCACGACTAGTGTATGCTTCTTCTGTCTCTACATAGTTGATGCCATACTGCTGACACAACTGTTCTATCCGCTTTCTCAGTTTAGCAGTGGGAATCTGTACAAAGTTTTGATTGTTTCTACGTCCAATATCAATACCTTGTTTTTGCTCCTTGTTGCAGCCAAAAATGAGATACCCTACTTCATTATTCAAGCACCAGTTAATGACTTGACGCGCTACCTTGTTGGTTGCATCTCTCATTTGCCTGTTGCGCTTATCGGTCATTCGTGCCATGCGTTGCGTGAAAAAAGAATCACCACCAAACTGTTTGTCAACTGCTGTTTGCAAACCTGCTTTAGTCTTGTTCCACCACTGATTAACCGCTTTTAACCGTCTTCCACTAATCAAGAATGACTTACCATTGGTGCAGACAGCAGACACCCAATTGTTCAGACCTGGATCTATACTTAAAGCGTTTGTCCCCGTCACCTGTGGCACTTCGTCCATTTCATAAACGTACTCGGTGTACCAAATACCATGAGAGGGAACGAATCGAAGTTCTTTAATCTTCTTACCCCACAACCGTTCTGGATATGGTACGGTAATTGACTCTATTCCCTCAAAGTACGTTTTCCCCGCCCGACAAGCGTGGAATCTCTAACCATTTCGCGCCATCTTCTTCAACCACTTTTATAGCTTGACCAGGATAGACTACTTGATACATCCCTCATGCATGAACGGTAATAGGGTAGTTTTGGTTTTTGGCTCAACTCTCTTTTTTTTGCTTTCTTCTCCAATGCTTGAAAGGAGTTGAATGCTTCAGCGACACTCTTAAGTGTTTGTTGACCAGCAAGGGAAGTGCATAACCTTATAATTCTCATCAACTTTGAGGTCTTTGCACAACTGGGCATAACTGATAGTTTTGCTGTTTTCAAAATATTGTTGACGGCTCAGGTATACGCCAGTGTTATATAAGCTATTAGAAGCCATGCCTAACACATTTAATATGACTTGTACTATTGCGTCTGGCTTGGTTGCATTCTTCTGCGTCAAAAGCATATCTACCACCTCCTTGTTATACTATTCGCATGACGATAAGTATAACAGTAAGGTTTTGAGAATGGCTAGAGATTATAGAATGGTAGTCAGACTGACTGATAAAGAACGGAAGAAAGTTGAGGCACAAGCCAGGAAGTTAGGCGTATCCATGTCTGAAATTGTGCAAGACTGGATAAAAACGTTACCCGACCCAGAGACTGACGGCAACTAAAGTTGCCACGCATTCATGAGCCAGCGCTGTAGACGGAGAAGCCAGTGCAGGCGACTGGCGTCCCATGCCGTCGATGACGGATGTGTACGACAAGAGTCGGTCACATCCTCATGGGCTTTCTGCTTTCAATACTGTAAATACCGTCAGGATTGGTGATAACCTTTCCTCCCAAAGCTTCAATTTCATTGATTGCTCGCTGACGAGTTGTTTTATCAACTTGATTATTTAATATCATTGTCCAACTAGCAATTCGAGCCAATTTACTGTTAGGATTTTTCTTGAGGAATTCAGCGGTTTTCTGCGAAACCGATGCCGCTTGTTTGCTTTCTTGATCTGTATGCTGGCTAGCCCAATCTGCTGCTATTTCAAAGGAGTCTTGAGCCATTGATGATTTTCCTAAAAATAATAACTCATCAATGCCTTTATACCGCCACACATAATAAGACTTTTCCGGAACCCAAGGAGATAGTGACTTTAAAGCTTTCTCTGTTAATTTTATAGAACGTTCTGGCATACCTGCATACATGGAAGTACTGGTAGAAAGGCTTAGATAGGCAGGTATAAATCGCGGATCGCGTTCCAAAATGACTTCAAAGTATTCTGGGCTTAAACTGTAACCTGTTTTGGCACGAGCTTCATCATCGCCAAAGTATTGCACAAAATTGAGATAAACCCAATTGGCAATCATGTTATTGTAACCAAAAGATGGCATTTTTTTGAATAAATTTAAGCGCACCTTTTCTGAGTCAATTGTTCTTTGTATTTCTAATGAAGCAGTTTTGTTAGTATGAGGTAGTTTTTGCATTATTGGAAATTGGAGCCAGCCCACTCCCAACATACATAAACAGGCTGCAAAAGATGCAGAGACACTTTGACGAGATAGGGCAAACATCTTAGTTTACTGGTACAGTATCAGACTACAGGTATATAGTTCCCTTTCATCTCGTCAAATTAACACTGGTTCGCTCTATATTTAGCAAAAGATAAAGAAGTTTTTATGCAACTATTTTAATTATTTTAATATTCACGTCAAAATCAACCCGTACTGGTCCAGCAGGGCAAGCGCATCTAATTTTGTGCTGAACAATACAGACTATAGAGCGAAATTATGGATGTCACTTTCAATGAAGATGCTTGCCGTGTTCGTAGCGGACATGCACTACAAAACCTTGGTCTGCTGCGACGGATTGCTCTGAATGCTTTAAACCCTTGAGCAATCTTTGAAACGAAGTAATCGCCAAAAATCTCATCGAGCCGCAATGGATAACAATTATATTCTTGCTGCTTCTTTATCCCAACATGATGCATCTTTATCCGCTTGTCAATAGCGTTTGAGATGCGTTTACCCTGACCCATTACCACAGTCAATTCACCCCGTCGAACTCACGTTTTCTTAACTGTCTTAACTGTCTTAACTGTCTTAACTGTCTTAACTGTCTTAACTGTCTTTTTCTTAACTGTCTTAACTGTCCTTGACAAAGAATTGCAATTTAAGAGATATTAGGTACGATGTTTACTGATTGCCAAACAACAAGCAGTTAAGTGAATGCCGAAACATTGAAATTTCAAAAAGAAGCGCAAAGGCAAAGTCAGAATGAATCTTTGTAAAGATGCTTTAGAGATTCTCAAAGAAACCAGTCGGACTTTTTACATCCCAATTAGTCGTTTGCCAAAAGGACTTCTAGAGGCTGTTGCTTCAGCATACTTATGTATGCGTGCGATTGATGAAATTGAAGACGATCCAGATCTGGATAACTCTACCAAAGCAAAGCTGTTGCGAACAATTAGCGTCAGTTTACAGGCAATGGGTGGCGCTGTTACTGCTGATGAACTGTCTTTGGCATTGAGCAAGCACCAGACGCCACTTCCAGAAGTATCGATTCGTATTGGTGAATGGGCAATGCTTGCACCAGAAACTATTAGCCCTCGGATTTGGGATGCAACGGCAGCAATGGCTGATAGAATGGCTTACTGGGCTGAGTGCAGTTGGAAAATTAACACAGAAGCCGATTTGAATTGTTATACGTTTAGCGTCGCTGGCTCTGTGGGGTTGTTACTTTCTGACTTATGGGCTTGGTATGATGGTACACAAACCAACCGAGTTGAGGCTATTGGATTTGGTCGGGGCTTACAAACGGTCAATATTCTGGTTAATCGTGGTGAAGATATACAACGTGGGGTTAATTTCTTTCCTGATGGCTGGACTCAAGAGGATGTAAAGAAATATGCACGTTATAATCTCACTTTAGCTGATGCTTATACAAATGCTCTCCCGAAAGGTCCTGCTTTAGACTTTTGTAAAATTCCGCTTGCTTTGGCTTATGCAACACTTGATGTTCTAGCTCTGGGAGAAACTAAGCTTACCCGCAACGCAGTTCTAAGTATTGTAAATCAGGTTGCTAGTAAGAACTGAAAAGTAAAATTTCAAGGCTATTAAACAGTAAAGTATGCAAACTCAAAACAGAGTTACAGTATCTAGCGTTGCAGAGGCAATCTCCAGAAGCCAGAACTATCTACTCTCAATTCAAAATCCAGCAGGCTATTGGTGGGCAGAACTGGAAGCTAATGTTACCTTGACAGCAGAGGTCATCCTGTTTCATAAAATCTTAGGAACGAGTGCAGGAAGACCCTTGTATAAAGCTGAGGCATATCTGCGTCAACAGCAACGCGAACATGGCGGTTGGGAAATCTTTTATGGAGATGGCGGAGAACTCAGTACCTCCGTTGAAGCTTATATGGCGCTCAAGCTTTTAGGCGTACCAGAAACAGACCCAGCAATGAAAAAAGCGCGGGCATTTATTTTAGAGCGAGGTGGTATCAGTCGGACTCGCGTTTTTACCAAATTCCACTTGGCGCTGATTGGATGTTACGACTGGCGCGGTTTGCCTTCGCTCCCACCTTGGCTAATGTTATTGCCAGAGTGGTTTCCATTTAATATTTACGAAATGTCAAGCTGGGCAAGGTCAAGCACTGTCCCGCTACTGATTGTATTTGATAAAAAACCAGTATTTAAGATTGCTCCATTCTTTACCTTAGACGAGCTGTATACAGAAGGCGCTGAGAATGTACGGTATGAATTACCGCGTCAATCAGATTGGACAGAAGTATTTAACCGCTTTGATGATCTGTTCAAATTAACAGAAAGTTTGAATTTGGTTCCCTTTCGTGATGAAGGGATAAAAGCTGCTGAAAAATGGATATTAGAGCGACAAGATGCTACAGGTGATTGGGGAGGCATTCTTCCGCCGATGCTAAACTCACCTCTGGCTCTATACTGTCTAGGTTACGACGTAAATGATCCAATTATTCAAAGAGCGTTACAAGCTGTTGACCGCTTTGCGATTGAAACTGAAGACAGTTACCGAGTTCAATCCTGTATTTCACCTGTTTGGGATACTGGTTTAGTCGTGCGATCGCTTGTAGAATCTGGTGTTGCACCCAACCATCCAGCTTTGGTAAAAGCTGGAGAGTGGTTGTTAAGCAAACAAATCTTAAGCTACGGTGATTGGGCAGTCAAAAATCGCCAGGGCAAACCAGGTGCTTGGGCGTTTGAGTTTGACAATAGCTTTTATCCAGATGTAGACGATACAGCTGTTGTAGTGATGGCTCTTTCTGCATTGCAACTTCCTAATGAAGCACTAAAACGAGCTGCAATCACTCGTGCAGTTAACTGGATTGTTTCCATGCAGTGTCAAGGAGGAGGTTGGGCTGCATTTGATATGGACAACGATCAATATTGGCTTAATTATGTACCTTATGGCGACCTCAAAGCCATGATTGACCCCAATACTGCTGATGTGACTGCAAGGGTTCTAGAAATGCTCGGTCGTTGTAACTTATTGACCGACAATCAAAGCGTTAACCGCGCTCTAGCTTATCTGAGTCGTGAGCAAGAAACCGAAGGTTGTTGGTATGGTCGTTGGGGAGTAAATTACATCTATGGAACCAGTGGCGTACTGGCTGCACTCTCACTTGTCGCTCCCCAGTCTCATAAAATTAATATCGAACGAGGTGCCGCTTGGCTAATCAAATGTCAGAATCCAGATGGTGGATGGGGCGAGACTTGCTTAAGCTATACAAATCCACAGCTAAAAGGAAAAGGGCGCAGTACAGCATCCCAAACAGCTTGGGCATTAATTGGTCTGATGGCAGCAGGCGAGGCAACAGGAACCTTTGCCAAACAAACAATTGAGCGTGGAATTAAATATTTGTTAGCAACACAGCAATCAGATGGTACTTGGAATGAGGCAGAATTCACAGGTACTGGCTTTCCGGGTTACTTTTATATTCGGTATCACCTCTATCGACAACACTTTCCTTTAACAGCCCTGGGTCGTTATCAAGCATTATTTGCCCAGTCTTAGAGATGGTTTATCAAGCATTAACAATTAACTATTTAATTGGATTTGCTATCAAAAATCATCTGAAAAAAGTTAAGACTAAATAAAACTAGAAAAAATCAGATTTTCATTTTTGGAGAAAATGTATGACTACTAAGGAGATACCAGTAGCTAAAGGATTACCACTAATTGGAAATATTATTCCTTTAATACAAAATCCCTATCAGTTTTTTGTCAAAACTTATCAGCAGCTTGGTCCTCTTTACAAAGTTTGTGTTCCCGGAAGAGTATTAACAGTATTAGGGGGGCCAGAAGCAAATATTTTTGTCTCTCAGACGAAGGTAAATTACTTTAGTAATCGTGAAACTTACGCTGATTTTGTTAAAGAATTAGGTGTAAGTCTTTCAGTTGAATTGGATGGTGATGAGCATCGTCGCTATCGCAAGATAAATGAGACCTTTTACTCTCAAAATAAAGCGGAAAAATATGTAAAGCCAATGATCCAAGCCATTTTAGATGTGTCAGAAAAGTGGCAATTAGGTCAGCGTTTGGAAGTAGATCATTTGATGCAACAACTTACTTGTACACAAGTAGGGTTAGCTTTTCTAAGCTGTAAAGTAGGTGATTACTATAAAGATATTAATACATATTTTGACACAGTTATGAAAGTCGCCCAGCTTAGGATTGCATCAAAGCAAGAACTCCATAAAAGAAAATATATAACAGCTAAAAATCGAACTTTCACTTTCATAAAAACACTTATTGAAGAACGAAAAAAAATGGGCATTCTAAGTGAAAATCCAGATATGCTTGATACATTACTCATCATGACTCATGATGATGGACAATATCTTACAGAAAACGAAATATTTAGCTTTACGTTGTCAGTTTTTTTTACCGTACCTGATACGGTTGCTAAAACTGCATCATTTCTCTTATATGAAATTCTCAAAAATCCAGAATTACACGAAAAAGTGATAGCAGAAGTGGATGTTGCTTTTGCTAATGGTATTCCTGATATTGAAGATATTAAAAATATGAAAGTCTTGCGTTGGGCAGCAATGGAAACCTTGCGTATGTATCCAGTCGGATTTATGCTGCCACGCTATGTAAAACATCCATTTGATTTTGCAGGCTATAGAGTTGAGAGTGGACAATTAATATATATTGCTCTGGGAATATCACATTTTTTACCACAATTTTACCCTGAACCCTATACTTTTGATGTAGAACGTTATAGTCCACTTCGGCAAGAACATAAGCAACCAGGAGCATTTGCACCATTCTCTTTTGGGGAACATACTTGTACGGGAGCAAGATTGGGAGAAATACAGCTGATGCTAATAGTAGCAACTCTTTTATACACAGTCGAGCCCGAAATCGATCCACCAAATTACACTCTCAAAACAACAGTCTTTTCCAAGAAAAGCGTAGCATTAACAGCGGTAGATTTTTACATCAAAACAAGAAGTAGAAATCCCTTAGTCTCTCAATCAAGTCTTATTGATTTGAGACGCTAAGATTTTAGAACTGAAGTCATGTATAGATAAACGTCACCATGAATCTTGAAAGGACAAACATGAAACGCTTCCCATTTTCTTCATTCCCAAACGGTTGGTTCCGAGTCGCTTATAGCAAGGAGCTTACTCCAGGAAAAGTGATGCCATTGTATTATTTTGGAAAACATCTTGTACTTTTCCGTACAGAAGACGGTACTCCTTGCGTACTCGATGCTCATTGTCCTCATATGGGAGCGCATCTTGGATATGGTCAAGTTGAGGGTAACATGATCCGGTGTCCATTTCACCATTGGGGTTTCAATCAAGATGGTAATTGCATTAACGTACCATATACCAACAAATTTTCTCCCAAACCACGCATCCACTCTTGGCCAGTGTGTGAAATAAATGGACTGATTATGGTTTACCACCATTCTCAAGGAAAAGCGCCTACTTGGAAAATACCTGAACTTTCTAGATGGACTGCAAACGGCTGGACTTCTTTTAAAAAGCATCATTGGAAAGTTCGTACCCACGTACAAGAAGTGGCAGAAAATAGCATGGACAATGCACACTTCGTGTATGTACATAAACTTGCTTATCGGGCGCTGATAGACACTTCTTTAGAAGTAGATGGCCCGATTTTAACTCGCCATATCAAGTCCAAATTGGCTTGGGGTGGAAAATTAGGCATTGAAGAGGATTGTTCACAGGAATTTACATACCACGGATTGGGCTATGGTGTAATTTATTCCTCTCTCAAATCAATAGTTGATGTCAGCACTCTAGTTGTCATACTCTTAACCCCGATTGATGAAGAATATGTAGACGTTCACTTACTTTTTAGCGTCCAAAATCTTAGTATTGGCTTGTTGACCCCATTATTACATCTCAAAGGTATGGCTGATTGCATTGAATCAATGGAACAGGAAATACCGATTTTTGAGAATAAGATATTTGTAAAGGAACCCTTACTTAGTGAAGGTGAAGGGTCAATTATGCAATACAGACGTTGGGTACAACAGTTTTACTCAGATGAGGCAGAGCAAAGCATCACCTTAAACAACCTTGCTTGTTTACAAGAAAACTTAACCCTATAAGAGTGACAAAACAGGGTTAAGCATACAGAATCTTGCTTCGATTATTGACAAAAGACGGTTAAGCGTTACGATGACTACTAATTTGAACTCTTTCGAGAATTTGAGTCTTGTAGAAGACACTTTACAACTATCTGCAACTACTCACAAAACCCGTTACGTTCCACGTCATCATCGACGTATCCTTTGCATCTTTCCCAAGTACAGCTGTTCATTTGGCACTTTTCACCATTCTTACCCACTCATGGGTGGTGTCAAAGCTTTTATGCCTCCTCAAGGTATTTTAATTGTAGCTTCTTACTTACCTAAAGAGTGGGAAGTCCGTTTTATTGATGAGAATGTGCAATCAGCAACCAGGATTGATTATCAATGGGCAGATGTGGTCATTGTCAGCGGAATGCATATCCAAAAACGGCAGATTAATACAATTAATGAACTAGCCCATCGCGAAGGTAAAATTACAGTCTTAGGCGGACCTTCAGTATCTGCTTGTCCAGAATATTATCCAGAATTTGACATTTTGCATCTCGGTGAATTAGGAGATGCAAGCGATGAGATGATTGAATATTTAGACGCATATGATACACGTCCCCAAAAGCAAATTTGCTTTAAAACTAAGGAACGTTTACCCCTGAGTGAATTTCCAATTCCCGCCTATCATTTGCTGGATATCAATCAATATTTTATGGGCAATGTGCAGTTTTCTAGCGGTTGTCCTTACCGCTGTGAATTTTGTGATATTCCTGAACTTTATGGACGTAATCCCCGCCTGAAGACACCAGAGCAAGTTATATCCGAATTGGATGCTATGCTTGAATCTGGCAATCCAGGTGTAGTTTACTTTGTAGATGATAACTTTGTTGGCGATCGCCGTGCCGCTATGAAGTTGCTACCTTACTTAATTGACTGGCAAAAACGCAACGGCTACCCCGTCCAATTCTCCTGTGAAGCCACACTCAATCTCGCCCAGAGTCCCAAGCTTTTGGAAATGATGCGCGAAGCTTATTTTTGTACAGTATTTTGTGGCATTGAAACACCTGAAACTAATGCCCTCCAAGCAATTTCCAAAACTCACAACTTAAGTATGCCAATATTAGAAGCGGTAAAAGTTTTAAATAGCTATGGCATAGAAGTTGTATCAGGAATCATCATGGGACTAGATACAGATACCCCCCAAACCGCAGACAGAATTCTTGAGTTTATTCGTCTATCCCAGATTCATATGTTGACAATAAACCTAATTTATGCATTACCTAAAACACCATTGTGGCGCAGATTAGAACAAGAAGGAAGGCTACTTTCAGATGAGGATCGTGAGTCAAATGTTGAGTTTTTATTACCTTATGAAACAGTAATACAAATGTGGCGGCACTGTATCACATCTGCCTATAAACCAGAATTTTTATATGAGCGATTTGCTTATAATATCGAGCATACTTACCGCAATCGGATTGCAGTTCCTAATAGTCCAGCGCGGACATCTTGGGCTAATATCCGCCAAGGTTTAACCATTTTAGCTAATGTCTTAATAAGAATTGGGCTTTTTAGTAACTACCGCAAAACCTTTTGGAAAAGGGCTATACCAATGCTGAAAGCAGGCGATATTGAAAACGTGATTCGTATTGGAGTGATGGGACATCATCTCATTAAGTTTGCAGAGCAATGTGCTAGAGGTGAAGAATCTGCCTCTTTCTACTCACAAAAAGTACAAGATAATCACAAAAGTTAGGTTGTGTCTGTTTTTTCCTGACATAAGTCCTAGATTTATACTTGTGAAAAGGAGACGAATCTTTTCAAGACGTAAGGAGTATTGAGTTTGATTAGTACCCCAGCTATCCCAGTTTGAACTGATAGTAAAACATTCTCAGAAGTAGTTAACTGTTTCTACCAATTCTCTATGAGAATGCATAGAATCAAGCTTCTTGAAACAGAGCTTAGAGGATGAAATCATATTAATTGAGTTAGAGAATTCAATCTATTTTAGATAGTTCAATCTAGTTTCTCAATATTATTAACAATTAAGATGCGTTCGCCCTGACTGATCCACTCCCTTTCCTAAGTTTCAGAATCTCGATTCACAGTCTCAGGTGAGAAGGCTGGAAGACAGACGGAAATATATTCTGCACCTTCCTGACTAGGAGTACTATAGCGAACCGACTCACCTGCACGCGCAATCACTGCCTGTCCCGCTTGAACGTCCATTTGACCGCCCTCATATTCAACCCGAAGCATTCCTTTAAGAATAACAGTGAACTCGTCGAAATCGGGTTTTTGTCCAGGTTCTATCCAACCACCAGGGGAACGCATATGGGCAATACTAACAGCTGCGGTTTGAGTTGATACTCGACCGATATACTCATCAATCAATTTGGGCTTATTTCCTGCGGCTTCAATCCGATTCGGTTGAGGTATAAGTTGCGGCATGGTTGTTTTATACAATTGTTGTGATTGTCAAAGTAAAAGTTTACTCTAATCTGAGTTTATTAAAGAAACTGGTTATAACCGATACAGCAAAGTTCTGGAAAGTTCTGGTAAAGTTCTTGAAAGTAGTTTTGCTTAGCTCATAGAAATACGCTTATACGTCCAGATTTTTGTTAACTGGACGTATAAACCTTCCTAAATCACCCATTATGCTAATATTAAGTATTAAGAAGTACAGGTTAAACAAAATTAATAGCTAACCGCTTCCTGTGCGCTGTACCTTGACAACCTAGAATATAGGGTTCCATCCAGTAACTAGATTTCATGCTCAATCGCTTTCTGTGGATGGGTAAAATTCTAGCAGTACAAAGGTTTGAACATTTTGTATTGTTCAACTGTGCGTAGGGGGATCTCGTGCAGTATAAAGAAAGCGAGAGTCTTTGTCCGACGGGATACCGGGAGTCGCTGAGAAGCCCACATTTACAGCTAGCTGAAGTGTGGGAGTATGTCACCATCTGTTAAGTCTACCCTGCTCAAATTGGTACCATTGAGGTTGGCATTCCTCAAGTTGACCCTTCTGTCATTCAGATAACTAAGGTCATATATTCCCAGTTTTCCAAAATTTGCCGCTCCCACCAAGTTGGCTCCACTCAGGTTTGCATATGTGAGGTTAGCATCGCTGAAATCTGCCCCTCTCAAATCTGCCTTGCTGAGATCTGCGCCAAAGAGGTTGGCTCCCCTTAAATCTGCTGCACAAAGATCTGCTCCAGAAAGGTTAGCGCCACAGAGATTGGCTCTGTTGAGGTCGGCAAATCTTAGACTAGCCTGACTCAGATTTGCATAACTGAGGTTCACTCCACTGAGACTAGCCCGAAAAAAAAGACCGTGACTAATAACGCATATACCTAAGTCTGCCCTTGTGAGGTTCACTCCACTTAAGTTGGCTCCATTAAACTCGACTGAACCTAAAAATAATCCATCACTAAGGTCTGCATGAGTCAGGTCTGCTCCACTCATATCTACCATAGTAAAATCTGCTCCTCTCAAGTCTGCATTGCTAAGATTTGCGTTTTGCAGTTCTGCAAAGTAAATTTTTGCACACTTGAGGTTCGCATGACTGAGATTCACATCGTCTAAAATCCCAGACAATTCTACATAACTTAGGTCAGGCTTAAACTCTGGGTTGCTCTCCCTCCTTTTGTTCCAGACTTGAACTCCTAGCTCAAGTAGCGTCAAGTCATCGACATTTACCATAACAGTACTACTGTGAATATTTCTGAAGATAAGTTGCGATCGCAACTAGGATGAAGAGCTATTATATGCAACCTCAAATCTTACATAAAAGTACTGCGAGAGAAACTTTATAATGACTTTTCGATTCCTTTAATATCAATTCCTAAAATGGCTGCTATTTTAGATTTAATTATGTCTGTTTCAGCGACTAGTTTAGTATCAAGTCCTCTGTTTGGAGATTCTTCTGAATTTCCTGCTCTAAGTCTTGAATAAGTTCTGCTAGCATTTATCCGTTGCTCTTCAAACGACTTTCACTATTATGATGCTATTTTTCCTAGAGTAGGCGATCGCCCAAAAACAAAAAATGAAGCTTTCACCCTTAGATGTTTTCTCTCAGTTTTTTAAAGAATTTATAAACTTTAAAAAAATAATATTATCTGTGTACGAATCAAGAATTAATTTCATTTTCGGTAGGAAAAATAGAGAAATTTTCGCTAGCTTTTAGTTATTAAATTTACATAAAAAACACAGTAGCGTACTATTTTACATTAGAAAATATCTGGGTAAAAGTTAAGTTGAGGCTTTATGTTGTGCAAAAGCGTTGAAGAGATGAAAATAGAGTACCGCCCTATTGATAATTATTCTGGAGGTGCTGGCTTTGAAAAAGACAACCTTGAACAATTAGAAATTCGTCAATGGAAGTGGGTCTTGCCAAGGCGAGAGCAGAATAGTGGTTTTTACCTAGGTACTTGGAAATGCTCGTTTTTCTCTGACGATCGCAGTCGTCGCTATTTATTTGGCTACGTTTTAGTCTTTGAAAAAATTGAAACAATTCGAGCATTCATACACTTCTTTGACCGAAATTTAGATTTTGGATGGCAGCGTCAGGAATTAGAAAGTGAACATTTCGATGTAGAATGCGCCAAGAAATGGTGTGAAACCACAGCAGAAGAAATATTGAATCATATTGAACTACAGCGACAGAAGTTTGACGAATTGGTCAGAATAACATAGTAAAATGCAACTTGGTATCAAGCTCTACGTGCATCTACTTTTCTTTCAAGCTAAATCCAACTGCTACAGTGTTTGTAAGGATTCAGCCTAGCCGCCTTAATATATAGCAGTCCTATTGGATTCGTGAAAAGTGGGAGACAAGGATAGACTTGGAGGACAAGGCAGACTTGGGGGAGGTATTTCACAAGTCCTTCTCAACTATAGTCATGTGTACAGGAATTGTGAACTTATCGTTAAGCAAGTCTTGAGTTTAGAGTCAGTTTTGACAAGTGAGATTTTGACTTTTGACTAACCAGACCGTGGGTTTCACAACTCAAATGGGCCTGCTATAGTTTTCTTTTGGCTCACTTTTTCCTGTAGAACTAATATTAAAATTTTTGTGAAGAACTTCTTAAAAATTTGATGAACATCCTTTATCTCTCATATGATTTTCTGTTGTTTCCTGTTCACTATTAAAATTAATTGAATAGAATGAAGGGCTTTGATATTAAGGAGAATCGAAATGGGACTTAGCAATGGTCTGTCAGATCCAAATAAAAAGAATATGGTGGTGGCTGACTGCGCAAAGTTGTTAGACACGCAGGTTGCTTCAATGGGAGGAGTTTCTGGTCTCGCCTTGAAAGCCGGTTACGCGGCTGTAAAAGGGATCGCGCCCAGTTATTGTGCCGAAGCCATCGAGCGACTTTTACCGGAATCTTTCACGGCACTCGATCCGATTTGGAGTGAAGGCGTACAAACGGGCAACCCGGCGGAACACCTGATCCAGAACCGCTCTCGCACGGCGGACGCGTTGCTGGGCATCACTGACACAAAGATCGAGAAAAGCAGAAACACAACCGTCAAAGGCGTATATGGCAAACTCCGCAACTCAGCTAAGAAGCACGTCGAGGACGCGGTACCGGGCTTAGCCAAGATCATTGATAACTACACCAAGAGCTGAGCGCGTATTTGGTGATAGCTGTTGACTGCTGAGTGTTACCACTCAACAGTCTCAAGTTACGTGTTTGAATGCAACTTGGTATGGTAAATATAATTACGGCAGTTCAAATACGTTGTTAAAGACAATTTGTTTAGGCGATCGCCCAAAATGTCCATTCACGACGCTCAAATTATTTGTCGCTTTATTTGTCGCTTTATTTGTCGCTCAACTAGAACGCCTTACAAGTCGCCAACATTCACAAGCAATTTCCCAATCTTCTTCAGTGTGAATCACCAATACCCGCACTGCTGAGTCAGGGGTGGCAATATCGATATCAACAGGCTTGTCTGCATTTTTTTCGTCGTCAAGTTTTAGCCCTAAAAATCCAAAAGCTTCACAAGCGGCGGCGCGAATCTCAGGAGTATTTTCGCCCACACCTGCGGTAAACACCAATGCATCTAATCCCCCTAAGCTAGCGAGCATCGCACCGATATAAGATCGTAGGCGATGCACGTAGATATCCCACGCCAGTTGAGCACGGGAATTACCTTGAGAAATTGCCTCGCTAATCTGCCGCATATCATTAGAGACGCCAGAAATTCCACGTAAGCCAGAAGCACGATTTAGCACATTATCGAGATGCTCAAGCGAGTTATCAGATTGCCGTAACAGGTGAATCAGAATCCCTGGATCAACAGCACCAGAACGAGCGCCCATCATCAATCCATCTAGCGGCGTAAATCCCATAGTCGTGTCAACACTACGACCGTTTTTTATCGCGGCTAAAGAGCAACCGTTGCCCAAATGACAAGTAATTAACCGTAGAGATGCTAATTCTCGACCGAGGATACGAGCCGCACGCGCAGCACAGTACTGATGACTAATGCCATGAAAGCCATAGCGACGGATACCTTGCTCTACCCACTCATAGGGACCAGGATAGATGGCTGCTGCATCAGGGAGATGAGAATGAAATGCGGTATCAAATGCTGCTACTTGAGGAACAGAACCCCAATGTTGTTCAATCGCTTTTATGCCTTCCAGGTTAGCAGGATTATGGGCAGGAGCAAGCTCGGCAAGACGGGCGATCGCCTTTTTCACTTCCTCAGTAATTTCTACACTTTCACGGTAATCTTGTCCACCATGTACCACGCGATGCCCCACCACATCAATTTCTGATGGCTGATCAATCACCTGAGTGGAACCGTTGCACAGTGTATCAAGCATACGAGCCATGACTTGATCTCGGGAGTCTGCCGGGATTTTCTCTTGCAATTCACCCTTGGCTGTTTTGACCTCGATTTCTGCAAAGCCTTGTTGGTGAGTCCAGTCTACTTTCGCTTCCCAAAGCGGTTTGAGGGGTTCTTCGGGGAGAGTATCACCCGTAATTTCGTACACACAACTCTTTTGACTGCTAGATCCGGCATTCAGTACCAGTATTTTCATGAGGAGGCAGAAACTGATTTTCAGAGTGGGTATGGCACAAACAATTATGAGATGATTTCACTAGACGAACATCTGTCTAATGTGCCGTGTCCTAAATATTTTTAACGCTGTTCTATATTTACTGGACATCTTTGGACATCGGTCAACATTTCTTGCTTCAACCTGGGGAGTCGGCTCCTTCCAGTCCACAAGCGTTAAGTTCGGGGCGAACCAACAACGTTATATCCATGATGAGCAAATTCTAAGGCGGTGGCTTTGCCGATTCCTTGCGATGCACCTGTGATGATGACAGTGTTAGTCATGGGATATCTGAGGTATCATTTGTTCTGACTGAACGGCAGTAGGCAAAACATGATCGGTTTTCAGGACTTTTGCCGATTATTTATAACTCATAAATAATATTACCAACAACAAAGAAAAGATGAACTTAAGCAATTTACTGGAAAAAGAACTTGCCCGATGGAATGATATTATTTCTACCCGTACTCATGAGCCCAGAGCTTACATACACCGGGGGATGGTTCATTTTAAGCTAGCTAACATCGATGAGTCGATTGCTGACTTCGACATTGCAGAACAACTGGACTCTCGTTTAACACCATACTTGTGGCAGCGGGGGTTATCATACTACTACGCTGAAAAATTTGCTGATGGTGCCAAACAATTTGAGGTGGACTTGAGCGTCAACTCTCAAGATGTGGAAGAAACAATATGGCGCTATCTTTGCATTGCCCGCCTTTACGGTGCTGCCAAAGCACGTCAGTCTTTGTTGTCAGTGAAAAATGACCCCCGACTTGTGATGCGGCGCGTATATGATTTGTATGCAGGACATTGTTCAACAAATGATGTCCTGACTGTTGGTACGAACAACGACAAGCGTGCCAAGTTTTACGGTTATCTTTACGTAGGATTGTATTTTGAAGCAGAGAACCAAACAGACCAAGCGCGACACTACATGACTCAAGCACTCAACGAATACGAGATTGACGATTATATGTGGCACGTGGCTGCCATACACCAAAAATTGCGAGGGTGGGATTATACCAATTCAAAATTCAAAATTCAAAATTCAAAATTAAGAAAGTCAGATGCCATCTAAATTTTAAAATTTGCATCTGTTGCCGGATTTTAGAGAATTGGTATTAGGTGCGAATCTTGCCTACTGAAAAGTTTCCACTTTGTTTTTCAAGAAGCACCTGAAGTTTAACTGTCCAGTTCAAAAGCCCATAAAATCTCGAATACGAAAAACCTGCTCTTAAAAAGGGGTTAGGGGTGGGGTTCCTTTGAGAATGACTAGTTCTCTATTGCTCAATGCCCACCCCTTAAGATTAGGTAATAACTGTTGGCTTGTCCATTCCAGTCAAGGTACGAATTTGGGCAATTTCATCTGCAATGGTGATAAGTTCTGCCAATGCTTGCTGGGGGTCGAGATTCTGCTTTGCCGGATCGGGTTCGTAGCTTTCTAAATAAAGCCTTAATGTCGCGCCTTGTGTGCCTGTACCGGATAGCCGGAAGACAATCCGTGAACCATCGGTGAAGCCAATACGAACACCTTGCTTTTGACTAACGCTACCATCAATTGGGTCAGTGTAACTAAAGTCGTCACTGTACTCAACTTCATAGGAACCAAACCGCTTTCCTTTGAGTGTTGGCAGCATAGCACGCAGACTTGTTATGAGGGTATTGGCGCGATCGCTATCTACCTCTTCATAGTCATGGCGAGAGTAATAATTGCGCCCGTAGGTTTGCCAATGTTCTGTGACGATCTGCTCTACTGACTGTTGCCGCACTGCTAAGATATTTAGCCAGAACAACACTGCCCAGAGTCCATCTTTCTCGCGGATATGGTTGGAACCTGTGCCGAAACTCTCTTCACCGCAGAGGGTTGCTCTACCTGCATCTAGCAAATTGCCAAAAAATTTCCAGCCTGTGGGAGTTTCATAACTTTCAATTCCAAGATGTTTCGCTACACGGTCTGCTGCTTGACTGGTGGGCATAGAGCGGGCAATTCCAGCAAGACCAGAACTATATCCAGGAACTAATTTAGCATTTGCTGCGAGTATTGCTAAGCTATCGCTGGGAGTGACGAAAAATTGACGACCCAAAATCATATTGCGATCGCCATCTCCATCAGAAGCAGCACCGAAATCAGGAGCATTTTCCCCGAACAGAATTTCCACCAAATCATGAGCGTAAACGAGGTTGGGGTCGGGATGTCCACCGCCAAAGTCCTCCAGAGGTGTGCCATTCGTGACAGTCCCTTGCGGTGCGCCCAAACGCTCCTCAAAAATATTGTGAGCATAAGGACCCGTCACAGCGTGCAACGAGTCGATACACATACGGAACTGCCCGTTAGTGACCAGTTCCCGGATACGGTCAAAGTCAAACAGCGACTGCATTAACTCTGCATAGTCTGCAACAGAATCAATGACTTCCACCGCCATATCACCTATATTAAACTTTCCTAATGTATCAAGATTGACATCAGGAGCTTCCAAGATTTTGTAGCTATCAATCTCTTTGCTACGTTGATACATGGCTTCCGTCACTTTTTCTGGGGCTGGTCCACCATTATCAATGTTGTATTTTATACCAAAATCACCGTCTGAACCACCAGGGTTGTGGCTTGCGGAAAGAATTATACCACCAAAGGTGCCATACTTGCGAATAATAGCAGAAGTAGCCGGGGTAGAAAGAATTCCACCTTGACCAACCAGCACTCGACCAAAGCCATTGGCGGCTGCCATTTTGAGGATAATTTGAATTGCCTGACGATTGTAGTAGCGACCATCGCCTCCCAAAACCAGAGTCTGACCTTGATATCCTTGCAGGCTATCAAAGATGGACTGCACAAAGTTTTCTAAGTAATGAGGCTTTTGGAAGACAGAAACTTTCTTTCTTAGTCCAGAAGTACCTGGTTTCTGGTCGGTAAACGGTTGGGTTTGTATAGTTTTGCTAACCATAGCGATATTTGAGGCAGAGTTCACAACAAAAATTGCTTGATAGTCCTAACACTACTTAAGCAGATGTTGCCGCAACAACCTCGTGTTAAGTTCTAATTTCCCTCCTCAGGTCGAATCTTAATGGAGCTTATATCTCATTTAGCGGTATGTTTGAAATAGGCATTTTGCCTAATGACAGCGCTTTTTACATGATTAGACCACAAATCTTTGGGTGGGTATTGCCCGTAAAAGCCCATAGGGTGCACTTTTGAGATATTTGTGAGCAATGCCCACCTTACAGAAAACCGCTGTATGTTTTGTTATGCAAACAAACTGCATAGCTGCTAAATTGTCAGATTTCCTACATAGATTTAACTGCTTACTTGCACGCTCAACACAATCAATCAGCACACACTCCTTGGTCACAGATGACTTTTATCAAAAGGAGATTGGCAATGGCTAATCACAAATTTTTCCAGCTAAACCTTGCTATTTCCCAGTCACAAGGCATACACAAATTATTTGCCACAGCGATATTGCTGTTTACTATAGTTTATCCGTCCTCATTTGCTCAAGCGGCTGACTCAAATAAGAACCATTTCAACAATACTTTTGGACAAGGAAGTTTAGAGCTAGGAGTCAACCCAGTTGGAGATCAACCTCAACCATTAGTCGTAGCTAGAAGATACGACAGAAGATCCCGAGTTCGTAGAATAATCATTGGCGGACCAGTCAGGCGAAATCAAGTTAGACGAGTCCGTGTACGACCAGTCAGGCGAAATCGAGTTCAACGAGTCTATCAACCAGTCAGGCGAAATCGAGTTCAACGAGTCTATCGACCAGTCAGGCAATACAACAGATACAGGGGTCAGCGGGTGTACGTACGGTGAAGAATGATTGGGGTGCCTCAGCAGGAGCTTGACGCCCCTGCAATGTCTTATTCTGATTTAGAGGGCAAAAATCAAGCTTTTGCGACTTCTACCATCTGAATAACTGCGCCCAACCCAGCGCTCATTTCTTGTGGTGTAATTTTGCCGTCTTTGTTGACATCTAGTGCATCAAACACGGCGTCGGTTCCCATCCATTCTTCGCGGGTGATGAAGCCATCGCCATCTAAATCGTAGATATGAAAAATATCCTGAGTGGCATGGCTGAGGGTATCTTCTCCGTCCAAACGGGCAAGTCGTTCTGCCAGTAATGTTTCTAAGGTTTCCAGTGCCTTGGTAAAACCTTTGATACCTTCTTCCAATTTTTCGGATGCCATTCGGTCAGCAGCGTGCATCTTGTCAAAGGTAGCTTTGTCCATCGGTATCTTTTCGATGTCTGTTGCTGCTGCTTTGGCGGGGTCAAGTTTACGAGGTAGTTCCCCAGTTGTTGCGTTCAACTCAGCTAACAGTGCAGGAGAAATGGTCAGCAAGTCACAGCCAGCTAGTTCTGTAATTTCACCAACGTTGCGGAAACTGGCTCCCATGACTTGGGTTTGATAACCAAATTTCTTATAGTAATTGTAAATATTTGTAACAGAAACGACTCCTGGGTCTTCCGCAGGCGAGTAACTATCGCGTCCAGTGTCTTTTTTGTACCAGTCGAGAATGCGCCCAACAAAGGGGGAAATTAGAGTTACGCCAGCTTCCGCACAGGCGATCGCCTGGTGAATCCCAAACAACAGAGTCAAGTTGCAATGAATACCTTCTTTCTCCAAGATTTCCGCAGCCCGAATCCCTTCCCAGGTAGAGGCGATTTTGATGAGAACGCGATCGCGCGAAACACCACCCGCTTCATACTGAGCAATCAAGTCGTGTGCTTTAGCAACAGTACCTTCCGTATCGTAGGAAAGGCGTGCATCGACTTCTGTAGACACCCGACCAGGAATAATTTGCAAAATCTTCAACCCAAAGGACACCGCCAAACGGTCAAACGCCAGAGTCGCCACTTCCTTTTGGCTTGCTTGCGGTCCTGCATCTTTCTTTGCTTGAAGTAAAGTCTGATTTACAATTTCCCGATAGTTTGGCATCTGTGCCGCAGCAGTAATCAGAGAGGGGTTAGTTGTCGCATCTTGTGGCTTGAACTTTTCTATCGCTTGAATATCCCCCGTATCTGCAACCACAACAGTTATTTCCCGTAGTTGTTCTAGTAAATTTTTAGACATATGAACTCCTGAAATCAAAGATTTAGATGAGCAACAGACTGCTGGCAACTGTTACTTTTTTGGGAAAATTAAAAATTATACATTTACAATTATTTTCTCACGGATGAATCAGCACTACACTTCTTACACAAGTCATTTTTTGGAAATCAAACCACAGATAAACAACAGATGCACACAGATAAATTATCTGCGTATATCTGCGTGCATCTGCGGTTCCAAATATCCCATTACCGGATTGCTGCTACAAATGTAGTTAACAGTTCTCAGTTATTACTATTTACTAATATAGCGGTAAGAACCCGGAGTAAGGTAGACCAAAGAAATAATGAACCACAGATGGACACAGATGGACACAGATAAATAATGACTTCATTCAATTGAGCTGCGCTATAACTGTTAAGCTACAGCAGTCGCTACGCGTTCCAACAGACCTTCCTTCTGTGCCATAGACAACATGAGGTCAATAACGCGATTCGAGTAACCCCACTCATTGTCGTACCAGGCAACAACCTTAAAGAAGTTAGAATTCAGTTCAATACCAGCACCCGCATCAAAGATGCTAGAACGGATATCGCCCTGAAAATCTGTAGAAACAACTTCGTCTTCTGTGTAGCCCAAAATACCTTGAAGCTCTCCTTCGGAAGCCTGCTTCATCGCAGCGCAAATTTCTTTGTAGCTGGTGGCTTTGGCAGTTTTAAAGGTTAAATCAACTACAGAAACATCGGGCGTCGGAACCCGGAATGCCATACCAGTCAACTTGCCCTTTAACTCCGGCAAAACAAGTGCTACAGCTTTTGCTGCGCCTGTAGAAGAGGGAATAATGTTTTGTGCCGCACTGCGACCTCCTCGCCAGTCTTTTTTGCTGGGACCGTCTACAGTTGGTTGAGTGGCGGTCATGGCGTGTACTGTAGTCATCAGCCCTTCAGTTAATCCAAAGTTGTCGTTGATGACCTTAGCGACAGGAGCCAAACAGTTTGTGGTACAGCTAGCATTAGAGACGATGGTGTCTTTTGCGGGATCAAATAGGTGATGATTTACACCTACTAGCAGAGTAGGAACCCTGTCTGGGTCTTTCGTAGGAGCAGATATTATAACCCGCTTGGCTCCTGCTTTGAGGTGATTTGCTGCTCCTTCATGGTTGGTGAAAAGCCCTGTAGATTCTACTACATAATCTGCACCGGATTTACCCCAAGGCAATTCTGCTGGATTCCTAATTGACACACAAGGAATGAAATGTCCGTTGACAACAATGCCATCATCCTTTGCTTCAACTTTGCCCTTAAAGGTTCCGTGGGTTGAATCGTACCTGAGTAGGTAAGCGAGGTTATCTGGTGGTACTAGGTCGTTAATGCCGACAAACTCGATGTTGGGGTTGTTGATGCCAGCGCGAAACACAAGTCGCCCAATCCGACCAAATCCATTAATACCAACTTTCAGCTTAGTCAATTTGAAAACTCCTGTTGTTGAAAATCACAACACTAGGGATTTCTGGGGGTTTTGGTCCCAAAAGAGAGTCGGGGAGAGTAGGAGGAGCAAATTTTTCCTCATTTCCCTCATCTTCCCCTGGCTCTTCAATATCTTCTTGACCCAATCCTGACAGTATATGCAACAGAAGGCGGATTTAATTGGCATCTTTTAAGGTTTGTTAGGGTTTGAGGACTTAGGAATTTACCCAGTCCCCAATCACTAGTCCCTAGTCCCTTTAGTGGGGCCACTTCCAGTTCTGAATTTCCGGCATATCCTCGCCGTACTTGTGAATGTAGTGCTTGTGTTCGATCAGCTTGTCTTGCAGCATCTGCTTGACATAAGCCGCCTTGTACCCTAGATGTGGCACACGATTAATCACGTCTATCGCTAGGTGGAAGCGATCCACATCGTTAACTACGGTCATATCAAAGGGCGTAGTGGTCGTTCCCTCCTCTTTGTAACCCCGCACATGAAGATTTGCATGATTTGTCCGGCGATATGCTAGACGGTGAATCAGCCAAGGATAACCGTGGAAGGCAAAGATAATCGGTTTGTCGGTGGTGAAAATACTGTCGAAGTCTTTGTCGTTGAGTCCGTGCGGGTGTTCGCTTTCAGGCTGAAGTTTCATTAAGTCCACCACGTTCACTACCCGCACCTTGAGATCAGGGAAGTTCTGCCGCAAGATGTCCACCGCCGCCAAACTTTCCATAGTGGGAATGTCTCCTGCAGATGCCATGACCACATCTGGCTCACCACCTTTGTCATTGCTTGCCCATTCCCAAATACCGAGACCTTTGGTGCAGTGTTTGATTGCTGCATCCATATCCAGGTATTGTAGAGCGGGTTGTTTCCCAGCAACGATGACGTTGACATAGTCACGGCTTCGCAGACAGTGGTCAGTAACTGACAGCAAACAATTGGCATCGGGGGGCAAATACACCCGAACAACTTTTGCTTTCTTGTTGACTACAAGGTCGATAAAACCGGGGTCTTGGTGAGAAAAGCCGTTGTGGTCTTGCCGCCAAACATGCGAGGTGAGCAGGTAGTTGAGGGAAGCAATGGATCTGCGCCAGGGAATGTCCTGGCTGGTGTCAAGCCACTTGGCGTGTTGGTTGAACTGGGAGTCTACGATGTGGATGAACGCCTCGTAGCAGGAGAACAAGCCGTGGCGACCACTGAGGAGGTATCCTTCTAACCACCCTTGACAGGCATTTTCGCTGAGGATTTCCATCACCCGACCTTCAGGAGACAAGTTTGCGTCTTCAGGAAGTCTCTCGGCTACCCAAGTGCGGTCTGTTACCTCAAATACAGTATCTAAGCGATTTGATTTGGTTTCATCTGGACCGAAGATGCGGAAGTTGCGGCTTTCGGTGTTGAGTTTCATCACATCCCGCAGGAACTTTGCCATCACCTTAGTCGCTTCGCCAACATCCCTGCCTCGTTCGGTAACCTTGAGGGCATAATTCTCAAAGTCGGGTATCCTCAAGTCGCGTAGCAGAAGACCGCCGTTGGCATGAGGGTTATCACCCATGCGCCGCTGTCCCTTGGGAGCCAATTGTGCTAGTTCTGGAATGAACTTACCGTTCTCATCAAAGAGTTCTTCTGGTTTGTAACTCCTCAACCACTCTTCTAGGAGTTTGAGGTGCTCTGGCTTGCTTGTCAACTCACCAAAAGGAACTTGGTGCGATCGCCAATAATTCTCCGTTTTCTCGCCATCGACTTCCTTGGGTCCCGTCCAACCTTTGGGGCTTCTCAGGATAATCATGGGCCATTGTGGACGCTGGCTGAAGCCATTGGTACGGGCGTCTTCCTGAATTTCTTTAATTTCGTTCATGGCAGTCTCCAGAGTTGCTGCCATCAACTGGTGCATGGTTTCCGGGTCGGACCCTTCCACAAAGTAGGGCTTGTAACCGTAGCCTACAAATAAGCTTTCCAATTCCTTATGGCTGATCCGTGCCAGCACCGTCGGGTTGGCAATTTTGTAGCCGTTAAGGTGGAGGATCGGGAGAACTGCACCGTCATACGCGGGGTTGAGGAACTTGTTCGAGTGCCAGCTTGTCGCTAGAGGTCCGGTTTCCGCTTCGCCATCGCCGATTACACAAGCAACGATCAGGTCGGGGTTATCAAAGGCAGCACCGTAGGCGTGGAATAGGGAATATCCGAGTTCACCACCTTCGTGGATGGAACCAGGAAGTTCTGGGGTACAATGGCTGCCGACGCCACCTGGGAAAGAGAACTGTACGAAGAGTTTCTTTATACCTTCAGCATCTTGGGAGATGTTGGGATAATACTCACTGTAAGTGCCTTCTAAGTAAACGTTTGCAACGACACCGGGACCACCGTGACCAGGACCAGCAATGTAGATCATGTTCTGGTCATACTTTTTGATCATCCGGTTCAGGTGAACGTAGAGGAAGTTAAGACCAGGAGTTGTTCCCCAGTGACCCAAAAGTCTGGGTTTGATGTGTTCTATCTTCAGCGGTTCTTTCAGCAGTGCATTGTCGAGTAAATATATTTGTCCAACTGAAAGATAATTCGCTGCACGCCAATAGGCGTTCATCTTCCGCAATTCTTCATCTGTTAAAGGCTTTGTCTGTGGAGGACTTGCTAAAGTCATGTCAAAACTCCATTACAAAAGGATGTAGACGAAATCACCTGGAAGTTTAGTTGTCTTCGGCATGATGATCATCTTACTCATGACCAATCTTTCCAGTAGTTAACTGGAAAATGTCGCTTACTTTTCACTGTTATCTGGAAGACCTCGCTTCCATTCCTCTCTGCTATAAGGAGAGAGGAACCTTGATTTTTCCCCCTTCCCTTTTAGGGAAGGGGGCTAGGGGGTTAGGTTTTTCGTGGATTTTTCCACATGGCGTGAAAAGTCAGGAAAATGTCGAAGTAGTAGCTATTTTGTCGTATCTAAAAAAACCTGAACAAATGCGGTTAAAAACCTCTATAAAACGCTAGCAACCCAGGTGTTACCTCGGCTTTTATTTAAGAATCATTTAATCTAAGTCTAGAAATTGAGATAACTTTTTTACTTCTAAAGCTTGACCCAAATTAAATTCTATCTTTAGGTAGAGGAATATTTTCTGATTGACAAGTAATTTAATTCCCCATTCTCTAATCGTTTATTTCCAATAAGCCATCTGGGGGCGTAATTTCAATGCGCCTTGCTGCTATGTCTACAACTGGCGCGATCGCTTTCACAAATGGAATCAAAACAGTCTTCTGTTTTTTGTCTTTTGTCGTTTGACCTTTGTGCTGTTGCTGCGGCAACTGTACTTCCAACAAATCATGACCAGCAGGGATCACATCTACCACAGTACCAACAAGTTCGCCAGATTCCTGCATGAAAACTTGCAAGCCAATTAAATCTACGACATGATATTCATCTTCTCCCAATTGAGGGCGATCGCTCTCTGGAACCATCAATTTACAACCACGCAACTCCTCAGCTTGCTCGCGATTTTCCACAAGAGCAAGTGTGACGATGCATAAGTTTTTCCCTTCAACATAACGTCCTGACAGCAATTCTACAGGTTGCGGTTCCGTCTCGCCCGGACGCAACAACCACCGTTTTCCAGGCACCTCAAAACGTTCGGGGAAGTCCGTGTTAGGGTAAACCCGCATTTCCCCACGCAACCCTTGAGGTGCAACAATCGTACCAATTTCCAGCCAACCTTCTGGTATTGGGGGGGATGAGGGGGATGAGGAGGATGAGGACGATGAGGGAGATGTTGCTCCCTTATCTCCCTTATCTTTTTTCTCTCCCCTTGTCCCCTTATTCCTCATCTTTCCCTCTGCGTCCTTGGCAACGCCAGTCGCCTGCTGTCGGGAAACAAGGACTGCATAGCGCTGGCTTGTCTTAGCGTTTTGTTTAAGCACTTACAGCCGAAAGCTGATAAAGCTGTTGTACAACTTTTGCCAGACGCTGCATACCCGTAGCAATTTCCTCATCAGTTCCGGTCAAGCTAATACGCACACACTGCTGCTTGTGTTTCCACTCTTCGTGTAAACCTGGGAAGAAGGTACTACCAGGTACAACTATGACACCCACACGCTTGAGTTCCTGGTAAAATTCCCAGTCAGTTATTGGCAAATCCGGCAACCACAACCAAGCAAAAATTGCCCCTTCACCGCGATGAAGGAACCAAGGTAAGTCCTTGGGCATCGCCTCGTCTAAGGTGCTTTCTAGAACGGTAAACTTACTTTGGTAAAAGGGGCGGATCACTGTTTCAGCAATTTCCACTAGCGCACCAGATTCAATGGCACGTGCTGCAATAGCTTGTCCATATCGTGAAGCGTGAAGACAGGCATTTGTTTGGAAAGACTCCAGAACTTGAATTACCTGTTCATCCCCAATAGCAATTCCAATACGTTCTCCTGGCAACCCAGCTTTGGATAAACTCATGCAGTGGATAATGTTCTCGCCGAAAATAGGCGTCATTTGGGTAAAGTTTAACGCCGGGAAGGGAGGCGCATAAGCCGAGTCGATAAACACTGGCACATTGTAAGGCGCAGCAAGGGCGGCAATTTTTTTCACTTCATCATCAGTCAGGACATTGCCAGTGGGGTTGCACGGGCGAGAGAAAATGACGCAACCGGTGTTTTCTGTAATTGATAGTTTGCTGAAGTCAGGGCGATATTTAAATTTGTGTGCTGCTGCGTCGATATCTAAAGCTGGTTTGTAGGCAATTAAGGCTTCTGGCACTAAAGTGACGCCGCCGTAACCTGTGTAGTCGGGGCTAAGGGGCAAAACAATTTTTTTCAATTGACCGGTGGTAGTGTAGCCACCAAAGGCATTAGCAGCGTAGAAGTAAAGGCTTTGACTTCCGGGGGTGATGAGAATGTTGCGATCGCTCAAATTTAACCCATACCGCTGATTAAAGTCTTTAACGATCGCTTCAATCAACGGTGCATAACCCTGACTCGATCCGTAGCGACACACTACCTCACCATATTCTGGGTTATTCAGTAATTGTGCGGTACAATCACGCCATAATTGTTCTACCTCTGGCAAAATCACTGGATTGCCAGCACTCAAATTAATCAATTGCTGCCCCGCACTAGCTTGTAAAGTTTCAATAATGTCCTTCATAATGGCTCTGACGCCTGTCAGGTTGGACATATGAGCGCCGAATTGAGTCAGGGCAGGGTTCATAGGCGATTAAAAAATAGGTGTAATTTAGTGGTGGACAAGTTATTTAGTCGTTGCTGCTGATATGCTGTTGCCAAAACAGATGCTACCGCTTTTATCCAATTTAACTAGAAAATGTCATTATCGTATACCAACACTATAATTTATAGCGCTTCTTACTCGTAGAAAAAAGATACAGATTTAGAGAAAACGAATAGTACAGCCGCTGATCTCCTTAATACCCAGGGGAGATATTACGCTCATATTGAATTTATATGTATAAAAAATACCAATCATTGGCAATAAATTCTTGAAATTTTAAAAAAATCTGCTGAACCGCTCCTGGCTCTAAACTCAAATTAGCCCGTTTACTGAACTTAAAGAGGAAGGCGCAAGAGTGGAAGTTAAAGCAGCAGTCGCTTACAGTTCTGGTAAGCCGTTAACTATTGAAACAGTTCAACTAGAGGGACCGCGTGCCCTTGAAGTGATGGTGGAGATTAAAGCCAGTGGAGTTTGTCACACCGACGCTTACACTCTTTCTGGTGCTGATCCTGAAGGTTTATTCCCGGCAATCCTAGGACATGAAGGCGCTGGCGTTGTTGTGGAGGTAGGGGAAGGCGTTACCAGTGTCAAGCCGGGGGATCATGTTATTCCCCTCTACACTCCAGAATGCCGCCAGTGCGAATATTGTCTGAGCTTCAAAACAAATCTTTGTCAAGCAATTCGCGCCACTCAAGGGCGCGGTGTCATGCCTGATGGCAGCAGTCGCTTTTCCATTGATGGGGAAATGATCCACCATTATATGGGCACATCCACCTTTTCAAATTATACAGTGCTGCCAGAAATCGCCGTGGCAAAGATTCGCGAGGATGCGCCGTTCGATAAAGTTTGTTACATTGGCTGCGGTGTGACAACGGGAATTGGTGCAGTCATCAATACGGCAAAAGTAGAACCGGGAGCTAATGTGGTGGTTTTCGGTTTGGGCGGTATTGGTTTAAATGTTATCCAGGCAGCGAGGATGGTAGGAGCCAATATGATTGTGGGGGTAGATATCAATCCCAACAAGAGAGCTTTGGCAGAAAAGTTTGGCATGACTCACTTTGTCAACCCCAAGGAAGTTGAAGGAGATTTGGTTCCTTATCTGGTTGACTTAACTAAAGGCGGTGCTGATTACAGTTTTGAATGCATTGGCAATGTAAATATCATGCGCCAAGCCTTGGAATGTTGTCACAAAGGTTGGGGCGTTAGCGTAATTATCGGCGTCGCTGCTGCTGGCGAGGAGATTCGTACCCGTCCTTTTCAACTTGTGACTGGGCGCGTTTGGAAAGGTTCGGCGTTTGGTGGGGCAAGAGGACGTACAGATGTACCAAAAATTGTTGATTGGTATATGCAGGGCAAAATCAACATTGACGATTTAATCACTCATGTGATGCCTATTGAGCAGATTAATGATGCTTTTGATTTGATGCACAAGGGAGAGTCAATTCGGAGTGTGGTGACGTTTAATTAGGTGACGAACCACACCAGACGCACAGACAGCACAGAAGATTAAGAGCACAGCTAAATAAGCACTCGTTTTTCTCTCGTTCCCAGCCTCCGGCGGGGAATGCCTACCGTGAGGCTCTGCCTCAGATATAACGGTTCTGCTTTGGATGCAACACGGGCTCTTGGGCACAACATTGTTGTGCCCCTACAAAAACCTGTATTTTACCCAATTGATAACTGCCATATTTGTACAATACCAAAGAGGCATCAGCCTCGCAAAGAAGAAAACTATATGTTTTGCGAATTTCTGTAAATAGAAACAGAAAATTTAGTTTTGAGACAAATAAAATTGAATGGCTCATCTCAACCTCATTTCAGAATATAAATCCTTCGGTGGCAAACTCGGCTTTTACTCTCATCCCTCCTCTACCTGCAACGGGGAAATGCGATTTGCCGTTTACCAACCACCGCAAGCCAGTCAGAAACCTGTGCCAGTTCTCTATTTCCTCTCCGGTTTGACTTGCACAGAAGAAAATTTTATGGTAAAATCAGGCGCACAGCAATATGCGGCAAAATACGGTTTAATACTCATAGCACCGGATACTAGCCCCCGCAATACTGGTATTCCTGGTGAAGATGACGATTGGGACTTTGGCACGGGTGCTGGTTTTTATGTGGATGCGACTGTTGAACCTTGGGCATCATACTACCGAATGTATAGCTATGTCGTCCACGAGTTGCCTGCTTTGATTGCTCAACATTTCCCCGTACAACCAGAGCAACAAGGCATTTTTGGTCATTCAATGGGGGGACACGGTGCGCTTGTGTGCGCTATAAGAAACCCCCAGCAATACAAATCAGTATCAGCCTTTGCACCCATCGCTGCACCAATGCGCTGTCCTTGGGGTGAAAAGGCGTTTAGCCGTTACCTTGGCGAAGAGAAAGAAAGTTGGCGTGCCTACGATGCCAGTGAATTGATCAGGCAGTTCGGATACCATAGTTCCATTCTCATCGACCAAGGTACGGCTGATAAATTTCTCAAAGAGCAGTTGCTACCCGAGGTGTTTGAGCAAGCTTGTGCGGCAGTGAATCAGCCGCTCAAGTTGCGTTATCAGCAAGGCTACGACCACAGTTACTATTTCATCGCCAGTTTCATCGAGGATCACATCCGCCACCATGCTGATTCACTAGGGGATTGAAACTGCAAACTAATTCGTCATTGAGTCGCTAAGGGACTTCCAAAAAATAAATGATTCAATCTTGTGCGGGGTGGGCATCCTGCCCGCACAAGATAAGTGGCAGTTCACGTTGCCTGCCTCCACAAGGGGTATTTGGGTACTTTTTTATTTGAAAGTCCTTAATTCCGAATAAGCTTCGCGAAGCCAAAGGCTTGGCGAAGCGTCTGCGTCAGCAGAAGGAAATTTTAGCTATTACGAATTACGCTGCGCCTTTTCCAAGCAATCCTTCAATTTCTCTGCTAGTACCCCTACATTGGGTTCGTCAAGAAAGGTTAGGTGAGAACCGGGAAGGTGATGGATATCTACTCCGCCAGTCACTACTTCGCCCCAACCGAATTGCGGATCGTATTGTACGCCTACAGCTTCGTCGCGATTCTTATCTTCAGTCCGCAACAAGGTCATTCGACCTGGGTAAACTTGGAAGGTATAAACGCTTGCAGCCTCCACATTAGCACCTATGATGCTTAAGTGCTTATCCGTTTCTGGTAAATCATGCACTACATTCAAGTAACGCTTGTATCTGTGTTTAAGATGGTACGTACCCCACTCTCTCCAGCCTGCCAGCTTCTGCCAAAGGTAGGTAGGTCCTTGTTGTAAAACATTCTTGAAATGCAAGAGAATTCTCAGAAGGAATGGCAATCGTTTGCTATAACCAGGACGGCAGGTATCCAACATAACTAGAAGACCTACTTTCTGACCTTGCTTGTGAAGTTGGTGAGCCATCTCGAAGACGATTGTACCCCCAAACGAGTAGCCTACCAGAAAATAAGGACCATTAGGCTGAATAGTCTGGATTTCCTTAATGTAGTGCGCTGCCATGTCTTCAACTCGGGTATAGGGAGGGAGTTTTCCATCTAGCCCTTGTGGTTGTAGCCCATAAACTGGTTGATCCGACCCCAGATGCATTGCCAAAGGGCGGTAACACAGAATTTCTCCACCAAGCGGGTGCATGCAGAACAAAGGCGGCTTGGAACCGTTGGGTTGAATTTCTACTAGGGATGACCAAGGAGTTTTTGATTTTTCCTGATCACCAGATGCTAGTCGCTCTTGTTCTTGGTAGAGCATCTTAGCAAGAGTTTCTACTGTACCTGATTGGAAGAGTGTGGCTAGGGGAATTGATGTACCGAATTTCTTCTCTATTTGAGCGAATAAGCGTACGGCTAGCAAGGAATGCCCCCCCAGGTCAAAGAAGTTATCCTTTATGCTTATGGGTTGGATGCCTAAAACTTCTTCCCAAATCTGCGTCAGCTGGCGTTCTATCTCAGTTCGTGGAGCAACAAAGGTTTCTTCCACCTCTTGCCTGACTTGCTCTGGCATTGGCAACGCTCGACGATCTACTTTACCGTTAGGAGTTAACGGTAGAGCGTCAAGCATCACAAAAGCTGAGGGAATCATGTATTTGGGCAGCTTCTCTTTGAGAAAGCGCCGCAGTTCATCGGTTGTAGAGACTTGCTCCTGCTGTGGAACGACATAGGCAACTAAGCGCTGATCACCTGGTTGGTCTTCGCGGGCAATGACTATCACTTCTCGGACAGCAGGGTGGAGACCTAACACCGTCTCTATCTCTCTGAGTTCAATGCGTACCCCTCGGATCTTAACTTGACGATCCAGGCGACCAAGAATTTCCAAAGAGCCATCTGGACGATAGCGTCCGCGATCGCCTGTATAGTAAAGCAAATCTTGTTCGTCGTTGCCCAAGGGGTTCTTGACAAACCGAGAACGATTTTCTTCCGAGGCATTGATGTAACCTAAACTACGGAATGGTGTCCGTATAACAATCTGACCTGGTTCACCAGTACCACACAGCTGGTTGTTTTCTCCTAAAACCAGTGCTTGGGTTTCTGGCTGTGGTGAACCAACAGGTTGTACTCCAGGCAAAACATCAGCACTGACTCGGTAAAAGCACTTTGCCAAAGTTGTCTCTGTCGGTCCATAGAGATTGACAATTTCGCCTCCTTCTGGGAACGTTTCCCTCCACCTACGTATGAGTGTATCTTTGAGAGGTTCTCCGGCAAAGAAGATACGTTTTAAGGCACGTAGAGAAACGGACGGTGGTACATTAACTAACCACGATTGGGCAAGAGTTGGAACAGTGTGCAGCACAGATATCTGCTCGCGTTCCAACCAACGCAGAATTCGTGTCGGTTCTAGTTCATCCCCTTCTGCTGGTAGACAAAGAGTTGCTCCACTGGTCAAAGGTAAGAAAATATCTCTAAGGACGACATCAAAGGAAAGCCCTGTCAATTGGGCGCTGCGGTCTCGCTGGTCAATTGCAAAAGTTTGTCGTTGCCAGTGGAAAAAATGCGCCATCCCTTTATGACAACCCAACACACCTTTAGGAACACCAGTAGTCCCGGAAGTAAAGAAAATATAAGCTGCATCGTCAGGAGACAGTTGAGGTAGCTGTATTGCACTACTGCTATCTATATCGGCATTTATTGCTACTCCTGTGTCTGGATCTACGCAGATGGTAACTAGGGACTTCCATAACTCCTTCTGTTCTGGCTGCTCGTCACCGATGCACAATAGATACTTTGCCTTGGATTCTTGGAGCATGACCTGCTGCCGCTGGCTGGGAAGCTTCGGATCAATAGTCAGTAACACACCTCCACTCAAGAGTATGCCCATCATACTGGCAATCAACCCAAAGCTTCGTGGTCCGAACACCGCCACAACTTCACCCCGCTTGACCCCATGATTCAGCAGAACCCTTGCTAGGGCATGAGCGCTTGTGGACAATTCGCTGTAGTTCCAGGAGCGATCGCCTTGGCGGACTGCTGAGTGTTCTGGTGTGGAATTTACCCAAGAGGTGAACATTGTAGTCACCAATTCGTACCGTGGCTGGGGCAACACCGCACTCAGATCTGGAAGCAAAAGTCGGGATTCTGGTGTGACGAGCGAATATAACCCGATTGAGCTGTCTGGAGTGGCAATGATCTGCTCAAGCAGATACTGGAATTGATTCAGAAGGCACCTCATGCGTGCAGCAGAAAATAGAGCCCGCTGATACACGAGTTCTAAACTCAGTTCACCTAAGTGTTCCTCAACATACAAAGTCATTGAGAATTTTGATTCAGGTTCGTTGAGTTCTAGCAAGCTCAGCGTCAATCCAGGCAGTTCTAAAGCCGTCTGGGGAGTGTTGATGAAGTTGAACATCACATCAAACACTGGGTTTCGGCTCAAGTTACGTTCTGGATGCAGTTCTTCTACCAGCTTCTCGAAGGGTATGTCTTGGTGTTCATAGGCATCTAAAGCCACCTTACGAACTCGACCTAGCAGTTCCAAGAAACTCGGGTTGCCGCCAAGGTTGCTACGCAAGGGGACCGTGTTAAGAAAACAACCAATGAGTTCCTCAGTTTCAGTCTGGTTGCGACCAGCGATTGGAGTACCGACGATAATATCTTCCTGTACTGTATAGCGGTAGAGTAATGTCTTGAATGCCGCTAATAGCGTCATGAACAAGGTCGTATCTGACCGCTGGCTCAGTGTTTTGAGTGCCTTAGTGAGTTTCTTTGATAACACTAAAGATTCGCGTGCCCCCTGGTGGTTCTGCACTGGCGGTCGCGGTTGATCAGTGGGCAATTCCAAAGGTGTGATGCCCGCTAGCTGGTTTTTCCAGTAGTCTAGCTGGGTGTCCAGTACTTGACCAGATAACCATTGGCGTTGCCAAGCGGCAAAGTCGGCATACTGGATGGGCAATTCTGGCAGGGGATTTGGCAAATCGTTCAAAAACGCTTCATACACGGCTGCCAACTGTTGGGACAGGATGCCCATCGACCAGCCATCAGAGGCGATGTGATGCATGACTAACAGGAGTATATGCTCCTGGTGGTCTATTTGCAGCAAGGTAGCTCGCAACATCAAGTCAGATGTTAAGTCGAAGGGACGTTGTGCCTCATGCTTCAACAGACGCTGCGCTTGCTCTTCTTGATTGCTTGCTTGCTCCTGTGTCAAGTCAATGATTTTAAGTTCTACTGACCTCGGAGAACTGATGATCTGCACTGGCTCACCATCCTCTGTGATAAAGTGAGTTCGCAGGACTTCGTGATGAGCAACGATCGCATCCAAAGACTGTTGCAATACATTCACATTGAGCTTACCCAACAAGCGTTGTGCCAGCGGCATGAGATAAGCCGCGCTGTTAGGCTCTATTTGCTCCAAAAACCAAATCCTTTGCTGGGTAAAGGATAGGGGGGCTGATTGCCGAGCAGCTAGTTGAGGAATAGTCTGCTGTTCTAGGACTTCTGTACTCTGGTTCCCAATCTCAGTGTTAGCCAAGCTTAACGAAGTTATCGCACTTGCTAGACCTGCAATAGTTGGTGTTTCAAACAACAAACGTAGCGGAATTTCCAAACTCAAGCTTTGGCGTATCCGAGAAATCACTTGCGTCGCCAGCAGTGAATTCCCCCCAAATTCAAAGAAGTTGTCGTGGATACCCAAGCGCTCTAAACCCAAAACTTGCCCCCAAATAGCGGCTAACACTTCTTCGGTAGCGTTGCGGGGTTCAACAAAGCTGTTGGCATCACCGAAATCTGCTGTATCCGGTACTCTCAATGCGCGGCGGTCTACCTTGCCATTGGGGTTTAATGGCAGCGTATTTAACAAAACAAAAGCTGCGGGCACCATGTACTCGGGTAGCTTATTCTGCAAAAAGCTGCGCAATTCACTTGGGCTGGGTGAAACTTGTTCCGGGTGTGCCACTAAATATGCCACCAAGCGCTTGTCGCCCGGAACATCCTCTCTGACCATGACTAAGGTTTGTTGCAGCGCAGGATGTGTAGCTAGGGTTGCTTCAATTTCTCCCAACTCAATGCGGAAGCCACGAATCTTGACTTGGTGGTCAATACGACCGAGGAACTCTATGTTCCCGTCGCTCAAGTAACGCGCCAAGTCCCCAGTTTTGTAGAGACGTGCGTTCGGTGCGCTACTAAAGGGGTTGAGAATAAACTTTTCTGCAGTCAGTTCGGGACGGTTGAGATAGCCTCGCGCCAAACCGATACCGCCAATGTGCAGTTCGCCCGAGTGACCGACAGGCACAGGCTGCAAATTCTTATCCAATATATAAGTCTGTACATTGGCAATGGGGCGACCAATGGAAGCAAAGGCATGATGAGTACCGCGCTGGCATATCCAAATGGTGACATCAATGGAAGCTTCTGTCGGACCGTAGCAGTTTATTAAAATATCGTCCAAATTCAATCGGTTCAAGAAGCGTTCCCCAAGTTCGATCACTAACGCTTCACCACCAGTGGTGACGTGTCTCAGAGATTGGCAATTCTCAATTCCCTCTTGTTCCAGTAAAACTTGGATGATTGATGGTACCAAGCCAGATACAGTAATTTGCTGTTCGGTAAACACTTTAACCAGATAAGCAGGGTCTTGATGTCCACCAGGGCGAGCCATGACCAACTGTCCTCCAAACGACAACGGCCAGAATAACTGCCACACAGAGGGGTCAAAGCTAAAAGGAATGGTCTGTAAGACTTTGTCTCGTTCGGTTAATTGAAACGTTGCTTGCCGCCAGTAGAGGTGATTGCAGATTCCACGGTGAGCAACCATGACACCCTTAGGCTTGCCTGTAGAACCAGAGGTGTAGATGATGTAAACTAAGTTATCAATTGTTACCTCAGACACAGGGTTCTCTTCGCTGTGCTGGGCAATGAGTTGCCACTCAGAATCCAAACAAATTACTTGCGCTTGATGAGCTGGTAAGCTGTTGACCAATTTCTCTTGGGTGAGCAACACTGGTGTCTGGGTGTCCTCCAGCATGAACTCTAAGCGCTCTTGTGGATACTCTGGGTCGAGAGGCACATAAGCACCACCTGCCTTGAGAATTCCCAGTAGTCCCACCACCATCTCTAGGGAACGTTCGATACAAATCCCAACGAGTACATCCGGTCCTACGCCCAGAGTTTGTAGGTAGTGTGCCAATTGATTGGCGCGATTATTCAACTGCTGGTACGTAAGTTGCTTGTCCTCAAAAACCACCGCCACGGCATGAGGCGTCTTCTCCACCTGCTGCTCAAACAACTTATGAATACACTGCTCTTGATACTCTGCCTGAGTATTGTTCCACTCAACAAGTAACTGCTGTCGTTCATTTGGAGTGAGCAGTGGCAATTGGGTAACGTGCTGTTGTGGATCACTCACAATTGCTTCGAGCAATGTCTGGAAATGCTCGCTCATCCGCTCGATACTACTGGCATCAAACAAGTCAGTATTGTATTCCCATAACCCGCGTAGTCCCTGTTCTGTTTCCTCAATTGATAAAGTGATATCAAATTGGGATGCCAAGTGATCCACGTCTACGGAAGTGATGCTCAGTCCTGGCAACTCTAATGTTTGATTGGGAACATTCTGCAGAACAAACATCACTTGGAACAGAGGGTGGTAACTTAATGAACGCTCTGGTTGTAGCTGTTCTACAAGCTTTTCAAACGGCAAGTCTTGGTGGGCATAAGCGGACATTGCCGTTGAGCGCACCCTTTGCAACAGTTCCCTAAAGTTGGGGTTGCCAGACATATCGGTGCGTAGAACCAGGGTATTGACAAAAAATCCAATTAGCCCTTCTATTTCCTCGCGATTTCGCCCCGCAATCGGAGACCCGACTAAAATATCTTCTTGTCTGCTATAGCGATACAGCAAGGTCTGGAACGCCGCCAACAATGTCATGAACAAGGTCACACCTTCTTGCCGTGACAATCCATGCAGTGCTTGCGATAAACTCTGGGGTAATACAAAAAATTGCCTGGCACCTCGGTAAGACTGGACTGGTGGTCGTGGTCTATCTGTGGGCAATTCCAGGACTGGGGTTGCACCCGTCAACTGCTGTTTCCAATAGTTGAGTTGCTTTTGCAGCACTTCACCAGAAAGCCATTCGCGTTGCCAAACTGCAAAGTCGGCATACTGAATCGGTAATTCTGGCAATGGATTAGATAAGCCGTCCTTGAACGCTTGGTAAAGCGTTGTCAACTCCTCATATAAAATGCTCATCGACCAACCATCGGTGGCGATGTGGTGCATGACCAACAGCAAGATATTCTCTTGTGGCGATTGCCCAAGGGGCAGTGGCGGAGCCAATCGCTGTATCAAACACGCACGCAGCATCAAGTCTGATGTTAAATTGAAGGGGCGCAGCGCTTCATTTTGTAGCAGTTTTTGTACAGTGCTGCTGTCTTCAGTTAGCGACTCATTGATCAGGTTAATTACCTTCAGTTCCACTGACCGAGGAGCGCCGATAACCTGCACAGGATTGCCATCTTCAGCAATATAGGTGGTTCGCAGGATTTCGTGGTGAGCGACAATTGCATTTAATGACTCTTGCAATGCATCTATGTTGAGGTCGCCTTGCAACTGCATTGCCTCAACAATGTTATATGCTGCACTGTCTGGTTCTAACTGTGCCAATAACCACAGTTGCTGCTGCACATACGATAAGGGGGCTGACTGTCGGTTCGCAACTCGGGCAATAGTCTGGTGTTCCTCTATACCTATACCCTGGTTTTGACTTTGGGTAATGGCAGTTGCTAAATCGGCAATGGTTGGTGTTTCAAACAGCAGCTGTATCGGAATTTCTACACCAAAGGCTTGGCGTATCCGAGAAATCACTTGCGTCGCCAGCAGCGAATGTCCGCCCAATTCAAAAAAGTTATCGTGGATGCCTACGCGTTCCAGACCCAATACTTGCGCCCAAAGAGCCGCTAAAACCTCTTCCGTAGAATTACGAGGTGCAACAAAGTTGTTGTCACTAATGAAATCGGATGTATCTGGTGCAGGCAAAGCGCGGCGGTCTATCTTACCATTAGGTGTTAATGGCAGTGTATCCAACAACACAAAGGCTGTGGGCACCATGTAATCGGGTAGCTGCTCCTTCAAAAAGCGGCGTAGTTCACTCAGACTAGGGGGAATATGCTCTGTCACAACCACATATGCCACGAGCCGCTTGTCTCCAGGAACGTCTTCACGGGCAATGACGACAGCTTGCAGGACAGATGGGTGTTGTCGCAGTACAGCCTCTATCTCTCCCAATTCAATGCGGAATCCGCGTATTTTTACTTGATTGTCAATACGCCCAATATAGTCAATATTACCATCAGGTAAATACCGGGCTAAGTCCCCTGTCTTGTACAGGCGTGACCCTTGTTCCTGGCTAAAGGGGTTGCGGATAAATTTTTGGGCTGTCAACTCTGGGCGGTTGAGATAACCTCGCGCTAGTCCATCACCGCCGATGTGCAGTTCCCCAGGCACTCCAATAGGCACTGGTTGCAGATGGGAGTCGAGCAGATAAATTTGCGTGTTGGCGATCGGGCGTCCAATGGGGATTGATGTCTGAGATAATAATTGCGTTGCTGCTACTTCAAAGACGGTTGACCAAACCGTCGTCTCCGTAGGACCGTACATATTCCAAATCGCAGCCCCTGTTGCTAATAATTGCTGCGCCAAGTCACCAGGTAAGGCTTCACCGCCGCAAAGAATTTTCAACCCAGGAACACCACCCCATCCAGCAGCCAGAAGCATCCGCCAAGTGGCTGGGGTAGCTTGCATCACTGTAGCTCCACCCGCAGCGATTTGCTCGCTCAGCAGTCTGCCATCGCTTGCCACTTCCCGCGTCACCAAGTCAATACGCGCGCCTGTTATTAGGGGCAAATAAAGTTCCAAGGCGGCAATGTCAAATGATATCGTTGTCACCGCTAAGACGACATCGGCCTGTGTTAATCCGGGTTGGCGCTGCATGGATGTGAGGAAATTGACCACAGCACCGTGCGGAATTTGCACTCCTTTGGGCTTGCCAGTCGAGCCGGATGTATAAATAACGTACGCCAAATGAGCGACGGTAGAACAAGGTGTAGGATTTTCGGTGCTAGTAGTGGCAATGCGATCCCAGTCTGTATCTATGCAGACGACTTGCAATGGCGACACTGCATCCTCCCTAATATCTTTGTTTATAGGGAGTTGGGGAGAACTGATTTTTGGTGAAGAATCAGTTAACAGCAGTGATACCTGAGCATCCGACAAAATGTAATTTAGCCGCTCTTGGGGGTATGCTGGATCTAGAGGTACGTATGCTCCACCCGCTTTAAGGATTGCGAAGAGTCCTACCACCATCGAAAGCGATCGCTCTACACAAATTCCCACAAGGGCATCTGGTTTGACTCCTAGCTCTTTAAGGTAATGTGCTAGTTGATTTGCCCGTTGGTTGAGCTGCTTGTAGGTGAGTTGTTCGCTGCCAAACACGACTGCTACCGCATCCGGTGTCTGTTCTACCTGAGCCTCAAACAATTCATGGATACAGACTTGTTTCGGGTAATCTGCTTGGGTGTTGTTCCACGCGAGCAACAGCTGTTGTTCTTGAACACTCAGCAAGGGTAATTCTGAAATGGAGCGATTGGGATGAGCAACAATTTCCTCCAGCAATGTCTGAAAGTTTCGATTCATCCGGGTAATTGTGGCATCATCAAACAACTCAGCGTTGTATTCCCACTCCCCTTTGAATCCTTGTTCTGTCTCCTCCATTGACAAGGTCAAATCTAACTTGGATGTCACCTTATCTAATTCAGAGGCTGTGATGGTCAATCCGGATAAATCCAATGTTTGTTCAGGTTTATTCTGCAAAACAAACATCACCTGGAACAGGGGGTGATAACTGAGCGATCGCTCTAATTGCAATTCTTCCACCAGCTTCTCAAACGGCAAGTCTTGGTGAGTTTTGGCTGACAAAACAACTGATTCCACCTTTTGCAGCACTTCCCGAAAACTGAGATTACCCGATATATCAGTGCGTAGGACAAGGGTATTAGCTTTCAGTCCACTTAGCCATTCATTCTCCACCACAATGGGAGAACCCACTAAAATGTCTTGTTGTCCACTGTAGCGGTGCAGTAAGGTTTTGAATGCCGCTAACAATGTCATGAACAGTGTCACATCCTCTTGCTGTGACAATGTATCCAGCGCTGCAGATAAATTCTGGGGTAGCACGAAAGATTGCTTTGCACTTTGGTAAGTTGGCACTGGTAACCGTGGTCTATCCGTAGGCAATTCCAGTACTGGTGTTGCACCCGCCAGTTGCTGTTTCCAATAGTTGAGTTGCTTTTCTAACTCAATATTTGATGGAAGGTGTAAATTTTTATCTGTTAAGCGCATAGATACCTTGTTACAAAAATGGTTTTGTTAATCAATAGACTCAGTTACCAACTTTTATCACTTGAATACTAGTGCAAGAAGACAGAAGTAACGAGACAGAAGGCAAAATCCTGTAAGGCTGCATTTCACTTTTGTAGATATAGACTCAACGACAAACTCTAGTTGCCGCTTTCGGGATTTCTGAGCATATCTGTTTACACAAATGAAATGCACCCAGGCTCTAATGCTTACAAAATCAAATTATCTGCCAGTTTTTAACTGTCTAGTTATTTCTGTCGAGTAGTACTAGTAATACAAATTCACAGAGATAATATTACTCTTATGAATTAAGTTGGTGAATCAGTAGTTTCTCTCAAGGAGCAACTTGACTTATGGCTGAGTAACATTTAAATGCACTCAATTTTCTTCTTGCAGTTGCTTATGTGCTAACTCCAATAGTTGATGAGCATTTTTTAACTTTTTTTCATCTTTAATTTTATGACCAAAATACTTTAAATAAGCTTCGTGAGAGGTAATACTTAAGCGCGGATCGTCTGCATGATGCATAAAAGTAAGGTCAGCTTCAGTCATAGGGCGGATAACCAGCATGGGGATGGGGCTACGAAGTGGACGGAAGTTTGGGTTGTGCAAACCTGGGCTTTCAGTACGGTTGTGAAATTCCCCTATCATCAGTCCTGCTTTAACAAAGAAAGGCTTAAGTTGTTTGTGGACAACATCAATTATTTTGGGAGCATCCTCTATATCGATATCAGGAAAGATGAATAATATTGCTTTGTTCAGGGCAGCTGGTTTTTCTCTTGGTTCTAACTCAAGGAAGATATCTAGGTAGGGTAAAATAATGTCTGCAATTTCCTGCAAAGCCAAATTTTTAGAACGAAGAACTGTTAGTCGAATGCTGTTTAACTTTAGTGAGGGAGGCACAAAAGGGCAAACAACACCAGATCTCCCTAAATCAGGGTGAGGTTTTGCCACAAAATTTTTAAGCCACTCCATGATTTCAATTAAGTAGGGAAGGTCTTGTTGAAGCTGGTGAACGTCTGTAGGTGTATAAAGTTGCATGGTTAGTAGAGTGATAAGGGATAATGATGAACTTTTTTTCAGGAGTCATCTAAAGTTATGCACAATGAAGCTAATCATTCCTAGAACACCAATTCAGTAGAACTCACCTAGTAAATGTTTGAAAATAGCACGTTAAAACTCGCATTTTCTCATTACCACTCCGATTACTGAATCGATGTTCTAGGCACAGAGAAACTGCGTTGATTTCTGATAGGATAGTTTCTCCTAAGCTCGTGTCTATCCGAAACACAGAAAATAACACTGCAACAACTATTCTTGATTTAACGCCGTTTCGGTAAATATTTGCGTCTGAGCTTAGTGGTATTAACTCCCTGTTTTGTGTCTTTTGTGAGGGTTTAGAAGAAAAATAATTAAGGCTTCTGCTTAAATTATTTTTCCTAAAAAAAGGATGAAACTTTTTTAATCAACCCTGAGACTGATTTGTATCTGTCCACAACACTATTATGATTCTTATTATTAACTAGATTGTAAAGGAGGCATTTAAATGCTTATTGAAATTGTGAATTTTCAGTATAGGGATTAAAGCATTCTTATGGCAAGAAATAGCCATTTTAATACCTCTTTATTTTTTGTTAATAAAAAATCATTAATTGATTGAGGTTATTGTAGTAGATATAAATGTGAACTAGCAGTGCTTTTTATTTAGATATGATGAAGTATGGTAAAGATTTCAGTATGGAAACAGCCATATATCAAGTTTTTTCAAAAAAATATGGATGATCAGTAATATTACTGTTGTGAGATATAAAATTTTCTTGTTTTATGCGTCAAGCAATATTTGTGTAAAGAAATAATACTAAATTAGTATTGTTTATCTGCGTATAGATTTCGATTGTTGAGCGATCGCCCAATCGTCTGTAAGGGCGCTACGCTGTCTGTCGTTTTTCTGTCCTTACTCGGGTACGCTAAGACGCCCTACACCCGAGGACACACCGGATGCAAAGACACCCCGAAGTTCCATTAAGATTGCTTGCTTGTTGGAAGAACAACGCAGGCTTGTTTCCGACAGATAGCGAGAACCGGGACAAAGCCTACACTTACCGCTTGCAGAAGTCTAGGTAGTTTACAAAACCTAACAAGACAAAAACTAAATTAAAACAATGTCAATTAATTTGATGTAGAAAAGCTGTCAAAATTGGCAAAAAAGAAGGATGATTTGGAATGAGTCTGGAAAAAGTAAAAACCGTCGAAAAAATGCTCCACGTATCAGAGGATAATTCCCAGACGCAAAATAAAGCGCAAAAACCGAAAAGGAGCAATTGTTTTGCAAGCAGATTTTGACGGTAAAAGAGAAAAACTAACAGAGAACGTAAAATATTATGAACATCAGCAGTGCAAACACCGCAGCTTTGGCGCTGCGTGAGAAATTACCTTTTCCACTCAAGCGCTTAGGAGATTTGGCTTATAACTATTGGTGGAGTTGGACGAGCGATCGCCTTGCGCTGTTCCAAACCATTGATCCCCAGGCATGGGAACGCTGCGGGCACAATCCAGTAGAAATCTTAAACTTAGCGACACACGAACGCCTCACACAGCTTGCTGAAGACCCCTTTTACCTGAAGCAGATCGGGGCGCTGGTGCGTGAGTTTGACGAATATATCACCACAAAAGACACTTGGGTGAGCCGCGTAGCACCGCAGATTACCCAAGAACATCCGATTGCTTACTTTTGCGCGGAATTTGGTATTCATGAATCTCTCCCTGTTTACTCTGGTGGTTTGGGCATTCTCGCTGGGGATCACCTAAAGTCAGCCTCAGATTTGGGAGTCCCAATGGTTGGTATAGGCTTGCTGTATCGCCAAGGTTACTTCCGACAGCGGTTGAACCGCAACGGTTGGCAAGAAGATTACTACGTTGACAACCCCTTCCCCCAAATGCCTTTGGAGTTAATTAAAAATGAGCAAGGGGAACCAATCACAATAGAGGTAGAAGTTCGCCAACGATTGGTGAAAGTGCAAATATGGCGAGTGCAAGTGGGGCGCGTGAGTCTTTATTTATTGGATAGCGATCGCCACGACAATGATCCCATCGACCGCTGGTTGACAGGACACCTTTACGGCGGGAACCAGGAAACCCGCATAGCCCAAGAAGTCGTCTTAGGAATTGGCGGCGTGAAAGCCCTCACTGCCTTAGGAATTCAACCTTCTGTCTATCACCTCAACGAAGGTCATGCGGCATTCTGTACATTGGAAATTTCGCGGCAAGAAATTGAACGCACTGGCAAATCCTTCTACGACATCGAAGCCGACGTGCGAAATCGTTGCGTGTTCACCACCCACACACCCGTTCCCGCAGGTCACGATGTCTTCTCGCCTGATTTGATAGACTCCTTCTTTGCCCACTACTGGACGAAGCTACGCCTATCCCGCGAGCAATTCTTGGCATTAGGCGCACGGCGACTGGGCGATCCTTGGGAACCCTTTGGCATGACAGTTTTGGCACTGCGGATGTGTCGTGCAGCCAATGGCGTGAGTGAATTGCACGGTCAGGTTTCTCGCAAAATGTGGACGATTCTGTATCCAGAACGTCCTGAAGACAAAGTGCCTATCGGTTATATTACCAATGGTGTGCATGCACCCACTTGGACTGCTCCCTTGTTAGCAGAGTTGTACGCTCAATACTTAGGCGCAGACTGGAAAACTCGTGTCATTGATCCCAAGACGTGGGAGAAAATTGACGAAATTCCAAATGAGGAACTGTGGTGGCGGCACCTAGTCCTCAAAGAGCGACTCATTGCTCACACCCGCTATAAAATTAAGAAAGCACGGGAACAGCGCGGTGAAGAATACGAAAAAATTCAGGCAACAGAAACACTGCTTGATCCCAACGTGTTGACTATCGGATTTGCCAGACGCTTCAGCCCATATAAACGAGGTCATCTGCTTTTACGTGACGCTGAACGGGCGCTAAGAATTTTTGGTAATGCCCAACGTCCCGTACAGATTATCTTTGCAGGTAAAGCTCACCCAGCCGATGAAGAAGGCAAACGGATTATTCAACGCTTGATGGAGTGGTGTCAACATTCAGCAATTCAGCATCGAGTTGCATTTATTGAAGACTACGATATTTACGTTGGTCAAAAACTCGTGCAGGGCGTTGATGTTTGGTTGAACAATCCCCGTCGCCCCTTAGAAGCATCTGGAACAAGTGGGCAAAAAGTCTGCTTTAATGGTGGCATCAATTGCAGCGTCCTAGATGGCTGGTGGTGCGAAGGATACAAAACAGATGCCAATGGTCAAGGGATAAATGGTTGGGCAATTGGTGAGGATGCTCACACCAGCGATCAGGATTTACAAGATAGGATAGATTCGGAATCACTTTATAAGCTCTTGGAAGAGCAAATAGTGCCTTTGTACTATGACCAGGATGCTAACGGCACTCCTCACCGCTGGGTGCAGATGATGAAGGCATCAATCAAGACGAATGCACCGCTGTTCAACACAGATAGGATGATTGCTGATTACGTGTCGCAGGTTTACGTTCCAGAAATCGCCACTCGTGTTGGACCGATTTTAGCGAAGGTTCTGGTTTAGAGAATTTTAGGTTTCTTGGTTCAGCATCCGGGCAGGTTTTAAACCTGCCCTTTTCTTATGTTATTGGCAACAAGATTCCCGACTTCTTGAAGAAGTCGGGAATCTTATTACTTACGTGTCTCCTATCGGAGGAGCTTACGGTAACAAAGTAGCGTGTCCGTAGGCCTTATGATTTAAGATTGCTATATCTGGATAATATAGCGCTTTTCGTTTGGATGAAGTAATGATCTATCTGTGTCCACCCCCCTCATTCCCCCCTCTTGAGGGGGGAAGACAGAGGAAAAACTTTTATTTATTGTCCATCTGTGGTTCTTATTTCTTGATGTAATGATTGTTAAGATGCGCTTACCCTGCTCTTACCCTGAGGCATAAAGTGAGCGGTAGAACCAAAAAAATTAAGAAAATCTTGGCTCTCAGTTAGACAGGGTAGCTTCTTCTGCCCTGGATTCCATTCACCAACTTTTGTTTTTGCCAAAATATATCTGTCAAATTCTCCTGCTGGTAGACTGATTACATGCAATGGCTGAAGGGCATTCGCTTTTCGTACATCAGCATACGACACATTTAATTCAAAGATAGATTGCTCGATATCCGTTGCGAATTGATCTAAATCCTGTGGAGGAGTAGAAAAATCAATGGCAACAACGTAGTGTGGACGTGGTTCAGTCACCGCCGTGCATAAATACTCCCGATGCACACACTGATTCTTTCTTATTGCTTCACTTAGAGCTACTTTTATGTGAGTTTCACTCATTTTTTCCGCTGCTATGTTAACCTCTTTTACCAGCCGTCGTGAATATAAAAATAACAGAGGCTGAGTAGAAACAATTTTAATAATGTCGCCAGGAATATAGGTGGTAAAACCAAGATAATTAGAGATGCAAAATACATACTCCTTACCAGGTTTGACATCAGCTACTGTGTATCGCGTTGGGGTACTTCCATTCTCAAACTTCCAATTGATATACTCATCAACATCTAGAAACTCATAGAAAGCATTGTTTGGCGTGAAAACCATCGCCGGATTGTTTATATCATACTGAAATCCATAAAAACCTTCTGAACCAACGTAACTCTGAAAAATTAGACTATTAGGCAAAATTTCATCTATCCAACTTCTATATTTATATGGATCGACACCAGCTAGTTGTAGACATAATAAATTAGACCATATTCTAGAGATTTTTAGCTTGCCATCTTCTCGATATAATTGCTGTAACTCTGCTGCTCGTTCTGGATTCTTTTCTGCCAATACTGAAAATAGTTTGCCACCAAAAGCATTTTCTATTTCTTGTAAAAACATTAATACGTAATTTGTAATCCCCCCGATGCGCGTGAGATTTCTTTGCACATAATAAACTCCTGTTTGCAGCATTCTCTCCTCCCAGTCTTCAATCGATTGAATACCTACAGGAGGTGCAAAAGGATTTTCTGGAGAACTATGTTTTGCTATCCAGCCACTAGCAAATGCTAAAGTTTTTTTTGTGGCTCCAGTTCCCACAGTGCCACAATTACCACTAGCGTGTATTAATAAACTTTCACCTTCTAATATTTTTCAAGCTTTAGAACCAACACGATGGATAAAACAATTAAGAATAGCATTGCCAGAAGTAAAAAAAGTTTTTTCAAACTCTGTATTATAAGGAAACAGTTTAGGTGAACCAGTTGTGCCTGAAGTTTGAATCCAATGAGTAGGTGGTTCTGGATAAAGTACATTGGTTTCACCTGCAACAATCCGCTGAATATAAGGTTTTAAATCGCTGTAATGCTGAATAGGGGTTTGAGCTTGGAATTGTTCAATACTTTTAATATCAGCGTAGCCTCTTTCTTTACCTACAGCAGTGTCTTTGAGTTTATTTAATAGAGAGAACAGAAACTTTTCTTGAGTGATAAAAATATTATTATATTCTTTGAACCAAGCTTCCATTTCACTTTTAATTTGTTCGTACATAATAAGACCTGGCAATTAATGTCTTCACGAAGTTTACCTAACTAGAGTTTAACCTAACCTGCACTACCTCCTGCTGTTTTTTAGTTCAGTCGAACTCACGTTAAATTTAATAAAGTAAGAAAACCACTGTAGGCAGAACCATGCAATCGTTAAAGTCAAAACCTTTTATTTATTAGATGCAAATGAAATCACCTTATGCACTTAATTTAATAAAGGCGTTGTGTTCGCACCAGCAGAGGTTCTGCCGATGGCGGTGACTACAAGGCAGTCTCAAAATGAGCGGATACTTCAGACTCAGTCTCATTAAGTGCTAAATTGAACTGCCAACAGGCTGATTAGGTTGCTGTTGACGCACGCGCTTTCCCATGTTCACCATCTTGAACCTAGCAGCAGGGGCGAGAAAGAAGCCTCGGCGCTGTGGTTTCACTGGTCTGCTATCAGCCAAAGCTAGTTGATAATTTGATACGATTGTCGCTACTACCAGTTTCATTTCAAACATCGCCAATGCCGCACCAACACAGCGACGATTGCCTCCACCAAAAGCAAAAAACTCAAATGGCGAGTATTGCCGTTCTAAAAATCGTTCTGGTTTAAACTGTTTTGGTTGTGGATAAAGATCCTCTCGCTGGTGAGTCAGATAAATAGAAGGAAGCAGCACGGTATCAGTATCAAAGTGATAGTCTCCCAGCTTTAAGGGAGCTTTCAAAATCCTAGGCCAAGTCAGGAATAATGGTGGATAAATACGCAGTGTTTCTTGGCACACAGCGGTTAAATACGGCAGAGGAACAATGTCTGTGGGGTTAGAATTTTCACTAAGGCTACTGAGTTCTTCCAGTAGCTTGTCCCGTACCTGTGGCTGGTAGTGAATCCAGTATAAAGCCCAGCATAAAGAACTGGCTGTGGTTTCGTGACCAGCTAACAGCAGAGTTATGAGTTCATCGTGCAACTCTTCATCTGTCATCCCCTCACCCTGCTCATCGCGAGCTGAAATCATTAAGGAGAGGATATCAGTACGCTCACGGTCGTTTTGTCTACGCCTGTCCTGAATTTCGGCGTAGAGTAGCTGATCAATTCGCTCCTGGCGACGCCGAAAGCTTCCCCACGGACTCCAAGCCCCTAAATCCTTTTGCAAGAACTTAAAGAACAGCATAGACGCCCGTAAAGGAGAAACTGTCAGATCCATCATCTCTGCTAGCAGTTGTCTCAGTTCCTCATAACGCGGTCCTTCATTAAGACCAAAAACAGCTTGCAAGATGACTCGCAGACTTATTTCTTGCATCGATTCCCTGACACAGAAGGGCTTGCCAATAGTCCACTGACTGCTGACTTGTTTGGCGAGGGTACAAATCAAATCGCCATAGGCTTGCATCCGTTCGCCATGAAAAGGGGGGGTTAAAAGCCGTCGCTGACGCTGGTGGCTAGATCCATCCAACAAAAGCATAGAGTGTTCTCCGACGAAGACTTTTCCCAGTCCATTCCCTCGACCAGAGTCAAACAGTTTAGGATCAGCTGTGAAAATTTCTTGAATTGCTTGCGGATTACTGATGAACACCGCTTCGGGGTAGAGATTTCCCCACCGGGCGGTGAAGAAATCTCCGTAGCGTTGGAAAGACGTTTCCATATAACCTAAAGGGTCAGCAACCCACTGTAATAGTTGCAACCAAGGGGGGGTTTTAGGTCCATCAGGTAATCTCATAGTAAATACCCCTACTTTAATGTCAAAAATTTATTCAAAGCTGTTACCATACTGGGAGGCCAACGCCGAACATTTGCCACCCACTTAATATCTTTATAGCGTTGATCAAGTCCGACTGCTGAGACCCAGTTACTCTCGGCTTCACCTTGTTTTCCCTGTACCCAATAGGCGGCGGTGATGGCGGCGCGCACATCGGCAAAGTTAGGATATTTCCGGAGAATATTGCGCATTTCGCGAATTGCTTCGTCTACTTGACCAGTTTCATACAAAGCAAGGGCGTAGTTAGCACGGGCAAAGGCAAAATTTGGGGCAACTTCAGCGGATTTTTTGTAATCTGCGATCGCCTGCTCCCATTTCCCCAAACCAGCATTGGCATTGCCCCGATTGTTGTATGCCATTGCATCTTTCGGGTCAAGTTCTAGAACGTGATTGTAATCTGCGATCGCCTCTTGCCATTTTCCCAAACCCTCCAACGCCGTACCACGATTCAAGTAAGGGTCAGTCACATTCGGGGCAAGTTCTACCGCCTTATTATAATCTGCCAGTGCTTCTTGCAACTTATTTTGACTAACTCTAGAATTTCCCCGGTTACTCAAAGCAGCTGCATTATCCGGGGATTGCTCAATAATCTGCGTCCAGTAACGTTCAGCTGTCGTAAAATCACCTTTATCTGTAGCCGCAAAAGCCTTTGTCGCTAACTCATCGCGTTGCTGTAACTGTTCTTGACTTAAATTGGGAGACTGAGTTTGTGCCATGACAACCTCACCCCACCCAAACACAAGCAACAGACTCAGAAAAATAACGATTAATCTCATTTTAGTGGTTAGTGGTTAGTAGTGAGTAATTAGTAGTGGGTAGTAGAAATTTTTAACAACTATCAAATGTAGAGACGCGCTATGGCGCGTCTCTACAACTACCTACAAACTTAAGGCAATAATGACAATTGTTCGTTTGGGGGTTTAAAACCCAAATGCTTGTAAGCTGCTGGTGTCGCCACCCTACCACGGGTTGTCCGGCTTAAATAGCCAATCTGCATCAGATAAGGTTCATAGACTTCCTCAATGGTTTGTGTATCTTCACCCGTCGCTGCGGCGATTGTTTCCAATCCCACTGGACCACCGTTAAAGTTTTCAATAATCACACTTAACATCCGCCGATCTGTCCAATCTAAACCGCAGGGATCGACTTGAAAGAGTTGCAATGCTTCTGCTGCCACTTTTTCGTTAATTTCCCCAGATAATTTGACTTGGGCATAATCACGGACTCGCTTGAGTAATCTATTGGCAATACGCGGTGTTCCCCGCGCCCGACGGGCAATTTCTGTAGCACCATCTTCTGTGATGGCTGTTTGGAGTAATTCGGCACTGCGCAGGACAATTTTGCTCAGTTCATCCACTTCATAAAATCTCAGTTTTTGAATTAAGCCAAAGCGATCGCGCAACGGAGATGTCAGCGCCCCAACACGAGTTGTTGCCCCAACCAAGGTATACTTTGATAAAGGTATGCTCCGAGTTTTGGCGCTGGAACCTTTACCAATAGTAATATCTAGGCGATAATCTTCCATTGCCGGGTATAAAATTTCTTCGCTCATCCGCGACAGGCGATGAATTTCATCGATAAACAGAACATCTCCTGGCTTCAGATTTACCAGTAGCCCGACAATATCCCTGGGACGTTCTAAAGCTGGCGCACTGGTAATTTTGCAGTTTACTCCCATCTCGGCTGCTAATATCATAGCCATTGTGGTTTTCCCCAATCCCGGAGGACCGTATAACAGCAGGTGATCCAGCACCTCGCCCCTAGACTTCGCGGCTTTAATGGCAATTTCTAGTACGTCCTTTAAATCTTTTTGCCCGATGTAGTCAGCAAATCGGTGCGGTCGTATACTTTCTTCTTGCTTACCTTCATCAACAGCTGCTTCGGGTTGTAAAAGATTTTCCTTTGGAGGGGATGAAGCAACCGGACGACGCTGCTTTGGTTGTCCGTTGGGTTCTGGGGGCTGTTTTTTCGAGGAGATAATCGCCATAGTTGCTGCTGTTAATCAGTATACGATTGCACCAGGAGTCTTTCGGGGGTAGGGCGTAAGGGTGTAAGCGAACAAAAGTGCAATTGACTCTTAAGAGTTGACAATGCTAAATTTTTCAGCGCTTACACGCCCATTTTCCTACACCTCTACACCCTTATTTTCTCCTGCCCCCTTACTCACGTACGAAAATTTTGTTTCTGTAATACTCTCGTCAATTTAAAATTTAGATTCCGGGTAATCACAACAGGAGTGTAAAACGAAGGAATGCTAGCTAAAAGAATCTTACCGTGCCTGGATGTGAAGGCGGGACGAGTTGTCAAAGGAGTTAACTTTGTTAACTTGAAGGATGCAGGCGATCCGGTAGAACTGGCAAAGGTTTACAACGATGCAGGTGCAGATGAGTTAGTGTTTCTGGATATTACAGCCACTCATGAAGACCGGGGCATTATCATCGACGTAGTGTACCGAACTGCCGAACACGTCTTTATTCCCCTGACTGTAGGTGGTGGCATCCAATCCTTAGAAAATGTTAAAAATCTTTTACGAGCTGGAGCAGACAAGGTTAGTATTAATTCTGCGGCGGTACGTGAGCCAGATTTTATTAATCGAGCAAGCGATCGCTTTGGCAACCAATGCATAGTCGTTGCTATTGATGCCAGACGACGACTAGACCCCAATAACCCTGGTTGGGATGTATATGTCCGTGGTGGAAGAGAAAATACTGGCATTGATGCCCTATTTTGGGCGCAAGAAGTTGAAAAACGTGGCGCAGGAGAACTCTTAGTCACAAGTATGGATGCTGATGGCACTCAAGCAGGTTATGACACAGAGTTAACTCGGGCAATTGCTGAAGCCGTACAAATTCCAGTGATTGCATCTGGTGGTGCAGGTAATTGCGAACACATCTATACCGCCCTTACAGAAGGTCAAGCAGAAGCAGCATTACTTGCCTCGCTTTTACATTACGGACAATTAAGCGTTGCTGAGATTAAAAGTTATCTGCGCGATCGCCAAGTTCCGGTGAGAATGTAATCTCCAGTAACAAATCTTTATCTAACCAAAGATAGACCAAAACTAGAGTATTTCAACACAGTTCTTGAAAATGATGTTAATATAAATTAACTAGATTTAAGAAATATTAAAAAATATGTTGATACCTATTTTAGTTTTTGATGTAGCGCTAGTAGCCTGGTCGCTGCACCTGATGGAAAAGGCATATGAGAATAAAGAATTTTCCTTAATGTTAGCTGGTACGCTGGTTGGCTTAGCGGCAGCTGCCATGCTAGTGGTTTACTTCCTGATGGGGCATTGTATGAGCTACTTGCTGCAACTATCTTGAATTGACAATTGCGCTCGGCTATTTGCTAATAGCAGTAATTAGCAATTAGCAAATAGCCAGTCTTTAATTAGCAGTATTGACAAATAGTAAATTTATAAACTAAAATTTCTAATGCACGATAGTGCGGGGTTATAGCTCAGTTGGTAGAGCACCTCAATGGCATTGAGGGGGTCAGCGGTTCGAATCCGCTTAGCTCCATGTAGGCTGATATTATGACGTTTTTTGGCGACAGCAAGTATTACTTGCCAAGAATGGTCATATGTTGCCTTTAAGTATTACTTTATTTTGTCAGCGTTAAAAGATTTACTAATTGCTCTGGGCTAGGGTTGCACTTGACGTGGTGGTAGTCGCTTCCTTAATTTTTAGAGTCCCAACAACTGTAAGCTTCACAAAGAAGCAAATTTAATACCATTAACCACAGAAAATTGTTACCAGAAAAACAGCCAGGAGAGTATATCCGTAAATTGGGTGAGGAGCGACGCCAGTCAGCAATCCTGCTTTATGCTCTTGCAGTGGGTGTTCTGATTGGTACAGTGCTGTTATTCAGTATCTTAAGGACTTCTTCCTTGAAAGTTTTGCTCTCGCTAGGGGGATTGGTAGGCTCATACTACCTATACTGCAATGGGCAACACCTGGTCAAACGAGCTGGTGATGCTCAACGTGGTGCTATAGCCGAAACCGAAGTAGCTGCATTATTGCGTTCCCTGGAACGTCAAGGATGGCAAGTAGAATACAACATACCAATTAAGAGATGGGGAGATGCCGATGTGGTATCGCACTCTCCCAAAGGCAACTGGTACGTAGTCGATGTCAAATCCCACGGTGGAACCAAAGTTTATGAAAGCGATCGCCTGCGAAAGCGCTACGGCAGAAACACCTATGATTTTAAAGAGGGCGATTTGATTGAAAAAGTCAAAGGTCAAGCAAAAGAAGTGAGGCGCAATATATTTAATGGAGCAAGATGGAAATGAGCGATAAGTTTACTAACGGTCATGCACTATTAATTGGCGTGGGAGAGTCTGCTTATAGTAAATTGTCACTACCAGTAACTGTCAAAGATACTCAGGCAATTTATGCTGCTTTAATTGACTCGGAACTTTGCGCCTATCCCGATAACAAAGAGCATATTCGGGTGCTAAATAATCAGGAAGCAACGAAGGCAGCTATTGTGGATGGATTGAATTGGTTAAAAGGAAAAGCAGAATCCGACCCAAATGCAACCGTATTTGTTTACTATTCAGGACATGGCTGGGTACATGAAGAAACCAAACGCTATTACTTACTACAACATGATGTTAAGCCTACCAAGCTTGCCAGTTCTGCACTATCAGCAGAAACTTTCACCGATGCATTGCGACAAATTCAAGCTGAACGTTTGTTAGTCGTCATTGATAGCTGTCATGCAGCAGGAATGGCAACTTCTAAAGAGGCAGATGCTGAATTAGAAGAAGAATTTGATGATTTCCTCCGAGTTGCCCCATCTAAAGGCTTTATTGATGAGTTGAAACAAGGTGAAGGCAGAGTTGTTTTTACTTCCTCCAAAGGACAGCAAAAATCTTGGATAAAAAATGAATCAAGCAGCATCTATACTTATCACTTTCTCGAAGCTTTGCAAGGTGCAGGAAACAAACCTGGTGATACAGAAGTAAAAGTTTCTAATTTAATGAATCATCTGGGTAAAGCAGTGCCTGAAAGTGCTCGTAAGCTGTACAACACAGAGCAAATTCCTCATTTTGACATGGATGCTGGAGATTTTGTGATTGCCAAGCTTCGGGGTGGTAAGGGTTTACCCGATAAAGGATGGGATGAGGTTAAGCCTCAAGCGATGCAAAAGATTAATAAAATTGCCGACGTGATAAAGCAAAATGGGAAATTTATCACTAATATCAATGAAGCCAGTAATTTTCACATCGGTGATGTTTACAATAAATAACTGCGGCAAGTGCGATAGGGAATGACTAATGGCTATCCCAGATGAACTGAAGGTTATTATTGAAAAACTTGCAGCAGGTATTGCAACAGATGAGGAAATTGAAGCCGTCCGCCAAGCTTGTAAAGGTAGTGAAAGGATATCATCCCAACTTGGGAAGTATGTCATCAATATTGAGCAGGGACAAGGAATACAGATTGGCGATCGCATCTATATAGAACTTAACAGTGAGGCACCGCAAGCTCCGATCCAGCTTCCAACGCTAAGCCCAGAAGCCCTACGGGAAGCTGTCCGTCAGTTTCTAGAAGACATCGAAAACACCTTCAAGTCCATTCACCTATTCCATACACCGCAGCCGATCACCCTAGAAGACCAATACATTCCCATCCAAGTCTCCCTAGAGCGTCGCTACCGCCATGAAGTAGAAAGCACTTGGAGCTATGCGGAATCGGAAGCTGATCTCAAACGTGCTTATGCTCTTAAAAGTGGAGACAACGAAAGCCCGCAGGAGCAGGTGAACTGGAAGACGGCGAAAGCCCAGCATAAAAATATCATTGTGTTAGCAGATCCCGGCATGGGCAAGTCTACACTGTTACGTCTGGAGGCGCTATCCACTGCCCAGCAAGCACGCCAGGAAATTGAGAACGGGCAAGAGTTGGATGTTGTTGTCTTTCCGCTCTATCTGCGGCTTTCGGATTTAGCCGATAGTCCGAAAGAAGAAGAAATCCTTGAAAGTGTGTCTCGCTTGATACAACTGGACTATCCGAAGATAGCACCAAATATTCTACTGTTGTTGCGAGAAAAGTTGAAAGTGGGGCAGTGCTTGTTACTGTTGGATGCTCTAGATGAGGTGCCACAGGAGAAACGCATTTCCCTCTCACAGAAGCTGAACCGCTTTGCTCAAAATTATCCTTGCCCAATTGTTAGCACATCCCGAATAGTCGGTTACTACAGTGGGGCATTTGTGGACGGGGTGAAGGAAGTGGAAATTGTCCCTTTTAGCCACCGGCAGACGGAGCAGTACGTAGAAACTTGGTTCCGCAATGCGGCGAGGTACTTGAATAATAATACTGTGTTGGCATCGGAATTGATTCGAGAGTTACGCAATAAACCCCAGATTCGAGGCTTGGCGCAAAATCCACTGCTGTTATCGTTAATTTGCAGTCTGTATCAGGAGAAAGGGCTGACATTGCCTACACGACGCTGGCAAGTTTATGAGAAGGCAGTGGAATACATATTGAGCAGATGGTGTATTGATAATCGTAGGCAAATTCCAGATAGTGCATGGGTGTCAGTCAAACAAGAGCTACTGGGAGAACTTGCCTATCAATTTAGCTGCGAGAGGAAGGAGATTTTTACTATGTATGACCTCCGCAGCAAGCTCGAAAAATATTTGGGAAATGAGTCTATCTCAACAGATTTCAGAAGTATTAGGACTTCCGATCTAATAGCAGAACTATCTGAAAAAGATGGCATCTTGCAAAAGTTGAGTAGAGATAGAAAGCAATACTTGTTTCTGCACCGGACGTTCCAGGAGTATCTAACAGCCTGTTACTTGAAGCACTCCATAGAAACAGACCTAAGCAGAGGTGTTTCTCTAGTAAGAAAATATTTCCGTAAATACGAATGGCATGAAACTTTAAGCCTTCTAGCAGGATTGCTGGACGATCCAATTCCTTTGCTCCAAGCTATCACTACAGAAAAGGACGATATTTTTTATAGTCTTTTACTGCTGGCGGGTCAGTGTATTGCTGAATGTGAAGATAAATCTCATCCCCTCATCCAAGAAATTATTGAAAGAATCTATAAATTATGGTACTCACGCCCGTCTATCGGTTTTTTTAGCTTAGCTGTCGAAAGACTCGCTTGTACGAATAGCACAATGTTAGAAAAATTATTACGCCAAGCACTAAAAGACGGTTCTAAAGAGGTTAGATGTGGGGCTGTAAAGATTTTAGGGAATATTGCTACTTCACAAGTTACTGAACACCTAATTACAACTATTAAAGATGACGATGTTTCTGTAAGATTTTGGAGCGCCCTATATTTAGGCAGTATTACTGAAGAAAAAGCAATCACAGAATCTTTAAGACAAGCGCTAAAAGAAAATAATGCTAACGTAATAAAAGTTATTTTTTTAGTTTTAAGTAAGAATAAGAACGATCAATTTTTAATAAAAGTAATTACCAGTTTAATGATTCCTGTAGATGATTATATTATCGAAAATTTTATTATAGGAAAAATTTTTGACTACATTAAGAAATCTGTGATTATTTTTGAATATCATAAATTTCATTTAAATAATTTTCAGAGAATCAATACTTTTTGTTTTGTTAATTTTTTACTAGAATGTTTTAAATTTCTGCATGGCTCTTTTATAAAAGAAGCTATAACTTTACTGGGAGACTTGGATGATTTAAATGCGCTTGCAGGGTTAACGAGAGTGTTGCAACCCTTAGACAAGGATATTAGAAGATGGGTCACACAAGCTTTGGCAACCATAAAGGATTCGCAATTTATTCAAGTACAAATCCAAGATACCTATGATTATGATTATGACGATGAAAGTGAACTTAGTAAGAAACTAGCTAAAGAATTAGCAAAAATTGATAGTCAAGAAGTCACAGAGAAAGTAATCCAAAAACTTTATATTCGTTGTAGCGAAGTCAGAAAGAAAGCCGCTATTGCTCTAGGGAAACTTGGTAATTCACAAGCAGTCGATATCTTGAGCCACACTCTTAACGATTCAGATAGCGAAGTCAGAAGGGAAGCCGCTATTGCTCTAATTAAAATCGATAATTTACAAGCAGTTGAAACATTAAGGCAGGTTGTAAACAATTCGGATAGCAAAGTTAGACGGGAAGCAACAATAGCTCTGGGAGCAACTGATATACCTCAGGCGATTGAATTACTCACTCAACTTCTCAATGACCAAGATGGCGACATCAGATTGTGTGCAACCACAGCCTTAGGAGAGATTGGTAGTTCCCACGCTGTAGAAATTTTAATCCGCACTCTCGGTCATCCAGATGGTGACGTCAGACGAGAAGCTGCTGCGGCTTTGGGAGAAATTGGTAGTCCAGAAGCGGTTGACGCCTTAATTAACGCTCTCAAGCATGAAGGAAATAACGAAGATAGAAGGTGGATTGCAGCAGCGCTCGGAAAAATCAAATGGGCAGCAAAAGACTTAAAAAATCATAGAAATACACAAATAGTTGAGAGTTTAATTCATACTCTTAACGATTCTGACAGTTATGTTAGAAGATGGATTGCAGTTACCTTAGGTAAGATTCGCCATTCTAAAGCAGTAGAACCATTGATTGGCGCTCTCAGTGATCAGGATATCAGCGTTAGAAAACATGTTGCGATCGCCTTAGGCAGAATATGCGACCCTAAGGCAGTTGTAGCATTGGTTAACGTTATCAAGGATCGAGACAATGAGGTGAGAGAACAAGCCATTTTGGCTTTAGCGAGGATCGGCGATCCGCGAGCGACAAAAGCTTTAATTTCAGCTTTAAGTTCTCCGGATAACAATTTCAGAATGGGGGCTGCTGCTGTTTTAGGAAAGATGCAGTGGGGTATATATGTCATTGTGCAAACTTTTAATAAAATTCGCATACCTAGAATCTTGCCTGTATTTCCATCTTTAACGTCTCCATCTAGAAATTTTCAAGTGTTACCTCCTATTACTTTAAGAAAAACTGAAGATGTACAAGTATTTTCAGCAATAATCCGCGCTCTCGATCCTCCAGACAGCTGTGTAAGATGTCGAGCAGCAACAGCTTTAGGAGAGATAGGTGATTATGAAGCGGTCAAATCATTAGTTCGAGCGCTTGTCGATCCAAATAGCGATGTTAGGGGACGAGCAGCAGCAGCTTTGGGAAAAATTGGTAGTCCACAAGCAATTAAAGCCTTAATCCAAGCTCTAAGCCATCCGGATAGAGGGGTACAAAAAGAAGCTGTAGCAGCCCTAAAAGAGCTCGGTACATCAAAAGTTCTAAAGAGTATTACGCACTCTCCTAAGATAGACCTTTACGATCCTGATGTATATACCCTGGCAAGAATACTAGCGATTAAAGCTAGCATGAGCGAGCAAAAAGATAAATTTTTTCCTGTTTATCCTACAAAAGTTCAATGAATTGATATATCTGTCGTTATCTGCTATGAATTTGTTTGAACTTTTTCTTTGCTATAAGTAACTAACACCCATGCTTCTCCTTTATGATGCGAATTTGCTCTCGAAATTTAGCTCCCTTTTCAGGATCAACCATGTAAACAAAATTTGCAAAGCCCTGAATTGAGGCGATGAGATCCTCGGACTTCCCCCAGTGTTTACCCTCTAAACCATCTTTCTCAATTTGATAAAGAGTTGCACGAAAACGTTTCAACTTTTGCCTAGAAATACTGAGTTTACTGTTGACTACAATACCAGTAACTTCTAGCCGATTGCATTTACGCAGAATTCTGGTCTTGTCTTTGTTGATTTCAAAACCCTCATGTCTCACAATCGATTCTGTCTGCCTAAGAATATTGCAGATATTGCATAGGCTTTCATTAGAAGCTGAAAAGGTGAGGTCATCAGCATAGCGAGTATAACGAAATCCAAAGCGCTCACCCATCTGAGTTAATCGTCGGTCAAGACGGCGGCATATCAGATTCGTAATCATTGGACTTGTTGGTGCGCCCTGTGGCAAATAACTGCGATGGTTTACAAAGGTGACAGTACAAAGTAAACCAAAGATTGTTGAAGCTGACTCTGAATATCCAAAAGACTTGAAAAGACCCTTAACACGCCTATAGGAGATAGAAGGAAAAAAGTCTTTGATATCTATATTAATAAGTACATCTGCTCCCACATGAGGCTCTGCATTTGTCACAATTGAGCGGCGTTTTCCAAATTTTATTTTGCTGGAGGACAAGCTAAGAGTCAACAGATAAATTGTAGATTTTATTCTTCTCCAAAAATTGAAGAGATTACCGAAATGTCTTGGTTCTAAATGTTGTAGCGACCGTAAGAAATCATTTTTCCCATTAGTTTCTGTCTTTATTACTCTGCTACTACGAAAACCATGGGCAGCATCGTGAAGAGAAGAGTCTAGCTTCTTTAGAATGTTATTTAGAATCCAATACTGTGCATCTTTGAGACGTCGTGTAGGAGCAGAAATAACTCGTTCCCCACCTGTCTTTTTAGGAATATAAAAGCGAATATAGTGATGTTTCGTTGCTGCGTCTAGTTTGGGCGAGAAAACCAACAGACGTAGCTCTTCTAAGTCAACTTCCATTGCTTGAGAGATCCCCCGGAAGGAATTGCATTTAGGCAACCCATATTTCCGTAGTATTTCCTCGTTACCTTGTTGGTTTCGCTTAGCTTTACCCTGTAATTGCTTTTGCTGCCAGTAGTTTTCTGCCACAGCATTTGTCTCTTGCCACCATCTATTTAGTTGTTTCTCTATGTCTTCATCATCTTCATAATTGTCGCCAGAAGTTCCCCTTGGATTAACTTGCATTCACCCACCCTTTCTCTCATTCCTCACACTAATTTTCCAGGTCAAGTACAAATAACTGAGTTACTCAATGTGGAAATTTGAACGTAAAGTAAAAGAGGGTAAGCATAACAGTTAGCAGGTTTCCCCTTCGTGAACATCGAGTTCACCAAAGCTAAAATTTAGCGTTAACTTGATACATGGACGGCGATCCACCGCCCAGATTGCAAGGTTGTTTTTCCTACCAAGTTATGCACATTACCCTCATATGTAGTATAACAAGCAGATGTTTCAAAAGTTGATTATTGATGATATGAAGCAAAATCTGAGCGTCCATGGCCACACTCTCATGCAGTATTGCCTCATTTTATCTCTGATCTACTCTCTACACCCTGCACGAAGCACATCGAGATTCTTGCCCCAATTTGCATACGTGTGACTCAGTTTTTTAAGAGCGTAAGTTAGGGCAAGTCTTTAGTCTTGCATTTTCTCTATCACCCTATCAAAATAAGCATATCTAACTACTATGAGTCAACAAGTCTACCAATAGACAGTTGTTTGCATCTTTCTAAGTAATTTCCGCAAGCGCTTCCCTAAAAATTTGCAATCCTGGTAATCTTTCTCAGATGTATTTCCGTTTTCTCTGAATTCCTGATCAGTTCAGCTTAAAAATTCCGCAAATGTACTATATGTAATACCGGGTGTTTGATTTTATTCTAGGTATTTAACCAAGAAAAAGAGTGTAGGAAAGTGACCCAACCAAAGTTCGCCAATCGAGTTCGTTAGAGGAGAATTTAAGGAAGAGCGATGCCAAAAAATGAGCGGGAAAAAATACGCCACCTGTTGGTTATCAAAGACCTTCAAGGACAGCGAACTATCCCCCTTCAAGAGGCGACTTATTCTCTCGGGCGGGATTTGAGGAATGGTATTGTTCTACGTTCTCGGTCAGTTTCTAGGCAACACGCAATTCTATTACGGGTCACTGTTCCAGAAACGGATCAATATGCTTTTCGGATTATTGATGGGAGCTTTAAGGGGAAAAGAAGTACAAATGGCTTATTTGTAAACGGTACAAAATGCTTTTCTCATGACCTGATGCATGGAGATGTGATAGAGTTTGGCAACAATCAAGTTCAGGCTCAATATTATATCATTTCTAACATCTCAGAACAAGCTTTTTCTGAATCTTGTGAAGCTGAAGACATATCTAGGTTGATATTGGAGCAAACCAATTCAGCTAATGCTTTTGAAACCCTAAGTTTCCCTCCTAATACCGCCCTTGAAGGAGCGGGTGAAATCGCCTTAACTCGTTTAGCGTCTTTTCCTGAACTCATCCCCAATCCGATTATTGAGATCGATTTGGAGGGAAGCGTCACTTATCTCAATCCCGCTGCTGCACGCAAATTTCCCAATCTTAGGGAAGCACGTCAGCAGCATCCCATATTGGCAGGGGTTCTCACCGCAGTTCAAAATGACCAGGAAAGTTCTTTTGTTCGGGAAGTGGTAGTTGGCACAGAAGTTTTTGAACAATCAATTCACTACCTTGCTGAAAGTGATTTAATCAGGACTTTTATTATTAGAGACATTACAGAACAAAAGCAAGCCGAAGCCGAATTACGCCAACGCGATCGCTTGCAGCAAGCAGTTGCTGAAGCCACAAATTATCTACTGGCAGAATTGAACTACGAAATAGCTGTTGACAAGGCTCTTGCTGTGCTGGGCGAAGCTGCTAAAGTGGATCGCGTCTACGTGTTCGAGAAGCATCCTCATGTTGCAACAGGTGAGATGGCTTTGAGCCTAAAGTTTGAATGGACGAGTTCCGATTATCAACCTTCGCTTCAGTACTGGCAAAACCAGCCTCAGCAGACTTCCGCACTCGCTCGCTGGAACACAGTTCTTGAAAGTGGAAACTCGATCAGCGGACTGACCGGAGAATTTCCCACTGCTGAACGAGAACTTCTCACTCAATGCGGCATTGCGTCTCTGCTTTTAGTACCTCTGCGGTTGGATGAGAAATTCTGGGGTTATCTTGGTTTGGCTGACTGTTCCTCACAGCGTCAATGGTCAAGGCATGAAGAATCAACTCTCTTAACAATGGCAGCCAGTATTAGTGGTGCTAAGCAACGTCAGCAGGTGGAGCAAAAGATTCGCTACCAGGCGCTGCATGATTTGTTGACTGAGTTGCCCAATCGCCTGCTATTTGGCGAGCTGCTTTCCGTTGCTTTAGCCAATGCAGATCGGAGTGAGGAAAGTTTAGCTGTGATATTTCTCGACTTGGATCGCTTCAAAACCATCAATGACTCTCTTGGACACACCCTCGGAGATCAATTATTAAGAAGCGTTGCTCAAAGATTGCGAGATGCCCTCAGAACAGGGGACACTGTTGCCCGTTGGGGAGGAGATGAATTTACAATCCTATTACCTCGCATTCATCAAGTTGAAGAAGTCGTCCCTGTAGCCCAAAGAATTCTGCAAGCATTTGAGGATGCCTTCTATCTTGAAGGAAACGAACTTCACGTCACTGCCAGCCTTGGCATTGCTCTGTTCAATGACGATAGTCGTGATGCCGAAACTTTAATCAAACATGCGGATGCTGCTTTGTATCAAGCCAAAGATGCCGGCAGGAATAACTATCAGTTCTACACCACTTCCCTAAGTACCAAAACTCCCAATCTCCTAATTTTAGAGAAGAGCTTACGCTATGCCTTGGAACGGGAAGAATTAGTCGTATACTACCAACCTCGAGTGAACATTGCAACGGGAAAAATTACTGGTATGGAAGCTCTATTGCGGTGGCAGCACCCTGAGATGGGATTGGTGGCTCCCAATGTTTTCATTCCCCTTGCTGAGGAAAGTGGATTAATTATCCCCATTGGCGAGTGGGTTCTGCAAACAGCCTGTAAACAAAATAAAGCCTGGCAGGAGGCGGGATTTCCTCCTCTGACAATGGCTGTCAATCTTTCTCCCAAACAGTTCCGCCAACCCAAACTGGTGGAGACTGTGGCAATGATTTTGAAACAGACGGGGCTAGATCCGCACTTTTTAGAGTTAGAAATTACCGAAAGCACCGCTATTGAGAATTTAGATTTTACTACAAATGTGTTGCAAAAGCTAGAGACTATGGGCGTTTACCTCTCGATTGACGACTTTGGTACGGGTTATTCTTCCCTGTCACGCTTGCAACTATTGCCACTCCATATTTTAAAAATTGATCGGTCGTTTATCCAAAATTTAACAACTGATTTCAAAGTCGCTCAGATTGTCAAGGCGATCGTTGCTTTGGGGAATAGCTTGGGCTTGAAACTCACCGCTGAAGGGGTAGAGACGCAAGAAGAACTCGAGTTCTTAAAATCTATCAACTGCGAGAATGTACAAGGTTTCCTGTTCTATCGACCGCTTCCTGCCGAAAGAGCGACAGAAATCCTCATAAATGGAGGCGCAACATAACAGCATCAAGTTTTCCCCGTGGAGTAAAGATAAATTTGGATAAGCGCCTTTCTAAGGCAAATATAGTCGTTTTCAATTGAGCTTGTAGGGGCAGAGGATGTGCCCCTACCTTGTGGTGCATACAACTGAGAACCGCTATAAAGGCGGCGATCGCCAGAAACTTTCTCTTATTGACATCCCAAAGACTCACGCGTGGAAACACCAGTTTTAGAATTCACCCCACTTGCCTCAGCACAAAGTTTTTTGACTTCCAGACGATCTAAAACTGCATTGCTAAAATCAGCGCCTGTAATGTTTACATTATCAAAAGTAGAACGCAACATCATTGCGTTTGTAAAAATTGCATCGCTTAAATCAGCGCCCTTGAAGACGACCAGGTAAGCTATGCCATCACTAAAATCTACACCATGCAAATTTACTCCCTGCAATACCGAACCGTTAAAAACGCCACCACGCAAATCAGCATCGCTAAAGTTAGCGTTCTCCAGAATGAGATTACTATACTCTTTTCCAATCAAGCTTTGACCAGAGAAATCCTGACCTTTGAGTGCATTGCCTGCAGAACGGCTGATACTGGAAGAACTTGCTGCTTCTGCCGACAAGGGAAACAAGAAAAGAACTATAGCTAAGACCAACCCAGCTAGAACTTGCCAATATCTCATAATGCCAATTTAATAAATCTCAACATTTTATTATTAAACCTTATTAAGAAACCCGATTTCTTCAAGAAATCAAGTTTCTCGGCTGGCAGCCCCTCATAAATTTTCAAACATCCTCTTAGGAATTCCAGACCAACTTTGCGGTACAGCCTGGAATTATGTAAAATTATTTACAATTAACTTTAACAACAATCACAACGGAGAGTGTATTCCTAAGGTAGACTTGGGAATGAAACATTCTCTAGATCCTACCTTTAACCAATCTCCTCATATTGAGTTGAATGTGGCAACTTATCTCCGTTTTCCTGTTGCTCATCGTTACTGTTATCAAAAGCACTATAGCTAGTATTAGTACTCATGTGATCCATGTGTGGCGTCTTAGCACACACTAGCAATAGCGCACCCAGAATAAACAGTAACCCACAAATTGATGCAGTTTGAACCCAAGAAATTTCCAGCACTCCGTGAACAACCACTTCTCGCAGTACAGATACTATTGTTACCTCCACAGCCACCCCTACAGCGACGCTATGCTCCTGCAAGTAGACTATTAGCAGTCGGAATAACTCGACCAAAATCAACAAAAATAGTATTTTTGCAGTTACTTGTTGATGATCTAATGGCAGCACGAGATTGGTAAATATCTCCCATAACTCCATAACCATATAGGCAAACAAACCCAAACACAGGACAATCACAATTAAGTCTTGGAAAGCCTCCATGTTACGAACAATTCGTTGTCTGTCAATCCAGCGATTGCGAAATAAATATTGACTCTTCTGGCGCTTTTTCATTTGCATTTTCATTCTCATAAGCACAACTACAGAACAATTTAGTCAGTCCACCTAATGCTATTAACAAGAATTCAGGTTGTCGAGAATTATTTGAATCACAAGCCTCAGACAAAAGTCATTTGCCATTGCTTGCAAAATCTCTTCAAACAAACATTTTCGTGATTTTATTTAGGCAATAAAATCGCGGAATGCCATGAAAATATAGCAGGCACAATCTCTGAGAGAGGTGTCGTAGAATAAACACTTTTTATCTCTGATGAGAGAGTATTTGATACCAAAACTTGGGTAAGTAGGTCAACCTAATTAAACGTAATATCATGTCCGGCTAATTAGTTATGATTCCGACGTTGACTGCACCCCACACGCCAGTCGCCTAGGTCGGGAAACCCTCCAAAGGGCGCTGGCTCCCCTTTATCCCCTCCCCCTTCGGGTTCGCCAGTCGCCTACGGCGGGAAACCCGCCTGCAGCGCTGGACTCACCGCTCGCGGTTCGGGGACGTGAAGCGTAGCTTTACGGGGGACTCGGGGCCCCCTCTGGGGATAGGGGGAGGGGGTTCTTCAGGAATGATAAGTAATCAACCGAACCTGATATAAGACCTCGCTTCCATTCCTCTCCCCTTGTAGGGGAGAGGCTTTGACTCTCCCCCGGACCTTATAGGGAAGGGGGCTGGGGGGTTAGGTTTATTTTATGTTTTTTAAGGTTGACCTACTTACAATCCCTTCTAATTTTATAGCTTACTTTGTTAGACCGATGGCTTTCCAAAAAGTAGAGCAGACTCGATGCTTAAGCTGCTATGTCTTGCCCAAATTCGCTCAAGAATCTGAACGCCTTCATAGCTTAAGCCTCTCTCAGTTCACAATTCCCCTGCAAGACGTAAAGCATTCTCAATTAAAGGCTTTGCAATGCGAAAATCTACTTGCGCTAATGCAGTTAACAGCGGTTTCACCTCAGCAATGACACCTTTTTGTTTGGCGCGTAGCAGCATTCCCACTGTGCCAATAACTTTTAAACCTAATTGTTGAAAGGCTCAGATTCCCGACTTCTTCAAGAAGTCGGGAATCTTGTTGTTCACGAGTAAGTCTATGAATGTTCGTTTGGAATAATGCGCTAACTTTGCAGCTTGTCCTAATGATAGTTTTCCAGTTTCAAAGAGCTTAACTGCCAGCAGCAGTTGTGCTTCCTCAATGGAAATATTTGGGGGTAGTTCTATCGTTAATTGGTTGATATTTTTGTTTCTTTTTGGAAAAGAATCTAATTCATATCTCTTACTTTAGATAGGTGCGTTAACGCAATGTAACGCACCCTACGCCTGCTTAAGCTGCTATATCTTGCCCAAACTCGGTCAAGAACCTGAACGCGTTGACAACATAGGTGGCGCACTCTCTAGGAGAGGTGTTGTAAAACGATCGCCATGCGCTCGCTTTATCCTCATCGTACCGCTCCCTTCTTCCAGGATTACCTTCTAACCATGCCAATCGTACAGCGTGACCAATTAACACATCTAACACGATATATTCTTCGATGTGCAAGTTGGGGTTGTTGGATACAATTGCTGCCAATTCCATCAACGTCTCAATATTAACTTGTCGGTACTCTGGAGCTTCAATTTTATTCAACAGATGCTCTACCTGCAAGGCAAAATTCTTTTCCCCTGGTGTCATCTCCGCCAGAACTAACTGACTATCCAAGCGGTTGCGGCGCTCTAACTTATCACCAATCACCAAGCCTTTGCAATGTTCCATCAACAGCCAAACATTCTGGAAAAACTCTTTTGGCACGCGTCCCGTTGCTCCCTCGGCTTGGCGGAAGCGCCGCCAACCACCAGGGGCTACTTCTATTTCCTCAATAAGTCCTGGTTGCACCACCCAATCAATGTCACTTTCTTTTTGTTTGACGTGCAGAGATTCTTGCTGGCGTAACAGTTGGCTCATGCTACCGTATTCAAATAATACCTGACGTACCCGTGTTCTCACGTCAAAAGGCGAGAGTTGCATCAGGTGTTCGTATGCCTCATCTTGGGTGACATTAAGCTCGCGTGCCAGTTCGCTGGTAATCAAAAGGATGAAATAGCCCACTCTGAGTGTCAGGAGTCCTTTAAACAGTTCCGGTTCTGACTTGATTAAGTTACTCAGATTAATCAGAATTTCTTGAGTCAGAACGCGATCGCTGATATCCTCCCGACAAAAGTGATTGATTTTCTCAACAATTTCGCTGTGCGACAGTGGCAAAGTTATCAGCGAAGCTTCACTATAAGCTTTACCTACCGCAATTTGCTTACCGCGCACCACAATACTCGTCACCACGTCCGATAAGCCGATATCGCTCATTTGCCGCAACCCTGCTGCACGACGCACAACTGCCCAAATGCCCGAGGCACCTGCTTTGGTGTAAACTTCATCGAGCAAATCTGCCACCGTCACGGGACGCCCCGGTCCGCCAAAGCCTGTATCAAACTCTAGCCCTTCCAAACGAATCAAAGTCTGCAACAACTCAATTTGCTCGTAAAGATTTTCTGATGAGCGCAAAGAAGAAAGCAAGAATTTTAAGTTGGTTTCACACTCCATCTGGAATTCTTGAGTATGCTTTAGAGTCCAGTTTTTGTCTGGATTGTAAATCAGATAAGAGCAGCGAAGTGCAGCATCTTTGACGGAAGACTGAGAAAATTCAAAATCTTCTTGAAGAAAATCAACCCGTTGTGTTCCAGCCGTCAACATCAACTGATTAAGCCGCCCCAATTTCACCCGGACACCGTTACAAACACCATCTTTCAGTTCTTGTATCAGGGCAAGTAATGCCTCACTACCGGTTTCTAACATGGTGTGAGTTAACATTAAAGTGAGGATAGGACGCCCCAAATCAATCCAATATTTTTGAATGTAAGCAAGTTCACTTTTAATTTCATACACCAAAAAATGGTAATCAAGAGTTAAGTAGAAAACTTGAGCATCCAAAAACGAGGGCAGAAAGACAACTGTTTCGCCACGGAGGCGAAAAATTTTAGATGTTGTCAAACTCCGCAGACGCCGCACTGGACGCCCAGTTAAACCAAGTTTATCGTTGCGCCCAATTTGAGTATAAATGGCTGAAAGGTCGTCTGCTTGTCGAACCTGAATTGGTTCTACTTGCTTGGGCGTTTGCGTTTCAATGCCGTGAACTGCGAGTTTTCCTTGTAAATCCTCATCTTCTGCTAGTAAGGCGATTTGTACCAAAGGTTCCCGGTATTTTCCCATGTACAAATGCCTTCCCAAAGGGTCGATATCTCCAACCGCTATTAACCCTTCACTCAACATTTGACCAAGAAAATACAAACTCTGCGCCCATACTAAGGGAATATTTTCGTTAGGTAAACGCGGCTGACTTTGGGGTGCTAACTTCTCTGCCTCTACAAACTCTTCTGGGACATAATAAAGTTCTGGCAGCAGATGCAAGCCATCATGTTCAACTAATAAAGACTCTAAACGCTCTTGGTAATGTTTCACGTGTTCTTGTTCGCCACGAAACAAACCATCAAGAAATAAATAGGTGAAAAATAAAGGCCATTCACACTCAATATGCTCAAATTGTTTGAGTTCCAACGGTTCGTAGTGCAAGCGGTTTGTGTCTTCTAAAACTGTTTGGTGTCCGTCGCGCAGGAAACGCTTGCAACCGTATTTTCCTTCGAGTTTATTGATGATATCATTGCGGGTGCGATCGCGCAGTTGTACATCTTCTACGGCAAACGCCGGAAAACTAATCACACTCAACAGCGCCGCATCGATTTCTTTTGATGGCGATTCTCTCGGCAATAGAGATTCTAGCGTAATTCTGGCACGGGCAATTTCATCTGGCAATGCGTGAATCACCGATGCTTGACAACCATGTACGCCAAATAAATCCAAGCCATTAATCGCTTCCAATGCGGCTTTTGCCATACCCACAGAACTGGCGTTCAATTCTGCGTTGCCATGATTAATTTTATTGCCTCGTTCCCAAATACCGTAATCTGGAGTACGGTACGCTCGTCCAATATAATAAACCAAATTTTGGACGAAATTCACTTCGTCAAACGTGTAAATGATTTGCAATCCTGAAGCAGTCATCTGCGCCAATATCAGTAAAAATATTGACGTTGCATCAAGTTGCAAATGTCCCCATTCGTCATCGCCAACAACGATATCACCAGTTGCAGTATTATATTTGGCGTGTAAAGCATCCAAAGGCGATTGGGTATGCTTGAACTGCTCTACTTTAGAACTCTGACGCATCATGGCAAACAACAAACCCCGCATCAGCTTGACGACGCTGTGTTCTAACTCGTAGGCGCGTCCCTTGTCTTCATCAACCTTGCGGTAAGCAAGTGCCAACCCCCAAACCGCCAGAATGCTGTAAACGTTATCACGTACCCAAGCATCGGTATAATCACCGTGTGCGGTTATTGCTGTACTTGCAGGCAGCAAACCTGTAATCGGATTCTGACGGGCAAGGATGATTGTCTTGATTTGCTGATAATAACACTCAAGACGAGCTTGCAGTTGAGTCGCTGTTTTCATACTTGATTTTTTACGCTGTTTCCGGAATACAACCCTGAGACTGTGAAGTAAATTATGTTAGCACCAAGATTACTCTGTAGTAAGCAATGATATAGCAGCTTTAAGTGAAAAATGAATTTGTTGTCTCCTGTTAAGATACAAGCTAGTTTTTCAGTTTCTAGAATATACTCTAAATTTCATATTCTTTCAATTGTTTCTCAGTCGCTAGTCGATTCTCTCTTTCTAATTCAATGATTTTCATAATTATAAATCAGGGAAAAGGCAACAAATCACCACATAACAAAAATCATTATACAAAGGCTCGTTAAGTTGATAAAATAACACAATTAAAATTATTTTTATGAATCAAGGAGGTTTTTTATGTCTGTGCGTTATAACCAAAATAATTCTCCACTAGTAAAAGTTGTTTACTCTCAAGTTAAAGTCAATGGCAAGATTGAACTGGTACCACTAGAGTTATACGCCGATGGCTCACTTAAGCGGGTTGCATAAACTTGTTTATTATTAGTCCATAGTTCAAAGTGGGTCATTTAATAACTAAAATTTAATATTCCTCCTCGCATTATCCTCCCATAACCAAAGGTTGTGGGAGGTTATCTATATTGCTGGGAACCAACGCTCGTAAGATAGGTTTAACACTGTTTAATGTATGCCTTATGTGGAGAAAATATGCAGATAAAAGAAGTGCCTTTCACTCTTCGGTTTGGGATACTGAAGAAGTACCACACAATGGTAGAGGTGGAAACTTTTCACTGAGAGGAACCAGTGGAATTCATTGCATCAAAAGTCTTTTTTATGATTGAGGTACCAGACAGTAGCTTAAAATACGATTGCGAGACTAATGCTAAAATCTATGCTCAATCAGCAATTTGACATATTGGGAACTAGATGTTACTAACCACAAATCCCATCTATTTGGAGAACCTATTCAGGCGAGATATCAAAGTGAAGTTATTCTTCTGTGAAAATGCAAGTATTTCAGCTTTGGATTTTTCTGTCTTAATCATTGCGATCGCTGATATATTTCCACTAGTGATTACCAAATCATGACCAAAATAGTTCTGAATATCTAATGCTGTAGCTCCCAGGAGAGGGTCTTCGCGCGTGGTAGAGTGTGATGATAGTATTTTTTATTTTTTATTCTCCGGACGAAGTATTCAGTACTGAGAAAAAGATTGTATACAGACGATTTATTTAGGGAGAAAAAAAAGCTTTTTTTCCTTGTTCTATCCTCCGGTTCACCCGTGTGGATCGATTTACAACTCAGGATTCAGCACGCTATGTAGAAAATCTGATAGCTGTTATTGTAGAGCAGGATGAAATTGCTTCAACCGCACTTGGCAACTGCTTAGAGCGACGTTTGTCTAGCAAATACCTGGACTCTGATAGTAGTCCAATATGATGACACCGCCTCTATCTTTAGTATGTAAATAAAGGTTGTTGATCGTGAAGTAAAGATTTTAACTATATGAAGTTTCTTTGGAAATGAATTTGTACGGTTGACACAGATAGCAACAATAGTAGAATCTACTCAAATCAACAGGCATCAGGGCGATAGGAAATTCAGCAGGGTGCAAGCGGATTAAATTCCTGACACTGAATTTTCAGTATCTACCGGATTACACTGTCCTGAGTTAGGATTATTAATTAGCGATGCCATTGATTGGTAATCGATGTTGAATTTTTGAGATTTTATGGACCAAAGTCCACAAGATGGCAGTACCAACCTCCTCTGAGCTGTGAGCTTGTCTCCCAGCGCGGGGGAGACCATAGGAGGTTTTATGATGCTCATGCAGGATGTTCGCAATTCAGGTATTGACATTGCCGACTTAAACCAGCTCAAGTTGGATTTGAATTGTTTACAACCCGTGGATGCGGGAGAGTACATAACACAATTGCCCAAGCAACAACGGGCGATCGCATTCCGTTTACTCAACAAACATCAGGCAATTGATGTTTTTGAATATCTGCCAAAAGAAGTGCAGGAAGAAATCATAAATTCCCTGCATGATGTTCAGGTTGCGCAAATTGTCGAGGCGATGAGTCCGGATGAACGGGCAGAATTGTTTGACGAGTTGCCGGCTGGAGTTGTCAAACGCCTGTTACAAGAACTGAGTCCAGAACAACGGCAAGCAACAGCAACAATTCTCGGCTATTCTGAAGGCACCGCAGGACGCGTGATGACAACAGAATACGTGCGTTTGCGGCAAGGATTGACTGTCGGAGAGGCTTTGAGTAAAATCCGCTGCCAAGACGAAGATAAGGAGACGATTTACTACGCCTACGTGACAGATGATAACCGCAAGTTAGTGAGTGTTGTCTCGCTGCGACAGCTGCTGTTTACGTTTCCTGATGTTTTGATCAGAGATATTGCCAGCGATCGCGTGATCAAGGTGAAAACGGAAACACCCCAGGAAGAAGTTGCCCGAATCATGCAGCGATATGACTTAATCGCAGTACCTGTGGTTGATCGGGAAGATAGACTAGTGGGTATTATCACGATTGATGATGTGGTTGATATCTTGCAAGAGGAAGCCACAGAAGATATTCAAAAACTAGCAGGTGTGAGTGGAGACGAAGCAGCTTTGTCTCCTCCTCAAGTCACGATTCGCAAGCGCTTGCCTTGGTTATTGGGAAATATTGCGTTGTACATTGGTGCAGCTAGTGCGATCGCCCCTTTCCAAAGTGTTATTTCTCACGTACCTGTTCTGGCAGTCATTATGCCAATTTTATCTAACACCAGTGGTAATGTTGCTATTCAAGCCTTATCAGTGACAGTACGAGGTCTGGGTGTCGGAGAAGTGACACCGATGGATACCATGAAAATTCTCCGTAAGGAAATCCTAGCTGGGTTAGGCACCGCTATAGCTTTAGGTACTGCCCTCGGCACACTTTCATTAATTTGGTCGGCTGCCCCAGAAAGATGGGTATCTATAGTTGCAGCTACGGTTATGGTAGTGAATGTCTTCATAGCCGCCTCCCTGGGAACAGTGCTGCCAATGACTTTGAAGCGGTTAAACCTCGATCCAGCCTTAATTAGTGGTCCCTTGTTGACGACTACCTTGGATGCGATCGGGTTTTTGACATTCCTATCGATGATTTCAGTGGCGTTGCAAATATTTAAATAAGTGTGCATCCATTTGGAAGAAATTGTTAGTTGTTAGTTGTAGAGACGCAACCCGGCGCGTCTCTACATTGTGTTCCTGATAAGGATTCTGGTCTTATCTGAACGGTATTGAACTATGTTCACAATATGTGTTGGATGCCATTTTCGGCTACGTTAAGAAGAATGCAGAACGCAGAACCGCAGCGCGCGAATATCCCCACGGATGGAATCCGGGGGATTTGAGAATGGAAAAATTTTCTTTTTCTCTCGCATTTAAATTCGGGGGCAGCCATACCAATACTCAAAAACCAGAACTCTTGACTCATAACGAGAAAACGCGTTTCATATTCTGATCTCTGAGTTCTGTACCTATCGTTCTTTTTTGGTGATGTTTTTTACTTTGTTAATCTATCTTGCGTACTGATGGATTTACCGTCAAAAAAATAGTTGAGAGCAGCATAATGCCACCTGCAACACTGAAAAGAATTGTCAAATTTAAATCAGCTAAAACACCAGCTAAAGCATAGGAAAAAGGAGCAATACCAAAGGAAGAAAGCATCCCCAAACTCATAACTCTTCCTAACATTTCAGGTGGAGTTCGCTTTTGAATCCAGGTAATTCCTACAACAGTAAAACAGCCACTGCACAAGCCCAGTACAGCGATTGTTATACTAGCCAGTATTATATTTGGTATAAAACTAAGTAGGAACAGACCCAAACCTTGTATGCTAGCAAGACTAAGCATCAAAACTCCAAGCTTGGGAAGGTTTTTGAGGACTTGAGGCATCAGCGTTCCTAACAACCCACCACCACCCCAAGCGGAATTCATTATTCCTAGAGCAACAGCACCGCCTGGAAAACGACTATGAGCCAATGAAGTGATGCCGACTTGTAATGGACCAATAAAAAGAAAATTTAACATTACCAATACCAGCAAAACTGCTCTAAGAGCCGGATTATGCCATGCATAGTTGAGTCCCTCACCGATACCAGCAATTAAACTAATAGTCTTATTTGTTGAGGTAGGATTTTGAATAGATGAGTTATAAGCTTCTTTTAATTCCTCACGCAACACAGTCTCTTTAGTCGTCGTCACAGTATTTGACTTAAGACTGCTTTTCATCAGCAAAAGTGTTACGGTTGTAAAAATAAAAGTGGCAGCGTCAATTGCAAACGCTGTCTCAATACCGCTAGTTGCAATGAGCAAACCACCTAAAGCTGGTCCAATCAGCAGAATCAGTTGGGAAGTTCCTTGGCTCAAGGTGTTACTTGCTACCAACTGTTCTTTTGTCACAAGGCTAGGTATGATTGACTTTGCGGCTGGGATAAAAAAGCCATCTGTGATTCCAAAGCTGATAGCAAACAGATAAAGATGCCATAGTTGTGTTACTCGAAAGGCAACGATCGCCGTTAGTAAAATTGTCAGCACCACACGGAAGCCATTAGAAACAAGCATGACTAACCGGGGTGAGAAGCGATCGCTAACTACACCACCAATTAGCATCAACACAGCGCGAGGAATTGCAGCTGCCATTAGGACTGTGCCTAAGCTAACACCAGAGTTAGTTAACTGAATAGTCAACCAAGGCAATGCTATTAAATAAAATTGATCGCCAAGAAGCGAAACACTTTCACCTACATATAAAAGTAGAAAATTGCGTACAGTTAATGGTTGCCAAAGAGGAACCCGGTCTTTACTAGAAACTGTTTTCATCCTTCTGCCCTCTGCTTTTATTGGTCAATTAACATGACGTTGATAGCCTTGCCAATATTTTTCCCGCAGTTTGCCCTTTTGTAATTTACCACTTGGTGTTCTTGGTAAGGATTGAGTAAATTCAACACTTCTAGGTAACTTGAAATCGGCAATTTTACCCCGTACAGAACTGATAATATCTAGTGCGGTTGCCTTCATCCCTGGTTTTAAAACAATAATTGCTTTAACAGTTTCTCCAAAATCTTGATCAGGAACACCAATTACCGCCACCTCGGCTACTGCTGGATGTTCATATAAAACATTTTCAATCTCTGCCGGATAAACATTTTCACCGGCATAGCAAATCATATCTTTAACGCGATCGCAAATATAAATGTAGCCTTCTTCGTCAAAATAGCCTGCATCACCCGTATGAATCCAGCCATCTACTAATGTGTTGGCTGTAGCTTCGGCTAATTTCCAATAACCAATCATATTTGCAGGCGATTTGATACAAATTTCACCCACTTTACCTAATGGTACGTCTTTGCCCTCCTGATCTAAAATGGCTACTGACACGCCAGGAAAGGGTTTACCTGAAGATTTCAATCTGTTTGGATTTGTAGAGGTATGGGCATCCGCAGGTAAACACACAGCACAATTTCCCGTTTCGGTCATACCATAAATTTGTACAAAGTTACAGGCAAATGTAGCGATCGCCTTTCTTAATAATGATTCAGCAATCGGAGAACCGCCGTAAACAATGTATTTTAGTGAGGAAAAATCTGTTTTTTTACACTGAGGTTCAGATAACAGAACTTGAATCATGGCAGGAACCATACACGTTTTGGTGATATGGTACTTTTCGATAGCAAACAACACCTCAATTGCGTCAAAAGTTTCCAGCAAAATATTTTCGGCTCCAGATGCCAAACCACGGATAGCCCACCATAAACCTCCGATATGGAATGAAGGTAAAGTTATCAAGCTTTTATCTTTTGCGTTCCAACCGATCCAGCTTTTTCCTTGCTGAACAAATTCTTTGGCGATCGCAAAAAAACTATAATGCCCTAGTTGAACACCTTTAGGTCGCCCAGTCGTACCACTGGTATATATTTGTACAGCTACATCATTTGGTTGAATGGCGACATCAGGCTGAACATCACTATGTTGCTGCCACCAAGTATCATAAGTGAGCCAATTATATTCAGATTTTTCTAAGGCAATGAAGGTTTTAATACCATCAAGCTCATCTTTAATAGATTCAATCAACCGATGAAACTCAGATCCAACAAAAAGAACTTCAATGTTAGCATCTCTGAGAATATAGCTGATTTCTGGAGCAGCTAAACGCCAATTAATAGGCACTAAAACAGCATTGATTTTAGAACAAGCAAATAATATTTCATAACTATGAAGTGAATCTTTAGCTAATAATCCAACTCGCGATTGCGCTTCCACTCCTTGGGCTAAAAGAGCATTAGCGACACGATTACTTTGTAAATCTAGCTGTAGATAGGTGAGAGCATTATCCTTAAATATCAATGCTCTAGCATCTGGAAATTGGTGGGCTTGTACACGCGGTAAATCTGCTAATGTTGAAATTTCATCGTTATATATCATTGGTATTTTCCAAGAGTTGTGAAACGCAGAGGGACGCAGAGGTAAGCGCAGAGGGACGCAGAGGTTTTAGTTTTTCTGGTTGTTTAACTCAGGCGATTGCACAGTTAAAAGATATGCTTGCAATTCTTGTGCTAGTGCCGTAATGTGGGGAGGACGCATGATGGTGAAGTGGTTGCCATCTAAAATTTCTGTGTGAGTTGTGTTGGTAGTATACTGACTCCAATTGGTATGAGATAATTTGGCTGCAAGTTGTTGTGAAGCCCACCAAACATGAAGTTTAGCTTCAATTTGGGGTACACGGTGAATTCTTAGCAGTTGTTGGTGAATTTCTGTCAGCTCTAGCTGTTTTTGCAAAATCTCAATTGATACTTCCGTTGAGAGTAGATTTCGTTCTTCTCCCCAGATCTTCATCCGCCGCAAACGTTCAACATAGGGTAAACCTGTCAATTCGTCTCGCAATTTCTGCTGTTCAATAGCATCCAGCGTTATAAAAGCATCAACAAAAGTACCGCCAAATACCAACGCTAATTCGTACAATGGATCGCGTTCAAAAGTTGGTGCGTTGTCTGGAATTAAAAAGGAATCTACAAGTCCGACAAAAGCTACCCTCTGCCCTTGTTGCTCTAAGTGTTTAGCAATACTGACAGCAATTACCCCACCCATAGACCATCCCATGAGAAAATAAGGGCCATCAGATTGAGCTTGGCGAATAGCTTGAGCGTATTCAACAGCCATATTATCAATGCTGTTATGCTCTTGATCTGGGTTGTTGAGAGCGCAAGACTGGAGAGCATATACAGGTTGATCCAATCCTAGACAAGCAGCTAGATGTTGATACACCATTACTTGTCCCCCGACTGGATGAATACAGAACAACGGGGGTTGAGTTCCTTTTACCTGGATTGGAACTAAATATGTGGTTTTTAATGAAGCATCAGTATTTTTAGTAATAAAATTTGCTATCTCCGCCAGAGTTGGACGCTGGAAAAGTATACCAAGGGATATGTTTGTACCCAGTTTTTGATTAATTTTAGAGATCAGTTGCAACGCCAAAAACGAGTTTCCACCCAACTCAAAGAAGTCATCATGGATGCCTATGCGATCGCTTTGGAATACTTCAGTCCAAATTCTTGCCAGCAACTCCTCAAGCGGGTTGCGAGGAGCCACAAAAGTTTTTTCTAACTCTGGTATCCTGTGTTCAGGTACCGTAAGCGCCTGACGATCAACTTTGCCGTTAGGTGTGAGCGGCAGTGACTCTAACAACACGAAGATTGAGGGTATCATGTACTTTGGCAACTTCTGTTGTAAGTACTCCCGCAACTGCACAGAAATTGAGTTAGAACCGCGATCGCTTTTGGCAAACCACTGCTTAGTTTGAGTTAAATCGATTTTTCCACCCACAAAACTATAAAGCAGAACCTGACTTGATTCGAGCTTAAATAAATTTTGCAGTTCCTCAAATTCCAGGTAGCCAATTGGACATAATCCGATTTGGTTTTTTGGTGCAGAACTCATCAGCAACTGACCAATGTGACCTGCTTCTAAAAGACAGAAATCTTTTGCCAGTTCCCCATATATCGGGGCGATCGCACTTAGTTGTCCAATCAAAAATAGTGAAAAAGCTGATTGTTCAAAAAGTGGTTGATTACCACCATAAACACTGCTCTCAATTTCACTGGTGACACTAAGTAATACTAAACGGTGAGCGGCGGGATGATAGTAGTATATTCCTGCTTCAAGACCTTCGACTCGATTGGGTTTTATTAACAAATATGTCTGCACGGGATAGAGACTCCCGGCGGAAGGATAGTGATATTTCGGTAGAGGATAATCATCCAGTTTCATCTGCTGCAAGCAGCTTAAAAACTGACTAAGCTGTTCCAAGGAAATAGGTTGAGGCAGAAATTGCCGATAACTCTGACGCTCAAGGTAAGCTTGGGTGAGTACTTCATCAAACTCTGGTTGGGGCAATTGTATGCTGGGTAGAGAAGATTCTAGCTGTCGTAATCCGGGTTGCTTAAGTTTAAATTCGATGCGTTCTCCAGGATCGGTCAAGACTCCTTCAAGTTGACGGGGTTGGTAAGCTTCTGCTGAGTTTTGAGCTGATATCAACTCGCTATTAGGGACGACATAAGCCACAAGTTGCTTATTCTTTTGTGATTCTCCCACCGCAGTAACCACCGCCTGTTTAATAGCGGGATGTTGTTTCAAAGCTCCCTCAATTTCCCCGAGTTCAATCCGGTAGCCATTGATTTTGACCTGAAAATCTTCCCGACCCAAAAACTCAATATTGCCATCGGGTAAATAGCGTCCCAAATCACCAGTTTTATACAATCGCTCCCCGGTAAGTGGATGAGTCATAAAGCTGGCGTTTGTCTTTTCTTCATCCTGCCAGTAACCTTTTGCCAGTCCAATCCCTGCAATATAGAGTTGTCCAGTCACCCATACGGGACAGAATTCTAATGCTTCATTAAGTACATATAAACGCTGATTATTCAGTGGTTTACCGTAGGGAATACTTTTCCAATTGGGGTCAACTGTCTCAATTGGATAGTAAATCGACCAAATGGAAGCTTCGGTTGCTCCTCCCAAACTGACTATCTGCACATTTGACCACAGTGCTTGCATTTGCCTTGGTAAACTCAGAGGTAGCCAATCCCCACTTAACAAAACTAAACGTACAGATGATAGTGCTTTTTGTGGCTGCTGGGATAAATATTCCACCAACATCTGCATTAAAGCCGGAACTGAGTTCCAAAGAGTGACTTGCTCAGATACCATTAACTCTAGCCAGTGCGCGGGGTCTTTAATTTTGTCTGGGGCTGGGATAACAATCGCTCCCCCCGCCGCTAGGGTGCCAAAAATATCGTACACTGACAGGTCAAAGTTCAATGCCGAGAGTGCTAGCACTCGGTCAGATGACCCGACTCCAAAGCGGTGGTTGATGTCCAGAATTGTATTAACTGCAGCTTGATGAGCGATCGCAACCCCTTTGGGTAAACCTGTAGAACCGGAAGTGTAAATGACATAGGCTAAATCACTGGGAGCCTGCACTGATTCCAAGAAGCTAGAGCCGCTCTCCCCTAACTCCTCACTCTCAACACACAAGCGCTGAATACCTGATAGCCAAGATAGGTTGCGATCAAGGTAGGGCTGGGTCACAACTAGCCCCACTTGTCCTTGTTCAAGCAGATACCACTGTCGTTCTTGGGGGAGTTCTGGGTCGATGGGGAGATAAGCCGCCCCGGACATCAAGATTCCCAGTACCGCGACAATCTGCTCCCACCCCTTATCCATTACTACAGCAACTAGAGTGTTGGGAGTGGCTCCCAACTGCTGCAAACGATATGCTAAGTGCTGGGCGCGTTGGTATAATTCCTGGTAAGTAAGGGTGCGGTCTGGGCTAATTACTGCTGGGGAATCAGCTCGCACTTGTACCCGCTCGATAAACAGACCGTGCAAAGTCTGCTCAGAAATGGGTGCAGCAGTATTATTCACCGCAGTTCGCACTTGAAGTTGAGCCTCGCTTAACAATTGTCGGCGGGTCTCAACCCAAGCTGATTGTGAGGTAGCTAGCTGCTCGATAAAATTGCAGTAAGCCTCAAACATATCGTCAAAAAGACCTGTTGGGAAGAGTTCTTCGACTGCATCCCAGTTGAATACCAATGCCCCTTTTTGCTCTGTAACTTGATGATCTAACCAAACTTGTGGGGTTTGGCTGATACTATAAACCACTTCTCCTAACTGATTTAGCGTTGATAAGTTTTGACCAAGTGAGTCCAAACCTAGGGTGCTGGTAAAGACAACTGGCATAAATTGATACCTTTCTCGCCGACGGCTGAGTTCTCGCTGAACCTGCAAACCACTAACGTAGCCGTGGTCTAAATCTTGCCACAGTTGTTGTTGTAATTGTTGAGCGCGGGCGGTAAATTTATTAGGGACTGAGTTGTCTACTTCCAAAAGCGTCAGGGAGGTGAAATCTCCGACAATTTCATTGACTTGGGGGTGCAGGGGTAGACGCTTAAAGAGTGTGAGATTGATAGTAAACTTTGCACTTTTGCTCCACTGACTGAGGATTTCGGCAAAAGCACCCAATAGCACCCCGGAAGGCGTTAAGTTTAGTTGGTTGGCTCGGTCTTTCAATTGTTGCCATTGGGCTTGTGAAAGTTGAGCGCTACGACGTTTAAATCTAGGCTTGGTGATGGAATTTGGGTTTTTAGCTAAGGGTAATTCTGGCGGTGGTGATAAGGTGTCTAGGCGGTTAAACCAATACTCCTGAGAACGCTGGTATTGTGGTGTATTTTGTAGAGTTAACTCCGCAAGCACATAATCTCGGAACGACAGTTCCAGTGGTGGTAATACAAGCTCAGGATTTTGATACAGTTGCGACCACTCTCGGACAATCACAAACAAACTCCAAGCATCGCCGATCAAAGCGTCAAAGCTGAGGTGGAGTCGAGTACGCTGTTCATCTAAACGAGTAGCTTGTAGCTTGAACAGAGGCCATTGATCCGCAGGTAAAACTTCATGAGACATGCGATCGCGAATCAATTCTAACTGTGTCTCGATATCTTCAGGTGTCTGTTGCAAATCCACAACTTCTATTTCATATGCAGGTACTGTTGTAAAAATTTGCTGTTGACCATCTGGTAAAATCACTGCCCTAAGCATATCGTGACGCAAGACGAGTTTTTGCCAAGCCTGGTTCAACCTTGCTAAATTTAAGCGATCGCAATCTAGCTCTATATAACCATGAGCAGCAATATTCCCCAGTTCAAAGGCTTCATTGCGCCCCAACCAGTATGCTTGTTGAATCTCGGTGAGGGGAAAAGGCTGATAGCGCTGCTCTGGATCTGGGACAATTGTTGGTAAATTAACCAAAGATTCTGTCTTTGTTAAAGATGCAAGCGCCTCATTTAGTCCGGCGACTGTGGGATATTCTAACAAAGAGCGTAGCGGTAACTCAATATTTAAGGTTTGTTGTAAGCGAGAAATAACTTGAGTTGCAAGTAAGGAATGTCCCCCTAATTCAAAGAAGTTATCATGAATGCCTACTTGTTTTAGTCTCAAAACAGAGGCGAAGATGTTGGCGATCGCTTCTTCAGTCGGTGTCCGGGGCGGTACAAACTCTAAGAGTCGATACTGTTCTATATCTGGTGCTGGTAGGGCGCGTCGGTCTACCTTACCGTTGGGTGTCAAAGGCAGAGCCTCCAGGATCACAATAGCAGACGGTAGCATGTAATCGGGCAACTTCTGTTTGAGGAAGTTACGCAGTTCATCAATGCTTAGAGATTCCTGACGAGGAACAATATAGGCAATTATGGATTTGTTGTCAGCTTGTTCTTCTCGGACGATAGCCACTGCTGCTTGTACTTGAGGATGCGTACTAAAAACGGCTTCAATTTCCCCTAGTTCGATACGAAAGCCACGAATTTTCACTTGATCATCAATTCGACCAAGCAACTCGATATTTCCGTCAGGAAGATAACGTGCTAAGTCTCCTGTTTTATAGAGACGATCTGAAGAAGGCAAAACAGAAGAATTTACCTCTGTTTCTTTTTCCTTTTTACTTTTTACTTTTGCCTTATTAAAGGGATTAGGAATAAATTTCTCTTTGGTCAAGTCTGAGCGGTTGAGGTAGCCTTGAGCTAAACCAACACCTCCTATGTGGAGTTCACCCGCAACAAGCATCGGAACTGCTTGGAGATAGCGGTCTAAAATATAAATTTGCGTATTGGCAAAGGGACGACCAATTGGGACTAACCCATTTCCTAGTTCCCCAGTCCCTAATTCAAAATACGTACTATCAATAGTAGCTTCAGTTACTCCGTAGGAATTAATTAAGCGAGTCTCAGAACCGCAGAAACGCTGAAATTCCTGATACTCTTTCACATACAAGCTATCTGAACCAACTACTAGCAACCGCATGAAGTGAAGATTTTGCGCTTGTCTTTCTAGATACTGAACCAAGTTTCTGAGAACAACTGGAACAAACTCGGCGCAATCAATCTTTTCATACAGCATCAATTTATACAGCTTATCTGGTTCCAAAAGCCACTCACGCGGGCATAATACTAACTTAGCCCCAGAACAAAGAGCGCGAATCAGATCCCCTGAAAAAACATCAAAGGAGAAACTAGCCATTTGCAGATGACTTGTTAGAGATTGAAGCTGATAGGCTTTTTCCCAAGCCTGATAGGCATTTACTAGACTGCGATGAGCGATCGCCACTCCTTTAGACTTGCCTGTAGAACCCGATGTGTAAATGACGTAGGCTAAATTTCCGCCTGTAATATTGCTAACCGGATTCGTTTCGCTTTCCTGGGAAATTACCTGCAAATCTGTATCTAAACAAACTACACGTACATTCTGTACTGGCAGACTTGCTACCAGTTTTTGTTGAGTTAGTACCACTGAGACTTGTGAATCAGAGAGCATGAAAGCCAAGCGTTCTTGGGGATAGGCGGGGTCTAATGGCACATATGCCCCACCCGCTTTCAGAATCCCTAGCAATCCCACGATCATTTCTAGGGAACGCTCAACACAAATGCCTACTAGCACTTGTGATCCTACTCCCAAAGAATGCAAGTAGTGTGCTACCTGATTAGCTTTGGTGTTTAACTCTTGGTAGGTAAATTGCTCTTGTTGAAATACCACCGCCACAGCGTTTGGTGTCTTTTTCACACAGTTCTCAAATAACTGATGAATGCACTGAGTTTGGGGACACTCAACTTGGTTATTGTTCCACTTCCACAGCAAATCACGTTGTTCGGCTTCCGTCAGTAGTGGTAGTAAGGCAATTTGCTGCCCTGGATTAGTGATAATCCCCTCTAGCAATATCTGGAAATGACAAGCCATTCGGCTAATTGTCGTCGCATCAAATAGGTCAGTATTGTACCTAAAAATACCAAGTAGTGATTCACTCATCTCCATCATGTCAAGGACAATATCATTCTGTCCTTCTTGCTGGGGAATCACAAAAGGCTCTAGCGTTAATCCGCCCCAATCTTTTCTAGTTCTTGTTTGATTAGATACAGATAATTCATAATCCTGAGCCATTTCCCCTAATTTCAACAGGTTAAACGAAACTCGGAAAAGTCCTGGAAGGCTGGGATCGCGGTTCACCTGCAATCGCTCGATTAATAAAGGAGAGGGATAATCTTGATGTGCGATCGCGTTCAATACTGTCTGGCGTACTTGGGATAGAAGCGCAGAAAACGTGGAATTGCCAGCAAGATTGACTCGCAAGGCAAGCATATTGACAAAGAAGCCTACAGTCTCAGCAAATTCAGGCTGACTCCTACCCTCAATTGGACAGCCAACTATGATATCTTCCTGACCCGTGTAGCGGTAAAGCAACACTTGAAAGGCGGTCAGGAGAGTCATGTAAAGGGTTGCTCCTTGAGTCTTCGCCATTTCCCTTACCTTAGAAGTCAGCTCTTGATTCAACTCAAAGGTATGGGAAGCTCCTTGATAAGTCTGAATTGGCGGTCGAGGTCGGTCAGTCGGCAACTTTAATACTGGCAAATTACCAGCCAATTGTTTCTGCCAATAAGCCCAAAGATTATCTCCAACAGGGCTTGCCAACATTTCCCGTTGCCATTGCACGAAGTCTCTATATTGCGATTTAATAGGCGGTAGAGATACCGCTCGACCTGTATTATCCGCCTCGTATAGCAAACGCAATTCATCCAGAAGAATTCCAAATGAGAAGCCATCAACAACAATGTGATGTATTGTCAGTAAAAGCACATAATCTTGAGCAGAGCGAGTAAACAGATTTACCCGCAGCACAGGTTCTCGTTCCAAATCAAAGGGACGCTGATATGCCTCGATTACCCTTGTAGTCAATTCATCCCAATTCCAAGTTGAAGCGTCAATCTCGTCGAAGCATACTTCCTGATCTTCGTGAACCTCTTGAAAGGGTTCAGCATCTCGTTGACCGAATGTAGTACGTAGTGTGGGATGACGAACTATTAACGTCTGAAAAGCCCGTTGCAAAGCCGGAATATTTAAATGAGAGCGTATACGTGCTGTAAAAGCAATGTTGTAAGCCGCACTCTGGGGGACAAGTTTATACAGAAACCACAGACCTTGCTGACCGTAGGTAAGGGGATAGAATTTAGAAGTGGAAATATCCTCGCGCAGCAAATTGATAATTTCTGCTTTGTGCTGCTTAATTTTGTTTAACAGTGTAGAAGTCAATGCGTCTTTAGCAGCACGATAACGCAGTTTATCACCATCAAGCCACAGTTCCACATTCTGCTGCGAGAGGTCTTTGAGAAACTCAACTAAATTCATATTTCACCTTCCAGCCAATCATCATCGCTCATCGCTTTTCGCCTGAAGTTTTCCTTATCTTTAGGGAGGAGTTGTTCATTCAGTTGCGTTGCTAGACTAGCAACACTGGAATCCTCCATAAATTTCACCGCAGACAAGTCTACTTCTAAGTCAGTTCTGAGTCGGTTTCTCAACTTAACAGCTATCAGGGAATCAATTCCCATAAAATTAAAAGGCTGTTGCACGTCTAATTCGGATGCACTGATTCCTACAGCTTGAGCAATCTGCTCTTGAATGTAAGCTATTAATATTGCTTGACGTTCATTTGCAGTTGCTTGTGTCAATTGTTGTAAAATTCTATTTCCCTGTACTGACACCTGACCTGCTACTTTTTGTAGTTTAGTTTCATCAATAAATTCGGAGTGCATGGAAGAAATATAGCGCAACTTAATGGAATAAAGTACAAACTTATCTGTGTCCATCTGTGTCCATCTGTGGTTCATTATTTCTTTGTGTACCTTATCCAATTGCAAACCGCTATAAGTTTTTTCGGTTTTGCCTAACAATAAGCCCTAACCCTTAAGTAAGTACAGTCTCAGGACAACTATCAATAGTGTTTTCCGGTTTACGATTCAGTATGGCGATGGTAACATCACCTTCAGACCAACCACCATTGCGATCGTAAAAGGCGCATGATGTTTTTATCATAATTAAATCGCCGCGACCAGAGTATTTATTAATTGATAGAGTTCCTTGAAAATTACTAGAATTAATTGGTTTCTTAAAGGTGCTAGAAAATTTAACAATGAGAAAATCACTTAACTGACGGCGTTTATAAGTTTCTAAATCCCAATCTTTCATGACATCTAATAACTTATTTTCTAGCAAATAAGCTATCATGATATAAAATAACTGATTGTAGCAAATGTTGAACTCTACCGAATTAAAGTGTCCAGTGTCAGCAATGTAGCAAGATTCAGGAATAGAAAAATCAGCTTTGATAAACCACAAACCTTGATGGTCGCTTTTCGATTGCTCAAGTAAATTACTTGGTTCGGCATATTGAAATTGAGCTTTTTTCAAATACTTACAATCTTGTTTGTATGGCTCCAAAAAGACATCTAATAAATTTTGATTGACGTCGTCTATTTTGGTAAATTTCTGGTTAATATCCATAACTATTCCTCATCAACTAAGTAGTATCTGCTCTCCACTTTCAAGCAGACCTAAGTTTGGCGAGCGCACATTGCCAAAATCTTTATTTCGTAAGTATTTCTGGTTGTTTATTAACCCCAACAGAGGAAACATAAAATGGTAGTCCATCGTAAATACCTATACGATAGCTGACACTTGTCTCGCCTTCTGGTACTGCAGATGCTTTATGATTCAGAGTTCTGTTCTCCCACAAGAGAATGTCACCGTCTTTCCATACGTGCGTATGAATATGCTCATCACGTTCTATAAATGAAAATAATTCTTGTAATATTTTTTGATTTGTTTCATAATCCAAACCTACAATACCAGTAGTAAAACCTTGATTCATGTACAAGATTTTTTCATCAGTAACGGGATGCGTAATAATAGCTGGATGTTTAACAGGCGGAAATTTCTTTTCAAATTCATTCATGATATCAATGATAGCTTTGTCGATATCCCACTCTTGCACTTTATAGCGCCATTTCGCCTCGTGTACCATGTATTTTCCATCGACAAAGCTTTTCAAATTTGCAGGTAGTTTTTTATAAACCTGCTGCATATCTATGTAATAAGTTTCTCTAATTGAATTTGGTAAAACTTGTGGGTATAACATGGTAAATGGCAGAGGTTCATCAAGAAATGCACAGTCCGTATGCCAGTATCTGCCAGTTCCCCTAACTCCAAATTTCTTTCCATCTTTGGGAACATTAGAAGACACAAATATTTCCGGATAATCTGGGTGATGATAGTTATCTTGAGGATAGATTTGTGGCGTTCCAATTTTGCGAGCAAATTCTAAATATTGGTCTTCGTTAATATTCTGGTTTCTGAAGACGACCAATTTATGATCGTATACAAGTTGTTTAATTGTATCTACCTGAGCTTCAGTAACCGCAACAACATCTATATCTACAACTTCGGCACCGATAGATTCTGAAGATGGTCTATTTATTTTCATCGTTTCACCCTGATTTCTTTAACTTGAACCTTTCAAGAAAGCGTTACTAATCTCAAACTCAAAAGGAGCGATCGCTAGTGTTTATGGACATGAAAATAGCACTATTTTCCTAAATAGCTGTGAAGTTTGAAGAATTAAATTTGCTGTATTCTTAATGGTGTCAGTAAAACCAACTTATGCACTTTTGAGAGAACTCAAAAATAATGTCTGCAAATCCTCAAGTTAATTATAAACTTAGTGGATAGCAGGTTATTTTCTCAATAAGGAACTCGGCTAACCAGTTAAATCTGAGAATACCTCTCATTGAAAGACAGTTCACACTCCATTTTCAGTAACACTTCCAAAACTGTCAAACGACGACTTGTCAAACATTACAATTTGTGAGGAAATTATCCCTCGAATCTGGTGCTATTTCCTACCATTTGACGAAATTCCAGAGTTTACAACTTCTAGCAAGTTGGTATCTTGAATCTTTGCTAATGAGTTTTGATACTAATAAGGGCTGTTGCGCGACGCGATCGCTTGTGGTTATGACATCAGTTCTGCCGTTTAAGTTTGACAACTCGTCGTTTGACACCATTACCGCAAAGGCAAACAATTTAGCACAGAGGTGCTTTTGTCACTTTGCTACCAATAGCCTTACAATTGTCAATTTTTATTAAAACGATTATGATTATCGGTTTTTCATGCTGATTTGTATAAATGGGCTGATGCATACTAATCCCATTCTGGAGTGAAAGAGTCCATTTGTGTTTTCAATGATTTTGGTGTGAGAATTTAATGAGCCAATTGTATCCGTTCTTAAATGTAGGACTAGCCGTAATACTAGCCGTATTTGTAAATCAACAAGCTTTAGCAACGACAAAAGAAGATAATGCAAAAACCGCTGTTCCAGTCACAAAGATTCCCCGACTCTCGGATATCCAGCGTCCTCACACAAGTGTCAAAGAATGGCTGGCTCAGCAACAGCTTTCTGGGGTTCTTTTAGTAACAGGGGTAAGGTTGAATCAGACTCGTAGTGGCTTGGAGGTGATTTTAGAAACAACCGCATCTGACAAGCTGCAACCTACAATTAAAAGTGAAGGCAATAACTTTATTGCAAATATCCCTAATGCTCAACTGCGTCTAACTGGTGGTAATTCCTTTCGTCAAGAAAAGCCAGTGGCGGGAATTACTGAAGTCACGGTGACAAATCAGGATACAAATAGTATTCGGATCACGGTGGTGGGAGCGGCGAGTGTACCAAAAGTCGAACTGTTTGACAGCGATGAAGGTCTAGTTTTAGGGCTGACACCGACAGCAACACCGACAACACCTGATACAGATAAGCCTAATAGTGAAACACAACCAACTCAACCATCAGCTGATAAAAAACCCAATGAACCAGACATTGAAATAATCGTTACCGCCCAGAAACGACCAGAACAATCGCAAGAGGTACCCATTAGCATCACGGTAATTCCTCAGCAAGAACTCGAAGACGCTCAAATTAGTTCTTTCCAAGATATCGCCAATAACACACCCAACTTTAGCTTTTTCCCAACCACTGCTGGAAGTGCTGACTTTAGTTACTACAGCATTCGCGGTTTAAATAATTTCAATTTTCTGGCAAACCAGGATACAGTCGCGTTTTATGTTGATGATGTTCCGTTGGACTATGGTGGGTTTTTAGATCTGGGCTTGATTGATTTAGAACGAGTCGAGGTGCTGCGAGGACCACAAAGTACACTATACGGCAGAAGCAGCCCAGCTGGGGTAGTTAATGTCATCTCTCGTCCCCCAACCAATCAGCCAGAATTTAAGGTAGGAGCCAGTTATGGTAATTACAACAGCCGCGAAGTGCAACTTTCTTTCAGCGATGCGATCATTCCCGATCAGCTCTCGTTTCGGCTCGCGGGAGCGTACAAAGCACAGGATGGTTTTTTTGACAATGTGCTACTTGATCGCCAAGTTGGAGAGCGATCGCAATTAATAGGACGCGCTCAAATCCTCTGGACACCTACGCCAGAATGGAATGTATCTTTTAACACCTATGCCAGCGACAACGATAACGGTAGCCCCACTTTTAATCGGCGTGATGCTCCTGACCCCTTTGAAGTCTCTCAAGAAATTGATGGTTTTAATCGAGTCAGTAGTAACACTCAGGCACTGAGAATTGGCTACAACGGTTCTGGATTGCGTGCTACGTCGATCACAGCACGACGCTTTACTAATCAAAGTACCTTTGTCGGTGACAACTTTCCCGGCGACTTAGCACGCCAGAATGTCGGTATAAATTCAACATTGTGGTCACAGGAATTTCGGCTTCAGTCTCCCGAAAGTGCTGACCGTTTTCGCTGGCTGCTCGGTGGGTACTATGAGTCACGGGAGTTTAATGTGGTCGATGACAGCCTAGAGTATACTGACCTCGGTGCAGCTGCGTTTCGATTATCCGCGCCAGGAACTAACCGCGTTTCAGCAGAACAGTTTCGCAACACCTATGCAGTATTTGGACAAGTAGACTACAAGCCAATTGAACCTCTGACCGTATTTGCAGGGCTGCGTTATGAATGGGCAAATGCCTCGCTTGACCGCCGTCGTGTGTTTGAAGCAGCTAGCGGTGGAACTACTCCCACCAGTCCAGAACTACGGGACGCAGAAATAAATAGCGATGAATTGATACCCCGCTTTGGGGTACAGTACCGCTTCAGCCCGAATTTAATGGCATACGGTACAATCGCCAAAGGCTATCGCCCAAGTGGATTTAACTACCGCGCTGACATTGAATCAACCCGTAGATTTGAAGAAGAAACCTCCTGGACTTACGAAGTGGGCTTGAAATCCTCCTGGTTTAGCGATCGCCTCATCGCTAACCTATCAGTGTTTCATACAGATGTTGATAACTACCAGGTGCTGCTAACCGATAATTTTGGCTTTTTTACAAATGTCGCCAATGCGGGAGTTAGCGTGACTGGGCTTGAATTTGAGATGAAAGCACAACCAATACAAGGGTTAGATTTAGTGGCTGGTGTTGGCTATGTCAACAGCCAATTCAAAGACTACACCAATCCGTTTACAGGTGGAAACTTCAGCGACAATCGCGTTCCCTTCGCACCGGAAGTTACTTACAACGTTGCGGCTCAATATCGCAGTCCAGGCGGTATTTTTGCCCGTCTGGAATTGCGCGGTTACGGCAAAACTTATTTTGATGATGCCAACCAAGTTAAGCAAGATCCATTTGCGCTGGTGAATGCCCGAATTGGTTATGAAGGAACCAATTACGGTATTTACTTGTTTGCGAATAACTTGTTTGATACGCGCTACATTACGTCTGGGTTCTTGTTCCCACCGGCGAATGTAACTGCGGGATTTGGCGAGCCGCGCACTTACGGAGTGCAAGTTCGTGCCAATTTATAACGACATTATGACTTCAAAGCTAGTTCTGCTCGCTACCCTTTATATTTCTCAGTTCATCCCTACCACGTTCTTTATCCAAGCACTACCCGTTTTCATGCGACAACAAAATATGTCGCTCGATGCTATTGGATTTTTGGGTTTGTTAGTGATTCCGTCAGGGTTAAAGTTTCTCTGGTCGCCACTCATTGACCGCTACCGTCTAGGTAGGCTAGGACATTATCGTGGTTGGATTATTTGTTTTCAATTGTTGTTGACATCAACCCTGTTTGTAAATGCTTTTGTTGATATTCAAAATAACTTAACTGTATTGCTCATTTGTATGTTATTGGCGTCTTTGTTTTCCTCTAGCCAAGATATTGCAACTGATGCATTAGCGGTAAATTTGCTTGAACCCCAAGAACGCGGATTGGGAAACGCCATTCAATCTGGGGGAAATGTTTTGGGAGCGGTGATTGGCGGTGGTGTGATGCTGATTCTGCTAGAGAAAGTGGGATGGCGGTATAGTCTAATTGCGATGTCGGTTTTCATGCTACTAAATTTAGTACCAACATTGCTTTATCAAGAACAAGTCACTGCAAAATCAAAAAACTTAAACTTTTTTAAGTCGTACTTCCAGCCGTTTGTTAGCTTCCTCTCCCGTCCAAAAATGCTATCGTGGCTTTTCGTCGTGTTTCTATATATGACTGGCGATAGTGTGACGAGTATATTGATTCGTCCGCTCCTGGTAGATAGGGGTTTGTCTTTATTAGACATTGGCTGGATATTGGGCATAGTCAGTTACAGCGCCCGCATTGCGTCAGCCTTGATTGCGGGAGTAATGATTATGCGGTGGGGACGCAAGCATTCTCTAATTTTGTTTGGAATTGTAGCAGCCCTGACCACGCTTTTGTATATCGTGCCAGCAATGGGCGTTGCTAGTTTACCTGTACTGTACGCGGTATGTATTTTGGTTAACGCAACCCAGAGTATGGCATATACCGCATTGCTTAGCGCCATGATGGACAAGAGCGATCGCGCAACTGCCGCAACCGATTATACGATACAAGTTTCAATAATGTTTTTAGGTGGAATTGCCGCCACAATTTTGAGCGGGATTCTTGCACAGCGGACGGGATACGTCCCCACGTTTATCATCAGTGCGGCGGTGAATTTGTTAAGTGTGTTTTTTATTACTAAAGTATACGACCAAGAAAGACTGCGTTTCTGACTTACTGCCTTCTGACTTGAAAGTGCTTATTATATCAAATCCGGTAGCATCTGAATGATTACTTAAAGTCAAAGCCGCTAAGATGTCAAACATCTAAACCAACGACCGTTAACTCAGGCGGATGCTCAACCGTAAACTGGTAATATATCTCACGTGTGGCGTGCGGTGGAAGAGTGAAAGCCCATTCCAATATGCCCATCTCACCAAGTTGAATTTGTGGGTTGCTACGGCTGAGGCGGACTTTAATTTGTTCGTTGCGACTTATTGGTAATTGTTCAGTGAGTTTTAAATTTGCTTCTTGATTTTGTAAGTTCGTAATAACTATCTGATAACCATAAGTAATTTTCCGATTGTTGCCAATCAGTTTTTTGTCTACCTGACGCTCAATTAAATCACGCTCAATTTTCAAACCCTCGTCAATCCCTAAGTTAAGCGTGAACTCTTGCCCTGGTGCAACATTCTCTAATTGAGTTATGCCAACAAATATATTATCTCGAAAAATATTTGCTTTCCCTGGTAACAAAGTGACTCGATTGGCAGCATTTTTCACATTTGCTTGTAGATAAGCAAAGCTGAACAAGCGCGGTACTGCTACATACTCAAAGGTACAAGGGAAATCGTCATGAAAAATTGTCGTTTTATGAGGTGCGCCATCACTGGGAATGTTTCCGCCACTACTCAGTTTAAAAGTAGCTGCACTTCCTTCTCTGGAAACTTCTGCAACAAGAGTTTCAGCAAGAAGAAGGTTTTCCTCTGGTTGTTCGGTGTCTATAGTAGTTTGATTTTCTCCACTAGCAGGAGCAGGTATAGCCACAGAAGCAACTTGTAGAGGCGATAATCTACGCATACGCGTTAACTCTAACGGGCGTAGTACGTCAATATACCAAGGTTCCAATTTAGGTGGTAGAATTCCCAGCCCTGGTTTAGCGGTAGAAAGGGTAAGAGATACATTTGTCCAATCTTCACCAGTATTTTGGGTAACTTCAGCAAGATAGGCAAGGTTGATACAATTACTACTCGTACTTGCCTGCAAGTCATACAGCGGAGTCCAACTGGCAGAACTAACCACGTAACAGACTTCTAGCTCAAAGTTTCCGGCACCTCCAGGCTCAATTGCCACACTCAAGCTAAAACTTTCTTTAGGATGGGGTGTTTGTATCTGTTGTAACTGCTGACGCAGGACTTGTAGCTGCTTGTCTAATTCCTGCTGTTGGACTTTGTACTCTGCTGTGGAAATAGCATACTCGCTGTACTGGCTTCCTAGAAAATTGAGAAAATCCAAAGTTTCGCTTAGGCTAAGATTTTTACGCGACAGACTCTGTGCAAAGGGTTCTTCTGTCTTTTCACGCAAGCCTTCAATAAACCTGGACTGCAAAGCCAAAGCATCGATTTGCGCTTGCAGAAGGTTGGATTCTGCTTCTAATTGCTGGATTTGCCTTGTCAAATGGATCAGTCGTTCGGCGGAGGGTTCGGTGGAGAAAACCCGTTCTGTACTCACTCCCAGCAACCGCACTGCAACCTCACCTGTACCCCTAACCCTGACTGACTCAGTTTGTATGGTGGCTGGGATTTGGGTAATTTCTAATTCTCGTTCCAGTCCGGTTAGCGCTATAATACCCCGTCGGTTCACAAGGGCTTGGTCAGTATACACCGTCACAGCTACAATCTCGGTTTCTACTGTTTTTCGCACAGGTAGTGCTTCCGGGTTAGTCACTGCCAGTCCCCCATTGTGAATGTCTTTGCTGGTTACTCAATAGTAAAGTAGAACGTCGCCCCTCGACCGACAGCCGCCTCTACCCAAATGCGTCCTCCATGTTTATGGATAATGCGTTGTACTGATGCCAGCCCTACACCTGTGCCGGGAAACTCATTGTCGGAGTGCAGGCGCTGGAAGGGGCGGAACAGTTTATTGGCGCGCTTCATGTCGAAGCCAGCACCATTATCCCGCACGTAGAAAACTGATGAATTATTTGTTTCTTTTTTGACGGCAAACTCAATGCGTGGTTGTTCAACTTTGGCAGAATACTTCCAGGCGTTGGACAGCAAATTTTCCAACATCACCCGCAGGAGAACTGGGTCTCCATTCACCGTTAGTCCTTGTGCAACGTGTGTTTCCACTTGACGATTTGCTTCAACAGCCTTGATATTAGATAAAATCTCCTGAACCATGTTGCTAAGGTCAACTGTTTCTCGCTTGAGTTCTACCTGTGTCAGCTTGTGTAAAGACAGCATGGCATCAATTTGCGTGTTTAAACCCTTTGCGGAGGTAGACACGCGGTTCAGGTATTGCTTTCCCTGCTCGTCCAGTTGGTTGTTGTATTTCATCTGCAAAAGCTCACTGAAGCCTATAATGCTCCTGAGGGGCGATCGCAAGTCATGAGAAATGGTATACGAAAAGGCTTCTAATTCCTGGTTTGCAAATTCTAACTGAGATGTTCTTTCCCGCACGCGTTGTTCCAGTTCGCTGTACACCTGAACATTTTCCATCGCTACGGACGTGCTGTCAGCCAAAGCTTGGATCAGGTGTACCTCCTCTGGGGTAGAAGTGTGTTTTTCCGCCCAATAATTGCCAATAGCGCCAATAGGTGCTTCCTTGCGAATTGGCACCATAACCAAGCTTTTGATAAAAGTTGGTTCATATGCTTCAATTGGGATGCGCTCATCACCGTACACATCCTCAATGATGGCTTGCTGTCGGTTCAGCATACACCAACCACCCATACAGATGTCAATTGGAAAGCGCCGACCTTTCCACAACGGCTGGATGGCATTTTCCTCAGCGTAGTAGCACATATTGCCTTCACGCAGGACAAAGGTTGCTCCGTCAGCTCCGGTCAGTTCTCGTGCAGCATGACGTACTATAGCCGTAATCTGATCTAAACTACGTGCTAGGGAGAGTTTCTGAACAACAGTCACCAGGAGTTCCATCGAGTGGTTGTAGCGCTCTAGCTGCTGACATGAAGAACGTTCAAGAGCATATCGAGCGACCAGTGGCAATCGCCACAATTGCTCTTTATAAATGTAGTCTACAGCACCGATACGTAAGTATGCTGCTGCTTCCTCCTCATTGACATTCCCAGAAACAAAGATGAAGGGAAGTTTGGGGTACTTTTGATGAGCAATCTCAAAGGCAGAACGCCCAGAAAACCCTTCAACTCCATTTTCACAGAGGATTAAATCAAAACCGCCTCGTTCCATAGCAGCGATGTACTCACAGCGCGTCTTGACCACCTGTGCTGCTACTTTCCAGCCATCCTTATCCAGCACGCTTTGAATACGATGCGCGTCAAAGGCGTTGTCTTCAAGATGGAGAATGGCTAGAGCGTTCATAATTCCAACCCCAAGGCAGATTTTTTACTGCCGCTAGAAATGATTCTAATAGAAGGTTTTCTAAATATAATTTTGCCTATTTAACTATTTTCCTCTATATGAAAATAACTAGAGCTTGTGGTTTTATCTGCAAATTGCTTTGCTGCTTCGAGTAAATATTCAAAATAGGTACGAGCAACAATAGATAGCTGTTTTCCTGATGGGTATACCATGTACCAATTGCGTGGAATTGGAAAGTGTTCGACATCCAAAATGGTTACATCCTGACCATCGGTAATTAATGTATGTCGAGATAAAACTGAAATTCCTAAACCACCCGCAATTGCTTGTTTAATCGCCTCGTTACTCCCTAATTCTAGCTTAACCTTCACCACCACTTCATGCTCATCGAATAATTTCTGCACGGCTCGCCGCGTTCCTGATCCTGGTTCCCGCATAATAAAAGGTTCATCAGCAAGACGTTGAATGGGGATATTTTTTTCCTTTGCAAGCGGATGATTAAGCGGTGCCAAAACGACCAAGGGATTTTCTAAAAATGGCTGGCAATTGACATCTAGATGTTCGGGGACTTGACTCATGATATACAAGTCATCCATATTGCCGCTCATGCGTTCCAAAATGCCTTCATGATTTGTCACTTGCAGCGCGATATCAATTCCTGGGTAAAGTTGGCAAAACGGACCTAATAAACGTGGAATGAAATATTTAGCAGTCGTAATTACTGCTAAGCGTAATTGCCCTTGCTTTAACCCTTTTAAATCTGCCACCTTCATTTCAAATTGGGCAATTGTCTCGAAAATCTGCCGACAAGTGGCAAAGAGTTCCCGTCCCGCTTCCGTAAGATAGAGACGCTTTCCTACCTGCTCAAATAATGGCAACCCGACTGATTTCGTCAGTTGCTTAATTTGCATCGAAACAGTGGGTTGGGTGAGAAAGAGTTCCTCTGCGGCGCGAGTAAAGCTACCGTGACGTGCCGCCGCCTCAAACACCTTCAACTGGTGCAGCGTCGCTTGATTCAAGGGTTATTCTCCTCTAATAGGGATTCTATAGATATAGTCTAGTATCACTGAACACTTGAAATTGATGTAGTTTTGCTTATGTAAAAGTTACAAGTGAAAGATATAGATAAAAATCTATTGTTCCTATTAGAAGAATGGTATTTTCTTTATAATTTTGAAAAGTTATTATTCAAAAAAGCAACAACAGCGTAAGATACCTTCCAGGCAAGGTGGCACACCTTGATGGTGGACGACTCAGGTTACGAGTTATGAGTTATGAGTTATGAGTCATTCACTCTTAACTCTTCACTCTTAACTCCTAACTTTTTTAGTCTCAATCATTCTTCAGTCATTTTTAGAGGTAACCTGCTCAAATTGGGCAATTGCACGAGTTCTGTTTCTACAACTTGCTCCTTGATATTTACTGGTAAGTTTAACGGTTGACGTTCTTCTATCCAGCAACTTGCGACTGGCAAGGTTTGCTCTAATTCATCCAATGGTCTTGGAATCACCATCACTGCGTTCAATTCCCCAATCCGTTCTGCCTCGTACATACCAGCTTCCACTGCCACCGCCACATTTGCCACGGAGCCACGAATAATGGCTGTACACAAACCCGCACCAATTTTTTCGTACGCTGCTAATTGGACATCGGCAGCTTTCAGCATCGCATCGGCTGCTCCCACCAACGCCGGAAATCCCCGCGTTTCTACCAAACCAATTGCCTGATCGCTCAGACGGTTGTAGCTGCCTTCAGCAATTGCGCTCAGACGACTATTGATAGGCAGCACAACTTCCAAGTTGGGATAAGGTCGGGGAATCACCAAGCTAGAAACTAACTGACCAAATTGTTCAGCAGTTTGAACGCCAGATTCTACCGCCAGACGCACATCGGCGATCCCACCTCTGACAATAGCAGTACAGTGACCACTGCCGATTTTTTCATATCCAATCAGGTGAACTCCAGCTGTCTTGAGCATCATGTCCGCTGTACCAACCATTGCTGGGAAACTACAGGTAGACACTAATCCCAAAGCACTGTCGTTAAAAATCTCTCGACGGTGCGATGCCTGTTCACTTGTAAAGCGTTGATTGTAAGCCTCCATTTAAATTCTCCAGGATACTGAATTGTTAGTTGCTCTTTAAAGCTAACAACTTAACAATTAACACTTATTGAGACTGACCGTCAGATGTGGGTTTGTTCAAGGATTGCTTATGGGGAAACAATGTAACCAACAGCTTTTGTATGCTTTCTTGCCCGTAAATGTAAGTACTGATTTGTGAGTCCTGAGGGGGAGATGAGGGAGATGAGGGAGATGAGGGAGATGAGGGAGATGAGAGAGGTGGGGAAGAATTGGGAATTAATTCTTTCTCCTGTTGTGTTTGTCCGCCTGTCCCCAAGTCTTTTTGTCTGCCTGTCCCATTTTCCGACTTCGTATTACTAGAAGCAAGGTCATTTGTGGATAGTTCCGGCTGTTTTGTCTCACTGGTTGGCGCAGGAGATTCAGTTAGGCGCCGACTCGAATCTCCGAAAACAGAGCCAGCAGCAACCACTTGTCCAGGTTCAACAGAACAATTGAAAATTGTTGTCGCTGCCCCTATACAAGCATTTGCCCCAATTTTGCCTTGACCAACCATCAAAAGACCGGCTCCCAGGTTTGCTCCTGCTTCTACCTCTAAGGTTCCTTCATGGACTTGGAGAATTGACCCCATACCAACGCAGACCCCTGAACCGATGATTATTTTGCTATTTGGAGCCGCTTGGAGTATCACACCTGGTGCAAGTACTGCACTGGGATGAATTATCACCTCGCCACTTATGTAAGAATCAAAGTCATAACTTGGGCGCAGTGGCGGCACAGACATGGGATGTAACCTCGGAAGCCGGAATAATGTAAACAGTGAAGAAACAAGAGTGAAGAAAGAAGAATGAACAAAAAAGAAAAAATGCTTTTATCTTCCTTCTACCTTCTATTTTTCTTCACGGACGTTGAATGATTGTTTCAAGTACGCGGCGCTTAGCTTTGGGCTCGATACCAATCAGCCGCACATATTCCCCTTGGTATTCACCAAGGTAGCCTTCTAATGCTGCTGCTGCTTGTTGTACAGAATTAGCCTGAATTTGTCCAGCGCTCGCCCAGGAGCCTATACGGAACCGTCGTTGGTCTACGTGTTCTACACTAATTTTATACCCACTATTTATGAGTTGCTGTAGCTGTTCTACTACCTCGGAACTTAGGCGGGTACTGGTCGCTGATGCCTTTGCAGAGGAAGTCGCTCCAGACGCACTAGCTACTACTGACTTAGAACTGCCAGATGAACTGCTAGATGAACTGACAGAACCGTTAGGGCGTTGGATAATGCTTTCTAACACTCGCCGTTTTGCCTTGGGGTCAATACCAATCAACCGCACGTACTCACCCTGGTGACTATCTATACAATCTTCTAAGGCAGCAACAACTTGTTTTATGGAAGTTGCTTCTATTGGTGTGCAACTTTGCCAAGAACCTGTGCGGAAGCGACGCTCATCTACGTGTTCCATGCCAATTTTGTAACCACCTGCTAGGAGTTGGTTGACTTGGTCTACAGTTTCAGCACTGAGTTTGCCACTGCTACTGCCACTACCATTACTGTAACTATGAGCGTTACCATTCGCGTTGTAGCTTTTATTTGTTTGGTTGGTAGGAGCTTTGAAGTTTGTTGGTGCTTGCACCGCCCCATCTGGACGTTGGATGATGGTTTCTAGGACGCGCCGTCTGCCTTTGTCAATGCCAAATAGACGAACGTACTCGCCCGAGTGTTCCTGAAGACAACCTTCCAAAGATGCGATCGCCTCACCAACCGATCTAGCTTCTATTGGTGTGCAACTTTGCCAAGAGCCAGTGCGGAACCGCCGTTGGTCTACGTGTTCCGTTCCAATCTTATACCCTTGCTCCAACAGATACCGTAATTGCTCTACTGTTTCAGCACCCAAGCTACTGCTCGCCACGTCATTACTCCTTTCTAACTCTTCAAATTCAAACTTATTACCGTTGCTTGTATAAGATTTAGCTAACTCATCCCGAATGGTTTTAATACACTTACTATCCCCAGCACAGATATAACCAGATCGCAACGCTTGATTAATCCCAATTACATGATGAGCAAATTGCTTATCCTGTGCCTGCACATCTGGCAGACGGTCAGCTTGTTGTTGATTAGTAATTATTGCTCCTGAAGGTACGTATTTTCCCGCCGGAATTTCCACATCTTGAATCAGAGCGTGCATCATTACGATGCAACCTGCTCCCACCCTAGCGTTAAACACCGTGGAGCGAAAGCCTATGAAGCAACTATCCCCAACATAAGCTGGTCCATGAATCAGAGCCATGTGGGTAATGGATGCATCGCTGCCAATCCATACCGAGTATTCATTTTGGTCATCGCCAACGACTCGACCTTGCTCCAGCCCATGTATGACGACACCATCTTGTAAATTGGTGTTTTCACCTATATGAAAGGGTGTGCCTTCATCCGCTCTAATCGAAGTCCCCGGAGCAACGATTACATTTGCATCTATATGTACATCTCCAATAACGTTGGAAAAAGGATGTATAAATGCGGTTTCATGGATTTTTGGCTCAGCTAAACTCCTTGACCACGGGGTTGGGGGTGCCGCCGTGCTGCGGACTGCCATCGCTAGATTCCTCCTCTATTGCACTGCTTGTCATTTGTCATTTGTCCACATTTAGTAACAAATGACTCATGACTCCTAACTATCTATACTGGTCTTTTTTGCTGTAAATCAGGCGGTCTTTGACGTTAACCGTATCAATTATTGCCACCACTGCTGCGTCTACTGGACGCTGTTCGTTACCCAGAACTTGACGGGCGGCACTACCACGACTAACAAGTACCCACTCATCCACTCCCGCACCAACATTATCGGCTGCTACCTCGTATTCTGGCAGAATACGTCCTTCTTCATCCACTAATTGCAACAGCAGTAGTTTGACACCTCTGAGACTTGGGTCTTTTTGAGTGCTAACTACTGTGCCGCGAACTTTGGCAATTTGCATTACAAGTTATGGTCTTCTATCGTAGGGACGAATTGCGTTCACATTCTCCCGGAACTGCTCCACATCTTCTGTATAACGAATTGGCAGCACGTATTCCAGGTTCTCGTGAGGACGAGCAATGATGTGGGTAGACAACACTTGTCCGCCGTTGACTCGCTTCACTGATTCAACTCCAGCACCAACTGAAGCTTGTACTTCAGAAACGTCTCCCCGCACAATCACTGTAACCCGGCCGCTACCAATTTTTTCGTAGCCTACTAAAGTCACGCGGGCTGCTTTCACCATCGCATCTGCTGCTTCTACGACCGCCGGGAACCCCAAAGTTTCCACCATTCCTACTGCAATTGACATGAGTTTTAATCCTCAGTTTTCAAAATAATTAAATACAAACAAAGCCACAACTCGGCAACTCCAACAAGAGTTTTAGATTTTCAAGCTGTCAGCTATAAGCTGTAGGCTCATAGCTTGATTCATCTGTGAATCTAAAATTGTTACGTCCGGAACTGATCCACAGCTTCGGTGTAACGAATAGGCAATACGTATTCCAAGTTCTCATGAGGACGAGCAATGATGTGAGTGGATAACACCTCACCACCATTCACTCTTCTAGCTGCTTCCACTCCCGCAGCAACTGAAGCTTGTACCTCAGAAACGTCTCCCCGAACAATCACAGTCACCCGAGCGCTACCGATTTTTTCGTAACCCACCAGAGTGACGCGAGCGGCTTTCACCATCGCATCAGCAGCTTCCACTATCGCCGGAAACCCTTTTGTTTCAATCATTCCAACTGCAATTGGCATCGCAGAACTCCCACAAAATTACTGAAATATGTACTGGAACATGAAATTTTTTGACGGGGATGCTCATCTTGAGCTGCAAAAGCATTTCCTAATTAAGCATAGAAAAGCTTTGCGCCCCTGACAATATAAATTACCATAATAGTTTATAATAAAATAAATTAAAAAAGCTTAACATCATTTGATAAAGGCGATTTTACTCAACCGAACTTCACAGAACCCTGGAGTAGCCACTTCTGGTTTATAATTTTTTTATAACAATTGCTCAAACTCGTTCATAAAGGCGGAAATTCTGTCTTAAGAGGAATGACTAAAAACTCAAGGAGTGATGACACAGTAGTCTTTCCTCGTTTTTTGCTGCTTGTGCAAAAAAAAGTCTCAAAGAATATATAATATTTTATTATCTACCTTATAAACGGAGGTTTTTAAGTTAGTAATTTCTGCTTTCCAACTAAAGAGCAGTAAAGATAAGAAAATAAGAGTTTCTAGAATATATTATATTTATTTTGCCTTTGGGAGCTAGAAAAATGAAAGAAGATTATTGAAATAATCTAATTTAAATTGTTGAAGTTATATCAGAAAAAATAACTTCATAAAATGAAAAAACAATTCTTTAGGTAAGCCATTAAGGAATATTTAAATGAATCAGTTGCTCTTCTCAACAAGTTGGTGGATACCTTTTTATGGGTTAATAGGTGCGCTTCTCACCTTGCCGTGGGCAATCGGATTAATTCGGCGCACAGGACCAAGACCAGCTGCTTATTTCAACTGGTTAACAACCGTTTTCGCTTTTGTCCATAGCGTGTTTATATTTATTGATATTTGGGATAGAGAACCAGAAAATTTCTTAATTACCTGGTTTAAAGCTGCGGATTTTGACCTATCCATTGCTTTAGAAGTCTCGCCAATCAGTGTTGGAGCAACAGTTTTAATTACAGGGTTAAGTTTACTCGCACAAACTTACGCCCTTGGTTATATGGAAAAGGACTGGGCTTTAGCGCGTTTCTTTGCACTGATGGGATTTTTTGAAGCAGCGCTGAGTGGATTAGCCATTAGTGACTCTCTATTTCTCAGCTATGCCCTTTTGGAAACGCTGACTCTTTCCACTTACTTGCTGGTGGGCTTCTGGTATGCTCAACCGTTAGTGGTTACAGCAGCGCGAGATGCATTTCTCACTAAGCGAGTGGGAGACTTGTTGCTGCTGATGGCAGTTGTGACACTTTCCACCATAGCAGGCAGCTTGAACTTTTCCGACTTATATGAATGGGCGCAGACAGCAAACTTAAGCCCGACGACATCAGCTTTACTAGGTTTAGCGCTGATAGCAGGACCTGCGGGGAAATGCGCTCAATTTCCGCTGCATCTGTGGTTAGATGAGGCGATGGAAGGTCCCAACCCAGCTTCAGTGATGCGAAACTCTCTGGTGGTTGCTGGTGGAGCGTATCTGCTATTTAAACTACAACCAATCTTAGCGCTATCGCCAGTCGCATTAAATGCTTTGATAATCATGGGTACGGTGACAGCAGTCGGTGCATCGTTAGTGTCGCTCGCCCAAATTGACATTAAACGAGCGCTTTCTCATTCCACCAGTGCATACATGGGATTAGCGTTTTTGGCGGTAGGGATGGAGCAAGGAGGAGTTGCTCTGATGTTGCTACTCACTCATGCAATTGCCAAAGCACTATTATTCATGAGTTCTGGTTCAGTCATATTTACGACTAACACTCAAGATTTAACAGAAATGGGCGGTTTGTGGTCAAAGATGCCAGCAACCACCACAGCGTTTGTTGTCGGTGCGGGTGGGATGGTAACGCTGCTGCCATTGGGAAGCTTTTGGGCAATGTTAGGATGGGCTGATGGCTTGGCATTGGTTAGCCCTTGGGTAGTTGCCGTCTTAGTGCTGGTCAATGGTTTAACGGCATTGAATTTGACACGCCTATTTCGCTTAATATTTTGGGGTACACCGCAACCAAAGACCCGCCGCACCCCAGAAGTTGGTTGGCAGATGGCATTGCCAATGGTATCCCTGACTGTAATAACTTTGTTATTACCTCTGATGTTGCAACAATGGTATCTACTACCTGATTGGGAAAGTATAAATTGGATAGTAGTAGGGTTGTTAGTATCCTCTACAGTGCTGGGGATAGGCATAGGGTCTAACATCTATTTGCACAAGGCTTGGTCGAGATCCACAGTCCTTGCCTGGAGATTCTTGCAAGACTTGTTGGGTTATAACTTTTACATTGATCGACTCTACCGAGTGACGGTAGTGAGTGCCGTCGCGCTGCTTTCTAAAATTTCTGCTTGGAGCGATCGCTTTGTTGTTGATGGTCTCATTAACTTAGTTGGGTTTGCAGCAATTTTCGGTGGACAAACCTTGAAGTACAGCGTTTCGGGTCGCTCTCAAGGATACCTGTTGACCATTCTTGTAGGCATCAGCGTCTTGGGTTTTTTCATTAGTTGGTCATTGGGCTTGCTGAATAAATTTCCGTTTTAGTCTCCTTGTCCCCTTTCTTTTTGTCCCCCTTCGCTCTGTTTGTCTATGCTCAGTGCTTTGCTTTTGGTGCCGTTGCTAGGTGCGGCTTTCATCAGTTTCTTGCCTTTTGGCATCTCCGCAAAACTTTCCCGCCGAGTTGCTTTGGTCGTTGCGAGTATCGCCTTCTTATGGACTGCGGTACTTTCAAGCCAGTTTGACCCTGGGGAAGTCAGTCAACAGTTTACCGAATTCTTTCCTTGGGTAGATGCTTTAGGATTGAGTTATCACCTGGGACTAGATGGTTTGTCACTACCTTTGTTGCTTTTAAATGGGTTGTTGACTTGCATCGCCATCTACAGCACCGACGAAAATATTGCGCGTCCTCGATTTTATTACTCTTTGCTGCTGCTGTTAAACGCTGGCGTGACTGGAGCCTTCATGGCACAGGATTTACTGCTGTTTTTCCTGTTTTACGAGATAGAACTGATTCCCCTATATTTTTTGATTGCTATTTGGGGTGGTGAAAAGCGGGGCTATGCAGCGACTAAATTTCTGATTTACACCGCTGTTTCTGGGATTATCATTTTGGCAAGTTTTCTTGGCATAGTTTGGCTGAGTGGTGCTTCTACCTTTGCTCTAGACGCCTTGAATACCAAGTCTCTGTCTTTGGAAACACAGATATTACTGCTAGTAGGAATTTTAATTGGTTTTGGCATCAAAATTCCCCTAGTTCCCTTCCATACTTGGCTACCAGATGCTCACGTCGAAGCATCGACACCGATTTCAGTGTTGTTGGCTGGAGTACTGTTGAAGTTAGGAACCTATGGTTTACTGCGGTTTGGGATGAACTTGTTGCCGGAAGCTTGGAGTTATTTGGCTCCCGCTTTAGCAACGTGGGCGGTGGTGAGCGTGCTTTATGGTGCATCTTGTGCGATCGCCCAAACAGATATGAAAAAAATGGTGGCATATAGTTCGATTGGACACATGGGCTATGTGCTTTTAGCCGCAGCTGCTGGAACACCTCTCAGCGTGTTGGGAGGCATCATGGAAATGATTAGTCACGGCTTGATTTCTGCCCTGCTGTTTTTGCTTGTGGGGGTTGTGTATAAAAAAGCAGGAAGCCGCGATTTAGATGTTCTCCAGGGACTCCTCAACCCAGAACGAGGTATGCCCGTGATTGGAAGCTTGATGGTGTTGGGAGTGATGGCAAGTGCTGGTATACCGGGAATGATTGGATTTATTGCGGAATTTATAGTTTTTCGCGGTAGTTTCGCAGTTTATCCAGTACAGACTTTGCTCAGCATGATTGGTACAGGCTTAACCGCTGTTTACTTCTTAATTCTCATGAATCGTGCCTTTTTTGGGCGCTTATCTGCACAAGTCATCAACTTGCCATGCGTATCTTGGGCAGATCGTACACCTGCGGTGGTTTTAGCTGTGCTGATTGTGATTTTTGGTATCCAACCCAATTGGTTAGTACGTTGGACAGAACCAACAATGACAGCGATGGTTAATACGCCAAACCCTATAGCAACGGTGTCTTTAGTTAAGGCAAAAGGCAAAAGTTAGACAGCCTTGGCTACACTAACAAAGTCCATCTACGCGGACTTTAACCATTTTGAAACCCACGTAGGTGGGTTTCGTCTGTGTCGGTGCACCTGTGCCAAGTACAAAATATGAGTCAAAAACCTTTACTCAACAATGACTTTTGGAGAAATGGCAATGGTAAACATCCAAAATAAGCCTATTAACTATCCATTAAGTGAGTATATTGAGCGACTAGAATCAGGAGGAGCATTACTTCCTGATACCCCAGAAAATTTGTTAGAAGTCGTTGGTATTCTCAAAAGCTACGGAGTTGTTTTAGATGCTTACTCAAAAAATTTGATATACATTGCTGAACATCAATTTTTTGTGTTCTTTCCGTTTTTTAAATATTTTAACGGAGACTTTTCTTTTAAAAAACTACTACGGCATTGGTGGCATGACAGAATAAATTTTGAATATGCCGAGTATTGCATGAAATCAATGATGTGGCATGGTGGCGGTGGGTTAGATAAATATCTCGATTCAACAGAATTTAAAGAAAGAGCGCAAGCTGTTATCAAAGCAAAATTTAAAAACAATCCCATCATAACGGGAGTTAATCAACTCTTTCCTGATTTCTTATTTGAACAGTTGCGAGTTAGTGCTTACACGACTGGTTTAGGTCAATTTTGGCGCGTGATGGCTGATATTTTCCTCACTTTATCAGACCGTTACGACCAGGGAGAAATCAAATCTATTCCTGATGTTGTAGACCATATCAAAGCAGGTTTAGTAGCAGATGCCAGTAAGCCAATTACCTACTCTGTGAAAATTCGGGATAAAGTTTACGATATCATTCCTAAATCTGTAGGCTTAACATTCCTTGCAGACACAGCAATACCTTATGTAGAAGCAGTTTTCTTCCGGGGAACGCCATTTCATGGCACAGTTTCATATAATGCTAAAGCATATCAAATTCCCCCCGATCAATCTCGATTTCAATATGGCGCTTTGTATGCTGATCCGTTACCAATTGGCGGGGCGGGTATTCCTCCTACTTTACTGATGCAGGATATGCGTCATTATCTTCCAGATTATTTGCACGAAGTTTATCGTCGCAGTCGTCGAGGAGAAGATGATTTGCGGGTACAAATTTGTATGAGTTTCCAAAAATCGATGTTTTGTGTCACCACAGCAACGATTTTGGGACTGATGCCAAATCCTTTGGATACTCAAGATCCAGATGAGCAAAAGGTAAACCGAGTCTTTATACAAAAGTGGCTTGATAGGTTAAAGACTTCGCGGTTGGAAGATGTGAACGACCAGACTAATTTTTGTCTTGTGGCATTGCCAAGGTCGGTTTAATAAATTTCTTGCAAATTATTGCAAAAATTGGTTTAGGGCTATTTGGAACCGCAGATAAACGCAGATAAACGCAGAGAATTTATAACGCAACTCAATTGAATGAACTAATTATTTATCTGTGTCCATCTGTGTCCATCTGTGGTTCATTATTTTTTTCTGTACCTTACAAGGGTTGCAAACCGCTATACCTGTGTGCATCTGTGTGAGTCTATGGTTTAATATTTGAAAAAATTGACTTTTGCATAAGGTCTATTGTAGACAAAGTACAATTTTTTAAGAGGCACAATAGAATTAGCCCCAGTAACCATTGCTAAAATTATTTGAACGTTTTGTGCGGCAGTCCCCACCCTCAGCGCAGCGGGGTGGGGAAGGATAGCGCTTCAAGGTCGAGCTTGATTTTGGATATATTTTTTTAGGACTTCTATTGGCGCACCACCACAAGAGGAAACATAATAAGAATTTGACCAGAACGAAACATCACCCCAATAATACTTTTTTACTTCTTCAGGAAATTCTTTTTTTAACATTCTTGCAGTAGAACTTTTTAAACTTCCTACTACTGCTGCAATCGAGTTTCTAGGATGGAAATCTAACAGGATGTGTACATGGTCTGATTCACCATTAAACTCAATTAACTGACAATCGATTTTGTTTGATACTTGCTCGACCATTTCTTTTAATCGGTCGAGCATTTTTGCGTTTAGCGCTTTACGTCGGTAATGAGTTACAAACACAAAGTGTAGTCGCACGCTAAAAACACTATGAGAACCTTTTCTAGCTTGGATATTGACAAGGTATAGCCGCATAAATACAAGAGCTAATATAACAGATAGGTCGAGATGTTATGGCTACCAAGCGAATTACTTTCAGGCTTTATCCTTCAAAGATACAAGCCGATAAAATGCACTATTGGAGACGACTTCATAAAGATTTGTACAATGCTTGTATTGAGCATCGTAAAACTTCATATAAAAAGTTCAATAAATCAGTAGATTATTTCGACCAACAAAATTGTCTACCTGAGTTTAAAGAGTGTTGGTCAGAGTATAAAGAGCTTGGTAGTCATGCTTTACAAGACACCGTAAAAAGAGTTGATTTTGCATTCAAGCGATTCTTTAAACTCAAGTCTGGGTACCCAAAGTTTAAATCAAGTCGCCATTATAAAGGATGGACTTATCCTTGTATATCTGGCTGGAAAGCTTGCACGAACGGCAAGAATGGTTATCTAAAAATCTCTAATTTAGGTAACTTAAAAATGCGCGGTCAGGCTAGAGATTGGGGTAAGCCTAAAACTTGCACAATCATGTTTAAGCAAGGGAAATGGTATGCTTCAATCACTGTTGATTGTGTTCCATCTCGTTATCAAACAGATACAGGTGCTATTGGCTTAGACTTTGGTACTCACCATGCTATTGCAGATTCTAATAGCAATGTGATTGAGAATCCCAGATTTGTTAAATTTGCTCAAACCAAGATTAACAAGATAGCTAAAACCAGTCGTAGAAAAAGATCACCGACAAGAAGTGGAAAGCCTTCTCGACGTTGGAAAAAAACAAATAAAGCGGTAGCCAAGATACAATCTAAGGTTGCACGTCAAAGACAAGATTGGCAGCACAAAGTCTCTACACAAATAGTTAGCTGTAATAGCTTGGTAGCGACTGAGAAGTTAAATCTTAAGGGGATGACCCGCAAATCTAAAGGCAAGAAAAAACGTCAAAAGTCAGGACTTAATCGTTCATTGCTTGATGTAGGAATTGGGAACCTCAAAGACTTGATTAAGTACAAAGTCACCGAAGCAGGTGGTTTTTATGTAGAAGTACCGACAACCAAAGTTAAGCCATCTCAGACTTGCCCTAATTGCGGTCACCAAAAGAAGAAAACGCTCGCAGAAAGAGTACACCATTGCGAAAAATGCGACTACCAATGTGATAGGGATGTAGCAGCAGCAATGGTTATGCTTAATTACGCAAGGGGTATGGAACGTGCCTCTACAGACGGTGATGAGTTAACCTCAACAGGAGTGCGGAAGCTTCAAGCAAGTGACTCAAATGAAGCGTCAGAAACAGCTAGCTCAGCCGAAGGCGGCTAGCTTGTAGTTCATATTAAAGAAAACAGGAGATACAAAAATGAGTACAAAAGAAAAAATCCAAGCAGAAATTGACAACCTTGACGAAAAACATCTTGATGAACTCTATCTCCTCATCAAAAATTTTACCCAATCTAAACAAAGCTCACAGAAACTAAGCTTCATGTCTAAACTAAAACAGATCAAGATTGATGCACCAGAGGATTTTGCTGCCAATCTTGATTTATATGTAAGTGGGGAAAAGGGTGTCGAATAAAGTATTTGTTGACACTTTATTTGTTGTAGCCTTGATTAACCAGCGTGACCAGTATCACCAAAAAGCCTACGAATTAGCCGAAAAATTGGAAGGATATTCCTTACTCACAACTGACGCTGTATTGCTGGAAATTGGTAACGCTTTAGCACGAAATTATAAAGACAAGGCGGTTGAAATCATTGAGCAGTTTTTTTCTTCAGAAGAAGTAGAAATTGTGCGGCTTACTCCACAAATATTCGAGCAAGCGTTTATACTCTACAAAACGTACCAAGATAAAGCATGGGGTTTGGTTGATTGCATTTCATTTGTAGTCATGCAAGCACAAGTGACTCAAGCTTTGACCTTTGATCAGCATTTTGTACAAGCAGGCTTTCAAGCATTAATGAAGTGAAGATAATATAGCGCTTGAGTGTTGAGTGCAATACATCAAGAAATAAGAACCACAGATGGACACAGATGGACACAGATAAATTTGTACTTCATTGAAACGAAAAGCGCTATATATAGCAGTCTGCCCTTGGATTTGTGAAAAAACAAGATCCCCGACTTCGCCAAAGTTGTCGGGGATCTGAAGAACTCAATTTTCAATTATAAATTTACATCATTTAAACTTTCGAGCGATCCGTCAAAATTTCGTATCCCGTCTCTGTCACCAACACAGTATGCTCAAACTGAGCGGATAGAGAATTATCTACCGTCACAGCTGTCCAACGGTCAGATAAGGTGCGTGTATACTTAGAACCAGCATTCAAAATTGGCTCAATTGCCAGCGTCATTCCCGCACGGAGTTTAACATTTGGCATTTCGCGGGTGCGGAAGTTGAAAACTGAAGGTTCTTCATGCAGGTTACGACCAACACCGTGTCCGGTAAAGTCCTGTACTACACTAAACTTATTTGCCTTCACATGGTCTTCAATTGCTCCAGCAATATCCATCAGGCAGTTTCCTGCTTTCACCTGTTCAATGCCTTTGAAAAGAGCTTCTTCTGCTACGCGAATCAGTCTTGCAGCTTCTGGAGTGACTTCGCCCACAGCAATTGTAATACAAGAATCACCATGAAAGCCTTGGTAATATGCGCCGGTATCGACTTTTAAAACATCTCCAGGGCGGATGACTTTTTTGGCATTAGGAATGCCATGTACAACTTCATTGTTGATACTGGAGCAGATAGAACCAGGAAAACCGTGATATCCTTTAAAGCTAGGTGTTGCATCCATTTCCCGGATGCGTCTTTCCGCATGAGCATCCAAATCAGCTGTGGTCATACCTGGCTTTACCAGCTCGGAAATTTCTTTTAGCACGGTTGCCACTATTTTTCCTGATTGCCGCATAATTTCAATTTCACGCGGCGATTTGATTTCAATTCCTCGGCGTTGCTTTTTTTGAGGCTTGTTTTGAGCTGGTTGAGAAAGCAGGTTACTAAGAATGTTCATGGGAAATTAATGAATATCTGTGCCTTGTCGCTTGTATATCAATAGTTCTTTTAACTTTAGTTCTTCTAACTTGTTGAGAAACAATACCTATATTTAAGTTAACTTATTTTTTGCCAAAAGCTGTCTTATAAAGCTTAAGAGTACTTAAACTGCACTCTAGCGGCAATAGATCCAGTTTGCAGTCTTAGAAGATGTTTGTAAACTACCGATTTGTATCGAGATCCCCCCTAGCCCCCCTTAAAAAGGGGGGAAAATAATCTCAAAGTCCCCCTTATTAAGGGGGATTTCGGGGGATCGAAAAGTTTGTGATACATAACTAGCCACTTTTAAAACATCCTCTTAAAAAAAATTGAATTTTGCACTGTTAATGACTTGTGATTATTTATATCAAGTTCTCATAATTACTGATAAGTCAAAAATTTTTATGTCCCCGCGTTTGCGTTTCCGATCAAACCTGATACTATCCAGTCATACCCCATCACTGTAGTTTCAGGCTTTTTTACTACTGTAGAGACGTGCTATGGCACGTCTCTACAACACTGCGCCATCGCGTCTGTACAACTAATGACTCATCATGCCTTGGTCTGCAAATACAGCAGGTCCAGCTGTCACTACAACAATTTTATCTGGATAAAGTAACTCACGGGCTGCTTGATTGACTTGGTCAAGGTTGACTGCTTGAATTTTTTCGGTACAATGGCGCAATTCCTCTTTATCTAGCCCGTACACTTCATTCATCAGAATTTTATGTGTTAATTCCTCTGGATCTGCCAGGGATATGATGTAGTTGCTGATCAAGATGCGTTTAGCTGTCTCTACTTCCGGTTCAGTGACGCCTTTTTCATGAATTTCCTTGAGGAGTTCGCGGGTACTGGCGATCGCCTGACGTGTATCTTCTGGAGAAGTTTGCATCTCAATCAAAAATGTTCCAAAATTGCTTCCAGCAAGGAAGTTGCTGTATATTCCGTAGGTTAGCCCAAGGCGATCGCGCACTTCTGCTCCTAGCCGACTCGATAAAGTATCGCCCCCCAAAATCTGATTCAATACCTGAGCTGCAAAAAAGCGCGGATCTTTGCGGTTAATCCCTGTGTTACCCATGTAGGTAATCGCTTGAGCTTTACCCGGAACAACAGAGTTGACGCTCACAACTTTTTCTGGTATTATATCCGCTGGATAGTTCAAAGTTGGTGGTGAACCGCTTGCTTTCCAGTTACCAAACTCACTTTTTATAAGTGCTTTGACTTGATCTGGAGCAAAATCTCCTACCAGCGCTAGGACTGTCGTGTCTGGACGGTAATGTTTTGTTTTAAATTCAAGAACATCCTTACGGTTAATCCGTCGCAAAGTTTGCTCTGTTGGAAATGTATGTAAGGGATGTTTTTTCGGGTAAACCGATTGTACAAATGTTCTTTCTGCGACTTCTGAGGGATCATCTAACTCATGCTTCAACGCAGTCAAGGCGTGTTTGCGAGTCAGTTCTAACTCTTTGGTGGGAAAATTAGCATTTTTGACAACATCTGCTAATGTCTGAATCAGAATCGGTAAGTCAGCCGCCAAGCTATCACCTTCAATCCGCACACCTTCTCGGTACGTTTCAAACTCAAGGCTTGCTCCCCGATCTTCTAAGGTTTTGGCAACAGTTAAAACGTCCTTTGTTTTTGTGCCATTCATTAAGTTTTCTGCCACAACAGACGCCAGTCCAGCTTTATCCTCTGGGTCAAATTCCCTACCAGCTTTGACGTAACCTGAAAGTGTCACTGTGGGAGTGCTAGTGTCAGAAACGAGCAATACCCGTAAACCGTTAGATAATGTAAATTGCTCTGGCAGCGTATGACTTCTAGGAACACTAGTCAAATCTACCGTCGGTAGGTATTTTGCCACTTCCTGTGTATTCACAGCACCTGAAGCAAAATTTTCCGTGTTGTGTTTGGAGTTCGTCTTCTCACCATTCCCCGTTGCCTTGACTTGAGTTGGCTTAAAAAAGCCCACTGTACGTGCTTCCGGTTTGAGGTATTTTGTTGCGACACGCTGCACATCCGCCGCTGTTACTTGGCGAATAGCTGCTAAGTATTTTTCTGTATAGTGATAATCACCTGCTGTTGTTTCGTCATTACCCAATTGCAACGCCAGACTGGTGATATCACGGTTACTCAAAATCACAGACGCTTGCAACTGCGCCTTGGCTCGATTCAGTTCTTCTATTGTGACTCCTTTTTGTGTAAGTTTGGCGATCGCACTTCTAAGAACTGAGTCAATTTTTTTCAAGTCTTGATCGGGATCAGCCGTTACCGACAACTCATACCAGCCTGATTCAAGCAAGCTAATTACAGAAGCGGAAACATCACTCGCTAAACCAGATTCTACCAATACCTGCTCAAGGCGAGAATTCCGTCCGTCTGTTAATATACGATCCATCAAATCCAACGCTGGCACATCCGGATGATTCGCATCCGGTAACGGATATACTGCGTGCAATAACGTTCCAGCTCCTGGTTCCCTCAAAACAATGGGAGTCCTCTGTTTTGATTCTTTACTCCTGACTCCTGACTCCTGACTCTTGACTCCTGACTCCTGACTCCTGACTCCTGACTTCTCACTCTTAGGTATTTTCCCAAAAATCTCTTTAACTGCTTCGAGGGTTGGTTCGGTTTGGAAATCTCCAACAATCACTACAACAGCATTATCAGGAGTGTAGAAATTATCATAGTACTTCCGCACCTGCTCTAAATCAAACTTTTGCACATCAGCTTCAGTACCACCAACAGGTAATCCGTAAGCATGGTTAGGGAACGCCGCTTGCATGACAGCGCGGCTGAGGCGGTACTCAGGGCTATTTTCGTAACCTTGCAACTCGGAAATCACAACTCGCTTTTCGCTTGCTAGTTCCACAGAATCAATCACAGCATTTTGCATTCTGTCTGCTTCTAGCTCTAACAAAGCTGTCAGCTTATCGCGCTCTGCTGTATTGTAGTATACCGTTTGGTCATAGCTCGTGAAAGCGTTTGAGTCACTGCCCAAAGCACTTAACAATCTTCCAAATTGAATTGGACGATTTTTTGTGCCTTTAAACATCATGTGTTCTAACTGATGAGCAATGCCATTTAATCCAGGTTCTTCGTTACGTGATCCCACTTTGTACCATACCTGCACAGTCACCACTGGGCTGGAGTGTACTTCTCTAGTAAGAACAGTCAGACCATTGTCCAAGACTGTTTTGCAAACATTTTCTATCAACGGAGGTATTGTTTTTTTTGATACGATTATTTTATCTGAGTTTAACCAGGTGGAAGCGGCTGTAATCTTGCTAAAAGAAGATGCATCTCCAAGCAACAACACCGTCATCAACCAAAAACTTAATAATAACAAAGGAAAACGATATCGATGCAATTTACGCAACACAGGCATGTATTTTACTACGCAAACTGTAAATTAAATTACAGATTTTTTTCTTCAATATAGTTGAGCTTCTCTGAGTCCGGTGTGCTCTCAACAAGACTACAGAGAAGAAAAATTTATTTTACAGACAAAAAATTTTAAGTTCAACTATTCAACTATGAAAGTGTTGCTAATACACGGATGAATTCCAAGGGCAAACCATCAGGATCTGCAATAAAAGCTACTTCGTAAAGATGATTACCTATTTGCTGCTGTGTAGGTTCTAAAAGAATTTTCAGTGGTTCTAACAGTTCAGAATTATTTTTTGCTAAAACCAAAAAGTTTTCTTTTAAATTTGTTAACCAACTCGGTAAATCTGATGTGATCTCAGTCAAATCAAATGAGAGATGGTAGTATCCCACATAGTGTTCATCTCCAAAAGCATCTGGAGCAGGTTTTGGTTGAGGAATTTGGATAAGTTCTATTCTGCCGTTGAGTCCTTCTAGCCAACAAGCAAGAGTGTAGCCTGTCGTGAAGCGTTCGCAAACGCTAAACCCTAGCTGTTCGTAGAAGGCGATCGCCCGATGAATATTTGCTGTACGAATAGAAGCGTGATGCATAATTTTAATTATAAGTCATCAGTCATTAGTCATAACTTATGAAAATTTAGACTAATGACTTTTGACGTTGGATCTTTACTCAAATAATCTGAAATAGGGATAGCGCACTGGCACACCAGGCTCTTTTTCCAAATCGAAATTAATCACTTCCCAACAGGGATCTTCCGAAGAATCGGGGCTAAACTCTACAGGCAAACCATAAAGTCGCGCCGAAGTCATCTCCGGCTGTCCAGAACGCCAAGGGGTGCTACGCTCTAGGTAACCACTCATCAACTCTTGATAGCGTCTGGCAATGATCACCCGTGTTGCTCGGTACCCTTGGGTATAGAGCTTGTCTAGTGCTTCGTGAATTTCAAATCGAATGCCATCGGGATGAGTATGCTGCCGATACCATTCGCCATTCCATCGTCGCCAATGACGCCCTGATTGTAGGTGGATTAATTCTCCAGTTTTCGGATTAGCTTCAAACGCGCCGTGACGTGGACATAAATACGTATCTGTTAGTGTCAAAGCCGGGATTGTTTGGCGGCAGTGGGGACACTGAATTTCTGGACCGAATATAGGGTACTGCAAGCCTGGATTCATCATGAAGTGCGTAAAAACATATTTTTGTCTCCACCAGTAATATTGGTTCCTTTTACACTTCTGCTCCACCTCACTCGGGTACTGACTTACTGCTGCTCTTGATATTCAAGACTGTACACCGTGATATCCTGGTGAATGCGACCTACCAAGGTTGGAGTTCCTCCAGTGTTCCTGGGTACCACATTTTTATTCTACCGTTCTATTCTACCGTGTCTATCGCTTCCTACTGGTCTTCTCCCGATATTTCTCAAGCTGCCTTCATAGCAGCGAATGCTGTTGTTATGGGTTCGGTAAAAATTGCAGCAGGCGTGAGCATATGGTACGGTGCAGTTGTCAGGGGAGATCTGGAAAGCATAGAAATTGGCGAATGTACAAACATTCAGGATGGAGCAATATTACACGGTGATCCAGGTAAACCTACGGTATTAGAAGATCATGTTACCGTAGGGCATCGCGCTGTCATACATTCCGCTTATATTGAACGCGGCAGCTTGATCGGGATTGGCGCAATTGTTCTAGATGGGGTACGGGTAGGGAGTGGTAGCATTATTGGTGCAGGCGCAGTCGTTACTAAAGATGTACCGCCTTTATCCCTTGTTGTAGGCGTTCCTGGGAAAGTTGTGCGCCAAATCTCACCAGATGAAGCAGCAGAACTCATCGAACACGCCCAACGTTACAAAAAGTTAGCCGACTTTCATGCTGGCAAGGGTACGGATATCGGGTTTACGGTACCTGAGTGAGAGAAACGCGGAAATTGTAAATATTCTTTACATTTTGTTTGGGAAAATTCACCACTTCAGTTAAAAATAAAAATGAGAGTACTTGACAAAACTTTATTTCTACATAACAGAGGGGTTGTAAATATGGACATTGATATGCGTGTAGCAATTGTTTTAGCGCCAGTTCTGATTGCTGCTAGTTGGGCTGCGTTTAACATTGGTGCTGCTGCTTTAAATCAATTACAAAACTTTTTGAATAGAGAAGCCTAGAATCAAATTATCACTATAAATATTTAACCGACTGTTTTTAATGATACGAGCAGTCGGTTTTATTTTTACTGAAGAACTCAGAATTTAGAATTCAGTAGTCAGAATCAAAAAAGGATACAAGCCCCCGTGGCGGTTATGGGAAAAAAAGAAAGATATATTTCATGTCCAAGGCAGCTTTTCCAACGCCCGGTTATGGGGATCTATTGTGGGTTCTATGTTCTGTGTTCTGCGTTCTTTTTAAATTTTCCTCACCTTAGCCTCCTGACTATCTTTCGTGGATATTAACTCCTTACTACAGCCCTTCCAACACTTTGGCGTCCATCTTGGATTGGAACGCATTGTTAAACTACTGGCAAATCTTGGAAATCCCCATCATCAAGTTCCGATAATTCATGTTGCAGGTACTAACGGTAAAGGTTCCGTCTGTGCCTACCTTTCTTCTATTCTCACCGCAGCGGGTTATCGTACAGGACGCTACACCTCACCTCATTTGGTTGATTGGACAGAACGCATTTGTCTCAACGAACAGCCGATTTCCTCTGAACAATTGTGCCAAGTATTACTGCAAGTGCAAGCTGCTATTCAACAAGATGAAGAGCCGCCAACGCAGTTTGAAGTGATTACCGCAGCAGCTTGGTTATATTTTGCACAAGCTAAAGTCGATGTGGCAGTGATAGAAGTTGGATTGGGAGGACGCTTGGATGCTACAAATGTTTGCTTGAACCCCCTCGTCACCATCATCACTTCCATTAGCCGTGAACATTGGCAGGTTCTTGGTCCTACTGTTGCCGATATTGCCAGAGAAAAAGCTGGTATTCTCAAATCTGGATGTCCTGCTGTTGTGGGAACATTGCCAAGCGAGGCAGAACAAGTCGTGCGATCGCGTGCTTTAGAATTACAATGCCCTCTTATAACACCGCAGCCAGCACGTCAAATTGACGCAGGATGGGCAGAGTATCAAACAATTCATCATACCCTCCGGGAAGCCGCCGATAGGGCGTCTACAAAGTTCATTAAATACCCCTTACCGTTACAGGGGCAATTTCAGTTGACAAATTCAGCTTTGGCTTTAGCTGCTATAGAAATTTTACAAACACAGGGTTGGCAGATTTCTGAGCAAGCCATCATTACAGGAATGGCGAATACTAAATGGCTGGGGCGAATACAATGGACAAGTTGGAAAAACCATAAATTGTTGCTAGATGGCGCTCATAATCCAGCAGCCGCGCAAGTTTTGCGAGATTATGTGGATAGTTTAACCCCACCCCCAGCCCCTCCCCCGCAGTCGCCTCAACGGGGGGAACCCCCGCACGGCGCTGCTCTCCGCAAGCAGGGAGGGGAGACGACTCAGCACTCTGTGAATTGGGTGATGGGAATGCTCTCCACAAAAGACCATGTGGATATTTTCAAAGCCTTACTGCGACCAAATGACCGATTATATTTAGTGCCAGTTCCAGATCACAGTTCAGCAGATCCTGGGGAATTAGCAAAACTGGCTCAGAGTGTTTGCTCAGAATTAAGTTTTTGCTGTACTTATCTAGATTTATTACCAGCGCTAGAGGCAGCTTTTACCTCGACGGACAATTTGGTAATCTTGTGCGGTTCGCTATACTTAGTCGGGCATTTTTTAGCAACTACGGTTCAAAATGAGTAGGCTTCTTGCAAAAGTCAATTGAATGAAAATGAAACCACAGATGGACACAGATGGACACAGATAATTTATAGCGGAGCTGATCGACTACCGAATCGCGGTCGTTTACGGCGACGAGGATGTCAAATCTTTGCAATATACTATTTCTGTTTGTATCTGCAAATTCTCAATCACACCTGATATTTTGTATTCTCTCTTCTCAAATAACTTTATCATCGCCAAATTATCACTCTCGGTTGAGGAAAATATGATTTTTCCTTCACATATTTGCTCTACAAATTCCATGATTTTGTTTCCGATTCCTTTTCTTTTGAAATCAGGGCGGATACACAAAAATCGAATAAAAGGTCTGCTGTAAAAAGTATAGTCAAACGTTACATATCCTGTAATTATTTTTTCGTGTGTAGCCACATAACATTCTTCTCTTTGTATTTCCGCTTTTCTATCTCCGGCAAAAATATCAAATTTATCTATTTCTTCAAAGTCGCTTAATGAAGCTTTTCCAATTCTGATTTTTTCAAGCATTTTCTATTCTGATTTTGTTAATCAAGCTAACTAACGCTTCTATTAACGTCTGATTTTGCTCATCCGTACCAACTGTAATCCGCAGCTTATCTTCTAACCCAGGTTGCTTATAGTAACGCACCAAGATTCCGAGTTCTTTCAGAGCCAAGTAAAGAGACTCTGCATTTCCCTCGTGAGGAGTTGCCAAAACAAAGTTACCCTGAGAATCAAGCACTCTCCATCCCAGATTCTTCAAGTCTAGGGTTAGCTTTGTCCGCGATATTTTCACTTTATCTGCACAAGCATTTTTGTATGCTTGATCCCGCATTGCTGCTGTACCGACTGCTATGGCGATCGCATCAATGTTGTAACTGTCTTTTACCTTAAATAACCCCGAGCCAAGTTTTGGATTTGCCACTCCAAAGCCCATCCGCAAGCCTGCCAAGGAATACCCTTTCGACAAAGTACGTAACACAATCACGTTCTCGAATTCTTGCACTAATGGCAACGCGCTATACTCAGCAAAGTCAACGTAAGCCTCATCAATCGCCACAATTCCTGAGACTTGCTGCGCTAATTCCCGCAGATCATCCAAAGGTACCACATGACCAGACGGACTGTTCGGAGAAGCAATAAACGTAATTGCTCCATTTGCCGCAACGAGTTCCTTGATTGGTAACTGAAAGTTGGCAGAGTAAGGAACTTCAACCACTTGGGCAGGTTGGATAGCTGCTAAAGTCCGATACAGCACGTAGGTTGGTACGGGATACACGACTTTGCGTTCATTTCCCTCCGCACAGCAGCGTATCAGCACATTCAGCAGTTCATCGCTCCCATTACCCACAATGATCCAATCTGCAGGCACTCCCAACGCATCACTGACTGCCTGACAAAACTCTCTCGCAAATGGATCAGGGTAGCGCCGTAGCCACTCACTATCTAAATTTTGCAGCACTTCCATCGCCTTTGGGGAAGGCGGATAGGGATTTTCATTTGTGTTGAGTTTGATAATTTTTGTTCCTGGTTTGGGCTGTTCACCAGGAATGTAGCCAGTCATGGTATCAATGGCAGGACGGAAGTAGCTCATAACGAATCGTGGGAACTCATGTAAGTCGGGGTCTATTGTATGACAACAGCCCACATCGCTTCACAGACTGTCTTGTTTGTTTTACATTTTTGTACGGTGGGCACTGCTACTAAAGCCCTCGTATAGTGGGCAGAATCTGACTGGCAGTGCCCACCCTACGTGTGTTTGTACGTATGTTTCTTTTTACTTTTTTCAATTCTATGAGACTGCCAAAAACCGTTTCTAAAAACCTACGCAGATCTAGGAAGAAATCCGTAAATATGCACAAAATTTATCGAACAGCAGCGAACCCCTGATGGCGATCGCTCTCCCTAGGGTTTTATTTATGTTCAATCGTCGCATTTACTCAAATTAGGGCTGGAGTAAGTTCAACCCCAGCCCTAATAATCGATGCTTGCTATTCTTTCACAAGTGTTAAAGCTTCTTCGCCGTTATGTAAAATTACTAACTTCTTACCATTTTCTTCAGATTTCACTTCCCACTCAAAGCCTGGTTTGAGTGGACGTATGGGAACAGATGTAATATTCCATTCACTTTTATTTAAGTTAGAACTTGGGTTACTTGATTGAGAACCTGATGAAGTGGAATCTTGAACTTGTGGTTGTGCTTGGGAATCACTTGTCTTTGCAAAGCTAGGGTTCTGAAACAGAAAACACACGCTAAGCATAACAAAGGTAAAAACGATTACTTTTTGAAAGAAACGCTTCATGGCAAGATATTACCTTCAATCACTTTACTACGTAAACCGTTGTAACAGTTGAGCTAAAGATAGAATATCATCCCGGTTGCCGCACAAGGGCAACGCCCTCCCCGAAATTTCAATGCGTTTCGCGAAATTGTTGAAACGCTTGCTGACAAGGCTGAAATGGAATTTCAAAGAGAACCAGGCGATCGCTCAAATCACCCCAAAAGCTTGGTATCCAACCGGTGCGCCGTTGCACCAGCGTCGCGTGAGGGATACGCGTCTAGGTATAACCGTACAGGTACAGTGAAGTTTCTTTTGGATTAAGCTAACTTCTGGTGCTATTCCACTCCTGTGCTGCATCCTCTACAGCTTTATCTACTGTCTTCTCACCCAGCATTGCTGCTTGCAAATTCTCGTAGATTGCCTTTTGCAAAAGTTTTATATCCTTAAGCCTGGGAGTTAATACCTCTGCTTGTTGCAGTTCTTGGGCGCTAATTACTCGCGCTTGATCTAAAGCCGAGGCATTGGCGGGTGCATCTTTGAAGTAGCTGTCAGCCAGCGACTTGACTGTAGACGGGAGAACGTTGGCTGCTTTGGCAAAAGAGAGCTGATTCTCGTCATTTGTAAGAAACAAGGCGAATTTGAGGGCGGCGTCGGGTTGTTTGCTGTCGCGGGGGATAACGACGTTCATCACAGCGACATTTTTCTTGCCGTTTTCACCTGTGATTTGTGGTGCAGTTGCGGAAACTTTAGCTATTGCTGGGGCATTTTTGTTAATGTTCTCAAGAAACTCCCCACCAGAAAACAGCAACGCCGTTTCTCCTGCTTGGTACAAATCTATTGCATGACGGTGTCCTTGTGTCAATGTTTCTTTGGGTAGAAGCCCTTTTTTGTATAAATCTACCCAATACTGAAACACTGCTTTACCTTGTGGGGAGTTAAAAGCTGCTTTACCCCCAGCATCTAGCAAAGTGACCCCCATTTGTGCAAAGGACTCTAGCACCTCACCAGCATCTTGGGGGACGAACGTCACAAAAAAGGCATACTTACCGGTTTTGTCTTTAATTTGTTGAGCCACCTGCGCTAATTCAGGGTAGGTAGCAGGTGGCTTGTTGATACCTGCCTGTTTTAATAAATCGGTGTTATAAATGGTTAGCCGAGTGGTGAGGTACCAGGGAATCCCAAAACTCTTGTCATTGAGCGTGCTAGCTTTCCAGATATTCGGTAAATATGAGGAACGCACTTCATTTGGAAGTTTTGCATCCAAATCTAACCAGGCATTTCGTCCTGCAAGTTGGGAAGCAAAATCCGGATTGAGGTTGACAACATCAGGTGGTGTTTTTGCGGAAACAGCTGTTAAAATTTTGTTCTCCATTGCCGTCCAGGGTACATCAACCCAGCTAACTTTTATACCTGGATTTTGTGACTCAAAAGACGCAATTAGGCTTTTAAAGTAGTTGGTAAATTGAGGTTGGAGTTGCATTGTCCAAAACTCAACATTTGCCGCTCCTGATGATGCCTGTTTTGTGGTATTGCTGACATTTCCTGTACCACAACTAACAATCCAACTGGTCAATACACCGAGTAACGCCCAAACAATTAATCTTTTGAACTTTTGAATTCTAACCATCGTGCTTGTACTTTTTTATCTTGTTCAGGGTGAAGTGCTTATGCAAAATTGTGGAGATTATAGGCTAAAACAATTTTCTAGCTACAATATCAATTCTTAATATCATTTGATTTTTCGATTGGTAGTCGAACGGGCAAAACTGTGGTTAGGCAATTCAAGACTTTATTTGGTAAATATTACCAAGGGGTTGGCATAGAACTAGCACCGCAACGCGTGAATTTAGTTCAGCTACGCAAGCAACGCCAAGGTTTGAAACTAGAAACTTTAACATCAGTGTCGGTTCCAGAAGGTGTTTTTGTTAATGGTCAAATCACTGATCCCGCAACAATGGCGGAACTCATCCAGGAAGCGATCGCTGAAAGTAAAATCAAAGCTTTTCGTGTTGCTACCGCTGTACCAGGGCGATACTCAATTATACGCCTTATATCCGTGCCAGCAGAGTTAGATGACAAAGAACTACAGGAGATGGTACTTAACCACGAAGCAGGTTTGTATTTACCTTATCCTCGTGAAGAAGCTGATGTAGACTATCAGAAACTTGGGTACTTTGTAGATCACGATGGCATCGAAAAGGTACAGGTATTGCTAGTTGCTACTCGTAAGGAAATTACCGATAGCTTTATAGATACATTTGAACAAGCTGGATTGCAAATTGATGTTTTAGAGATTAACAGTTTTGCTCTGATTCGGACACTTCGCGAACAATTGCGACAATACGGACCACAAGAAGCAGCAGTGCTCGTGGATATAGAATTCGACAGCACAGAAATAGCGATCGTTGTGAATGGAGTGCCGCAATTTTCGCGTACCGTTCCCATTGGAACGTATCAAATGCAAATTGCTATATCTCGAGCAATGGGTTTACCCGTTTCACGAGATATAGAACTTTTGTATGGAATGTCTATTCCTTTAACTCCTATAGATGATGAAGAGAAAACTGGCGTTCCTGAAATGAACCCAGGTATGGTAGCGATGATGCGGGTGTTAGGAGAACTCACAGATGAACTACGCCGTTCCATTAATTTTTATCTACATCAAAATGAAAATTTGGAGGTAGCGCAAATCATGCTAGCAGGACCAGGCGGCGGACTGGAACAAATTGATGAGTTTTTTACACAACGATTAAGTTTGCCAACCTCTCAAATAGACCCAATAGCCGCTTTGTCATTGCAAATTGACGAAGAGAAATACCCCGTAGCCCAACGTCCTGGATTGGGGGTAGTGCTTGGTTTAGGAATGCGGGAGGTACGATGAAAATTCAAAATTCAAAATTCAAAATTCAAAAACAAGAGAATCACCTAAAAGTGGTAGGTTTCCTGTCTGTTGATACTATGCAAATTAAAGAGTAAAAAATATATACAATGTACAGCTTAGAGATTAACTTTCTCAAAGACCGCTCAATTTACCAGAAGAATTCTAAAAAGAACCGACCAGCAATATCTCTACGTACTCGAGATTTCACCCCACTGTATATAGGAATAGCAGTCAGTATATTTTTACCATCTTTAATGGGAACGAGTTGGTGGTTTTTGCAAGCAAAAAATCGTGAAATAGAGCAGAACAGAGCACAATTAGAACAGGAGAATCAAAGGCTCAGGATAGAAATAGCAAATATCAACAAAATCAAAGAAGAAACAAACAAAATTAAGCAGGAAACTCAAGCTTTAGTTAGTGTTTTTGACCAGATTCGTCCTTGGTCAGCTGTGTTACAAGATTTGGGCGATCGCATCCCAGCAACTGTGCAAATTGATAGCATCAAGCAAATTCCACCCACAGCCCCAACAGAAGGACAACCAGCACCCAATCCTGCTGGAGGTGTGGAAATTTCAGGGTTTGCTCGCTCCTTTGGCGATGTCAACGATTTTATGCTGAGTTTGCAACAGTCTCGTTTCTTCAAAGCTGCACAGACAAAAATTATCACAGCAGAGTTAGTAGATGCACCGATACAACTCGGCTTTCAATCTACTACGAGCATAGAAATTAAAGCACCCCAAATAGTCAAATACACAATTCAATCCAGTCTCAGTGATGTTCCCGCTTCTGAATTAATTCGGGAATTGGAACAAAAAGGCACAGTAGGACTAGTGAATAGAATCCGCAGTATGCAACAGATAGGAGTCATTCAGAAATGACTTTCAATGATGATTTCAACTTTGTAGAAAGCACGGAATTTGATACAGCTTCTCCAAGTTCACTCGTTATTTTTGGCATTCCCCTAACACCAAAACTTATCGGTATTATCCTAGGGAGTTTAGGGCTTGCAGGAGCAGTTTATATGCTGATAAATTCCGTGATGCCAGCATGGAATACTCTTCAACAGCAGCAAACAACAGAGAAGCAATTACAGGAAGTTGTTGACCAAAAGAAAAGTATCATTCAACAAATGGACACAGTCAAACAGGAGCAAGTACTTTCCAAACAGCAACAACTCCAAGTTTTAGCTTTATTTGCTAATGAAAAAACCTTGGATACACTACCGCTGGATCTCAATCGCTTAGTTGAATCTGGCAATACTCAAATTCCTCTTAATGCAGTGAGAGCAAAACTAAGGAAATACGTCCCTACTGGAAAGGCTGAACCGATTACTGATGGCAGTCTTGGTTCATTGGTAAATGGCAAGCTAAAACGCAGCAGTATCAATATCGAAATCATCGGAACCTACGAGCAAACACAATCCATTCTCCGTAATATAGAGCGGTTACAGCCTTTGTTAATAGTGAAAGACTATCAATCAAGTTTGGCACCAGAAGGAGCAACTCAACAGGACAAAACTGTGATGCCTAGAGTTGGACCAGCACCTATTAGTACATCTTTCCAGTTACAAGCATTAATGCCACTCAGTCAAGAGGAAGTCGCGGCTGCTGCTACGGCAAAACCAAATAATAAGTAGATGGGCATAAATAAACACTTTTAAATGTAGTAAGGGCTTGATTTATAGATAGTTTTCTAATTATGAGGAATAAACTGTGAAACAGCTTCACGCTAGTAGTGTTGTATTAGATGCTGCTGCAATGGTTTTTTTAGCGGCTCAACCAGTATGGGCACAGACTACTCAAATTACTGAAGTGCAGCTTAGTCCAGTTGATGGTGGAATTAACGTAACATTGACAATTGCCTCAGGCTCACGCCCACAAATTTTTACGACAAAAAAAGGTAATACTTTAGTCGCAGATATTATTAATACTCAATTACGTTTACCACAAGGAAATAGTTTCCGCCAAGACAATCCGGCTCCAGGAATTGCCTCAGTGACGGTTAATCAGCTCGATGCTACTAGCATCCAACTAAGAGTGACTGGAACCAGCAGCACCCCCAACAGCCAACCTGTAGTGCGAAACCAAAATGAAATTATTCTTGGTTTTACCTCAACACAAGGAACACAAGCAGCACCGCCTTCTCCTTCACCTCAACAAAGTCAAAAGCCAGACGTTCTCGTTCCGAACCCACAAGTTAGCATTAACGGCACACCTACACAAGCACCAGGTTCAAACACGAACCAAGCTCCACCTTTCTTACCTAGAGCCGTTGCACCACCAGTAGGTGATATAGCCATCTCAAATATTGATGCTTCTCCTAGTAATATTGACTTGGGAACTCAAGAACGAGTGTCTCGCTTAGTTTTGCGGGACGCTCCGGTACGCGAGGTTTTGTCACTGCTTGCCCGTGCTGCTGGTCTTAACCTGGCTTTTGCAGCAAGAGAAGCAGGTGAGCAAGCTGCTGGAGGACAGCAAGGTACTACTGGGGGTGAGGGACCAACAATTTCGTTGGATATAGAAAACGAGCCAGTTCAAGATGTTTTTAACTATGTCTTGCGCCTCAGCGGTCTTGAAGCGAACCGCAGCGGAAGGACAATTTTTGTGGGAGCAAAACTGCCCAATTCTACCCGTGATGTGATTGTGCGTGGTATGCGACTCAATCAGGTAACGGTGGGAGTAGCATTGAACTTTTTAGTCGGCTTGGGGGCAGAAACCGCCGTCAGTCGCGAACGAGCCGTTACCAGTGTTAATGCTGTGCCTGTGGGGGCTGGAGCTAACCCCATAACCCAAACCCAGACTACTACAGAAACTAGAATTGAAACTCAACGCATTGATTTTAAAGACTCTAATCCTCTACTGCGAGGTTTACAAGCATTAGGAGACGAGCGCACCAATTCGATTACTTTAATTGGTCCTCCCAGGCAAATTGAAATGGCGATCGCTCAACTCACTCAGCTTGATATCCGCCGTCGGCAAGTTGTAATCAATGTAAAAATTGTTAATGTTGATTTACAAAACACAAAAAACTTTAACACCAGCTTCTCCTTTGGCATAGGCAACAACTTTTTTACCAATGATGGCGGTGCTGCAGTTCTGAATTTTGGGGGTTCCAGACCAGCTAACGCTAATGAAGTGACCAATAGTCTAAGTAGTTCTCCAACAATCAATAACCCTCAACCAGATAATCCCTTAAAATTCCCTAGACGTTTGCTAGCTAGTTTGCAAGCTCAGGTGACAAATGGTAATGCGAAGATTTTGACTGACCCAACTCTAATTGTGCAAGAAGGTCAAAGCGCTAATGTTAACTTGACTCAAGAAGTGGTAGGCAATATTCAAAGGCAAATAGTTCGCGATCAGAATCTTGCCACAGAAACGATTACAGCGGATAAAGAGCAAGTAGGTTTAACGCTAGCTGTTAAAGTTGAACGGATTGACGATAATGGTTTTGTTTCTTTATCGGTAGCTCCTGTTGTAAAAGCACCCCAAGCTCCAGTTGACATAAATGTTGGAGGCGGTAGCCAACAAATCTTTTTGGTATCTCAGCGTTCGCTAAATTCTGGCTTAATTCGCCTCCGAGACGGTCAGACGCTAATTCTTAGCGGTATCATTCAAGATTCAGACCGGGTGACTGTGTCCAAGATTCCGATCTTGGGTGATATTCCTATCCTCGGTGCTTTATTTAGAAGAACAAACAAAACTAGCGATCGCAGCGAGGTGATTGTATTGCTCACGCCTCAAATTGTAGAAGATTCAGAGCGCTCGTCTTTTGGCTATAACTACACCCCTAGCCCAGATGTACGGCAAATGCTCGAACGTGGTGGAATGCATGTGCCAAAGCGTTAAAATACAGCGATGAGCGAAACAGCTTCCCTACTGAATCGGAGTCACGAATCAAAACAAGATCCCCGACTTCGTAAAAGTTGTCGGGGATCTCAATAAGCTCAAGCCCATAAATTCATGAAATACAGTCATGAAACTTAACATTGACAAACTACCAACCCACCTGTTTATTCCTCCACTCCCCCCTGTTCCCCTAGCAACAGGGGTTTTTACTAAGTATTTTTTCCTACTTTAGGGGTGGTTTTTCGTGAAACTATTGCCCGATTTATAAAAAAAATCCTGAAATCTATATAAATTAATGGTTTCATCTATCCACATCTGGCTACGACACTTTAGAATGATTCATTGAAAAGTCGAGCCTATGGGAATTACAGCCTCTTTAAGCATAAAGACCCATAAGGCCGGCTTTTGTAAATCTCCAAACAGAGATTTAAGTAAAGATGTGTCAGGGCGTATCTGTACACAATCTCAAGTAAACCTAAGGAGTTTGACATGAATAAAGGTGAATTGGTTGATGCCGTAGCTGAAAAGGCTAGTGTTACTAAAAAACAAGCTGATGCAGTCTTAACTGCGGCTTTGGAAACCATCATCGAAGCTGTTTCCTCTGGCGATAAAGTCACCTTGGTGGGATTTGGCTCATTTGAATCACGGGAACGTAAAGCCCGCGAAGGTCGTAACCCCAAAACAAATGAGAAGATGGAAATTCCAGCAACAAAGGTGCCTGCTTTTTCAGCTGGAAAATTGTTTAGAGAAAAGGTTGCACCCCCAAAATCTTAGGTTCTTTTTTAGGGCACCCTTTTTCTATGCGGCAACCTGCACACGGGGGAAATCTAGCTTGGGCAGCAGCGTTAGCTGGCTGTCCCCCAAGTGCTATTCTGGATTTTTCTGCCAGCATCAGCCCGTTGGGACCTCCAAACAGCGCTTTAGCGGCAATTGAATCCCAATTGGGCAACCTCAGGCACTATCCAGATCCTGATTACGGTGAACTGAGACTTGCTCTCAGTCACTTTCATCAACTGCCTCCTGAATGGATTTTGCCGGGTAACGGCTCGGCAGAATTACTTTCACTGGCAGGTCGGGAATTGGCACAGTTAGCCGCAACAGCTTTGATAACTCCAGCCTTTGGCGACTACTACCGGGCGCTGGCGGCATACCACGCTGAGGTACTGGAGTTCCCTATTATCAGTTGTGAGCAACGAATACCGAGTTCTGAGTTAAAGGCAGTACTCAGCACTCAGCATTCACAACTCAGCACTAACTGGGGCTTGCTGCTGAATAACCCCCATAACCCTACGGGAAAATTATTTTCGCGGGAAGCCATTTTGCCATACTTGAAGGAATTTGCCTTGGTGGTGGTGGATGAAGCTTTTATGGATTTTCTGCCCCCAGAACAGGAACAAAGCCTGATAGAGGTGGTGCAGGAATATCCAAACTTAGTGATTTTGCGATCGCTCACCAAGTTCTACAGTCTTCCTGGTTTGCGACTGGGATATGCGATCGCCCACCCCGACCGTTTGCGGCGCTGGCAATTGTGGCGTGACCCCTGGCCCGTAAATACCTTGGCAGCAGCGGCAGCAGTCGCTGCCGTTGGCGATAAACAGTTTCAAGACCAAACCTGGGCATGGCTACCACCAGCACGAAATCAACTCTTCCAGGGTTTAGCTTCTTTAAGTGGATTGCAACCCCTGCAAAGTGCGGCTAATTTTTTACTCGTTGAATCACAACAATCTAGTTCGCAGTTGCAGCAAAAATTACTCAAGCATCACCAAATTTTCATTCGTGATTGCCTAAGTTTTTCGGAACTAGGCGATAGGTATTTCCGGGTAGCCGTACGCTCCGGGTTAGATAACCAGCGCTTGCTGGAAGCTCTATCATTAGTCATTAGTGATTAGTCATTAGTCATTAAGAGAAAGGACAATTGACCCTGACGGGTTCGCCAGTTCCCTACGGCGGGAAACCCCTTCGGGTTCGCCAGTTGCCTGCGGAGGGAAACCCTCCTTCAGCACTGGTCTCACCGCCTGCAGGACTGGTCTCACGAAGGACAATTGACAAAAGACAAAGGACAAATAACGTGACTATTGACTACGATGTTGTGATTATTGGTGGCAGTTTAGCTGGACGCTATGCTGCCCTTACTGCTTCTCAACTAAGAGCCAAGGTAGCTTTGGTGGAACCAACGACCAACGGTGCGTTTAACTTTGTTAATGCACCTTACGAATTTATTTCTCACCATGCTCTAAGCCATATCAGCAACCTTGCCAAGCAACTGGGTGATGCAGCCCAAATTGGGCTTCATACTTCGTGTGCTGATAACTCAGAAAAATGCCAAATTTCTGTAGATATACCCCAAGCAATGCTGTATGCTCATGGCGTTGTCTCCAATCTCCAAGAGCAGCATTCACCTGCCGTTATAGCTGCCCAAGGAGTGGATGTCATCTTGGGCAATGGTCAATTTGAATCGTCACCCCATCTCTCATTTGCCGTTAATGAGCGAACGCTACGCGCACGTAATTATTTGCTTGCTACAGGTTCGCGTCCGGCAATTCCAGAGATTGAAGGATTACAAAGAACTGGCTTTCTGACCATTCCTCAAATTTGGCAAGCGCGATCGCGTTCTACACCACCATTACAGTGGGTGATTATTGGCGGTATTCCCCAAAGCATCGAACTAGCTCAAACTCTAGTACGGTTTGGTTATGATGTGACCTTGGTTGTAGAACACCCGAATATTCTTCCCGATGTTGATTCTGAGATAGCCCAACTGCTTTGCAGTCAGTTGGAAGCAGAAGGTGTGCGCGTCTTTACCAATACACGAGTCACTCAAGTAAGACAAATTGAGGATAAAAAATGGCTTCAGGTGGGAGATAAGGCAATTGAAACAGATGAAATCGTAGTCGCGAGGGCACAGCAGCCAAATATTGAATCTTTAAATTTGGCAGCGGTAGACGTGAAATGGAATCAGCGCCGCCTGCTGGTGAATGACAAACTGCAAACTACAAATAAGCGCATTTGGGCTTGTGGTGATGTGATTGGTGGGTATGAATTTGTCAATATTGCTCATTACGAAGCGAGAGTAGCTTTGCAAAATGCACTCTTTTTCCCTAGGTTGAAAGTTAATTATCGGCATATTCCTTGGGCAGTATTTACGAACCCAATGTTTGCACAAGTCGGTTTAACAGAAGCGCAAGCCAAACGCGGATATAGTCCTGATGAAGTTATTGTTTTGCGGCAGTTTTTTAAAACATTATCAGCTGCCCAAATCCGAGATGAAACTACGGGTATGTGTAAACTAATTGTCCTACGTAATGGAGAAATTTTGGGCGCTTCGCTCTTTGGTGCAGAAGCAGGAGAGTTAATTAATGTTGTTGCAATGGCGATCGCCCAAAAAATCAAAGTCAATCGCCTCGCTGATCTGGCTCCTCTGTGTCCCAGTTTCTCAGAGATTTTTGAGCAAGCTGCACTGTCTTGGAGTCAGCAAAAATTGAGCCGCAATCTTGCTTGGCAAGAGTGTCTGGAAAGCTTCTTTGACTTCCGACGGAATTCAAAGTTCTAAACTTTCACTCCTATCAGAGAAAGAACTAATTGGCAATGCATTTTAGGGCTGAAGTTAACCGATACAGGACAAGTTCAAACTCCGAGCAGGCAAGCCAGATCATCGAGAATGGTGCAACATATGAGCGCCCCACGAGGGGGAAGTCAAAAGTGAAGGTAACAAATCAAAAGTATTAAACCGCCTCGCAACAAATAAAACAAACACCTGCATTCTTGTTTGGCTAAAAGCCCTGCTCTATAAAGGTTTTAAAATGTGTTAGTTAGGAGTTGAGCGACTACCCCAAAATTGATTTTTATGCGACGCCCAAATACCAACTAGATTTCATTAATGTTATATTTAATAGAACTTAATATTTTTCACATAATTCTAGATGAGCTGATTGTGCCGCAGAGAGCGCCACTTATGAGCAAAAATACTAACAAAGTTCGGTGATCCCTTCTTAGAACAATTAGCAGCTTTTTATGTAGCAAGGTAGTATTAGTAATACGTTAAAAGGTTTGCAACAATAGTTTACTAAGTTTTAAAAAGAAAAGTCACAAGTCGTTAGACTTGCTAGCCCCCACCCTGCTTAGTCCGCCTCTATCTGCACACAGTCAGGAAAATCGCTGGGTTTGCTGCAAAAGCAGGCATTTTTTGCGGCATTAGTGCTCACTCTGTGCCGTGTTGGACAGATAATGGCGGCATCTTGCCCGTCAAGCAAGAAGCGCGCTTCGGCAAAAACCACCACTCCAAACTGCACAAGACTGTCCTCCCCATTTGACGAACCTACTGGTATGAGTACCAATCAAAGAAGTTCCACCTGCCTAAAAAAGGAGAATAGCGGCTTGGCAATCAATCGTTGGAAACAAGACCTCAAAAATGACCTGATTGCTGGGTTGCTAGTCGTGATTCCCCTAGCAACTACCATTTGGCTTACGATTACTGTTGCAAATTGGGTCATCAACTTTCTCACCCAAATTCCTAAACAACTAAATCCATTTCAGGGAATGCACCCCATCTTGGTGAATCTACTGGATCTCTTAGTGGGACTGATGGTACCACTACTGAGTATTCTGCTGATTGGCTTGATGGCTCGAAATATTGCAGGACGGTGGTTACTAGATGTAGGTGAGCGACTGTTGCAGGCAATTCCCTTAGCTGGACAGGTTTACAAAACTCTCAAGCAAATTTTAGAAACACTCTTAAAAGATAGCAACGGCAAGTTTCGCCGTGTAATTTTAGTAGAATATCCACGGGCAGGAATCTGGGCGATCGGCTTTGTTACGGGTATCATTAGTAGCGAGATCCAGGCTCAGATGTCTCGCCCGATGTTGAGCGTTTTCATACCAACAACCCCCAATCCCACCACTGGATGGTATGCAGTTGTTCCGGAAGACGAGGTTATAAATCTGTCATTGTCCATTGAAGATGCCTTTAAAATTGTAGTGTCTGGTGGCATTGTTGCTCCCAATACCCCCTTACCTCAGTTGGTTATCTCTAAAGAACGCCAACTAGAAGTGCCACCCTTAGAAGCAAAACGGCAGATTATTCCTCTCGAAGAAACTTAAAATCATGTAGTCATTGGTCATTGGTCATTAGTCATTAGTCATTAGTCATTAGTCATCGGTCATTAGACAAGAGCAGTTATTCTTCTTGTCTGCTACTTCTGAATCTAAAACCAAAAATTCTTCCTCATATACTCTCAACTCACTTTTATGCAAGAGCGTAAACCGCGTCAAATAGCTCGGGAATTGGCACTATTAAGCCTAAGCCAACTGCCGATGAACCCGAAAAAATTAGAAAAAATACCACCAGATCAACTCGTATCAAAGTTGGTGCTAGCAGCAGTACGCACCCTGCGATCCGAAGTTCAAGATACTTTAGACAATGCGGCGGGCGAACTGCAACGCAGTAACGATCGCCTTCTCACTAGCCAAACACGCGCCAGTGACCTAAATACCGCCAGAACAATGGTCAAAGAGGCGATCGTCTACACGCAAACAGCAATTAACAAGTTGGCTGCGACTGTTGAATTTCCGGAACTCATTCAACTTGCTAATCAAGACAGAGAAGTCCGCGAGTACGCCAAAGAGATTATCATCACTGTTAATGAAAACCGAAACACCATAGACGAGGAAATTTCTACTGCCCTGGTAGATTGGCAAGTCACTCGCTTAGCACATATTGACCGGGATATACTGCGAATCGCTGTGGCAGAAATGAAGTATCTTCAAGTTCCACAGAGCGTGACAATTAACGAAGCCATAGAGTTAGCTAAACGCTACAGTGAAGAAGACAGCCATCGATTTATTAATGGTGTTCTGCGTCGAGTGACTGAGCAAAAAAAGGTAGCAAGTACTCCATAGCAAAAAGCTCGCTTTGATTAAGTGGTAATGCCAAGTGACTTGATTGGTCGCACTCCAACCTTAAATTTTTTTTCCTTATCTCTCTTTTGCTTGCAGGGGAGTAAAAGAGGGTAGGGGGGTTATCTTTGGTAAACATTTCGCTAAAAAAGAGTGAGAAGTTGAATTAAACTCATAATTTAGATAAAAACTTAAGTTTTATAACAAACTAGCTGCAATGGTTTTTAATTGGTTCCGTCGTCAACATAACGAGCCTTCTGGTACTCCCTCTCCACAGAAGCAGGAAGAAACTCCTGCTGCAAAAGAACCTCAACCACAACCAGCCGAAACCTCAACCTCAGAAACTGCACCTGAGGTAGCGACTGACTTACTGGCTTATGCGAAAGCTGCTTATAAGAATATCCAGCAAAGGCAACAACCCCAGCCAGCAGAAACGCCAGGAAGTGAGGTAACAGCTGAAGCACCACCAGAAGAACCTGAAACAGAACCAGTTCAGGCAGAAACGGCACAACCACAACCAGCAGCAGAAACGTTACAACCTCCACAAGAAGCTGTTGTGACTGCGGATCAAATTACTGCCGAAGAACCAGATGGCACAGATGAACTCAGCACACCACCAGAGGTGCCAGTCATTGCCGAAGAACCAGATGCTGAAAGCTTTTTTACCACAGAAATCGCTTCACCAGAACCCACTGAACCAACAACACAAGAGGTAACGCAGCCATCAGCACCTGCCACTCTATCATTTTTAGAAAGAGCAGCAGCAGAACGGCAAGCAAGACAAGAAAGACTCATAGCAACCGCAATAGAAGTCCCAGAACCAGAGGTTCAACAGCAGGTAGCTGCAACTACCACTGCGCCAGAGGTAGCAGGGGAAATTCCTGGGCTTGACTTAGATGAAGGGTTCTTGTGGTCAACAGAAGTCCTGGCGGCACAAGGTAGGCGTCCAGAAGATATTTCTTTTGAAGAAATCACTTGGCTGAAAAAGCTGCGGCAAGGCTTAGACAAAACCCGCCGTAACATCCTCAACCAACTCAAGGCAATTGTCGGACAAGGACCACTTAACCAAGCAGCGGTAGGGGAGATTGAGGCATTGCTTTTACAAGCCGATGTCGGTGTGGAAGCAACAGATTACATCATCAGCACTCTCCAGAACAAGCTTCGCCAAGAAGTCCTGCCACCAGAGGAGGCGATCGCCTACCTGAAAAGCATCTTGCGAGATATGCTGGATGCACCAGTCAAACAATCTAGTAAACCTATCTTTGTCCCAGAAAAAGAAACTCTCAACGTTTGGTTAATTACTGGGGTAAATGGCGCTGGCAAAACCACCACTATCGGTAAACTCGCACACCTAGCAAATAAATCTGGCTATAAATGCTTGATTGGTGCAGCGGACACCTTCCGCGCTGCCGCTGTGGAACAGGTTAAGATTTGGGGCACTAGAAGTGGTGTCGAAGTTATTTCCAATCCTGCGAAGAATGCAGATCCAGCAGCAGTTGTGTTTGACGCCATCTCTGCTGCCACAGCACGAGGAATAGAATTGCTTCTCGTGGATACCGCCGGACGACTACAAAATAAGAAAAATTTGATGGAGGAACTCAGTAAAATCCGTCGCATTATTGATAAAAAAGCCCCTAATGCTAAAGTCGAGTCCCTTTTGGTTTTAGATGCAACTTTAGGTCAAAATGGATTGCGACAAGCTGAAGTCTTTTCCCAAGCGGCACAACTGAGTGGTGTCGTTTTGACTAAGCTGGATAGTACTGCTAAAGGAGGCGTTGCCCTTGCCGTGGTGCAGCAGTTAGGCTTACCTATTCGTTTTATTGGTGCTGGCGAAGGAATTGAAGATTTGCGTCCTTTTTCTAGCTATGAGTTTGTGGAAGCACTCTTGAATGGTTAGCTTGATAAATTATTGAAGATTGCTGCACAGGGATTTGATTGTGGAGACGTTCTGCCTTACAGCGCTTCTGATTTGGTTGCAATACAGTTATACCAAGCGTGAAAAAAGAATGCGACAGATATACACTGCCAAACCCTGGTTATATCTCAATACGGTTCAGTTAAAGATTGTTGGTGATAGCGAACGCGAGTGCGTACCCGCAGAACACTTGTAGAGACGTTGCATGTGAGTCCAGCGCTGCGGGAGGGTTTCCCGCAGCAGGCGACTGGCGTTCGCGTAGCGTGCCGAAGGCATACCCGAAGGGCAACGTCTCTACATTCACGTCCATATAACGGTTTTCGTCTGATTTGAACCGTATTGGGTTATATCTGGCTTTCTTAATGCCGTACAGAGATGAATTTTGAATTGGTATTATGGCGGTTCTCAATTGAAAAGAATACTGTTTTAGACTCTTGTGGGATGGGCATCCTGCCCGTCCTACTATCCGGGCGGGCAGGATGCCATTGGTGTCAATTTAAGCCAAAACCCTGTCTTTAATCTCGGGCGCGGTGAGACACCCCTGCAGGCGGGTTTCCCAACCTAGGGGACTGCCTGCCTCATTCGGGAGGAGCTGAGTGCCAAAGGCACACGCACTCGCGTTCGCTAACGCGCAGCGTCTCCGTGCCTCTTTCAGAGGTCGCACGGTACAGGCCTCAAGCCGTGCCCGTAAGCGCAAAGCGCACACCGAAGTGAACGCGCAGCGTGTCCGTAAGGACTCAGGGCTCAGGAGATACCCGAAGGGTGGTTCCACCTGGAAATGCGGTGGGTGCGGCTCTTGAGCAAGCCTGGGAGGCTCTGCCTCCCAGTAGGCATTCCCAGCCTGAGGCTGGGAACGAGGCAAACAAGACAATCTCTCAAAACATTGTCGCTTACTGACTTTCACCTTAAGTTGACACGCATGGCAGGATGCCCACCCCACAAAACTTGTATTGTACTCAAGTAAGAACCCCTATATTCGTGGCAATGCCCACCCGAAAGAAAACCGCTGTAAGTCAAAATTCCCTGACTTAATATTTAAAAATATTCTCTAGTGGTAAATTAAAGATTTAAAGAGTGACGGTGAAACAGCAACTGATTGTCTAACTTTTAGATGAAACGTTCTATTTTATACTGTTTTTCGATTTGGTGCCGCAGCTTGTACCTGTTGGTGTGATGATTTATCTACAATGCATTTTTGTTTACATATTTTTAGCTATGTGGATAAGGGTAAGCCTTTACAATGATCAGACCCTGAGGTGCAAGCAGGCATTTTTGACACTTAACGGTTGAGAAGCCAAGCTATTTTATATATCCAAAGGTATATGACGAAGTTATTAAAGTATGATATATTTTGGAGCTTATCAGCGTGTATCTAGAATGGTTGTTTTTTGCAGGTCGTTTTGTGCTAAAAGTATATGACTCTAAATTGTATATATTAAGAAATTAAATAAGCAAATGAAATACGAAAGACTTTTAGAATTTACACCTTACGTTTTTCTACTCTTGCTAAACTGACAGGCTTGTCACAATATAGTTTAGCAATCCAAAAACGAAAGTATTTATAAGGAATATAAAACAAGAATAATGTAAATCACAATGGTAACTGTGCCTCAACCACCGTCTCAACCAACTGACAGTAATAGTGGTGCCCCGACAACTCAGGTCACTCCAGTTGTGGCACTCAAAGAACTCGTGGCACGGTTGCACCGAGAACAAAATAAAATTCAAGATTTACTGAGTTCTTTGGGATTTGCTTTGCGAAGCTTCAATAATTTGAATCAGTTTTTGGAACTGATTCCTTTGATGGCAACAAGAGTCACAGATGCAGATGGTAGTGCCCTATTTCTGTACAAACCTAATGGTCAAGTAAGATTAGAACAGCTGCATTGGCAGGATAGTGGGCAGCGTAAGAATATCCGCAAGGCACTAGAAACAGCAACGAGTCAAATCACATATGTCCCCAATACCCAACCTTTAGCAATGACCACGGGTGCGTTGGATGACTATATGCATCGCTGCTTGGGACCAGATATACAAATCTTTGGTACGGCGATTCTGGTAAAGCATACAGAACGGGGATGGCTTTACGTTTTGAGCCGCGAACCAGAATATACTTGGACAGAAACCAGACAAAAGTTAGTCCGCCTAGTGGCAGATCAAACGGCTGTAGCAATAGAAAATGATGAACTTGCCGTAGAACTCAGAAAAAAAGAACGCCTAGACCAAGAACTAGAAATTGGCGCAGAAATTCAAAGGCGACTTCTGCCACGCCAATGCCCTAATATTTCAGGTGTTGCCCTTGCCGCACGCTGTAAACCAGCTAATCGTGTTGGCGGAGACTACTACGACTTTATTCCTACAAATCATAATCAAATTCAGCCAAACAACAAAAGCAGTTTAGATGCAGATGGTCGCTGGGCTTTGGTGATTGGTGATGTTATGGGCAAAGGAGTCCCTGCAGGACTGATTATGACTATGATGCGGGGAATGCTGCGGGGAGAAGTGTTACACGGTCATCCTCCCAAACGAATCCTGCAAAACTTGAATCGAGTGATGTATGCAGATTTGGAAAATTCCCATCGCTTTGTCACTCTATTTTACTCAGAATATGATCCGAAAACACGGATTTTGTCTTTCAGCAATGCAGCACACAATCCGCCAATGTGGTGGCATGCGGCAACGAAAACAGTGACTCGTTTAGATACCTTTGGAATGCTTATTGGTTTAGATGCTAATAACCAATACGAAGATGGTCAGGCACAGTTAGAGCCTGGAGATATCATTCTTTATTATACAGATGGCTTGACCGATGCAGCTGCTGCAAGTGGCGATCGCTTTGATGAAGAAAACCTCGTTGTGGTATTTAGCTACGCTTGTAGGATTTGTAGTGGACCAGAGGAAATTCTAGATTATTTATTTAACCAAGTGCAACAATTTATTGGTGGCGATAAGCAAAACACCGATGATATGACATTGGTAGTACTGCAAGCACAATAGTTAATTGTTAGTAGTTAGCAAGAACAGACACTAACAATTAACAACAAATCAAAACACAATCGTCCAACCCTGCTGTTGGGCATCTTCCTTCGTGTAGGAAACACCGTCAATCTTAATTCCTTTGTCATCAACAAGGGTGATGATGCCCCCATTATTGGAAAGCTGAATATTTTCTCCACTTAAAGACACTGTGACAACTCCGCCAGGTGAGATACTCAACCCTTGAAGGCGGTGCTTACGTTTGAGGCTGTCAGCAATTGCCCAATTGGTCAAATCAACTTTTTCTGGTGAAGAGTTGATTAAAGTAATAGACTCCTTGCCTGTATCTTCCTTACGAGGATTCACCAAAGCAGCAACAATTTTTACCTGCGCCTTCACAGCAGAAACACCTGGTTCCACTGGTTCAGTTCCCACCCTTTGATCTATGGCTATGGGATTGCCAGTACGATCATCAGTGTGGAAGGACTGGGATTGAAATGCAAAAAATGCCGCAACCCAGTGGTCGTGTGAGCCTTGCGCAGAGGGATAATGAATCAACAACGCCCCATCTTGAAAAACCCCATTTTCCCTGGCAAAATTCCCACTGTTGCCCTGGTTCATATGAATATTATGAACGCCTCTTCCCGGTTTAAAGTCGAACACTTTGTCAGGCTTATTTTCTGGTCCCCACGGTTCCCCAAAGGCATAGACAACTGCTTGAGTGTCAATTGCCCGTTGAATGTGCGAGTCAATCAACTCGTTGAGGTCGTTGTTTTCTCCAGGTAAATTGAAGGGCAATGGTTTGAGATTATCGACTTTAAATAAGTTTGCTCGGATGTAGTCCAGTGCAATTTCCCCAGCCTTTCTCTGTGACTCCTCAATCTCCGTAAAGCCAAAGTTCAATTTATCGAGTTTGTCAGTGATGAAATGTTCAAAATCATCATCGACAAAATAGAACAAATCGAAAGGTTGCTCAACTGATCTAACGTTGATTGCAAGACGATACGAAAACTGATCGTCCTTCACATGAACTTGATAATGCGGGGCTTCTTTGTCAAGTTCCTTCTTGCCAGCGATCGCATGACATTTTAAAACACCGTAACCTTTGTCCAAACCCATAAAACCTTTCCTTGTAATTATTCTGACCTGGATTGATTGAGTAACTCAAAGAGTGGCTAATGACAAGACAAGCCGATGGTCTGATGATGGATACAGCTTGTCAGTCCCAAAGGCGAACAATTCCTCGTGTTGCAACTCTTTATGAACTTCGGTACCTTTACAGTTATTGGTGTGTGCCAAAACAGCAATAGTATAACCTTTTACACCTGGTTTGTCCTCTGATATCCTAGTTCCCTGTTATTAGGCACAGCAGTACCCAGCTGGGTGATTTTTGCTTGTTTTGTAACTTGTTTTGTAAACAGTCACCGACAAACAAGCGCTAGCCAACTTGGGTACGCGTAAGAATTAAGAGCAAGTAACTTTAAGCCACGATAAGTCTTAAATACCCAACTTGCTGTTGTCTGAAGGTTCTCCATCAAACGAGTATCTTCGCCAAAAGCTTCAAACGCAAGACTCCACCAAGCATTTTCTTGAATGATCAAATGGGTAAGTTCTACTGTACAACCGTTGTCGATACCTTCATTTTTTGAAACAACAGGTTGTGGTGGAAACTCAGGGAAAACTTGGTAAAGTTGTGAATAGCGAATTTTCTGGACACTTACCCATGAAGCGTTGTCTAGAACGAGGTTTGGTTGAAAACTTTCTTCTGTAGGATCACAACACAGCCACTTGCCCCATTTCTCTGTGTTACCCAAGACGAATTCGCCAAAACGCCCAACACCTAATTCTGCTTTGCGCCATTTGACTTCTAGCCGTCCTTGACGCAATTTGATTCCCAAGAAGTCACACGTTGGTGAGTAAAGATACAAATCTTCCCGTTCTTCTGGTGGTTGTAGCGGTTCAATCAGACAATTTTGCTTAAACCAAAGTTCAACCTCTTGCGGTATTGTGCCTGGGTAAAACCAGCGTAGTTCGTAAGTTGTCAGCATACATGGGACAATGAAAACGAGAAATTACACTTGCCTTGTGTTGCTTCCAGCCTAAAGGAAACTGTAGAAATGTGGAAAAGAATTGTATTGATTTTGCTATTGGTGTTTAGCTTCAGCTTGAGTCATTCTAGCGCGGCGGCGGCTGCGGGACTTAAAAGCTATGTAGACACCACTGATGGTTATGAGTTTTTATATCCTAACGGCTGGGTGCAAGTTAAAGTTGCCAACGGTCCGGATGTGGTGTTCCACGACATAATTGGGGTGACTGAAAATATTTCTGTAGTGATTAGTCCAGTTCCAGAAGGCAAAACTTTGAAAGAACTAGGGACACCAGGAGAAGTAGGATATAAGTTGGGAAAAAACGCTCTTGCTCCTGAAGGTTCTGGTCGCACAGCTGAGTTAGTCAATGCCGCAGAGCGGGAATCTAATGGAAAAACATACTATCTTTTAGAGTACACAATTTCTCTACCTAAGAACCAACAACGCCACAACCTTGCTAGTGTTGCTGTCAGCCGTGGCAAACTTTTTACGTTCAATGCCTCAATTCCTGAAAGACGTTGGGGTAGAGTCAAACGATTAATTGAAGAATCACTAGAGTCTTTCTCAGTTTACTAGTTCTTACTTCCATACTCCTCCTATGGGCAGCCCATCCTTTGTACTCGCCTCTGCTTCTGTTGCACGACGCCGCTTGCTGCAAACAGCCGGAATTCAGCCTTTCGTTTGTGCCAGTGACTTTGATGAGTCACAAGTTCAAATAAATGAACCTGCACAATTGGTAAAAACTTTAGCCCAACGAAAGGCAGAAACTGTCGCCCCTCAGTTTCAATCTGCTTTAATCATGGGTTGTGATTCGGTTTTGGCTATTAACGGCGAAATTCATGGCAAACCAGCAGATGCTGAACAAGCACGTCAACGCTGGCAAAAAATGCAAGGTGGTTTTGGCGACCTTTACACGGGTCATGCCTTAATAGATAACACACAGAACAGAACTTTAGTCAAGTACCAGGTAACAAGAGTTTACTTTGCACAACTGAGCGATCGCACCATTGACGCTTATGTCGCCACAGGTGAACCTTTAAAGTGTGCTGGTGCGTTTGCCCTTGAAGGTCGTGGAAGTCTGTTTGTGGAAAAAATCGAAGGTTGCTACAGCAACGTGATTGGACTGAGTTTACCTCTCTTACGGCAAATGCTAGCCGAACTAGGGTATAATGTTACGGATTTTTGGCATTAAAGCCATGTGTAAAACCCCCTGTGTTCCTTTTAAGGGCACGGTTGTTTCAATCCACAAGGGAGAATAGTTTGTCAATATCGTTGGATAGAAATCTGTAAGCGGAGGCGATGGAACAATAACTCTTTCGGCGCAAAATATTAAATTGATTCATCTCCTGGTCGAGGTGGTTCACCACCAGAACGACTCATAATCCGGTTGAAAGCAGCAAAGTCAGCTTGTGCCTTACGTTCAACAAAAAACTCAGATGTTTTCATCGCTGAAATTTTCTCTGCTACAGCAGTGGCAATAAATTGATTGACACTGACACCATCTTGTGCTGCCAGGCGTTCGACCTCCGTCTTAAGAGAGCGTGGTAGCCGCAAGGCGTAATTTGCTGGGGAGTTTTTCATCTTTTCTGATTGCTTCTCTTGGGAGAAGAACTTCAATATCAGAGAGCAAAATTAAATAGCCAAAAACTTTGCTAAACTTACTTGTAGTTATTTAGTGCGAGTAAGTTTTTGGGGTGGAAGGTAGGAGAATTTGCAAAACTGGTTGGCGTTTCTACATCTACGCTGCGAAGATGGGAAAGTCCTGCGGGTCTTTCTAGAATAAAGCCGACGCATTTGGGTAAGGGACACGGCAGACTTGGTTGATTAACTAGTCAGCGTGGATATTTGTGAAGTATCCACACTGTCCCCCGCTCTTAGACAGCGATCGCACAAGGTAGCACACTGTCTTTGGGCAAATCGCCCTTTGGTATCACTTTGGACCGTAGAAAAAGGCAATTTCTTTTTCTTTTAAGGGGGCAAAACCAGCATCTATCAGCTGTTGGTTGAGTTCTGCTTGGGGGATGTGTTTTGCTCCAATTCGCACAATGCGCGATCGCATAGTATTGCTAACTCCGCTGCGCTGTCTGTTCGCTTCTAGCCCCATGACTTTGTGATAAAGTTCCAGCTTAACGGGGGGAATAGGGGAACCATCAAAATCAATTCCGCGTGCAATTGCTTCATCAATGGCATCAGCGCCTTTGGTTGTTTGGTTCTCTTGGTTAATTTCAGTAGTCATGCAATTTAGTCTCACCCTTACTAGAGAATTTTACCAGCCAAGGTGCATTTCCTTTCTTTCGCAGGGCTTTGTTGCCCCGGACATAATTTTTCGTGTTGTACCCCCCAATCCCCAATCTCCCGCTAATCCCCAATCCCTAATCCCTAATCCCCAATCCCCAGCCCCCTTCACTTCATGGAGGGAAAAGCGCTATATTCTTGACTTTTGGCTTCTGTTGAGCTTTTTTGCTGTATGTTTCGACATACGCTTGTCACTTTTGGAGCTTTTGGTTTAATCTCAAACCAACGGTAAAGCATAATAGTTGCGCTATGTCAGACCCTCACACTCCTCGTCAAAAAGACCGTGCCCTAGAAAAAGCTCTAACCAACAAAATCATTGATGATTATTTTGATAACTCAGAAAGCTGGTTGCGAGCAATTTTGCGGATGTGTATCTTCTCTTTGGGTCATTTGGATGGACAACCTGTATTTGTCGTAGAGTGTCCCAATCAAGCAGTAGCTAAACGGTTGAGTCGAAAAACTCATCCTTTTAGAGGAATTGTATATTATTTAACTGATAACTTTAACGCTGGCGATCGCACAGGTGCCAGCCCCGTAGCAGGCGATCGCTCTATGTTTTGCTACCGAGAGCCTTCTGATGGAACTTGGCGTTGTTTTGACACCAGGACAAACTCCTGGAAAACTCTGAGTAAACCACAAACGCCAGCAGCCCCAACTGATAGTTAAGAACGAAGAGTCAACACAGAAGACTCAAGAAGGAAACTTTTCTTTCTTGTTTCTTCTTTCTTCTTCCTATTGCCGACTTTGGCGTGTCACTAAACCCCCAACAAACGCACCCAAAACAGTTCCTGTCCACAGTCCTGTTGTGCTCCCTTGCCAAACTGCCCCTGGTGTTACCAAAGCGTTACACATCTCCTTCAAGCCCCAAGGTTGGTTTTGACACTTCTGACTGTGGAGACTTATAGCCATTTGCCCTGCAATGTAAGCCCCAGAAAACCCTGACAGGAGTGCTAAAAAGGTGCAAATTAAAGTTCGATTTTTAGTCATTAGTCATTAGTGAGCCAGCGCTATGCAGGAGGGTTTCCCGACAGCAGGCGACTGGCGAACCCGAAGGATCATTAGTCATTGTAGAGACGCGCTGTTTGAAGCGTCTCTACATCTTAGTCATGAGTCCAAACTTCTGGGCTTTGGACTCATGACTTTTGACAAGAGTGTAGCGGATCAACCAGTATTTCTCATGCCTGCGGCGATCCCGTTGATGGTTAACAATGCCCCTCGCAACAACTCGCCTTTGCTGTAACGAGAGTGAATAACTCCGGAGGTTACATTAGTTCGAGCTTGGCGCAGGCGCTTGAGCAGGGAAACCTGTATGAACCCTAGCGGTACGATTGTACCATTACGTAACTGCACCGAACGTTGCAATATGGGGTCTCCATCCAAAAGCCGTTGATGACCGGTGATTTGCAAAACCAAATCCCGTGTCTGGTAGAATTCATTGGCAATTTGTTCAAAAACCTTCTCTAAACGAGGTTTGTCTTCAGGCTGGGACAATTCCTGAACATACTGCCGTGCCATTTGTAAGTCTACTTTTGCCAAGGTCATTTCTGCCTTGGAAATCACCATTTTGAAAAAGGGCCACTTGATATAAAAATAACGCAGCAACTTCAGATGTTCTTCTGGTTCTTCGTTTAAGAATTCTTGCAATGCTGTACCAACACCATACCAAGAAGGTAGCAAGAACCGGGTTTGCGTCCAGCTGAACACCCAAGGAATTGCCCGCAAACTGCTTAAATCTTTCTTCCCAGATGGACGACGCGCAGGACGAGAGCTAATTTGTAGCTGGCTAATTTCCTCAATTGGGGTGACTTGATGGAAAAAGTCAATAAAATCAGGTTGTTCGTAGATGAGGTTGCGGTAGTGAGCACGCGATCGCGCTGCTAGCTCTTCCATGATTTCATTCCAAGGTTCTATATCATCGAACCCCGTTCGCAGCAAGCTTGCTTGAATGACAGCAGCGGTGATAGTTTCCAGATTATACAGTGCTAAGTCTTGTAAGGAGTACTTAGAAGCCAAAACTTCTCCCTGTTCGGTAATTTTGATGCGTCCATTGATACTATGACCAGGTTGAGCCAAAATAGCTTCATAAGCTGGACCACCACCGCGTCCAACAGAACCACCGCGTCCGTGGAAAATCCGCAAATTCACACCATATTCTTCTGCAACTTTCTGTAGTGATTTTTGAGCTTTATGGATTTCCCAGTTACTGCTTAAAAATCCAGAGTCTTTATTACTGTCAGAATACCCCAGCATCACTTCTTGTAAGTTGGGCGTGAGCGGGGATGAAGGGGATGAGGAAGATGACGAAGATGAGGAGGATGACGAAGATGAGGAGGATGTTGCTCCCCCATCTCCCTTATCTCCCTCATCTCCCTTATCTCCCCCTGCTTCCCCTGCTTCCCCTGCTTCCCCTGCTTCATATCCTCCTGCTAGTAAAGCGCGATACAAGGGCAATGCAAATAGCTCTCGCATGACGCTTGTTGAGCGCCGCAAGTCTTCTACGGTTTCAAACAAAGGAACAACCTGAATACTACCAACAGCAGTACCGGGGTCATAAAGCCCGGCTTCCTTAGCGAGTAGCAACACTTCCAGCACGTCGCTTACTTGGCGACACATACTGATAATGTAAGTTTGGCAGATGTTATAACCAAACTCTTGTTGCAGCGATCGCACAACCCGTAAAGTTTGAATGACATCGTTCGTTTTTTCGGAAAATGGCAGTTCTGCTGGAATTAACGGACGGCGTGTTTGCAGTTCTCCAACGAGCCAAGCAACTCTCTCGTCTTCTGTTAGTTCGTCGTAAGGAACTTTTAAAACTCCCAAGTACTCTAGGACTTCGTTTAAAGCATCTGAGTGACGTGATGATTCTTGGCGGATGTCGAGATGCGTCAGGTTAAAACCAAAAATTTCTACCTGACAGATGAGGTTTTCCAATTCCCTACAGCTTAAACCTGTTTCTGTCAAGTTGCGTTCAATCAAACGCAGTTCTGCTAAAAACTCTGCTCCTGAGTGGTAAATGGGGATATTATTCCTCTTGAGAGTTTCTCGTTTATACAGAGCCAAATTGCGATCGCGAGTATTTTCCAGCCGCTTGAGCACATAAGACAGCTTCAAGCGATATGGTTCTTGGCGAAAGCGCAGAGCCAGTTGCTCGTACACTTCACTGAGTTGGGACTGCTCCAACTCCAATGATTCCAGCAAGTCTGGTAAAATATCACTCCAGTGCAGCGATAAACTCAACAAGTTAATTAACTTCTTCACCGACTTGATGTATTTTTCCAACACCATATTGCGCTGATAGCAGGCTGTTTCCCAGGTGATATCTGGTGTCACCGATGGGTTTCCATCCCTATCTGCTCCTACCCAAGAGCCAAACCTACAGAAGTTTTTCCTGGGAGGTTCCAACCAGGGAAAAGTGCTAGATAATGCATATTTGAAGCGTTTGTACAAGTGGGGAATGGCATCAAATATCACTTCTTGGAAGTAGTGCAAGGCATAGTCTACTTCATCTAATACCTCAGGTTTAAACTGGTGTAGCTCGTCGGTACGCCACCACAGGCGGATTTCTTCGAGCAATTGTTCTCGCACTTCCTGTGCTTCCCAAGCAGGAGCACCATTGGTAGAGCGTTTTTCCACTGCATCCAACTGTTGCAACAGATCAACCACGCGCCGCTGCTTATCGCGAATTGTATGACGGACAATTTCCGTTGGGTGCGCGGTGAACACAAGCTGCACGTCCAACTGAGCAATGAGACGTTGAATTTGCTGTGGTGGGACGTTTAGATTGAATAAATGAGGGAACAAACTGGCAAAAGTCCCTCTTTTTTTGCCGTTGGAGTTGACTTGCCAACTTTTTGTCAGTAAATCTGCTCCTAGTCCACTGTTAACAGGATTTTCTGCTTCTTCCTGGTTAGATGAACATATGAAATCTGGTAGAGTTTGTTGAGTGCCTTGCTCTGTTTCTACCTCATAACGAATTAATTGCTGCCGTTGTTCGTAGTCCTGTTCTATGATGTTGATCAACTGGAAATACAAAGCGAAAGCACGAGCTGCTCGAATTGCTTCGTTGATGTTCAGCTGCTCTATCAACTTGAATACAGAGGAAGCTTGGTCGTTGATTGCTTGTCCCTCTGGCGAACAAAAATCCCGTAGTTGGCGCAGTAAGTCTACCATCTTTTGACCGCATTCTTGCCGAAGAACAGACTCCCACAATTCCTCGACGACTTGGAGGCGATGGCGCAAAAATAAATCGGAGGCGGGGTAGATATTTACTGCCTGAGTAAAAGAGTATAAAAGGGAACTCATATCCTCTATTGTGGTTAAGGAGGTTAATATTTATGAATCTTTGTTTGGAACTTTCTTCGTTCTGGCAATTGCCACAGAAGCATTGAGTATCCAAAGTCTATTTTTTCGCTTCGTTATTCTTCGTTCTGCTCAGGGAAGTTAAGAATGGGTAGGCTCACGCCTCGAAACAATTCTTCACTTGCTTCTCCGAGCGCTTGTAAGTTTTCTCCGGCAGTTTTTGAAGCTAAAAGCAGCAGTAATATAGACACTGTACCAACTTGCAACACAAAAGACTGGGGAATGGTAAACAAAACTAGATTTAATCCAGAATCAGATGAAGGACGGTCCGTGACAGGTGACATTGGTATTTCCTAGGAGTTCAATAATGAAAGGAACGAAACCCAAAACTAGACAAAAGTGAATCCTGCTTTGTTTACACAACTATCTTTGCCGATTGTGCAAAGTTATAAGGTAACAAAATTGTTAAAAAAAACGACATAGTGTGATAATTCTATGGTTCTAGTTTACAAGGAATTGGGGATTGGTGATTCAGAATAATGAATTGAGAATCATTCTACTTACCAGTCCTTAGTATCCAGTCCCTTAATCACTCAATTCACCGACATGCACACCCGCATGAAAACCCTTATTTTCTGCTTGCTCCTCGGTTACATGCCTTGGGGGTAGGGTGCATTGCGGTGAGCCAAAGTACTATCCCCCAACACTCGCTTCCTGTAAAGTCAACTTCCCATGAAAAGAGAATTACCAGAGCGCCAAAAATTTTTAGTGCAGTGGGTAAGCAAAGCAACAGGGATTAGCACTTTCGGGGTGAAAGTCCGGTTGCAAGGAAACGACCTACACATTATGTGTGAAGGTAGAGAATGTCCTCAGCGTTGGCGAACTCTGTCTGATTTGCTGCGAGCATTACAACAAACAGACTTGGATATGCTAACTAGCTTTGAGCAACCCGCGATTTACCAAGTCTTCGTCTACGGAAAGAAAAAAGGGGAAAAACGAGCGAAATGGTGTCATAGGGTTTACCTGAATCAACTTGATCGGCATTTAGAACAGGTGGATCAAGCCCTGCTAGAAGATGAGGAATCCAAACAACCTCGCGGGGCGCTAATTGTTTCTAACGAAAGTTTGGCACGCCAAGGACATCCAGAGGCGATCGCTCGCTACCTTAGTGAAACGCTAAGTCCTTTTGGTATCGCTGTACAAGTTAAAATTATCAAGCAAAAATCCACACAAAACAATCAGAAAAATCAAAGTCGCCTGTGGATATTTTGTGAATCGAGTTACAGCCCAGATCCATCTTTAATTGCTGAACCAGTCGCCCAAAAATTACGTAATCTTAAGCTTTCTGGCTACCAAGATGCTGTGATTGCTTCGCGAGTCAGTGGTGAAAACAAGGTAGATTGGGTGATTAGGGTGGATTTGACACCATCCGAGGTCATGCTTAAGGAATGGGCGCGTTGGGGAGATGTGCAAGCGCTGTCACGATTGTTAAATGAGACGTTGTCAGAATCGAAAGTGGCAGTAGAGGCAAATCTCAAAGAATCTACACTACATATATTTTGTACCCCAGCTTCAGACCCACTCTTCAGTGCCTCAGCACCAGAGAAGGAGCTGTGTTTAGGGTTTATAAGACCCCTTTTGGAAGCAATAGCCCCCCAAGGCATTGTTGCTGCCACAGTGTACGGACAAAAAACAACAGACAACAAACCAGCATGGGTTGATTGGTTCTCCTTACCTGCTAACGAACATCCAGCTTTAGCAATATCAGCCCTAGAGCTGGCGAGTTCTGGCGAGAAAGATGCTATTGTTTTCTTACTTGAGCGTTTGCTCAACCCTGAGCTGGATTCGCGTCTCAAAACGGGAGGTATTCGCGTCCTTTTGCTCTCTCGAGGGGATTTGTTACACATCATGTGTGATGCACCCGTTTGTCCAGCACGCAAACAAGTTGCCTCACAAGTGACTGAGTTTGTGCGCCAGTTAAAAATCCCTGGAATTATGGGTGTGCGTGTCTATGGTCGTCGTGCTGGCAACAAGGAACCTTTTTGGCACTACGGCGTCGATTATCAGCACCGCCAACATTTGGTACCAGAAGCGACTCCAGAATTTGCCGCGACTTCTGCCTACGTTCGCGAGCTTTTACCCTCTGTTACTGACGAGCCAGTGCTGCGCCCCGAAACCACTGAGGAAGTTTACACTTTTGTCACCCAAGTGGCTGAAGATTGGAGCGCAACTGTAAGAAAAATTCTTTTGGCAACGCAGCTATTTACTGATGTCGAACAGTCACACGAACAAACGACAGATCACCATCATGGACTGAGAGTTGCCTTGGTGTGGGGTACGTTGGGATTATTGCTGACCTTACAAACCGATTGGATTTTGGGTAAAGTTATGTCTGGCAGTATACCCTTAACACCCACGGTTGCCAACGTTTCGCCCAAATCACCCTCTACGACTTCTGAGGCTGAGCAGAAACAAAGAACTGTGTTTTTTACTAGCACGGATGCAGAAAAATCTCCTCAACCTGGGAAGAATATATCGAATGGTTCTGGGTTGACGCAAGCAGATAACACCCAGCCAAGAAATTTGCCAGCCTCACCATTGAAGCAAAAGGCAACACCAACTGCCATTCTTTTAGCAACACGTTCTCAGAAAGCGGGAGCATTGCTAACGCAGATACCAACTTTCAATGCTCAGCAGTTAGATGAACAACTCGCACTGTACAAACAGCGTCTGGCAAAAACTGGTCATCCGCCAGATGTGCTGATTATTGGCTCTTCCCGCGCTCTTAGGGGAATAGATCCTGTCGCTCTTTCCAAATCTTTGACAACTCAAGGTTCTTCTAGTATCGATGTTTTTAACTTTGGCATTAATGGTGCCACAGCGCAAGTCGTCGATTTTATCCTGCGTCGAGTTCTTCAACCAGCAGAACTGCCAAAACTGATTGTTTGGGCAGATGGTTCCCGTGCTTTTAACAGCGGTCGAGAGGATATTACCTTTAGAGCGATCGCTACATCACCAGGATATCAGTACGTATTGGAAAAAACACCAGAACAAACAAGTTCTACTGACAGAATCAACAGCATAGAGCAGCAAACAGACAAAGAAACAACAACCGGGGAAACCCAGCAAGGTAGCAGCTACAAAGCAGTAGATGAGTGGTTAAATAAAGGTCTAGCTGCTTTATCTGCTAGCTATCAAAAGCGCGACAATCTCAAAAATCTTTTGAAGCAACAATTCAATTCTTTGCCTATTATTAGCGACGCAACCCAACTAGTCAAGAAAAAATCGAATAGCATCAATCCAGAAGAAGATGCTTCACAAGCAGTTGACTTTGATGGATTTCTTCCTCTTTCTATCCGCTTCCAGCCTGCTACGTATTATCAAAAACATACAAAAGTCTCCGGAGACTACGACAACGACTACAAATCTTTTCGACTCGAAGGTGATCAAGATGCTGCTGTACAAGCACTACTTGAATTTACCCAGTCTCAAAAAATAACCTTAGTCTTTGTGAATATGCCTCTCACTGCATATTATTTAGACGAAATCCGCTCAAAATATGAGCAAGAATTTCAGCAGTATATGCGGCGTTTGGCTGCTAATCCAAACTTTATTTATCGAGACTTAAGTCAATTATGTCCCAAGGCAATTGACTACTTTTCTGACCCCAGCCACCTCAACCGCTACGGTGCCTACAAAGTCTCGCAAAAGCTTGGTAATGACCCGATGATTCCTTGGCCCTCTAAATAACAGATGGGGGAAAGTCAAAATACTTTACTTTTACTAATAACTAATGACTAATGAAGATGTACAGACGCTTCAAACAGCGCGTCTCTACAATGACTAATGACCCTTCGGGTTCGCCAGTCGCCTAGGTCGGGAAACCCTCCTGCATAGCGCTGGCTCACTAATGACTAATGACTAAAATATGAACTTTATATCAATTCTCTACGGGCTGTTCTTGTTAAGTGTGCTAGGAATTTACTGGTCTGTGGCACAACAAAAGTTACGGCTATGGACGTTGCTAATTGCTAGCATTGTGTTCTATGCATCTTTGCAAGTTCATTACATTCCATTACTACTAGCACTCATTTTTATTACCTTTCGTCTCGGACGAGAAATTGGTGAAAGCACTATACCAGAACCAGATACTTTAGATTGGCAGTTTAAGAACGAAGAGCGGCAATATGCTCAAATTGATTGGAATCTTCGCCGTCTCAAACTTTTATGGCTGGGTATAGTTTTGAATGTTTTTTTACTACTGGGTTTTAAATATTTGCTGCCTTTCTTAAGGTTTCTTTTCCCCAGTATTATCACCTCCGAAGCTGACTCTTTTAAATTAATTGCACCTTTAGGAATTTCATTTTTTACCTTTGAGTGCATTGCATATTTAGTTGATGTGTACCGTGGCGCACCTCCTGCAAAAGAATTTCTCCAATTTGCTGCATACAAGTTTTTCTTTGCCAAACTCATTTCAGGTCCCATTACTCGTTTCCACAACTTAGCGAATCAATTTAAAAATCTCGGCTTGCTCACTCCTGATATTGTGGCAGAGGGACTATGGCTGATTGCTAGGGGTGCAGTTAAAAAAGGTATTGTAGCAGACCACTTGGGAATTTTTGTTGATTTATGTTTTAGCAACTTGCAAAGAGCAGGTAGCACGGATTTATGGTTGGCGACTTTTGCCTACGGCTTCCAGTTGTATTTGGATTTCAGCGGTTACGTAGATATTGCCCGTGGGAGTGCTTTGCTATTTGGGTTGGTTCTACCTCAAAATTTTGACTTTCCCTACTTCAGCACCAGTATTGCAGACTTTTGGCGACGCTGGCACATCACTCTAGGGGATTGGCTGCGTAATTATCTGTACTTCCCCTTGGGTGGTTCCCGTCAAGGATTGGATCGCACCTGTTTGAATTTGATGATTATCATGCTGATTGCGGGTATTTGGCACGGAGCCGCATTAGGTTTTGTCGTCTGGGGTCTATTGCACGGGTTAGCTTTGGCAATTCATCGGTTCACTGATGCTATCAGCGATCGCTTTGAGGATTTGGAAAATTTTTGGCAACAGCCACTAGGTACAATTTTGGCTTGGTTCCTCACGCAGTTTATGGTTTTCACCTCTTGGATCTGGTTCCGCCTACCGAACCTCGAAGAATCTTCTTTAGTATTTCAACATCTTTGGGGTTATCCTGCCGATGAGCAATTTGCTCAAAAGGTTTATGTCGATGCCCTCAATCTAAGCCAATACCAACTGGTGATGCTGCTCCTGATTTTAGCTACTGTCATGGCTGTGATCTACGCCTTTAACCGAACACTCAAGTTACAGTTCAACTGGCCCGTAAAGCTTGTGTTCGTGCCTTTGTGTTTCTACAGTGTTTGGTTACTCGCTCCTGAAGGTAGCTTGCCTTACATATATTTTGACTTCTAGTTGAAATTGGGTGTGAGACAATCCTGACTAACTTTGTAGTGAGGAATGCGCGTCCTCTTCCACGAAAACAAGGACTGAAGTCCTCACTACATAAAAGTTTTATCCTCAAAGAATTCAGGAGTCAGGAGTCAGAATACAGCTTGGGTATTCTGTACGAAGCCGCGGATGAATGGATGGGTTTAAAACCCCACCGTCTACACGGTGTTCACTTTCGTTGGTGCTGCACCGATCCAATTGATTCTGACCGAATCAGTTACCAGTTATCAGTTATCAAGTACCATGCTGGTACTGGTGACGCTTCCTTGCCCCTCAATTTATTGATGGAGAAATAATGAAAGTGCATCCTTATTTCAAGCCCCTCAATTCATTGATGGGGATTGACTGGTAACTGGTCACTGTTCACTGTTCACTGTTTTGACTCCTGAATTCTGGCGTATCTGTTTTCTTCTTCAATATGGGTTAATTTACCGCTTTTGGTATAAGAACTTCGTTGATGAGTGTTTGAAACTCGTACACGAGTATTAAAACTTCGTTGATGAGTGTTTGAAACCCGCACACGAGTATTAAAACTTCGTTGATGAGTGTTTAAAACTCGCACACGAGTATCACCATTCAAACAGTATTGGCAGTGTTCTTACGCTCAGGTGTATTTCACACAATAGAGACCGCTATAAACTTGTTTTATTTTAAAAAACTTAATTTATTTCAATAAAACTACAAAATGTAAATAATCATTAAGTCACGACTTCAACTGTCAGTAAATTCATGTAAATATAGCTAGTACAGGTAAATAACTGAATTACCTGATTTATATTTTTCAAAAAGTTCAAAGCACTCAGTTCAAAGCACTCATAAGAACTATGACCACAACCTTACAACGTCGCGAAAGCGGTAACGTATGGGAGCGGTTCTGCGAGTGGATCACCAGCACTGACAACCGTCTATATATCGGTTGGTTCGGTGTGTTGATGATTCCCACCCTGCTTGCCGCTACTATCTGCTTCGTTATCGGCTTCATCGCTGCACCTCCCGTTGACATCGATGGTATCCGCGAGCCTGTTGCAGGTTCGTTAATCTACGGCAATAACATAATTTCTGGTGCTGTTGTTCCTTCTTCCAATGCCATTGGTTTGCACTTCTACCCCATCTGGGAAGCAGCTTCCCTCGATGAGTGGTTGTACAACGGTGGTCCATACCAGTTGGTAGTATTCCACTTCCTGATTGGTATTTTCTGTTGGCTGGGTCGTCAATGGGAGCTAAGCTATCGCTTAGGGATGCGCCCTTGGATTTGTGTAGCTTACTCTGCTCCTGTAGCTTCTGCGACCGCAGTATTCTTGATTTACCCAATCGGTCAAGGTTCCTTCTCTGATGGTATGCCTTTGGGTATCTCTGGAACCTTCAACTTCATGTTGGTGTTCCAAGCAGAACACAACATTTTGATGCACCCCTTCCACCAATTAGGTGTGGCAGGTGTATTTGGTGGTGCGCTTTTCAGCGCAATGCACGGTTCCTTGGTCACTTCTTCTCTGGTACGTGAAACAAGCGAAACCGAGTCTCAAAACTACGGTTACAAGTTTGGTCAAGAACAAGAAACCTACAACATCGTTGCAGCACACGGCTACTTTGGTCGTCTGATCTTCCAATACGCGAGCTTCAACAACAGCCGTTCTCTGCACTTCTTCCTGGGTGCATGGCCTGTCGTTGGTATCTGGCTCACCGCTTTGGGTATCAGCACTATGGCGTTCAACCTCAACGGTTTCAACTTCAACCAGTCAGTTATTGACTCTCAAGGTCGCGTGATTAACACTTGGGCAGACGTCCTTAACCGCGCTAACTTAGGTATGGAAGTGATGCACGAGCGCAACGCTCACAACTTCCCTCTCGACTTGGCTGCTGGTGATGCTGCTCCTGTTGCTTTGAGCGCTCCTGCAATCAACGGTTAATTTTGAATAATCCACAGACGTGATGTATCGCGTCTGTACAAGTGGAAAGCGTCCTTCTCAAGTAAGAAGGGCGCTTTTTATTTTGAGTAGGGTAAAAGGGACTGGGGATTGGGGATGAGGGATTGGGGTAATGGTTATCAAACGAAAAATTATCGAAGGGGCAATAAAGCCCTTCCCCAAGTTGGGAGCATTTCCAATCTTGAGCCAGTCCCCAGTACCCAGCTTTGCTAGCGGCATACAGTCGCCAGTACTGCAGGAGGTGAGACCAGCGCTATGCAGGAGGGTTTCCAACGACAGTTACCTACGGCGGGAGACCCCCCTCAATCCCCCCTTGTAAAGCAGCGAAGAATTACCCCCCTCAATCCCCCCTTGTAAAGCAGCGAAGAATTACCCCCCTCAATCTCCCCTTGTAAAGGGGGGAAGAATTAGTCTCCCTCCCCAATGCATCGGGGAGGGCTGGGGTGGGGTAATCCTCCGCATCTGGCCAATGATTTGCCTGATTGCCTCCACCACCCCATCGAGATCCTCATAAACTTTTTGGTTGGTAAATCTCACGACTTTCGTTCCTTTGTCTTCCAGAAACGCCTGCCTTTCACGGTCATACTCTGGTGCGCCATCTTCGTAATGACTGTCTCCGTCAATTTCGATAGCTAGTTTCAATTCAGGGGAGTAAAAGTCAACTACAAATGCACCAATACTGTACTGCCTACGAAATTTGCAGCCTTCGACTTGCTGACTTCTAAGCTTTGCCCAAACCATTTTTTCGGCTGGTGGTATATTGTTTCGTAGTGCTTGGCGCTTTTGTTTTTCTGAAGTTTTGTTGTAGAGCTTTGTCATAACTGGTTTCCAAACATCGACTCTACTCAGTGTTCCCGGAATTAGCCCCTCAATAAAATCAGCAGTAGCGTGGCGGACTACTAGTAGTCCGCACCTCACGGGGAAACATCCTCATGATTCGTTGGGTTAATGGAATGACTAAAAATATTTAGTCTAAATGGTTACAATGACTAAGTTTTGGATGGTTTACAGTGGATGGTTTTAGATTTTAGCGTTTAACTAGAATTTAACCCATCAATTGCATCTAAAATCTAGAATCTGAAACCCACAATCAACAAAGCATGGCAGACCTGACCCCTAATTCTAGTTTTGGCTTGACACTCCGTGTGGAAATTCCCAACCGCATCGGGATGTTGGCTACCGTGACCAAGGCGATCGCCACCAGTGGCGGTAACTTCGGTCAAATTGATTTAATCGACCAAACAAGGGCTATTTCGATTCGCGATATCACTGTCGATGCAGCCAGCACGGAACACGCTGAGACGATTGTCCAAGCAGTGAAAGCCTTGCCAGATATTAAGGTGTTGAATGTCTATGACCGCACCTTTAATTTGCATCGCGGCGGTAAAATTAGCATTGCTAGCAGAATTCCTCTCAGGAGTGTGTCCGACTTGGCAATGGCTTACACGCCAGGAGTAGGACGAATTTGTAATGCGATCGCCCAAAATCCAGAAGAAGTTTACAACTTAACCATTAAACAAAACACTGTTGCTATTGTTACCGATGGCAGTGCTGTTTTGGGATTGGGAAATCTTGGTCCAGCAGCAGCCTTGCCAGTTATGGAGGGTAAAGCTATGCTGTTTAAGGAATTCGCTGGCATAGATGCCTTTCCCATCTGCCTTGATACCCAAGATACAGATGAAATTGTCCGTACAGTAAAAAATCTCGCTCCAGTATTTGGGGGTGTGAATTTAGAGGATATCGCAGCTCCTCGCTGTTTTGAAATTGAAGCGAAACTACGACAAGAATTAGATATCCCTGTTTTTCACGATGACCAACATGGCACGGCGATTGTCACTTTAGCAGCGTTGTTTAACGCCTTGAAGCTGGTACATAAATCAATGGCAGACGTCCGCATCGTAATTAACGGTGCTGGCGCAGCTGGGATAGCAGTCGCCCGGTTACTTCAGAAAGCTGGGGCAGAAAAAATCTGGATGTGCGACTCAAAAGGTATTCTTTCCACCAGTCGCACTGACTTAACAGAAGAAAAGCGCGAATTTGCAGTGAAAGCTCAAGGGACTTTGGCGGGTGCATTGCAAGGTGCAGATGTCTTTATCGGTCTCTCAGCACCAGGAGTTGTAACACCAGAAATGGTGCGTTCAATGGCGAAAGACCCAATCGTGTTTGCTATGGCAAATCCCATTCCGGAAATTCAGCCAGAATTAGTCAAAGACGATGTTGCAGTCATGGCAACAGGTCGCAGTGACTATCCAAATCAAATTAATAACGTCCTAGCTTTTCCTGGCGTGTTCCGTGGTGCTTTAGATTGTCGGGCAGCAACGATTACCACGACAATGTATCTAGAAGCAGCCAGTGCGATCGCGTCCTTAATTAAACCTTCAGACCTTGACAAGGAACACATCGTTCCTTCTGTGTTTGATGAGCGCGTGGTAACTGCTGTTGCTGGTGCTGTGCAACGCGCAGCGCGTCAAGAGGGTATCGCTCGTAGTTAATTAACTTAAGAATGATTTTTGTGGGATGGGCATCTTGCCCGTCCCTAAACTTGCGTTATGGGTAGGGACTGCGCTCAACATTTCTGTTCAACGGTTCGTCCAGTAAGTTTTGCCACAACTGTAACTAGCTCCTCAGAGTAAAATGGCTTAAGAATAAACATCTGAAACCCGGAATTAAAAGCTAGGCTACGATTTTCTGGAAGCACACAACCTGTAACAGCAACGGCGGGAAGAAACCCACCAACCTCTGCTTCTTTGATTCTGATAGAGCGAATTAGCGAATAGCCATCCTTATTTGGCATATTGATATCGCTGATGAGAACGTCTGGTTTCCACTCTTGTATCACTTCAATAGCTTCATCCACTGAACCTGCCGTGTTCACTTCGGCTTGGTACTGTTCAAAAATGGTCTCCAGCAAATCCAAGTTATTTGCATCGTCATCTACCACAAGTACACGCAAGCCATCAAGGACAGGAAATGGAGAATGACTTGGTGGTATTTGGTAATTTTCAGGATGCGAGTCGCGAAAAGTATTTTGCATATTAATTTTAACCTCCTAGTTAGTGATTACAATGACTGGAATCGCATTCTAGCGCTTGAAAAACTTTGCCTATTGCTACTCACCAAGAGCTATAGATAGCGGTAAGTAATTCAACTAGAACATCCTCGGTAGGTTTATCGCTTGCCAACAACTTTTTAGTTAATTCCATCGCCTCATTAATAGTTAGCTTGGGATTGAGTGCAGCGCATAATTCTTGATTTGTATAACTCAACTCTTGCTTTATCTCTTCCAACTCGTAATTTTTGTAACACAGTTCTAGCTTATAGCTCTCTATGAGTTCGAGTAAAAACTCTACTTTCTCCTCAAGTTCCTGGATTTTCTCCGCGTCAATACCTCTCCATACTTGAAGATCACTCTCTAGATTGGATATTTGGTAAGACATATTGACTCTCTCACTTCTAGTTACTTGACTATGCTTAAAACTTTCAATCTTGTTTACACTAAAAGCTCTTGGCTCACTGAGGAAATAGCCCTGTCTAACTGGAAAAATGAGTCAGAATGGAGAACTCAGAATACTCCACCCACAAGATCTGACATCTTGCACCAAAAAAAGTTTATGTAATTTTATCACTCAGTATCAAACCCAAAGCCCTTTATTTAGCGGAAAAAGTCCAAAAAAGTAATGTAACTTTATCGCACCGTTTTTTACATAGGCTCGGTTCCTATAAATAGGTGCAAGATCTGAGCATGGAGATTTGAGAAGAATTTTTTAACATTTTTTTCGCACCACTTGCGGGACGAGGTTTTAAACTAATGGCTCATCACCCACTCGTACAGAATACACTTGTCCTGAATTCTGGCTCCTGAGTTCTTAGTTAAATATAAAAAAAGTAAGTGAAGATTTTGTGAATGAGTCGGTAGATAATATAAGAAGGTGTTTAAAAAAGTGGCGCTCTTTCTCAAGTCAACTGCAATCAAACTGCGAGTCATGTAACAGATTTGCCTATTAAGTTAGAGCAAAAATATTCCTAGAGAGGGATGTTTAAAAAAGGTGACGAGAATCTAGCAAGGATCAATAGTTATCAATGAAAATTCTGCTAGTAGAGGATGATGAAGGGAGTGCTGAAATCTTGAAGAATACTCTGATAAGTCAGCATTATGTAGTCGATTTGGCGATGGATGGTCAGAGTGGACTGTCCCTAGTCGAAGCGTTTACTTATGACTTGGTTTTATTAGATATCATGTTGCCAAAACTGGATGGTCTAAAGTTTTGCAGACAGCTACGCGATCGCGGAAATAGCACCGCAATTTTGCTTTTGACAGCTTTGGACAGTAGCACGAGCAAAGTCATTGGATTAGATGCAGGAGCTGATGATTATGTTGTCAAACCTTTTGACACCAATGAGTTATTGGCTCGGATACGTGCTTTGATACGTCGAGGAACTCCAGTTCTCTCCTCAGTGATACAGGCGGGAAATATCAGGCTTGAGTCCAGTAGCTGTAGAGTGAGTTGCGATGGACAACTTTTGCATTTGACTGCTAAGGAATATGCTATACTCGAGCTGCTTTTGCGTAATAGCCATCGGATATTTAGCCAAACACACCTGCTCGATTATCTCTGGTCATCTGAAGAAATCCGTTTAGAGAATACTGTCAGAGCACACATCAAGGCTTTACGGCAGAAACTTAAGAAAGCTGGGGCGGATGGATTGATTGAGACAGTTTACGGACTAGGGTATCGGTTCAAATTAGGAGAAGATGAAGTTAAGAATCACGCAGCGGCAACGGTTCAGTCCCAAACTGTAGTAGATGAACCTCAGCCACAAATTTCGTCGGCACTGGCTGCCATTTGGGCGCGATTTAAACCCAAGTACAGCGCTCACGTTACGGTCTTAGAACAAGCTATTACGACCCTGGTTGCGGGTACGCTCACTGAAGAATTGGGGCAACAGGCACAGCAAGAAGCCCACTTGCTGATTGGATCGCTGGCAAGCTTTGGTTTTGCGGAAGCCTCGCATCTGTGCGGTGAGATTGAACAAATTTTTCGGGCTGGAATCAAACAGACTCAAGCTCAAGTTGAACGTCTCTCTCAACTTGTTGTAGCGTTGCGGCAAGAACTGGAACGACCAGCCGCAATCGAGCCACCAGTTGAGAAGAAGCGATTTGACATCGTTGAGGCAAAAATTCTGATTGTGGACGATGACCCCCAATTGTTGCAGATTCTGCGCACTTTACTAGAGCCTTGGGGATTCAAGCTCACTCTGCTGGATAACCCCCAGCAGTTTTGGACGATTTTGGAGGTGTCTAACCCCGACTTGCTGATTCTAGATATGGAAATGCCGGAGTTAAGTGGCATTGAACTGTGCGAGGTGGTGCGAAACGATTCACGCTGGAGTGACTTACCCGTGCTGTTTCTATCTGTTGACTCTGATGCGGAAACTGTGAATCGGGTGTTTGCTGCGGGTGCAGATGACTATGTAAGTAAGCCAATTTTGCCACCAGAATTAATTGCTCGTGTACTGAATCGGCTGGAACACACACGCACATCAAGAGTTTCCCATCTGATTTAGCTGAACAAGTTCCGCAATCATTGATGCCAAGCGAGCTGGTTCAACTGGTTTAGCAAGATGCCTTTGAAAACCTGCAGCAAGAGACTGGCTTTGCTCTTCTTGCCTGACATATGCCGATAAGGCGATCGCCGGAATTCTCCCTAACTCGCCATCAAGCGCCCTCACCTGACGGAGCAGCGCGTAGCCGTCTTCATCCGGCATCCCAATGTCTGACAACAGAACATCGTACTCACCAGGATTCGCTCTTAGAAGGGCGATCGCCTCTTTTGCCGAGGTAACCGCCATCACTTGCGCTCCGTACTCTTCAAGAATTGTCCTCAGTAACTCTAATAGACCCGCCTCGTCATCAACCACAAGTACCCGCACGCCTAAGAGCGTTGGCGTGGTATCTAATGGCACTTCTTGCCCTGCCCTCGATACCTGCAACAAATTACTTGACACAGAAGTCTGTGTGTGATATATACCTAATGGTAGCCTCACTGTCATTGTTGTCCCTTGCCCCTCACCCGGACTTTCTGCTTGAATCGTGCCACCGTGTTGCTCTACCAAATGAGACACAATTGAGAGTCCGAGTCCGAGTCCACCATGCGACCGAGTGGTGGTGCTATCTGCTTGACGGAAGCGCTCAAAGACATGGGGTAGAAAGTCGGCGCTGATGCCCTCACCTGTGTCAATGATTTGAATTTGGGCAAATGAGCCAATATGCTCAAGTTTGACTGTCACTCGTCCCCCGACTGGGGTGAACTTGATGGAATTAGAAAGCAGATTCCAGAACACCTGCTGTAAACGCTCCGGATCGCCTGACACCCATAGGGTGTCAGGCGGCGATTCAAGCACGGTTTCTATTTGAATGTTTTTAGCCTCAGCTGATAGACGTGCAACATCAATGGCTGCCTCAATTACAGGTGCCAGAGCAATCAAACTGACATTAATGTGGAGCTTGCCTGTGGTAATGCGTGATATGTCTAGGATATCTTCAACCAGGTTAGCTAGCGACTTGCCACTAGCCTCAATTATCTCCAGTGCATTAGCAGTCTGTTCGGCGTCAAAAGAGTGCTTACGCAGCAGCCTAGCCCAGCCTAGTATGGCGCTCAGAGGGTTCCGTAGTTCGTGAGAGACGATTGATAAGAACTCATCTTTAGTACGGTTGGCTGCCTCGGCTGCAGCGCGAGCCGACTGCTCATTAATCAGTAGCTGGTTACGTTGTGACTCAAACAGCTGACGCTCAGTGATGTCACTTATGGCGAGGAGTATCATTTCATGATTGTTTGCTCGCAGGACTTTACAGGCATTAACCAGCATTGTCTTGCGTCCGATGTTCTCAAATGTATGCTCAACCTCAAAATTATCGATCTGGTTGTTTTGAGGGAGAACTTCTTCAAGCAGCGATCGCAGCTGGGGAATGTTCCACTGACCATTTCCAAGCTCGAAGATACTATGATGTTCTGTTTCGGCTTGTGAAACCAGGAAAGTCTCATAGAAATACTGATTCGCTGTCACCACTCTCAAGTTGATATCAAGCACTAAGAGAGGTTGCTGTATTGTCTCGACGATCGCTTCGGCGTAATCACGGGATTGTTTAAGCTCCTCGGTGCTGCGTTTGAGGGCGTCAATATCGACCAACACGAGCACCGCGCCATCAATTTGATTTTCCAGGGTTTTGTAAGGGCGTATCCGTAGGTCATACCAATGACCCTCAGTGTCTTGAACTTCTTGTTCTTTAATGACCAAGGTGTCAATCACCTCTAAGATCATTTGCTCTAAGTTAGGAACGTTAATATTGGGCTTGATATGATTAAGCGGTCGCCCCATATCAGTGGGGATCAGGTTGAAGATTTTCTCCGCCATCGGGGTGAAACGTCGGATAGTTAGATCATTTGCTAACATCACAATGGGAATATTGACACTGCTAAGTAGATTGCGCAGATCGTTGTTGACCTTGTTTAATTCTTGAATCCGACTGTGCAATTCGTCGTTAGTTATGCTCAGTTCTTCATTAGTCGATTGAATCTCTTCTTTGGCGGTTTCTAGTTCCTCATTTGTGCTTTGTAACTCTTCGTTGCTCGACAGGATCTCCTCATTCGCGGTCATGAGTTCCTGGTTAGTTGCTTCCTGATCCTGAATAATCGATTGCAGATACTCTTTAGTTGCAGTCAGTTCGTGTTTAGTGGCAGCAAGTTCTTGTTTTAGCTGGATAAGTTCCTGCTTTGTGGCTGTCTGCTTCCCCCTACTAGGCTTGATCCTAGGGTCGTCATCAGCTGAGTGAGGAAGAGCTGACGCTTGAACGTCCTCAAACAAAACTAAAAAGTAGCGTTCTTGTGAAGGGGGAACCTGGAAAGGAATAACCTCAAAATTGAGTTCTCTCAATTGCTCTTTAGTTGTGAGTTGGATGCCTTCCTTTCTCACCGCGACATCTAAGCGTTTCGCCTGGAGGAACGCTGTGCGCAGCTCTAACCGCAAGCTTGCTTGAGCCATTTTGAGCAAATTGAAGCTTGGCTTTCCGGGTGCTGGTGCAAGGTAGGGACTGGTTTGTCCCCGAAATTGTACAATTTCCAGATCGCTGTTGATAATCACACCAGGCGGGGCATATTTATTCCAGACAATCCGGTCAGCTTCTTTGTGCAAATCAAGACCTTCAAGAGCATCCGAGTCCCTAGCCTCATCCTTCATTTTCTGTCCTGAATAATTGCTGGTAAAGAAGTCAAAATTTAGCCGAGTCGGTGTCAACTTTCGGGAATAAATTTTCTGCTTTTTGTTTACTAAGGTAAACAAGTCTGAGTACTCGCCCGTACTCTCCGAGGTTCCCAGCAGAAGAAAGCCTGTTGGTTTGAGGCTGTAATGGAACAACGGTATCACCTTCTTCTGCAAAGCGGGTCCCAAATAAATCAGTACGTTCCGACAACTAATGAGATCCAGATGCGAAAAAGGTGGGTCACCGATCAGGTTTTGCTTGGCAAAAACACACATCTGGCGGACAAACTTGCTGACCTGGTATCCGCCCTCCACTTTGTTAAAAAAGCGTCGTAGACGTTCTGGTGAAATCTCATCTACTAAACTCGGTATGTATGTAGCTCCTCGGGCTTTCTCAATAGCAAAATTACTGATATCTGTGCCAAAAATCTGGATTGTGGGCAAACTTTGCCGATCATCCAAAAACTCCAATAAGCAGATGGCAATCGAGTAAACTTCCTCACCTGTTGAACACCCCGCCACCCAGATGCGGATTGGCTCCTCGGGCGCTCTATTCTGCATTATGCTGGGAAATACCTGATTTTTTAAGGCTTGAAATACATCACTGTCTCGGAAAAAACTCGTGACATGGATCAATAAATCCTGGAACAAAGCTTCCACTTCCGCAGAGTTGTTCTGAAGATACGTAACGTAATCCTCGAGTTTTTCCAACCTGTACAGAGCCATCCGCCGCATCATTCGCCGCTTGAGGGTGGTGTGCTTGTAATTGGTAAAATCAATTCCTGTGGCAGTCCGGAGCAACTTGAAGATGTTATGCAGAGGATTCTCGCCGAGTGAGGGTTCCTCAACCGTTTCTACTGGCGTTGGGTGGGTGACATAGGGATGGCGGCTGATATGAGCCAGTTTCTCGGCGATCGCCGCAGGAGGCAGAATAAAGTCCACGTGACCCGTAGCAGCAGCCGTATTCGGCATGGTAGTGAATTTTGCCGTTGCTTCACACTGAGCAAAGGTAATCCCGCCAGCCGCTTTGATTGCCCTTAGTCCTTGTGCACCGTCTCCATCCGACCCCGACAGAACGATTCCAATCGCTTTGCTCCCCCGCTCCTCTGCCGATGAACTAAAGAAAACATCGACTGGCATATACATCCCACGCGTCTTCTCACGGGGCAAGAGTTTAAGCCTGCCTTGGGTAATGGTCATCTTTGTGTTCGGCGGAATGACGTAGACGTGGTTAGGTTCCACGGACATACCATCGTGCACTTCAATGACTGGCATTTGCGTTGCCCTGCCAAGAATCTCGCTCAACAAGCTCTTGTATTCGGGAGCCAAATGCTGAATCAGCACAAATCCCATGCCGGTATCAGTCGGTAGATGCCTCAGCAACTCCGTGAATGCCGCCAATCCACCAGCAGAAGCTCCAATCCCGACGATAGGAAATAATTCTTTATTTGTTTCCTGCTCCTCAACTATTTCTTCCTTAGCAGTGGATTTAGGTTCGTTAGACTCACGGTCATTCATTATTTATAGCCAAGGACATATGTCGAAATAGTTAAAGGAGCAGTTTTTCTGTCCATAATTATAACTCGCCGTTGCCTTAGCGAGTTCAAAAAGATTAACGCGTCTACGTGTCTAGCCTTGTCCTTACAAGGATAATCATAGTGCTAGGAAGCAGACTAATAGCTATTAGCTAGAATAAGGTTGCTCGTTTGCGTAACACTTCGCCAAGGGTCAGGTTTAACACAGCTTCCCCATTAAACACTGTCCCAACCTCACCTTGATGGAATTGAACAAAATCCAGGTGATAAACTTCCTTTGATAGGGGAATGTAGCCAACCTGACTAACCAAGTTTGGAGCTTTTTCCAGGTAGAAATCCACAAATTCTTTCACTGCGGGTTTGGTTTGGGCAGACTGGGAGTTGACGTAGATAAACAGTGGGCGAGATAGGGGTTGATATTGAATTTTCTCCACAGTTTGACGTGTAGGCGGCACAGGACCTTTGCCGTTGTTAACCGCTAAAGCTTTGACTTGACTTCTGTTGGCTTCGTAGTAGGCAATGCCAAAGTAACCCAAAGCATTCGGGTCTTGGCTAACTCCCCGGACCAGTACGTTGTCATCTTCATGAGCTGTGTAGTCGGTGCGCGACGCTTTGCGTTTACCCACCGTTGCTTGTGTGAAGTAGTCAAAGGTGCCAGAATCCTTGTCTGGACCATAAAGGTTGAGGGGTTTGTCGGGCCAGCTGCTACGAACCTGGTTCCATTTGGTAATTTTCCCTTCGGCGGCTGGTTCCCAAATTTTCTTTAACTCAGCAACCGTAATGTCCTTTGCCCAATCATTTTGGGGATTGACTACCACAGTGAGGGCATCAAAGGCAATAGGGAGTTCTATATAGCCGACCTTGTTTCGCTTGCAAATTGCCATTTCCTCTTTAAGGATGGGGCGCGAGGCATCGCTGATATCGGTTTTTCCTTCGCAGAACTTTTTAAACCCACCGGTGGTACCGGAGATGGCAACCTTCATTTGCACCTTGTTTTCTCGGCTGCCGTTGAACTCTGCAGCCATCAAATTTGTGATCGGATAGACCGTGCTAGAACCATCAATCGCAATTGACTGCTTTTTTTGTGGCTGGGCACTCGTGAATGGATCGTTGACTAGTGCCGTAATAATGGTCATGAAACCGAGAATTCCAAGCGGGATACCCCATCTTTGTAGTGTTGTGCTCATAACCTTAATCCCATGGTATGAAATAAATTAGGTATCTTGCCTGTCGTACACTTGATCTTGCTATCAATTCGCGCTCGTATTTGACAATACTGTACTTAGTTAAATTTTTAGAGCCGCTGAAAGAAAAATATGCGCTTTGAGGAATTTGCTTGCGGCAACGTCAGCCTAGTTAGTTGATTGGGCAGGAAGAGCAAAGATCGTAGGTATTGCGAAGCATTGTCTTACAAATGGCATCTAAAGGTAAGTCGTTTGCATCATGACCGAAAGGCTCTTCAATTTCCGCCCCGATTTCATCAATACCAAGCAAAATACAGCTTAAGAAAGCTAATATCGGTCCAGTCCACCAAGTTAAACCACTCACCAATTCCCAAGGAAGCAGCAGGAAATAAAACGTCAACAGCATCTTGAGAGTAATGGTATACACCAGAGGCACTGGTGTTTTTAAAATGCGCTCACAGCCACCCAAGAGATTCACCATTTCATCCAGCAATAAATGTAGAGCATGCAACTCTATGACATCGATACATTCACGTTCATGCTGATGCTGGAAATAATCTCCAATCCAGTAAGCAATCTGGAGCGGAGGATGATTTACGTCTTGGAGTGCTTCATATTTAGAGGATGATATCAAGCAAGCTAATTCAGAATTCACAGGTTCTCTTCGCAGATGCAGCTTCATTGCCACAGCAAAGGCAACGACGAGTCGCAACATAGCTTCTTTTTCTGTTCTATCTTCTGGTTGGCGTTCTTGAATGACGATGGAGATTCTCCGAGTTAGGTTGCGAACAGTGTTGACCATTCCTCCCCACAATTTACGAGCTTCCCAAAAGCGATCGTGGGCTGTATTTGTTCGGAAAATTAAGAGTAACGATAAGACGATGTTGAGAGAAATGACAATGTTGGGAATAGCTTTAATGTCAGCATTAACTTTTGATATATGCCCATAGTAGTTAAGCAGTGAAATGAGAAAGCCATATCCTCCCCATAAGATGACCCAGGGAAGAATTGCCTGAAGCACTGACTCGGTAAGGCGTAAGGTTACTTTAATTGCAGAGTGTTCTTCGCCAGTGTAAAGCCCAAACCTTTCTCTGAATGATCTCTTGGCAACATATTTCTCTCGCGAGAAAAACTTTCTTTGAGATTCTGCCAATAAAGATTCTGCCAATAAAAATCTTTTTTGAGAACTCAAACTCGAAGATTTTTCTCTAGATTCTTTAGAGTTATTTTTGTTCTGTTCTGGCGGAGAAGCAGTCTTTTTATTATTCGGTCCTTGCATCTCTAAACCTCCAATATAATGTTCTGGCTTTAATATTTGACAGAAACTTAAGCTATTACAACCAAAGGATAATATCGTGGATTGAGTAACATTCAGGACGGCTTGACTCTGGCAAAGCCAGAGTCGGGCGTAGGCGAAGCCTGCATCCTACCTTAAAGTGCTGCAACAGATAATGAACGCAATTCCCATTGTTTAGTTGAAACGTCTAGGTCTTTAATCAAGCCGGTGCGTATATCCACTACCCAGCCATGAACCTCAGGCGCTTTTTGCTGTTCGAGTACCTGACGCATAACAGAAGTTTGGTAGAGATTTTTGACCTGCATGACCACATTCAATTCTGCTAGGCGATTCCAGCGTTCTTGTTGTGTTGGTAAGGCATCAATTTCGTCTTGTTTTTGTAAATAGATTTCTCGAATTGGATTCACCCAATTATCAACAAGTCCGATTGCTCGTCCTTCTAACGCCGCCTTAATTCCACCGCAACCGTAGTGACCAGAAACAATAATGTGTTTTACCTCAAGATGGACAACTGCGTATTCTAAAATGGCTAAAAAGTTAATATCCGTGAGAGAAACTTGATTGGCAATATTGCGATGGACAAATAATTCTCCGGGTTCTGTACCAGTAAATCTTGTGAGGGCTAGACGACTGTCTGAACACCCAATGTAGAGATAAGGCGGTTTTTGTCCAGTTGCCAATTCTTCAAAGTAAGTGCGGTCTTGGGCTACTTTTTGTGCAGCCCAAGCCTGATTATTTTTGATGATTTCTTCAATCTTGTTGTATTTCATACTTGAAACCTCGAATGTATGTTGTTGATTCTTCTTTGTTGCCTACAAGTGTTATCTAGGATGAAACTTGATAGCACTCGCACTCTTGCTGAATTTTGTGGATTAGAAATATCACTCATTCATGGTTTTAAGAGTTGCAAGTGCTGAAATTGAAGTCACTTTTGATTTTATTAATCGTTCTCCCGATTGACCTAGGCAGGACTCCTGTTTTATCAGTGACAGTCTCAACGTCAATCGCATTTTCAGTTGGTAAATATGACTGATTGTTAGCTTTGATGAGACTATGGTTGACAGGGTTGACAGGTTCGGAAAGCCGTATTTCAGCAAGTAAATTATTCTCTTGGTCTGTATATTTATATTTATCTAATACTTCATCCACCAACCTTAGCTTTGCCAAATGGTTAGCGTTGAGATTATCAAGGACGAAGCTACTCACTCTGAATTCTACCAGTCTCAGCTTAGCAATATTCAAGTTTTTCTCTAAATTTACCCGCAGATAAGAGATGACAGAAGCAGTGTGATTGGTCGATTCTGTGGATATTTTGCCACCATTAAAGTACTCATTTTCAATAGCTTTAATTTTTAACACAGCTTGATAAGCTTGCTCAAGCGATCGCTCTGGTGTTCTCTGCAAGTGTTGATTAGCCGATTGGAAAGAGTTTTTGAGCTTTGTAACTAAGTGATTTTTATTTGGCAAGGTAGAAGCCATGACAAAATTCCAGTTAGTGTATGCAGCCTGTTCACTCGAAATAAATAAGCGTTATTCACACTTATGATCACTAAGTTTCAAAGTTATAACTGCTATTTTTATAGCCCTTGAACAACGTCACACCACTTTTATGGAAATGAGCAGAAATCAATTTTTTAAGCGTCGGAAGATTTGTTAATAAAAAGCTACCACTACACTAAATTTGTTTTTGGCTTTTTATTTCTCATAAAAAGCCACACTTAATCTACCACACATTTGCTTATTAAAAAAATAAGAGCAGTTAATCAAATTCAAATAAATAATAATAAAAAATAGTAGTTCAAAATCATCTCTCTCAAGTAACATATTAATTTTACAGAAATATAGCTTACAACAGATTTGGTGCTTGTTTTCTTTTTTTTTAGCGAAACTACCTTTTGAGTCGTGCCAATTTGAAACAAAATAGTCTTGATATAAAGAGAGTTTAATATTTTCTTAAATTAGATTTAATTTAATTTAAATCATAGTTTTCAAACAATCTATCAACGCTTGCAAGAGTTGAAACTAGTCGTTCGCTACAGCAAATTTGTGGAGTTATAAAGTCGGCATAAGCACTCTTTGCTTACTTTGTGCAACCGTAGTTATAAAGCGCTAATTGACACTTGTATTTTGGTGCTTTTCTGATGGAAAATGAGATGGACTTGATATTAAGAAGGCGAACACACAGGTAATAAATTTATCATGCTGTTGCAATTGGTAATTTAAAAAAATTGGCGATCGCCTTCTTTTTTCTTGTGGGATGGGATTGGTGCCCGTCCTATTAACTGGGCGGGCAGGGATGCCCACCCCACTGTTAGGGGGTAATTTATTTGTTGGAAATCCCTTCACTGGACAACCTATGGCAATGAACGTGCCACGCTTCGCTATCGCAGTAGTCCTGCTTACACGCGCGAAATTTACGCCGCTTGTAAATACAGGACTACTGCGTCAATAACGTCAACTCTAACTAGTAATATTTGTAAAAGGAAGTCCCGCGTTTTGTCATGGGTTCACCCTTCCCTGACTCCAGCCGCGTCAACTCAACCTACTAAGAGTACTATTGAATCTTTTTTGCCTCTAAATCTTGTCCATTTTGGTGCAGAATTAAATGAGTGACTTGCCCTTTTATATTTTTAACAAATGTGATTTGAGCATCAACTTCTTTAATAAAAAACTCCATCTCTGATTCAGGAAATAACTCTAGCCTGGCTTGACCTGTTGCTTGGGCATATAGTTGCTCTTGCTCCTTAGATATTGTAAGAATAAAGTTTGGTGCAAGCTGATATTGCCCTATATAAGTATCAGATTTTTTTGGGTCTAATACAATAGATTTGCGTTCTTTTGGAGGAGTACGTTTTGCTAGTTCAAATTTTGGCTCCAGTAGGTGTAATCCAATATCATCAATATCATTGACAGAATTAGAAAGGACAACAACCCCCAAGCGCTTCTTTTTATCAAACCCAATAAAGCTATGGTAGCCACCAGTACCGCCATTATGCCAAATGATTTCTCTGCCATACCTTTTCAAAATATGCCAGCCCAAGCCAATCTTTAAATCAGGAATATTTGCATCATGTTGAACCAGATGGGTTCTCTGTATTGCTGGGGATAAATGAAATTTGCTCAAATCCAAATTAGCAGCTAAGAATTTCAGTAAATCGTTAGCCGTAGAACGTAACGCTCCTGCACCTGCGAGAGTGGGAATATCCCAATTTTTTACAGGTTGTCCAAGTTGATTGTGTCCAGTTGCAAAGCGCGCTTGCATTTCTGGTGAAAGTTGAATGCTTGTACTGTCCATTTTGAGTGGTTGACAAATACGTGTCGTGACCAAGTTTTCGTAATCCATTCCTGCTTTGAGACTGAGGATATGTCCTAACAATCCAGCGCCCAGATTTGAATATTCATATTCAGCACCAATGTCTCTTGTCAACTGAAAATTTGATAAGAATGAATAAAGCTGTTCGACTGTATAATCAGAGTAAGGATTTTCTATATCCTTAGGGTCCAAATTATTCGGCAATCTAGGCAGACCTGAAGTATGAGTTGCTAAATCTAGTAGTGTAATTTCTCTGCCTTTCCTTGTTGGTACTTTTACAGATTTCGGCAAGAATTTTGAAATAGGGTCTTGCAGACTCAGTTCTTTACGCTCTACCATGTCTGCTAACACAAGTGACGTAAAGACTTTACTGACAGAGCCGATTTCAAATACAGTGTCACCATCAGGTTGGCGGGAACTTGTTTGATTTAACTTGCCATAGCTGACTATTGTGCTACCTTTAGGATTGATTAAGCCAACGACAATTCCAACGCTCTGCTTCTCTTTATCGATGCGTTGTTGAAGAATTGCTTGGATTTCAGTATGAAACGGAATGTTTCCAGAGGCAAGAAGGGCTTGAATTGAAATACCTGTAATAAATAAAATTACAATGAGTAACAGCACAAATGACTTCATAATTTGTTACCCTCTTATTCTTTGTTCAAACTGTCAATCATCCAGGACTGACGCTGAAAACCTAAAAGCTTGATCCCCCTTAGCTCCCTTTTTAAGGGAGTTGAGGGATCAAGCCCTATCATCGTTTAATGTGCGTTTAAAAACTCCAGATACCCGCTGCTGAGTTCCTTCACCGCCAACTCATAAAACTGCTGACCGTGTTCGGGTGTCGCCAAAGCGGGATTTGAACCCATTCTGCCATCTGGATATTTCTTTTGAAAGTCAGCAGCACCATAAATTCTGTGCCCGGTGCCAACTTCTTTTGAAAGGGGTGCTTGCTTAATCGCCTCTGGATAGACATACTGAGTTACAGCCACTTCACTGGGGGTTGCATGGGAGCCTTCTTGGTCGCCGTATAATTCTTTAGCAAGCTTGTAAACTGAACCGCACATAAACCAGTTACCCACTTGGCATTGCACCCGTTGGGCGTTGGGAATTTGCAAATCTTCTAAGTGTGCGTATGTTTCAGAAAAAGCCGCCTTGAGGGTGGCGATGTTACCCCCGTGTCCGTTGATGAAGAAAAACTTGGTAAAACCAGCTTTGGCTAAACAAGTGACATAGTCTTTTACCAGCAGAATCAGAGTGCTGGGACGCAGACTTATTGTGCCGGGAAAGGCGGTATGATGCAATGCCATCCCCACATTAATTGTGGGACCAACGATTGCTTGAGTTGCTTCACCCACACCACGGGCGATCGCTTCTGCACAAATCGCATCTGTGCCAATTAAGCCTGTGGGTCCATGTTGTTCTGTGGAACCAATCGGCAAAATAATACCCTGAGATTGCTGTAGATAAGCTTCAACTTCCTGCCAGGTGCTTAAATGTAATAACATTTTTTATCAGCGTCCTTATTAAGATTGCACCTTTTCAAGGATAGATGATGAATGCGGAATTATGAATTATAGCAATGCTCTTGGTTCCATAATTCATAATTCATAATTTGTTTGCTAATCAAAACAATAGTGTTTCTTCACATCGCTTTTAATTTCCCATGTGCAGGACATGCCAGCAGGAAAAGTGACTAAATCTCCTTTGCCCATTTGCACTGGTTGTCCGCCCTCGGGTGTAACGATGACATCACCTTCCAAAAAATAGCAAGTTTCTTGAGTGTCATAAGTCCAAGGGAACTTTGAAACTTCCTTTGTCCAAATATCCCATTTGGACACACCCAGTTCATTAAGACGCTCTTTGCTAGGTTGACTCTCTACGTTAATTTCCATTGTTTTATCAAAAGAAGGAATTATATTCAATCAATGTTTACAATACATACTTTACATTCTGACCTTTCAACTGGCATCTTAGATATTTTTCACGAAGCAAGGAGAATTGTAGCAATTTATCTCCGATTTCGTCTCAATAATTAGACTTACTTGAGAACAAACAACAGTAGTTCAATTGAACTACTGTTGTTTGAAAATATTATATTTTATAGGTGTTTCATACTTAATCTCTGAGTGTGAAACTTTAAGGCTGAAATGTGAGTACACTCTTATAAGTAGTTACAAATAATTCTATATATGCAGAATAAACTCAGCAAGTTCAGCCGACTCTTGGTAAAAACGTGTGGCTTGAAGAATTTGCTCGCATTGTTGGCGACGTGCGGATAGGAAACAATAACGTTGTCGGACGGCGCACTTCAATTCGTGCCGATGAAGCTTCATCAATTATTATTGGCGAAAATGCTAAGATTGAAGACAGCGTAACCTTCCATGCCCTTAAGGGTATTAGCATTCGTATCGGCAATAACCTAGATACAGATGATAATATCGTTTTTCATGGTCCTCTAGAGGTGGCAGACAACCTGACTATTGGAGATGATGCGGTGCTATTCCCCTCTCAAGTTGGTAATAAAGTGACGATTGGGACTAGGGCATTGGTCGTTGGCGTTACTCTACGTGATGGTGTGCAGGTTCCAAATAATCCAGTTATCACGACACAGCAGCAAGCAGACGCATTGAAATCAATTTAAATAGCTCAAAGTGAACCCAAACTACCTGCACTACATCAGGTACTTTTTCAGATTTTAGCAGTAGGATTGAATATCCTCACCGCAGACATCCGCTAGATAACACAAAGCGCGAAAACGTAACCCCACAAGTTCGTTGTACAGCGGATTTAGCTTGCACATAGGGGGAATGTGGGCAATTTTGCGACCAAAGAGAATAATATCCCGCTCAAAAGGACATTGAGCGGGAATCATTTTAGCAATAAATCTCGCCAATTTACGATTTTGAATGTCCAAAGAATCAAGCGAATGACGTAATGGTTGCAGTAAATCAAGTTTAGGTTGAGCAACTTGATTTTGATTTACTGTTTTATGAGTTTCTAAACCAGAATGAACAAAGGCAGAGAAGATAATATGCTGATGATTCTTGGTTTTAAGCATAGTCTTAAATACGTTTATCCTAGGGTTTGCAAGTGTTTAGTTGCGGCTCCTTGGCTGTTCATACAACTATTTCAGTAGGTTTGAAAATAGTTACATGCCAACACAAAATATATGTATATACGAAATATTTACTTTTGTAAATACCGTATATGATTTTCATTTAAACTGACGGCGGGGCGGAAAACTGTCCTACTGAATACAATACTATAAAAAAAGTCTAAAGATATTTTTGATACTTACCGAAAGCTAATATTGGTAATAGCCATTTCATATCTTGAATGTAAATGAGTTCACCAAAAACTACACAGTATCTTGAGGTATAATTTTTTAGGTACAAGAGCCGTTTTGCTCATACTTAGGCTATATTTCACAACGATTTTAGCGAAGAAAGGCAGAGGACAAAAGGAGAAAAAAGTAATTTTTAATACAAACGCAACTCCTCTGTGGTCAATACGGTTCGGATAAGATCCCCCCGCCTGCGGCGACCCCGGATAAATTCGGGGTAAATGGGTTAAAATAGCCCCCCAATTTATCGGGGGGTTGGGGGGGATCTCCCTTGAGATAACCTCCTTAACCGAACCGTATTGCGTCTGTGGTCTGCCATATGGTTAAAGACCAAAGCTCCTCAGGCGCGGAGGCACGGGCACTGCACTATGAAGAATTAAGGTTTATATGACGCCAACAATATCCTTTTAAGCATGGGAGTATCAATCAATAGCATCAGGGTTAACGCCGAGCGATCGGCGAAGCCGCGTCCTTCGGACGATCGCAACCTTTCCTTCAATTGTTGAACCTGTAATTCTGCTTGTTCTGTGCGTTGGCGTTCTTGTTCTGCCTGTTCCTCTGCTTGCTGCCTTGCCAAAACCTCTTGACCTAACGCCCTAAATTTGTTTATGGAAAAAGAAAAAATGTATTTCATCGAGTAGGCGCAAGCGTCTACGGCGTCCGGTGACTCAAGCCCCCAACTTCAGTTATGGGGTTCTTACTTTTGAATGCGTGAATGCGTGACTTCCCCGTAAGCGCAAAGCGCACGCACTCGCGTTCGCGGAGCGTGTCCGTAAGGACTCAGGGGCTGACCCTCTTCCCAAATTTTATAGTTGTCGCGACCGCCAGGAGGAACATCAAAAATCACCATCACATCTGGGGTTGGGTCACAACGATTGAAAAATCTGCCGAGCCAGAGGAAAAATCGCCCATGTATAAATACTCATTTTTTTATAAAAATCTACGTTTGGGCATCTTAGCGCCCAGAGTGTCCTCCGGACACGCTACGCGAACGTTGGCCCGCTCACCAACGCGCTTAGTAATGAGGCACCGCAGTTTTTCCGGTTTTAATGAAGCGGCGACCGGCAGTTTAGGAAAACCTTGTGCGTAGTAAAGAAACTGATTGGCTAAAACAGTCGCTTGACGACCTGCCAAGTATTGTTTCAGAACTTCCAGAGTTGTCAGCAAGGCATAAAGGTGGTCGTAGGTTTCCGCCAGCGGTTCACCATCGGCACTAGCGTAGAACGGTTGAGTTGATTGGGCGACAGGTAGAGTAGCTGTCATGGTTGGAAAATCAGTGACGATAAATAATAATATATTTTAGACCTTTTGTCAAATTATTTCTGCGCCGTTAGATTAGTAGTTCATCGCATTAATTATGATGGTTGTAAGTAAGTCGGCGCAAATAATCATCACTGGTTTGTAGTAGCGCTTTAGCGCTGTTCGCGCAGCGTGGCGTCAGCCATAGCGCTACTACGAGCCAAATACAGAGATTTTACTTTTCTTTACATAGTTTGGTTTTTTCTTGCCGACTTACTTATAAGTTCGTAGTAAGGACTTTAGTCCTAGACTCTTTGAGCGATGGCAGCGCTCACTACGAAGCCTTCAAAACTAATGCGATGACCATTAGACTTCTTGTAAAAATCCAATTTATGAATTTTTGAACCACAGATGGACACAGATGGACACAGATAATTTATCTATGTTTATCTGTGGTTTTTTTATCATAAAATTGACTCCATACAAGAAGTTTATTGTAAGTACATGGCTACACAGACAAATCGGTCATTAGCACGTTAAATATGTTTTTTACTCTTCACTCTCTGCAAAATTTACGCGATCATAAATATCCTTGAAATTAATTTGAAACTCGATAGAACCTAATTCCAAAACCGCCTCTTCAGATTCATACTCAGTTAATAGCCATTTTCCATCAAAGGTTTTAGTATGCTGCATGACATGATGTCTCGTCTGGTCAATTAAAATATATTCATACAACTCAGGAATTGACCGATAGTAGAGAAACTTATCACCTTGGTCGTAGTTTCTAGTAGATTTAGATAATACTTCAACAATCAGCAACGGATTGATCACTGTAGTCGTACCTCCTCCTGTATAGAGGGGTTGACCCTGGATGACCATGACATCGGGATAAATATACTGGCGATAACGAGGTATCCACAACCGTATGTCACTGATATAGATATCGTAATTTTGCCCCATTAAATAAAACTTCAAGTTGGCATAAAAATTACCAGCAATTTTATTGTGATTTGTTGTAACACCTGTCATCGGCATGATTTCTCCGTCGCGGTATTCACTTTTATGATCAGCCGCCTGCACGAGTTCTAAATATTCTTCTGGAGTGTAGTGGCGTTTGGGTATTTGTACTTGCATGAATGATATAAACTCTTGCTTTACTTCTATTTAAGCTTGCGGATTTTCGAGTTTGGGGAAAAAGCGTGAAACCCCCTCCCCTTTTAACAGTGAACAGCTACCTACGCAGTTATCAGTTAAATACGAGTGGTCGCGCGTCCCCCACCAATTGGATCTTTATGCGTTGGTGGTGAGCCACTGCGGTCTTGGGGTTTCCCCAAGTAGAGCAAGTGGCGTTCGCGTATGCCTAGCGGCACGCTTTGCGCTCAGCGTCTCCGTTCGGCCTCAAGCCGTGCCCGTTCGCGCAGCGTGTCCGTAAGGACTCAGGGCTCAGGAGATACCCGGAGGGCGGTGAGCCCATCCCCCAAAGCGCCCGCCTGACTGACTCAGGACTCAGGACTGATAACTGATTTAATACGGTTCGGATAAGACTTGATCCCCGCAACCCCACTTTTTGGCGGTTCAGCATATCTCCCAATGTTTCGGCAGTGATGAGGGCTGTTTTCCCTTGTTTATCCTCAAACAACAGATAACCCGTATCTACTACTTGCCAACTTTTCATTTTAGGCGATCGCTTCCTCCACAACCGCACCCTGCATCTTACCCAACGCATCAATCAACGTTTGCAATTGTTGATCTGCTTTCATAACTCCTAAACCTCGCACTGTCACTTTACCAGGAGAGTAAACAAAGCGTGACCTGAGGCTTTCCGGCAAATTTTCTGCCAAGTTCTTCCAACCAGGTTCTTCCATCTGCGTTTCTAAAACGATGTGCTGCTTGTTTTCTGGTTTAATGCGGCTAAATCCTAGTTTCTTCGCCAGCTGTTTGAGTTCCATCACTCGCAATAGTTGAGTCGCTGGTTTAGGAATTGCACCGTATCTGTCATTCCAGTCAGCAGCAATCTGCGACAATTCTTCTTTAGATTTCGCAGCTGCAACTGCACGGTAAGCACTCATCTTTTGATCCAAATCGGTGATGTAATCAGCTGGGACAAACGCTGTGAGGTTGAGGTCAATCTGTGTATCATCAACTTTGGGAATTTCTTGCCCTCTGATTTCACGGATAGCTTCTTCGAGCATTTCCATGTATAAATCAAAACCTATTGCTTCCATTTGCCCCGACTGTTCTGCACCCAGCAAGTTACCTACACCCCTGATTTCCATATCGCGCACTGCCAGCTGATACCCAGAACCCAACTGTGCGAATTCCTGTATCGCCCGTAACCGCTGGCGTGCGGCATCGGATAGCGTCCGCTGCTTGGGATAAAATAACCATGCATGAGCTTGAATTCCCGCACGACCAACACGACCCCGCAGCTGGTAAAGTTGGGATAATCCGAAGCGGTGAGCATCTTCAATTAAGATAGTATTCACTCGCGGGATATCCAAACCAGATTCAATAATCGTGGTACACACAAGGATATCTGCTTCCCCGTTGCTGAAGGTAAGCATCGTTGATTCTAAATCGCTTTCTTCCATTTGACCGTGGGCGATCGCAATTCTCGCCCCTGGTATCATCTGCCGCAACTCTCCTGCTATCTCCTCAATTCCCTCGACTCGCGGAACGACGTAAAACACTTGTCCACCTCGGTCGAGTTCTTGACGAATTGCACTGCGTATGCTTTCCGGATTGGTCGGTGACAAATGAGTTTGAATCGGTCGTCTGGATGGGGGTGGTGTGGCAATCAAACTCATTTCCCGAATCCCCGATAAAGACATATACAAGGTACGGGGAATCGGAGTTGCTGAAAGAGTCAGCACATCAACCAGAGTTTTCAGGCTTTTGATTTTCTCTTTCTGATTGACCCCAAACCGCTGTTCTTCATCTACCACCAAAAGTCCTAAGTCGCGGAAGGTGACGCCTTTACCCAAAAGTTGATGTGTCCCGACGACTACATCTAACTCCCCTGTTGCCAATCTTTTGAGAATCTCGCGGCGTTCTTCGGCGCTGCGGAAGCGGTTGAGTAACCCCACGTTGATAGGGTAGGGAGCAAAGCGTTCTTTGAGGGTGTGGTAATGTTGCTGAGTCAGGATAGTCGTCGGGGCAAGCAGCGCGACTTGTTTTCCGCCAGAAGTAACAGCTTTGAAAATGGCGCGAATTGCCACTTCTGTTTTCCCAAAACCGACATCCCCACAAACGAGACGATCCATTGGGCGATCGCTTTCCATATCGCGTTTTACATCTTGCGTAGCTTTAAGCTGATCGGTTGTCGGTTGGTAAGGGAAGGAGTCTTCCATCTCCTGCTGCCAAGGTGTATCCTGCGGGTAGGCAGTGCCTTTTTGTTGCGATCGCGATGCATAAAGCTTGAGTAAGTCCACCGCCAATTTCTTAATTGCCTTGCGGACTTTGTTCTTGGTATTTTCCCAAGCCTTACCCGTCATTTTGTTCAGTTCTGGTGGCTTATCGGCTGCCGTGCGCAACCGCGACAAAACACCAACTTGGTCAGCTGCAACACGCAATAAGCCGTCCGCATACTGCACTACCAAATACTCACGGGTTTCGTCGTTAAGTGTAAGACTTTCTAACTTGAGGAATTTACCTACACCGTGGTTTTTGTGAACGACGAAATCCCCTGGACGCAGCTTATTGGGATCAACTTGTTTAGAAGCAGCTTTTCTCCGCTTACGGATGTAACTGGGCGTCGCGAGGGAGTGCTGACCATAAAATTCTCGGTCAGTTACCACAACCAGCCGGAACGTAGGCAGAATGAAACCTTCGAGTTCCGCAAGACCAGAATATTTCAGGGCAACTGGTGTGTGATTAAGTTGCTGCTTGTCAATCGCTAGGTAGTCGCGGGGGTTAGGAATAAACTGGGCAGGACAGTCGTGTTCTTGCAGTAGGGAGACAGAACGCGAAGGCTGGGCGGAAAGCAACCAAACCGAGAACTTGCGATCGCGTTCTTGTCGCAGTGTTTCTGCAATTTTGGCAAATTGGTGCGGCGTGACCGGCAACCTGCGACTGGCGAGATTAATGCCGCTGTTTTCCTCGACGAGTTCCGATAAATTTAATTTTTTAAATTCTGCCGTATCAGCCAAACATTCATCAAATGAGCGATGGACTCTCGGCAATAAGGTGGAAATCTCCTCATCCGTCCGGCTTGCCAGCAGTTGCCATTGTTCTTCTGCATTTTCTACCCAGCGATCGCTGTGGGCGTGGCACTGTTCTGGTTCATCAACGGTAATTAGGGTGTTTTCTGGTAAATAATCTAATAGCGAAGCAGGTTTATCAAAAGCTAAGCCTAAAAAGCGACGGCTCCCCTCCAACAGTTCTGAGTTCTCAGTAGTCGTCCTGAGTTCTGAGTCATCATTTAACTCAGCGCTTAGAACTTGAAACTCAGCACTGTTTTGTACTGCTGCCATAACGATGGGAGCAAAACTTGTGGGGGTAAGAATAAGCTGGTCAATTTTGTCAAGGGCGGCGGAACGTTGGGTTGCTGGGTCAAATTCCCGTAACTGCTCAATCTCGTCGCCAAACCAATCTAATCGTACGGGCAACTCTGAGGAAACTGGGAACACGTCAACAATATCGCCGCGCCGACTCCACTGCCCTTCTGTTTCCACCAAAGGCACCCTTTCGTACCCCAGTCTGGTGATTTGTTCACTAAAGGTATCTAAGTCAAATTCAATACCGCGCCTGAGAGTGATGCAGAAAGGTTTAAAGGCTTCTGCTGGTGGTAGATGAGGTTGTAGCGCTGCAACAGTAGCGACAATCGCCATCTTAGGTGAGGGGGATGAGGATAATTTTGCTTGCTTATCTCCCTGATCTGTGGTTCCGCCGAATTGCACCAAATCCGCAAGGACTTGCATCTGTCCCCAGGTCATCTCGGTTTCGGGGTCAAATGGTTCGTATGGGGATGCCTCAGAGGTTGGGTAGAAATGTACTGTTTGCCACCCCATTGCCTCGAGTTGTGTTGTCCAGCGTCCGGCTTCTTCCAAAGTCGCACAGACCACGAACAAATTCTTTCCCTCAGTTTGAGCCAACGCCGAAGCTACTAAGCCTTTTGGCAAGCGAGGAATGCCACTTAACAACAACTCTTGTTGCCGATTGAGCTTGGAGAGGAGTTCAGTGGTGAGCGGAGACCGCCCTAAAGCACGCACAATGGAAGAAAATGCCATAGGTTACAAAATATGAGGAAGTCCTTCTCACAGGCAAGCATAATAGTAACGCCTACCTTAACTTATTTTAAAAGTCCAGAGCAGGGGAACAAGCCTGGCTATAGGGTCATTAATACTTACCAAGTCGCGCCGAAAATGCCCCCACCATAATAAAAATGAATTGGTGATCCGATGAATGGGCGCTTTGTAAGTGTTTAGGGACTGGCGACAGTTATCAGTTATCAGTTACCAGTTATCAGTTATCAATCATCAGTTATCAGTTTTCAGCGTAGTTTCGAGTTTTTGGTCACTGTTCACTGGTCACTGGTCACTGTTCCCAATCCCTAATCCCTAATCCCCAGTCCGCTTCACTACAATGACGGCTTACAAATCCACGGACTAATCGTTAATATACGAATCAGTGTTAAGAGCTAACTTATTACTCATGGTTGATTGCTTTTCTGTATTGAGAGTGTTTCGTAATTACACCTTAGATACCAGATACTAAGAAGTTAAGGTTAAGCACAATTTGCCAGGAGCATCGGCAATTTTAGAAATGTCCCCAACAATCGAAATTCTAACTATTTTTCTTTTGATCCTCGCCAATGGTCTGTTTGTCATGTCAGAATTGGCGATTGTCTCAGCACGAAAGGTGCGTCTACAACAGCTTGCTGAACGGGGTGATGCTAAAGCCCGCGCTGCTTTAGAACTGGGATCTTCGCCGAATCAGTTCTTGGGAACCGTTCAGATTGGGATCACACTCCTTACTATCCTGTCTGGTGCCTATGGCGAAGAAACTATAGCTAAGAGACTTGCACCTATTTTAAGTTCTATCCCTTTGCAGCAAAATTATAAACAACAGTTGGCAAAGGGCTTAGCAATTTTAATTATTACCTATTTAACGCTGATTATTGGCGAATTAGTGCCCAAGCGGCTGGCATTAAGCCGTCCAGAACCAATTGCTTCTATTGTTGCCATACCGATGCAGATGTTGGCAAGAATTGGCTCCCCCATCGTTTATCTCTTGACGGTTTCTACGGAGACGGTGCTGCGGGTGTTAGGCAGCAAACCGTCTACTGAACCACAAGTGACAGAGGAAGAAATCAGAGTCTTGATTGAGCAAGGCACGGAAGAGGGTACATTTGAAGAAGCAGAACAAGATATGGTTGAGCGAGTGTTTCGTTTGGGCGATCGCCCCGTGAGTTCGTTCATGACACCTCGACCGGATATTGTTTGGCTGGACTTGGAAGACACTCCTCAAGAAAACCGCCAGAAAATTATTGATGGTGGTTATTCGCGGTATCCCGTTTGTCAGGGGGGACTTGACAACGTACTGGGCATTATCCCAGTGACTGGCTTGTTAGCCCGAAGTTTCTGCAATGAGCAGTTGGACTTGACGGTGGGATTATTACAGCCGACATATGTGCCAGAAAGCACACGTGGTTTAAAAGTTTTAGAATTATTTAAGCAAACCATCACTCACATGGCGCTGGTTGTGGATGAATATGGAGTGATACAGGGAATAGTGACTCTGAACGACGTCATGATTGAAATCGTTGGTGATGTGCCTTCTATTGAGGACCAGGAAGATCCTGAGATTGTGCAGCGAGAGGATGGTTCTTGGTTGTTGGATGGAATGTTGTCTGTAGATGAGTTTTTTGAACTATTCGATATTGAGGAGTTGTCACCTGAAGACCGAGGAAGCTATCAAACATTAGGTGGTTTTGTGATTACTCACCTCGGTCGCATACCCTCTGCGGCAGATAATTTTGAATGGCAAGGTATGCGGTTTGAGGTCATGGATATGGATGGTAACCGTGTTGATAAAGTTCTCGTGGTGCCAGATGAGGTTAAATCTGGTAATAATAACAAACCAGATTAGCAGTAGGTGAGGAATAAAGCTGTTTTAAATTGAGTGGAATATAAGCGTTTGTACGGGCAAAAGCAATGCTCACTGGTGTCAATTTAAGCCAAAACCGTTCTAAAATCTCGTTAAAATCTCGTTTGCAGGTCTAAGCAGGAAATGCCCCAATACGGTTCGGTTAAGGAGGTTATCTCAAAGGAGATCCCCCCAACCCCCCGATAAATTGGGGGGCTATTTTAACCCATTTACCCCCTTTTTAAGGGGGTCGCCGCAGGCGGGGGGATCTTATGCGAACCGTATTGGGAAATGCCCTTGAAGCGGCTAGTAACGCAAGTAAGGGAGGCAGAGCCTCTCACTAGGCATTCCCAGCCTCAGGCTGGGAACGAGGCAATCTCTAAAAGCTTGTTCTATACTGGTTTTCATCTTAAGTTGACACCAATGAGCAATACTGTGCCCCTACGTGTGGTATATGCAAAGGCATAGCCTGTCTGCACAACTTACGGCACTATGCTTTGCGCGATGGTACGGAGTGTCCGCCTGCGGCGATCGCCTCTCTAATTACCTGCACTAATTGACAAAAACCCTCACCTTCAGCAGCAGAAGTCACATATGCAGGCTGATGCTGAAGTTTATTAGCATATTCCAGCACATTTGCAACGCCCACAGAGAGAGAAAAATAACGCTCATCAAATAAACTTTCATCGTTGGGACTATCGCCAACAGTCACAACTTGTTCTGGAGTGTACTGGGGGAAGTATTCCCGCAAGACTTGTAATAACCCAATTGCTTTATCTTGTCCCAGAGGTTTAATGTGGCACTGTACATTGCTGTAAGTGAAACCCCAACCCATTTGTTCACAAAGATGACTCAGAGTTTTTATTTCATCTGTGGTTAACCCTTTCACATCAAATGTCCAGTCAGTAACGCGAAAACGATTATCAGCAGATTCTTGGATGTGCGGAAATTGCGTTTGTAATTGTTGAAAAGCCGATGCTAATTGCTGACGATGTGCTACTAAGTCGGGAATGGGTGTTAAAGCGACTGGTTTCTCACTTTCACCAAAGAAAAACAAACCGCCATTTTCCGCTATAGCACCAACGATAGGCAGATAATACGCTAAACCACTCACCCAACCGGCACTGCGTCCAGTGACAATCACGACCTCAATCCCCGCTGTTGCTAAATCCTGCAAGCTTTGCAATAGTTCACTGGTAAATTTTCCTTTCTTGGTTAGGGTACCATCCATATCTGTCGCCACCAGACGAACATTGCTAAAGCGGTTTGTCGATGAAACCTCTGACAAAGGCAGGAGTCTGTGCATAAGAGTTTGGTAAAAAATTAATTATCAGTTATTAGTTATCAGTAAACCATTACCTGATAACTGATACAGCAGATTGCACTTTTTGTGAAGTACAGAGATACCCCACCCGCGCTGTCGCGCACCCTCCCCGATGCCTTGGGGAGGGTTGGGGAGGGGTGTACTCCATTTAAATACAAAGAGCTGTAACTGTTTTAATTTTTTGACTAATGACTAATGACTTTAGTTTGTGAATCACGAGCTAAAATACCATCTTCCATTTCCACAATGCGATCGGCTATATCCAAAATACGGTTGTCGTGGGTGACTAGCAATATAGATGTTCCATTTTCTTTAGCAAGGCGCTGCATCAATTCCACAACATCGCGCCCTGATTGTTTGTCCAAAGCTGCTGTAGGTTCGTCTGCTAGCACCAACGGTGGACTATTCACCAAAGCGCGGGCGATCGCAATCCTTTGTTTTTGTCCTCCAGAAAGATTTTCTGGATAATAATCAATTCGGTCTCCTAAACCAACCGCTTTGAGCATACCTTCTGCTTTAGCAATGGCTTTTTGCTGAGAAATATACTTATTCAGTTCCACCGCCATTTGTACATTTTGCCTAGCAGTTAAAAACTCCAACAAGTTATGAGCCTGGAAAATATAACCAATTTTTCGCCGGATATTGACTAGTTTGTTCTGGCTAGCCCTATATAATTCTACACCTAAAAATTGTAAACTTCCCTCTTGCACAGACCGCAAACCACCAATCAAGCTTAGTAATGTTGTCTTACCTGAACCTGATGGTCCCGTCATAATGACAATTTCTCCGGGATAAATTTCTAGATTAATATCAAATAGAATTTGTTTTTTCAGTGCGCCTTTTCCGTAGTAGTGGTTGAGATGTTTAATTGAAATGACAGGTTCTTTACTCAGCATATGTTAATCTTCTTCAAATGTGATTCTTGATCATTAGCTATTTAAAAATCATAAAACTTAACTTTATTTTCATTTATCATTTTTTAGAATATATCTGCTGGGTCAGCAGACTGCAGTTTTCGTACAGCGATAGTACCAGACATAAAGCACATAATCAGAGTTAAAATGAGTACCATAATAGCTCTTTCACTACTCATAAAAACTGGTAATAGTGTTGCAATTCTTGCCCTATCATACAAAAACATAGTCACAGCAAATCCAGGTATATATCCTAAAAATGCTAAAATAAAAGCTTCTTGTAGAATCACAAACAACAAATAATTGTGTGTATAACCTATCGCCTTGAGGGTTGCATACTCAGCTAAATGATCCGCCACTTCTGTATAAAGTATTTGATAGACAATCACAGTTCCTACAATAAAACCCATGATTGTGCCTAAAGTAAAAATAAAACCTATTGCTGTACTGCTTGCCCAGTAATTTCTCTCATAATCAATAAATTCTTGCTTAGTGAAGACCTTGATATCTTTCGATAAATAATTCCTTAAAGTTTGGGCAACAACGGTTGCATCTGCTCCTGGTTTTAATCTAATCAGACCAATGTTAATTAGACCTCGTTGATGTTGTGGGAATATCCGTAAAAAGTTGACATCACTCGTAATTAAATTACCATCTGCTCCAAATGATGCACCTAAAGTAAACAGTCCTCCTACTTTAATTTTTCGACGATTAACTTCAGCTATTACATTTTTTCCTTGTTCAAATTCAGCAGCGATTGGTCCATACTCCTGCCTAGAGGAACGGTCATATAAAACAACATCTGGCAGTTTAAGTTTATCTAAATTTTCCTGAACACCAGCTAAATTAAAAATATTAACTTCAGGGTTCATTCCAATGACTAAGAGATTACGAGGACGACCTGTAACAGGATTTTTCCAGGCAGTATAGTCTACATATATTGGGTGGACAGTTTGCACGCCAGGTAAATCTAAAGCTTTATACAACCGTCGTTGAGAAAAAGTTTTCATTGACAGCAAAGCGTTAGATTGATTGTTTATTAAAACAATGTCACCTTGCAAACTTGTATGAAATCGAACGTTACTAAAATACAGAGAATCCCGAAAACCAAGCTGCATAAACATGAGAATATCGGCAAAGGCAATTCCTGCCAGTGCCACAGCTAAACGAGTTTTTTCTCGCTTCAGTTGTAACCACGCCAGAGGGATTTTCCCCATCATTTTGTATCCTCAGTTATTAGTCATTCGTCATGAGTTATTAGTCATTAACTAATAACCAAGAAATATCAAGTTATTTTTTATATTTCAATATCAATAACCACCTTGGCGTAGGTTAAGCCTGCAACTTTTTTGATATCTTGTGGAGTCAGGGTGATTTTCACTTCCACAACTCTGGCATCAACATCTGCTGCTGGATCTGTATTTAAGACATCTTTTTTGCCAATTTTTCTGCCAATCTCGGCAACGGTTCCTTGTAATTCTCCGCTAAAAGCTCCATTATCACTGGTTATGGTGGCTCGTTGACCAAGACGCACTTTACCAATACTGTCTTCGGGAACTTCAGCAATCACCATCATCTGATCGGTTCGTCCAATTTCAGCAATGCCATTGGCGCTCATACTTTCTCCGGCTTTGGTATGAATTTTTAAAATTTCGCCAGAAATTGGTGCTTTGATGTAGCTCAAATTCAATTGAGCTTGTGCTTTTCTCATAGTGGCAACTGCATTGCTAACTTGTGCCTGTGTTACTAGCAAATCAATTGGACGGACTTCTCGAATTCTGCTAAGTTTGGCTCTTTCTTCCTCAATTTGTCTTTGCAAAGTTGTGAGAATTTTGTTTCGATTCACCCTCGCTTCAACGAGTTGCTGTTGCAAAGTTGCTATAGTTTTTAGCTGGTTAGCTCTAGCTTCAGCTAGTTGCTGTCGCAAAGTTGCAACTGTTTGCCTTTGGTTTGCCTGGGCTTCTGCAAGCTGCTGAGTCGAAGTTTCCTTACCCAATTGCCTTCTGTCGCGTTCCTGCTGGGAAATTGCCCCTTCTTTGTATAACATCTCATAGCGTTCAGCATCGACTTGAGCATTGCGTTGTTCAGCTTGTATACGCGCAACCGTTGCTTTGAAAGCATCTCTTTGCCCTTGGAGTTCGGCTTTTATCCGATTAAGAGTTGCTTGTAGAGCAACTTTTTCGCCGCCTAATTCTGCTTCTATGCGAGCAATTGTTGCTTCCTGAGCATCTAGTTCCCCACGCAATTGTGCTTCTATGCGAGCAATCACGGCGCTTTGAGCTTGGATGTCTCTTGGTGAACCTGCTTTGACATTTGCTAAATTAGCACGCGCTTCTTGCAGTTTTGCTTTAGCTTCTTCCACTGCGGCTTGGTTGCTTGAGAAACTATCCAAAATTGCAATGATTTGGTTTCTCTTAACCCGCTCTCCTTCTTTGACAAAAATTTGTTCCACTCGCGACGTCCCGGAAAGCCCTGCTGGGGCAGACAGTTTAATAACGTCCCCTTGAGGTTCCAAACGCCCCAACGCATTGATAGTTGTAGCGACTGGCGCACTGGGTGCAGGTGTGTTCAACTGTTTTAATTGCTCCATTTTGGCTATGCTTAGGACTCCAGTAGCAACTATGACTGGCAAGGATACAGCAATTAACCACCAAATCTGTGGCTTCTCATTCTCAAGTAACTGCTCCCTTGACCTTGGTTCTTGACTCACCCTTGACATGGTATTGCTCATTATTCGGAATTTTGCATATACAAAGTAGAAAAGCGAGTTAGGCACAATTGGATTCAGTCAAAAAGGGTTTTTAACAAACAGTTATCTGCTTTTCTTAACTCAGATCTTGAACCCAACAAGAGCCAGAGGCTCTAATATCTCGTTACCAGGTTGAACCTGGTAACGAGGGTTTGGAGGCTTTGCCTCGTCACTGTTGCAACTCTTGCAAGATCTCAGTTAATTGAAAAACCCTTATTTTGGCAAGCATCCAGACGACAAGGAGGTGCGTTACAGCGTACAAGTTATGTACTGCAAATAACCAAGCACTTAACGCAACCTACGGCAAATTAAATACAGGACTACATAGGATAAGTGACATTAGAGAAAAACTATCACCAACGGGGTAAGTTGATTGCCTTTCGATGAACAGCAACTCATTTCAACTTGACCAAGAACATCATAGACAAGCTCTTTGGCGATGAAGGTTACATTTTAGAAAGAACGATTTTGTGGCTCGATTTTGCTCTAGTTAAATGAATTCTACATTTATCGTTTGCTGGAAAACGTAGCAGAATCTACAGTTGAACCTTTACTGTCCGCCTCTGGAACGAATAATCTGCCCTGTTATCGATAGTCCTTGTGATGAGGCAAGAAATAACACTATACGTGCAGCATCTTCTGGTACTGGAGTTTAGACTAGTTCCCCACTGCGTAGTATCCATGTAAGAAAATATTTACAATAATGATCTAGGAGTTACGCATCATACATAAGTACTATACGAAATTTGGGTGTTTCAGCCATGTTTAGCACTACCGCGATCGCAAATATGCAAATAAATCAGGGTTATGCTAAGCGCCTGAAACGACCAAATACCGTTATACATATTATGGTTAATTTATACAGTGCGTAAGTCCTATGATCATCAACCAGAATTCAAGAAAACAAGTGATCGTGGATTAGGAATGCATATGCCTGAATTGTCTGAATTTTGGCGATATTTGCAACGTTTTGCTGTAGACCACTGGTGAGTCAGCGCGGTCTTGGGGGTTTCCCCCATGAGCGACTGACGTTGGCGCAGCCTCTTTGGAGGAGATACCCGAAGGGTATCGCTTTGCCAAGCAGCGCTTGCATTGGACTGTTCCGAAACTAAGTACCCCAGAACAGTACCAGTCTTGGAGTGACTTGTTACCACTGATGACCTGGCAACTTTGGTTAGCCCATGATATTGTGAGACCAGTGCTGCAGGAGGGTTTCCCACCCCCAGGCGACGGGCGTTCCCGAAGGGTGATTGATAACCCTCTGCTTTGGCAGAAGAAGATGGTAAGACCATTAGAGTATTTCAGGGGTTTTTTATGAGTCAAGTTGTGGTGGTACTAATCAAACAATGGTTGACTAGTGAAGCACAATCGGCTAGTACCGCAAGGCGGAAGTCATGCATTCAAAAGTCAAAAGTCAAAAGTATTATGGAATTGGCTTTTTGGGGATTTTAAATGGTGAACCAGCGCTGCAGGAGGGTTTCCCGACCTAGGCGACTGGTGAACCCGAAGGGTTGCTCTATTTACGCCGACCTGTACTAGTGAGTTAAAAAGGTGAAAAATTGCTTTGAATTAGAGTTTGCTGATAGTGCGGCTGATATGATGATTGTTGCGATAATTCATGCCTGAATTTTACAAGTGATGTTTTATGGGTGAAGTTTATTCCAAGCTCATAGGAATTTTTCAGAATGTTAATGAGTGGCTAAAGTTTGCCGAGGCTAAAAACGGTATTCTGCTTGCTTTTTCTGGGGCTGGTATTACTGCAACCATAACTCTTTTAGCTACAGCACAAAATATTCCAAAATCATTGAGTTTTGGTGTATTGCTAACAACAATTTTACTTTGCATCTGTTCTTTAATATGCTCAGTTTCTTTTCTTCCTAAAAGAAATTTGGAGCGTCTTGTATGGTTGCGAACTAGACCGCCTAAGAACTCAAACTTTGTCAGAAAAGACACAGATAATTTTTATTATTTCGGGCATTTACAGAAATATAGTTCAACCGAACTGTTAGATGCGCTGAACAAGCACTACTTTAAGAATGAAATCACTAAACCTTATACAAAGGAATATGAGGATATCGCCGAACAAATTACTATTAATTCTGAAATTGCCTTTTTAAAATTTCAGGTTTTTATATATGCCATATATATTTTAATTGCTTCAATTTTGGTAATTCCAGTTTCAGTTGTTATAAGTCTGGTTATTTATCGAAAACTATAATTTATTTTATTGTATATCAATCACAAATTATAATAAAAATTATCTTAAATTGATTAGCGTAATTATTCGGAAATAACTAGGATTTGAATGGAATCTAATAATATTACATTAACTGTTATCCAACTCGATTTAGACAAGTCTACAGAATCTACTTCTGTCATTGAAAAAGAACTAGGGGTAGAAGGAACACGACTATTAATCAAAAGTCTAAAAAAAGAATTTGTCGAAAAAGCTTTTGATTTAGTTGCCAATCGTTCTGAATATGACCTGATTCAAGATTTGGGCGGAGATGGTTATCGAATTTTATTTAAAGATGTTAATAATGCTTATCAATTTGTCAAAAAGTTTGCCAAACTTGTTGAAGAACATAATATCAACCCCGATGTTAAAAAGCGAATATTTCGCATTGCTGCAACAACTGGAGAGGTTGATTACGATCAATCTGAATCAGGTGTTAATCTAATAGTTGGACATGTGGTTTTAGCCAAACTTTCACGGCTTGTTACAGCCACTCCAGGCTGGTTTTATATTGATAAAACAACCTTTGATATTCTTCCTGTTGATGTACAACAGGATTTCACGAAGGAATCAGTCAAAGGTAAAAAGCATGAAGATGATTTCGATGCTTGGCGTTGTCAGATTTTTTCTGATACCTCTATACCCACTATTCAACCAGTAACACTACAGGAAATTTATGATTTGTTTAAAAAATTAACTCTATCGGCTCAGATTACCAGGGTCGCGCAATTCATAGGAATGCCAAATGATTTTCGCCCTTCAAATTATGCCAATCTCTATCAAGCGAAAACTGCTATCGTTGATTGGGCAGAGGGAGACGAGGAAGGGGAAGAGTATAGATTAACAAGATTAAACAAACTTAAAGATATTATACTACAGGTTAGTGTGAATAGCTGATTGATTATGCCTCTATAGTCACTGTTAATAATGACGATAATAAAAGAAATTTATGACCTATTTGAACAACTAACTCAACCTGCTCAAATTGAAAGGGTCATGCAATTAATGGAGATGCCGAATGATTGGCGTCCTTCAAAGCATACTAAACTCTATAATGCAAAAACTGAGATTGTAAGTTGGGCAGAAGGAAAGGAGAATGGAGAAGATTATAGATTAGAAAGATTAAAAAATCTCAAAACTAAAATCATATTTGTGATTGGGGAAATAAACTTGCCTTCAAAGCAGCATCGTAAAGAATCTGTTGAGCAGAAATTTGCAGAACTGTTATCTTCCTTAAACTGCGATGAACAGTTGAAAAGTTTTTGTCAAGTGTTAAACTCCCAATCAGGAGGAGTATTTCTCATTCAAGCAATGCATGACGAAATTCAGCGTTGGCTAGTTCAACGCTTGGTTAATTATCAGCCTAGTCTTGCAACTGGAAAACAAATTTATATAAAAACTCAAAAACACAATGTTCGATGGAATTTTGAAGCGTTTTGGACAGAATTTAACTCTGTGTGCAAAAATCCAAGTTGTGATTCTGTAATTCAGGAATTAACTGAGTTATGCAAAACTAAATCTATTGTTATTACCATATATGGTCTTCGTTTACTAAATGAGAACAACAGAAGACAACTGTATAACTTTTGGCTGCGTTTATGGGAACAGTTTCGCCAATTAGAAAAACATTCATTTCTTGTATTATTTCTGGTAGAAGAAAATAATGCTAATTGTAAACTAAGTCCATTTAAATTTATTGAGTCAACTTATGTAGGAGAATATCAGCAAAATATTTTGTTACCACCACTAGACAATATTTCATCAACTCATGTAAGAAGTTGGTTAACAACAGAACAAGTGATTTCACAACTCAAGATTATTTTTCCTAAGAGAAATTTAAATAATATTGTCGAGCATTATCACTTTGAAGAAGAGGAGCCTTTAGCATTGCTTAACGAAATTTGTCAGGAAGTGTTTCAAATTCAAGATGGTATTGCAGCAATCGAACCTTATTGGAAGTTAGCAGGATGATTAAAAAACTAGTGCCAAACGAGAAGTTACTGCAATACGCAGGAGAGCCTCAACCTCCTCAAGCAGGAATTAAAGACTTGAACCAGCGAGTGTATTATCCATATATACCGAGTGAAGATTTAAAAGAGGCGGTTAATTTAGCCATCTCACTTAACCGACCATTACTTTTGGAGGGCGAACCAGGCTGTGGTAAAACTCGTTTAGCCGGAGCAGTTGTCTACGAATTTACCCAAAAATATCTGGGAGGTCAGAAAGATGAAAATGGTGAACAAAAGTGGTGGGATTATTATATCTGGAATATTAAATCTACAACTCGCGCCCGTGATGGGCTGTATACCTATGATGCCGTTGCCAGATTACGAGACGCTCAATTAATGGGAACTGACCCCCAAAGATTAGAAGAATTTTTGGGTAGATATGAGACTAAAAAATTAAAGACTCGATTGCAGAATAAGAAAAATTATCTAGAATTTGGAGCTTTAGGAAAAGCATTACAAGAACATTCTCATCGTCCTATTTTATTAATAGATGAAATTGACAAAGCTGACGGCGATTTCGCTAATGATTTATTACTTGAGTTAGAAGAATTGCGTTTTGAAGTGCCGGAAACTGGAGAGCGATTTCCTACACCTGAGCATAAGCCCATTATTTTTATTACTAGTAATCGGGAAAAGCCATTACCAGAACCTTTCCTTCGTCGCTGTCTTTACTTCTTCGTAGATTTTCCTGATAATAATCGATTGCAGCAAATTATCGAACAACGATTTGGTAAGCAGCTAAACAAAAAGAAACTTATTGAACAAGCTATAAAACGTTTTTATGATATTCGCAAAATGCTAGAAAATCAACCAGGAAGTAGACCACCAGGAACAAGTGAATTTATAGAATTTCTTATTGCCCTCTTAAATAAAGAAGATATTAAAAAAGCATTAGAAGATTTAGAAGAATTATCCGAGCGATTGCCCTTACTAGGAACTCTCCTGAAGACAAAACAGGATCAGGATTTATATTCAGGAAAAAAATAGTTTGACCTGACCATTATGAGCAGTTCTCAGTCCGTCTTAATCGATTCATTATTACTAGATTTGTTCCAAAAGTTGCGAGAAGCTGGAATGACTTTAACACTGGAACAATATGATTTATTACGGCAAGCACTTGCTCAAGGTTATGGTTTAGGGGGATGGCAAGATATCAAGCGAGTCTGTCGGTTATTGTGGGTCAAATCCTGCGCTGGCGATGATGCTAATATTTTTGACCGCACTTTTGACCGCTATATCCAACAGTATCAGAATAAAATGCCCGTGCAGCCCGATAAACCACCTCCAGAACCAACACAAAAAACTCCACCACCAAAACCACCATCAAATCTGCCCCAAATTCCACCCAGAAAAAGAAGTCCTTCAACTCAAAAACCCGGTGAACTGCAAGTTCCAGTTGCTGTTCAAAGTAAACCAGCTTCTTTTACTTTTCAAAATACCAGGAATGATTTTCACGTCACTCCTACTGATTTTCCCATTCAACTGTCAGATGTTCTGGTGAGTTGGCGGTTACTGCGACAAGCAAAGCAGGTTGGATGGGACTATGAATTAGATATCGAAGCCACTCTTTACCAAATAGAACGCGAAGGTATTTTTACTGATGTGGTAATGCGTCCGGTACGGGTGCGACGGACTGAACTTTTATTATTAATAGATGATAGTCCGACAATGATCCCATTTTTTCCTGCCTTTGCGCCTTTTATCCAAGCAGTTGAAGAAGCTCGCATTACCCCCGCCCGGATTTATCGATTTACCAGCTATCCCGACGAATATCTTTATCATTGGCATCGTCCGGCTATTGCACAACCTCTAACTGACATCTTGCCAAAATTGCATCGTCAGCGCACAGTTGCCTTAATTTTAAGTGATGCTGGAGCTGCAACAGCAACTTACAGCCAAGAACGAATAGAAGGAATATCCAAATTTTTGACAGCATTATCACCTTGTATTCGCCAATTAATCTGGCTTAATCCTTTACCGCTTCAACGCTGGGAGCAAACTCCAGCCTGGACAATCGACGCGGTACTCAATGGCAAGATGTTAACTTATGAAAGAGCGAGTCTACTAACAGCAGCACGGGCAATTCCACAGGAGAATATGATTCAGATATGGCAAATGTACTCCCATTTGTAACTCAGCCCAACAACAGAGAGGATTTGACAACTCGCCGCATTCGGGTTTTTGAAGGACGCTACGGAACGAATGCGCTCTTATTGGCTTGCCATGCTGCTTTCCCCCTTACTCTCACTTCAGATTTACTCTACTGTTTGCGTGAAAATTTTTTGCCTGATGTCCCTTGGTATGCTGTTGCTGATGTGCTGCTATCAGGGTTATGCCAACCCGCAGGCTATGATTTGTATGAAATGGAAGCCAAAACCAGAGATGGCTTACTTCGTCGTTTGTGCGAACAGTTTGGGGAAAAGCGACTCAAGGAACTGGCGAATTTTATGTGTGAGTATATTCGCAGTCGCTTGCAGGTTGAAAATAATGACCGTGCTTTGGTATTTGGACAACGCCCAGACTGGACAGCATTAGCATACTTTAGCTCAGATGAAGAAGAAGTAATTAAGGCTATCAAACAAGAGTTACAAAAGTTGACAGCCTCCACAGATGCTAAAGAGCGTATCAGATGGGCAGTATTAGTAGAAAGTTATGCCGACCTGTTATCGGAAAAGGGTTTTGAGCCGTTGTTGTTGCAATGGTCACAGCAGATATTTGATGGCGAACCCATACAGGATGAAGAGGAGAAAGAAATTGCCGCAGCGATGGGAGTTTCGTTGCAAACTTTTGAGTTTGACGTGGCAGCTATAATCCCAGACGATGAAGCTGGGGAAGAGTTGCAAACTTTTGAGTTTGACACAGTAACAGTTGATGCTCGTGGAAAAGTCATTAATAAAGAACGAAAGCAAGCATTTTATTTTGCAGAGTTTCTCGGTGAAACCGCAGGAAAACCATCAGCACTCTTAATAGAGATGGTGGCAATTCCCGGAGGAACTTTTGAAATGGGGTCACCACCAGATGAGCCGGAACGTGATGACAGTGAGAGTCCCCGGCATACAGTCACTGTGCAGCCCTTTTTCTTGGCTAAGTATCCAGTCACTCAAGCGCAGTGGCGATTTGTGGCGCAGTTACCCCAGGTGAACCGGGAGCTAGATCAAGATCCATCTGATTTTAAAGGCGCAAATCGACCAGTAGAGTGTGTTTCTTGGTACGATGCAGTTGAATTTTGCTTGCGTCTATCTCAATATACAGGCAGACCCTACAGCCTCCCTAGTGAAGCGGAATGGGAATATGCTTGTCGCGCTGGAACAACAACACCATTTCATTTTGGCGAAACAATTACGTCGGAATTAGCCAATTATGATGCTACCGAAACTTATGGGCGAGGGTCAAAAGGAATTTATCGAGAAGAAACAACAGAAGTAGGGAGTTTTGGAGTAGCTAACGCTTTTGGGTTATATGATATGCACGGTAACGTGTGGGAATGGTGTCTCGACGATTGGCACGATAACTATGAAGATGCGCCAACAGATGGCAGTCCTTGGTTTGACGATAATGATAATATTTCCCAAAAAAAAGGAGAAGCCGTGCTGCGGGGCGGTTCCTGGATCTTCTATCCTAAGTTCTGCCGTTCCGCGTCCCGCTACGACTTCAATGGGGCGGAGCGCGACGGCATCCACGACGTTATTGGTTTTCGTGTCGCCTGTGGGGTTGGGAGGTCTTTTCAGTAGCCCTTTATACTTTATTTCTTTTGCCCTTTACTCTTGTTTTTTTACCCTTTGTTAGCGGAGCGTTATAAATTTTTTTTCAAATCAAGCCAAGCCTGGAAACAAAATAAACATTAATTGAGCAAGAAAGTTAAGCAAAAGGAATCAAATACAAATAAATGGTAAAAATACTTACTGAACAACAGACAGCGCAATGTTTTCGCGAAGACTTGGGTAATGGAATTACCCTAGAGATGGTGCTGCTGCGGCGTGGCAGTTTTATCATGGGCGCTCCAGAAACGGAAGAAGGTAGCAGCGACTGGGAACGCCCCCAACACGAAGTAACGGTTCCTACTTTTTTTATGAGTAAATATCCTGTCACTCAAGCACAGTGGAGAGCAGTAGCAGCACTACCCCAAGTCAACAGAGAGCTAAAGTCTAACCCATCACGTTTCAAAGGAGATAATCGACCAGTAGAACAAGTTTCCTGGTACGATGCGATTGAGTTTTGCCAGCGCCTCACCTCCCACACAAAAAGACAGTACCGCCTCCCCAGTGAAGCGGAATGGGAATATGCTTGTCGTGCCGGAACTACTACCCCATTCCACTTTGGCGAAACAATTACAACTGATGTCGCCAACTACGACGGTACAGATGACAAAGAAAATAAATGGTCAGGTTCTTATGGCTGGGGACCAAAAGGAATTTCTCGAAAGGAAACAACAGAAGTAGGAAGCTTTGGCGTAGCAAACGCCTTTGGGTTATACGATATGCACGGAAACGTGTGGGAATGGTGTCTGGATGATTGGCACAATAACTATGAAGGAGCGCCAACAGATGGCAGTCCTTGGTTTGACGATAATGATAATATTTCCCAAAAACAAGGAAGAGCCGTGCTGCGGGGCGGTTCCTGGTTCTTCAATCCTAGGTACTGCCGTTCCGCGTCCCGCCACGACAACGGTAGGGCGGAGCGCGACGTCATCGACAGCGATGTTGGTTTTCGTGTCGCCTGTGGGGTTGGGAGGATTCTTTAGTAGCCCTTTATACTTTAGTCCTTTTGCCCTTTACACTTTTTCTTTTTTCTCTTTTCCGCCGTCAGGCGGCTCGATTTTTTTAGCCAAATATGAATCTTTATAAAGAAATAAAAAATAAAAATAATAAATAATTAAAAAATGAAAGAACTATCTGTCATCCAAAAGACTTATGATTGTATCAAATGGTATGTGCCAATTCTGGAGCGATTACCCAAAATTCATAAGTTTAGTTTAGGAGACAGAATAATCAATGGGTTATACGATTTATTAGAGGGATTAATTCAAGCTAAATACGCCAAAAATAAACTTTCTCAATTAGAACCTTTAAATACTCAGTTGGACATTTTACGCTATCAGACACGAATGTTACTTGACTTTCAATTTTTCTCTGTACACCGATATGAATATGCAATTAAACTGATAGATGAAATTGGTACAGAGCTAGGTGGCTGGATTAAAAAACAAAGAGATAGAGAAAGATGAAGCGTTATGGTAGTCTCTACCCTCAAATTATTGAATTTGAAAACCTACTTTTATCAACTCGTCAGGCACAAAGAGGTAAACGATTTCGGGACAATGTTTTAGATTTTAACTATCATCTCGAAACCGAATTAATTAAATTACAAGAAGAACTAACAAATAAAACTTATCAGCCTGGAAGTTACCGAACATTTCACCTCACAAATCCCAAAAGTCGCCTCATCTCAGCCGCACCCTATCGAGATAGAGTTGTTCATCATGCGCTGTGCAACATCATTGTGCCAATTTTCGAGAAAACATTCATCCACGACTCTTACGCTAACCGACTTGGTTTTGGAACCCATCGAGCCTTAAGAAAATTTACTCACTTTGCCCGTAACAGTCGCTATGTACTTCAGTGCGATATCAAAAAATACTTTCCTAGTATTGACCATATAATATTAAAACAATTACTGCGCCGCAAAATAAAATGCCATGATACGTTGTGGTTAATTGATACCATTATAAACAATAGTAACGAGCAAGAAACAGTAATTGATTATTTTCCTGGAGATGATTTACTCACTCCTGTAACTCGGAGACGAGGTTTGCCAATAGGTAATTTAACCAGTCAATTTTTTGCGAATATTTTTTTAAATGGCTTTGACCATTTTGTGAAAGAGCAGCTAAAAGTTAGCAAATATGTGCGCTATGTCGATGATTTTGCCTTGTTCTCGGATGACTGGCAATTTTTAGCCGCAGCACGATTAGCTATAGAAGAATATTTAGCGCAATTGAGGTTGCAAATTCATCCAATTAAAAGCCAATTATTTGAAACAAAAATAGGTGCAAGTTTTTTAGGATTTAGAATCTTTCCAGATAGAATTCGGGTGCGAAATAGTAATTTACATCAAGCAAGGCGGAGACTCAAACGCTTGCAAACAGACTATGCTCAGGGTATAATTGACCGGGAAAAAGTGAATCAATCGATACAAAGTTGGTTTGCTCATTTAGAGCATGGAGACACTTGGCAGCTGCGCCAACAGATATTTACTTTTCTCGCTTGGTCGAGAGAGTAGAGAAGGGATAGGCGAACCCGACTGCGGGGCGGTTCCTGGATCAACAATCCTAAAAACTGCCGTTCCGCGTCCCGCAACAACAACAATAGGGCGGAGCGCGACAACATCAACAACAATATTGGTTTTCGTGTCGCCTGTGGGGTTGGGAGGTCTCTTCACCGCGAGAGTCGGCAGGTGGGAATCTGTCGAGGGTGCAACCGAAGAGTCCAGCCTGTTCCTGCGATGCTGGTGACAGTATCCGAAAATCAGCTGAGTTGGGTAGCTTGGTAGGTGAAAACCGAACAGTTGCTCAACTCTACAAACAGATTGCTGTGCTGACGGTGTTACGCTGTACATCCCTGAACAAACAGGGCATACGCGATAGCAATCCCCTCACTACTAAGAGCAAGGGAAAAGGAGCCGTCCCTCAAAGCCCGGATCATAATGTTCCGATCGCCGTAAGTCCTGCGGAGGCTTGTGCCAACGCGTTGCGTTCCGCAGGAAAGGCGGCTCCTCCGGAGCATCGCTGCACCAATTCCAATCTGTCGGGTGACCCTAGTAACCAAGGCAACCTTACCCGACAAAGCATAATCTATCAGGTGAGAGCGAGAGGGTGAGAACCCCCGAAGATGTAGTTTGACGTACGAAGGAAAACTACATCTGTGCTTTTAGCCGGGGGATGAAACCCGATTCGTAGGACTTCAGTCCTAAGTTTCTCTACTTTCCGCGTTGATTCTCAATATACTTTTTAACTACCTCAGTGCTGACTTGACCTGTTGACGCTACAAAATAGGTCGGTGTCCATAAAGCAGGTAGTTTTTTTAATTCGGGGAATTCCTTCCTCAAGTGGTGAGATGCCCTTCCTTTGACCCACATAGCAATTTTGGCTGGGGCTTCATCTGTTGGAGCGTTGATGAACATATGCACGTGGTCTGGCTGGATTTCCAGGGCAATCAACCGCCAGTTATGCTCTTGTACCAATTCAAATATGATTTCCTGCAATCTTTGAGCCACTTTGCTGACTAACACGGGTCTTCGTCGTTTCGGTACAAACACAAAGTGGTAATTGACGCTGGAAACAGAGTTTTCGGTACGTCTGTACTCGTGATCTTCTTTAGAAAGGCTTGCCATTATCCGGAACTTTGTTGATATATTGTATAGTAACTACTATAATTAACAACAAAAACTGATGACAAGATGTACCGAGCAATACCAGTTAAAGCAAAGTTTACGGATGTTGAGCTAGCGTTTTGGGTTAACCAGTGTGAACACGCCAACAGTCTGACAAATTCAGCAATCTACCATACTCGTCAAAGCCATTACAGCAAGTTAGAGCAACAAGGTGACGCATTCACGCTCTACTGGCGTGGTGATGAATTACGCTATGGCTGGAAGACATATAAGTGTGATACTACTTACCCAGGACTAGACAAAGCCCTTAAAGACAGTCCTCACTACAAGGCAATGGCAGCCCAGTCTGCACAACAGACTTTAAAGACGGTAGGTGAGTCAATTGTTGGTTACAACGGTTTGGTGCAAAAGTACTACAAAGGTGAGGTTGATAAACCTTCATTGCCAAAGTACAGAAAGCGTGGTGGGCTTGCGGCTGTGACGTTTCCAAGACAAGCGCTTAACTACAAAGATGGCTGCTTTTACCCGTCAATTAGCCGTGACACAAAACCTCACCTACTGACCGAGATTAAGCTGCAACTACCTGATTTCATTGACTCGGACTGGGTGCGAGAAGTCACGGTACGTCCTCGGCTCGGAGAAATGTGGATTGACTGGGTGATTGACGACGGCAAAGAGCCAGTTGACAACAACCCAAACCTTGACTATACCCACGCATGGTCATTTGACCACGGTGGAACCAACTGGCTTACAGGTGTCTCGACTCATGGCAAAAGCTTGATTATCGACGGTCGCAAGCTAAAAAACATCAACCAGGGTTACTGCCGCCTAGTCGCCAAGTACAAACAAGGGAAATCTGAATTTTACTGGGACTCCAACCTTGACCGGGTACAGTGCAAACGAAACAACCAGATGCGTGACGCCGTAAACAAAGCAGCACGATTCATCGTAAATCAATGCTTAAATGACCGAGTTGGAAATATTATTGTCGGTTGGAATGAAGGTCAAAAAAGCGGTTCCAACATGGGAAAACGCAACAACCAAAACTTTGTTGTCATCCCCACAGGACGGCTAATTGAGCGGCTTAAACAACTCTGTAAAGAGTATGGAATTGTCTTGACAGTTACGGAAGAAGCGTACACGTCAAAAGCGTCATTTCTTGACGGTGATTCTTTACCTAAACACGGTGAAAAACCCGTGGGGTGGAAACCATCGGGTGATAGGGTGAAGCGCGGACTGTACCGGAGTCGTGATGGTCATCTCATCAATGCAGATTGCAATGGGAGCGCCAACATCATGAGAAAAGTAGCCACACAGCTAGGTTTAAACCTAGTCGAGGTGGGTAGGGCATCTTTGACAGTGCCACAACGATTTGATTTGTTTACGCGATTAAACAGATCATATCGTAAACGTTGCGCAGGGGCGCTTCTAGCCCCCGTAGCAACATCAGTTTAGAATCCCCTTACTTCTAGTGAGGGGAGATGTCAACATTGCTACCAAACCGTACAAAATAACTTTTTAGTCATTTGTCATGGCTAATCTGGTATATCAAATAATACTGTCGTCATATATTGTTCTGCCCAATCTGGACCAAAAGCTTTTTCCAGTACGCGGCGGGTTTTGTCGTTTTGCTGCTGTTTAGTACAGTAGTTGCGTTGTCCGGCTAAATTTTGCACCACCTGTTGAGATGGAACTGGTTGAGAGATGCTAGCTTGCGTACAATGTATTTCTAAAAATTCCCGTGTGCGAGAGAGAAATAGACTTTCTTCTTCAGGGGAACCGGGACGCACGAAAATGCAAAATTCTGAAAAAATGTTTCCCCACTCAGGTAATTCTCGCGGTTGGGAAAAGTTTAACTGAGGTAGTGCCGCCAGTGCAGAAGTATATGATTCTGGTAGAGTGTGTTGGGAGTTGACTGGAGAAAGGTCTGCGATCGCCGCACTAATTTGACCTCTCCCTCCCACTAAATCGCAACCAAACATTGGTATGTCATATTCTGGACGGGGAAACATCACGCAGTGCAAGATATCCAGCATATTTCCCACCTTTGCCAGTTCTAGATGCATTTTGCGGAACTGGGGTGTTTGATAACAGCGGTTTTCAATCGTCAGTTTCTCGCCCTCTAGCCGACCTTCCACATACCCAAACTCACCAGGCAAATGATAGGGCGATAAGTCTAAATGCTTTTGCCATGTTGCTTCTATACAATCTGCTAGTTGACGAATCAGCGGATGTTGTTGCTCGCGCAGCGACGGTAAAGGAGTTGTTGTCATACCTTATGGGATTTATAACCGGGGAATTTGATTCAGTTACCAGTCTACCCCCCACAAAGTCTCACCCGAGCTAGCTTGCAACACAACCAAACACTTGCAACGACAAACGTAAAGTTATAAAACAGTCGCTTTCCAAAAGTATGATTAATTTTGTAGTCTTAGTTACAGAAATAATTTTGTATTAGCCCATTAGTCAAGGCTAGGTAGAGCCATGAAACTAGATTCAAGTAAACCAGATTGTGCTACACGCCTTGCATGGCACAATCTGGATTGGTCAAGCAAGTCTGACCTCAAATCACTCCAGGATTTCCAACCTAATAGTTGGGTAAAGCTCTCAGAACTTCCCAACCCCTACAGCTTTGATGAAGCACTACTACTGTGTCAGGTTTCTCGTGACGAGTGGTTAACCTGGATTCCAGATCATGGCGAAGCACAACTGCATATTAGCCAGTTTTTTGCTAACTAGTGCAATTCCTTAGGAGGCAGAAGTCAGAAGGTGAGCGACTGCGGTGGAAGGATTCCCCGACATAAAGCAAGTGGGATAAGCACAAAGTATGCCGCAGGCATACGCGTAGCGTGTCCGTGCCTTCTAGATCCAAGCTTACGCTAACGCCGCAAGCGTGCCGTAGGCATAGGACATACCCGAAGGGCAGAAGGAAAAAAAGCTTGTGCACTAAGCTTTTTCAACTGGATATTTATTTCCACCACGCTCCCGTTGCGGGTGAAACGTGGGGCTTGCGACGTTCTTTGCTAATGTCTGTTTGCGTTTCAGAAGTAAGCCTGTAGATAAGGCTCCGAAAGCTAATATACCAAAGATACTTGTATGTTCGGGGACAGATTGTGTTATGGCAGACTTATTATCTTTGAAACCACGGAATTCGCCAAACTCGTAGGATTCTAATCTGTAGCTAAACAAACCATCTGAATCGCCGATAAGTTGCAAAGGTGCTGAGAATGTTAGGACAGTACCATTAAGAGTGTATGGCACCGAACCACGAAGCGAACCCCACCCTCCTGAATTTGGTTCATCTGAACCGATGGGAAAGACATTACGAACTCGAATGTCACCAGCAACGTGAATTTCTTCTCCGCGAACAATTGTCTCAAGTTGACTATAGTATGGAGAGCCTCTAAAAACGGGTAACTCACCATCTGCCTCAATAAAGTACTGAAACGAGTCGGCTTGGCGATTATAGGCATCAAGTAAGAAAAAGTTTGGAACTTCATTAAAATCTATTGTGAACAATACTTGCTGAGTATTAGGATTGACAACGGCTGACTCTGAGTTCACTACTAATGCTGCTTGTGCTGTTCCAACTGTTTCCAAAGCAGTAAATGCAGCTATAACGATAGACAACTTTTTCAAAAATGCCATATAATTACTTACTCATTTATTTAATGACATCAAAAGGTGCTGTTGCACGTAGTTTAATTTGCCGTGAACAATAGATACACCCATTGTGCAACAAATCATGAGGTGGGATATGCCAGTATTGTGAGAATCGCCTTGGTATCAGGAAATTCTCACTGAAGATGAGCAAAGATGACTTGATTATGTTTCAAAAAGCACCTGTAAGCCCATTCTCCCTCCTACTCCCACTTCACGCTGCTGGTTGAGGTTCTTTTTCTTGTGCTAGTGCGATTGGATCAACTGATTCTAGTTCACCGTGCTTAAGAGTCCAACAACGGTCGGCGATCGCTAACAAATCTCCTGCATCGTGTGTCACAACCAGCAGCGTCCAATCTTTTTTCAGTTTCGCCAATAAAGTTACCAGTTGCTGACGCATTGACCAATCTAATCCAGCTGTGGGTTCATCCAATAATAATAGATGTGGCTGGCGAATCAACTGCACTGCTAAAGCTAAACGCCGCTGCTGACCTCCACTCAAAGCGTGGGGTGGTGTGCTAAGCGATAAATGCTCTAATCCTACTTCTGTTAGTGCTTGCCTCACTCGCTCTATTCCTAACTCTGGATGTCCCAAGCGCAATTCTTCTAAAATAGTACCGCCGCAAAAATGCCTCTCGGGAAATTGAAAGACCAAGCCAGCCAATTGTTGCACCTGTTCGGCTATCAGTTCTTGTTCGCGCCAGAAGACTGAACCTGATGTTGGTTCAGCAAGTCCAGACAAAATTTCGAGTAACGTACTTTTGCCAGAACCACTGGGTCCGATAATCAGACCAAGTTGTTTGGATTCTAATTCCAGGTTGATTGATTTAAGAATAGCTGTCGGGCAAGCCGTAGGGTGATAAGTTAGATTTCTAAGATAGAGCATTTGTTGAGTTTACCAAAAAGTCAGCAACTTATTTAATTAACTACACTGCAAGCAACTGCAAAGTTCCGAAAAATTTTTCGCGCATTCGATCCGCCAGCAACGTCTATTTTGCAGTAAGAAACATCCTGCTTCTCTTTATTGTGGCAAAATTACTCTTGAACAATAGCTACAACAAGTATGGGAACCTAGAAAACTTACCAAAGTCATATAATATAAAAAAAATTGCCTCAAACAGATCTACCTTAAAGCGAATAATCTTTAGAATTATAAGTAAAATATAAAACTTTTTTAAAGGTAAATATGCTGAAGTCAAAAATGACTGTACGGTTCCCAGTTCTGCAAACTATTGTGCCTGCAAAACTTTACCGCCTAGTCACGGTAGCTTTTGCAGCTACCTTGGCACTCAATGTTTGGGCAAACCCGTCTTGGGCAGCAGACCCGTTTCGGACTAAAGAGCCTCGTAACATTGGCAACAAAACAGAGGCAGCATTCAAAGCCATTTTCCAACAAGGAGACTATCAAAGTGCAGATCGTTACCTACAAGAAGCATTATCTGCAGAGCCAAAAGAACCTTTAGCATATGCTATGAAAGCATCCTTAGCATATACGAATAAGGATTTGGCTACATTAGACACTTACAGCAAGAAAACTTTAGAAACCGCACAAAATTTGATTTCCAGTGACCCTTTGCGCGGAAATTTGTATGCTGCTGTTGGTCTGTTTTTAGAGGGAGCAGTGATTCTACAGCGTGAAGGTACAGTCAGCGGTGCGCCGCAAGCCTTAAGCAGGCTGCGGGTAGTCTATGACCATTTGGACAAAGCCGAAGCAGTTTCACCTAACGATCCAGAACTAAATTTACTCAAGGGATACATGGATTTAATGCTTTCGGTGAATTTGCCTTTTGCGAACCCAGAACAGGCAATTCAAAAGCTAGAAAAAAATGCTAGTCCCCAGTATCTAGTTGACCGGGGTATCGCCCTTGCCTACCGGGATTTAAAACAGTACTCTCAGGCGCTAGAGTATGCCAATCGTGCCTTGAAAGCGACACCCGATAACCCAGAGTCGTATTATCTTAAAGCTCAAATCCTTCGGGAACAAGCCAGAAAAGAGAAAAACTCGCAACTGATGCAAGAAGCAGTTGGTAATTTTGACAAAGCCCTAAGTAAGAAGTCTCAACTCCCAAGCGATTTGACAAAACAAATTGAGCGCGAACGGCGGAGGGCGGCGGAAAGCTTGAGTAATCCTGCTAAGTAGGAGTAAGGGAGTGAGGGAGTGAGGGAGGGAGATGGGAAAATATTTTCTCCCTGTGCTTCCTCTACTTCCCCTACTTTCTTCACCTTTATTTAGGGGAAGCCGCACTCTTGTGACTATGAACTCTTCTACAATGAGCTTTGAGAAAGACTGATTTAGACTAGATATCTTAGGAAAATGCAGATACAGTTTCGTGAAATTAATCCTTTTGATTTGTGGATTTGGTTGGAGTTCAGCACAATTCCTTCTGAACAAGAAAAAAAGTATGTAGAAGAGGTTTTCAATTCCTGGTTTTATCTGGGCAAGTTGGGTGCGTTTAATGCAGAAAATCTCCAGGTACAGGAAACTGGATTAGACCTCAGCTATATGGATTACGACCCCGAAGGGTATGACAAAAGTTTGCTGGCGCTGATGCACAATATGGGTCAGTTTGAGTATGAGGGGACATGGGCGCGTTGCTGGTTTGACTTGGGAACTTCTGACGCGATCGCCCTCGATATTCTCATTAACGCCCTCAAGCAGCTCAACCAGGAATACGTCACTATTGAGCAATTGTACATCGGCGGCGAAAATGAAGATTGGTCCGTCGAGGATAGTGAAAATGGTCGTTCTTCGTTTATTTACGATAACTAGCAACACAAATGCATAAACCAGGGGAAATTCGTGTCCTAGCATTGGGGCTGATTCGGGATGGTAAGTACGCAAAGCGTACGCTACGCGAACGAATCTTCGTTTCTCAAGGCTACGATCCAGTCAAGCAACAAACTTTTTACCGTGCAATGGGCGGTGGAGTGGACTTTGGTGAAACAAGTTTAGAAGCACTCAAACGCGAATTCCAAGAAGAAATCCAAGCAGACTTAACAAATATTCGCTACTTAGGCTGTTTGGAAAACATATTTACTTTCAACGGTCAATCAGGTCACGAAATTATTCAACTTTTTGAAAGTGACTTTGTTGACCCCAAATTTTATCAACTTGACAAGTTAGATTTTTCTGAAGGTGAGCGGCAGAAAACTGCTCTGTGGGTAGATGTTAACCGTTTCAAATCTGGAGAATTAAGGTTAGTGCCAGAGCAGTTTTTGGATTATTGGTAAGAGCTAATTTTTGTCAAAGATAAACAGAGAATCTCACGGTTCATTTAGGACTGGTATAGTTACAGCACTGTTATCGCAAATAATTAGTAAAGCGCTTTTACAGCGCTTTACACATCATTATACCACAAATCGTAGCGTGGGGATTGCCCGTAAAAGCCTATCTGACGCACATTTGAGATATTGGTGAGCAATCCCCACCTTACAGAAAACCGCTGTAACTGGGTCTTTTGGTTTGCGCGCTCAGCTATAAGCAAAGGGGTTCATCTATCTAAAAAGTGCATAAGTTTATTTTGCCTACACTTGTATAAAATACAAGAGGGAAGCTTTGAAGCAATTCCCCTCAATTAATAAGTCAAACAAGAAAGAGAAATTCGGATGAAACTATCAACAATGTGGATAGCAGGTATTAGTTTACTTATTGGCGCTTCTGCTTTGGGAATCGCTGCACTTTCTCAAGTTAACTCAAAAGCTCTTGCTACTGCACCAAATATTCCACCAACGTTGACTAAACTTGGCGACAAATCTTATCTACTAACTTGGACAGATGATTCTGCCGTATATGTCGCTTGCTATCCCACAGTTAAACCCATAATGAAACCTGCACCAATTCAGCAAACACCAAATAGATATGTCATTACCTGTAAAAATAAATAGGTTGTGAACACATCAAATCAATTCCCTCAAAACTTGGAACGGAAAGAATATTCAGTTGCTTTAGATAATAAACACCCAACAAGTCGAGAGCGAAAACTGCATCAGTTAATTTCAGTGATACCTATAGGAATCCGGTTTGATTTAAAAAAAAATACAAGGGTGTGTTAGCGCGAGAGTACGGCACCAAACCCTTGATAATGGTGCGTTACGGATTTCATCCTAACGCACCCTACAATACCTAATTTTGTTCAAAAATCAAATAGTAGTTCTATATATAAACTTGAAGGTTTCGACAGCGGCAAACTTGTTCTGTAACGAACCAACAGTCCAGTCTTAAGCCATTCAAGAGGTTTTGAATATGAAACTTTACTATCGCGACGTTAGCTACGAGTACGACTCAACAAAGGTTGGAAGCAGAAAAATAGGACAGGCATTCAAGCAAGTTCGTGAATTTGAACCAGCTTATAACCTGATTTACCTGGTAAACCTATCAAAATATGAAAATCGCTCTTTCAACCACTCCCTTCGATTTCAAAAATAGACGCAGGTTAGTCATCGCAGAAATGTTGGTAAAGTCTGAAGATAACCCTAAATAGCTGTCATTGAAATCAAACGGTAGTTCACTCTTTAATAATCTATGAATCAACAATCCGTGACTTGCCGTCTATTGGACTTAACCTGTCCGCGCTTGCTTTTATGGTCAAGGCGTTTTTGCTGAGAACTGCGAGTCGGTTTTGTGGGTTTGCGTTTTCTTTTCAGTACAACTACGCTTTTAATAAGTTCTTCAAGTCGTTTTAACGCTTCCTCTCGGTTCTGCTCTTGGCTTCGATGCTCCTGAGCCTTGATTACGACGACTCCCTCCTGGGTGATGCGTCGGTCGTTCAACTTCAAAAGCTGTTCTTTATAAAAATCGGGTAATGATGAAGCCCCAATATCGAAGCGCAAGTGGATAGCGGTAGAAACTTTGTTGACGTTTTGACCTCCTGCTCCTTGAGAACGAATTGCACTAATTTCAATATCGCTGTTTGGGATGATGATTTTGTTGGAAATTTGTAGCATTACTCACAAGTTTTTTGATTTTAGTCTTCATCAATAAAGTAATTGATTATGTGCTGCGCTAGTAAATCATATTGCTCATCCATTCGTTTCATTAACTGTTTTTGATACAATGACCATGATGGGAATATAGTTGGGGTTTGGCTTGATAGATATTTCAGTGGAACATTTAATTTTTGAATCTCCGAAGCCATAACATTCAAATCTTCAATTTTTACAACTGGCTCCAGACTTATAAAATTAGGCACACATTGATGAGCAGATATCGCTTCTAATTTTGGAAATAATACGTTTTTAATAGTTGCTTTAATTTTGTCTAAGTGAACTTGGTCTGCCCCTATTTCTTTACGTTCGCCAGTGCTAGTGTATTTTTTAGTGTCAAATCCATTAAAAATCCATCCACCAAACTTTGGTTTACCTTTTAATGGAATAAGTTTGTCATATCTATTTGAAACTTCATAGCGTCGTTTACCTTGGTTCCAATCATCAATAAAAGTTGGTAAAACTTCACCAATCAGACTTACACAGTATGCAGAAAAAGAATCTGGGGTACAAGGAACTAAGAAATAATCTGAACAGTATAAAGCAGAACGGACAAGCGTATTAAATGATGGAGGCAAATCAATTAATACATAGTCATAAACTTTATTGCCTTTTTTTAAATTCTCTACTAACAAATAAGGAATAAGAAATCGATATAAACTAGTACCTTGTACAACGTCTGTACCAACAGTGAGTGTGTCAGCAAAACTATTCAACCAAAAATCACCTGGAACTACATCTATAATGGCTTGACCATAGATAGTAGTAATTTGATTGTTGATGATATTTTTTTGATATTTTGGTTGAGTAAGATAAACTTCAGCATTCTGTGTAGGTTGAAGAGAGGGTTGAGCAAAAGCCCTGATTGTTCTTCCGTATTGATAATCTTCTGTTCTTTCCAAGTAATCAGCAAATTCATCATATCCAATCGTTGCAATAGAAAGATTGCACTGCGGATCGAAGTCAATCAATAAAACTTTTTTACCTACTGCTGCTAGTGATGCACTCAAGTTAAAAATAGTAGTTGTTTTACCTACGCCACCTTTGTTATTAAATAAAGAAATTATTTTAGTCATAGATATAGAAAATTTTGAACAGTGTAATTGTAGCTAACATAATGCTAAGTATGTATAAAAAGTTATCTTCTTTTAAAAAAGACTTATTTGAATCGCACTTAACAAGCTTTATCAGCAGTTTTGTGGAAGCAGCTTTCCTTCGTCGCTTTTTGTTCCACTGCTACAAAAACGCCGACACCGCCTTAGGTATGACACTCAGGACTTTAGACGCCAATAGCTAGAGCATCAATTTTATGTATGAAAGTGACTGGCTTTTTACCCTCAACCTGCGACACAACACGCGCGATCGCACAACTCGATTCATACCCCAAGTCTTTGAGTGCAGCCAAACAGCTACTAGCTTGTGACTCTGGAATAGAAGCTAAGAGTCCACCAGCGGTTTGTGGATCGAATAACAAAGGATAATGCGCATGACTCTCAACTTGCTCCAAGTTATCAATATAACGTGATGCTCGCAGATTTTCTGGATGGAGCGAGCTAAAAATCCCTTTTTCTGTTGTCTGGCTTGCTCCTGCCAAAACTGGGATAGCTTCTAGCTGTAACTCAATCGCCACATTGGAAGCTAACACCATCTCCATTAAGTGTCCCAGCAATCCAAAACCTGTGACATCAGTGCAAGCAGTTGCCCCATGTTCCAATAAACACGCAGCAGCAGCTTGATTTGACAGTAGCATCGACTCTACAGCATCATCAATCCAATAACCTTTAGCCTGGCGGCGCATATCAGCAGCAAAGAGTGTCCCTGTTCCGAGTGCTTTGGTCAAAATCAGCACTTGTCCTGGTTGCATTCCGCTTTTGCGTAATAGTTTGTCAGGATAAGCTAAACCGTTGCAAGATAACCCAAATCCCAGTTCTGCGCCTTCGGTAGTGTGTCCGCCAATCAGAGGTGCTTGAGATTGGTTGAGTACTTTCACCGCACCTGATAATAACTGATAAAGAGTTTCTTCGACTTTAGCTGCTTGGGCGTAGGGAATCGTGGCGATCGCCAAACTACTTTGAGGAATAGCCCCCATTGCAAAAATATCACTCAAGCAATGATTAGCGCTAATTTGTCCAAAGATATATGGGTCATTGATCAAAGAACGAAAATAATCAATAGTATGTACCATCAACTGTCCTGTTGGGACTTGCACCACCGCCGCGTCATCTGGTGCATCCAAACCAATGACGATATCTGTTCTTTCTTCTCCACTCGGTTGTTCTGATTTGATACGGGACAAAACTCTCTCTAGAACTGTACTACCCACCTTTGAACCACATCCAGCACAACGCATCACCAGGGATTCGGTATTGGCGATTGGCGATTGGAGATTGGGAAAATTCTTCCCCCAGTTTCTAGTCCCCATTTCTGGCAAATTATTGAAGCGTTCCATAAAAGAGCGGTCAATCCAGTCTTTCGAGCGCCATAGGAGTTTGTTAGGTGGTAAGGTAAACGAACCACGTGTAGCGATCGCGCGTCCATCTCCTGTACCAATTAAACTTAAATATTGTTTCTGTGGTTTATACGGTTTGAGGGGCTTTCCTAACAAAACTCGCTGCAAATTCTCAAACAAAGGCTTACCTTGTCTTACAGCAAACACTCCAGCTTTGGGACGAGGATGATTTATCATTGTGGCAATATCACCAGCAGCAAAGATGTGCGGGTGAGATAGAGATTGCAATGTATCCTCAACCAAAATAAAACCTTGCTCATCAGTCGCGAGTCCCGCTGATTTTAACCACTGGGGTGCTGATGCTTGTGTCACCCAGAAAATTGAATTGCACTCAACTGTCAACCCAGATTCACATACCACTGTATGCGGTTTGACTTGACACACACTTTCCCCAAGATGCAACTCAACACCCTGCTGAAGCAAAACTTGCTTAACTAAACCTCGCACCGACTTGTGATAATGAGGCATCAGTTCCGCTTCGCGCTGGAATAGATGAATTTCCAAAGCTTTTGTCTTGTTTCCAACCTCACTCAAGGCACCAGATAAAATCCGATGTAAATGAGCTTGCATTGACAACGCCAATTCTACGCCGCCTGCACCTCCACCCACAATTGCAATTTTCATGGCTTCTTGAGAGACGCGCCACCTCTCGTCTCTACAAATTTGATCCCAGTATTGTAGCAATTTAGATACAGGCTTAGCCGCAATTGTATATTCTGCTGCACCTGGTACAGATATTATGGCGGGAGTGCTACCAATATCAATTGACAGCACATCGAAAGCTACCGCAGGACGGTTAGCACAAAGAACTTTGTTGTTCTCCAAATCAAGACCAACAACTCGGTCAATATACAACTGCGCTTGAGCAAAATTCGCTAAGCGTCGTAAGTCAATATGGCATTCGTCATGACTGTAAAATCCGGCAATGTGTCCTGGTAGCATTCCAGAGTACGGTGTATCCGAACTTTCGGTAATCAACGTTAAACGCACTCCGGGTATTGGTTTCATGCCAAACATTCTTAGCACAATGGCATGGCTGTGACCGCCACCAATCAGCACTAAATCTCTAACAATCGGCTGTAAATTTTCCTGCATCTTTTGCGGTGAGGCAAATGCTTACGCTGTTTCTGCTATCAGGGTTCGGGCTACTAACTGTAACTCGATTTCTGTACACATCTATACAAAGAAAGGTAATTTTGTATAGATGTGTATCGGTGACATATTCTGTCAGCCTTATTGCTAAGTAACGTTTGCCGAACCTAAGAGGTTCCGCTTCGCTAACGTCAATGTTCAAATGGCTTGTTAAGAAGGCGGCACTAGAGCTATAAACCTGTTTACTCATTACTTAACCGCCTTCGACAGAGCCTGATGGCTCACGGTACTATCAAGGTGTCATGACCAAATGAACGTAGTCAGTTAAGACTTAGACTGCACGCTCCGACTTGTCCACAAATGACTATTTCTGTCTAGCTTTGGGTAGGTTTTTCGGAGCGGTTACTATGTGTAACAGTGTCAGCAAATCATTTATTTTCTTAACTATTATATCGCTTAAGTGTTTTGCAATTTTTTATTCTATCTAACAATGCCAGTTTTGACATCATTAATCATACAAGTTACACAATATATTTTTTCTGTTTTGTTGGGTTTAATTATCTGTGTATAGAAATCGCTAGCAAATCGTAAGATCCTCCAAACTCTCTTTAGTCTGTGTTATGTAGGATTTTAAAAAAAAGTCAAGTTCACAAACCAAACAAAACCGCTATATTTATCAAATCTTTATAATTTGAATTTTCTGTAAAAACCGTATATGGTAGGTCAAGTATTAACTATTACTGTCTAATATTAAGGATATTAGCTGTAGTTATTTATTGATGTCCCAGAGAATTAGAAAAATTATTTTAAGAAATCAAATAAAAAAAAGTTTCCTTAGAGGGTTGCGTCATTTCTCAAAATCAATCAAGATAATTACTTTAAATAAAATAGAGGGATGGTAGTCAGACAACTGTTTGATGAAAAGATGGAACCTTCTCAGGGTGCACTTGATTTTGTAGAACAATTCGCAATGGAAATTGTTGCTAATTTTTGCGATTCTCCTTTGATGCCTTAAAGGAGATACAAAGCAATATAGCGGGCAAAAATTTCCTTGAGACAAACGATTTGAAAAAGACAATGTCAGGGCGCAAACTTTAATGATGGCAACCAACAATAAACAATTCTCTACCAAGCTACCCTATTTGCAACAGAGTTTTATGGTACTAGGATGTATCAAAAATAATTCAGATAAGTCAGTGTCTATGGGACGCATACCAAAGGCTCTCAACACTTGGAATCACAAGAAATATCATCAAATATGGGTGATATCTGGTGAAAGGCAAGCTTTTTGTCTAAGAGCAAATTCTCAAATGGGCAATGCAAAGCAACAGCAGCATCTACCGAGCTTTCGGCAGATATTGAAATTTTGAGACAAATGCTATACTCTTTTTTCAAATAATCTACGTAAATAATCGGTGTTTTGAGGGACACAACAATTATGTCTGCTAGGAAGACAGACGTACTAAAAAATTGGTTGATAGTAATAACAGCGATGTTTACTTTATCACCAACGGTGATTTTCTTAACATTTTCCCAAAGCTCGGGGTTGTCAAACCAAGAAAAAATAGAAAATAGAACTCAAGCATTATCAACGACTGCGACCCTTTTTTTGGGATTAGCAGTGATGATTCATGCATATGTGGCAGCGAAAGGAGTGGAAGCTAGTCAAAAAAGGGCGATCGCAGCTGAAAAAAGCAATGAGATTGAAACGAAGAATGCCCTCCTAGGTCAAGAACAGCTAGTTGCAGAACGCTTTATGACAGCAATTACCCAGCTTGGACATGAAAGTGTTGCAACACGCACAGGTGCAATTTACGCCTTAGAAAGAGTTGCCCAAGATTGTCCCAAAGAATACTGGACAATCATGGAAATTCTGACAGCTTTTGTGCGAGAAAATGCTGCTAGTCAATCGCAAGAGGAGGAAACACAACAAACACCAGCAAGAATTCGTACAGATATTCAAGCAGCTTTGAGCGTCATCGCTAGACGCGATGCCGAAAAAGAACAGCCAAATCAGAGAATTGATTTACGGTATGCCAACATGAGGGGAGCAGACCTGCATAAAGCAAACCTGCAACAAGCAGACTTACGGGGAGCTGACCTGTGTCAAGCAGACCTACGAGAAGCCGACTTGAGTGAGGCAGATTTGGAGGGTGCTCAACTGTGTGGGTCAATTCTGTATGAAGCCAACTTGCAATCAACCAATTTACCAGATGCAAACCTCTGTGGGGCAAACCTCAATCGGGCTTGGGTGTGTGGGGCAAACTTGCGTGCAGCAAATCTTACAGGAGCAAGTCTGCGTGGAGCTAATCTACAGGGAGCTAACTTATATAAAGCCAATTTGGCTGGGTCTAATTTCAAAGTTGCTAACTTACAAGGGGCAAAGCTGTTTTTAGCTAATTTGCAAGGAGCAAAGCTGGGTAAAGCCAACCTTCAGGACACAGGTTTGATAGGAGCCAATTTGCAACAAGCAAACCTCAATGGAGCGAACCTGCAAGGTGCAAACCTTAATGCAGCTAAACTACAACACACAGAGGTGTTTTTTGCCAACTTTTCTGAAGCAAGCCTCAGAGAAGCTGACCTTGGTGGAGCAAATCTGATGGGTACCAATCTACAAATGGCAATTCTCGACCAAGCAAACCTCTGTGGCGCAAATCTCATGGGAGCCAATCTCAGTGCAACCAAGATGAGTGATGTCAAACTCGAAGGAGCAATCCTGACAGGAGCGAAAAACTTGGAACCCCATCAGATTACACTGGCACTAGGTGATGTCACAACTCGCTTACCAGATGATGTGGAACTCCCAACTCATTGGTCGCGAATTGGTTAAGGACGAGCAAATTAGAAGCGCAATTATCTATCACAAAATTTTTTTGCATATTATATGCAAACAGGGTGCTTCCCTCAATAACATGACATTTAAGATAAAATTTTAAACCGCTGAACTGACTCAGGTCATTCGTGTCTAGCTACTTAAACTAATGAAACGAAATTGTAACTCTTCTGTTAAGAAAATTATTTAGTTCACGCTTTCATATGAGTGAGGAACCCAAGCAACTAACGCTACGAATTTTGATTGTCGAAGATGACCCCATGATGCGGATTGGACTGAAACATTCGCTCTTTAGCCAACCTCAGCTTGAAATTGTTGGCATGGCAGAGGATGGATATTTGGGCGTGGAAGCCGCCATCGCCCTCCAGCCAGATGTGGTTGTCATGGATGTTGGGATGCCCCATATGGATGGAATTGCTGCTACGCAAGAAATTAAGCGAGTCTTACCGAATGTGAAGGTCGTGATGCTCACATCCCATACCTCTCAAACTGAGGTGATTGCCGCGCTTTCCAGTGGTGCTGAAGGCTACTGTGTCAAAGGAACGAGTGCGGAGCAGTTAGTCAAAGCGATCGCTGTGGTTCATGAAGGAGCAACTTACCTAGATGCCCAAGTGGCTCAGTCTGTGATTGACCAGCTCAAACCACCTCCAAGAGCGACAAAACCCACTCCATCCATTCCTCCCGGAACACTATCAGACAGGGAACTGGAGGTGTTGCGGCTGATTGTGGATGGTTGCAGCAATCCAGACATTGCCAAGGCGTTGTACCTAAGCGAACACACTGTTAAAACTTATGTGCGAGGAATCATGAATAAGCTGCTGGTGAATGACCGAGTGCAAGCGGCAGTGGTGGCGTTGCGATCGGGCTTAGTCGGATAGGTGCCTTAACTACCACCGATGATATGCAGCACGATATCAGCACAGAAATGAGACAACATGGCGTATTCCAACCCCCACTGCCAGTAGAGGAAGCCAAATGCTATCCCCAGCAGGGAGTTTAGCACCATCGTTCGGGTAATGACAATTGGGGTCAATGACCAGAGGGCAGCAGCGCTTGGCAGATGACCAACCCCAAACAGCAGGGCAGAGAGCGCGATCGCTAGCCAGAACGCCAGCCGTGAAGGTTGTTCGCCTTCTCGCAACCCAATCTTCCAGAAAACCCAGGCAATCAGCGTCATCAAAAATAGGCGCAGTAATAGCTCCTCCGTAATCCCACCATAAAAAGAAGCGAGTGCGCGCTTCCACAGGGCAATGTTGACAGTTGTAGACTGTGCTGTTTGCGGCATAAAGGGTTGAAACAGCAAAGCCAGCCCAAGGATGACAAATCCCCCTAAAAAACCGCTGATCAGTGCAAAATTAATGGCACGTTTCGATAGGGCGGGTGGTTTTAACCCATAAACAAAGGCACGCGCAAAGGGGGTGTCGAGTCCTAGCGATCGCCCCAACCGTAGCCCAATCCAGCCCAGGATGAAAAGGAGAATGCCGCTTTGGGTTGCGCTGGCGATTGCTAATACAGGTAACGGCAGAGGCAGTGATGCAGTTGACGACTGGTTGATTGTTGCCAGGTAAGGGAAAACAGCAAGCGTCCCCAGCGCACCGAGGACAGCCCAAAAGGCAGCGAGACGGGTGTGCTTGCTGGCGGCTTGATTGGTATGTATATTATTGACGTTCATCGTGAACTCACTACTAAACGGGCAGTGTAAACCAAAACGTGGAGCCATGATCCGGACTGCTGATCACGCCTATCTCGCCGTCGTGGGCGGTAATAATTTGCCGACACATATAGAGTCCTAAGCCGAGACTAAGGGATTGTCGCCTGTCGGGACCACAAGTGTAAAGTTCAAAGAGGCGATCGCATTGCTGCTGAGTCATGCCAACACCATTGTCACTCACCGTACAGCGAACCCACTGGCTTTTAGCTGTTAGGTTTTGACTGTTAGCTTTGGCGTGAAAAATTCTCCGCCGCCTAGAACCTTTGCCTTTCTGCTTCCCTTCAATAACTTCTGCAGTAAACGTCAAATGCAAGCCAGGACGGTTGTATCGCAGCGCGTTGGAAATCAAGTTTTCGTACACCCGCCGCAGATGTAGTGGATCAGCATTCACCAATGGCAAGTCAGGCGAGATGACCTGAGTTAACGTTGTTTGTGCTTGCCCAAAGAATGGCTGAAAATCAGTGATGATTGAATTTACCAATGTATCCAGTCTGATTGGCTGACGGTGAAGGACAATGCCATGCAACTCAGTGGAATGCGCTTCCAGCAGCGAGTTAATCAGTTCAACTTGGCGATCGCCACTTGCAATCATTTGCTCGAGTAGTTCTTGAGGAATCTTTGCATCTTCACCCGATGGCTTCAAAAAGCTTTTTAATGTCATCACCATCCCCAACACGGGATTGCGTAAATCATGAGAAACCGCATGGAGGAACACTTGCAGTTGTTGCCGCATTTTCAATTCCCGTTGCAAGGAACGTTCGTAGAGAAACACCCCTAGATCCGCTATAAAGCAAATCAAAACGGTATAAAAACCTCCTAGCACATACGTTGCTAAGAGTGGCACATCGGGATCTCTCAACCCCAGCAGTACCGCAAGGGTGAAATGCCCCAAGACAACCACTTGTGATATAATATGCAACCGCCATTGCACTGGAATCAGGATTGCTTGAATGGCATAAAACAGAATCCAATCACCTGCGTCAAATCGGGCTTCTTTATAAAAAGTGTCGATGATTTGAGGTGATAGCAGAACAGACCAAGCAAACAGCAAAAATAACCGTTCTGGGTGAGCGCGCATACTGGGATGCTTGAGGAGCAGCAGACACAGCAGTACACTTACAATCTGAGTTCCACTCGTCAGCATATACCTCAAGGTTCTTTCTGCACCAAATGCCATCTGTGGATTACCCAAAGCATTGAGGCTGGGAATGTTGATTGTCAGGTTGAGGATTGTCACCAACAACAACACAATTAGGACAACCCAAACCAGTAAACGAACACGGTTGAACAAAAAGCGATGCCGCCACGTCAAAAACTCCTGGGAAACCGTAGAATGTGCGGGTTGCCTAATCGCTCGAAGCGTATTGAGATAGCGAGCAAAGGACATCCTGACAGGTAAGCAAAGGTGAACACTTTTCATTATGCGTTTGCTGATCAGTTGCAGAGCGGGAATTGACCTAGCCATTGCTCATTCCAAACAGTGATCATTAGACAAGATTGCGGAATGTGAGTTCCATCTGTGTCCATCTGTGTCCATCTGTGGTTAATTATTCTTTTTTTGGAATCAATGCAAGAAGTCTATTGATTTCTCGTTAAAGATAAAAGGCTCTTTGATATTAGAGTTACTGGTTTGACCACTTCAGCACTTCCTGCTAACGCGCCTGTTTGCTCCATCAGTCGATTCACCCGACCGGATGAATCAATCGCGCAAACCGATCATGCGAGGTGGCAAACAAGCGACAACCATACGATTTAGTTACAGCGCCCGAAGCAAGACAGAGAAGCTAAAAGTTCAATGAACCGCATTCAATCTCCCGTTCAATTCACTAGGTTATTAGTCCCTATGAGCCTGAGTGCAACAACACTCCTCACTTGTTTCCTAACCACTTCCACCCAAATAGCTCAAGCAGGATCTTGTCGCACGGTTGCAAAGGACTGGGACGGCTACGCCGATGTTCGATCAGCACCCAAAGTTCGCTTTAACAACCTGATTACCATGCTGCCTAACGGCACGGAGTTAGAAGTTATCGGACAGCAAGGCGATTGGCTGGAAATCTATGCTCCAGAACCAGGATGGGTGGCAGAAAATCAAACCCGGCGAATCTGTTCTAGGGACGGTAGAAGCCGCCGAATTTATCGAGATTACAACTACCGAGATTACGACAGCTATCGAGATTAGCTGCTAGGAGGTAGGGGAAATGCACCAAAAGATTACAGCTCGTACATTACTTGTACTGACTAGTTTATTTACTTGCTGCATAAGTCAACCAAAGTGCCACCTATTTATCTATAGAACAGTGTTTTTCTACAGTTGACCAAGTTTCTGTACAACTATGAAGGCTAAAAGCATGAAACTCTTCTACCGCGTCGCTCGCTCGCTCGCTGCTTTTACCCTACTTGGGAAGGTCTGACCCTAAGTACTCCTGAAGCTGATGGGCGCTCGCCTACCTAATGCACCTATTCAGAATACACGATTCATCACTTGGAGAATTTCAAAATGGTTGAAAGGCAACTATCTAAATTGGATCTTGAGTCATTCATCGCCGACGGAGATTACTACCCGTCCCCGATTGCTTGGGAAGATCAAGTGTTCTACTTTATGATGCTTGATCGCTTTTCCGACGATAAAGAAATTGGATACAAGGACATTGAGGGAAACGTAGTTCCTAAAAGCGAAACCCGCACAACCTCAATGTTCAAAGAGCAAAACAAAGAAAATTCCGTAAAAACTCCTGAAGACGCAGAACGTTGGCGTAAGGCTGGAGTCAAGTATGTTGGCGGTAATCTCAAGGGGCTAAAAAGTAAAATTGGTTACTTAAAGCGCTTAGGGGTGACAACCATATGGATTAGCCCAATTTTCAAGCAGATAAGATTCCAAGAAACCTACCACGGCTATGGTATCCAAAATTTTCTTGAAATTGAGCCTCGTTTTGGAACCCACAAGGATTTGAAAGAGTTAGTGAAAACGGCTCACGCCAATGGCATCTATGTGATTTTAGATATTATTCTGAATCACACTGGCAACGTGTTTAGTTATGCTGCTGATCGCTATTGGACGCAGGACGGAAATGGCAATTGGTTTCTCGATAGCCGTTGGGATGGAAATCCTTATCAAGTCAAGGGATTTAACGATAAAGAGGGACATCCCACCATACCTTTTCAGAAAACTGACCCCGACAATCCGTCAACCTGGCCGGATCTGGATGCCGCAGTTTGGCCCGTTGAATTCCAAGACCCGTCTTTCTACACCCAAAAAGGACACATTAATAATTGGGATCACAATCCAGAGTATTTAGAGGGAGATTTTTCCGATTTAAAAGATGTCAAACACGGTCAAGGAAACCTGGACAATTATAGGCCTTCGGCTGCGCTCACACATCTGTGTAAAGCGTATGCATTTTGGATAGCTGATACAGACATTGATGGATTCCGCATCGATACTGTCAAACACATGGAAGTAGGCGCTACCCGCTTTTTTGCTTCGGTTATCCATGAGTTTGCTCAAAGCATTGGTAAGGAAAATTTCTTCTTAGTCGGTGAGATTACTGGAGGACGGATAAATGCATTTAGAACCTTGGAGCAAACGGGTTTGGATGCAGCTTTGGGTATTGATGATATCCCCGACAAACTCGAATACCTGATTAAAGGATACCGCAATCCCAGAGATTACTTTAGCCTATTTCGTAATTCTGAGTTGGTCGATAAAGAGTCTCACATTTGGTTTAGAAACAAGGTCGTTACAATGTTTGACGACCACGACCAAGTACGCAAGGGAGAAAACAAAGGTCGGTTTTGTGCTGACCGAGATGCCTCGAAAGTCGTGTTGAATGCTTTAGCTCTCAATGCGACAACTCTGGGAATTCCTTGTATTTACTACGGCACCGAACAAGGCTTTGACGGCAGTGGGCGTAGCGATCAGTATTTGCGGGAAGCCATGTTCGGCGGCGAGTTTGGAGCATTCAGAAGCCGGGGAGTACACTTTTTTAATGAAGAAAACCCAATCTATCAAGAACTGGCAGAGATTTTGAAAATCCGAAGTGAGAAAAAAGTTTTGCGCCGAGGTCGCCAATACCTGCGAGCAATTTCTGGAGATGGACAAAACTTTGGTTTACCGGAAATGATTGGAGGTCAGATACGTTCCGTTGTTCCTTGGTCTCGTGTTTTCAGTTTGAAGGAGATGCTTTTGGCTATTAATACCGACTATTATCAGCCTCAAACAGCCTGGGTAACCCTTGATAACCAATTGCACAACGAAGGCGACCTCCTGAAGTGTATCTACTCCACTGATAAAGAGCAAATAGGCAAACAGATACCCGTTGAATCTAGAAATGGCAAGTCTATTAAGATTACAGTTCCAGCCGCAGGCTTTATTATTTACGAGTAGCTGAATGGGTAATGGAAAAAGGGAGAAATAAGTACATTTTTCTAGTGATAAAGACTGATGAATTCGATAGACGAAAGCTGCTTGTTACGGAAGTAACTTTTAACTAAGCAAGTTCTTACTTATAAACGAAGAGGGCGCTGCTAACGGTAGGACAACCAGCTTTTAGGCAGATGCAATCGTCCCGAGGGCGCAGTAATCCCCACCCTACTTTGTACGTTGAGGGTGGGGACTTCCGCTATACCGTTAAAGTCATATACGCAATGCCCACCAAAGCCCTACGGAGGTTTTGGGAATTGGGAGCGAGGCGATCGCTATTCACAACGGCTTTTTCTGCATAGGTGTTAGCGCCTTCAACATTAAATGCCACGCGATCGCCAACCTTGACCTCTGTCACTTCATCACCAATTGCTTCCTTAAACGTACCCCCACAAAAGATTGGTTTATTTACCACTTTTGATAGCAGATTCATTTAAATCATCCAGTTTGGTCATTGGACTGATACTTGCTAGCATACCTGTGGCAATTGCGATCGCAGCTTCACAGGTAGGAAGACTGACAAGACGGTTTCCAGAAACAACTTTAATTAGAGTATCTTTTGTTTTTTATGCTTTAGCTCTATTGAGCGTGCCATTTGTATCCAATCTTTGGTTACTCTTAATCCAAACCGTGATGTTTGGAATTGGCTTTGGCATTTGTTCCCCCATTATCCTATCACTCGTTGCGGCGCGAGCATCCAAGGAGTATTTGGCTACGGTCATTTCGGTTAACGGGGCATTTTGCAATTTAGGACGAATACTAGGACCCCTGCTGATGGGAATTGCCTTTGGCATTGGCGGAATCAGTGGCGTGTTTTATGCGGGTGCTGGGATTGCGATCGCAACTCTTCTTATTTTTAAGTATTTTCGCTCTTGCTTATATGCGTGATTTGGGCTAAGCATTGACTATTGCCAATGACATCACATCGAACCCATGACAACACCCCAGAAATAATCCTCGAATGGTTCCTCATCCAGGTCAATATGATATTTTCTCGCCCAAGAGTAGACATCCAAGCTGATGCGTCCCCTTTGTTTGTCTAACCAATCACCCCCTTGAATCGAAATATTTCCAAGTAAGGTAATCCAGTGATTAGGGTAAGGTAAAAGGGGTTTGTTGCCAGTACCTAGTAAACCTGAGGCGGTAATTAAAGCGAAAACCACACCACCAGAGGCAATAACTGCTGCTGCTTCATTCAAAACCTCGAATTCGCCGTATAGGTAAGTAGGAATGTGCTTTACTTTACGATAACCTAGTACCTCCTGTGTCCAGCCTTTCATCTCCCAGGATTTGGTCATACCTGCCAAATTTCTCAGTATATCCGGACCGTCTGGTTCAACAGAAAAAAGTAGGTTTTCTGAATCCCGTAGTGTTGCCAAAATCATCCAATCGGCTTGCCCCATTCGTAGTCTGCCTCGGCTTTGACGCAACCTATACAATGTTTCAATGCGTCTGGTTTGCCCTTGAAAACTACCAGTTTCAAACAAACTCCGACAAATTTGCACGTAGCGCAGCGGTTGTTTGCGAACTAACTCAAATAAAATTGATGCTGGACCGCAAAATGGTTGTTGACCTTGGTTGACTTGAAAGGGGTCATTCAGGCGTATTTTCATGTCCGCCAGCACTTGGTTTTTATCTAGACTTGACCAAACACCGGGCGCGTTGGATTTTTCAAAGTCTGCTAGTGCAGAGGCGACAGATGGATCTAACGTTGAGGAATTCATTTATTAAGTAGATGGGTACACATAAAAGTACGTGAGTTCGACGGGGTTGAAAAAGGCACAAAAAAGCGCTCGACTGTGTATAGACTAAAAATACGCATGGTGTCAAGCGCAATGGAAGAAAGTTCATCACAAACCAGCCATTTGCTGTTCATGTGCGGACAGCATCATCTGCGCCAGTTCTAGGTAGGTGTCGTCACCCGTCAGCAGCACGAACATCGCGATCGCCATAGGGTAGGCGCAATACAGCTCAACGATGTGATCGTGCATTCGAGACCACACCCGACCTCCGGCGTCCTGGTACCGCTGAAGCAGATGAGCAAGTGCAGACTCACCGAAAATGCCGTAGTACATGGCAAAGTCCGTCGCTGGATCGCCAACCTCGGCTTCTGTCCAGTCGAGCAGTCCCGTTACCCGATGCTCCTGGTCAACCAATATGTGCCCTGGGTGCAGGTCGCCGTGAACTAGTGCCGAGTAGTTGGGCCAGTATGTGTCGTCGGCAAGCCAGTTCTGCCACCGCTGCCATATCGATTCCGAGACTCCCAGCAGAGGTTTCGCCTTATCCATCTTCTTGGCGAGTGACTGCCGAACCTCGGTAGGCTGCAGCACCCGGACGCCAGCTTCGGACGCCGCATCGTGGTCAATCGCGTGCAGAGCCGCGATCGCAAGAGCCAATGAGTCAACGAAGGCGACGGGGGGCGACTGCTGGTCGATGTACCAATCGTAATTCTTGGCTACCGGATCTATGGTGGCGGCTGGAGTGCCAGCAAGTCTGGGGTAGGCAATCAGCTCTTCTGTATTCACTCGCCATTCCGGCACGGCGACTGGGAGGTGCTTGCGCAGCAGATCCAGCACCCGGTTTTCGCTGGCTGCCCTTTCGATGACATCAGACCGCCTGGGTGCTCGTAACACCCATGGAATGCCGTCCTCATCAGTGGCGAACGCAACGAGGAAATCGACTCCTGATGCGTTGAGTTCTACGTTTTCGGCGTTCAGTCGAAGACCGTGCTTTTGAGCGACAGCCAGAAATTCCGCAGTGCTGTTGATGATCATTGGCTTCATGGGAGATGAATCTTTGGATATCGAACTCAATATTTATTGATACCCATCTACCTTGATTAATTACAGAATTTTTCTACGCAGCGAACAAACATCTCTACACCCATCGGCAAGACGGTTTCATCAAAATCAAACCGGGGATGATGATGAGGATACGCCAAGCCTTTCTCAGGATTAGCGGAACCAAGGAAGAAATAGCAACCAGGAACTTCTTGCAAGAAGTAAGACATATCCTCGCCGCCCATTGTTTGGCATTCAGGAACAACACCCACAGGCGTTTCCACGACTTCTTGGGCGACTGAGCGTACCAGTTCGGCTATAGTAGCATCATTAATTACTGGTGGGTAAAGTGACCAATAGTCCAAGTCATACCTTGCGCCATGACTCTGACAGATTCCTGCAATAATTTGCTCGACTCGCTGGTGGAACAAGCCTTTCAATTCTGGATTAAAATAGCGTACTGTACCACGCATCCAAGCTGTATCAGCAATGACGTTCTCGGCTGTTCCAGCATGCAATTCACCGACTGTCACGACTGCTGAATCAATCGGATTGACATTACGAGCAACAATGGTTTGCAAAGCATTGATAATTTGTGCAGCAACCACAATCGAATCAATGGTTTGATGAGGCATGGCACCATGTCCACCTTTGCCCAACACTGTGCATCGGAATAATTCTACAGCTGCCATCAATGCACCAGCCCGGACACCTATCGTCCCCAAAGGCAGATTATTCCAAAGGTGCAAACCGATAATTGCGTCAACATCGGGGTTTTTCAACACCCCGGCTTCTATCATCGGCTTTGCGCCTCCTGGTCCTTCTTCCGCTGGCTGAAAGATAATTTTGACAGTACCACCAAAAGTGTCTCGATTCTGCTGGAGATAGTATGCTGTCCCTAGGGCGATCGCTGTATGTCCGTCATGCCCACAAGCGTGCATAACTCCATCGTGTTGTGAGCAGTAGGGCACCTCGTTGAGTTCTTGAATAGGCAAAGCATCCATATCTGCCCGAATGGCCAACACTTTTTCAGTGCTGTTGTTACCCCGAATCGTGGCGACAATGCCAGTTTGGGCAATGCCAGTTTGATGCTCAATTCCCCATTCTTGCAATTTCTGCGAGACAAATTGGGCGGTTAGTTTTTCTTGGAAACCCAATTCTGGTTTTTGATGCAAACGCCGTCGCCACTCCACAAGTTGTGGTTGCAGTGAACGGATGGAGAGTCGGACGCGAGATAAATCAACAGAAGAGGGATTTGGGAATGTAGAAACCATGTCTCACATTTTTTAAATTTAAATGACGGCTGAGTATTTTTATTTTTACGCTTTAAACTTTTGCAAAAGGTAGCAATCGTTCTAAATCTAAATTTGATGCGACTTGTGCCATTTTTTCCAAATCAGTTAGATTATCCACATACGGTAAGCAGCCCAAAACTGGAATGTAAGTCAGCGATTCTATCAACTCTATTGGTGTCCAGTCAGCAATTTCTTCATTTCTTCGAGGTTGAACGCAGTTGAGAATTATTCCTTTTAAATTCACTCGTAATTGTCGTGCTAATGCAACATTCGCGACTGCTTGGGCTATTGCACCCAATTTGACGGGTACAACCAACACCGTAGGTAAGTGCCATTCTCCCGCTAAGTCAGCGACGGTGAGTTCATTTGTGACTGGCGAACCTAATCCTCCTAAAGCTTCTACTAATAGAAAATCACGGCGCTGACGCAAAGCTGTAAAAGTTTGCCACACTTTTGCTAAATCTATGGTCTTATTTTCTTTTGCTGCAGCAATGGGAGGGGCTAGGGGTGCTTGAAAATATAAAGGTGTCAGTTCTTCAGGAGATTGGTCTAAAGAAAATAATTTTTGATACCACTCGCGATCGCCCTCTCCCGATTGCATCAGTTTCATAATTCCCAAGCTGCGGGAAGAATGATATTTTTGCCAGTAAGCTGCCAATGCTGTCGTTAAAACAGTTTTGCCAACCTCTGTATCCGTCCCTGTAACCAGCAGTGCGTTCAACAGTTTATCAGTCATTAGTCATTAGTCATTAGTTGCTAATAACTAATATTTAACAGTTACTATGATAAATCGCTTATCGTTCCATTCTATGGAAATTTAGCATAAATTTAATGTCATTTTTGCATAAAGCTCTACAGCCTTGGCAGCGTACCTGTTTGACCAGGAACAGGATTGGGTGTTTCACTAGCAGGCGGGTTATTTTGTTGGTCAATCGGAGGAACTGTGGACGGTTGTTCTGTGGGTGTGGGTGAAGGTGAGATGTCTGTGGGTGTGGGTGTAGGTGAAGGTGGGGTTTCTGTGGGTGTAGGTGAAGGTGGGGTTTCTGTGGGTGTAGGTGAAGGTGGGATTTCTGTGGGTGTGGGTGTGGGTTTGACTGGGTTTTCTAATCCAACACTAAAACTGTAATTGCTTTGAGGAAGTTCTGGGACAGGACGTACCTGAATCGTGTATTTCCCAGTAAAAGGCAATGTTCCTTGGTAAAATGAAAACTCTCTGGCTGCATTGTCGATTGGTTCTTGATTTGGGGCCAAAACTGACAGCAAAACACTGCCTTTTTGGGCAAGCAATACAGTTAACTGTTGCCCTTCTTCAGCAGAAAAAGTGTACTCAATTGTTTGATTAGCTTTGAGAGTCCCCTCAACGTTAGTAGTGTTAGATGTTCCAAAATTTAGGCGCTTGCTATAAACAACAGGTTCATTGTTGGTAGGTGTGGGTGTCGGTGTGGGTGTCGGCGTGGATCTGGGTGTAGGTGTTACGGTAGTTCCACCAGGAATCACAGGTGAAGGGAAAGTTTGCGGCTGTGTTGATGCTGTTTCTGGTGTTGCTTGTGACTTATTGCGGATGGACATAACCACCGCCCAAGAACCAACTCCAGCGACAAGAATAACAATAATGGTGATTCCTAAAAGTGCCAAAGGATTATCTAAAACTGAACGGTTGGTCTGTTGTGGAATGACTGGCTTAGGTTTGTTGGGAGTAGATGGTTGTACTGATGGTTGTACTAAATCCGGGCGGCGACCAACGGCAATTGTTTGTACATTGGAAAGATTAGGAGTTGAAACGTTGGGTTGTTGGGGAGCTTGTAATGCTTGTAATACATCAGTAGCATTTTGGTAGCGATCGCCCGGTTTTGAGTTCAACATCCGATTCAACACAGACGCAAATTGTGGATTGACACTCACCCAGCGTTGCCAATTCCAAGTAAGATGGTGTTCATCAAATAAATCTTGAGGTTCTTTCCCAGTCAGCAACACGATTGCTGTCACCGCTAGTGCATACAAATCACTGCTAGGATATGCTCGACCTGTTTGGATTTGCTCACTAGGGGCATAGCCATATTTTCCTACAGTGGTGACTGGCGTTGTTTTATCTGGAGACTTTAATTTCGTTGCCAGTTCTTTGACCACCCCAAAGTCGATTAACACTGGTAAATTGTCGCTGTCTCGCAGAATAATATTATCTGGTGCGATATCCCGGTGAATAATTCCTTGACTGTGAAGATACTCCAACACTGGTAACAAAGAGCGTACCAGTTGCAACACTTCTTGTTCTGTAAACGTCCCACCAGAGGCTTTGCGTTCATCGAATAAAGTACGATAAGTTTTTCCGGCAACATAGTCTTGCACCAAAAACAAGCGCTGGTCTTGTTCAAATCTCTCCCGGAATTGAGGTACTTGCGGGTGTTGTATTTGATATAAGATTGCAGCCTCTCGCTCAAACAGTTCTTTTGCCTTCTCCCAAGCGTAGCCCCCCGTTACTGTTGGAATTAATTCCTTAATGGCACAAAGTTCGTTAAAGCGTCTTTGATCCTGGGCTAAATAGGTTCTACCAAATCCACCCTGGCCGAGAGTTTGAGTGATCCGGTAACGGTTTTGCAAGACAGTGTCAGCTGTAATGGGTGGTTGCATCGTCAATCAATTGAGTGTAGTAGCAACAGAGGAGGACTTCACTAAGATACGGATAGTTTCCAGACCGACATTGTAGATAGAGCTCTATATATTTATAGCGATTTTCATTTGAACCGAACACATCTTGCGTACGTGAATGTGGTACTCTATATAAAATCGGGGCGGCTTTCTGTATAAATCCGTATCACGATTTAAACAGATGAGTAACGGCTTATTAACTTCCGCTACCTTTGAATCATGCTGTTTGATCCAAAATTGGAAATAAAGTTTAACACTTTCTCAGTTTGCAGTCAGAACTAGTATCATTAAATATCCAGTTGTCCTTATTTAGGATAGCTTTTAAGTGTTTGTACTTACTTTTCTCTTAAGATAACAGTAAGTTAAGCTGTGAATGCTTGCTCACAGTGATAAATGAGGTGGTTAAAGGGGAGCATTCTGCTAAGCATACATCCAAATTAAGTTGGATTTTTTCAATGAAAGCCAAAAAATCTAAATCATAGGTATGGTTTAGAGACTTAATGTCAGCTAAGCTATCAATTGTTTGTATGTGCAAGGGCTGGAGAATTAGCAAAATGTAGTTTTGTAGAGGTATGTATAAAGTTTTTATGAAAGCTTCAAAAAAGCTCACAGATATTTTTTTTGAGTATTTTGGGTTAAAGCTGTCAAATGTCTGGTGATAAGATTGCCATGAATGCACATAGAGGATCTGCTGTGCTCAGTTCTGCAACTTTAAAAGTGCAGCCGACTGCAACAGGACTATCTGAAAATAATCGCCTGCGGCTGTTCTCTGGCTCTGCCAACGTACCACTGGCTCAAGAAGTCGCTCGTTACCTGGGCATGGACTTGGGACCAATGATTCGCAAACGATTTGCGGATGGAGAACTATATATTCAAATCCAGGAATCGATACGGGGCTGTGATGTTTATCTCATCCAGCCCTGTTGTCGTCCTGTGAATGACAACTTGATGGAACTGCTGATTATGATTGATGCCTGTCGGCGTGCTTCCGCACGGCAGGTCACTGCAGTCCTTCCTTATTATGGTTATGCTCGCGCTGACCGGAAAACAGCAGGAAGAGAATCAATCACTGCCAAGCTGGTAGCAAATCTCATGACAGAAGCAGGTGCTAACCGTATTCTGGCAATGGATTTGCACTCAGCTCAGATTCAAGGCTATTTCGATATACCGCTAGATCACGTCTACGGTTCTCCAGTGTTGCTCGATTATCTAGCGAGCAAACAACTGCCAGACCTTGTCGTGGTTTCCCCAGATGTCGGTGGTGTAGCACGAGCTAGGGCATTTGCGAAAAAGCTCAACGATGCGCCCTTGGCGATTATCGATAAACGTCGTCAGGCTCACAACGTTGCCGAAGTGTTAAATGTCATCGGTGATGTCAAGGACAAAACGGCAGTGCTGGTGGATGACATTATAGACACTGGCGGTACCATCGCTGCGGGAGCAAAACTGCTGCGTGAGGAAGGAGCTCGTCAGGTGTATGCCTGTGCCACTCACGCGGTATTCTCGCCACCTGCGATTGAGCGCTTGTCAAGTGGCGTATTTGAGGAAGTCATTGTCACAAATACGATTCCAATTGCAGAAAGCGATCGCTTTCCACAGTTGGTAGTCTTGTCAGTGGCTAATCTGCTTGGGGAAACCATCTGGCGGATTCACGAAGACAGTTCTGTCAGTAGTATGTTCCGCTAGCGAAGGCAAAACAGTCATTCCAACTACATTTGTGCATCAAGCGTAAAGGATGAAGGATGAAGTCTGAAAAACTTCATCCTTCATTTTTTATTTAGACTGGTTCACTCGCGGGTACAGCTAGCAGCCGGGGAATTAGCATATGAGCAGGTTGTTCCAGGGTGACATCCTCCCACACTAACCGTAAGCGGTATAGTGTGGGCTTCCTCAAATCACTTTGAAGATTTCCTGGTTGCTCTGTTACGAGGTTTCGACACTTGCCTAGACTGAGTGACCTCAATCCCCGGTAGATCGTCTGCACAGGCAGTTTCCATTCCCGCAAGTCCTGCGGTACTAATGAGGGCTATCCCTCGGTTTCTAATATTTTGACCTGCGGCTACATCCCTATCGGTTTTGTATCCACAGTGTGGGCAGCTATGAACTCTAACGCTCAAGTCTTTTTTCACTTCACCACCACATTCGGGACACTCTTGAGAAGTCCCTCTTGCATCGACTTCTGAGAAGAACTTTCCACGCTTCCAGCACACATATTTGACGATGGTTCTAAACTGACCAAACCCAGCATCAAGCATATGTTTTCCGAACATCCCTTTGGCACTGGTGCGGTAATTCAAGTCTTCCATAAACACCATGTCGCCAGCATCACAAAGGGCGTGTGCCTGTTTGTAGTGAAAGTCCTTCCTTGTGTTGTCGATTTGGTGGTGAAGTCGGGCAACTTTAAGGCGTTGTTTCTCGTAGTTTCTCGACCTCCGTTGCTTCCTAGACAATCTGCGTTGCAGCAATTTCAACTCGCTTTGCAGTTGTTTAAAAAACTTCGGCGGCGATACTCGAACACCATCGCTGGTTGCTAAAAATTTTTCCAACCCAATGTCTACCCCAATAGGATGTCCATGAGGAATTGGGTCGGGAACGCTGACATCACATTGCAGCGAAATAGAGGCATACCATCTATCAGCTTTCCTCAAGATTCGCACCTGCTTGACCACAAATCCTGTAGGAATGGGTCGATGCAAGTTAATTGGAATTACTCCAATCTTGGGCAGTTTGATATGCAGAGTCGTTACTGGATTCTCCTTGAACTGAGGAAAAAGTAACGACTTAAACTGACCATGTTTTTTAAACCGAGGAAAGCCAAATCCTCTCTCCTGAAAATACTCCCAACCTCTATGCAACTGTTTAATCGCTTGCTGAAGAACTTGAGAGGGAACTTCTCCTAATCTGGGGAAATCTTTCTTAGATACAGGCAATCTGTTCAGTTGATAGACTTCGCTTGGAAATTTTAATTCAGAAGAGAGGATATATTCTTTTTGAATGGAGCATCTATCTATCAAACACTTACGACTATCACACCAATCTTTTATTTCTCGAAGAGCATAGTTGTAAGCTCCTCGACAAATTTCCATCCACTCAATTAATGTTTGCTCTTGAGTGACATCTGGATAGATTCGGTAGCGGTGAGTAAGTGTTATCATGAAATGAATTATAACATATTTACTAGAGATGCTATGTCTAGTAAATGCTGTTTTTGTCGCCATCGAGGCGACGAAAACAGCGCGGGGGTCCATGTATCCCGCGCTAAATCGAAGATTATAGCGCGGGTCTTATAGCCCCCGAACCCCCACTAGATAAACCGGACACAACGTGCAATATCTTCAGGCTGTAATGCCCCTCCAGAGAAGACAAAATCTTTGTTCTTCTCATCCCAGTTATGGTAAAGTCCCGTGTCCACTGTTCCAGGTTCAATACAGGCGACACCAATGCCAGTCCCAGCTAACTCCATCCGCAGCGAATCTGTAAATGCTTCAATTGCAAACTTTGTCCCACAGTAAGCGCCTATGTTGGGAACTGTTTTTAAACCAGAAATACTCGAAGTGTTGATTAAAAAACCACTACCAGTTTGTTTGAAGTACCGCAGCGCCGTGTAAGCCATTCGGTAAACGGACTCAACGTTGATGCGTACCATATCACAGATTTTTTCGATGTCCACTTCTTCAATGGAACCAACAGTCATCACACCCGCATTACTAAAAACCACATCCAGCTGACCAAACGCTTGGATAGCTGTATCTACCAATTTTTGTGGTAAACCCGGATCTGTAATTTCACCTGGTACAGCTTTGGCATTTTTTAAACTAGATACAAGTCGTTCTAGCTTATCTTGAGAGCGGGCAGTAAGTACTAATTTCATGCCTGCTGCATCCAAATCCCTAGCGACTGCTTCGCCAATTCCTCCACTAGCTCCGGTAATAATGGCGACCTTGTTCTGTAGCTCCATAAGTTTGTTCCTTCAGTAAGAGAATTAACTTCCACTCGCTCGGTAAGTCATGAAATACTCATGATTAGCTGCATCCTTTGGAAATTTGCCACATGGTAATTTAGATTGAAATGCTGCTTGTGTCACCGTCAGACCACTTAATATCTGGTATCACAGGCTGTTGATAGTTACCAAATGGATACTAATAGGACGAGTGAGGATGCGTGAAGCGAAATACCATTGTCCAGTGGAAGTCACCCTAGAGGTTATTGGTGGTAAATGGAGATGTGTCATCTTATGGTGGCTTAGACAAGAGTCGAAACGTTTTAGTGAATTGAAGGAATTAATTCCGGGAATATCACAGAAGATACTGACGCAACAACTGCGTGAACTAGAAACCCACGGTTTAATACGCCGCGAAGTTTATCAAGAGAAACCTCCTCGGGTTGAATATTCATTAACCCCATTAGGCGAATCAGTTCGACCAATTACAGATTTGATGTGTGAATGGGGCAAGCAGCGTATGCCAGGATATGAATTTGGTTATATGAAGAATTCTGATCCGTTTTAGGGTTTAGGACGGCGTGTACAAGGAAAGAGAGGTCATGGTATTCCAGCCTAAAATTGAACTGTGTATTAAGGTTTCTATGACATTGCTATGAACAGCAAAAAAGCTCAGGTGCAATCTTTTTATACTGTCACCGATGAAGAACTTATGCTCATGAGTTCGCAGAACCCAGAACTTCGGTTTGAACGTAATGCTGATGGAACGTTAGAAACTATGCCACCAACTGGAGGGATTTCTGGTAATCGAGAAATAAAAGCAGGCGCTTATTTGTTCAATTGGGTAGAAAGTCAGGATTTAGGTGAAGTTTTCAGTTCAAGCACGGGTTTTAGATTACCAAATACTGCGGTGCGATCGCCTGATGCAGCTTTTGTGGCTAAAGGACGTTTACCTGAAGGTTGGGATGAGCAAGAAGACAAGTTTATCAACTTAGCACCCGACTTTGTCATTGAAATTCGTTCTAAAAACGATAGCTTGGAAAAACTCAAGGCAAAAATGGAAGAATATATAGCTAACGGTGTCAAGTTGGGATGGTTAATTGACCGTCAAAATCAGCAAGCTTTGGTTTATCGTGGGGATGGTTCAATCACCCAGTATCCAGCTACAGCAATTTTAAGTGGTGAAGATGTTGTAGTAGGGTTTACGTTGCCTTTAGCGAGATTATTCTAGAAATGAGCATCAAATCAGCAAAAGTTTTAGTCACATTCTTGAATTAATTGTATGCTGAAATCTTGCAAGAGTTGCAACAGTGAGGAGGCGAAGCCTCCAAACCCTCGTTACCAGGTTCAACCTGGTAACGAGATATTAGAGCCAGAGGCTCTTGTTAAAAATGGTGCAAGATCTGAGTATGTAATCTATGAGTTAATAGTATCGGTTGCTACTTGCCATTCATACAATTGCGATTTCCCTTCGGACGCTCCACTTGGAACCATTGATTGTGAATACTGTCAACCATTGCATTGCTTGGTGTTTTTCGGAACGCTAAAACCAAACGGTGAAGTCATAGCTTGGCAATATCAACCATACGACTTCAATGAAAATTCTACAAAAAAGTTTAAATAGCCTTATTCTGGCAGGTTTACTTTTTATCGAACCTGCTCATACAAATAATTTTGCAAGCGCCCAGTTACCTCAAACATCCGCTTCAAAATCAAGTGAAAGGATTCTTACGAAAGATGAGCTGTACTTTGGCTTATCTAAACCAGGAGGTTTAACGGTATCTGATGTTGAGTGGGAGATTTTTTTAAACCGTGTGATTACGCCCCGCTTTCAGCAAGGATTAACTGTCATGGATGCTTACGGACAGTACCTCAATCAGGATGGCAAACTGATAAAGGAAAAGACTAAGTTAGTTATTCTCATTTATGAGAATAACTTAAGTAAAAATCATATGGTTGAACAGGTTATTGCAAGTTATAAGCAAACATTTCAACAGGAATCTGTTCTACGTGTCACTAGCACTGTCAAATTATCTTTTTAAAGTTGATTTCGTTGGCTTTAACTCCATAACCTTCGTCCTGATGGTCCATTAAGCCTATTATGAGCATCTTGTAACAAAGCGGGAATATCTAAATTTTCTGGACACCGGGGAAGACATTCACCGCATTCTGTACAACGGTTAGCTTTCATTCCTGGGAACCAATGACCGGCATTTTCAAACATTCTGTAGCGGTACTGTCCAAAGTCGGTCATATCATATGCTACAGCAAGATTGCGTAGCCGCAATACTTCTGGAATATTAATATTTTCTGGGCAAGGTAAGCACGCGTAGCACTGGCTACATTTATCTGTTTCCAACGCAGCCCTTTGATGATTTTCTAGTCGTTGAAAAACAGTCATTTCTTCTGGGGTTAACTCTGTGTCACACTCAGCAACTTGCAAGGGTTCTGTTAATTCATTTGGGTGTGCTGGTCCTACGCTGAGAGTAGTTATTCGAGGATCACTTAGTAAAAACCGATAATTTAACTTTAAGGGTGAAAAAGGATGACATAAATCCTTTAAGGTTTCGGGTGGTGTATACAGGCGTCCTCCCTTGTCAGCAGGAGAAATAATGAACACTCCCATATCTTTCTCAAAAGCTTGCTGAATTGCCTCTGCGTTGCGTTGGAAGAAATAGTAATAATGCAGATTGACAAATTCAAATAAATCTGTATTGATTGCCGCTAAAATGATCTCTAGAGGTGCATGGGTAGAAAAACCAACGTGTCTTACCCTACCATCGGCAACAGCTTCCTGCACTGCCTGCATACAGCCACCCTTGGCTTTTACCCAGTTAAAATGTTCCCATGTGTTTAACCCGTGAATCCCCAGGCAGTCTACATAATCCAACTTAAGTCGTTCTAGAGATTCATCAATGTAACGACGCATCGTGTCAGCATCTGGTGTGGGTGGGATTTTGGTGGTGATATGAACTTGAGAACGGGGCACTGGTAACCCAACGGCGTAGACGCGCAGCGGCTTGTCGTTAGACATCGCCTCACCAAGATACTCCTCACTTTTACCGTATCCTCTGGCAGTTTCTACATGATTAATCCCTAGCACTATAGCTTTCTGGATGGTCTGCCATGCATTTTCAGGTGAAGCGTTGGCGCGCATTGTTCCCAAGGAAAACACAGACAAGCGTAGATTCGTTTTCCCAAAGCGTCGGTATAGCATCTTTAACACAGAGTTAGGAGTTAGGAGTTAAGAGTTTAAGCAAGTCACTCATAACTCATCACTTATAACTCATAACTTTTCTATGTTTCGCCACTGCCAAAGCGCTTAATCAAATCCTCTGGTCGGAGATTGGAGATAAATTCTTTGAAGGCTTGCTGTTCAGCTTCATCAGCATCCCGATCTACCGGGATAGAAGCATCGGCAATGACTTCTTCCATCACCCAGATAGGAGTATTTGTACGGAGAGCAATAGCGATCGCATCGCTAGGACGCGCGTCAATTTCTTTCTTGACATCGCCTTGCTTAATAATCAAAGCAGCATAAAATGTATCCTTTTGTAACGAATGAATGATGATCCGTTCTACAGTCATGTTCCATGCCTCTAGAATATTCACAATCAGGTCATGGGTTAAGGGTCTAGGAGGCTTTTGGTTCTCCAGTGCGCCCATTATTGCCCTAGCTTGCTCCTGACCGATATAAATTGGTAATGCACGACGGTCTGAAGCATCCTTTAACAGTACAATCGGGCTGCGGGTTATGGCATCTAATGCTATGCCAGCGACTTTCATTTCAAGCATTGGCTAAGCCTCTAAAATCCTTTGAGCGCTAGGGTAGTATGTAACAAATCGTACCTTTGTACAAGCCATCTTGGGGCTAAAATAAACATAACTCTTCATTCTCTATAATTGCTTCTATTAAACTCCTAAATGGATGTGAACACCAGAGTAAGTCAAACAAGTCTAATTCGACAATAATCTACTTTCCCAAGTCGCCTAGTAACAGATGTAAATGTTTTGAGATTTTGACATAATTTTTTGTCTGATTTTATACTCAAATTAACTAAATTTTTGGCAGAATTACGAGGTGCTTTCAGGCAAAAATAGGTAATAAATAGAGTTAGTTTTGCAAAAAAGCCGTGTTTACAGGAATAATCCAAGCATTAGGAACAGTAAGACCCCTAGGGGGGGATTCTTGGCAAATTACTTGTGTGAGTGAGTCATCTAATGTCATTATGCAAGATTTGGCGACGGGCGACAGCATCGCTGTGGATGGCATCTGCCTAACGGTAGAAAAAATTTTAAAAGATGGATTTATCGCCACAGCTTCACCAGAAACCCTGCGTCGCACAACGCTAGGACAAGACCAAACACAACAGAGGTACGTTAACTTGGAAGCATCGCTGCGGGTGGGAAGTAAAGTAGGCGGTCATTTCGTCATGGGGCATGTGGATGGTATAGGTGAACTGGTGTCAGCACAAGGTACAGCAACGTCTTGGGAAATGACCTTTACAGCGCCAAAAGCGATCGCCCGTTATATTGTTCCCAAAGGCAGTATTGCCATAAATGGCATCAGCCTCACAGTCGCCGACTATCAGCCAGAGCTCTCGCAGTTTATGGTAGCAGTCATTCCCCTCACTTATGCCGAAACCAATCTCCATTACTTAAGTCCTGGTGGTTGGGTGAATTTAGAGGGGGATATTCTTGGCAAATACGTGGAAAAATTCGTTTCTTTTGGCAATCAAGACCTTGGACAAGCGAAAGACACAATTCCAAATGATATATCACCCGCATTCTTGGTTGAACACGGGTATGTGTGAATAAAGAGTAGGGGATGCTGTCGGATAAGGGAGCAATGACTCCCTCATCTCCCCCATCTCGCTCATCTCCCCCAACTCCTCTAGCTGCCTGATTGCTGAGGAGCCTGAGCAGTATGTAACGATTGAATTAATTGACCGAGGGCATACTCTAGTTGAGTGCCTGGGTCAGTAGCAACCCACCCTTCTGGTGTTAGCTGGCGCACCTCAAAGTGCAAGTGGGGACCTGTGGAGTTACCAGTGCTGCCAACTCGCCCAATGACGGTTCCCTTTTCGACCACCTGACCGGGTTGAACAAAGATTTCTGACATATGACCGTAAAGAGTTTGTTGGGCGTTGGTGTGGTTAAGTATAACGGTCATGCCGTAGCCGCCCAACCAGTCAGCACTCTCTACTTTACCAGAGTAGGCTGCTAAAACAGGTGTTCCCATTGCCGCACCGATATCTGTACCCGAGTGGAAACGGCGATCGCCTGTAATCGGATGAACTCGCCAACCAAACAGAGAAGTAATTGGAGAGGGGGCAGAAAGGGGATACATCAATCCAGTACCACCATAGGCGAGTCTACCACCATAGACTCCACCGTAGTTGATTTGCGGCAATACTGCTGCCAGTGGGATGTCGTAAGTTATATTACTGGGACGAGGAGCAACATTGTCAGCCGTCATCGGCGCTGATAAACCACCAGCAGCTGGCGCAATCGGTACAGAACTGACTGTTGTGGTTTGGTTGAAGTTGGGGATAAATCGATTTGGGTGATATGTACTTTTAGTCACACTACCAGAAGTTTCTTCAGAATAGTGACGCCGGAGAGTCCTAGTCAAAACACCAGAAGCAATACTACGAGTGGGACGCACGAAAGAGTTTCTCTCACTAGCAACACGTCTGGCTGGCGGAACAGTTGCTAATGTAGTGGGTTTGCTTCTTCTCATCCAACTGGGCGTTTTCTTGTGGGCTGCAGTATCAGAATCTGCTAAACGCTGACTTTGATATGGAAGCTTAGCACAAACGCTGCTGGGAACATTTTGCCCCACGACTGTTCTACAACCATTAGACCTTTGTGTGATCACCACAGAATTCGGTGCTTCATACTTATTGGTAGCACCTACCTGATACTCTGTGGGGTCAATGTAGGAATTGTTGTAATCTTTGCTGGTGGAGTCAGCAGAGGGAGCTGGGGAGTAGTTCTTTTGGGAAACTTCTTGTTTAGGTTTGTCGTCTCTTACAGTGGTGCTTGGCTGCAAAGCCTCTACTTGAGGTTTTTCCTCTCTGATGTTTTGCGAGGCGCTTCGCGCAGCTTCGGACCTTACTCTTGCTCTCAACTTTCTCAAACTTTCGCTGCGTACAGAAACTTCTACCTGGGGTTTTCGCTTTCTAATACCTACCTCAGGGCTGGAATCTTCCGCCTGACGTCTTGAATTTCTGATAATTACCACAGGACTGGAAGCTTTTGACTTAGATAGTCGCACTCTAAGTCTAGCTCGGCGTTGAGAAAATTCTGGTTGCGCTCCACCCGCTTGTGAACCGGAGGTGCTATTGTTCTGTTCAACAGTATATTTTTTTACTGTATTTGCAGATGGTGCTGGTTGCGAGCTTTCAGCAGTGGGAACGATGTTGTCTATTGCTGATTCGGTTTGGGCAAACACCAAGCCACCATTGCTTAGCATACTGATGCTGCCAAGCCAAGCTAGACTCTGTGCTGGGAGCGTAGACGCAAAGCGTCTTGTTGATAGGCATCGGTGCCACAATTGATGCAAACGGTTCTCGGTCGAGTGATTGCGTTGCGTCATTGTTTCTCTAGTGTTGTGTGTGGATTTAACTTAAAGAAATTAACTCAGTAATTTGTCAGTCAATTTTAGATTTGAGATTGGGGATTGATGGTGGTTAGTTGTTAGTTGTAAAGACGCGCTGTTTGAAGCGTCTGTACATTTGTTGGTTGTTAGTTGTTAGTGGTTGGTTGTTCCTTACCACTAACCACTAACCATTACCCACTAACACTAAGTACTAACTACTAACCATGAACCAATCCTCAATGTCAAATCTAAAGTTGTTGCTTAATCAGATGAATTACAGTAACCCAAACTGATTGTACCGGGCTGAAGGCAAATTTCTGGTGTTTTTACTGATTTAAGTTCTGTTGTTTCCATGCGAACCCGAAGCTCCCCAGTATTTGTCACGCCAACTATAGTGCCTACAGTGTCGTTGACGTTGACTCTATCGCCCATATTTGTCAGCAACTCTAGATAACGAGATATTAATATATTTACTCCTTCTTGGAACAGGCACTGTATACCAGATTCTATTCCGATTAAAACTGTAGAGATAAGCATTTCCAGGCATGGAATTGGTCTGGTGTGCTGCAAAGCTTGCCACATTTCCAGATTTATTGCGGTTTCCGGTACTGGGTTAGCCCAATTCATACCCACACCAATCACTGCTTGGGTGATTTGTCCTCTGTGTACTTTGGTTTCCGTCAAAATACCGGCTAGCTTGCGGCTCATTAAGACTAAATCATTGGGCCATTTAATTTCAACAGGAACGCCGCAGCTTCGCAATTGTTTGGCAATTCCCCAAGCTGTAGCCAGCGTGAGTTGGTAGCTGTTCGTGGCGCATAGCTGGGGAGCGTTCGCGCCTTGCGCGGCTGTCTTTGAGAGCATCGCCATAGAAAGATATAATCCCCCAGGTGAGGACATCCACTGACGACCCCATTGTCCTCGTCCTGCTGTTTGCTGAGTAGCAATCACCACACATCCTGCCTCAGCGCCTTGAGCCAGTAAGTCCCAGAGGATTTGGTTAGTTGAAGAAACAGTTTCAAAAAGATGTAGCGAAAATGGTAAATAAGTATTTTTGCGCCCTGCTTCCAGGGCTGCTTCCAGCTTTTGCCGATCCAATCCCACAACAATTTACCTAAATTTACTCGTTCACGTTACGATGAATTGGCTGCTTTTTATTTTGTTTGTAGGTTCGGTTAAAGATGCACGCTTGGCACTGGCGCACTTGGGAAGGACTACCCTATCTGACGTGTAGTCTACTGGAATCCTGGCATCACGGCTTTTTTACTCAGCAGTTTTCGCCTAGTTCTCCTTTGGAACTCACAAAGGTGCTGTATCCTGAGGCATCAGTTTATCGCTTAAAACAGGTACATGGCAATACCGTTCTCACTCCAACAGAAATTACAGGTAAGTTAACAGAAGGTGGAGACGACGTCGAGGGCGTTGGTGATTCTGCCCTTGCATTGGGCGATGGTTTAGTCAGTGACCAGCCGTTGCAAGCACTATGGGTAGCCACGGCTGACTGCACGCCCGTGGTTATTGCTGATGAGAAAACGGGACGGGTGGCAGCAATCCATGCCGGTTGGCGTGGGACTTCGCTCAAGATAGTACCGCAAGCCATCAACCGAATGCAAGCACAAGGTAGCAAACTTCAAGATTTGCGCATCGCAATGGGACCTGCGATCGCAGGCGAGGTTTATCAAGTCTCAGAGGGTGTTGCTGCGGAAGTTGGGAATAGCATTATACCACATAATGACGAAAAAGCAATTTTAGCTGCATTGTACGAGCTACCAAATTCACCCTTACTTCCAGATCCAAATCCAGGACGGGTACTGTTGGATGTGCGGCGGGTGAATGCTTTACAGATCGAACAAATGGGAATTAGTTTAGAGCAGGTGGCGATCGCGCCTTATTGTACTTATCAAACTCCAGAGTATTTCTTTTCTTACCGTCGGGAAAAGCAGAAAAAAGTGCAGTGGTCAGGTATTGTCAGCAATGACTTTTGAGTGGCTCGAACTAACGAATTGTTATCAGTGAGATGTTCATCTTTGATGTAACAGCGCATCAAACTCAGATTTTTCTGACTAATTGCAAATGAACACATTGAACGCAACGCATCCCAAATGAATTAATTTATCCGCGAGTTCGGAAGACATGACTGACATTTTTATTCAAGGAATATGCAGTATAAAGACACATATGTGTTGAATTTCTTTTTTGGTCGCTTAGTTGAGGAGCCAATAAGATTTGATTACAAATTTATCAACCTTAAAGATATCAATGGAAAAGAAGCTCACGTATTCTTTGAGCTTTTTAACGATGAAGAAATTTTTCCTATAGAAAAGGAATTTTTTGAATTCAATTCAGCAGAAAATAAGCAAACAATAGGGCATAATTTTCAGGCGTGTGCAAGAACTGGTCATTTGAGAATTATCTATCCTCCTTTCCAGAGTAACGACTCATATGCTTATACAGAGCAAGTAAACTCATTTCTTCAATATTTTGTAGCTTATTTATTAACCTTTTTTCAGCGAAGAAGAGTTATATTTGGTAGCCCAAAACTAACTAGTGGAGATCGAATTCTACTTGCAATGCCACCATTTTTAGCTGGGGAGTTTGTTGATTCAATTGGCTACGGGGAACCATTGATACCTTATCCTGTAACACAGGAGTATTTGATGAAAGCAATCTCAACATACATGAATTTTGATGAGCTTGAGAAGAAGCATATTGAGATGCTTTTAATACGATACAACGAAACATTAAATCTGCCTTACACTTATGAAAGAGTTGAAGCATTTTGGCGGATTTTGGAGGGATTAGGCAATATTCAAATTTTCTCTCAGCAAGAGGAGCAGGAATATGACCGAGTGAAAGCAGTTATTGGCATCAAAAAGAATTCAGAAACGTTGAAAAAGTTTATCAAAACACTAATTAATTATGATCTAAGTTATACAGATGACGAAATTAAAAACTCTTTTAATTTCCGCAATAAAACAATACATGAATATCTAAACACCAGCATAATTCAAGAACCTTATCTACCGAATATATTTAGGTTTCTGAACGTTTGTATAGAAAAGGTTATAATTGCAATTTTGAAGATAGATAAGCATCATTACATTGAGCCTAGTTATTCTGTAATCCAGAATAGAGTGCTATGAACTTTAGCACAAGAGGTGATTTGCGGCGGCTCAACTCCACCGTTAGACCGCAGGATGATGGGTTGGGAGGGTACAGCAAGGTTGCCTGTCAGCGTTCAGAGTTAAGTTGCCACGATGTTAGCTGTGGGGCGATCAATTTTGAATCAAAGCTACGTAGCTCAGTTCACAGAGCGATATTGCTTAGGGCTATAATTTGAGGCAAGCGAATCCCAGTTAGAAGAATGACTACAGTAGCTATTTTGCCAATCTCTAATCCAAACGGTGAAAAGTCTTATCGCGCTATTGCAGGTGACAAGCAATCGGTTGGCAAAACTGCGGGGCAAGCCCTAGATGCGTTGACGGCTCAGTTAGGTGAAACTGAGTTCAGTGCGCTGCTGGTTATTCAAAACTTTTGTCCCGATCCGTTCTTCAGTACAGATCAACAAAAACGGTTATCGGAGTTGATGAATTTATGGCGGACAGCACGAGATCAAGGACAAGCGTTGCCGCCAGAGCAACAAGCAGAGCTAGATACTCTCGTTGATACTGAACTCAGAGCTGCAACAGCCCGGACAGCCGCATTAATGCAGCAATTGAGTCAATGAACCCTTATTACGCTGTAGTTGCAGAACGAGCCAATCATCGTTGTGAATACTGTCATGCGCCTGAACTGGTATTCAACTTTCCCTTTGAGGTCGAACACATTATCCCGCTCTCTAGACAAGGTGCAGATGATGAGTCCAATTTAGCCCTTGCATGTCGCTCATGTAATCTCCGTAAAGGAATTCGCATCAGTGGCATTGAACCTAATTCAAATACTGAAGCTCGTTTCTTTCATCCAAGACAAGACCGATGGGATGAGCATTTCCAAGCCAGTGTTGAGTCTGGTACGGTTACGGGCATCACTTCAATTGGAAAAGTCACAGTCGAGTATTTGCAGATAAACAGTCCTTCTCAAGTAGCAGCACGACAATTATGGATTCGTTTAGGTTTGTTTCCGTAAATGCCTGGTGCAGCCCAATGTTGGGCTGCACCAGGCTGCTGGTTCAAGCGTTGGCATCGCTCCTTATTGTACTTATCAAACCCCAGAGTATGACAAATTGTTGGGGCGTGGTTAGCCACCTAACACTGCGTTGGAGCCAATCGTATTGAGGTTATCTCTGAGAGCCAAAAATTATCTGCGGCGGCTCAACTCCACTGTGAAACCACAGGGTTATTGGTTGGAAGGGTACAGCAAAGTTGCCACAATGTTATGTGTGGGGCGATCAATTTTGAATCAAAGCTACGTACCTCAGTTCACAGAGCGATATTGCTTAGGGCTATAAGCGGATATCGTAGCCATTTTGCAGCCATTGTGTAGCAAAACTGTGGCGGGCGGATACTCTATGTTGTTGAGCTACCATACAAGAAAGTTTCAGTATGAAATAAGCAACACTAGATTCTCAGTATGCAAATTGAAAAACGCTTAAAAAATCACTATAGACGCTGGAACATTGATTTAGCATATGAGGAAGAATTTTTAAAGTTCAAGTATAGATTGGTTGGTGTTCTCGATAAGTGGATTGGCAATTATTTGATTTCCAATTCAGATGTTGATAGGCATTTTCTTGAAATATTTAATTTCGATAAAGCAGAGAAAGCCGATGTGATAAAGTCACAGCCAGTCTACAAACCAGATTCTTTCATGAAAGACGCAATGAAGCATTTGCAGCCTAATTATTATACAAAAAAGGGATTTGGTGATACAAATGTATATAAGTGCATTAATGATTGCGAGACTTCACAAAAGCTAGCTACAGCCCTGCAATTTCTTTTCTGGGTGCTAGAAGAAAGACATAATGAAACACGAGATATAGTTTCAGAGATAGTAAGAGAAATTAGGAGGCTATCTGTATTAACACCCAGCGCTAGTTTTGAAATCTACAGAAAAGGTAAGCAAGTAATTGTTTACCCTTACGGTGATCAGTTTTTGGATAGAGGAATTATCGATAGTGCCCTTTCTGGACTTGAAGATTATCCAGAGGTCGCTGGGCACTTTGAAAAGGCACTAAAAATTTATCAAAGTGGTGAAACAAGTCAATACAGGAATTTGCTTGATAATCTACGGTTTGCTCTTGAGCAACTTCTAAAGAAGATTCTTAAGAACCAGAAATCATTAGAAAATCAAAAGAATCATCTTCTACCCTGGCTTAGGGAGAAAGGCTTACATAGTCAGGTGGTCAATTTATATGAAAAACTATTAAGCACATATCAGGACTATCAGAATGATGCTGTTAAGCATAATGAAGCGTTTTCCTTAGATGAAGTGGAGTTCATGATTTACCTCACAGGAAACTTTATGCGTCTTATACTCCAGCTTGCGAGACAAGTGAATAATGTTACAGAGTAAGTGCAATGCAACCAATGGAGATAAATTACTGATAGCAAACAGCTAACAAGTCATTGGAACTGACCGTATTGAGGTTATCTGCGGCGGCTCAACTCAATCGTTAGCTTTCCATGCACGATGGTGCGGAGCACCCGCCAAGGGCGATCGCACCTTCAGGTTCTGAATCCTAAATTCTATCTTCTTTATTCTTTTAGACTTTCTATACTGTCAGAAACCCATATCATGAACTTTTTTGAAGATTTTTGCCTCTGGAAAACAGGTTATTTGAGCAAGGAATTTTATAACCATAAATCTGATGTTCAGGAAGGTCAAAGGCAGGATGAGGTTTTCGCCTTAAAATCGTAGATAGTTTGAACAGAAGTTTCTTAGGAGCATCAGTCTCACACCTGATCAGGAACGCTTTATTCAAGCCAAGCTACAAGCTGGAAAATTCTGTAGGGCAATCGGATTCAGGTGTTGTGTCCCACATGGGCAACACCTTGACTCAACTGTGCAGTGTAAGTAAAGTAGAATGAACGATTGTATCAAACCCAAGCCATAGTTACAATTTTGCTAGTGCTGAGATGGCAAGTGCCTTCCAACAAGCTTGGTAGTTAGGGTTCTTCTGGAGGTGCTCAAAGGCAGCTGCTCAACAGTGCAGTGGTGGACTTCGTTCTCTGTGAACATTAAGGAGGTTCTTATGGCTGTACCTGTACCTGTTGTCTATGCGACAGTCGGTTCATTCGGGGTAGTGTTGCTGCGGGGAGGTCTGGTTGACCTAACTCCAAATGTACTGAGAGCGCTGTGAGATCTGAAAGAAGTTCCTGTCCAAGAGCAACATAACGGGGGTTCGATTCCCCCGCCCTGCCTTGCATATATCTACGCAGCCAAACCAAGGAAATCTTTGTCTTTGAGAATATGAGAGAATATGACAACACCGGAACACTATCTCAAATGCGAGATTTGAGGTCAAAGCAAGTGTAGTTATTGCCAGACAACAAAGTTTGAAAAGAGTTTTGTCGAGTATTTGTTGCGATCGCTCTATGATTTACCACACTTATGTCCCTCGCTCGCCATTATCGCAGTTTGTGGCGTTTTTGTGGTCTAGCGAGGGTGACAACCTGCCGAGCGCGCAGGTACGCTTGCTGCCGATTGGTTCGATGGAGTTAGTCATTAACCTGGGCAAGGACGAGATCCCTCTGTTTGATCCGCACAGTCGGGCACGGTGTGGCAGCACACGCGGCATTAGGATATGTGGAGTCCATTCCGAAAGCTTCATCATCGACAACGATAGCCAAGTCTGTGTCATGGGTATGCATTTCAAGCCAGGCGGCGGTACTCCGTTCTTTGCGCTTCCTGCCGGAGAATTGCACAATCAGATTGTATCGCTGGATGAATTGTGGAATCACCGCACCGGAGAACTCCGCGATCTGCCGGATGCAGCAGCGCTTCGCTATCGCCTACTCGAAGCTCGAACCTTAGAAACTCGCTTCCTCGTTTTGGAGCATTTCCTCCTGGCTCTGATGGCGCAGCCGCCCGAACGACATCCAGCTGTTGATTTCGCGTTACGCCAGTTTCAGCGAGTACCCATGCCCACAGTCCGCGCAGTGACGGATCAAATCGGTCTCAGCGCTCGCCATTTCAGCCAACTATTCCGCGATGAAGTGGGGTTGACGCCCAAGCTGTTTTGTCGCGTTCAGCGCTTGCGGCAAGTCCTTTACCTCTTGGCTGGAAAAGAACACGTCGATTGGATGGATGTCGCTTTAACGTGCGGCTACTTCGACCAAGCGCACTTCATTCACGACTTCCGTACGTTTGCTGGTTGTACTCCCACAGCCTATCTTGAACAACGGGGCTTGCATCCGTGCCATATTGTGCTGCCCAATTGAGGTCAATTTTTTACAATCCTCTCGCATCCGTTATGCGCCACAATACAAGGCGACACAATCGGGAGGTCGCTTTCGATGGAATTATTAAAGGAATTTCTTTCGGAAAACAAGAACAGCGATATTTTTGCGATAACGAATTGTTATCAGTGAGACGCGTATCTTCGATGTAACAGCGCATCAAAAATAGTTCTTAGAACTTACAGCTAATGCCGAATGAGTGGAGGACGTACGAGAAAAAATTGACGCAGCAATCTCGGCTTCAGACCATACTCCCCCCATTGATGGGCAGACTTTTGTAAACCAAATTCTAAAACGGTTTCAGCAAGCGCGTCAGGCACAAGAATGAGTCGCTATCTCATCAACATTCTCACTAGTCGAGATCTCGACGAGGTCTTTAAATATAGTACATATTTTCCATTTGTTGTCTGCTTGCTTGTTGCTCACAAAGGTCTTGAAGGGTACATTTTTGCAACACAGAGTAAGCTGCTTGATTTGCTTGTTCCCAAACTTCCTCAATCACCTCATTGTCTACTGTTTGGGAAGTGGAATCGGGAGCAGACACAGCATCTACACCTTCAATACAGTTCAAAACATCCAAAACCGTAATCTTTTTGGGGTCTCGTGCTAAGACATAACCACCTTTTGACCCGCGAACGCTCTTAATCAAACCCCCATTCCTTAATGTTGCTAGGATCTGCTCTAAATAACGAATTGGTATACTTTGTAGCCCTGCTATCCCTCGAATGTGTAAAGATTCGTCGCTATGATAACGCTTAGCCAGTTCTAGCAGGGCTAAAATTGCATATTCAAGTTTGTTTGAAAGTTTCATCAGCGCACAGCCCTTACTAGCTGGTTGCTTTTACTTTAGAAATTTCTATTGATAAAAACAAATGTTTCTTTTTATTTAAATGATAAATAAAATATATTAATAAAACACTAAGTAGGTTGGCACAATTAAATCGAACTATGTAACCTTTTGTAAGGGTAAAGGGTAAAGGGTAAAGGGTAAAGGTTTTCCCCTTTTTCCCTGCGCCTTTACCCATTGCAATATAGTTATGTTTATTTACGCCCATCTACTTACTTGAGAATATTGCTTCTAGGAAGTAAGTCAACGGAACATTGCTGTCACAATATTTGTTTCACCACAATGTCTATCAAATCATTGTAAGATGACGTTTTAACAAAGTAGGAGCAAGCGCCTAAGCCAGCCGCTTGAATCAAATGATTTGGATCGTCAGAGACACTCATTACCACAACTGGTAAATGTTTCAGTTTGGGATGCTGCTTAACCCATCTAAGTAACTCAAAACCAGACATATAAGGCAGTCTGATATTTGTCAATATCATCACTGGTACTGGATAACACTCTCTGTTAGCGTAAGGCTCCTTACCCAACAAGTAGTTTATAGCTTCTTGCCCATTTTCAACGACTTGAAAAGAGACTGGTAATTCAGCGAATTCAAATGAAGTGACGATTAAAAACCGTGCATCAGGCTCGTCTTCGACTAACAAAATGGTTTTGCAGGTTTCACCCATTAGTAAAATGCAACCAAAATACTCCACAATTTACAAACTAACTAGTTCTGTTTTCCTCTTACTTCTACTGTTAGAATTGATTATTATTAAATTTCTATGTGTCTGCGAATACTTTGTTGCCTAAACTACATATTTTTTTAACAATTATATCTGTCAGATGGTGGTATGAAATTAGCTAACATTTACTAATACTAGAAAATGGATAAACACCAACATCACGCCAATCCCCCCTGCTATTTTCCTCCATTGCCGATAGGGGGGATTTCTTAATCTATATTTTAGTTTTTTTTCAATGAAATGAAATTGTAAATATGTCTATCTAAAGGAGGTACAAAATACCTAATAACAAGGTTAAATTATGAATATATAGCACTATAGCATATTACATTTTAGCCCTCTTTAAAAAGGGCTTTTTTCTACTAATAAGTAAGAATTAGAAAATCTCGGCAGGGTCAGCAGACTGTAACTTACGCTCTGGGAGCGATCGCTCCCGATGCAACACACATCACAACAGTCAGAAACAGCACGAGTGTGGCACGATTCAATGTCATTTGAACGGGAAGTAGCGTCGCCTTTGCAATGACTCCGTAAAGTCCGAGTGAAATCGTAAATCCCGGAATAACTTTTTCAACCCCTCGAACTCACGTTCATTTAAAGCCGTGGTAAGATAAAAAATTATTCTTAAAAAGAATAAAAAAATTTGATTTTTTTATAAATCTCTTAACTGTCTTAACTGTCTTAACTGCCCTTGCATTTTTATTCAAAGTCTGAGATATTAAGAAATATCAAGTGTTAAATTACACACTTCAAGCAATTTAGAGTAACAACCACGGCAATAAGCAAAGTGATTTCTACTTAAAAGTGGCAGCAAGCACTGGGAGAACTTGAGCAAGTTTTTGTTAGTTCCGCTTGTTGTAGTTAGGTATGAAAAGCTTTGTCCTACCGAAGTTCCAATTTACTTGAAAATACTGGAAGTAGCATCATTGAGTGTATTCGTCACATCAACCATATTACTTATGTTGCGTCATTTGAAAATGAACACAGGTTTATCACAAATTGGGTTTGCTTGGTTTTAACGAACATATACGACTTGAGACTTTGCGTTTTCCCGCTACTCACATTGCATCAGTCAGTGGCATTAGTGCTGAATATCCGTAGGCAACCATGACGGGGTTATCGCTAAGTGAAGACCCTAATTCACCAATTAATAAGTTTATAAATCCCTATGGAGAAGGAATTCAGCATACTTCTTAGAACATCGATCCAGAAGCTAAGTACAGAATGAAGAAATAACATCATAACATAAAGTATGAACTATTCAAATTACCTGAATCTTGACGAACTATTGAGTCTGCAAGTACCCCAATCTAATCCACCAGCTCATAGCGAAACTTTATTTATCATTGTCCATCAAACTTACGAGTTGTGGTTTAAGCAACTACTGCATGAATTTGAGAAAATCAAAATTGACTTCTACCACAATAACTTGTCTGAAGCTATTCATACCTTCAAGCGTGTATGCACGATTCTGAAAGTTTTAGTAGGACAGGTAGACACTATAGAAACGATAACGCCAAAGGAATTTGCCAGCTTTCGTAGCTCTTTGAAAACAGCATCTGGATTTCAATCTCTACAATATTGGAAGCTGGAATTTGTTCTCGGTAACAAACGTTCAGAAATCATTAAGTGCCAGAAAGATACTTCAAGTCAGCAGCAACTGGAACAGCTTTTGCATGAGCCTTCTGTTTACAGCTACTTCTACGACTTCTTAGAGTTTTGGGGAGTAGTGATTCCAAAAGAACTGCGCGATCGCGATCACTCCCTGCCAACACTCCCACATCCGGCTGTACAAGACGGTTTACTGAAACTGTACTTAGAAGCTGACAATGTAACTATCTTACTAGAGTTAATGCTAGACTTCGACTTCTCTTTTCAACAGTGGCGCTATCGACACCTCAAGTTGGCAGAACGTACCATTGGTAACGCTCCTGGGACTGGGAAAACTACGGGAGTGCCATATTTGATGCAGTCGATTAACAACACATTTTTCCCCGATTTATTAGCTATCCGAAGTAGGTTTCATAGCCGATAAAATAAGCAAAAACCTAAAACTTTTGCTTAGTCATGTCACACTGTATTATTTGATTAATTTATTTAGGTAGTAATCTATGCATCAGTCTAGTGAAAATTTAGTTAACCTTATTAACCAAAGCGATTCTAAAAAACACTTACAACAATCTAACCAGAAAGAAAGCGGCATCCAAAGAAATGTTCTAATCACAGGAGGTTCGAGAGGTATTGGCAGTGCTTTAGTTACCAAATTCGCAAATGCCGGGTATACAGTATGGTTTACATATTTCAAGGGAAAAAACTCTGCACAACAACTAGTAGATAGTTTTTCTAGTAGGAATGTTCAAGCTTTTGCTCTGGATTTGGGTGATTGGACGAGTCTCCAAAACCTTCTTAAAGCGCTGCCAGAACCTGTTGATATACTAATCAACAACGCAGCATTAGGAAGTGGCACTGTAAAAGAGTTTGTCACAGAGCCTCACCTTCAAGACCAAGCGCTATTGCAAGTAAATGCAGTTGGTTCACTGTGGCTTACTCAAGAAATATTACCAATGATGCGAAAAAGAAAATATGGCAAAATTATTTTTATTAGTTCAGTAGGGGGAGGAATTACCCAGTTTCCTGGTTTTAGGTTAGCAGATAGTATGAGTAAAGCTGCTATTACATTTTTAAGTAAACAACTAGCAGCTGAACTCAGTCATGAACCCATTGACATATTCACTATCTGCCCTGGAGCAACGAACACCCCGATGCTCGAAGCTAGTCTGTTAAAAAGTCTTTCCGCAGATGAGACAAAAGTTTTATATAACAGTCTTCCTGGTTGTAGGTTAATCGAGCCTGATGAGATTGCGGAGCTTGCCTTATTCCTATGCACTGAACAAGCCAGAATACTTCGAGGTGCTGTGATTGATGCCTCTTTAGGACTTGGCGTGAACCCTGGAACTCTTACAAACTTTATGAACGATAGCAACCAAATTTCTGTCAGCAATGGTAGTGCACAGAAAAGCGATCGCTCTGAAAAAACAACCAGTAATTTTGCTATGGAGCCTCTTGACCTGGAATGGATACGTGCTCAATTTCCGGCTCTTACACAAAAAATCAACGGTCAACCTACTATTTTCTTTGATGGACCAGGTGCTACTCAGGTACCTGAGTCAGTACTAGATGCAATCAGTGACTATCTGGTGAAGTCAAACGCTAATGCATACGGAGCTTTTGCCACAAGTGCGCGTACAGTTGCGCTGATTGCCTCGGCTCGTGCTGCGATGGCTGATTTTTTGGGTTGCAGTAGCGATGAGGTGGTATTCGGTGCTAACATGACTACGCTCACCTTCACCTTAAGCCGAGCTATTGGTCGAGAACTGCAACCAGGTGATGAAATTATTGTTACCCGACTTGACCATTTTGCCAATGTTTCTCCTTGGTATCTATTGGAGGAACAAGGTGCAATTATCCGCGTTGTTGATATCAACGTCGCAGACTGCACCTTAGATATGAGCGATTTGGCACAGCAGATTAATCACCGCACAAAGTTGGTAGCCGTGTGTTACGCTTCCAACGCTGTGGGAACAATCAACGATATACCAGCAATAGTAGAGCTTGCGCATGCTGTGGGTGCTTGGGTTTTCGTCGATGCAGTTCATTATGCTCCTCACGGGTCGATTAATGTACATGCGCTAGGCTGTGACTTTCTTGCTTGTTCTGCTTACAAGTTTTTCGGGACGCACGTTGGTATTCTTTATGGTAAGCGGGAACATCTTAGCCGACTCACTCCATACAAAGTAAAATCTTCCTCAAATGAAGTATCATCGCGCTGGGAAACAGGAACATTGAATTATGAGGGTTTAGCCGGTGTGGTGGCGGCAGTTAACTATTTAGCAAAACTAGGTTGTCATGTTACGACCGCATCTGCCTATCATAGTCGCCGTGCTGCCTTAGTAGCAGCAATGTCAGCAATTCAGCAATATGAAAGAGAACTTAGCCACAAGCTGATTTCAGGACTATTGCAGATTCCTGGCTTAAGTTTTTACGGCATCACTGATGCGAGTCGTTTTGCTTGGCGAACACCAACCGTAGCAATTCGACTTGCTGGACAAACGCCAGAATTTACGGCTAAAGCTTTAGGCGATCGCGGAATCTTTGTTTGGCATGGTCATTTCTATGCCCTGAATTTGATTGAGAAGTTAGGCGTAGAAGCAAGTGGCGGCTTACTACGAATTGGGCTGGTACATTACAATACAGCTGAAGAGATTCATCACGTGTTGCAAGTTTTAAATGAAATTGCTGCCCTTACCAGTTGATTCAAGTTTGTTTCAGGAACAGTAAGGCAGTCCTAATGAAAAAAATTTCACCGCCATGTATGAAAACGTGGTATTTTCCACTCAAAGTTGATATGTATGATGCAAATTAAATATGCCTATCACTGAACCTCAAGATTTGTTGGATCGAAAATTTGATGTTTGTTTTACTCACGGCGACGTGGACGGTAACGGCGTTCTAGAAGCTGCGGATGCGCTCGCTCTCGCCGCCCGCATCGTTACTTATCTCGGTGAGCCTATGGGCAGCCCCAAAGCACAAAAACTGTTCCAGGCTTTTGAGCAGTTTTGGACCAATGTAGAAGCCAAGATGGATGTCAACAACGATGGCAAAGTGACTCCACAGGAGTGGCGCAAGGGCTTACGCAAAGCTTTCGCCGAAGATCCGGAAGCTTATAACGCAGGCTTCCGTCCCCTCGCAGAAGCGACCTTCACAATCTGCGATCGAGACGGCGACGGTTTCCTCGAACAAAGTGAGTTCGCTAAATTCCATCAGGCATTTGGCTGTAAATCGGCGAACAGCCAGCTAGCCTTCCAGAAGCTCGACAGCGACGGCGACGGACAGCTTACGGTCGATGAACTTCTGATCGCGTGGCAGGAATACTACACTAGCAACGACCCAGATGCGCGAGGCAACTGGCTGTACGGCGACGTTTGGGACAATACGGTGGTTGTTGGCAGCAAGACAAGATGACCTCCTTTCTTGGGTAAGGTTGCTATTACGCTCCTTAGCGATCGCTCTCGATGCAACACACATCACAACAGTCATAAATGGAACATTAACCAGCTTTATTGATTGACTGTGCTCATATGTTCAGCCGAATACCGCTCACCCGCTGCAATTCCTTTAGGTACCACCTCATCAAGGAGACGCAAATCGTCTGGGGTGAGCGTGATTTGGGTTGCTGCCACATTTTCTTCCAAATAAGCGCGGCGTTTTGTGCCAGGGATAGGAACAATGTCGTCGCCTTGAGCTAAAATCCATGCCAATGCAAGTTGACTGGGTGTCACGCCTTTTTCAGCGGCGATCGCTTTGACTTGCTCTACCAATTGCAGATTCTTGTCAAAGTTCTCGCCTTGGAAGCGGGGGGAAGCCCTGCGATAATCGTCTGCTGCTAAATCATCTGGACTCTTGATTGCTCCTGAGAGAAATCAAGAGTCCCAGAGGACTGTAGGCGACAAAGCCAATGCCCAACTCTCGCAAAGTCGATAGAATTTCATCCTCTGGTTCGCGGCTCCAAAGGGAATACTCTGTCTGCAACGCCGTGATCGGATGAACTGCAGCTGCCCGACGAATTGTAGCAGGAGCTGCTTCGGAAATGCCGAGGTAGCGCACTTTGCCTTGCTGTACAAGTTCTGCCATCGCTCCAATCGTTTCTTCAATTGGCACATTCGGGTCAACCCGATGCTGATAGTAAAGGTCAATGGTGTCTACGCCTAAACGGTGGAGTGAAGCATCGCAAGCCTGCTGCACATATTCTGGTTTGCCACTAATACCCAACCATCCGCCATCCGCTGTGCGGACATTGCCGAACTTGGTTGCTAGCACTACCTGATCTCGACGGTCTTGGATGGCTCGACCAACTAACTGCTCGTTGGTAAACGGACCATACATATCAGCGGTATCAAGGAAGTTCACACCGAGGTCAAGAGCATGATGAATCGTGGCGATGCTCCCAAGGGAGCCGCCCAAGAGGCGATCGCTTCTTGCTCATTGCTATCCCCGTAGAACTCAGACATACCCATACAACCGAGTCCCAGTTCTGAAACAACCAGTCCTTGATGTCCCAGTTTTCTCATTTTCATAATACTTTCTCCTTGTTTTACCTTATGCTTATTTGCATTTATTGCGGGTTGAACTCTCTGTGTGTGCCAGTCGCTAGACTTACTGTGCGCTTACCATTGATAAATTTTTCCAATATGCCTTGGGTGTCGTCCCTGTCAGCTTGCGAAAGTGCTTGGTGAAGTGGCTTTGGTTGGCAAAACCACACGCCAAAGCAACATCACAAATCGTCATCTTTTGGTTCTTCAGCAACTGCTTTGCCCGTTCTACCCGCAACTGAAGTACGTATTGGTAAGGGCTTATACCCAATGATTGTTTGAAGAGTTGGCAGAAGTAGTATTGGCTTATTCCCGCCATTTCAGCTAATCTGGTCAATTTTATTTCCGAATCAACATGGCTGTGAATGTAATCGATTATTTGTCTTAATTTATACTTACCTAATCCATCAGCATACGTTGAGCTTTGAGGTTTTTTAGCACAATATTTTTTTAACAAATGAAAAACTAGCGTCGTTTTCAACTGCTCAACATACAAATTATCTCCTTGATTTGTTGACTCTAGTTCGTCTTTAAGGGATAATAATATACCCAGAATCAGCGGGTCTTGCAATGTGGCAAAGTGAGGAATCAGTTCAATGTCCTCAGGTGCTGCGACTTCCACACCCAACTGTATCAAAAGCTTCGGGTCAATTGCCAGAAACATGAATTGAACGTCTTGTTCCCATAAGCAACGGTGGAGCGTTCCAGCAGGAATAATCGCTGTGGTTCCTTTCGTCTGGTATTCGCTTTCTCTATGTCCGTCAAACCATCTTTCTGTGGAACCAACGTCTAAGGCAATACTGATAGTATGCATTGTCAGGCAATGCTCTGGGGTATCATGACTAGGCTGATGATGATGTTCAAAATGAATACCGCTCCATTCTGTATGCAAACTGGTTAACAGAGGTGGGTTAGGAAAGATTGCAAGAGAAGCTCCTTGCTCTTTGAAATCAACGAGCAAAGGCTTTTCCTGGTTTAATCCCTGGCAGTTGCTCATCTTTGGGTAAGCTAGATACAACAGGAGCAAGCGCTATGTAAGTCATACTTAAATTTTTCTAGATTTCCAGACTTTAGCCAATATTCAAACCAATTTGATATGGTAATGAATTCGGTAGCAAAATTGCATTGATTTAAATCAAGCTGCAGGTGAATTCACAAGCGTGACCGAAAGACGTGTTCGCGTAATCATCCCATCGCGCTCTAGCCTCGTCAATGCCCGGGAGAGGGTTTCAGGCGTCAGACCCAAATCAACAGCAATATCTTTGAGGGGACGGTCAAAGTTAACAACGGTTTGCTCTTCAGACTGTGCTTGATAGCGTAGATATCGCAGCAATCGCTCGTGCGCTGCCCGAATATCTCGCAACTCTACACGTATTTTCAAATCCTGGATTTTCCGCACTAGCATTGCCATGAAATCTTCTGCTAAGTCTGGATTGTTACGGATTGCTGACAAAAGAAGTTCTTTCGGATAAACAATTACCCGTGAATTCACTTCTGCAACTGCAGTACACGGGTAAGTTTCTGAGAACAAGGCAATTTCAGCTATACCCTCCCCAGAACCAGCAATCTGTAAAGTCACCTCTTTGTCGCCACTAGTATAGCGGACAAGTCTAACTCGTCCCGTTTCTACAACAAAAAAAGATAATGCTAAGTCTCCTTGCTGGAATAGAGTTTCTCCTGCTGCTAAGTCACGGTGTACAATTGCATCCCGTAACTTTACTGGCAAGCTATCCAACGTCAACAAATCCATACAAGCTTCTCCAATTTTGGATTTTTAGATTTTGGATGAATAGAGTGCGTTGTCGTTTCTTGGTATTATTAGCTGGCTAAATAAATGGCTAAAAAACAAGCTTTAAGTTAGGTTGCTGCGAACTTGCAAAAGCAACCTACGAAACACGAATTGCTCTTCTTGTGTCAAGTTAGCTAATATGCGTTTTTCTAGAAAATTCCAAGCACAGGTAACTGGTTCTTGGAGCGATCGCCCCGCCTGTGTCAAGTAAATCCGGCAAATTCGCCCATCTTCTTCATCTTTACGTCGCTCCAAAAATCCAGCTTTTTCCATCCTGTGTATCATCTTTGTTAGTGTTGGGGCTTCCACTTCCATAAGAGAAGCCAGTTCAGATTGGATTAACCCATCGTGTTCCCACAGATGCATGAGCAAAATCTCTTGCCCATTATGCAATCCTAATTCAGCCAAAACCGTAGCAGCATGATTGCGGTGTGCTTTACACACTTGCACCATCAAACAGCACATGGTTTCTTGTATGGGTTTTTCAGACATACATGAGTTATATTTAGCCAGCTAAATAAAATGTACAATGTTTGATGAACATTTAGCAACTTGTCGTTTGTGGAGAAAACCCAACAAGATTTTGCAGGCATTGGAAAATTTTTAGCAATATTAGCAATATTAGGCAAGACACCAAGCAGTCATGTAATGTCTATGAGCGGTTTACCAAGCTAGATAGCATTTTTTAGAAACTTCTCCATTGAGTAGTTAATAAAACTCTCTCCCCTGCGTTCCACTTGTTGTTCCCTAATGATCTCGAAGCCCATGTGCAAGAAAAATGGCTTTGCGGTAATACTTGCTTCGGTGTACAAGCGATTCATTCCTAATTCACGAGCCTTTGTCTCAATCACACGGTAAATTTGACTGCCGATACCCATTCGTTGATAATTTTTATGGCAGTAGAAGCAGTCTATATGCCCGCTCAACTCTAACTCGCCAAAACCTGCAATCACACCTTCATCATCAGCAACATAAGTGAGTCGTTCAGAACAAATCTTTGCCCAGTTTCTAAAATGAATATTATCTGGTGCCCATGCCTTGACCTGATTGCTTGAGTACTCACGAATATTGATTTCACGCACGGTATCGTGGAACAACTGCGCTATTTGCTCAGCGTCTTGCTCATGAAACAATCGTATTTTCATTTTCATCGAAGCCTTCACTGGCTAAGTATTTATTATTCTGCTTACCGTCTTTGCCGTAGCATCTGCCTTCTCAATACTACTCCTTGTCAAACTTATTTGCGTCCAAAGTGTCGATGCAGCGCAGGAGGTACTCGTTTAACAGTTACCAGTTATCAGTTACCAAGTACCCGCAGTATCAGTTTTATCGTTGGGGGAAACACCACACTCCTGTGCACCGTTCGTCAAGAGACGTGCCGTAGGCATAAGCGTTGGTGGCTCTTTTAAATCCCCCAAAGCGCCCGCAGGCGTCACTGCGTAGGTAGCTGTTCACTGATTTAAACATTCTTGCTCCTATAGGCTGAAGTTCGAGAACAGCCGTGCTTCAATCTCGTCAGCGATGCGATCGCCTTGTTGCAATAAACCCTCGCGGATCACTTCTAAAATGAATACTAAAAATGTTTATCTTGCCTGGTGTGAAGTAGAAATTAGGTAAACAATCAAATCATAGCCTTTCCTAGTCTACTGAAGTACAAATTTATTTGCCTTCGTCTACAGTTCATTGTTTCCTCCTGTACCTCACTTAAGTGGGAATCGCTATAGATTTTTAAACCTGCCTGCATAAAGATATTGTGAAAAATCTGGCATTTCATACTGATTATGAGTACAATACATTTAGTCGTAGTCGTTATGAGTACGGATTAGCGGGCTGCTATTGTAAAGGCAGTCTATGAGTGAAGAATTGAGAGGAGAAATAATGGATTTATCAAACTCGAACACCGCAAAGAACCTGTCTGAAGCCTTTGCTGGGGAATCAATGGCAAATCGTAAGTATCTGTTCTTTGCGGAAGTGACTCGCCAGTTGGGGCTGAGTGAATTGTCAAAGCTGTTCCGGGAAACGGCAAACCAGGAGACAGAACACGCTTTTGCTCACTTTCGGTTAATGCATCCAGAGTTGGTGGTGGAAGATGTCGCTTCGTTAACTGATGAACAAAAGAAGGCGATCGCATCTCGTTGTTTAGAGTTAGCGATTGAGGGAGAAACCTATGAGTACACTACCATGTATCCACAGTTTACAGAGGCAGCGCGTGCAGACCGTGACGATAAGGCTGTAGTAGAGTTTGAAGCACAACAAGTAGAGTCTCGCGAACACGCCCAAATTTTCCGCAAAGCAACACACAACTTTGGATTGCTGACACCAATCGAACATCATCACGCCAATCAATATACAGAAGCACTCCAAGCTCTTGATGGTATCGCTCCAAAAGCGAAAGCAGCAAGCGGCGATCCTGCAACCCAGAAATGGATTTGCCGCCAGTGTTCGATGATTTATGATCCTGTAGAGGGCGATCCTGATTCTGGAATTGCTGCTGGAACACCTTTTGAGGCAATTCCTGAAGATTGGTTGTGTCCAATTTGTGGCGCTACTAAGAAAACGTTTGTCCCTTATGAGGAAGCCGTTGCAGCGTAGGGATTAACTATAACAGACGGTGCGTGAGGCGATCGCTCTGACAGGGCGATCGCCTCACGGCTTATTGCAACTCATAATCATTTCCATTATGATTTATTTATAAGGTTAAGTTATGGCTTAGGAGAACTGACAGCGATGAATAATATAAAAGACACAATTGTGCAGGAAGTACAAACCTGGCAAGGTGTGACAATAGCGCCCCATCGCTTTGGTGGTATGGAGTTTCAGGTTAACAATCGGGAAATTGGTCACTTGCATGGGGATTATCAAGCAGACATTCCTTTTACAGCCCGTATACGCAAAGAGCTTGTAGAATCAGGTAAAGCTTCACCACATCACATTTATCCCAACAGTGGTTGGATTTCTTTCTACATTCATGGTGTTGAGGATGTTTCCCTGCTACTAGAACTGTTGCGGATGAATTATGACCGATTGGCAAAGAATCGGTTGACAGTTAAAGCTGAGGTTAGGGCAGCGTGAAATTCCTAAACTCTTGTGGGGCGGGCGTCTCGCCCGTCCACCGTATAACAAATGTATTGATAGTTTTTGACTTCTCAACCTGGAAAAACTCTATTCAACTCCAAAGACAAATTGGGAAAACCAGGGAGTGTCACAAACTCATGTCGCAATGCAATCTGCTTCAAACGATAGCCAAACTTGCCTTGAGTATCCTGGTAAGGCTGACTGTAGCGTTCTAATTGATCTGCCACTAGATTAACAATCCAGTAGTCGCTAATCCCATCTTCAGCATAAAGTGCTAGTTTGGTGTTTTGGTCATAGTCAAGGGAAGAGTCTGATACTTCAATAACCAGGAGAATATTTTCTGGTAAAGGATGATTTGACAAGTAATCATCAGCCTCACCCCGTGCAATAACAATATCTGGTTCAGGCTGACTATCAGTAGGCAAGATTATAGGTTCTTGTCCACGGATAACAGCTGTGTCTCCCACTAACCTATCTAACTCTCGAAATAATTTTGTATTACACACAGAGTGTCGTGTGCCTTTTGCTGCCATTTGCATCAATTCTCCCCTAATCAACTCCACCCGGTCATCCTCCGTTAGGAACCCCAGTTCCATGAGGCGATGATACTCAGCTATGGTGAAGCGTTTAGGGGTGACACTGGTCATAGGCAATTTTTAAGCATATATCAATTATGCCGCACCTCAGTTAAGGGTTGGTACATTAGAAAAACAGACTTCAAAAGATGCCCCATATGAGCCAAACTACGACTAACCAGGTACGCTGGACAACTGCCGACTTAGAGCTGTTCCCAGATAACGGTAAGCGCTATGAGATTGTAGATGGAGAGTTATTTGTGACACACGCACCACATTGGAAACATCAAAAAGTTGCAGACAGCATTTGTACAGAGTTGAAACTATGGTCTCGACAGACTGGTATGGGAGAAGCTGTCACAGCAGCTGGTATTATCTTCACCGATGCTGATAACGTTATTCCTGATGTGGTGTGGATCAGCAATGAACGACTAGCATTAGTGATAGATGATGCAGGACACCTTACTGCTGCACCAGAGTTAGTGGTTGAAGTACTTTCTCCTGGCGAGAACAATGAACGACGCGATAAACAAGTGAAGCTCAAGCTTTACGCAACTCAAGGTGTGCAAGAATACTGGATTGTTGATTGGCAGTTGCAGCAAATTCAAGTCTATCGACGACAGCAAGCTACACTGGCGTTATTGGCAACTTTACTAAGCAATGATGAACTGAATTCACCACTGTTACCTGGTTTCACTTGCCCTGTTAGCCGTATATTTACTTAATATTTAAGGCTTCGCTCAACACCTCGCGGTGGATTAGTGCTCTATCTAGCAAAAACTGAATTTTTTCTGTTGACAATGGGTCGCCATTGGCGTAGTGTTCTATCCATGTTTTACCAATGAGATTGGGATCATCTGGCAAATTAGCTAAATCCCATCCAGGCATATCTACATCTTCCATCAATCGATTCACCTTGGGATCGTAACTCAGAGCAAAGCAGCGACACCCTTCACTTGCTGCCATAATTAAGCTATGCAAACGCATCCCAATTGCCATTTCTACACCGCGAAACACTCCTTTCAAAAGTTGCGGTTCTTCTAGACACATAATTTGGCTGACATCTTTGAGTTGCGGTTGAATTGCTTGGGCTATGCCTAAATCTTCACTTTTTTGAAAAGGTAAGAGTAATATAAAAGTTTGTGTGGCTTTTTGAAAATCAACCAGTGCGCGAGTCAAATGAGCAAGGCGAGTTTGGGTTAACTGGGGATGGGTTCGTAAAGTGACCGCAACTCTGGGAGCAGGTAAATCCCAAAGTCCAGGAACAGGTTTACTTTCCAACGCCCACACGGGATCTGGAGCCAGTATAAAAGGAATTTGCCAATTAGTGAGCAAAGCCGCAGAAGCGCGATCGCGGACACTCACTTTCGTACAACCGCCAAAAGTTTGCCGTGCTAACCAACGAGTCACAGAGCGCTTCAGTGGACCAATTCCTTGTCCCCAAGCAACGGTTTTCAAACCCATTCTTTGAGCTAATGCCATGATTCCCCCATAATAAAATGGGCTAGCGGCACTGGTTGTATCTTGAATTAAACTACCACCACCCCAAATAAAACCGTCGCAGGAGCGCAAAGCTTGTAGTACGGTGAAAGGTGCCATGCGATCGTGCGCTTCAACGTTGTAGCGATCGCGAGTTTCCTCAGGATTGCCAGAGAGAACCACAGGCGTGACTGATGGTGGTAGCATCTGTAGAAGCGTTGCTAATAAAGCTTCGTCCCCACCATTTCCCTTACCGTAATACCCAGATAACAACACCCGCATCTTTGACTTTTGAATTTTGAATTTTGAATCTTGAATATTATGCACGCTCTTTCGATTCCTACTTGGATTATTCATATATCTAGCGTTATAGAATGGATTGCCGCTATTTGGTTAATCTGGAAATATGGAGAAGTGACAGGAAACCGTGCTTGGTGGGCATTGTCCTTTGCTATGTTACCTGCTCTAGTCAGCGCCATGTGTGCTTGCACTTGGCACTATTTTGATAATTCCGAATCTCTAGAATGGCTGGTAACGCTGCAAGCAAGTATGACCTTAGTCGGTAATTTTACGCTTTGGGCAGCTGCGGTGTTAATTTGGCGTTCCAATCAGTCAACCAAAACTGATAGCAATCCTGTGTCTACAAAAACTATAAAATTAGAGCGATGATTTCAAAAGAAGCCCTGTTTGCCCTTTCATTGTTTCCCTACTTGGGTTTCTTGTGGTTTATCAGCCGCAGTAGTCAAATGCCCCGTTTGGCGCTGTATGGTTTCTACGGTACTCTCGTGTTTGTCGCCATCACCATTCCAGCGGGAATTTATGCCCAAGTCCATTATGGTAAGTCTCTAGCAAATGTTGATTGGCTGCACGGGAGCGCAGAATTTTTCTTGACATTTTTTAATATTTTCATTGTCCTAGGTTTCCGGCAAGCTGTGATTCAAAATCAAGCTGTTGTCCCTATTCCCCCTGAGCAAATGTCATCGCAAATGTCATCACCCACTTCTCAAGATTAAAAATCACCTATGTCATTGCAGCTATCTTCTGTTATTAAATATTTTTCTCGCACTCTGTTAGGTCTATCAGGTTGTGTAACATTTTTAGCTGTTGATAGTCTTCTGAGTTCATCTTCTAGTTTTGCGGCTGAAAAATTTGTTGTCAGGTATGGATTGTTTGAGCAATCACTTCCTGTGGAAGATTTGCGTAAGTATGCTGAAACTCAACAGGTTTCTTCCGATCTCAACTCTTTCCTGCGTTACCTAAATCCTAAACAGCAACAGAGATTGCAACAGGCACTTCACGTAAATATGTCTCTTGATATTGTGGCTGTGGATAAGCTATTAGACACAAGTCTTGGCAAAATGCTTTTATCTGCTGCTTCTAAAAGTGTTACGCGTCGTGACAAAGCTGGGATACAAGCACTACGTTCAGCCATTATCTTAGGAGCAAAATCAAGAGAAGGTCTGGGAATCATCAGCTTTCTCAAAGCTTATCCGAGCGACAAACTAGTCGTGGATTTGCCGCAAGCTTTAGAAATACTGAATCAATCAAAATTATATTCGAGTTCGTCTAATGCGTCACAAAATACGCCACAAAAGGATAACCTAACTTCTACACCTATATGGCAAATTCAAACCCAATATCAAATACTAGCAAGTAAAGGAAAGCAATTTTCAGGCTGCTTATTTGGAGATTCTGTTTCTGCTCAACTTGGGAATTCCCTTGGTGAAGGAACTTTTAATTTTGCCTTAAATGGATTGACTACAATTTCATTAGTTGAACAGTTGAAAAGTTTAGCTCAAGGCAATGTAAAATGCCAAAAAACCATTATTGCCATAGGTGGAAATGATGCTTTGTATGGGCTAAGTAACGAGGTATTTACCGAAAAATTGAAAGAGGCTATCTCGTTAGTAAGAGCAATGGGAACTAAAGAAATTTTTCTCATTCCTGCTTTCTACTCAACAGTTGCTGCTAGCAAAGATCCGACTGTCGCCGCTCCACAATCGAAAGTTGAGGAAATTAATACTGTGATCAATCAAGTTGCGACAACTGAAAATGTGCCAGTTCAATCGTCAGGCATACAATCTTTATATGAAAATAATGTTCTCAAAGACAATTTAACAAGTGATGGCGACCATCTCAATGCCGAAGGTTTAAAGATTTATCGCCAAGCGTTATTAGAAATTTTGGCAAGTGGTTCGGCAAACAAAAATTGATTTGTTAGGAAATTTTACAGCGCAAAGGAATAAAAAGGAGAAGTTATAAATGGAAGTTATTCCAGCAATAGACTTACTAGAAGGTCGCTGTGTGCGACTTTATCAGGGAGATTATGAACAATCGCAAGTTTTCAACGATAACCCAGTTGAAGTGGCTCAACAGTGGGTGGAACAGGGAGCCACTAGATTACACGTAGTTGATTTGGATGGAGCAAAAACAGGGGAATTAGTAAACTTGCCAGCAATTGAGGCAATCACTCAAGCAGTGTCAGTACCCGTTCAAGTTGGTGGGGGGGTGCGCGATCGCTCTCGCGTGCAACAGTTACTGAATTTAGGCGTGCAGCGGGTGATTTTGGGAACTATAGCCGTAGAACAACCCCAACTGGTGCAACAACTCTGCCAAGAATTTCCCGGACAGATTGTTATCGGTATCGATGCGCGTAACGGAATGGTAGCAACTCGCGGGTGGCAAGAAACTTCGGAAGTTTTGGCAACTCAACTGGCTGTACAAATGCAAGAATTAGGAGCAGCCGCCATCATTTACACCGATATCCAACGTGATGGAACTCTTTCTGGACCAAATATAGAAGCTTTGCGAGCGATCGCCGCGACAATTTCCATTCCTGTGATTGCTTCTGGTGGTGTCAGTTCTGTCACCGATTTGTTAAGTCTGTTGGCGTTAGAACCACAAGGCGTGATTGGTGTCATTGTCGGTCGCGCACTGTACACTGGTGATGTTTCTCTTAGAGAAGCATTGCGTGCGGTAGGTCAAGGGCGGATTCAGGATATTCCGCCTAATATAGATTTTTCGGCATTTGCCTAATCTCAGCTACCCTCCAGTATAGAGACGCTTTCATCTCTAGCGCGTCTCTTGTTCCTTTAACCCAATTCTTTTTTGAATTTTTCCGGATTACTCATTTACCGCCGTGTATCCCAACTTGTAAGCAATAATCCAGTTCTTAATATGACTCGTAAAAGACCTCCTAACAGAGGTAGACCAGTCAAAACCAACTCTGGTGCTACCAGGTTAATAAATTCCAACATTCAAAGATTTTCCATGACCCCTGGTATTTCCAGGTTCAAAAAAATCAACATAAAAAGATTCTTGATTAAAACCAAGCGCTTACTAAAGAAATTTTTTAATTTTTAATTTTTAATTTTTAATTTTTATAGTTAATGGGTTTCCTCTCTGGTAGAGACGCTTGATTTATGCGTCTCTATTTTCTTTTGTATGAAAGTCAATTTCTTGAAATTATTGATTTTTTTTTTTACGGAATTATTTATAAACAGAGTGTAGATAAATTTGTAGTTAATTCAGAGGAAAAAATATGACTAACGAAAAATCTAAACCACAACCAAAAGATAAACCAAAAAAGACTGAACCTGGTTTCATGAATCCAGATTTAAAGAACAAATCGACTGACTCCATAAAAAAAATACTTTGACCAAGAAAGAACTCAGGAGTCAGAATATTCAACGCGCTCTCCCTTGTTAAAACCATAATTTAGTCAAAATGAATATCCTTCACCTTCTGTAAGAGTTGTAGCCCGACGCTATCATGTTATTTGCGCTACTTTCTATCGCTATGCTCCAGATTTATGTCAGGCTATTTCTGCTCGTTACTGGGATTACAAAAAACTTCTTCAACAACAGACTGTTCAGCGCGGTATTAGTGAAGTCAAACGACTGGCTCGGTGAACTTGTTGCACAAGGAATTATTATCAAGTTACTTGCTACATAAATGAATATTAGCTTTGTCATAAATTCTGGACGCGAAGTTTGCTTAGCTATGGCTATTTGTTGTATTTTTAACGTTGAAAAAGCAAAGCTGTAAAAAAACAATTGTTAGCTTTGTGTTGTATTGGTTTATAATAAAAGCAATCCTGTTGCTTATGTTACAAATTTCAAAGTAAAATCGCTTTGAGAAAGCGTAGATACACTGAAATTAAATAATTAATATTGATACAATCACAACCACAAAATTCTGTGATATCAATGTATACCAGCGAATCACCCAAGTATCCCCATACAGCAGAAATTGGACAAAGAAGCCGCATCCTAGTAGTAGAAGATGAAGAACTCATCCGGGAAATGCTTGTTCTAGCTTTGGAAGAGGAAGGTTATGGAGTGGTAACTGCCACTGATGGGCGGTTGGCCGTAGAATACCTAAAAAGTTATGAACCAAATTCAGGAGAGCTTTCCTTTGATCTGGTGATTCTTGATTTGATGCTGCCTCAAATCAATGGGCTAGATATCTGCCGTTTGCTCCGATATCAAGGAAACCCAGTACCGATATTAATGCTGAGCGCTAAGGGGAGTGAAACAGACCGCGTTTTGGGGCTGGAAGTGGGAGCAGATGACTACCTCACCAAACCCTTTAGTATGCGGGAACTCGTGGCTCGTTGTCGTGCTTTGCTTCGCCGCCAACGCTTAAGCAGTTTGCCTCAGCTACCAGTGCTGCAGTATAAAGAAATTACTTTGTATCCCCAAGAATGTCGCGTACTGGTTCGCGCTCAAGAGGTGAATTTGTCGCCCAAGGAATTTCGACTGCTGGAACTGTTTATGAGCTATGCCCGGAGGGTATGGTCACGCGAGCAATTGTTAGATCAAGTTTGGGGACCAGATTTTGTTGGCGATAGCAAAACTGTGGATGTTCATATTCGCTGGTTACGCGAAAAATTAGAGCAAGACCCCAGTCGTCCAGAATATATTGTGACTGTACGGGGTTTTGGCTATCGATTTGGATAGTTGTTAGTTTTTAGTTGTCAGAGAACAACTAACAACTAGCAATGCTTATACTAGGATTTTTACTGGGTTTAGCGGTAGGCGTAAGTTTTTGGGTGTGGCAACAGTTTCAACTGAACCGCTACCTAGGGCAAGTGTTGCGACCGTTAAGCGGGCATTCTTCTGACTTGGCGCTGCTCATTCCTGGGTTGCGGCACGAAATTCGATTGGTCAAGCAACAACGCCAACAATTGCAGCAGTTGCTCAAAACATACCAAGATCTGCTGCAGTTCGCGCCAGTGGGGTATTTACAGGTTGACGAAGAAAATCAACTGCTCTGGTGTAATGAGCAGGCGCGGAAAATGTTGGATCTACAAAGATGGCAACCCGGACAAGTGCGCTTGTTGCTAGAGTTAGTAAGGTCTTACGAACTTGACCGATTAATTGAGAAAACTCGCGATCGCCAAAAGCCACAGTCAAAGGAGTGGGTGTTTCATCCTTCTTACGAGAATGCAGCGGCGATATCAGAAGTGAAGCCTTTAATGTTACAGGCGACAAGCTTACCCTTAGACAAGGGGCAAGTGGGAGTTTTTATAGAAAACCGTCAGCCTTTGCTGGATATGAACTTGGCACGCGATCGCGCTTTTTCTGATCTGGCTCACGAACTGAGAACTCCGCTGACTTCAATCCGTCTGGTTGTAGAAACATTACAAGACCGTATGCAACCGCCCTTGGATCGTTGGGTTAACCGCCTACTGCAGGAGGTTGACAGATTGATTCACTTAGTGCAAAGTTGGTTAGAGCTCACTCAACTGGAAACCAACCCAACCATCCAACTGCATCGTCAAAGAGTGGAAGTGCGATCGCTGATTCTGTCTGTCTGGGAGAGTTTAACACCCCTAGCACACCGACATCAGATTGAGATTGGCTATTCTGGTCCAGAAAATATCTGGATCAACGCCGATGAATCTCGCATGTACCAGGTGTTTCTCAATTTGCTGGACAACAGTATCAAATACAGTCTTCCAAGTACAACCATTCTCGTTGAAGCAAAAATCGTTCCGGGACAGAATAATCAGCAACCAACGCTAGAAATTGACATTATTGACTCTGGAATGGGTTTTTCCCAAGCAGATTTACCCCATGTGTTTGAGCGCTTTTACCGAGGGGATCAAGCACGCTCCCGTGTGACACCCTCAGAGACTCATTCGGCTACAGCAACTGTTGGTAGTGGTTTGGGTTTGGCAATTGTCCAGCAAATTGTTCTAGCACATGGCGGTTCTATAAAAGCCATGAACCATCCGGAGACAGGCGGTGCTTGGTTGCAAGTAGAACTACCTGGCATCGTGGCAAATTCTGACAGCCAAGACTATATTTGAAAATATCTTCATGTTTGAGACTACAAGTGTGAAACTCCCCCTGTATAGTCCCAATCCTGACAGACCCCAGCTGGCTCGCGAAATTAGGCGCTTAGAGCAGGATGTCTTGCGTATGGGGGCTTTGGTGGAACAATCATTTCGCCTGAGCCACCAAGCCTTGTTTACCAGCAACCTGACAGCAGCTGAGGAACTTCCTGTATTAGATAAAAAAATTGATCGCTTTTACAGACAAATAGAATCAGACTGTACGGCAATCATGACGCTGCAAGCTCCTACAGCTCAAGATTTACGTTGTTTGAGTGCCTTTATGCAGCTTGTGCGCGATCTCGAACGTATTGGCGACTATGCCAAGGATTTGGCTGAAATTGCCATAAAAATCCTTCCGTATCCGCCTCATCCCTGTGTACCAGAGATTGCAGTCATGTCTCACCATGCCCAAGCAATGTTAGCAACGAGCTTAGTGGCGTTGGCAGATTTAGATGAAGTCAACGGACGAGGTATAAAGCGACTCGATGATGCTGTAGATAATGCTTATGAACGGCTTTATCAGACTTTAGCTCATCAAAAGTACGACCAAGGTGTGGTTGAGCCTATTTTGCTACTAGTACTGGCGATTCGTTGTCTGGAGCGCATGGCAGATCATGCAACCAACATCGGTCAACGTGTGGCATATATTGTCACTGGTCAACGCGGTTAGATATACGCTGTAGGATCTAGGGAGGGAGTTCCCACTCTCCCCACATCTGTGCAGATCCCCATCACCTGACAACTCTTCCTCAAGTACTACTTTAGATAGATGTATGCGAGATAGTTAAATATTAGTGATTAGATTATAATTAGCATCTAGCTTGCGGAGCCTGAAAACGCATCAATAACTCTTCAATTAGGAACACAAGCTAAAGCTTTAATATTGCCACAGTGTCAATTTTTTGTAAAATTACAAACATTTTACAAAAAGCTTACCTATTCTTAAACTCTCCCACTTAAATTAAGCAATGACAACGTAAACTACCCGCACTGATTCGGGGTACCGAATACAGTGTGGGCTTTCAGTAGCCCTGAAGAGTCCGTACTGAGATTACAATACAAACCGTTCGAGCCTCTAGGACTGTTTACAGAAGTCCCCAAAGCTGCAATCATCTTTGCTCCATTCCAATCGGCATCACAGGATAACCCGCAATTGCCGCACTTGAATTTCTTGTCAGAGCGCAAGCCAATATGTAGACATTGATGGCAGGTTTGACTCGTGTAGGCAGGAGGAACCGCAACCACTTCTACGCCGTCCTTCAATCCCTTGTACTCCAAAAACATCCGCAACTGATAAAACGCCCACGAGTTACTTCTACGGCGTTCTGTCTTGTTACGTGGCTTTTGGTTTGTTCTTTCACGAATACCTGTCAAATCCTCAATGGCTACAAGTGCTTTTTCGCTTTTGGCTTGTTGAATGATTGTCTTGGAAATATTGTGGTTTACCCACGATTGAAATCGTCTCTCACGCCCCGATAGCCGTGCCAAGACTTGACGACATCTACGCCGACTAGACCTTGTGCGTGTGGAAGCTTTTTTTTGCAGAGACGCTCTGGCTGTGCTATATCTATCTCTGGTTTCAGTTAATTGTTTCCCGCTCCAAGAATCACCGTTGCTGGTTAGGGCTATATCACGGCGTCCAAAATCGACACCAATGACTTTCTTAATGGGCTGTGGGTCTGGAATTTCGTCTTTCAGTTGGATGTGGATGTAGTACTTACCATCGCGGTGTTTGCATAATTGGGCGCTTGTTGGTTTGCGTCCTTTAAGTTTCCCGCGTTGATAGTTTCCTGCATCTATCTTGATGTGTTCCCGACCTTCCAAGGTGGTTAAGCTAATTGTCCAGTCTTTTTCTCTAAATGCAAAAATCCTGGCATCATAATCAGCAGATGTGGGCTTAAACGCCTTAACAGGTTTTCCTGCTCGTTTAGCTACTAATCGATTAGCGCCAACTCTGGCACAAGCTCTAACAGCCAAGTTTGCAGCTAACCCAAACTTTGAGCGCAAATCCTCATAAACGACGTTTTGAATAGTTGTCTTACTGGTTATTTGTGGCTTGATAACTTCGTTTGTGTAATTACAAGCCGCAGCAAAAGCATGAAGAACCACTTCGAGTTTTTCCGACTGTGATGGTGTGGGGTTGAGTTTGCAAACTAGTGTCAGTACTTGTTCCATGAGTTCGACCTACTCACATATGACTAATATTGTAGACCATAATTCTTCGTGTTGTGTTCCGGGAGATTGTTAAAAACTCAACTGCCATCCTCCCTGTCCTTGCTGTGCAAGAAATCGGTCAAATGGCGTTTCGTTTTTAACCCGCAATTCCTCTCACCACTGACCTGAGTACAGGTACAGTCGGAGCCTCCTTGCGGCAATAGGTGAAAGCTGTGTGTCTTATCATCAGGCGCTGGGTAGGCGCGCACAAGCAGGAAAAGCCGTGGCTTTCTATACTGTTTGGATGGTGACACATATGTCCAGCAGCAAAATCAATAAAGCTGTCAAAAGCTGCACAAACGACAAGGGAAAACCAGCAAATCTATCTGATTTGTTTGGTAACAACGCCTTTTGGTACATACCCACAAGTGCAGAGGATGCTCCCTAAAGCTTTGCTATTTGGTATTGAATTCATGGAGTGCGAAACCACAAAACCTTGCTTTGCTCCAAACCAGCAAATAATGTTTCTTCTTATACAATAGCCAGGAGAGGCAAAGGGTACTCGTAAAAACCAGGTGTCTAACACCAGATAATTTCTAATTACCACCACAACAGGTGAAGAATTTTTACAATCTCGTCAAATCCCTGTTGATTCCAATTGGTCAAGCAAAAATTCTGATCCTCCGCGCAAACGAGCGGTTGTTACTTTGTCAAAACCCAATTTACTTGACAAAAAAAATCAAAAAATGCTATGTTAATCTGTTTATTATTTTCATTTTTATTTATTTAGAGAATAACTTTTTATACACGAATTCTGCTTTTTATATCATTTCTCAATAAATGTTTAGAAATAAAAATAACATAAGGCATCAACTTTACACGAAAATGATTTCATGTCAGACAAAAATAGTATGCTCTGAACACTAGTTAACTGTATGACTTGTTTTTACACACCTACCGCATTCATAAGCTTTGCACTGGTGTAGTGTTTACAGCTTGCACAGAGTCTGAATTCTTACTCATTAACCCACTTTTCCTATTTTAGTCAACCAGCCTTATAGCCTTCTTAAGCTACCAAAGTCTTCCAAGCGCTGAAATCTACCTTATGGCTTAGCTTGATGCCAAGGAGTCCCAGTGTGATCAACTGAAGCAATTTCCCCATGAGGCAACATCTGATGCGAACTACTCCAGATGGCGATCAGAACCTCGAAATCGATCACTCAATTAGTTTTACTCTACAAAATCTCATGATGTATTCCACAAGTCGTTCTCAAAATTCTGCCCAGTCTCATCATTCTTCCTCTACTGGACAATTGCCGCAACGACTCCTGACGCGACGCGAAATTATTCCGGCGCGGAATGACGTACTCTGGCGGATTGAGCGCGGAGCAGTTCGCACATTAACCTGGAGTGAAGACGGAACGTTTATCACTTTGGGTTATTGGGGAACTGGGGATTTGGTTGGTTATCCTTTGTCCAATGTCAAGCCGTACCAAATTGAATGCCTGACTAGCGTGGAAGTGAGTGTAGTACCACCTCATTTATGGAATCAGCATGTCGAGGCTCTATTGTCTCACATCCAACAGGCAGAAGAATTACTGAGCATCGTACACCGTAAGCCAATGTCCTTGCGCTTATGGCAATTTTTGGTTTGGCTAAGTGAAAAGTTCGGTCGCGACGTGGAGCAAGGAAAGCTAATCGACCTCAATGTGACTCATCAAGAGATGGCAGAGGTGCTAAATACAACAAGGGTTACCGTAACTCGGCTGCTCCAGCAGTTTGAGGAAGAAGGAACCCTTATACGTCACAAACGTCGCATTATTCTGCGTTTATCAAATAAAGGATGCAAATAGCCATCATGAAAAATAAGTGGTGATTAACTTGTTTTAATCACCACTCACATCTGGTACAATTCTGACAGAAAATCATTAGTAAATTCCCAAGAAAACTATATACTTTAGGGAATTATACCATGATTAAGTCGGTAGGTGTGAGTGAGACATAAATCATGAAGAAACTATTTAAGGCTAAAAACTTTCTCAAGCTGAGTCCAGTTGTTGTCGCCGCCACATTTTTCGCTGCAAATAGCGCTATGGCTTCTGAAGTCAACGAACAGGTGACTTCTGTCTCCCAGCTGACATCACAATCTGACAACCTCGGTCAAGTAACATCTGTTTCTCAGTTTTCCGACGTACAGCCAACCGATTGGGCATTCCAAGCATTGCAGTCCTTAGTAGAGCGCTACGGTTGTATTGCTGGTTATCCTAATGGGACTTATCGCGGGAACCGTGCTTTGACGCGTTATGAGTTTGCGGCTGGTTTGAATGCTTGTTTGGATCGGGTGAACGAACTGATTGCAACAGCTACCGCTGATATCGTACGGAAAGAAGACTTAGCTACTTTGCAGCGCTTGCAAGAAGAATTCTCTGCTGAATTGGCTACCCTGCGCGGTCGTGTCGATGCTTTAGAAGCTCGTACTGCTGAGTTGGAAGCCAATCAATTCTCCACCACCACCAAATTGGTTGGGGAAGCAATTTTCAACGTATCTGATATTTTTGGTAGCGATAATAGGGCTGTTCCTTCTGGTGTCAGCACGGCAGGAGCTCCCGAGTTGCAATCTAACACCATTTTCTCTGACCGAGTTCGTTTGAACTTGAACACCAGCTTCTTTGGTACAGACCAGTTGCAAACCCGTTTGCAGGCTCGCAATACTACCCCATACGGTGTGGGTGTAACGGGTACTGACATGACCCGGTTGGGATTTGACGGGGATAGGGGGAGTGGTGCTGGTCGAGGTACTAGTATAGGCTCCAACGACATTGAGATTGACAAACTCAACTACGCATTTAACTTAAGTGAGTTTATACGCATCAAGGTTGATGCATTTGGTGGGGAGTTCTACGAGAACATCAACAACTTCAACCCAGACCTCGCGAGTTCTGGTAGGGGTGCTGTCTCCCGCTTTGGTCGCTTCAACCCCATTTACCGTCAAGGTAATGGCGGTTCAGGTGCGACAATTAACTTGAATCCCAAAGGACCTATCACGGTGTCAGCGGGTTATTTATCTAATAGAGCGAATAACCCGAGCGATGGCTCAGGTCTGTTCGATGGAGGTTATTCAGCTATCGGTCAGATAGCCTTCCAGCCCAGTCAAGCGTTGAACATCGGTTTGACCTACGCTCATACCTATCAAAATACAGGAGGTACTGCTGGTGGTGGTACTATTAGCCTCTTTGACGCTACAGGTAGTCAGTATGCCAATAACCCCTTCAATGGTGCTGCCCTGAGTTCTGACCATTACGCCGTAGAAGCCGCCTTGAGACTAGGTCCCAAAATTACGATTGGTGGTTGGTATGGTTACAGTGAGGCACAAGGTAAGGGGACTGCAAGTGGTAATAATGCATACTTTGAGACCTATGCTGCTACCCTTGCTTTCAGAGACTTTGGCAGACAAGGTAGCGTGCTTGCTTTTATCTTTGGTCAACCCCCCAAAGCGACTGGCAACGATTTCATTGGGCCAGGTGGCGTTCGTCGTCAAGATAGGGATACATCATATCACCTAGAGGCGCTGTACAGACTGCAACTCAGTGACAATATTGCTGTGACCCCTGGTGTAATAGTTATCTTGAACCCAGAACACAACGACAACAACGACACCATTTATGTAGGTACACTGCGTACCACCTTTACTTTCTAAAATTAGTCATACGGCAACCCTCAGTCTTATGGAGTAGGGTTATCCAAACAAAGCCTGCCTAAGCAGGCTTTTTCAGTAATGACTCATGACTATTGATCCTTGAGATTTGTTGGAGGGCGATCGCCCTCTGGAGGCGTCGTTTTGGGGCGATCGCTACTCCAAGCCCACCACACGCAACCACAATGACACTGGTAAAATTCCTGCCATTTCCGACGATAGTCTTCTGTCATCACAGGCGAACGACGATTTATCCAGACTTGTACAGCATCCTTGCTACTTGAGTGACAGCTAGGACAGCAAAATTCATAAGCATGAATTGCTGTTTTAGTCCATTCAGGGGGGGTTGGAGCAAAAGCATCCATAGTCATCAGTTATGAGTCATATGTCATTAGCTGTATCAATTATGCATGACTATACAAAGTCTTTGGACTTGTGGTTGCCATTGAAGCCAATAAACCAGGTATTCTAAGCATATATTAAAAGGTTTTTGACTCTCCCCGCTATAAACACGCGAGGATTCTAAGCTGATTAAAAATGGAACCAAACGCTGAAATTCGCCGTTTGCTAGATTTAATGCCTGCTTCTGGTCGAATGTTGACAAAAATCGTCAGCAAGCCTGAACAGGCAAAAGTGATTGACGCAACATTTCCATTGCCTTGGAACAGTGAACGACCAATCTATATTAATTTCGATTTATGGCGTCGCCTGACGAAACCGCAACGCGATTTATTACTCTTGCGGACTGTGGGCTGGTTGACGGGAGTCAAGTGGTTTAAACCTGACATTTATCAAGCTGTGGCGATCGCCGGTCTTTTGGGTGGATTTGTAGAATCAGCCCAAGCAGATGCAGTGGGTGTAGTTGTCGCTGGTGGATTAACTACGGTGGCTATGCTTCGCATCTGGCGCACTAACCGTTCCCAGCAAACAGAGTTAAACGCCGATGAAGCCGCCATCCGTGTCGCGCAACGACGGGGTTACTCGGAAGCTGAAGCAGCAGAACATCTGTTATCTGCAATTGAGGGGGTGGCAAAGATTGAAAAGCGTTCTGGATTAGACTTTACTGAGTTGATTCGTAGCCAAAACTTACGAACAATAGCTGGTTTGTCATCAGTACGTGTTCCGGAAGACTTAGATAAGTAAGGTGGGTAGTGGTTAGTGGGGTAGTAGTTAGTAACAACCAACAACTCACAACAAATGTACAGACGCGCCATGGCGCGTCTCTAACCACAATGATACAGTTTGTATTCGTAGCCGTTGACTGCTGGTAAGGATTTCGTGTCAGCAACACAGTTTTTCACTTCCTCTGGTTCGGTAGCATAAAAGTTTACTAACCATAAGTCAAAAGGACGTGGCAGCGTCTTTAAAGTATTTTGTAAGGCAGAGGTGGAAGTACTGGGATCTTCGTCTTGATGTGCAAGGAGAAATAGAGGTGATGTGTATTTTGAATTTTCAATTGAATTTTTCATTTTAAATTCCCTGGCGATCCCCATCATTTCCCCAATGTGTACATGAGTTTTTTGGGTTGTGGAAATGAGTACAGGGACATGGGATGTTTGCTCAATGAGTTGTACAAATAAGTCTGGACGGTAATATTTTTGATAGCCTAGATTGCAGACAACAGTGATAGCGCTTACCAATCCCATTAACCAAATTATCACCACAGCTTTTTTGCCATTTATTCCCCATCTGCCTTTCGCCAATATGGGATGATGCCAACAAACTGCTAGACTTGCCCCAAGTAGAACTATGACAGCGGGAAAGTAGACAAAGTTATAACGAGCCCCCCGTGTGAGGTCAATACCAAAAAAATAGGTAAAAATAAAAAATAAAGCGATCGCCCCGACAACCAAACCAACAAACACCTGAACCATCAAACTGGTTTGTGGTTGTTTAAGCTGAACTTTAATCCCACGCACTAAAATTGGTACTGCCCAAACGAAGAAAATCAGCATTACCATTCCAGAAGCAATCACAACTGCTAACTGTGAGGCTTCTACTGGTAGCAAGGAAATCATTGTAATCCATGCGGCTATTGCTTGAAAAATTGGGTTTATCCAAGCCATTCCAGTACGTGGACTTTGAATCCATTCAGTCAACTTACCTCCATAACTGTTCTGTAAAAACACTGGTAGCCAAACTAAAGCCGCTACAAATGTACCCGCAGCAACAGCGTAGATTCGGAACCAAGGGGCTGAGGGGCTGGAGAGAGATTCCGAATTTTGAATTTTGAATTTTGAATTTTGAATTTTGAATTTTGTAGACGCCCCCTGGGCGGCTTCCCGCAGGGTATTTTGAATTGATTTATCCCCTTCTCGCCACTGTCGCCAAGCAAGAAAGAGCAAAACCAACGCTTCGCTGCAGAGGGTGAGGGTGAAAAAGTAGTGAGTAGCAATGCCTATAGCATTAATTCCCACCCACGAGAGGGCTAGCCAGATGGGTATTTGAGTACGGTTTTGGATGTGGCGACTGGCAATGACTAAGCAAGCGAGGGAAGCAATCACCCACAAGATTGCTAAAGTGTAATGACGGGCTTCTTGTGCTAAAAAAATGCCATAAGGTGATGTTGCCATCATCGCAGCCGCGAAATGGCTCACGAGACGGGAACGAAATGCGAGCTTGCTTAAAGCATAAACAGCTGGAATAGATGCAGCACCGAAAACAGCAGCGAGCGATCGCGCTCCCCACAAGGACACCAAACCCTCATTTGTGGGAAACAGCCGCAGCCACCAGTGAGTCAGGAAAAAGTAAAGCGGCGGATGATTGCTTTCAGTTGATAGATGTTTCCAGACATCTTTTATGCTAACTGTCGGCTGTGGTTGTAGTGGTTGTAATAGGACATCGACAGATATCGGCTGATCTAACGGTACTGGCAAAAAGCTATTACCGAGGCTAAACACCAGAGTAGAAAACTCGTCAGTCCAAGGGGGTTTAGCACTCAAGTTAGTTAAGCGCAAGCCGATGGCGATCAAGAGCCAAACCGTCAGCAGTAATAGAGTTTTGAGTTTTGAGTTTTGAGTTTTAAGGACTAAATTCATAAATTAGGAGTTATCACTTATAACTAATAACTCATAACTCCTCACTCTTTGTTCCCTTCTATTATTTCACCTGTGTGACGCGCCAACTCAGCTTCAAGTTCACCCAAAAGTTCCAAACAGTAGCTACCGCGATCGCAATCAGGTTCGCAATGTAGCGGTTAGGAATGACGAAATTGAACACCAAGTTCAACACCAACACATTCAACACCAGCCCAGCAAGACAGATCATATTAAATTTCAAAAACCGCTTCAAGCGCTGACGCCATTCCCGCTGCTGGCTGCTGACATCAGCAAAAGTCCACATATCATTCCACAAGAAATTATTGACAATTGCCACTTCACCTGCAATGATTTTGCTGCGTGTTAGAGGCAAACCCAAAGTCGTTGGGTCACTGAGCAAGTAAAGCAGCACCATATCGACAAATACCCCGGATAGTCCCACCAAGCCAAAGCGGAGGAAGCGATCGATGGGGAAACCGACACGTTCACTCACTTGACTGAATCGTCTTAGCCGACCTGTAGATACGCGTAAGAGAATGAGGTGATGGATGTAATCAACATATTGCTTCCAAGTTACCTTACTTTCACCCTCTTTGCGCTCACTGAACACATAGCCAACTTCCGCAATTTTGCCGACGTTTCCGCGCCCGATAGTTTCCAGCAGAATTTTGTATCCTACGGGATTGAGCGTTTGTCCAACTATACAGTCGCGACGGAGCATAAAATAACCACTCATCGGGTCTGACACTCTTGAGAGAACCCCTGGTAAGATGATCAATCCTAATAACTGGGCACCTCGTGATAACAAACGCCTCGCAAAACTCCAGCTGCTGACTCCACCGCCTTCTACATGACGGCTAGCAACAGCTAAATCTGCTCCTTGTTCAATAGCTTGCAATAGTTGCAACAGCACATGGGGTGGATGTTGTAAATCAGCATCTATCACTCCTAAAACACGTCCTGTAGCTGCTTGCCATCCACGAATCACTGCACTGGATAGTCCCCTTTCATGCTGTCGTCGCATCACCCGCAGTTGCGGATATTCTTCCATCAAAGACTGTGCAATCTTCCAAGTGCCATCTGGACTATCATCGTCTACGACAATCAACTCGTAGTTTCCTGGTATAAACTCATCTAACAAGTTGTTCAATATAGAGACGATTTTTTGGATATTTGCAGCCTCTTTGTAAGTCGGAATCACCAGAGACAACAGGGGTTCACCATCTGCGTTTATCGTTGCTCTCGGCAATTCTGGAATTCGTAATGCGCCAGTAGGTACTGGCAAGAGGGAATTAGGTTCGATGATACTCATTTAGATAATGATTATTTGAGAAACAGATTTTCACTAATTTTGCAAATCATATCAACCCCGGTAATACAAGCTTGAATAATTTCGTAGTGAGGACTTTAGTCCTCTTTTGTTGATATCGCAAGGGTTATTGTCCTTACTACAAAAAAATATATGGGCAATTAACCAGACATAATATAACGACGTTGTCAGGTTTTGGATCAGGTTATTTTCTAATCCTTAATTGGAGCAATTCTATTTTCAAAAAGCATTCCTCAAATCTTAGTATTTTTGATACTATTTGCCTTGAAAAGAAGTTATACATAGTTATGCAACCCTATCTTTAAACAGCACGTCTTGCTGCTTGATGCTTGGTTTCCAAATAAAGTAAATGAGGAAACCAGTTGCTACGTATATGAAGAAGGGTGTCATTAAAGAGAGACGAACATTGTAATACTGAGGCAATACTACTTTGTATAAGTAATCTAGCCAGTGGAGAAAAAGTCCTCGATAAAGGAACATCGCTATATTTATAAATAAATTACTAGACGGAATCGTAGAGACTCCAGCTAAATTGATAAAAATAGATACTATACCCAATAACTTAATATATTTCAGTTGACAGTACACAATTGGAAGAATAATAAACGGGGTAGCGACCACTAAATGACGCGGTCCAAAGCAAACATCACCCGACCATGCATAGTAAGAAGCATTTAACACAAAGATAAAAGCAAAGAAGATAAAACAAAACAATATGGCATTGTTTTTCTGAAAAGTCTTTTTAACAAAAGAAGCCAAAAACAAAAATGTCAGAGGAAAGTATATAAAAATTCCTCTAAATGGGCTAAATGTCAAACCCCATATTCTTTCTAAAGAAGGCAAAGAGAACATACTTTTCTGCATTGATTCTTGTTGATTCAACTGTTGGAGAAACAGTGAATTAGGAGTTTGAAAGACTGAGCCTGTGATGCTTTGGTTATAAAACATAATTATTGCTATAAAGATTGAGTAACCTAAAAACAATAAAGGTATGTCTACCAGTAAAATTTTATTTTGCTTATCTTTAATTTTTAAATATATCCAAAATCCAACTAGCAAAGATATTGGAACAATAGCAATATAATCAACAAATTGAGCCAAACCTAAGAAAACTCCGATTAAAAAACTATTTGCTTGATTAAGAATCAAATAAAAAGCTATAAAAATAAATGACATTGTGTACACATGAGCCCAAATTCCATTAGTAGAATAGAAAAATACTAAGGAACCGAAAATAAAGATAAAAACGAGCCATAATTTTTTTGTCAAGTCATTTGTGAAATGATTTAAAGTTTTAAACATTATGACTGCCACAATTCCAAGAAGAGGAGCCATGACGCAAATATTCGACAATATATTAAATATTGACCAATAAACCTCTCCTACTGGAATGCCAACAACCCTCATTAACATTTGGTGAATAAAGTAAATAGGAGCCAGGATAATTGGAATACCAGGCGGAATGACAGAGTAAGCATTATTATTGATTAGCAAAATATCTATATGAGAACGGTATCCTTTTTGGAGAGCAAATGTACCGAAATTAACAAACGAGTGAATGGCATCAGTATAGCGATTGGTTTGAGGTCCATCAGGCGTTGCATGAAGACCAATCAAAATAAATACAGTGATGAATATTCTATGAGAAATGTGCTTGATCATCTTCAAATAGTTATCAATACAAAGTTTCTCCTACCTTTGGATAGGAGTTGCCAAATAGTGGCGCTAAATTTGCATAAAAAATTAAGAGTAAAAGCTTTTACTCGAATTAGAGTAAGAGCAATTCCTACCCAAAAATTTATTTTTTCACTAGGTTATGCACCGAGTGGGAAATGAATTTCTATACAAGGTAATGAACGAACTGGCAAATGAATTTCTATTGCCTCCCTGCTTTTTGAAGTGTAGTTACTCCAAACAAGTTTCTTGCTGCAACCACCAATATGAGCAAAGTATAGCACTCGTATTTGGAAAAAAAATTACTTAATTTACTCTTTACACAATTCCCAAAATATGAAAAATAGATGAAATGTTACTATACTTTATTCAAAGAAAAAGATAGCTTGTCAAGTCTCATCATAATTTTATTGAAAACTGATATTATATTGTATTAATGAAACAGGTTTTTCATAGAAAAATAGATTGGCAAAATCTATTTATAGAAGTTATTTAACATATCTTTTATGTTTTTTTGTTTGCAATAAGTATTTGATTCACGTTTGTCCAGAAAACAGTATTTCAAATAACTACAGCAGTTGGCATCTTTATTGAGCTACACCTTTTTAACTCAAGAGCCAGATAGACAAGCGAGCAAATTTTACTTCTAACTCCTTGACAAAGCGTCTCCGGTTCTGACTTCTGACGCCAATATTGCTGCTGTATGTTTGAAACCAGCTTTGTAAAGTTTTAACAAAAATTACAAATTTTTGTTAAATATTGCCAAACTATGTCTATGTATAGTAGAAGTATCTACTATGTATTACAGTCGTACTTTTGACACACCTGCTATAAACAGCCGAAAATAAACAAAGCTAGATACTTTGTTTTTTACTAATGCGAACAACCAGTAGAGAACGGCTCTTCCCAAGACAGCTAACAACTTGGCTTAGGGTTCTCATTATTGTTTTGCTAGGTTTGGGGATTTTTTTTCGCTTTGTTAATCTTGAGCAAAAAGTCTACTGGCACGATGAAGCTTACACTGGACTACGGATGTCTGGTTACACTAAAAACGAGTTTGTCCAGCAAGTGTTTAACGGACAAGTCATTGGTGTTGAATCTGTCAGGAAGTATCAGTACCCTAATTCAGAAAAAGGTGTCATTGACACAATCAATTCTTTAGCAGTGGAAGATGCTCAGCATCCTCCGTTTTATTACGTGTTGGTAAGATTATGGGTGCAAATTTTTGGAAATTCAATCGCAGTCACCCGAAGCTTATCAGCAATCATTAGCTTGCTTGCGTTTCCTTGCATTTATTGGCTGTGCTTAGAATTATTTCAATCACCAATCACAGGATGGATGGCTGTCGCACTTTTAGCAGTCTCTCCCTTTCATGTATTGTACGCTCAAGAAGCACGGCAGTTCAGTTTATGGACGGTGACTATCTTACTTACAAGTGCTACACTGTTACGAGCAATCCGGCTAGGTAGCAAGCAGCTTTGGGTGATGTATGCCATCACAGTAGCACTAGGGCTGTACACATTCTTGTTTTCTGCGTTGGTGACGCTTGCTCACGGTATCTACGTATTTGTTATTCAAGGCTTTCGATTTACTAAACCCGTTAAAGCGTACTTGGTTGCAGCAAGTGCTGGGTTTCTCGCTTTCTTACCTTGGATTTTAGTTATTATTAATAATTTGTCGCAAGTCAAACAGACAACAAGCAGCGCTCAAGAAAGACAATCAATATCAGCTTTAATCACAGGGTGGACGAGTAATAACAGTTATTTGTTTGGTGATTTTTGGCGCTATGAACCATTTTTTCCAGATTTAAATATTCCTGGTTTGCGCTGGGGTCGATATCTGGTTCCCTTACTACTCATATTAGTGGTATTTTCTTTCTATTTTATATATTGCAGAACTGAAAAAAAAGTTTGGCTATTTATTTTTACCTTATCTGCAGTGCCTGCTTTAACTCTCATATTAAATGATGTCATTCTTGGGGGCGAACTCAGTCTTCGCTCTCGATACAACATCCCCTCTTATGTAGGTATTCAACTAGCTGTTGCTTACTTATTAGCAAGCCAAATCATCTCTCATAAAGTGAGACAACGCAGATTTTGGAGATTAGTTTTGGTAGCAGTTATTTCCACGGGCGTTTTATCCTGTGCAGTCAGTTCGCAAGCAGAGACATGGTGGAGTAAAGGGAGCCACGCAAATCCCCGAATAGCTCGAATAATCAACAGTTCCATTAAACCACTTTTTATCAGCAGTAAGTATTCCCTTAATATTGGAGATATTATGTCTCTGAGTCATTTGCTAAAACCAAATGTGCAAATGCAGTTAGTTACAGAACGCACTCTAGCCAAAATTCCTGATGGCTTCAGTGATGTCTTTTTATATAATCCCTCAAAAAAATTTAAATCAGACTTGGAAAAGGCATTCATTCTTGATAAGGTTTACAAAAATGGTAGACTTTGGCGGCTAAAGGAGAAAAAAATTTCCAGCATAAATATTTAAAATATACAGAGTTGACAAATATGCTACTTGAAGAAAGAACAACTCCAAAAAATCGGATATTCTGGATAGTAGCAATCCAAGTGGTAGGGCTACTTATTGTAGGTCTATTGACTATATTGAAGATGGTGGGAACTCACGATTTAAATATATATTATAGGTCTTCGCTTTATTTCCTAGAGGGTAAATTGCCCTATCGAGACTTTGATTTAGAGTACCCGCCACTTGCCCTATTACCGTTTGTTTTACCTATAATTATAGGATTAGGACTTGCAAAAAATTATTATATATATGCATTTTTATTTTTGTTAGAAAACATATTATTCAGCACAATAAATCTTCTGCTCCTATTACGAGTGGTATCAGTGAGGGATTCTCAACGCCAAAGAATAAAAGTATTAGTTTTTTACACATTATTTGCATTCATAATATCACCATTTCTACTTTGGAGATATGATTTATTTCCGACAGTCTTAACACTTGTAGCTTTAGTCGCTGTCTTATCTAATCGTCCTACCTTAGCAGGTATTTCTCTTGGATTGGGTGTAGCAGCTAAACTTTATCCTTTGGTGTTACTTCCCGTCTTTACACTTTACTTTTTTACCAATAAATCCTACCGTGCCATTCTAAATATATGGTTGGGAACTCTTGGTGCAGTTTTTCTGAGTTTCCTACCATTTCTCCTCACTACCAAAGACAAGCTGTTTTCCTTTTTGAGTTACCATGAAGAACGGGGTTTACAAATTGAATCATTACCTGCTGGGATAATCAGCTTGGTACACAAGTGGGGATTAATAGAACTTAAAACGGTTGCAGGCTACGGTTCACGGAATATAATTTCTCCTGTAGATGATATAATGCTGGCTGTATTGCCCCTCTTATTAATTATTCTCTACATTTTGATGTTAGTGAGTTGCTGGTATCGTTTCCGAGAAGAACGCTTGAAAAGTGAATTGATGAAAGTGGATAGCTTAGTAGCCTACACGCTGCTATCTTTGTTAATATTTATTATTACAAATAAGGTGTTTTCACCCCAATATATAGTATGGATAATTCCTTTTGCAGCGCTATTAAAACCACGCCACGCTATTTTGATGCTAGCTATTTGTATCACTACCTATATAATGGCGTCATATGGTAGTTTTCGCCAGCTTGATTATGTTAAAATTTTATGGCTAAATTTAAGAAATTTTTTAATTTTAGGATTTAGTCTCTGGATATTTTTAGATTATCTGCCAAGCTCAATAAATTCTGTGCTGAGGCGAAATAATGCCAATTAGCAAGAAGATTGTCAAAATAAGAAATGTGGTTCGCTTTTGATAAACTGTGTCTACTACTGTAACTGTTGATGCTATTCTTGACCGTGCCTTGAGTGGGTACGATTTGTCTCCCGAAGAGGGAGTGATATTGTTGAAACAAACTGACCAAAGTGCACTTGCCGCCATTCGCGCTACAGCTGACAAACTACGTCAACAGCAAGCGGGTGACACTGTTACTTACATCATTAACCGCAATATCAACTTCAGCAACATCTGCGAACAGCACTGTAGTTTCTGCGCTTTCCGGCGAGATGAAGGGGAGACGGGTGCTTACTGGTTAGACTGGGCGCAGATTTTGGAAAAGGCGACAGATGGGGTGCAACGGGGTGCGACGGAAATCTGTATGCAGGGAGGATTAAACCCACAAGCGCTCTTGAACGGAAAATCGTTGCCTTATTACCTTAAGCTTGTGGAAACTATTAAGCAGGAATTTCCCCAACTGCATCTACACGCTTTTTCTCCGCAAGAAGTGCAATTCATAGCAAGACAAGACGGACTGGAGTATGCCGATGTCATTGTAGCTTTGCGGGATGCTGGTGTTGACTCTATGCCAGGAACAGCAGCTGAAGTGTTAGATGATGAAGTGCGGCGTATTCTTTGTCCAGAAAAAATCGACGCAGCAACTTGGCTCTCAATTGTGAGTACAGCTCATAGACTAGGTTTGCATACCACGAGTACAATGCTGTCGGGGCATATTGAAACGCCAGAACAACAAATAAAGCATTTGGAAAAATTGCGAAGTCTCCAACAAACTGCCATCCATCGGGAGTATCCTGCCCGTATGACTGAGTTTATTTTATTACCCTTTGTTGGCAAAGAAGCACCCAAACCTTTACGTCGCCGTGTAGGACACGATCAACCCATTTTGACAGACGCACTGCTACTAACCGCTGTAGCGCGGATTTTCTTAGGAAATTGGATTCCTAACCATCAACCGAGTTGGGTAAAACTGGGGCTTTTGGGTGCAACAGAAGCTTTATTGTGGGGCTGCAACGATATCGGTGGCACATTAATGGAAGAACATATCACGACAATGGCAGGCGCTCAAGGTGGTACTAATATGTCAGTCGAAACTTTGCAGGCTGCTATCACCAACTTAGGACGTCCCTACCAACAACGTGATACTTTGTATCGAAAAGTGGAACGTTAGGTTATAGGTTATGGGTTATGGGTTCAATTGTGCTGTATCCTATACCCTGTCCCCCTATGAGATGATCCCCATGATACCAATCCAAGATAGGATGGACGTTGATTTAGGTATTGTTTCACTTGATGCTTATGAAGCGCTATTGGTCACGTCTGCTTCCCCTGGTTTTGGTTGTCGTTATTGGTTTGATGGGCTGTAACAGCAGTCCGGGTGCTTTAACAGGGGATTATCGTCAAGATACCTTAGCTATAGTTACGACTTTGAGGACTGCTTTAGAGTTACCAGAAGATTCATCAAATAAAGCAGCATTGCAAGCAGAAGCGCGTAAGAAAATCAATGACTTTGCAGCTCGCTACCAGCGGGATAGCTCTCTTTTTGGTCTAGCTTCCTTCACAACCATGCGAACTGCTCTTAACTCCCTAGCGGGACATTATAGTTCTTATCCAAATCGTCCTGTGCCAAAAAAACTTAAAGACCGTTTAGAGAAGGAGTTTGCGCAGGTAGAAGCAGCGTTAAAACGTGGTGCTTAAATATAACTGCTACCCACAGTCTAGAGTCAAAGTCTAGAGTCCAAAGTTTTGACTGTTGAGCTTTAACTCTAGACTCAGCAATGTTTTTGTGACATCATCAAGTCAAAAAAGTCAGACGCACGCCACCTGCGGGATGCGGTTTTCTTACCCTATTAAATAAAAGCTAATAAAAGCTTATGGATAGCTTCATGGCAATCTTGTGTTTCCATGAAGCCAGTCTAGCACATCTGCTATTGCTTGCTAATATTTGCTAATACTTTTTGCAACTTATTTCAATACCACAAAAATATTTCTGGAATCATAGCAAACAATGGGCGCATCCCAACGTTCCATAAGAATTTCCTGTAAGTGCTCCTTTCCCAGTTAAATATTATCTATAAATGAACCGCAACAGGACGCTCTAGAAAGCTAAGGAGGTAAGCAGAGGATACCAGTAAGCTGAATAACAAACAAAATTCGGCAACAGAAATAGGGGTTTGGGAGTCGATACAATGTAGGCTTCAAAACCCCTATTTCTAAATCATAGAATTCGATACACTTCATCCTACGTAATTAGACTTAGGGTTGATGGTTGTTTTGTCTTTGTACTTGTACGTATGTCCAACTGTCCTTTGAATGTTGCAAAATCAATGTTCTTTTGGCGACGCCTGCTTGCTGCTGCCATTTTTAGCAGTAGTTTCTTGATCCCCTTTTTGAGGAATCAGCCAGCAGCGGCGCAACTCACAGAGTATTGCCATTTATCACCTCCTCAAGCGCAAGAAAAAGAAAACTTACGTTTGTCAGCACTCAAAGGCAATCAAGAGCAAAAAGTTCGTTACCAGCAACTTTTGCAACAACACGCACAAGCTTTGCAGGAATGCCGCAATCGTAATTGGCCTAAGCTGCAAGCGATCTGGTTACGTTTGTATCCGTGTGATGTTCAGCCAGGACTGGTTGACCAAATTATGGATCGGATTGTTAACCGAGGTTATAACGAAGTTTATTTGGAAGTTTTTTATGATGGGCAAGTTCTACTGCCAACAGGCGCTAACCCCACAGTTTGGCCTTCTGTGATTCGCACGCCAGGAACAGAAAAGACTGATTTGCTGGCTACAGCAATTCAAAAAGGGCGGGAACGGGGTTTGAAGGTATATGCTTGGATGTTCACAGCAAATTTTGGCTATACTTACGCCCAGCGTTCAGATAGAGAAGGGGCGATCGCCCGCAACGGTAAGGGTCAAACCAGCCTCTACGTCGTAGATAACGGTTCTCAGGTATTTATCGACCCGTACAACTTGCAAGCGAAACGAGATTACTACCAAATGTTACAGGAAGTGCTGCGTCGTCGCCCAGATGGGGTACTCTTCGACTACGTGCGCTATCCACGACAGGCTGGCAGTGATTCCATTGCCACGAAAATCACAGATTTATGGCTGTACAGTGACGCGACCCAACAGGCTTTATTTCGACGGGCGCTCAATTATAAAGGATTGGAATTCATTAGACGCTTTTTAAGTAAGGGATATATTACAGCAGGAGATGTAGGAGAGGTCGATAAACTCTATCCTCAAGAAGCAGAACCCTTGTGGCAAGGTCGCACTCTACCCGCAGAGCAAAAGTCAATCCTTCCCCCAACCCAAAGGCAACCGAAACTACAATTTGAGTTATGGCAGTTAGCAGTCGCCCACGCAATGCAAGGCATCCTCGATTTTGTCGCCCTAGCTGCTTATCCAGCACAGCAACAAGGCATTCCAGTAGGGGCAGTATTTTTTCCTGATGGCAACCAAATGGTCGGTCAAGGGTATGATTCCCGGTTGCAACCTTGGGATAAGTTCCCAAATACCCTAGAGTGGCATCCTATGGCTTATGCGAATTGTGCCGGTGCCGACTGTATTGTGGCGCAGGTACAGCGGGTTTTGAACCTGGCAAAACCAGGTACCCAAGTGATTCCAGCTTTAGCTGGTAAATGGGGAGAGTCAATAAGCAATCGTCCTCCACTAGAAGTGCAAATGCAGGCGCTGCGCCAACTTGCACCTCAACTTGCAGGAGTCAGTCATTTTGCTTATTCTTGGCAAGACCCACAGCATGATAACCAGCGTAAGTTCTGTCGCGTGCAATAGGGGCGCTTCTGCCTTGCGCCCTTCGGTTGACTGTTGACTGAAAACTCGTCAACAGTCAACCGAAGAGCGCTTCTTGGTTACCTGCTTGAATGTAACTTGGTATCAGTTCCTTGTTATTGGGCTTTTTTCTAAGGAAAAGGAATTACTGAAACTTGCCATATCAGAATTTGACCAGACTATTTTGTTTTGATATCTTCTTGGTGACCAGAAAGAAAAAGGTACAAGCCCCCAACGCGCGGTTATGGAAAAAGAAAAAATGTATTTCATCGAGTAGGCGCAAGCGTCTACGGCGTCCTTGTTACAAACCCCTAAATTTATTTATGGGGTTCTTACTTTTAACTTTTGACTTTTGACTTTTGACTTCCCCGAAGGGGCTGACTGCTGTTTTTGTTTCCGGCACGAAAAACCAAAAAACTATCAATGCCACAACAGCGATCGCAGCTAGCATCAAAAAGCCAGCATTGTAACCAGCGTTTTTTACTACATACCCGGCTAGCACATTGCTCAAAGCCGCACCAATACCTACAGCAGTGTTGAGTATCCCTTGGGTGACATTAAATCGACCCGTTCCTTTGGTTAAATCAGCAATCATCAGCACTGAAACCACACCAAAAATTCCGGCTCCAATACCATCAAGAATTTGCACGGCGACCAGAAAATAGGGATTGTCCCAGAGCGTATACAGCACTCCTCTAATGGGCAAGACAGCAAAACCAACTAGGAATATGGTTTTTCGTCCGGAATGTGCTAAACGACCAGCTAAGGTAGAAACGGGTATCATCACCAACTGAGCCACAATGATGCAGCTCGACATATAAACGGTGTCACTTGTGCCTTTACCCTCTGCCAGTAGTTGACCGACCAGTGGTAACATTGCAGCGTTGGCAAAGTGAAAAAGAATTACGGCAACAGAGAAAAAGAGTATGCGGCGGTCTTCCAGTAGCTGCAATATTCCAGAAAGGTGATGCTGTTGTCCAAAAGAATCATCCTCGTCATCAGTAGCACCACGCGCCAGCTCATGGTCAATCTCTTTGTGGCGAATCATCCTCACCGAAATAATGCTGCCAACAGCCATAGCCGCAACCAGAAAAAAAATCCCCTGGCGGGAAATAAAGTAACCAACTAAACCAGCCAAAGTGGCAGCTACTACGTTGCCTGTATGATTAAATGTTTCATTGCGACCAACTCGCCTATCGAATCTCTCATGTCCCACCAGCCCCAAAGTAATAGCGGCAATAGCTGGTGGAAAAATCGCAGCGGCAACGCCTATCATAATCTGAGCGCCGATGACAATCGGAAAGCTAGGTATTAAAGCTATGGTGATGCAACTGATAGAGACAAACAAAGCTGCCAACGCAATCAACAGGCGTTTCTGACGCATGCGGTCAACTAATGCACCAACTGGAGTTTGGGCAATAACTGTGGCGAACGTCGTAGCGGACATGGCAATCCCAATCTGGGCTGGATTCCAATTTTGTGAAGCTTTCAGGTAAATGGTCAGATATGGACCGACACCATCCCGCACGTCTGCCAGAAACAGGTTCAAGTAATCAAGGGCACGCAAACTTTTGAAGCTTGGTCTAAACTTGTCTGGCATAGGTTTTGCCGATGATATTTATGTTTGTGTGGAAAATGAGGCTGAAGTAGTTTTAACTTTTTAATTAATATCGACACATATATCGGAAGTTACAAATCTTAACATAATTCCAAATTAGACAATTTTTGGACTTATACATTGACATAATGAAAAAAATATGTTTTAGGGCGATCGCTCCGAAAGCAGCACTACCTAAACTAACAGCACTTAAGATGAGTGAACTTATGAAATACTCCTGATTGTGATTAGCGATGAAAGATAAGCTTCCCCAGATTTTCTCAGCAACCCTTGAGTCGCCTTATACATCTCTTTCCCTGATCTACAAAGTCCTCATCATGGGTTAAGGAACAGAATATTAAATCCTGTATGAATTTAGTTACAACTATTCTTAAGTACACTGGAAACTCTATGTAATATTTATTGGTTTTTAAAATTTAGGCAGGTGGACTTTACTTACATAGCCTCAAGTTTCTAACCTAGGGGCACAATAATGAGGCAACCACACCACAAAAAAAGCAGGTACAGAACCTGCCTCGAGAGCCTTCTTTTTCCTAACCTAAGAGCTAGGACTATTTCTCTTACCCGTTTTCTTGTTCTTCTGTCTCTAAGAGGTCAGTTGCTTTACTGCCTAACAATCCAAAAATCGCACCGACGCCTGTTTGCCAAGTTGCGGTGCTGTTTTCTAGAACTCGCACCTGATACTCAGATAATTTAGGTTGAGAAGCCAGCCAGAGGGATGTACCACCAGAAAGGATTGTCAAAGACACAACAGTGGAGAAGACTAATTGGAAAGCTAAAACTTTAGGCGTTTTCATAGTTAATTTTTTTGTTTTGGTTTACAGTCTCCATGTTCTGGTAAATTTATCTAAAGTTCAGTCTGAGCAAGGCTTTCGTTCACTATGAGTTTGGAATGAGTTCGATGTGACTTTTGTTTGCAAACGCTAAAATGATGACAAATCTTGTGATTGAGGTATGGTGGGGCGATCGCTCAAAGCATCCGAAGCAGGTATCGACAAAGCAAATTCCGCGCTGAACACTAAAGGTTGGAGTCGGCAAGATTTAGCAGACAAGGTAGTCATAGAGAACAAGCGTAAAAACACTCAAGGCATCAGTATTCAGACGGTTCACAAGTTTTTTACTGGTGATACTGTTGATCGAAAATTCTTCGTCAGTATTTGTAAAGCACTAGAACTCGACTGGCAAGAAATCACAGAGTCAGACCAAAAAAATGAATCCCAGCCTGAGAAGAAGAACCAGGAAAAGAGTTCTGAAAAAAATTCTGATATTAATGAATTGCTCCAGCAGGTGAGACAGCACTGCTGCGATAAAATCCAACACCTCTACAGCAAAATTCGCTTGTTGAATCTCCAGCAAATTGATGTAGATAAGCTTTACGTGGATGTCTACGTGTTAAAGAAGCTTTCTAGTGTATTTTTTGCCACCATTCCTGAACTGCTGAAAGACTCAAACTTACGAGATGACTTTGAGCGCTTTGGATTGGGAAAGCGTGGAGAGAAATTGCCCGGATTTGAAGTTGCAGCCAATTCTTTAAAATTGATGGTGTTGGGTAAACCAGGATCAGGCAAAAGCACATTTTTACGACACTTGGCTGTTGACTGTTGCAAAGGAGAGTTTCAGGCTGATCTCATCCCGATTTTTATTGAACTGAAATCCATCAAAACCGCCAGTCAGTTCAACCTACTGAAATACATTCATAAAGAATTTAAATTATCTGATGAGGACCAAACCAAACAAATCTTGAACCAGGGTAAAGTCTTAGTTTTACTGGATGGTTTGGATGAAGTGCCTAGTCAGTACCCGAATAACCCCACCCCGGTAAAGCTGCGCTTCACCTCCCCTCCCCTTAACAAGGGGAGGGGATTGAGGGGTGGGGTGCAGTTAACGCGGAAATCATAACTAATTAGCCGGGCATGATATGACCGGATTTTTGCAAGAAATTTCATCAAGAAACGCTGCTATAAAAAAAGGGCAGGTATAAAACCCACCCTTAACGTGATATCAATTAGAAATCAACTATCTAATTGCCAATCTTCGGCGCACTTAACGAAACCGCAGGCGCTTTTTGATCCGCCAAAGCAGGTACAGAAGCTCGCAACCTCTCTGTTAACTGTACAGTTGTCGCATCGTATATCTGAGTCAGCATTTTGGGATACAAACCAATACCAATGATTGGTATCAACAAGCAGGCGATGATAAAGATTTCGCGGGGTTCGGCATCTATTAAATTCTGGTGAGAAACTAATTCTTTGTTCTCTTCACCGTAGAAAATCTCCCGCAGCATTGATAGCAAATAAATCGGAGTTAGAATTATCCCAATTGCCATCAAGAACACCACAATAATTTTGAAGGTGGGGTTATAGGCATCGCTGCTAGAAAAGCCAACGAACACCATCAACTCGGCAACGAAACCGCTCATTCCTGGCAAGGCTAAGGATGCCATAGAACATGTTGTCCACATGGCAAACATCTTGCTCATTTTCTTACCAACACCCCCCATTTCATCCAGCATGAGGGTGTGAGTACGGTCATAAGTTGCCCCTACTAGGAAGAACAAACTTGCCCCAATTAAACCGTGGGAAACCATTTGCAGCATTGCCCCATTCAAGCCTAAGTCGGTGAAGGAAGCAATACCTATTGCCACAAAGCCCATGTGAGAAATTGAGGAGTAGGCAATTTTTCGCTTCAGATTTCTCTGGGCAAAAGATGTGAGGGCAGCGTAGATGATATTCACAACCCCCAAAACCACCAAAACTGGGGCAAAATAAGCGTGAGCATCGGGAAGCATCTGGGCATTCATGCGAATAAGAGCGTAACCCCCCATTTTCAGCAGAACACCTGCCAGCAACATATGTACGGGGGCTGTGGCTTCACCGTGGGCATCTGGTAGCCAAGTATGCAACGGGAAGATGGGAAGTTTGACGGCGTAGGCAATCAAGAAGGCAGCGTACAGCCAAAGTTGGAGATTGAGGCTAAAACCTTTGGCTGCAAGCGTTTGCATATCAAAAGTGACGGTATCACCATGAAACGCCATCGTTAAGCCAGCTAGCAAAATAAACAGCGAACCGCCAGCAGTATACAAAATAAACTTGGTTGCTGCGTATTGCCGCTTTTTGCCTCCCCAAATCGAAAGCAGAATGTATATCGGCACCAGTTCCAGTTCCCACACCAGGAAAAACAACAGCATATCCTGGACCGCGAAAACGGCGATTTGACCGCCATACATTGCCAGCATCAAAAAGTAAAACAGCCTGGGCTTGAGGGTCACGGGCCAAGCTGCTAACATTGCGAGCGTGGTAATGAATCCAGTCAAAATAATCAGGGGCATGGACAAGCCATCTGCCCCTACCGACCAATTCAAACCAATTTGTGGAAGCCAGCTATAACTCTCAAACAGTTGCAAATCCGGGTTAGAGAAATCATACCCAGTGTAAAAAGCGTAAACAATCAGTGCAAAATCTATTAGCCCTATGGTAAGGGCATACCAGCGCACTGTTTTGCCATCTTTATCTGGAATAAAGGGAGTAAGCAGTGACGCCGCTATCGGAAACAGAATAATCGTCGTCAGCCACGGGAAATTTGCTGTATTCATCGGAATGTGTTAGTCAGCAATATATAGTGTTCGGCTATCAACTACTAGCTATTTACTAGCAGTTTTTGCAGGGCTTGGTCTTCAATCTTAGGTTTATTTAATAAAAGTAAAGAAAGATGAAGGCAGGTAAATTCATTCTCCTGCCTTCATGTTCTGGCATAATTAGCCAGAAAACTAAAAAACCATAGATGAACACTGATGTCTTTTTTTATCTGTGTGCATCTGTGGTTCCATTTTTATCAAGTCACACCGAAAACAATCACTAAGCCCAACACAGCCCCAAAGATAATCAAGGCATAAAATTGAGCGCGACCGTTTTCCAGGTATTTCAGACCTTCGCCACTGACTAGAGTGAAAAAGCCTGTGAGGTTTACAGCACCATCGACAACACGGAAGTCAACTTCCATCACTTGTCTTGCTAGACGACGCAAGCCGAGGACAAAAACACGATGGTAAATGTCATCAAAGTACCATTTGTTCAGGGAAAGCTCATAAAGCGGCTGGATTTTTTGAGCGATCGCCACCGGGTTGATTTTACCCCAGACATACATTAAGGAAGCTATGGTAATCCCAATCAAGGAAATGCCAACTGAAGCGCCCGCCATAATGTAGAATTCATTCGGGTCGAATTCGGCTGCTTTTTCCACGACTTCCGCTAAGGTTTCGTTGGGTGAGAAGATAAACTCCTCAAAGTAGTTGGCAAAAGGTGTCCCTACCAAACCAATCAGCATCGAAGGAATTGCCAAAAGCGCTAACGGCAGGGTCATTGTCCAAGGGGACTCGTGAGGATATTCGCTGTGACCGTGACCGTGACTGTGGTCATCATGGTGTTCCTCTGTTGCCTCGAGTTCTCCTTTGGTCATGGCACCAGGACCAAAAGCAGGGGCGGTATCAAAACCTGCGACAATTGCCATCCCTGCTGGAGACTTGAGTTTTTGCCACAATTGGCTTTGATTGCCCCGGAATTTTCCTTCAAAGGTGACGAAATACATCCGGAACATGTAGAAAGCGGTAATTCCAGCAGTTAACCAGCCAACTCCCCAGAGAAATGGGTTAGCATTAAATGCCGCACCAAGGATTTCATCTTTTGACCAGAAACCAGCAAAGGGCGGGATACCAGAAATTGCCACACAACCAATAAAGAAAGTGATTGCCGTCACTGGCATATACTTCCGCAGTCCACCCATCAACCGCATATCCTGCGCCAAGGCGGCGTCGTGACCGACAACTCCTTCCATGCCGTGAATTACAGAACCAGAACCGAGGAACAGCATCGCCTTAAAGTAGGCGTGGGTCATCAGGTGGAAAAGTCCTGCGCTGTATGCGCCTACTCCCATAGCCATCACCATGTAACCGAGTTGGGAAATGGTGGAGTAAGCTAAGCCCTTTTTGATGTCGTTTTGCGTAATCGCAATTGTCGCACCCAAAAATGCTGTAAATGCCCCAGTAAAGGCAATCACGTTCATTGCTGCGGGCACGTGTTCAAAAACTGGGTACATCCGGGCAATCAGGAAAACTCCCGCTGCCACCATCGTTGCCGCGTGGATCAGGGCAGAGATGGGGGTGGGACCTTCCATTGCATCTGGTAGCCAGACGTGCAGGGGGAATTGCGCGGATTTGGCAACTGGACCTAGGAATACTAGAATCGCAAACAGTACGGCAAGGACATTGCTTATAGAACCTGTTTGCACGAGTTGTGTCAGGCGATCGCCCATCACATCAAAATCAAAGCTTCCCGTTGCCCAGAATAGCCCCAGAATCCCCAACAGCAATCCAAAGTCGCCCACACGGTTGGTCACAAATGCCTTTTGAGCTGCATCTGCTGCTGCCTTGCGATCGTACCAAAAGCCGACCAGCAAGTATGAACACATCCCGACCAGCTCCCAAAAGATATAAACCTGTACTAGGTTGGGGCTAACCACCAAACCCAACATTGAGGAGCCGAACAAGCTGAGATAAGCGTAAAACCGGACATAGCCTGGGTCATGTGCCATGTACCCGTCCGTATAAACCATGACTAACAAGGCTACACTTGTTACAATCACCAACATTAGGGCTGTCAGGTGGTCAATAGTGTAGCCCATGCTCAGGTGAAAATTGCCTGCTGCTGCCCATTCCAAGGTACGGATGTAAGGAGGGTGTCCTTGAATTTGACTCCATAGCAGTGCCGCCGACAGCCCAAGCGCGGCTCCCATCAGGGAGATAATCAATGCCGCGTTTAGCTTCCTGGCGCTGTTCGTCACCTGATTCAACGAGATTAACCCTAGACCGACCAGCATTGCCCCAACAAGAGGTAATACCGGAATCAGCCAGGCATACTGATAGATTACTTCCATCACTGACGCCTACTTTTAGAATTATTGACTAATTTGTCGGAACTGTTAATAATTGTGACACACACTCTTTAGGATAAAATACCCCACCCGACGGTAGTTGGGTGGGGTTGTTAACTTTGGTTTTAGATTTGGTCATTAGTTCTTTGTCCTTTGTCAAGAGTTAATGACTAATGACTCTTGACTAATGACTCTTGACTAATGACTCTTCATGCAGAACGGCAGCCTAAATCCGCTGTTTTTGGGCTATGGTAAGTTATGGGGCGGTCGGTGTAGCAGACTTTAATTTCTTCCAAAGCTAAGAGTAAATCTTCTCTTCCACGAAAACCTTCCAAACGCACCCGTACTATGCCATCTTCAATCAACAGTAAAGTTGGCAGTGACTTAAGTTTGTATTTTGTCGCTAGTTTAAAATTGTCATCGGCGTTGACTCCCACTAATTTAATTTGGTCGCCGCATTGAGCTTTAAATTGCAACAACAAGGGGTGAATAATTCGACACAACCCACACCAAGGTGCTCCAAAATTTACTAAAACAGGAATTGGAGATTCTAAAACTTCTTGACAAAAAGTCCGCTCACTAACCGACAACACCATGACGCCTCTGAAATTATATGGTTTTGATATCAAAACTAACTGTCAGCACCGAGGGAGTGCGTTGTCAGAAATGTTTGCAAACATTTCAGTGTTGATTGCTACGCTGACAAAGAACCCAGCACGACATTCAAGACGGTAACTCTCTCAAACTTTTAGCTCTTCATAGCCGTTACTAGAGAGATATTTTTCACCAATTTGGTATCGACCTTTGCATAGAGCTTACCCACAGATGCCCATGACATCTACAGCTATGCTTCTCCTGCTTCTGTCAAGGAAGAAGGCTGTTTTTTGTAAGGCAGTGCGTTGCTCTGGTTCCCAGAGTTATAGCAACTGCCGTCCCACAGGCTTAACTATCGAGCTAGACACTCTTACACTATTGAGTACTTTTTCAAGTATTGGTCGCAGTTGGTTAGCTTGCTTTTCGCCAATTTTAATCAACTATAGTTGATTATAGAAAAGGGAATGGCGAATGATCAAGTCTCTCCCTAGTTTGGCGGTTGACTAGCAACTACCAAATGTCAAATCTCAAAACGACTAAGCGCACCCCCACTGACAGCTACTTCCATTCATCCTACATTGATTTGGTAGCAGTTGATAAGATGAAACGAAGATTTCATCCTATCAATCCCTGTTCATCCGCCGTGATTATGTTAAAATCATTATTCTATCTTACTTGTGATTTCCAGCAATAGGGGGTGTGACCACCAAAGTAGTAGCACAAAAACGGCAACCCCCAAATAAGCAGGACGTAAAAATTCCTGCCATACGATAGATTGACGACCGTCAAGAACAGCTGCAAAAGGCATGATAGAAGTGCGCTGTTTGACTTGAACAAAGGCTTCCCCATAGCGATCGCTCAAACGGCGATCGCCATGCCAAACGCCAAATAAATGGTGTAACACTAACCCGATTGAAGTGACAAGGGTAAAACTGGTACCCAGCCAAAGGGTATGAGCAACACACCAAATAATCTGTCCCACCATTTGTGGATGGCGGGTGATGCGAATGATTCCTGTTTCGTAGAGATGGACTTCGGGCTTTTGGATAGCAGCAATTTCTAGTAGATTGAAAGTAGCAGGATACAAAAACAAAAACGAAATAGCCGACAGCACCCAGACTAATTGCTGCACTCCCGGTACATTTTGCACATACCAAAGTTGCAAACCATCGTAGCGGTGGTTAAAAAAGTAAATAATTAAGTAAACAGCCACCGGCAGGCTGGTTAGTGCAAAGAAAATGCGGTAAAGCCTAGATCCAATATGTTTTTCTGCCCAAGGGCGCAGGGCAGCACCTCCACTATGGACAATTGCAAAACCAAATAGTAGTCCCAGCATGACAAAATGACTAAGGGTTAACCAAGCCGGCTGCATCATATACGCAAATGAAGTAATTTAAAGGAAACTTAATTTAGTACAACGAATACCACAAACTATGTAAAAAAATCTCTGGCAGGATATCCTGTCCCCAACCAGTGTGTGCGTTAAACGAACACCAGTTAATTATCTTCATCAGCACCATAGAATAATATCACCTGATGAAAAAGCTACCGTATGATGTGAAGCAAGTTCTCAGTGCTAAAGAGAAGTTGATTGCGACTTCAAAAAAGGAAAATTGGTTACAGGAAGTCCAGCGTGCTAACCAAATTTGTCTCAATGACACCTTGCCGGTGGCATTTGAGAACAGTAAACTGTTCTGGGATATTAGGTTACAAAAGTCCCTAGAACTTATCAAATCTGAAAAGGAGGTATCACACAACGCAAGCCGTAATCGTCACGCCAAAAAAACACCGCACCCAAAACGGACTCCCTCTGTTCAACTCAGATTAATGGCGCTTTCTCCAAGAGGTAAACAATTTACTGCTGATATCAATGACCATATTACGAAACAAAGTGTAACTTTCAACAACCTGAACAAACTGGAATTGACTTTATATTTGCGTATTTTCCCTTATTATATCAGTCAAGAAATATATAATAACAGGGTACAGAGGACAGGGAACAGGGGACAGCGCTGTCATCTGTTCCCTGTTCTCTATCACCTGAAGCGGCGAAAAGCAAATGTCTCTCAGTCCAAATGGTCGTATGCTGAATTAGATGGCTTCATCTACTCTGTTGTCATGAATAATTCTTCAGCCATAAGAGTGGATGCTGACGCATTAGGCGAAGAGAAAAACAGCAAAGCTGAGGTGTTGCTCGTCAAGCCCCCTCGTTTACACGTGGTAAAACGCTCGTGCTGTTTTTCTAAGCCGGAACCTCGTGACTATTGCACTCACTTGCATCCGTGTTGCGGACATACAAATAAACACAAGTGTCCAAACCAAGGATTGACGATTGGCTGTAGTAGAAGTCGTGGGTTTGAGTTATGTGCAGATTTGGTTGGAGGGCGAAATGTCGCAATGAGAACGTTGTTACTCCGGCAAGACGGTCGTAATACGGGGCTTCTTGTAACAGCCTACCCCCCTAAAGTCTCCCTGTTTCAGGGAAACAACACCATTGTCTCTCCTTTTAGGGCAGACAAGAGCGGGGTGCGTCGGATTTTGAAACCAGAACTAAAAAGTTTGAAAGCTTTTTAAAACCAGGGTGGAGTTTAAACACAATTCCCCTCAAAATCGACTGATTATGGCTGGAAAGTAGAAAAGAAGACTTTAGTCAAGATGATATGCTACTGTCTTTTTCGAGTAAAGCCTCGAAGTTTAACAAGTAATAAATCACGCTCTGCCATTCGTCTTATTACGCTGGTTTGTTGAAGATTGCCGCTCCTCTCAAAGTTTGTGGGTTTAGCCTTATGTCTGACCTTCCTTTCACTTTAGATCAGTTACGTATTCTCAAAGCGATCGCCGCAGAAGGGAGCTTCAAGCGCGCCGCTGATAGCCTGTACGTCTCTCAACCTGCCGTTAGTTTGCAAGTGCAAAACCTAGAACGGCAACTAGATGTCCCGTTATTTGACCGAGGAGGACGTCGCGCCCAATTAACCGAAGCCGGACATCTACTTCTGAGCTACGGTGAAAAAATCCTCAGTCTGTGTCAGGAAACCTGTCGCGCTATTGAGGATTTACAAAATCTCCAAGGCGGGACTTTGATTGTTGGCGCTTCTCAAACTACCGGCACTTATCTTTTACCCCGGATGATTGGGATGTTCCGACAAAAATATCCAGATGTGGCAGTGCAATTGCACGTCCACTCTACCCGCAGAACCGCTTGGAGTGTAGCTAACGGACAGGTGGATTTGGCAATCATCGGCGGCGAAATTCCCGGTGAACTGGTGGAATCTTTGGAAATTGTTCCATACGCCGAGGATGAGCTGGCGTTGATTATACCTGTAGCCCATCCCTTTGCCAAACTTGAAACGATTCACAGAGAAGACCTATATAAATTACAATTCATAGCTCTCGATTCTCAATCTACTATCCGCAAGGTCATTGACCAAGTGCTATCACGCTGTGACATTGATACGCGGCGTTTTAAAATCGAAATGGAACTAAATTCCATAGAAGCCATTAAAAATGCCGTGCAATCCGGTTTGGGAGCTGCCTTTGTCTCAACCTCGGCAATTGCTAAAGAGTTACAAATGGGGGTGCTGCACTGCTCTCCCATTGAAGGTGTCATTGTCAAGCGGATGCTGAGGCTGATTTTTAATCCTAATCGCTACAGATCCAAAGCAGCGGAAGCATTTAGTCGGGAAATTCTACCCCAGTTTGCAACACCTGGATGGAGTATAGAAATGTTAAAAATGTCACACAAAGCCATAGCGGTCAGTGCATTCGATGTAGGAGCGCATCATTCTGACGATGATTAAGATGTAGTCATTAGTCATTAGTGAGTCCAGTGCTAAAGGAGGGTTTCCCTCCGTAGGCAACTGGCGTTCGCGTAGCGTGTCCGAAGGACTCACCCGTAAGGGTCATTAGTCATTAGTCAAGGGCTATTGACTATTGACAATTGACTATAGACTATGGACTATGGACTCTTGATACATCATGGAAGTTTATTGCACTCGTCCACACTGCCCTCGCCCGCAAAACAATTTTCCAGATTTAGATGATAATGCGACCCTGAGAACGGTGCAGCAGAAATACTGCACGAACTGTGGTATGCCGCTGATTTTGGTGGGACGCTATCTACCAATCAGGCTACTAGGACGGGGCGGATTTGGAGCAGCGTTTTTGGCACGCGATCGCTATACCCCAGGAATGCGCCAATGCGTGGTTAAGCAATTTCAACCAGCAGGCAATTTAAGCCCTACTCAACTGCAACTGGCACAAGATTTATTTGAGCGAGAAGCAGTTGTTCTAGAGGAGATAGGGCACCTACACGAGCAAATCCCCGACTTGTTTGCTTACTTTCCGGTGATCGTTCCTAGCTTCCAAGCGGTACAGCAAGACCAGTTTTTTTATTTAGTACAGGAATATATTGACGGACAAGATCTAGAGCAAGAGTTAGCCCAAAAGGGCAAGTATTCAGAACAAGAAGTTTTGGAAATCTTGCGAGAAATTCTCAAGCTCCTCAAGTTTGTTCACGAAAAAGGCATTATCCACAGAGACATCAAACCTTCTAACATCATGCGCCATCGTAACGGCAAACTTTACTTGCTAGATTTTGGCGCAGTCAAACAAGTTACAAACGCTCCCATTGGTGCATCTGGTGCTTCCACTGGTATATATTCTATGGGATTTGCTCCGCCCGAACAAATGTCCGGAGGTCAAGTCTTCCCATCTACAGACTTGTACGCTTTGGCTGTCACAACCCTGATGTTACTAACGGGTGAAACACAGATAACTCAACTGTTCGATGCCTATAGTAATCAGTGGAAGTGGCAAAGTCATGTGACTGTCAGCACGCACCTTGCTGATATTCTAAACAAAATGCTCCTAAGCGCAGCCAATCAACGTTATCAGTCAGCGCAGGAAGTTTTAGAGGCAATCGACGCACCTCAAAAACCTGTACCTTCTACAAAAATTAATCGCCGTCAGCCTGCTGTAACTCCACAGCCACAGCCACAGCCACAGCAAATACAGACTCAACCGCAACAAAAGCCATCTCCTTCTCTTAGTCCGCCTGCTCAGCAATTTTCTCTTGTAAAAGTATTAGCGAGAGCAGCGTTTAGTGGGTTTGAAGGAGCATTGATTGCGATTGGTCTTTTGAGTTTGCTGAAATCGCCAATCATTACCCTGGCTGCTTCTTCTGTGATTTTATTAGGGTTGATTCTTGCCCAATGGAAGCACTGGATTGGAGGATCTGATTTGTTCATTTTTCCTGCAATCACATTGCCGATTGTCCTATTCTTTTTACGTGGCAGTCTTACCATCCAAGAAGTCGTTATTTTGTCTATTGCAGCTGCTTTAGTGGCGATCGCAGTCACAGCACTCTTTCGTCTGATTTACAAATTGTTATCCTTGATACTTTAAAGAGAGTTTATAATTTCAATATCTACATCGTATTTTCCAAAACAACTAAGCTGCTTTTTTGATTATCTCTTTAACAGTATTTAGTTATTAGTTGAATATTTTTTTATTTTTCAATAAATCAATAAGGAGTACATCGTCCTCAGATTTTCTTTGATGGTCTTGTGTCCTTGCTGTAAGCTATTTTTGGGATGAATTCATAACTATTTTATGTTACTTCATAACTGATTTCTTCAAATATATTGAGATATTTACCAACCAGTTAGTTGTTGAATATCAAGTTTGGAACAAAAGAGAAAGTTATCAAAGTTAATTATCTAGCGCTTTATCATAAATTTTGCATATCTGATAGTTGAAAATTCATATTTTTTTGTAAATATAGATATTTATTTAAAGTAAAAAAATATATGACTTAATTTCTGATTTTTCAGAATTAATAATGAGAAAATGTTAAGTATAAATAACTTTATTTTGAGCTAAAAAATTATTTTTATTAAAAATACGAAGTACGAATGATTATGCTTTCGTAGCAGTTTTAGAAAAAACAGTTCAAAATAAAAATGTAAAATTTCTAACTAAAGAAAAATTAAGGCACGAGATTTGTTTTAAGTAAAAGAATTCAAAAAAATGCTATGATGTCGCAAAAAAAAGAAACTGCGGTTTTGGTTCTAACTTTAATAATTACCCTGGGATTAGTAGCTGGTGTCTATTGGTGGCTGAATCGTTCTGGTATTAATTTTGGTCCAGTGAGCAACAATCAATCACAACAAATTGGAGCGAATATTGAAAACTTTGCCCAAGTACCAAATATCCCCTCTGGCTTATTTAGCTATGGTGGTAGCACCACTTGGGCACCAATCCGTAAAGAAGTTGATTCAGCTATTCAAACTGTCTTTCCTCAATTTCAACTACGCTACACTAACCCCACTTCAGGCGCACCTGGTTCCGGTAGTGGCATCAAAATGCTGTTAAATAACCAATTAGCTTTTTCTCAGTCGTCGCGCTCAATTAAAAATGAGGAATACCAACAAGCGCAACAACGGAGCTTTACACTCAAAGAAATACCTGTAGCAATTGATGGTATTGCGATCGCAGTTAACCCCAGTCTCAACATCCCTGGTTTAACAGTTGCTCAAGTCAAAGAAATATACACAGGTAAAATTACTAACTGGCAGCAAGTAGGCGGTCCCAATCTACCGATAATACCTTACTCTCGCCGTATAGAAGAAGGTGGCACCGTCGAATTTTTCGACGAGAACATCTTAGGTGGTGAAAAGTTTGGGGAAAATGTGCAGTATATTCCTACGACAACCGAAGCCTTGAGAGAAGTAGCGAAAAATACTGGTGGTATGTACTACGCCTCTGCTCCTGAAGTTGTCGGACAATGTAGTGTTAAATCCCTGCCACTGGGAAAAACAGCCGATAAACTGGTTCCACCGTATCAGGAACCATTTGTTCCTCTTTCTGAGTGTTCGCAAAAGCGTAACCAACTAAACGCAGCTGCTTTCCAAAGTGATCAGTACCCCATCACTCGACGGTTATTTGTGATTGTGAAACAAAATGGTCAAACAGATCAGCAAGCAGGAGAAGCTTACGCTAAGTTACTGCTGACAAATCAAGGTCAGGAATTAATTTCTAAAGCTGGATTTGTTAGAATTCGCTGATTGAGAAGAACTCAGCTTCGGCTGAACGCAAAACACAGCTTAAGACAAGGATGTTCAAAGGGAGATTCCGCATGGAAGAATTCTTTTTCTTCTCTCGCCTTTAAATTCAAAGAGCCACTGCAGTCGACGGGTTCTGTGGCATAAAGCAAGTGGCGCGGGCTTAGTATTATTCCTCGGCACCCAGTCAGACAGAATTCACCTGGGAATTTTGACGTAGGTTGCTGAGTTGTTTGTTGCTCAAACAATTTGTGCAAGACGTCTTGGGTGGTCAAGCTTTGCTTGCCTAACGTGGAAGCAAGTTCCACGACCACCCAAGCGTCGCAAAAAAGCGGCTGGTCGTCCTAGTAGCATCTACTACACTTTTGCCCCAGAGATTATTCCTCAATGTTCAATCCAGCCCTTGCCGTTGGGGCACAAACAAGGGCAATTTGTTGCTCCCTACCAAAAAACTCTTGTCCTCCCTTATGAATTTCCTGGTAAACGAAACAAATTGAACATTAAGGCTTTCCAACCCGGAAAGTACCCAATTATGTGCAATCTGTTTGTGGTGGTCAAACAGATTGGTCAAATCAAGCAGCAAGCAAGTGTCGCTTTCGTCAACTTACTGCTAACTCAGCAGGGATACGAACTCATTACCCAAGCAGGGTTTGTCAAAATTCGCTCTCCACTGCATCTGGTCTTGTTTTAGCTGACTCTGTTAATGGACTCTGCTGGCAAGCAAATGAGATTGTCGCCTTGAGTGAGGATTAATCCGCGTTGACGCAGTTTGCCCATCAAGCGGGTGACGGTGACACGGGTCGAACCGATCGCACTGCCAATTTGGGCATGGGTGAGGGGGAAGGGCAGGCAATAACCGCGAATCACATCTGGATCGGTATCGCTCATTGCTGGCTCTCCATATTCCTCAATCAATAAGGTGAGGAATCCTAAGAGTCGGTCAATTGTGCGCCGTTGTCCTAAGGCACTCAGCCACAGCAGCTTGCGCTGGTGCTGATACCTAAAGGCATCCATAACTTCGCGGCGGAAGTGAGGCCAGTTGTCCAAATCGTGCCAGTACATCCACAACACCGCAGTTTGATCAACGTGGGCGTAGGCTTGGAGTGTGAACGGTGACTGAGCAACAATTTCAAACGGTTGTCCCGCACCAACAAACCCTAAGAAAGCTTCTTCTGGCGTTCTGTTGATACGTCGAGATGTTAGCTGACTGGCAGTTGCACTAACTTGGGCCGTTCCCACCATGCGGATCGCGCCCCTTTGCACCAAATACAGCAATCCAGGTCGGGCTGGAATGCGCTCATCTTTGCTAAAGGTGCGGCAGCGGTAGTGTTCCTGAGCCCAATCAAGAATTCGTTGCCAAGTCAAAAAAGGACGTGATGCCTCAGAAAAGGAGGATGGAGATTGCATAGGTAACTAAGAGCGTTCGGCTGAAGACAAAGACGTCATAAAAAGGTGCAAGGAGTGCCTTTTTGTTGGCACTTCAGGCATAAAACCTAGCCGTGCCAGTCATCCAAAAGGTAGAAAGCTATGTTCTACTCTTTTGTTATACTTCTTACTGTACAATGATGGTAGTAAAATTTACCCCTTATTAATTAAATTTTGCACAATTCTAATTTTTCTTTTTCTAAAATAAACTTATCTCCTAAGACAGATGACATAAACATCACACCTTCAGCCTACAGTGAGTTTACCTGAGAATTGCCTGCATCAAAATTTACTGGTTAGTAAAGACACAGCAATTAAGCAGTTCATATACAGCATTTTAGAGACATCAGTAAGTATTTATACGAAAGGTCAATCTAGGTCAATCACAACTGAGAAAAAGATTCCTCTATCCCAGGGTAGAGATGAAAGTAAAATTATTTATATTTCAGGCATAGCTTTGCAGCTGTCAAAATCTGAGAAATTTCCCGCTATAGAGATTGCCAATGGCATTGTTTCTCATATTTCAGGAAACTATGACTCATATTTCAAAATTCAAGTCGTTTCCCCTGGCTGGATTCATTTGGAAGTGACTCACCCGCTCTTGGCTGCTTGGCTGCAAAGCATCGCCGTTGGCACAGGGGGAGTAATCAATTCAAAATTCAAAATCGCCAAGCGTCCTGAGCGAAGCGAAGGATCTAATTCAAAATTAAGGCTCTCTCCCTCATCCCCCTCATCTTCCTCATCTTCCTCATCTCCCTCATGCTCCTCATCTGTCTTATTCACTGCTCAATACACTCATGCACGCTGCTGCTCACTACTGCGGTTGGCGATTCAAGAGGGATTGGTTCAACAGGGGGAAGCAAATCAAGATGATAGTGAAAGTTCCAAGCAAAGGCTTTTGTCAAGCATTCTTACCCCCAATCCTATTCCTTGGCTGAACTGTGATGAAAAACTCCGCTTCAATCACCCTGCTTCCTATCGCCTCATTAACGAGTTAGTACGAGTGGTAGACTCTTTGGGGTGTCCTGATTTGGGTACATCACTCAACTGGGAAAAAGCTGCGACGGCTTTAAATCGAGCTTTTGAAACTTTCTGGTGTAAATGCCGGATTTTTAGCGAGGTGAAAACTGCCTCACCAGAACTAGCTCAAGCCAGAATAGGATTAGTCTTGGCTACACAGTCAGTGTTGAAATTTCTGTTGGAAGAAAAATTAGGTATTATTGCGCCTTATGAAGTATAAAGAATAAAATCTACAAAAAATAAACTTTTTTTAACAACTATTGACTCGTCTAATCCACCAATGTATATTATCTGGTGTGTGAGGAGCGAACCAGCAAGAGCACCGAGACGAAACACGGCCAGTCGTCGGTGCTCTTTCTGATTTTGTTAGAGACGCGCCAGGTTGCGTCTGTAGATTTGTTAGTTCTCAAAAAGAACTACCAACCATTCAGGAAAGTAAAAATTTTTCAATAGCTGCTGCGGCTCCATCTTGCTCAACGTCAGGAGCTACCCACTGGGCGATCGCTTGCACTGCAGCTGGTGCATTACCCATAGCGACACCAATGGCAGCATACTCTAACATTTCCACATCATTGAAGTTATCGCCAATGGTCATAACGTTGGCTCTTTGCAGTCCCAGTAATTCTTCAGCTAAGTAACGAACTCCAGCACCTTTGTTGACAGTCGGGTTAGTCGCTTCAAAAAACGTGGCAACAGATGTGGTGAGATACAGTTCTGCTGGAGTATATTGGCGGCGCAAATTTCCCAGTAACTGTTGAATAACATTTGTGTCATCGCACAAAGCCAAAACTTTTGTGGGTTCGTCGCTAGTGACTTCGCGTAAGTCTCCCACAGCAATCGGGGTAATACCACTACGTTCTGCGTAAAGTGCAGTTTCCCTGGTTATCTCGCGTACGTAGAGCTGGTCATTAATGTAAAAATGAACAGATAAGAGCGATCGCAGTTCGGGTTGTTCAAAATAATCTAGAAGCTTGTGTGCTAATTCTCGAGAAACCGGCAAATGGCGATGAATTTTTTGGGTGGCAGGGTCTTGAATCCAAGCTCCCTGGTAGGCTAACAATGGTAGACTAGAGCCAATTTCTTGATGAAAGCGCAAAGCTGAACGATACATACGACCGGTGGCGATCGCCACCTGAACACCACGGGAACGCGCCGCAGCAATTGCCTGCTTTACGGCTGTGCTAATGCTGTTAGATTTTCCGGCGATCGTCCCATCGATATCTACAACCAGCAGTTGAATATCAACAGTAGATAGACTCCCAATACCAGGTGATGCCAATTCTGTGGTAGACACTTTATGCATAACTCATGAGTGAATATTAAAGTCCCAGTAAGAGATTAACAGCCTATTAATCTGCTGAAAGTGGTAAGGGCGAAGAAGGTTGACGAGTTAATGCTATCAAACGTATGAAAGCATAGTTATATAGATATATAGCTTAGAGTAGTGGAACTGTGGGTATTAGCTCGTAGATCTTAGATAGAAAGAAAAATCTTACCTACGAACTATTACTTACTACCGACTTACAAATTCTTTAAAAATATAAGATAAATAATTTTTATATTTATATTTTTTATAGAAATATAAAATGTGGGGTGTGATTTAGATCATTGATGGTGCAACGATTGTGCCATTCACTTAATGACAATGGGAAAATAGGTTTTTTCGGAAAACAACATTATAAAAAGCTCAAATTTCATAATTTTGAAATAGAGAATCGGAAAATATAAAAATTCAACAAATTCTGCTTTTAGATATAGTTACTTAATACAATACCAAGATATAACTTAGTTAATCAGCCAAATCACAGTATTGAAAGCAGGTGATTGAGCTTAGGAAGCAGAGTATTTTACAATTTAAGACTAAAAAATAAAGGGTTTTTATGATCAAGAAAAAATTAACAGGATTCTTTGCTGCTGCGGCTGCTATCACAAGTGTATTTTCCGCTGTTGCTCCTGCAAGCGCCGCCACATTTACCTGGGATAATTTACAAACCTATGGCGTCAAAGACAAATCAACTGATGATTCAGGGTTCCAATCTCGGATTCCCCAGTTCCAGCAATATGTACAACAAGAAGGAATTTCAATTCCCGAAGACAAATTAAATAAACTAGACCCCTCAAAGCTGAGCCTGAAAAGGGACAATAATATTCGCGTTTGGTTCCTAAATGAGGGTGCGTTCTACAAAGATCAGTTGGCTTATGAAGCCATCAAAGGCTCTGAATACCAAAAAGGATTGGTTTTCGATAACATTTCCTGTAATACCTCTAATAGCGCCAATTCAGCATGTCAGCTTGGGGAAAATTCTGGTGCTTTGGATATTGGGGATTACGTTGATTTAGGCAAGATATCAGGTGGCACACAGCTCAACTTCTTCCTAAAAGCAGATGGATTTAATAATCCGAATGGCAGTGTGTATGGCGCAGATCCAACTCAAAATCCAGACAACTTGGATCACATAGTAGCTTATGAAGTAGATGATTACCTCTTGTTGGGTTTTGAAGATTTATATGGACCACAAGGTTCGACAGCAGACGGAAATGGCAATATAGCATCTGATCGCGACTTCAACGACGTAGTTTTCCTAGTTGATTTTGGTAGGGACAATATCGCTACAGTTCCAGAACCAGCAAGTGCGATCGCTCTTTTGGGTGTAGGAGCAGTTGGTATGCTGAAGCTGCGTCGCCGTCGCCAAAACCAAGGTAAAGAAACAGCTTAATTCTTTCTACAGGTCAGATTCGTAGTGGAAGTCCCTGGCTAAAATAGGTTTATGTCCCAAACAATACCTGTAAACCAGTTGGCTTCCGATTCCTTGACGACAACACGCCCCACATTCATCCTAGTAGATGGTCACTCCCTGGCATTTCGTTCGTACTTCGCTTTTGCAAAAGGAAGAGACGGCGGACTACGAACAAAAACAGGGATTCCTACAAGTGTATGTTTTGGTTTTCTCAAATCCCTGTTGGAGGTTATGGGAAGCCAACAGCCACAAGCAATGGCGATCGCCTTTGATTTGGGCTTGCCAACTTTCCGCCACGAAGCAGACGATACATATAAAGCAGATCGTCCAGGGACACCGGAAGACTTTGTTCCAGATTTGAAAAATCTGCAAGAGTTACTTGATGCTTTGAATCTGAAAATTGTCACTGCTCCTGGTTACGAAGCAGACGATGTGTTGGGAACTTTAGCACAAACTGCGACGGCGGCTGGATATCAAGTGAAAATTCTCACAGGCGATCGCGATTTATTTCAACTTGTTGACCCCGCAAAAGAAATCAGCGTTCTCTATTTTAGTCCGGAAGCGCTGAAGGGTTCAAGAGCAAGCATTACCGAATTTGGACCAGAACAAGTTAAAGAAAAGCTTGGTGTAGCACCATCCCAAGTTGTTGATTATAAAGCTCTTTGCGGCGATAAGTCTGATAATATTCCTGGTGTCAAGGGAATTGGTGACAAAACAGCCGTGCAGTTGCTCAATACTTACGGTTCCCTTGAGAAAATTTATGCGGAGTTGGGTGAAATCAAAGGCGCAACTCAGAAAAAATTAGAAGCTGGAAAAGAAGATGCACAAAAATCTCGTTACTTAGCGGCGATCGTCGTTGATGTTCCCCTAGAAGTTGATTTAAAAAATTGCATTCTCCAAGGCTTTGACACAAACAACCTCACACCCATTTTAGAAAAGCTAGAATTCAAATCTTTTTTAGGCAAAATTAACGAACTTCAGCAACAGTTCGGTGGCAAAGTTGAAGAAACACCAGAAGCAGAAACATCAGAACCACTTCCCACTCCCCACTTCCCACTCCCCAGTCATGAGGATAATGAGGATAATGATTTGTGGTTTTTCACTGCGGCTGATACAGCAGCTCAACAGCAACCCGCTGCTTCTGCTATTAAACCACGCATCATTAACACGCCAGAGCAACTCAGCGACTTGGTGAACCTGCTGCAAAAATTTACAAACCCACAGACACCCGTTGCTTGGGATACTGAAACCAGCGATTTAGAACCACGGGACGCTTCGTTAGTGGGAATTGGTTGCTGCTGGGGAACAGAACCTGATGAAGTCGCTTACATACCCATTGGTCACAAAATTGGGGAAAATTTAAACAAAGACCTTGCACTAGAAGCACTACGCCCAATTTTAGAAAGTGCTGATTATCCTAAGGCTTTGCAAAATGCCAAATTTGACCGCTTAGTTCTACGGTGTCAAGGAATCAAGCTGGCGGGAGTCGTATTTGATCCGATGCTAGCAAGTTATGTCCTTAATCCAGATAGTAACCATAATCTGAGTGACTTGGCTCTGCGTTACTTGGGTTTGACAGCGAAAAGTTATGCCGAATTAGTTCCAAAAGGGAAAACTATTGGCGATTTGGACATTCCCACCGTAGCAGATTATTGCGGCATGGATGCTTATAGCACATTCCAACTGGTGCCAAAATTGCGGGAGGAACTGGAGAAAATTGATGTACAGATGAGAGGTGGTACGTCTCTACAGAAGCTACTACTGGAAGTGGAACAGCCACTAGAACCAGTTTTAGCTCAAATGGAGTATACAGGCGTCCGCATAAATACAGCTTATCTGCAAGAACTGTCGCAGCAGTTAGAAGTAGATTTAGCCAAGTTTGAACAGCAAGTTTACGGCATTGCTGGGGAGAAATTCAACTTGGGTTCCCCCAAACAATTGAGCCAGATATTGTTTGAAAAATTAAAATTAAGCACTAAGTCTTCCCGTAAAATTCAAACCGGTTATTCTACAGATGCTGCGACATTGGAAAAACTGCAAGAAGTCGATACAACTGGCGTTATTGATGCCATTATCGAGTATCGTACCTTATCGAAATTGAAGTCCACTTATGTAGATTCTTTACCAACATTGGTGCGTCCGGATACTCAAAGGGTGCATACCAATTTTAACCAAACGGTGACATCTACTGGCAGGTTGTCTTCTTCTAATCCGAATTTACAAAATATCCCGATTCGCACTGCTTTTAGCCGCCAAATTCGTAAAGCATTTGTGCCAGAACCAGGCTGGCTGTTAATCGCTGCTGATTATTCACAAGTTGAATTGCGCATTTTGGCTCATTTGAGTCAAGAGCCTGTTTTAGTGGAAGCTTATCAACAAAATGAGGATATTCATACCGTAACGGCGCGGTTAATTTTTGAAAAAGAAAATGTAACATCAGACGAGCGACGGTTAGCAAAAACCATCAACTTTGGTGTAATATATGGAATGGGTTCTGTTAGGTTTTCACGCTCAACTGGTGTAGATAAAGCCGACGCCAACGAGTTTATCAAGCGCTTTAACAACCGTTATCCCAAAGTATTTGAATATTTGGAGAAAGTGAAAAAGCAGGCGATCGCCCAAGGTTATGTACAAACAATTTTAGGGCGTCGTCGTTATTTCGAGTTTACCAGTAACAGCATACGCAAGTACAAAGGCAACAAACCAGAAGATATTGACCTGAAAAAACTTGGTAATTTAGGTGCTTACGATGCAGGGTTACTGCGTGCTGCTGCCAATGCACCGATTCAAGGTTCTAGCGCTGATATTATCAAAATTGCGATGGTGAGGCTGCATGAAATTTTGCAGAATTACCAAGCGCGTCTTTTGTTACAAGTACACGACGAATTGGTGTTTGAAGTTCCACCAAAAGAATGGGAAGAATTACAACCGCAAATTAAGTCCGTAATGGAAAGTGCAGTATCGTTGAGTGTACCGTTAGTTGTAGATGTGCGTGCAGGAGAAAATTGGATGGAGACGAAGTAGGAAAGTGACAGGAAATATTTAATATTTCCCCTTTCTACTTGTTCTGACTTAAAATAAAAATTCAATACGTGTTTATCTGATTTCTCTGTCAAATTTCTGTATTCCGAAGTTGAGAGAGGAGGGAAAAAGTAGGATTGGAATCGACTTAAGCTTTCACAAGTTTCTAAGGGAAAAGGTTTTTTCTCGGGAACATCATCCCACCCTATCACAAGGACACCACCTTCACGGAAACACTGATAGCATCCTCAAAATGCTTCTTCCACGTCTTTTCTATCATTAAATCCCCAACCAAAAACTCCATTACTTACATCTTGCACCAAGAAAAATCGTTGTTATTTAGTTACTCAGTATTAACCCAAAAGTCTTTTATTTAGCGAGAAAATCCAATAAAAATAATGTAGCTTTATCGCGCATCTTTTTAGCTTGTACGGTTTTCTACGGAGAGGTGCAAGATATGAGCCTCTAACTAGCGGCGCGGAGTCCGCTAGTGATATATGAAAGAAACACAGAAGAGGAAAATTTGAGAGCTTGGCGTTACAATTAGTAATTACCCTGACAGTTAAAACCGTCTTTACAGTGGTGCAAATTGTGCCCGTATATGAGCCTGGTTCTGGGTGATGTTGGTGAATTTATTGGCGAAGTGGCAAGAGTCACTATCCCGGTTAAGAGATTAGATTTAGACACCGCACCCAGGTCAGGGTATATTCTTCGCTCCATGCGTCAGCTGTCGCATTTAGGAGGCTAATATGAACAAACAGGAATCTGCACGTGATTCATTTAATACTAATCTACCATTAATTAACATTAATGCAGCGGGAATTGATATCGGAGCGGATAGACACTGGGTCAGTGTGCCTATTGGACGAGACAGCGAGAATGTACGTAGTTTTGCCTGTTTTACTGCTGACCTTTATGCGATGGCTGACTGGCTGCATCAATGCGGTGTAACAACCGTAGCGATGGAATCTACAGGAGTGTATTGGTTACCAGTATACGAAGTATTGGAAAGCCGTGGGCTTGAGGTCAAACTTGTTAATGCTCACTATGTCAAAACTGTACCTGGTCGTAAAACTGATGTACGCTTATTGCCAATGGCTACAACAGTTACACACTTATGGCTTATTGGCAGGTTCATTTCGTCCAGAAGACCAAATTTGTGTTCTCCGTAGTTACATCCGCCAACGCGATAACCTAATTAAAAGTACTTGTGTCCATGTACAACGGATGCAAAAAGCGTTGACTGAGATGAATGTACAACTGCATCGGGTAATTAGCAGCAATTGGGTACTACTGGTATGGCAATTATCCGTGCAATTGTTGCCGGAGAACGCGATCCGAAGAAACTAGCGGCTTTCAAAGATGGACGCATCAAAGCTAGCTCGTTAGAAATTGCATCCGCTTTAACAGGTAACTATCGTCCAGAATTGGTGTTCATTCTGCAACAGGAGTTACAACTTTACGAGTTTTACCAACAACAAATTGCTACTTGTGATTTCCAAATTGAGCAGTGTTTAATCTCCTTTGCAGACAAAGTTGATGTGACAAAAAAAACTTTACCTAAACCTAAACGCCGAGGCAAAAAGCAGCCAGGAAATGCACCTCAATTTGACCTGCGTACTCATTTGTATCGGATTAGTGGTGTTGACTTCACTCAAATTAATGGTTTTGGTGCTTTGACCGTACTAATACTGCTTTCTGAGTTAGGTTTAGACCCAACACGCTTTCCTACTGTAAAGCACTTTACCTCAAGGCTCACGGTTTGTGCCCTGGCAGCCGTATCACTGGTGGTAAAGTCAAAAGTTCTAAAACTCGTCCTGTTGTTAACCGGGCCGCCAATGCTTGACCTATGGCTGCACAAACTCTGTGCCGAAGTCACTCTGCTTTGGGAGCATACTATCGACGGGCAGCAGGCACGTTTGGGTGCGCCCAAAGCTTTTTCCCGCTGCCGCACATAAATTAGCACGTCTTTTTTATCGTCTTTGGACATCTGGAGGAGCCTATACAGACCCTGGTATTGATGCCTATGAGCAACAGTATCGCGATCGCACGGTGAAGTATCTCCAGAAAAAAGCTCATACTTTAGGCTTTAATCTCGTTGCTCAATCTACGGCGACGGAATGTGTTTCTTAAGAGATTACAGATAATTAAATCTAAATCGTTATCTTTGAAGTGAAGGTTTAAATCACTCATAGAGCCAGTAATATGTTTTTTGGCTCCATAATTTTTTTTCATTGGGTTAATATCAATCGTCCAGTATTCTTTTTTTTCAAACCATTTTTCATAGTGCTTTGTATAAGAACCACATCCTACAAATAGCACTTTAGTAAATTCTTTTCGCTCAACAAAATAGGCAATAATTTTTTGTTCCAATATGTAGCGATCGTGATTTATGATTGGCATTTCCCAACCAAGAACTGTGTAGGTAACGACTTTTAAGGCTCGCAAAATCATTTTCGGGTTAGTGAACATATGTAATTTTTAACACATAGATACTTGCCAATACGTGTATTACTCCCTTCCCAGTCTAAAATTACCTAAATCTCTCTAACTCTTACCTCTGTGTCCTCTGCGCCTCTGCGGTTTTTTAATTAGGTAATCTTCGGGCGGGAAGGGAGTAAACAGGACAGACTTAAAATTTAAGTTAATAAAAATTTAAATATGAGTAAAAACATGATTGTGCAAGTATGTTTTTACTAGTGGATGTATGTGCTGGTAAAAATAATTATTAAACCTCTTACACTTCTTTATGAATCAATAGAGAAGAACGCACCAACGCAGTATTTTTCCTGATTTATCAGTTTTGTGTTCTGTGTTCTCTCCCCTCACAAAAAATCGTTTTTTTCAAGAAGCCTATTCATCAAGACCGCACGAATTATTTCAGCGCCTTTGGTGAAACTGTACCCTCAAAACTCTTCATCGACAAAAAATTCGCTGTCGTCTGATTCAGAATTCCTTTCCTTGGAACCAGCAAGACCCCAAAGGGGTTGCAGCAGCGCCACCCCAATTATCCCTACGCCAGCACTGAAAGCTAGCACTAAACCTACTGGGATTTGAATGGACTGGAAGGTAAGAAATCTTAAAGATACTGGTTCAGCGTTTTGAACTGCGAGAATGGCTGTTCCCACCACCCATAATGCTACAACTATCGATATCAAAAGATTAGCAAAAGTTTTCATAGGAACCTCACGGGATGCGGGAAACCCTGTGGCTTTAGCCCTGGGAGGGAAGCGGCACGGGGCAATTTATTGCCCGTCGTATTCTCAAAATCCATAATTGTAACCATCTTTTTTGTGAACTGAAACACAGTTTTTATAGCCAATTCCTTGAATTAATCCGTTTGCAGTTGAAATGTTGAAACTTCCAGTAGAACGTACCGCAACCCTACCAACATACGTTCCAATTTTTTTACCAGTCGTGACAACCGCTTTGACAATATCGCCAGTCTGAAAACCATGAACAAATTTATTTTGTGGTACGTAACGAGAAGGAAATCCAAACTTATCAGTACGGCACATTTGACGAGTTCCGTGACCCGTCGCTTTAATTAGCAATGGCTTTTCAGTCAGTATTGAGAGCGTTTCAACTTGACCCACACACGCAGCATCTAGCCAGTGAGTTTTAGCTAATCCTAGTCGAGTGCGGTTGAACTTAGTCAAACCACCTGAGCTAGTTGATATTGATAGACCTGTTTCTTTAAGTCGATTGAATAGCGCCCATCGTGTTGAATTTACAGCCGCTGCATCTTTGAGTGGTTGTTTTGCTTGTGCTTTAATTTTTTTCAACAAATCCGGTTTCTTAGCTAAGAATTGCTCAATATCTTGCGTCCCCTTTTTTAAGTTACATTTCTCACAAGCGAGACTTAGATTATAAATCCGATTTGAGCCTCCTTTGGCTCTCGGATGAATATGTTCAACTTGGAGCGGGATATTTTCAGCGCCGCAATAAGTACATTTTCTATCCCATTTATTGAGAAGATATTCTCTGACCTCGTATCCCCTAAGTTCTCCTTGTTGATACTCGACACCAGAAATTTCAGGATTTTCTAACTGCTGCAAATCAAACCGAACAAGCTCTTGAATAATTGACTTTAGAGGTGTAAGTCGAATGAATTTCTTCACCCAAGTCATAGTTGTTTCCACACGATGTTGCAAGCTAGGTGCTAACCAACCTTTCGGTCTAGTTCGGTTCAAAAATCTGGCTTGACGATAGCGAGTATGCCGAGTTCGCCTACCGCGTCGCAAACTACGGCGGGATTCTAAACTAGCTTTGATTGTTTGACCACGGTGAGTTAGTTCGGCAGCAAAAATAACTTTTGAACCTTGAAGTAAGGCAATACCCGTTGTTTTAGATCCGGGGTCTAATTTGATTGTGATAGGAGCGGGGGTTGTATCTACTTTCTTTTTGAGGATTAGAGTAAATGGATAGCGGCGATATACCGATGCTTTGCCAGATTTAAGTAATGACCTCGCCATTCCGGGTGTACAAGGTGTAAGAGGTTTTAAATCGGCATCTAGAACGAAAACGAAATTAGATTTAGACATGGTTGCGTCTCTCCTGTTTTCACGTTAAGTTAGCTTCTCCCAAGGGGAGACGCTGCGCGAACGACCTTGATATTAGAGCTTGTAAAAAGTGCAACACTGTCTCAGTGACCTTAAGACTGTTTAATTGCAGATGACAGAGCGAGGAGCTAGCTACGCACTCCAGGGTGTCGTGACTCAAATATCGGCTACCTATCTCTAGGTGATCTGGTCAATATGGCTTGCTTGATTTCTCTTGCAAGCCCAGTGTCTTTAGACCTGGGTTATTGACAAACGAGTTATTCTCCCTTGGGTTGTGGTATTTCTCGACCAAAAATAACATCAGTCAGCTAGGGCTTAGGCTACTGTGCAGGCAAACTCCAACAGCTAGAAAGCGAGAATCCTAGGCAACAATAACTGCTTACTGTTTTGTGTAAACTGTTTCAAGCTAATTTGCGATTGGCAATGCCTGTGCCCCTTGGGCAATCGCCTCTGGGGAAAAAAGCATAACTTATGCATATCAGCGTAGGTTACCTGTAAGACAAGGGTTGAGGGGTGTGGCTTCGGGAGCCGTCGTGCCCGCAATTCCTTCTACCGCTGCTACGAACCCCCTTACACCCCATCTTTTACAAAGGCGGTAGTTCTTCCAGAATCGTAAACCGGATGTGATTAATTGCTAACTCCCCAATAGAAATATCTTCTTTGGTGAGCCGTAAACCCTTACTTGTTAAAGTTTCAAAGGTAATTCCTTTGCCAATTTCAATGTGATACCAGGATAAACCCATAAAAAACCGTGTAGGATAAGGTCCATCGTTGCCTATATCATCAGGATTTGATTCCATAGGCAACCAGCCAAAACCAGGTAGGTAGAACTCCAACCAAACATGATTAAAGTCCGGTTGCAGGGGAACGCGCTGGTGTTCAGCATAGGGGGGGCATTTGTAGCGACCTACTGTACGACAGGGAATGCCATTTAAACGGCATAAGGCAAGTAAAACGCCGACATACTCGCCACAGGAACCAACACCCCGTTCTAAAACTATATCTGGAGTGTCAATGTGAGGTTTTATGCCATAGGACAACTCGTCGTAGACATAATTACGGATGCTATACATTTTCCGCAGCAAATTGGTTTCACTACCAACTGCTTCACGCGCGCCGCGGCGGACAATGTTCGTATCCATTGCCAAATCGTCATCATCTACCAAATAGCGGTCTTGAAATTCTGGTGATAGTTCAGGAATATCTTCTACATCTGCTGGGGTGAGGCGATACTTAATTCCCCGGACTTCCAAAAGTGCTTTCCAACCAAAAATATGCCGTTCGCCTGGGGTGAGGGCATCAAATTTAAACACGGCAACACGTTGCCCTTCTATCAGTTCTTCTGTGAAAGGTAGACCAATCGGTTCAACGTGTTTCACCTTTTGGCGATCAGTTTCGGATGGCAGGGCGATACGCCATTCTACCTCTGGTAAATACACCTCTTCTAAGGGCGAGATTTCCTCTAAATAAGACATTTCTATTAGATAGCCATTAGAGAGGGCGTAGCGTTTATCTGGGTTGTAATGGTAATGTAACGGGTGAATAAAAGTGCGATCGCGGTAAGATAACTGATGACTCGGGTCAGCATTGGGGTTATCCCGAACATACGGCTCTTCTGAGGCGTAGGCGATGTAAAGACTTTTCTCGCCCGTTTCGGCATTTTTATGTATTGCTATCCCCGAGGGAGAATCAAACGGCGTCAGCACGCTGAATTGAACTTCCCCAGTCGCCCTGTCAATGCTGTAGACAGTTTGCTCGGTGCGATCGCACACCCAAAGCGTCTCCTCGTCCACTGCCAAACTTTCCACCCCGACCCCAGGGGCATAAAATTTAGTAATTTGTTTTCGCGTATCGCGGTCAAAAATCAGAATGTCCCCCTGCTTTTCACAACTGACGTAGACAGTTGATTCCCAAACAGCAATGCCATCAGCCGGATAAGGCAAGGTGACAAAATGTTCTAAACCCAACGAACTCAGCTTGGACAAATAAACACTATTACCCCGAGTCACCCAAAGAGTATCCTCCCAAACCGAAAGACCCGTTACATCCATAAATTCTCTGACTTGATGGGGATTGAGAATTTTGACGTTGTCAGAGTCCGGCTCAATTTGCAGCAGATGCCCTTTAACAGTATCAATAGCAATCAGTGTATCTTTGATAAAGGCAATGCCACAGAGGGCGGCAGCACCAAGGGGTCGAATTGTCCTTTTGCCAAACATTTGGCTAGTGGATGGAAAACTGGGGAGTGCAAAAGTCATATTAAACTTATTTAGTCAACGGTGTAGCACGCCTAGAATCGAATGCGGAATGTCTTATGTGACAAAATTCCTTACTTCTATTACTCATAATTATCAATATTTTGTGTAATGATATTCCTCCAAAGTCGTAAGCACACTCATGTTACCCGAAGGAGAAAATTGGCAACCGTTAAGAATAACACTTGTACTGTACAGCTTAGTCCTCAACCTAATGTAACTTTGTATTGATGGTATTCCAACCATTGCTAAATTATGATGGAATTTTGTAACCATTCCCTGTGACTTACACGATGTCTGCTCATTCTCTGCCTGAAAAAGCCGCCGCCGTTTGGCATAGTTTGGAAGTTGATAAATCACTGGAACTGCTCAAGACAAACGCAGAGACTGGCTTAACGCCCCAAGAAGTACAACAGCGGTTGCAAAAATATGGCCCCAACGAACTAGAAGAAACTGCTGGACGCAGCGCTTGGGAAATTTTGGTGGATCAGTTCAAAAACATTATGTTGTTGATGCTGATTGCCGTAGCCATAATTTCTGGGGTTTTAGACCTGTTAGCTTGGCAACAAGGCTCGTTGAAACCTGGTGAGTTGCCATTTAAAGATACAATCGCCATTTTAGCGATTGTTGTCCTCAACGGCATACTCGGTTATGTCCAAGAAAGCCGTGCAGAAAAAGCCTTGGCAGCCCTGAAAAAACTCTCCTCTCCCAACGTGCGACTTATTCGCGACGGCAAACCAGTGGAGGTGGTAGCCAAGGATTTGGTGCCAGGAGATGTGATGCTGGTGGAAGCTGGGGTGCAGTTCGCCGCAGACGGACGCCTAATAGAAGAGTCTAACCTGCAAGTGCGAGAATCGGCACTGACAGGTGAAGCCGAAGCGGTTAACAAACGGGCAAAACTTATCTTGCCTGAAGAAACATCATTAGGCGATCGCATTAATTTGGTATTTCAAGGCACTGAAGTCGTCCAAGGACGAGCCAAGATTCTGGTAACCAACACTGGTATGCAAACAGAACTTGGCAAAATTGCCTCCATGTTGCAAGCGGTAGAAAGTGAACCAACCCCCTTGCAACAACGAATGACCCAACTAGGTAACGTCCTAGTCACGGGTTCTTTGATTCTGGTGGCGCTCGTCGTCGCGGGCGGTCTTTTGCGTGGCGGTAACTTACAAGAACTCTTGGAAGTTTCCTTAAGTATGGCAGTTGCTGTCGTGCCAGAAGGTTTACCCGCCGTAATTACCGTTACGCTGGCATTGGGAACCCAGCGGATGGTGCGTCAGAATGCTTTGATTCGCAAACTGCCAGCTGTGGAAACTCTAGGTTCTGTCACCACTATCTGTTCTGATAAAACCGGCACCCTGACTCAGAACAAAATGGTGGTGCAATTAGTTTACACGAATAACAACTCTTTTCGGGTGACGGGTGAAGGATACGCCCCCGTCGGCGAGTTTCAATTGGATAGCAATAACGTCTCGGTAGACCAGTATCCAGAAATCCCGGGTTTGCTTGTCGCCTGTGCCGTTTGTAACGATTCGGTTTTGCAACAGCAAAAAGGGCAATGGACGATTTTGGGAGATCCAACCGAGGGCGCTTTGGTAACCCTAGCGGGGAAAGCTGGTATTGAAAAAGACCAGTGGGAGAGTAAATTGCCCCGTGTTTCTGAATTTCCTTTTTCCTCAGAACGCAAGCGGATGAGCGTAATCTGTCAAGTTGAGGAAGTCAAAACAGGGGTATCATCTTTGAGCGCGGTTGATCCAGCGATCGCTGGGATGTTGAAGTCCGAAAGATACTTAATGTTCACCAAAGGCTCACCAGAACTGATTTTGGCACGTTGCACTCAGATTTATCTGGGTACTAGTTCAGCGCCGTTAACCGATCAGCAACGCCAAAGAATTCTGGCAGAAAATGACACAATGGCGGGTAAAGGTTTACGGGTACTAGGTTTTGCCTACAAACCCCTCAACGAAATCCCGCCAGAAGGGTCAGATGAGGCATCTGAGCAAGGCTTAGTTTGGCTGGGATTGGTAGGAATGCTGGATGCACCCCGCCCAGAGGTGAGGGCAGCAGTGCAAGAATGTCGGGACGCAGGAATTCGACCAGTGATGATCACTGGTGACCACCAACTGACAGCACGAGCCATTGCTACCGATTTAGGTATTGCTCAACAGGATGACCGTGTTCTTATAGGTCAAGAATTGCAGCGGATGAGCGACGCTGAGCTAGAGCAACAGGTTGACTTGGTCAGTATCTACGCCAGGGTTGCCCCCGAACATAAACTGCGAATTGTTCAAGCACTGCAACGCCGAGGTAGATTTGTCGCCATGACAGGCGATGGCGTCAACGATGCCCCCGCCCTCAAACAAGCTGATATCGGCATCGCAATGGGTATCACAGGCACCGATGTGAGCAAGGAAGCCAGTGACATGGTGTTACTTGATGACAACTTTGCCACAATTGTCTCTGCCACCAAGGAAGGTAGAGTTGTTTTCACCAACATCCGCCGCTTTATCAAATACATTCTTGGTAGTAATATTGGCGAAGTTATCACAATTGCCGCTGCACCAATTATCGGGCTGGGAGGGGTTCCCCTTAGCCCCTTGCAAATTCTTTGGATGAACCTGGTGACAGACGGTTTACCTGCACTGGCATTAGCTGTAGAACCTCCTGAACCCGACGTGATGAAACGTCCGCCCTTCAGTCCTCGTGAAAGTATTTTTGCTAGGGGATTGGGTTCTTATATGATTCGCATCGGCATTATCTTTGCCATTATCTCAATTGCCTTGATGTGGTGGGCTTACAACCATACCCATGCAGCTGGGTATCAGGGCGATCCCGATACTTGGAAGACAATGGTATTTACTACCCTATGTCTCGCCCAAATGGGGCATGCTATAGCCATTCGCTCAAATACCCGACTGACTATAGAAATGAATCCCTTCTCAAATCCCTTTGTGCTGGGGGCTGTTGTCATTACGACAATATTACAGTTGATGCTCGTTTACGTGCCGCCCCTACGCGATTTCTTTGGTACCCACTTGCTGAGTCCAACAGAGTTGGGTATTTGCTTTGGTTTTAGTGCTTTGATGTTTGTGTGGATTGAAATTGAGAAGTTATTCCTGCGGTTGATGGGTAAAAAAGCTGTTTAACAGAGGGTTTTACTGGCATTAAAGATACTTCTTGTGGGGTGGGCAGAGGATTGCCCGCCTTTATTAGCGCTGGATAGTCCGCCATTTTTTGAATAGCACAACCCGGTTTATGCCGCCTCTATTTGCATGTTTTTCTCTCTCGAATGCTGTCGCCATTGCTTGCGGGTAACTAGTCATTAATCCCTTGGTTAACCCCTTATGTATCTGAAAACCCTTCACCTGCGACAATTTCGCAACTACAAAGAGCAGCAGGTTGACTTTACTGCTCCCAAAACAATTTTGGTGGGCAATAATGCCCAGGGAAAGTCCAATTTGTTGGAGGCGGTGGAATTGCTGGCAACTTTGCGATCGCATAGAATAGCACGCGATCGCGATTTAGTCCGGGAAGGGGAAGCGACATCTCAAATTCATGCCACTTTAGAACGGCAAACTGGCATCAGCGATCTGACCTTAACTCTCCGTCGAAATGGTCGCCGCACGGTTGCTTTAAATAGTGAGACTCTGCGGCGTCAGATGGACTTTCTCGGTGTCCTCAATGCAGTGCAGTTTTCCAGCTTGGATTTGGATCTGGTGCGCGGTGGTCCTGAAGGTCGCCGCAACTGGCTAGATACTCTGTTAATCCAACTCGAACCCGTATATGCTCACATATTACAGCAGTATCACCAGGTTTTGCGACAGCGCAATGCTTTTTTGAAACATAATGTAGAGACGCGCCACCTCTCGTCTCTACAATCTGAACTGGCTGTGTGGGATGCACAATTAGCTACCACAGGTACACGAGTGATTAGACGACGCGATCGTGCCATACAACGACTAGCCCCTATTGCCAGCGCTTGGCACGCTAGTATCAGTGGCAGTACAGAAATTCTAGAACTTAAGTACTCACCGAATATCTCTTTAGAGCAGAATCATCCAGAACAAATACAGCAGGCTTTTTTAGACAAAATACAGCTGCGTGCTGTTGCCGAGTTGCATCAAGGCACGACGCTTGTCGGTCCCCATCGCGACGAAATAGAATTGACGATTAATCAAACACCCGCTCGTCAATACGGTTCTCAAGGTCAGCAGCGAACTCTTGTACTAGCGTTAAAATTAGCAGAATTGCAACTCATAGAAGAAGTTGTTGGAGAACCACCGCTCCTACTGCTTGATGATGTCTTAGCTGAACTAGATCCATCCCGACAAAATCAGCTGCTTGATACGATTCAAGACCGCTTTCAAACCTTAATCACTACCACACATTTGGGTTCTTTTGATTCCCAATGGCTCAATTCCTCTCAAATTCTTTTTGTGAAAGCTGGAGAGATCTCGCTCATGAGTTATTAGTCATTGAAGAAGGAATCAGAATTGAAGTGGGGATTCAAACCTCCCACCAATTCATCAGATTTTGCTGAAGGGGGTAAGGACTCCGCGACTAGGAACCGGAACTCTACAATTTATACTTAAATCTTGCTTCAACATTGCTGATTACTAAGTACAGCATTTCATTAATTCGTAGCCAATTAAATTTGGTGACACTCTGCGTCCCTCCGCGCTACCTTAGCTACCTGGTGCGTTTAAAAAAGTTACGAACTTATGCAACGCCTGTACTAAGTTCCTAGCTGTGGAGTACTTTTTTAGCTTTCAAATCTTTTAAAAACATTTAGAACTAAAAAAGACAACAACGCACCTATTAATCCTAGCTGCCACCAACCACATCCAGCAGCAATTCCCAAAGCAGCACAAACCCAAATGGCTGCTGCTGAGGTAAGTCCGTGAATTTTACTTCGCGCTGATTCTTGGGAAGATTCACGTAGAATTTCCCCTGCACCAAGAAATCCCACACCAGCTGCAATGCCCTGAATCACTCGTGAGACAGCATCCGCATTCGGTTGATCTGTACCTGTTGCCAGCGATATGAGAGTGAACAAGGCTGCACCAAAACTCACGAGCATATGAGTTCTCAAACCAGCTGGTTTGTGTCTAATTTGGCGTTCTATGCCGATAATTGCCCCAACAAGCAAAGCAAGGCACAGCCTAAAGGTGATGTTCAACCAATCATTGGGTGCAATGTAGTAAATGCTAGGCAATGCTTAATCCTTGTTAATTCCTCATGGAGATTAATATACAATCACTCATGTACCTAATGGTAATATCCTGATAAGCACCTTTTGCGTTGGAAACTCGTTTATTATCATCGTTGTATTTTATCTAAACTCTAACCGCCATAACCACAGGCTAAATCAGCATAATTAAACATAAATGGTGGAAAAATGGTGGAAACTCGTTGTGGTAGTTTTTCAGTAGATGGCAACTGACTATCTGCCATTGATGAATCCGTAACTACTTATATGATTACGGCAATTCCGTGACCGGAGCAACTGACAACAGACAACAAATTAATTGAGTGGACAAACTCTACTGGCTTGATCAAATTAAACTGCAAGACCGCGCCAAAGCTGGTGACAAAGCATATTATTTAAGCAGAATCATGCAACGTGGTTATCCGGTGGTGCCTGGTTTTGTGGTTTCAGCGGAAGTTTTGCGAGAATTTTTAGAAACTCTCAACAGTTCCGAGGCGTTAGTCGCTGACTTACCACATTCTTCCTTACACCTAGATGTCAATAATTGGCGTCAACTTCAGCAGGTTGCTGGGCGCTTACGTCAAGAAATTAGTACTGCTGTTTTGCCAGCGCACCTGTTAAGTACAATCGTTAATGCAGCTAAAGAATTGGAATCTGCATACCTGATTTTTCGACCAAGTTTTGTCGTGCCAACTGCCAGACATGGGATAGGGAATACATCTGGATTACTCGAATCCGAAGTATGTCGATGTGATGAACAAGCGATCGCCCTAGCATTAAAGCGCACCTGGAGCCAGATGTTTCGTGCCAAGAGTTTATTGTACTGGCAATGGGCAGGAATAAAAGTGCAACAAATTAACTTGGGCGTTTTGGTACAACCCTTAAAGAATGCGATCGCCAGTGGCTCATTGAATGCGAACTCCTCTGAATGGGAAATATTAGCTACATCCGGATTAGGACTAGCAATAACTCAAGGTGATGTCTTACCAGATGTTTACTACATCCATCCGGTAACTGGTGCCATCAGAGAGCGGCAACTAGGCAATAAAATGCTGGCTTACTGTGTTAATGATACAGCAGCTGTAGCTAGTTTACAAACCGTGCCAGCTTCGCCGCTTACCTCAGATGACTCAAATCTTGTTACTTACCTATTGGACGAAGACCAGCAAAAACAGTATGCTTTACCAGAAGAATATCTGCAACCACTCATTCAATTGGCAAATCAACTTGTCAAAGAAATAGGTACACATTTTACCTTTGAGTGGACTCTCTCTTGTGACCCAACAAGGACGTTATACCTGACGCAAGTTAGCACCCCTCAAGCCACGATTTCTAATTTCCACTTGCTTAAGGGATTGGCAGCAGCACCGGGACGTGTGACGGCAACTGCTCATGTGATTACTAATTCACAGCAAAAACCAGAGCCACCACCTAAGCGAGTGATTTTAGTAGCACCTACAATAGCGCCTGATTGGTTACCGTTACTACAAAATGCTGCTGGCATTATTACTGAGCAGGGAGGATTAACTAGCCACGCTGCTATTCTTGCCAGAGAATTAGGAATACCAGCGGTTGTACGAGTAGGGCATGCTACAAAAATTATTCAGACTGGTGAAAGATTACTGATTGATGGCGACAAGGGAGAAGTTTATCGTCTCACAAGAGAAGCTGGAGAAGCTGTGGAGAGAGGAAAAGGGGACAAGGGGACAGGGAAACAGGGGGACGTGTTCACAAACCTCTCCGATTCCATCTCTTCATCATCCCCGCATCTGCCGATGATTGGAACTCAACTGCTGGTTAACTTGAGCCAGCCCAGCTTGATAGAGCAAGTGCAAAGCTTACCTGTAGATGGTGTAGGATTATTACGAAGTGAGCTGATGGCTTTGAATATACTAGAAGGGCAACACCCTAATACTTGGGTGCGCGAAGGACATCAGACACAATTGCTTGAGCGTTTGCGTGAGCAAATTATGCAGTTTGCTCGCGCCTTTGCACCAAAACCTGTTTTTTATCGGTCTTTGGATTGGCGTTCTCATGAACTGTTATCTTTTAACGATAGTCTACAATCTTCAACACAGTCTATGCTGGGGGAACGTGGCACCTTCAGCTATTTGCAAAATCCCGCAGTTTTCGAGTTAGAATTGGCTGCTTTGGCAGCTGTACAGAAAGCAGGATATAGCAATGTTCACCTACTGTTACCTTTTGTGCGCACAGTGGAAGAGTTTTCCTTTTGCCGTCAAAAAGTTGAGCAAGCAGAGTTAACTCAGGTACCGCAATTTCAATTATGGATAATGGCAGAAGTGCCAAGCGTGTTATTTTTACTGCCAGAATATGTAAAAGCAGGTGTAGCCGGAATTTCAATTGGTACCAATGACCTAACTCAACTCTTGCTAGGAGTGGATAGAGAGCAAGGACAACTCGCAAAAGCGTTTAATGAACGTCATCCAGTAGTCATGGGTGCTGTTGCTCAACTCATTCAAACGGCAAAAAGTGCAGGGATTCCTTGTTCTATCTGCGGTCAAGCACCAGTACTATATCCTGAAATCATTGAACAACTGGTACGGTGGGGCATCACTTCCATTTCTGTCGAACCAGAAGCTGTTGAGCGGACATATTTGGCGATCGCTCGTGCTGAGCAAAGGATACTTTTAGAAGCAGCACGGCGTCAACTCAATCAATCGACATAGCCCACAGACTTTGTAATATGACACCCAACTATTCCTTGTCTTTTCAAAACTCAATCTTTTTCAATCGGCTACCGTAAATTATTTATCAGAATTGGAACAATTATAGATTTTTATACTTATTCACGTTTGATATTGAAAATAGCTTGCACCAATACTCAGGATGCACCATATTACAGAAGAAGGTTAAGCGATACTTGTGATGAGTAATAGCGAAACATCACACCAAATCTATAATTTGGGTGGTCAATTATTGGTTGCGACTTTGAATCCCCAACCAATCGATTATGAATTATGAATTCTGTCTTGTACATCATTCTTTTCAATAATTCCTCTACCTTAAATAAGGTATTAATTTTAAATAAAAATGTGTTTAGAAGACAATATTTTGATCAAGCCTTCATTGTATTTCTGAATACAGCTTAGCTTTAAATTCAAAACATTCTTTAGATGGAAGTTAAGTGAAGTAGCAAGATTTATGCTTTTTCTATATGGCGTTGATTCTAAAGCTCTAACAGTCATGAAATTTGTTAGAAAATTTGTCACGCAATCTTAACTATTGCCTTTCTAAAACATAAATTCACAAAGCTACTCTATTATGCGTACTTCCTTGCTGCTGGGTCTGGCTACACTACCGATTCTTTTTAGCTGACTCGGGCAGAAGCCCCGCGCTGTAATCTTCGATTCAGCGACGGGATGAATGCCCGGACAAAAAGAGTGCATTCCCCAACCAATATCAACTATCGGTTGATGAGGCAGTGGGAATAGCACTCTTTTTGTCTATCTGTATGGTTGGCAACGAATCAATAAGCTCTTCAAGAACTTGGGTTAAGGTCTTGTCAACGTGAACAGCATACGTACGGATCTTGTTAAGTCTACGCTCACTTATTCTCATTTTTAATTGTTTATTCTTCATATAGTTACCCCAAAAAGTACACATTTATGTTACCATTAGTATACAAAGGAGGTGATTAAAAGTGTTGAAAGCAATAAAGGTCAGACTATACCCAACAACCGAACAAGAAATAGCTCTAGCCAAATCGTTTGGTTGCGCGAGGTGGTATTGGAATTACGCCCTTAATGCTTGCATTCAACACTATTCAGAAACTGGTAAATCTCTAAATTTAAGTGTTTACAAAGCTTACTTGCCTCAATTAAAAGTAGAGTATCCTTGGTTAAAAGAGGATTGTTATTCGGCTGTTTTGCAGTGCGTAGCAATCAATCTAAACAAGGCATATGCGAACTTTTTTGAAGGTCGTGCTAAGTTCCCGAGGTTCAAGTCAAAGCATCACAAACAATCAATCCAGTATCCTCAAAACGTTAAGATTGTGGGTGATTGCTTAGAAGTTCCCAAGATTGGTGTTATTAAAGCAGTCTTTCATAGATCCATTGAAGGGAAACTTAAGACAGTCACTATCAGTAAGACTCCTACAGAGAAATACTTCGCCTCTATTTTGTGTGAAGTGGAAGAAGGTGGCGGTCAATCGTCTGGCGACAAGATATTGGGCATAGATTTGGGTATTAAAGATTTCGCTATTGTTCATGATGGAGAACAAATTACAAAGCACTCGAATCCGAAATATTTAAAACGTCATGAGAAGAATCTAGCCAGGAAACAGAAAAAGTTTGCGCGTAAAGTTAAAGGTAGTAACTCAAGAAACAAATATAAAAAACTTGTAGCCAAGGTTCATGAACGAGTATCAAATTCCCGCCAGGATTTTCTGCATAAACTGAGCAGAAAACTGGTAGACGAAAGCCAAGTTATCGTTGTAGAAAACCTCAACGTTAAGGGACTGGTACGGAACCGGAAGCTGTCACGCGTCAATATCCGACGTGGGTTGGGGAATGTTCGTCAACTTCCTTGATTACAAGTTAAAAGCTGCATATGGTCAGCTTGTAGAGATTGGCAGATTTTTCCCTAGCTCAAAAACTTGTTCATGCTGCGATCATGTTCTTGATGGGTTAACGCTCGATATACGTGAATGGGATTGCCCATCGTGTAAAACTCATCATGACCGTGATGGTAATGCAGCGCTGAACATCAGGAATGAAGGATTAAGGATATTGCAAAATAATGGCGGAGGGAACCCCGTTATTGCTGATAGAGGCTGTGTAAGACCACCTACCCGTAAGGGCAAGGGGCAACGGTCTATGAAATCAGAAGCCCACACCGACAGACGTTAGGGTCGGTGCTGGGTAGTTCACTGGGTTATCAGCTCAAGCTGAGACTGTAAAATCTGCCAATTCTGGGGCGATTGTGCAAAGCGCAGTGCCAGAGGCGATTGCCCAAGGGGCAGTGGCAAAGCCAATCGCAATTGTTGAAAGTCAAAGGCTGAGTTTTCCAAAAACCGCGCCTCAATCTCATTCCGCTAGAACTTTGGCTCAATTAGTCAGTCCAATCGCTGTTAATTCTGCTGCCAAGCCTATCCCAGGAAAAGCTCTGACTTCTGCCTCTGCTCTGTTGGCTCGACCTTCTAAAACTGTAGCTCCTATGGCTCAAGTTGATACGACGACACTTCAGCTGATTTCCTCATCACTGGTGGTGTAGATGTTCCTTTGTCACCCCGATTTACGGCGACTGCTGCCGTAAATGTAACGGCTTTTGATGAGGCTGCTGTGGGGCTGTTAATCGGCATCGGCTACAACTTTTCAGGATTCTAGAGTTACCGCAATACTAAAGCAAAGAACTTGACACTCCCACGGCTCATCAGTCAGTACCAATCCGGGTGCTACAACATTAGCACGAATTCCGTGGGGACCCAGTTCCAATGCGAGGCTCTTTATAAAAGCATTTAATCCAGATTTTGCCGTGCTATGGGCAGAGAATCCCTCACTAGGAGAGCGAGACACGCTACTGCTCACTGCAATAATGCAACCCCGCTTCTGTTCAATCATGGATGGAACAACTGCCTTGCAAGGAAAAAAAGCACCTTTGAGTTCTCCAACCAGTTTTGCTTCAAAATCTTCCCAGCGATACTCTATGAAGGGAGCAATAGGAAACCCAGCATTGGCATTGATCACCAGCGTATCAATTGGACCAAACGCCTCTGCAACCTGTTGCACCATTGCGTCTACTTGCTGAGGATCTCTCACATCTGCCTTGACGGCTAGCGCTTGACCCCCTTCTGATGTAATCGCTTCCACCACCTGCCCAGCAGCTTCTTCACTGCCATAATAATTAACACCAACGGCTGCCCCGTGGCGTGCCAGTAGTTTAGCAGTGGCTGCACCAATCCCGCGACTCGCTCCTGTAATGAGAACGACGCGATCGCTCATCAATTTCTGATTGTCTAAAATTTGATCTGTTTGAGCCTGTGTAGCAACCATAGGTAATTTCCTTTCACGCTGTTAAGTATTTAATGGCTCTTGACTAGTGGTGAGGGTTGGTTCCACCTGCCGGAAAACACAAATTCTTCTAAGGGCTTGTCGTCATAGTCCTCCATTGTCATGGTTTCCATTGGACCAACAATGTCAGTACCCGCGTTGTTGATCAGGATGTTGATCGCTCCAAAGCGATCGCGCACCTGCTGCACCATCTGCTCAACCTGAGTTTGATCCGTCACATTACAAGGGAGAACCAGAACCTCTCCACCTCGTTGCTCTAGCTCAGTCCGCGCCCGTTCCAGTTCTGTTGTGTCACGCGCACAGATTGCCAAACGTGCGCCTGCCTCAATCAACTGGCGCGCCATCACCAGACCTAACCCCCGTGAACCTCCTGTCATCAGTACGGTCTTGCCGTTCAGGTCATATGTACGTTCCCGCCACCAGCGATCCAACAAAAGTGAACTCAGCAATGTACCAATGATGCCTGCTGTAAAAATAAGTAAATTCTGATAGTTTAGATTCATAAATAGCCAGTTCCTAATGATAATGCTTGCGGTTGATGTTTAAATCAGCCCCAATGTCTTGAAGATCTTAAATTGAAAAGTGCTATGGCTGATCCTAAATCCGCTCTTAAGGAGCTTCCCTCTTGCTAAAGTTGTGCTACCTAAGCGAGCGAGCTACCAAAAGGGGTAAAGCAGTTTTAAGTTTGGATGTATCAGCCCAAACACCATAGCCTTGATCTCCTTGGGGTGGCTCCTTTGAAGCATTACCCACTAACTACACTTGGTTTTATTGCCACTTTGGTCAAAACGTGCTATAATTGACAATAGTATTTATGCGTGTAGCACTTGTGCCAAAAGTGACACAGTGCTTTACATTTATTTACCGAAGAAAACCGAAGAAAAATTCAGAATTCAGGAACCAGAATCCAGCTTGGGGATTCTTTAGACTGGATGTCCAAGGGAGATTTAGAGCAAGCGATTTTACAGTTTTGTGAATAAAGACAAATATCTACGCTTGAAACCCCTGACTTGATTGCTGGAGTATTCTGACTCCTGACTCCTAATTCCTTTTCATCCCTAGTAGTCGTTCATCCTCCGACATGGATGGCAGGACGGCGCTCAGGATCTTTCTCAGCTTTACGAAGAACTTCACGCGTAACCACAGCAATATCCCCCTCACCAAACAAGATAAAGCGGAGCAAGTATTGTATCGGGTTTCCCTCAACCCAACCAAAATAAGCATGCGGAATCTTACCCGTTTGGTCGCGAATGTAGAGAAGTAAAGCGGCGATCGCGTTAGGGACGGCTGCACTCTCAGCACGCAGGATGCGGTACTGATCGACCTCGACCCCTTTAACTCTGATTATGTTTGCAAATTCTGAAGCATCAGATACCTGAATCTCTAGAAACAAGATCGGATCGCTGAGCGGAATATGGTTGTCCTCGCGCACCTCTTGCTCCTTTAAAGCATACTCTCGTATATCGCCCTTATTCAATCGGTTGGCAATCAGTCGTATCGCACCCCGGCTCTCTTCAGCAATGAACAGACGAGCATTTTCGTCAATTTCGATCCGTTCCAGTCGAAGTTCGGTGGATCGCCACACGCGTGAAACCAGCGAGCTGAGGATGATAGCACCGATGAAGAACGCAGCGATCCTAATCCCCTCGGGTCTCTCGATGATATTGACAACAGTGGTATACACAAACAGCAGCGTAATGATTCCAAAAGCGAGCCTTCCTCGCTTGAGTCTGTGGCGATGGGCTGATAAGGTCACAGCAAACGCAGCCGAGGTGATCAACACAAGCACGCCAGTTGCGTAAGCCCCACCTTGAGCTTCCACATTAGCTTTGAAGAGAATTGTGACAACAAAAGCAATAGCTGTATAGACTAACACCAGAGGTCGCGCTGTCCGTGCCCAATTCGGTGCCATGCCATAGCGCGGCAGGTAGCGGGGTACGATATTGAGAAGCCCTGCCATTGCGGATGCACCTGCAAACCAGAGAATGGTGATGGTACTTATATCGTAAATTGTGCCAAAGCCATTGCCTAGATACTGATGCGCTAAATAGGCGAGGGCACGCCCACTTGCCTTGCCCCCGGTTTGAAATTCTGCTGCTGGAATCAGTAGAGTCGTTACAAAGCTGCTGGTGAGCAAAAAGAAGCTCATGATCCCAGCAGCAACTGTGAGCAGCTTGTGCGTATTGCGAATGCGTCCTTTGGGCTGTCGGGAGGTGTCGCTGCTGCTGCCCTGCACCAGAGGCATAACCGTCACGCCAGTCTCAAAGCCTGACAATCCCAAAGCAAGCTTTGGGAATACCAGGACGGCTACGCCAAGCATGATCAAAGGGTTGTGATGGGTAGCAAAAAGAGTAGTCTGCCAATCAGCGATCGCAGAAGGTTGATTCAGAATCTGATACAAACCGACGCTCACGACAACGAAATTCAACACTAGATAGATTCCAACCAAAAAGACTGCAATACTGATCGCTTCTCGGAAACCTCTGAGGAAAACTGCGGCTAGCAATGCCACGAGTACCAGCGTAATACCGACCTGCTGATTGTGAAGCCAACTTGGCACGAGCGGATTTTCGATGATATGGGCAGTAGCATCAGCAGCCGAAAGGGTAATGGTAATGATGAAGTCGGTTCCTACAAAGCCGAGTAGGCAGAGTACAAATAGCTTGCCTTGCCACCAGGGGAGCAAGTGTTCGAGCATAGCAATTGACCCTTCGCCATGAGGACTTTTGGCAGCAACGCGGCGATAAATCGGCAATGCCCCAAACAGCGTCAGCAAAACCAGAATCAGGGTTGCCACAGGAGAGAGAGAGCCTGCTGCCAATGCTGCAATACCAGGTTGATAGCCAAGCGTCGAGAAATAATCTACACCTGTCAAGCACATAACCTGCCACCAAGGATGGCTGCGGTGTTGTTCTTCTTTGCGGTAGGGTCCTTCCTTCTCGTTTCGGTCTTCTTCGAGCAACCAGTTGATGAACTTTGTGCCGATCCTTTTTGTTGGAACGATTGATTTAGCCATCAAACGCTACTCCTGCTGTACAGCTACATTTATATAATTTGGCGCTACGATACATAGCTCTCATAATTATCTCTTTCTAAGAACTAAACTCCTTGAGTAGAGATAACACACCCGCTTTGAGAAGGATTTTCGTTGTGTCCCAATTTTAAAAGCCCAAATCATCAGTCCACAATGTTGATTTTCCCGAGGACTTTCTCTCTTGAGCTATAACAAGCAATGCAGAGGCGCATTTATGTTTGGAAATAGGAGTATCTAAAGTGAGAACCTATGATTAACAAAAAGGTCGCGCTGGTTACAGGAGCATCATCCGGGTTTGGACAGTTAACCGCTCATCTACTTGCTCAAGAGGGTTACTGTGTCTTCGGCACCAGTCGCAAGCAACATTCCGCCTCGCAGGGTGTAGAAATGCTGACGCTGGATGTAAAATCTGACGACTCAGTACAATCGTGTATAAAACAGTTGCTTGCACAAACTAACCGCATTGATTTGCTGATCAATAATGCCGGACAAATACACGCTAGCGTGATTGAGGAAACAAGCTTAGAACAAGCCAAGGATATTTTTGAAACAAACTTCTGGGGTGTTGTCCGCCTCACCAATGCCGTTTTACCAACGATGAGACAGCAGCGTAGCGGGCATATTATCAATATGAGTTCGCTGGGGGGATTGGTAGGGGCAGTCGGTCAAGGTTTTTACTCAGCAAGTAAGTTTGCACTCGAAGGTTATAGTGAAGCACTCAGTGTGGAATTAGACCCTTTCAATATCAAAGTGTCTTTAATTGAGCCTGGTTATTTCAAGACCAACTTTAATCACGCCATGTCGCAAGGAACCTGCACTTATGCCGATTACGACACTGTACGTGATGTGCTGCCCTCATCAATCAGTCAGGCAATTGCACGAGGTGATAATCCCGAAAAAGTTGCACGGATGATTCTTAGGGTGGTACAAAGCCAGTCGCCGCGATTGCGGTATCGTGTTGGCAATCAGGCATGGGTGCCTGCTTTGAGAGCTATTCTACCAGATAGGCTGTTCCGACTGAGTGCGCGCAAGTTCTTGAACCTGCCTTGACACTCCCCTAGCTATCAAAACACGGCGTTAGCTCGTTTTGATGTAAAGCCAGGGAATTCTAGGCTCAAGGTCGAAACTTGTTCAACCAGGATTGCTCCAGACTGAATATATAAGTAATTAAGCGGACTTGATATTAGACACCAGAGGGAAATGTCTCCGGCGGTTCTGTCATCTGGGAATCGGGGCTGCGATCAAGAGGTTCTACGCCTCTTGTGTCATCAATGTGAATCACTGCATCAAACTGTTCGGGGAGTCGTGCATAGAAGTAGTGGCTAATACGCTCGGTTTTGGGCAGGTAAATCACACCAATTGCCCGCTCTAATCGAGGTTCTTGCAGTCCTGTGACTGCTTGATTATCTTGTCGCAAATCCAGTAAAAACCGAGGCAAACCTGTATCGTGAAACAAAGCTTCATAACTACCTAACAATGCCGGACGAACTTGTTTGAGTTGTGTCACACCACCCCAACGAGAAGCAGCCGTGACCGTGCCCGTGTAGGTGCTAAAGCCTACAAGTACAGCATCACGACCATATTTTTCGCGCACAAGCTGCCCCACGTTCAGTTCACCCGCATCTCCCATGTCGGTTGCTCGCGCATCACCCAAGTGAGAGTTATGCTCCCAAACTACAACCTTTGTACGGTTGCCCTGTGTATCTAAATGGGCAACGAGATGATCTAAGGTTTCTGCCATGTGGCGAATGCGCAAAGCGCACGCTACGCGAACGCGGACATTCCATGACGATACCCGCCCCTGAAACATCGAGCGGTAGTATTCCTCGGCATCCTTCACCAGTCGGGCGTTCTGTTCAGCATAGAAAAACTCGTCTTCTGCAACCCGCCCATCGCGCCCTGCATACTCCGCAGTCTTACGTTGCAACTCCATCAATTGATTGACAGCTTCTTTCTCGCAAGACTCGCTCAGACCAAAACTGGCAGCATACCCATAAGCCTGGGAGTCTTCGCCAAAGTGTCCTAAGCACGAATAGCGGTGGCGTGCCCGTTCTGCGGCTTCTGGGTCAACCTTGTCCAAATAACCCACAACCTCTTCTATTGAGGCATGCATACTGTAAAGGTCAAGCCCATAAAAGCCAACCTTCGTTGCATTCTGTGGTAAGGCATCATTATATTGGCGTAGCCAGCCGATAAAATTCACCACATCGGTGTTACGCCACATCCAAGCGGGGAAGCCTTGGAAGCCGCCCAATGCTTCAGCAGGCGTAGGGTCATCATTGACTCCGCGCACATAGCGATTGATACGGTAGGCATCGGGCCAATCTGCTTCTACTGCTACAGCTGTAAAGCCTTTCTCTTGAATCAGGCGTTTGGTAATCTCTGCTCGTTGTTCGTAAAACTCATGGGTGCCGTGAGAAGCTTCACCAATAAGTACAAAACGAGCATCGCCAATGAGTTCCATCAGTGGGTCATAATCTTCGACTGCACCCGTAAGTGGATGCGCTGTTTGACGCACTGCATCACTTAGTTTCGTTATGCTTGCATTTGACATGATTCTAAACCTAATAACTACTTACCCTTATTCACAGCCCCTTGGAGCAGCTTACAAATCTCTTCATCAAGAGTCTAAGACCATAAAAAGGGTGGGGATTTTAGTGTAATAGAAGGTAATATATACAGTGTTTCAAAACTGCTTATCTTATAGACTCATTTTAGATACATAGAAGTCATTTCTCCTCTTACTCTAGTGGTGTTACTAAAATTGTTAGCATCTCGAAAGAGTGAAAACCGTTTTAAGTTTTGTGTAACTCCAAGCACAATCATCTATAGAGAAAAAATTTCTTCTGCAATTGATGGATGAATGCCGATACTTGTATCTAAATCCTTTTTAGTTGCTCCCAATTTCATGGCAAGGGCAATACTTTGAATAATTTCAGATGCATATTGACCTACCATATGAGCGCCTATGACTCGCTCTGATTTACTGTCAACCACTAACTTCAAGAGAGTTTTTTCATCTTTGTTAGTCAGACCGTAAAAAAGTGGTTTGAACTCCTGACGGTAACATTGCACTGATTCACCAAATTTTTCCCGTGCTTGAGCCTCTGTCAAACCAACTGTAGCAGCTTCAGGTATGGAAGAAACTGAAATTGGGATTAATTGATAGTTCAAAATGTGGGGATTTTTTCCAAATTCAGTATCAACAAAAGCACGAGCTTCAGCAATGGCAACAGGTGTCAATTTCATTCTATTGGTACAATCGCCAATGGCAAAAATATTCGGTTGTGTAGTGCTACTATACTTATCCACCAAAATGGCACCGTTTTGAGTCACCTCAACGCCTGCATTTTCCAAAGTTAAGTTACTTAAATTCGGTGCCATATATTTTAGGCATAAACCAGTATCTACTGTCAAATTGACATTATGATCAGCCATCAATGTCAGATTTAGACCATCTGCTAATTGTTCAAATTTTTCGACTTTAGTATTCGTGAAAATTTTTACACCATGCTTAGTCATGCTCCCTTGAACGCTTAGGGCAATATCTTCATCACAATTTGCCAAAATCATGTCTGATTCAGTAATTACAGTTACTTTAACCCCAAGCCCACTTAAACTCCCAGCAGTTTTTATAGCGACGTAATCTCCTCCAATAATTCCTATCTGCCTGGGTAATTTTTTGAAGCTAAGCAGTTCTTTTATTGAGATGGCATACTCTACCCCTGGTATATCTGGTTTGACAGGTTTTGCTCCCACCGCAATCAAAATTTTATCTGCCGTTATTTTCTGCCCATCAATATCTAAAGTGTGAGCATCTCGGAAGGTGCCATGACCCCAAATAATCTCTATTCCTAATTCTGTAAGGTATTTAGTATGTACCTCATGGAGTTGTTCCACTTTCTGGTCTTTAGCTACCTTGAATCTCGACCAGTCAAAGCTGCTATTACACTCACTCCATCCATAAGATACTGCAACAGGAAAAAGACTCGAGAAGTTAGCAGCATAAGCCATTAATTTCTCAGGAATACAGCCATAGTTAATACATGCACCACCGACAGCGACTGCTTCTGCAATTCCTACACGAGCACCATAAGAAGCAGCGCGTTTAGCAGCAGCAAGACCACCAGAACCAGCACCAATAATAAAAAGGTCGTAATCAAAGCTCATCACCGTCGCATTGCTCCAATTCAAAATTCAAAAAGAGCTAGAATTTTTAATTCTTAATTTGTAATTTCCCAAAGGGAGATGATATCTATTCTGGCTTTTTGTGCCAATTTCCATCTTCACCTTTTTGGTAATCACGCTTGACCGCACTCCATGCAACACGGAAGGCACGTTCTTCTTCGCCGTACTCTCCTTTTGCATTATTAAAGGCTGCTTGAAAAATTTCTTGGGCGTGTTTAGGAAGATGTTTTCTTATCGATTCCGGTAAATCATCAATTTCTTTATAAGGCATATATTTAACTCCTTTACCACCATACTAGGCATTGCTTCGTTTTCTTCGTGTCTACGTGCCTCAAAATATGTTTAACCGCAAAGACACGAAAAACACTAAGGTAAAGTGTCAGATGATTATGATTTTTCAACGCGCACCAAGAACATCAGGTGCTACGCGCCCATCTTTTTCTAACGCTATAAACAAATTAGCTTAACTTTCAAGTAATATATTTGATGATTGCGAAATGGTTTTAAATATAAATCTGACTCAAGATAGATAAACCTTTACCGAAAGGTGAAATTAATATGTTGTACTAAGTTTGTCTATTGGTTTTTCTTAAGGGAAGCTATATAAATGTTTGCCGTTTTCACTGATGACAAGCTTATTTTTAAGATAGTCTCACACCCAGTGGCAACCTCTCTTCAAAAGAGTATCTAAACCGTTCGTGTACTGACCTATTTTTTCAAGATTTCAAAGTCTAACAGTTTTCTCCTTGCTAACCGAGGCAAGTGTTTTTTCATGGTCTAACGCTGAAAACTTAGCTGTTTGAAAACGTTCAAGATAACAGTATAGGACAACACACTGTTTTGCAAAATTTAATCCTTTCTTTTGACAGATTTAACTAGATGAAATGTGAGTTGAATGGGAAGTGTTACGTTTCGTAGTGAACCGACTGAATAAGATTTATTTCTATCTGTTTCGCAAATTGGTAGAAACGATATTCCAGCGGGCAACTCGTAATTAAGTGAAGATTTACATGAAATTTGGAGTAACAATATGGAAAACATAAATGCGGGGAACATGACAGAGCGTTACTGCGCCCTGATTGTCGGAATGCTCTTTCTGATTTTAGGTTTGGCTGGATTTATACCAGCTTTGGTTACATTGCCTGGAACAGATGCGTCTTACGTGCCGTTCGATGCATCTCCTAGCGCCTATGCTAAGGGATTTGGCTATGTCTTTGGGTTATTTCCCACCAATTTCTTGCATAACCTTGTACATTGCGCTGTTGGAGTGTTCGGAATTGCCTCCTATAGCGATTTGAACAGTGCCCGCCTATTCAATCGTTTTTTTGCAGTTGCGTATATTGCGATCGCCATCCTGGGAGTGGTGCCCGTGGCTAACACGATGTTCAATTTAATGCCAATATTTGGTAACAATGTTTGGTTCAACGCCCTAACGGCAATAGCTGTTGCTTATTATGGCATTATTATACCAGCTAAGGTCAAGGGTGCTAGTGTATCGCAAAGTTCTTAATACCCTCTTCATCCTTAACTTTAGGGCTGTTTCATTTGGCCTTTAGACAGCCCGGAAATCCCTTTCCGGGCTACTAGGATAGTGTTGGGCTACTAAACTGAATTCCTATATAGCTTGTTGAAGCTTATACACCAGCAACAAGATTAATATCGGAAAATTGCCGCAATAGGTGTGCTAAATGGCACTTCTTCTGGGGCAACGGCGTAGACCGTACCACCGTTTAACAAGGTATGAGCAGCAACAAGATCCAACAAATCTTCATCGCCCGCTTCTTCTTCTTGGTGCAAATAAACGGTTTCTGAGGTAGGGTCAAACAATCCCCATTGCTGCTGACCAACTGCAACCAACAAGGAATCAATTCTTTGGTAATAAGCTGCCGGCACAATTTCCTTGAGTTCGTTGGATGCTTTGCCAGTATTACCACCAAACAATTCGTTAAATCGCTCTACAACCTGTTGTTGCGATTTATGGTAGTACGGTTCAACAATCGGCCAAGCTCGTTCGTGCAGTTCTTGTGCGCTGAGAATCTCTTGATTCCCACTGATACCTTCTTCGATTAAATGCTGGTAAGTATTTGCATCTCTGTAAAGAGGCAACAAGTACTCTACCCCAGCCAGCATCAAAGGCGCTGTTTGGTTTCGCAATTTCTCTTGCAATGCGCCATTAACAGCGTGAAAGAATTGCAGGATGGCTTCCTGATGCTTATCCCTGTCGGGACTACCCTGACCGTGAAACGCACCCGGCTGTGCCCCTGAGAAAGAATTGGCGGTTCCGCCTTTGGATGTAGCAATTCGGAACTGACCGTCTTGGGCAGTCTCATCATAATTGAGAGCTTCATCCAGACTTTTAGGCATATTTTCCACCTCTACCTCTTGGATGCTGTAGCGGCTTCCCTCAAAAAACCGCACATCCTTTTGACTTAAAGCCAACAGGTAGAAACGCCCATCGCCATTTAAAATCGGCAATAGTGGCTTAATGTGAAATCGGTCTGTCACCACCACCAACTCGTCAAATTGGTGAGGCAGGGTATAGTAGCGAAAAATATCTTTAGAAATAAAGACTGCTATTCCTTGCTCTCCCATTTGTTCCCAAAAATCCGAAGTATCCAGTTGATGGGCTTTTGCGAGCAATTCAACTGCATCGTTCTGCTCAACACCTGCATCAATTAAGCGAGCCTCAGCCTCTTTTATTAAATTCTTGAAGCGAATTGGGTCTTGTCGAACTTCTGGTCCGGCTGGGTGCGTCGGCATATAAATTGAAACAGAATTTTGTCTTGGCTGTTCTAGTAGTGTTTTTATTTCCTCTCTAGAAATTAATGTCATGCCATATCCCTCGTATTAACGTGAGTAGAAATTCCAAACAAAACCGCTGATATATTCAACGGTTCTATGAGAAATTTCTCCTTTGACTATTTGATCTGGATTTATTTCACGTCAAGCAAGGTTAAGTTTCATCTTTCTTATGGCAGGAAATCTAGGCATGATTTTTGTTCATATAGAGTGTAGGGCTGAAAAAATTCAAAAAATGAGTTTGAATTGACTATTCGTTAACAACCTTACACTCTTGTAGCTTATTTCCACCGAAGACTGGTCATTCAACATTAGGCGTGTTTGGGTTAATACGTTTTGAGTTCCTTCTTATGTTGTTTTCTCCTTGGTTAACAAAACCTAAAGTCACTCGTTTCATAATCCAATGCAGACCGACAAGTATGCCAAAAGTAATAGCAATAATCACCAGAGGCTGTTTGCCAAGAATGTCCTCTATTCCTTTAGTCAGCACAGCATCTGGTTGAGTCACAAAATCCCAGCTGTTAAAACGTAAGAAACGTCCCCAATAAACACCAACAGCGCAGAGAGCATGGGTAATTAACTCAACCCACAAAATCCATTGGCTCTTACCAATACGATGTAAGTAATAACCTAAATTAATTAAAGATATAACGTAAGCTTCAAATCCAGCGAAAATAACTAGCACATACAACGGGATGAGTAGAAGGGTTATTATCCAGACAGACTGAATTGTACGAATATCATCTATCAGGTGAATGATATCAGTCAGCAGGTAAGGCGCATTTGGTAAAAAAGCATAGAAAACTACAAATCCCAACCACCAAACCCAAGACTGTCCGCGCCTCCTGCGAAACAACCAAACACTTAAAGCCAAAGGTATAAAAGCTAGAAATAAGTTCCAAGTCATCCAACGCATATTGATTTGCAAGACTTGCACGACTCTGGTGATCAATTCAATGAGTTCTGCTTTCATAGCTGCTTCCTTGACAATGTGTAAATGATTATGGTTTCCCTGTATAGTTATAAGCTAGCTGATTGACAGTCAAAACTCCATTGAGTGGTAAAAATGGCTACTAGCCAAATGGTCAATCAAACACGCTAACTCACTAGTATAGCCAATGTGTCAATCAGAGCAGGTTTACCATAGAGACGTTTCTCACCTGGAATAGTGCTCTTGTGCTGGCTGTGATTATAGATTTCATCTTGCCCTCATTAAGTTCCAGAAATGATTGTAATGAGTTAATCTACAGTAGCGCCTGAGCGCTACTGCAATCCCATTGATGTCATTTTGATTGGCTACAGTACTTATTAACCTGAGATGCCAGGTCATCAGACTGCTTGGCAGCATTTGCCGCTGCTGTGAGAGCCGTATCGATTTCTCCTCTAGCCTTTTGAATTTTTATCCTACCCTCTGATGAGTCTTGTGCGTTCTTAGCTGAACCAAGAGCCTTACCTGCCTTGGCGATCAATTGACTGAAAGTCTCAAATACCTGCACAAAACGGCTCTGAAATTCTTGAAGCTTGGGATCTTTTAACTTCAGCTCCTTGATTTGTTTGGTCACAGCTTCCAAATCCTTGGATAGTTGCAAGCTTGTTGTCACCTGCTGCCCTTTATTGTTATCAATCAGTTCACTTCCTTTGTTTACGACATCAATCAGTCGCTGACATTGAGAGGCTTTGCTGTCACTACAAGCAGTAACCAAAAGGACGATGCTCAAGCTAAGAGGAACAATAACGGTATATTTACGTAAAATAGACATTAACACCCAACCATCAATAAAACCCAAACAATAGTAACTAATGATTCAGTAGTTTTTGTTGGTGTTTCGATAATTGAATTCTTTAGAATTGCTAAGGGTAGCCGAGAATTACGACATGGCTCTAGTAGTGGAGCCACTGACAACTTGAAGCTAAAACCTTTCAACGACTAAGTTCAGTAGTACTCCGGGACAGCGCAGGTGTACCGGGTTGCACGCCTGCAACCTTGAGGCGGATGCGGTAGAGACTTGTGGTTGCTGTTATGTAAAGCGTTTTGTAGTCCGAGTCGCCCCAAGCTAGATTTGTTACCACCTCAGGCACGATAATCTTGCCCAGTAGTTGACCTGCTGGGGAGAAAATCCACACTCCTTGAGGACCGCTACAGTAGACATTGCCTTGCACATCTACCTTCATACCATCGGGTACGCCAGAGTTGCTAGGTTCTTTCAATTGTGCAAAGACCTGTCCGTTAGTGAGCGTGCCATCTAAGTTGACTTGGAAGACACGGATGTGTCCTGTTTCAGAATCACTCACATACAGTTTGTTCTCATCCGTCGAAAAGGCTAGCCCATTGGGGCGCACTAAGTCTTTAGTAAGCAACATCAAAGTTCTATCTGGTGCCAGTCGATAAACGCCATAAAAGCCCAGTTCTTCTTGTTGCTTGCTAATGCCGTAGGGGGGATCAGTGAAGTAAATGCTGCCATCTGACTTGACAACAACGTCGTTGGGACTGTTGAGCCGCTTTCCAAGATAACGCTCTGCTAAGGTTATCTTGGTACCGTCTTTAGTGGTACGTACGAGGCGGCGGTCATGCTCAGCAGTAATTAACCGTCCCTGCCGATCCAATGTATTGCCGTTGGCATGTCCCGCAGGACGACGAAATATCGAAATCTTACCGTTAGGAGTCCATTTGTAGATAGTATCAGCACCGATATCACTAAACACTAGGAAGCCGGGCGGGTTCCAGAGCGGTCCTTCTGTGAAGTTAAAGCCGCCGGACACCTTTTCGACCTTGGCGTTGCTGCTCATGATGACTTGTAAGCCGCCAAAGCTATTTCCGCCGCTCTGCTGCGTGCTCAACACGGTCAGTAAGAAACTGCACAGGGCTATTAATTTACTATTAATTTAAAAATGCCCCCCCATCGCATTGAATTATTGAGAAATTCCAAGTTTAATTATATATTTCCTTGGATTGCATAATTTAGCTAAAAAATTCTTTAGATTAGGGATAAAATCGTGTTTCCTTTTATTCCATACTCAAGCTGGTTACACAGGGTGATTCAGCCCCAGTTAGCCATGCACATCCCAGATGGCTTTCTTAACTTACCTGTTATTTTTGTCACCTGGGTAATTGCGATCGCTTTAATTGCACTCGCGCTCTCGCGATCGCAAGCAGAATACCAGGAAAAAGCCGTACCCCTGATGGGAGTGTGTGCCGCTTTTATCTTTGCGGCTCAAATGATTAATTTCCCCATTCCCGGCGGCACTTCCGGACACCTTTTGGGTGGAACGCTAGCGGGAGCTTTATTAGGTCCGTGGGCTGGCTCTCTGGTGATGGTGGCGGTGTTTATCGTCCAAGCTGTTTTGTTTCAAGATGGCGGGCTGACGGTCTTAGGAGCCAACATCTTTAATATGGGATTGATTGGCACATTTGCTGGTTATTACTTATACAAAGCAATCCGGTTTGCCATTGGTCGCAATAAATTGTCAGGAATGGTAACTGGCGCAGCCGTTGCTGCCTGGACAAGTGTCATCGTTGGCTCACTTTTGTGTGCCATAGAACTGGCTATATCGGGAACAGTTCCCTTAACAGTGGCGTTGGCAGCAATGGCAACTTGGCACGTCATTATCGGTATTGGTGAGGCAGTGATCACCGTAATAGCACTGACGTTTATTTGGCGGACTCGACCGGATATGTTCTACGATCCGCCGCGCAAGGCTGTTGTCTCTCGTCCTCTCTCTCGGCATCAATAGGGATAATGCATATGAGTAATAATTCGCGATCGCGCAATCGTGCTTTTGTCATAGCTGGCTTGGGTGTTGCCCTGCTCATTGCAGTTTTCCTGTCTCCTTTTGCCAGCAAAAATCCTGATGGCTTGGATCGAGTCTCGCAGGATCTGAAATTTGAAAATAAAGCCGCTGAAGATGCACCAGCTAAAAAGCTACCCTTCTACGCTGTGTTTGAGGAATACGCCCTCAGAGGTGTACCGGAAGCCGTCGCCACACCCATAGCTGGGTTAGTCGGAACGTTAGCAGTTTTTGGCTTGGCTTGGGGTATTGGCAAATTGGTTGTGCGTGGACGTGATTCATCTCACCCTGAGTTAGATGAATCCGAGTACACTGATGATTGAGAATAAACCAGGAAACTTAATAAAAATTTAACTAGATGCTGCTGCATATTGGGGCGCTAGCTTTTGATGTCGATAGTAAACAGGTCACTCCTTGGCACAAACTTGCCCCCCGTACCCGGATACTGTGTACATTGCTGCTCGTGTTTGCCATTGTTCTAACGCCCAATGGACATTGGTGGACTTGGGCAATTTATGGCTTGGCTGTGGCAAGCGTTTTATTGCTCAGTAAAGTCACCCTCAGCGTGTTACTGAAACGCTTAGCACTTGAGTTCGGTTTTGTTGGTGTTGTGCTTTTGGGTACTTTGTTTCGGGGTGGTGGCACGGTTCTTTGGGCTTGGGGTCCGTTGCAGATTACCACAGTGGGGCTAACTGTCTTGGGTAGTGTCACACTCAAGACGCTGCTGTCGCTGCTGATGTTGAATTTGCTCACTTTAACAACTTCAGTATCGGCGCTACTCAATGCCTTGATTCAACTGCGAACCCCGCCCTTGTTGGTGGCAATTCTAGCATCAATGTATCGTTATATTGGTGTGTTGATTAACGAGTTTAACACCATGCGGCGAGCAGCAGCATCTCGCAATTTGATGAACAGCAACCGTACTATCCGCCTGGTTGTTGGTAACATGATCGGAGCGTTGTTTATCCGCACTTATGAGCGAGGTAATCGCGTTCATCAAGCGATGCTGTCACGGGGTTATCAAGGAGTCCCACCGATAGAAAAAGTACCACAGGGCGGACGGCGCGATGTTATAGCTCTGAGTTTGACTGTAATTTTGGCACTTCTTGGACAAGCAGTTTATTTAATTAAGTAGTAATCCTCTTCGATGCATCATAATCCAATAAAAATCAAGAATCTGACTTATACCTACCCTGATGGTACTCAGGCTCTCGTGGGAATTAATTTATCTATCGAAGCTGGGGAAAGGGTTGCATTAATTGGGGCGAATGGTTCGGGAAAATCTACGTTGCAGTTTCACCTCAATGGAATTATTCTGCCACAGGAAGGAGAGGTAATTATTGGTGAGTGGTCTGTAACGCCGGAAAATTTGCGAGAAATTCGGAATTTTGTTGGGCTGGTGTTTCAAAACCCAGATAATCAGCTATTTATGCCTACTGTATGGGAAGATGTTGCTTTTGGTCCGATGAATTTGGGATTACGAGACAAGGAACTCAAAGAGCAAGTTCTTCAAGCACTAGCAGCAGTTGATATTGATCCAGAATGGTATGGGCAACGCAATACTGATAATTTGTCTGGTGGTGAAAAGAAACGCATTGCGATCGCAGGCGTTTTAGCTATGAACCCGCAGGTTTTAATATTAGATGAACCTTCTGCCCAGTTAGATCCGCGATCGCGTCGCCAGTTAATTGATTTGTTGCAAACTTTGCCTCTCACTCAACTGATTGCCACTCATGATTTAGACTTAGCTTTAGAACTTTGTTCTCGCACCATTGTGTTAAGCAGAGGACAAATTGTGTTTGATGGTGAGACTGAACGGGTGATGAATGATTCAGAATTTTTGCAGGCTCACGCTTTAGAACCTCCTTTGAGCTACAGTCGCCCTTACTGTCTCATTGAACATGCACCTGTCAATCAAGTCAGTGTCCTTATGCAAGCGTAATCCAATATCTACGGTTTGCAACCCGCAGTAAGGTATAGAAAGAAATAATGAACCACAGATGGACACAGATGGACACAGATAAATTTGTACTTCATTCAATTGAGTTGCGCTATAAACCTGGTTAACGACCTTGCTTTAAAAGTAGCGAAATAAATTCAATATTCTTTGCCGTAAGCGTTCCAAAACAGGTCCCTCTTCAGCGACTCCGTCAGCAAATAACATTTCATATATGAGTGGTACTCCTAACTGTAACTCTTCTAAAATATCGCGTTGAGTAAACACATCCTGTGGCTTTCCCTCCAAAACAAGTCGTCCTTTATCCATGACAAATATCCAATCTGCCCAGCGGTAAACTAAATCAAGGTCATGAGTTGCCATCAAGATTGTTGTCCCAGCTGCATGAATCTTTTTCAGGGTTGCCATGAGGTTACGAGTATGTAACTTATCCAGATAAGCTGTAGGTTCATCTAATAGCAGTAGTTCAGGTCGTAGCACCATCACATCTGCTATGGAAACTCGCTTTTTTTGTCCCAAACTCAGATGATGAACTGGTCTTTGAGCTAGTTCAGTTAAACCAAATTCTACTAAAGCTTGCTCGACTCGCTGTTGAATTTCTACTTCTGGCAACCCCAAATTACACAAGCCGTAAGAAATATCTTCTTCAACAGTAGAAGCTACCAGTTGTTGCTCTGGATCTTGAAAAATTAACCCAACTTTTTGACGTAACTTCATCAAGGAGTTACGGTCATATTTGAGTGACTTACCTTGCCAATGCACACTACCTTTATTTGGTTTGTATAGACCATTTGCTAATAAAAATAGTGTCGTTTTACCACAACCATTCTGACCAATTAATGCACATCTTTTGTGAGCAGGAATCCGTAGTGTTAAACCATTCAGAGCCGATTGTTGCGCACCTAAATAGGTATAATGTACCTGCTCAAATTCAAGTAACCATTCCTGCATACTTCCACAATTCTAATCCTATTAATACTGCACAGCCGACAATTGCTTCTATGGTATGGCGCTTCGATTCATGATAGCGATGAGGATGCCAAACCCGCAATTCTCCACTAAAACCCCGTGCTGCTAAACTTAACGAGACTTGACGATAGTTTTCTATGGTTCGCTTTAGTAGTTGTCCAATCAACAGTGCTAAACTTTTCATCCCAGTACTAAAAGTTCGATAGCCTCCACGAGATTGTTGGGCAGTCCATAACTCGGCAGTAGTATTTAAAAGGACAAAGATAAAGCGGTACATCAGCAATAAAAGCTCAGTTAAAAGCACTGGAATTCCGATACGACGCAATGTTTGCAAAAGTTCGGAAAAGGGGATAGTTAACATGACAAAGTATAAGCAGGATAAAGAGGCGATCGCTCGCGTTAAAATTGTCAATCCCTGCTCAATACCTTTGTGACTGATGTATACATAATAAGAGCCAAAAGTCAATCCTATAATAGAGTCATGTTGCACAAAATCTAGATGAGATACCTCTATGCCATTGATTGCTAAAGCTGGCAAACTCGTTAACCAGAATAGAGTGGCAACATAGACTAATTTCAAATAAGTCTTAGCAGGAATGCCTGCATAAATCACTGTCCAAATACTCATCCAAAAGAATATCAAAACTTGAACTTGCGGATGAGCAAAGGCAGTGATTATCAGCAGGGCAGTGGCAAACAGTAATTTCTGCTCTGGCGCTAACCACCGTAAGCGATTAGTGTAAGCAAGCGTGTCAATCTGAATTTTCATTTTGTTTCTTGCTTTGTTCGGAGCGCCCTTTGTACAAACCAATCAAAAACCCAAGTGTCCCTGCACCCACGGCAGCCTGAGACGCAAATAAAAAGGTTTGCACTTCGCAACTAGCCACATTCATCAGTGGTTTAAACCAAGGTTGATATCCAGGTTGTACTTCAGTAACGGCTTTGGCAGCTCTGTCATCTGCACCCGCAAATTCAGCGTTACGGGCAAATATGAATGGTGCCGCTGCCAAAATCAGAACTCCTCCAAGTAACAGCCAGTTACTCAATCCTTTTTTAGACTGATTCATTGGTTTGAGGCTCCCGTTTGATTAATTTCAACAGTTCTAATTCTTGAGGAGTGTAAGATTGTAGCCAGTTCCACACCAGCACAGTCAGTAACCCTTCACTAATTGCTAAGGGTACTTGAGTAATGGCAAAAATTCCGGCAAACTTGGCAAGTGAGGCAAGAAATCCCCCAACTGGTGCAGGAAAAGCAAGGGCGAGTTGGATGGATGTAATGATGTATGTCAGTAAATCTGCCAAGGCTGCTGCTAAAAAGATAGCAATTTTTTGTTTACCACTGAGCCGCATTGTTAGATGATATATCCAGTAAGCGGCAAATGGCCCGGCGATCGCCATCGAAAATGCATTTGCTCCTAGTGTTGTCAAACCGCCATGCGCTAGCAGTAATGCTTGAAACAGCAAGACTAAACTACCCAGCACCGACATAGCTAAAGGTCCAAATAATACTGCGCCTAATCCTGTTCCTGTAGGATGAGCGCAGCTCCCTGTCACTGAAGGCATTTTCAAGGCTGAGAGTACGAACGTAAAAGCTCCTGCCAATGCTAGGAGTAATTTTAGTTCAGGATTAGCTTTGGTAATATGAGTTAGGGATCGTAACCCCAGAATAAAAAACGGTAATGCTACAACCCACCAAAAAATCGCCCAGCCTGGTGGTAAAAAACCTTCCATAATATGCATAGCATACGCTGGTTTGGGTAGGCACACAATGAAGTAAAAGCTTACCACTGCCATCAAGATAAGACTCACTAACCTTGATTTGCCTTTTGATTTAAGAATAATTTTTGACACGATAAGTACCTACAGATGCATCTAAAGCTTTTAGTTTAAATCGGGGGGCGTTTTGACTCAAGAATAATCTTTACTAGCAAAGGTTCCTGTTTATTTAGTCAAGTATGCAGAGGCATTTGGTGCAAGATAAGAGCTTGTCCAGTATCTCGCCTTTAGAAATATGCATCATACACCTTTTGACATTTTGTTGTTTCAAAAATAATTAAATCTATGTAACTATCGCAAGCAATAAAAAAAAATTAAAATTTTTCACGACACTACCACTTACGCACTGTACAGATTGAGCATCATGTGTATGAATGCACATCCAATCGGAAAGCGACCACAACTTGTAGGGTGGGCAGTACTGAGTAAAACCTGATGAGCCCGACATAAGTTTACGGCACTGCCCACCTGAGAGTCGAAAAATGGAAACCCATATTTGAGAACTTTGTCAATATGTAAGTCCTAGACACTTTTTAGTGTTGTACTGGCGATGCAATGTTAAGACAAGAAACCCAGAGAAATTAAGGCAATTCTAAATATAATCACTCTTATATTTTTTGTAAAACTTGAGAAATATTGACAATTATTATTGATTATTTTAGTATTCCAAAAGGAATTAATTGAAAAAAATTGGCAATTTAATTTTGCTGTAAAGTATCAATAATAACACCATGCCTAATATATTTGCTTTAGAAAAAGAAAAACTAATAAGCCGTCGTAATCTGTTGAAGCTGGGTTTAGTAGGCGCTGGTGTGAGTGGTGCGGCGTTATGGCAAATACTTAATGCACAAAGTAAGTCAATTGTGAGAGTGCCAACTCTAGAGATGGAAGCAACTTCCGGGGTTACTAACCCAGCCAAGATGCTACGGGATTTTGAATATGGCACACTAAAGCAAGAAAATGGACGCACCATCCGGGAATTTCGGTTGACTGCGGGTACTTCCACGATTCAACTCAACAATGCTGTCTCTTACAACATCTGGGATTTAAATGGTCGCATACCAGGACCGACACTGAGGGCAAAACAAGGCGATCGCATACGGGTGCTGTTCTTCAACCAGGCGGGACATTCCCACTCTTTACATTTTCACGGCGTCCACCCCTCAGAAATGGATGGTGTTCGCCCAGTTCGCCACGGTACAGCAACTATCTATGAATTTGACGCGGAACCTTATGGCGTTCACTTGTACCACTGCCATATTGAACCAGTAACCCGTCATGTTGCTAAGGGGCTATATGGAATGTTTATCATCGATCCACCCACTCCACGTCCTCCAGCTGATGAGATCGCATTAGTCATGGCTGGGTATGACGTGAATGACGATAGCCGTAACGAATATTATGCCTTCAACGGGCTGCCTGACTACTACAAGGATAATCCTATCCCCATTTACCAAAATCAGTTGATTAGGCTGTATCTTCTCAACATCATTGAATACGATCCAGCAATAACGTTTCACCTCCACGCCAACTTTTTTGACGTCTATCCCACGGGAATGACTACCAAACCCACTACTAAAACTGATGTGATTACGATGGGGATAGCGGAGCGTCACATCTTGGAATTTGCCTTTCGCTATCCGGGTATGTATATGTTTCATCCCCATCAGGATGCGATCGCAGAAAACGGCTGCATGGGTCAATTTGAAGTCATAGCTGAGAGTAACTCTCAAAAGACGGCAAAAACTTCCTGACTAGATATAGCAGTTCTCAGTAGTATTAAATACAGATTTTGTGGGGTGGGCCGGACAGCCCGCCCTGAATTAAACGCAAGAGATTGTGTCCCCCCTATGGGCGTGGAGGAGTACTGTAGCTTTAGCTCCTTTGCAGACATCTTAAAACAAATATTTTAAAGGTGACTTCTAAAGGTGACTTCCCATAACGTTCATAGTGGCTGCTTTCCACAGCAAAGCTTAGCCATGCATCGAATAATTACTTATCACTATTTTTTATTGATGAGAGATTTTGCCGTACTATGTGGTAGAACTTGTTATAGTATGGCGACAAACACAGAATTACTGAAGAAAGTTTTGACTTGAAATTTGTCAGGGATGCAGATGGGTAAAGGGTGACAATGGCTTTGTGCATCTTGAAACTCCTGTGAGGAGAAAAGCCAGTTTCTAAAAAATCGCTACCTACATGTCGTCAAAAAATCCTGATTCGACTCCTGTGCAATGACTGAACAACGATAGCACCAGTGGGTTAGAAACTCATGGTGCCAAGTGTAATATCTGGTGACATTTTTCCGATGAACATACATTTCACACATTTACTAAACTTACCTGGTGTAGCCGTAGAATCTTGTAATTTCTCTCACGATTCAGTATCTTTTCAGTTAAGTGTTTTAGCTGAAGGTACATACTGTCCGCATTGCCGTAACTACACGAAAGAATTACATCAAACCAGACCAATTGTAGTGAGAGATTTACCAGTTTATGGTAAAAAAGTGTATTTAAAAGTACCACGTCGGCAGTTTTATTGCAGAGTTTGCCAGCGATACATTACTGAGCGATTGCAGTTTATTGATTGGCGAAGGAAGTACACACGAAGGTATGAAGAGAGTATTTACTCCCAAATCAATCATGCCAACATTGAGCAGATTAGCCAACAGCAACACCTTGGTATTGAGCAAATCAAGAACATTTTTAACTACATCAGTCAAAAGCAAAAAAAACAGCATCGCTTTCAACTCAGTAAAAAGATGTTTTGCTATGAAACTCACGGAAAACAATAACAAAAAATTATCACCATTATGTCAAAGAATAAATCTATTATTTTTTTGACTGTAGATTTTTTCCGTAAAAGTATGTATGCTCAAATAAGTGTGTAAAACGCATTAAAAAAGTATACACTTTCGAGAAGTTTCTCTTAAGTACCAGGGCACCCCATTTACCTAATGGGAGGGGACTTCCTAATTTAGATTCCCTCATCATCAATAATTGTTTGTTGAACACCAACTGAGGATTTGTTATGGTGGGGAATTCACGTGTTGATTCAATTTTTGGGGAATTTTCAAAGCAGCTACATATTGCTAAAGTTGCAATTAATAGACTAAACTTATTGTCTGTTAGGATGTTTCTATTTTTGCCCTTATTCAACCTATTGCATCTTAGTCCTTGTCATGAATGGATGGGAATAGTTGACGGTTTGAGAGCATTACGTGCAAGGCTCGTTGTACACACAGGACATTTAGCATTTCCATTACTTTGCAGAGTGAGTAAAATTTTCCCTCAAATGCGTACCCTAACATTTTGGTCAACTGTTGCTGCATTTTTGGGTATTGCAACTGGCAACTTACCATATATGCATTACATTGCAGATTGTCACCTCAACAGTGTGCGGGCTTGGCTAAAAGAAAACTCCTCGATATTTTTTGCATTCATAAAATTTTTTCGCAAATCATGTTAAATCTTTGATACTTAACGGCAAGTTGAAACAGCGTCTCATCAAATAACAAGATTTGCAGCCACAGGCTGAAAAAGGAATATACAGTTTTCAATTTCTCCCAGTTGTGTTCCCCCCTTGCAAGCTACCTTATTCGGTATCGCAAGGGGGGTTTACTTTAGTAGGACTTACAACACTGATTCTATGATTAGAACATAATGTGCCTCCGACTGTCGGTCAGGAGAGTGGCTTTGTTGTTTATCTGGGAAAGGCAGAGGGCAGAGGGCAGAGGGCAGAAGGGAGGAATAAGTATTGAAGGCAACAAGTAATACCCTCTATTCCGTTTGACCTCTGCCAATGGGGTATAAAACCCCACTGTCTACACGCTGTCTACAATCGGTTGGGGTCAGAATCCCCATCCGATTGAGCCTTCTGCCCTCTGCCTCCAGCAAAGCTGCCTTCTTCAATCTTTCGTACCTAGCCTAATTCCTTTACAGCCTCAAATATGCAGATGTAGCATCAGCTGGTAATAAAGAAAATTGCCGCCCTATAAGCATTTCAGTGATTCAAAAACTGAGAATTGTTATGAAATCATGGTTAAAATCTTAGCAAATAGTTGAAAAATAATCTCATTTATGAGAAAGTATCATAGCAAAATGTAAGACACACTGTCAAATCCATCGATCAATACTCGTTTGAATGTTTTAATGATTACCTTTCAAATACTCATAGGAGCAAGAATGATAAAATTCCGTTACATCTGTTTAACTATTGCTACTGCAGCAATCTTCGCTCTAAGTTCCTGTAACGGTACACCAACGGCAGAAAATTCTACTACGCCTGCTGCGAACTCCAGTCCCCAGGCTACTGAAGCAGTGAGTCACAGTGGACACGGTAACAAAAAGAAAATCAACATCAATAACGCGATCTTGTCGGAGTTGGATAAGTTTGAAGCGCAGCTTGGTGTGCCTGCACTATCGCACAAAATTCAGGCGAGTCGTCCCTACATCAGTCCTGAGGATTTAGTCTCTAAAAAAGTGATCACTCAGGAGCAATTTGACCAAATTAAAGATCAGGTGACTATCCAGGAAGTGGTTCTGACTGGAGAAGCAAAAGATGTTGACTACATGACGAAACTCGGGTTAATGAAAGGACACCTTTTGGTAGCAAAAGAACTGTTGGATCAGAATCAGCCGAAACAGGCGGAACCTCACATTGGACATCCAGTTGAAGAGATTTATGTTGATGTAGAACAGCAATTGAATGACCGTAAAGTCAAAGAGTTTAAGACATCTTTGATTAGTTTGCAAGATTTTGTCAAATCTAACCCTAAAAATGCCAAGGTGAAAACTGATTTTGCCTCTTCCATGCAATCTATTGATAACGCTGTGACAGCTTTAGGAGCAGATCAGCGATCGCAACCTAGATTCGTGCTACAGGTGATGAACGGGTTGCTAGATGCAGCTAACTCAGAATATGGTGCAGCGATCGCAGATGGTAAAATTTCTGCAGCCATTGAGTATCAAGATTCCCGTGGCTTTATCAACTATGCTAACGACTTATACAAAGGGATTGCTAGCAAAATGGCTAAAGACCATCCCCAAGAACACAAAGCGATTGAAACTAGTATGACTCAACTGGCAACAGTTTGGCCCTCTGCAATTCCACCAGCTAAACCAGTCAAAACTCCTGAAGATGTCACCACCCTGGTGAAAACCATTGAACAAAATTCTCAAAAAGTGATTGATAGTTCCAGCACGCAAGCGCAGCGATAGCATTTTGAATTGTTTGTAGTGATACTTGGCTGACATTTTACTCTCACTCAAAACTTTAAAGTGAGTAAGCAGTGAACAAAGAGTCAGGAGTTAAGAGTTGGGTGAACCTGGATTGCCTCAGCTTTAACCCCTTGATTGTGAACCAACAAACCATAACTCATCACTCTTCACTCATTAGTTAAGAAACTTCGACGTATCACTAGAATTAGCAACATGATGCAAGAGCTTGATTACAAAAAAACAATCGACCTGCTAAACTCAATCATGGAGTGCGAGCTAGCAGGAGTAGTGCGTTATACTCACTATTCCTTAATGGTAACTGGTCCTTACCGCATTCCCATTGTGGATTTTTTTAAAGCACAGGCTACTGAGTCTTTACTTCATGCCCAACAAGTAGGAGAAATTCTCACAGGTATAGAAGGACATCCCAGCTTGAGAATTTCTCCCATCGAAGAAACTTATAAGCATTCAATCAAGGATATCTTGGCAGAAAGCTTAGTACACGAGAAAAAAGCACTTGAATTGTACAAACACCTGCTTGAAACTGTTAGCAATGCTAGCATTTATATCGAAGAGTTTGCCCGTAATATGATTGGTCAGGAAGAGATGCATAATCTCGAACTGAAGAAAATGTTACGCGATTTCACTGAATAGTTATTAGTGATAAGTCCTTAGTCATTAGTAAAAATTAAGGGACTAATGGCTAAGGATCAAGGACAAAAGACAAAGGATAAAGAATGAACTTTAGTGCTGCCTTACCTACTTTTGTGATTACGCTCCGAGAAGGAGTAGAAGCTGCTCTCGTAGTCGGCATTGTGCTGGCTTTGCTAAAAAAAGCTAAACAATCGCGCCTCAACCCTTGGGTTTATGCTGGTGTCGGCGTTGGCATTATTGTCAGTGCATTTATAGGTTTTTTGTTCACTTGGATAGTTCAAGCACTAAGTGCAATTAATCCCCAGTATTCATCAGTGGTTGAGCCATTGATGGAAGGTGTGTTCAGCTTATTAGCAATTGTTATGCTCAGCTGGATGCTCATTTGGATGACCAAGCAAGCCAGATTTATGAAAGCTCAGGTTGAGGGAGCCGTAACAGGTGCTTTAAAACAGGATTCATATGCTGGTTGGGGTGTTTTTAGTTTAGTATTTATTGCCGTTGTACGCGAAGGCTTTGAAACTGTTCTGTTCATCGCTGCTAACTTTCAACAAGGGCTGATTCCCAGCCTTGGCGCTATTGGTGGTATTGCAGTCGCAGCTGCAATTGGCGTGCTGTTATTTCAATGGGGCGTTAAAATTAACATTCGCCAATTTTTTCAGGTCATGGGGGTTTTCTTAGTGTTGATTGTCGCTGGGTTAGTGATGACGGCTTTGCATAAGTTCGACGAAGCTTTTACTACCCTTGCTCTGAGCAATCGCGCCTCAGAAAGTCTTTGCTTTTATTACGAACGGTTTACTAAAATCCACTCTTGTATATTGGGCCCAATGGTTTGGGATACTTCCAAGATTTTACCCGACGAACAGTTCCCTGGCGTTGTTCTCAAAGCCTTATTTGGCTATAGACAATATTTGTATGTTGTGCAAGCAGTGGGATATGTTGTGTTTTTGGTAACGGTTGGTGGTTTATATTTCCGCAGCATCATGGGTGCAGGAAGTGGTAGCGCAAAAAATCAGCCAGTAGCACAGAAATCAATGGGTTCTCTCAAGGATTGAACAATGGATAATAGGTTAGTAGTGAGCGCAAAGAGCGCTCATTACAAGCCGAATTCCCAATAACCAATTCCCAATGAGTAAGATTTGTGTCAAAGAGTTATTTATTCATCCATTTAAAGGGTTAAGTCCCCAGAACTGCAGTAGCGTTGAGGTGCAAGTTGGACATGGCATCAAGGGCGATCGCTCTTTTGCTTTAATGTTCCAAGAAGATGCACAACATCCCGACTCTACAAAAGTGCCGTGGATGAAAAAGCACAACTTCGCCATGCAAAATGACTGGGCAGGACTTGCAGCGTTAGATTGTTCCTACGAAGCAGCCACTGGTACTTTAACAGTCAAGCGCAAAGGCGTAGAGTTATTAGTTGGTGATACGAATAGCCCAACAGGACGCGATCGCATTGCTACCTTTTTCACAGGATACCTCGCAGGAATTTATCCCACTCAGGCAGCTAGACATCCAAACCGCGCACCTTTGCAGCTTGTGGGAGAGTATGGCAAAAGTCGGTATCCCGACCGGGAAGCCGTGCATATTTCTCTTGTCAGTCAAGCAACTCTTGACAATTTAAGTGAGTTAGCCGGACTTCAGGTAGATGTCCGGCGTTTCCGCCCCAATATTGTTTTAGATGGTGTACCCGCCTGGGGAGAATTTGACTGGGTGGGCAAAGAAATGCAACTTGGTTCAGCCCGAATTGCCATTACAGCGCGGATTAATCGCTGCTTAAATATTGATGTCAATCCAGAAACGGGAGAACGAGATATCTCCCTGCTGACTCTGCTGAAAAAGCATTTTCAACACACACAGACGGGAGTTTTGGCACAGGTTATTGAAAGTGGTAGTGTGGCAATTGGCGACATTATGACACAACTTTCAGAATGAACAAAATGCAACAGCACAAAGAGTGAGCTAACTCTGGTCACTTTGGAGGATGTTCTATTTTGCTGTTTCAAGTCAAAATGTTAAGTTTGAAAGCCTTAACGTAGATACTTTTTAGATAAATTATGACAAACGAGCTAACCGTTCGCCAAATCCTATTGGATAATGATGCGGGATTACTACCCTATCTTCGTCACCAACTCCAAACAGAGGAATTTTCACACTTTCGAGCGCAGTTCGGTTTTCATGTAGACGAGTTTCATACCCAAGTTAGTAAGAACGATGATTTTTCAGAAGCTCAAACTACGCTCAAGATCACTTTAAAGATATTGATTGTTGTAGACAGCCAAACGGATCCAGATGATGCAACACTACATGCGCTTGAGTTTCAACAGATATTGGATGCTTTACTCATTAATTGGAGCCAGCGCAGCGAGCAGTTGATAAAACCAATTTCAGAGATTAAAGGGGCGTTCAGCAACTTAGAAGAAATACCTTATCACGGCGGCTATCTTCCTGGTTTTGAAATCCAATGCAAGTTTGCTTTAACCTACAATGCTGTCACTACACTCTTGATGGGGGAAGAGGAGCCAACCAACAAACAACAATCCACCTTGTACAACCCAGGCGATCGCACTCCCATAAGCGGACAGTACGAACTCATCAACTCTAATGGAGAAGGTACGGGGCAAGAGGTGACATCAACCTCTGGGCGTCCCTTTCCTCCAACTCCTGAACCTAACCAGTCATACAAGTTAGTTGACCCCACAAAGCACAAAAAGCGTAACAGGCATTGAGCCGATTAACGCAACGACTCAAAAATGACTGTTGTTGCTATCAGACAAAACAGGATAAGTCCCAACCGCCCAACCCAATCGAATACCAACGGTAGGATAACGGCAATATTTACTACCCCAAAACTTATTGACACAACATAGGCGATCGCCAAGCCAAAGAATTCATTAACGCCAAGATTAACGCTAGGGGCAAACCAACAACCTTGTTTCTCGACAGAGATTTGCTAGCTGTAGATCTATTAAGCTTCTCAGGTCTAAAGACACTGAGATTTCTGAAGAGTCCATAAAAGAACTTTCTTAGGCTGACTTAAACAACCTCTACTGATTCCGGCTAAGTCAAACTTAGCCATCATCGCTACTTTACGGATGATATTGGCAGCCCCATTGCAGTCTGCATTTATCTTGATTCCGATTGAAGTTTTAAACAGACCGCGATTTGTTCTAATACCGCTACTTTTCCACCCTATGCGCCCTTCGGCGCACGCTGCGCTATCGGGTTTTTCACCGAATCTAGGTAGAGCATCATTGTCTAGGAAACTAGCTTTTGATGTATAGCTTTCTTCGGTTTCAATAAAATGTATTCCGTATTGTTCACATAGTTGTTCAATACGGTTTTTTAGTTTTGATGTTGGGATTTGAACAAATTTTTGATTGTTCTTTTTTCCCATATCAGCCCCGTCTTTCTGTCCTTGATTCCAACCGAATACGATTGAACCTATTTTATTATCGAAGCAGTGGTTAATTACAATTCTTGCAGCTTTATTCACAGCATCGCGCATTTGGGGATTATGCTTTTCTGTAATCGCTGCAAGCCTGTTAGACCAAAAACCTTGAGGTTTGTTATCTTTGATTTTGGCAATAGATTTGTTGTACCACTGATTTAATGATTTGAGATATAAGCCATCAACGATAAACGAAGTCCCAACATTGGAAACACAAGTTAGCCAATTGTTTAATCCGTGGTCGATTCCAAGTACTTTAGACTTGTCAGATTCAACAACCGACAATTCGGTTTTGTAAACAAACTCAGCATAAAAACACCTATTCCTCGGAAGAATTCTAATTTCTCTAATAGTTTTAAAGTCTAAGTTACTTGGCATTGGTAGATAAAAAGCATCTACGCCAAACCACGCTTTTACCAAGCTACCCAATGGAAAACGTAGCATTCCATCTTTCAGTTTAACTGAACGCCCCGTAAAAGTAGCGAGTGCCAAACCTCGAGATTTACGGTAACTTGGCAGTCTTGGTTTTTGTGTAACTGTCCCCTTTTTTATACCATTCAACAATCCAACATAAGATTTAAAAGATTCAGCTACGCCAGTTAATATCTGCTGCGCTGTATCTGAGTACAAAGCTTGATAGTGTTTGTTTTGTTGGATAGTTCCAAGTTGTTTGTGTAAATCAACCTTAGTTGGGAATTTACTAGTCTTAAAGTAGTATTGACGACTGTAGTAAACACCGCAATTGATTAAACTATTTGCCTCTGTACAGACATATTCGAGTAATGCCTTTAAATCCTTATCTGGAGTAATTAAAACTTGTTGGCATCCATAAGACATTGTTCTGACTCGCAAACTTGCGTTATTGTTAGTATATCAACATTTACAACAAAAATTAATGCCATTTCAAAAAGAAAACAAACTAGGTTTTACCAGTAGTCAACCATTCGATAAAGACCCGGTTTGTTTCAAGGTTATGCCTGGTTTTAAGGAAAAGTTAAAAGCCGTTCCTAATTGGCAAGAGCGGCTTAGGGAATTTGTCAATAAACTTATTGATGAGGCAAAAGATTGAATGCGACGCGCATTCGCTCGTGTCGCTTGCCTCTCAGCACGCTCTGTGACTGAGCTTCCCGCATACCGCGTTTCCTGTGAAAAGAGAAGATATGCGATCGCTCCTTTAGAGGATTTTGCTGGTATTTAATTGGATAATTGAATAGTATCTATCCTCAGTTGTTGCTACCATAACTCCGTCGTCGATGAAAAAAACTCGTCGAAAAGTCCCAAAACCTCGGATGATTAACAACTGCGACGGCGGCTTCAACGTCGTGCGTATAGGTGCATCCAACTACCGTTGGCGTGACCCATATCATTTGCTACTCACTCTTTGCTGGTACAAAACATTAGGAATTATCAGTTTAGGGTATATACTTGCTAATGCCTTGTTTGCCTTTGCGTATATTCTAGGAGGGGATGGTATTGAAAATGCGCGTCCGGGTAACTTCTTCGACGCCTTTTTCTTCAGTGTCCAGACGATGGCATCAATCGGCTATGGAGCGATGTATCCCAAAACACTGTATGCCAATGTCTTAGTGACTATCGAAGCGCTGTTGGGGCTGATAGGATTGGCGATGGCAACCGGGCTTATGTTTGCCCGGTTTTCTCTTCCCAAAGCACGAGTCATGTTTAGCCGTGTAGCAGTCCTGGCTCCCTATAACGGTATACCAACTTTGATGTTCCGGGTTGCCAACGAACGCCAAAACTGGATTTTAGAAGCACAAGTCAAGGTGAGTTTGGTACGTAGCGAAATTACGAAAGAAGGTGATATGCTACGTCGATTTTACGATATGTCCCTGGTTCGCAGTCAGTCACCACTTTTTGCCTTGACTTGGACTGTCATGCACCCAATCGACGAAAGTAGTCCTTTGTATGGAGTCACACCAGAAGCGATCGTTGAAGATGATATGGAAATCGTGGTCACTCTGACTGGGCTTGATGAAACGGTAACTCAGACTATCCATGCCCGTCACTCGTATGTCGGTGAGGAAATTCTTTGGAATATGCGGTTTATCGATATTTTGTCCAAGACACGGGATGGCAGGCGCAGTATTAATTACACCCGCTTTCATGATGTCATGCCGATTGGAGATTAAGCTGCATTTAGTTGCTGAGTTAACCAGTTGCGGAAACTGGAATGATACAAGCTGTAACGGGTTTTTCCTTCTATGGGTTCCACTTGTAAGAACTCCAGCCAATTCTCTAACACTTCCTCTATATCAAATTCATCTTCATTAATGGTTTGGGCAATATCTTCCGCAGACACACCTCCCACCTTTTTAAGGGGTAGCAGGTGGTATTGATCAGGGTTGGGGGTCGAGGTGGAGTGTTCATGGTTACGCCTCCATTCCTTCGAGGCGCAGGAAATGTATGCGTCCTGTTGCGTCGCCTACTGCAATTGTCACCCCATCCCGTGCAACCGCACAGCAAAGTAACGCACCATCCACAGTGAAACTAGTAATGACCTCCCCCGTTTCCAGATTCCAGACTTTGAGTGTGTTGTCCCATGAACCAGAAATCACGTACTTGGCACCAGGGGTGACGGCG
>NZ_AP018194.1:3673189-3955740 GCF_002368235.1 Scytonema sp. HK-05 | reverse complement strand
GAGGTGAGTGCGACTGCATTAACCCAGTGGCTATGACCAGTGAGGGTAGATTTCTCCTGTCCCGTTTCCAGATTCCAAACTTTGAGTGTCTTGTCGAATGAACCAGAAATCACGTACTTGCCATCAGAGGTGAGTGCGACTGCATAAACCCAGTGGCTATGACCAGTGAGGGTAGACTTCTCCTGTCCCGTTTCCAGATTCCAGACTTTGAGTGTGTTGTCACTTGAACCAGAAATCACGTACTTGCCATCAGGGGTGAGTGCGACTGCATAAACCGAGTCGCTATGACCAGTGAGAGTGCGGATTAACTGTCCCCCAGGCGTTGTTAAGTTCGGGGTCAAGGGACGTAACCAAGGGGTAGCTTTCGACTGTTTTGCTACTTCCAGCATTGCCTGAATCTCAGGCACTTCAAAAGACATCAAACGCCCCCACAATTGCTCTATCAGTTGCGTCTTATCGTTAGATAAAATATGCGCTGACAGTTTCAGCGCTCCTTGAATCAATTCCAGCGCTCTTACCTTATGGGGGTTGTACTCTGGATTTGTTAATACTTCTGGATCGTCAACCAAATCATAATCATTAATTAGCGCATCTACCCCAAACTCAGGATGGTTAATCTTTTCTGCTATGAACTGAAAATTAGTCAAGAGATTGTAATACTTTTCTAAATTCCCTGACTGCACAAGATTATAGGGAAACCTACCGAGATAAGCTTTTTGAGAATAAGACTTTTTTGCTGTTAATTTGTTAGCAATTTTGACCATTTCTTGTCGTTTTATTGGTTTGGTGTAAATCTCGTTTCGGTGGTCTAAGCAGGAAATGCAGTTCTAGCGGTGCCGCTTTGTAAGGGAGGCGGAGCCTCGCAATAGCCATTCCCAGTCTGAGACTGGGAACGAGGTAGCAATACGGTTCGGTGTAAATCTCGTTTCGGTGGTCTAAGCAGGAAATGCAGTTCTAGCGGTGCCGCTTTGTAAGGGAGGCGGAGCCTCTCAATAGGCATTCCCAGCCTGAGACTGGGAACGAGATAGGTAAATCTCGTTTTCTCAAGCCATGTGCCTTTCCCAGTAGTCAACGATGCGTTGATTAACTTCCTTAAAGAGCTTCCGCTTTGAATCCAAAACCCGTTTTTTCTTCAAAAAGTCAAGGAAACTAGCATGATAAATGCTGTAGCAGGTTTCGTTGTCTATTTCTTGCGGCTTCAAATACTCAACCCATTCCTTCAAAACCTCTTCTACCTCATAGATATCTTGCTCTGCAATATCGGCAATCATCTCAGAGGGAATCGGCGTACCAATCTCCACTAAAATAAACAGGATAATCACCCTTAATTCCTTGGGTGCAGTATCCATCCCCATTTGTACCCAATGTTGTTGATAATAGTCCTCAAGACCATCGGGCAATTGCTTTAAGGTTAGGTCATTATAAAAACCGCGAGCAATTCCTGGTAAGATATACCGCAGGTACATAAAATTGTTTTCGCTTTTTTCTGCTACCTGCTCAATAAACGTTTCATCATTGATATTGCGTTCTCTAATCCACTTTTTCAAATCATATTTATACTCTGGGTCTTCATTAATAAATAAGCGAATATACTCTTTCACATCATCACGGCTTAAACCAACATACTGACTCGCCCTTAAATCCAACTCTTCCATCGGAACACCAGGAGAGACAGATAATCGCTTTGTCTCTTTAGTATATGGGCGTCTGGTAAGTAGGAAATAGACCTGTTCTGGAAGCGCCGTAGGTAAATATAAAAGATTATCCCCCGGTTCTTGCTCTACTTCATCAAGCGCATCAACCACAATTACCAAACGTTGATTGGGAAGAAGTTTTTTACTGACTTTTTCCAGCAAAGTTGGTAAATCAGCTTTCTCTGCATTCTGCAACTGGTAACGCTTAATCAGTTGTTGACGAATACTTTCCAAAAACTGTTCGGGGCGATCGCGACCCTCAACGCGAATATTAAAATAGCAAGGAGACTTGTGGTCAAAGACGTATTTAGCAGCAATGGTGCTTTTCCCCATTCCCGCATCCCCTATAACTGTAAAGTAACCGTTGGAGTTGTTTTTCAAGAATTGAGCAAAAGCTTGAAAAACAAATTCACGACCGCAAAAAGACCGAATCTTTTCTTTGATTAATGGTTTAAACTCCTCTGGATACTCATCCATATTCCAGTCTGGGTAAGGCTGAAATTCTGATGATTTAGTACGTTGTGCTACGTCGATAAAAACTCTGCCAAACTCTTCTAACTCTGTACGTATTTCAATTCCCGCTTCTCGTATTTCATTTCCTAAACTATTCCAATTCAGAAATTTTTCTACTTCTTTCAAGAAACCTAATGGATTCTTTGAAGTATAAGCTTGCCAAAAAGCGTTTTTAATCTCTTTTTCTCTAAAAAGTTTAAGAATTGGCTCTGGCTTATACACCCCATACTCTACTAAAGCGTAAGCATAAACACCATCAACATCTTTGGGAGGTTGCGTTGGGTCAAGTTTCAAACTTTTCAAAACTTGGATGACAGTTTCGTTACGCTGCGCTTGATTGATGACTAGAGTTGCAGCAGGCTTAGCAAAAGGTTTAATCGCACTAATTACGGGGTCAATATTTATCATTTTTAATATTTAGTATCACTTGACACTTGTCACTCATTCTAAACTGTGGGTGAAAAGTGTGTCGCTCAAAAGTGCGATTGGCAATGCCTGTGCCCCGAATCGCGATTGGGCTTTAGCCCACTGCGCTCCGCGCAATCGCCATCACCTCTTCCCCTTCTCCTTCTCTGCGTCAAGAGCGTCCTCTGCGGTTAGTTTAAACCTCTTTGGCACCCGCAAGGCACTCATAAGTAGAGCTTGGCAACGACAAAAATACAGAAATCATACTGAAAGCAGAAGGCTACCTGACTGCATCTATTTTCACAGGCAGATGTTGCTTTATCGTTAACCTTTTAAGTTTATTTATTAAGAACGTAAATGGGAGAAAAGACTGTATGGGTTGGTTAAAAAGACTTTTTGGAATGGAAAAACCCCAAAACGCAGAAGTCAATCCTGCTCCACAAGCAGTACAGCAAGCACAGCAAGCTGCTTCTCCTGCTGCAACTCAACAAATTCCCCCAGAACGTGTGGGATTGAATGGAGAATATGACCAAAGTGGTTTGGCAAAGCGAGTAGCATTGGCTTTTGACCAAGATCCTCAACTGGATGATGTTGATACTCTCTGGGTAGCTCAAACAAGTGGAACTGTTGTGTTAAAGGGCAAAGTTCCCAGCCAAGACATTCTCAACAAGATGGTTTCTGTAGCGCGTTCAGTTAATGGTGCTACTTCTGTTGATACTAGCCAAGTGACGATTGGTTAGGCAGCTTAGACGAGTGGGGTGGGCATTACCATGCGTGTCAACTTAAGCCAAAAGTCATTATTGACATGCATTTGAGCATTTTTGATGTATCATCTAGATTTTCGATCCCCCCTTAATCCCCCCTTGAAAACGAGGGAAATCAAACTTTAGCCCCCTTTTTAAGGGGGTTGGGGGATCTAAAACGACATTGTTGGCACGTATCGAGCATTGCCAACCCCAGATTAGCAATTCAACATTTAAAATTCAAAATAATCGAGTGCGTAACAGCTTGCTACTGCTTCAAGTCTTGGGCAGCAACAAACTGCTTGGTTTCACCAAAATGTTTGTGAATCCAATCTAAAATGACTTGATTTACCAATTCTGGGCGCTCATCATGGGGACAATGTCCGACATCTTCCATACTATGCAGTTGCAAATTCTCGTTGTACTGAGCAAATTGACGAGCAAGTACTGGAGGAACAAACTTATCCTTTTGCCCCCAGATCAAAAGCATGGGCATTGTCAAGGTTGGTAATACTGTTTTGACACTTGGACCAAAGCTCGCACCCATTGTAGCTCTGAAAAGGGCGCTAAAAGCGCGGGCAGAACCACGATCTTGGGTGGGACCAGCTAGAATTTCTACCAACTCATCAGTCACAGCCTCTGGATTGGCGTAGGCAATACCTGCCCACCGACGCAACACGCTGGGGCGGCGCACAACGCTAAACACACCCTTGAGAATAAATCCAGAAGCAACAACAGATTTAATTCCTGCCACAACAGGTCGCAGCCAGGGAGGGAGAGCTTCTTGCTCCAACGATGGGTCAGGCAAACTCATCATCACCACACCCTGCACCATGTCGGGATGAGTAGCAGCCGCTGCCATAGCAATCAATGAACCGATAGAATTGCCCACCAATACCACAGGTTGACGAATGAATACTTTCCAAAAATCGTAGACCTGCTCCACCCAAAGCTCTACACTATAATTTGCTGTGGCTTTTTCAGAAGCTCCAAAACCCAACATATCAAGGGCGTAAACGGTGTAGTGTTCGCCCAGCACCTCTAAGTTGTGTCGCCAATGACCAATGGATGCACCAAACCCGTGTAGCAGAATCAGGGGAGTTGCCTTGTGGTTATTTTGAGCTGGGCGAATGTATGTGTAACGAGTTTGCCAGCCTCGCCAAACCCAGTCCCTTTGATTGCCAACCCGTTGCTGCCAATGCACTGTGCTATCCACGCTTTCCTCCAATTTATCGTATAGAAGGACTTTTAATTCCACTTTCTCAGTTAATCCCAACTCCTTGCTGCTTTCTTTGTGCAAAGTTGTTATTCTAGTTTGCTTATAGAAGATAGTCTCTAAATATATTCTAGGCTAAGTAAATTTTCATGTTATTCTTCTAAAAGTTAATACGGTTAAGTTCTTTATTATTAAGTAATATAAAATACATATAGAAGACATAAATATTGTATGATGTAAACTCCACAATTATGGGAATATACTGAGATTGTAATATGTAAATCAATTTACAAAAAACTGTGAGAATCGTTAAAGATTGCTACTATTGTGTAATTTAGATTAACGACTGGACAGAAATCGTTGCAAAGTGAGTAGAATAGCAGATACAACAACGACGATGAAATTGCTTTATGGATTAGCTACTATATAACTATAGGTTCCTTTTCGAGTCCTCAGTTATTTTCGGATTTTGCTTCTGAGGCATACCACAAACAACCAAGCCAATTTCTTAACAAAAAGCTCCCACAAATCATCCCACGAATCATAATGTCTCTGATTGAAAAAAAAAGAACTCGCGATCTGCCCCAAATTAACGAACGAATTCGCTTCCCGAAAATTCGGGTTATTGATACCGATGGTTCTCAGTTGGGAATTCTGACCCCACAAGAAGCAATACAACTAGCGGAGGAAAAAGAGCTAGACTTAGTGCTGCTTAGTGACAAGGCTGATCCACCGGTTTGTCGGATTATGGACTATGGGAAATACAAGTTTGAGCAAGAGAAGAAGGCACGGGAAGCTCGGAAGAAGCAGCACACTGCTGATGTTAAAGAAGTGAAGATGCGTTACAAAATAGAAGAACACGACTATAACGTACGAGTCAAGCAAGCAGAGCGTTTTCTCAAAGATGGCGATAAAGTCAAAGCAACAGTGATGTTCCGGGGTCGAGAAATCCAACACAGCGATATGGCAGAAGTATTGCTCAAGCGAATGGCAACCGATCTGGAGACAGTTGGCGAAGTCCAGCAAGCGCCCAAAAAAGAAGGGCGAAACATGATGATGCTCATCTCACCCAAAAAGTAATCAACTAAGCAGGTAAGGCAGAGAGGAGAAGGGGACAAGCAGATAAGGAAGACAAGGAAGAATTTGCTTTGTTATCTCCCCCTCCTCCTCCTCTTCAAACCTGCCCTTCCTACTGAAAATAAGCTAATTTCATTAGTCCTGAGTGCTGCGTGAGAAAGATAATACTCACAGACTCAGGACTATAGCAATCCTCCGCACATTTATGAAAATTGACTACCCTTCAGATCCCCGACTTCTTTAAGAAGTCGGGGATCTTGTTTTTCACGAATCCTGCGCGGATTGCTATATAGTTTTTGTTAGGAAATAATTTGGTCATGCGTTCGCGAAGCGGGCGCTCTGCGCCATCGCCTCCGGCACTGGGCACATGGACAATCGCCTTAAACCGTTTCACTTTAAGGTTAGAACATGGTGGGCAGCAGAAAGCACCCAAACAGCTTTGCTGGGGCTAATAATTTAGCTGCTACTTCAACGGGATAAAACCTACTCGTTGGACAACCTGTTGCCCGCGAGCAGATATAGTAAAATCAGTGACATCCTCCCACACTAACCGTAAGCGGTATAGTGTGGGCTTCCTCAAATCACTTTGAAGATTTCCTGGTTGCTCTGTTACGAGGTTTCGACACTTGCCTAGACTGAGTGACCTCAATCCCCGGTAGATCGTCTGCACAGGCAGTTTCCATTCCCGCAAGTCCTGCGGTACTAATGAGGGCTATCCCTCGGTTTCTAATATTTTGACCTGCGGCTACATCCCTATCGGTTTTGTATCCACAGTGTGGGCAGCTATGAACTCTAACGCTCAAGTCTTTTTTCACTTCACCACCACATTCGGGACACTCTTGAGAAGTCCCTCTTGCATCGACTTCTGAGAAGAACTTTCCACGCTTCCAGCACACATATTTGACGATGGTTCTAAACTGACCAAACCCAGCATCAAGCATATGTTTTCCGAACATCCCTTTGGCACTGGTGCGGTAATTCAAGTCTTCCATAAACACCATGTCGCCAGCATCACAAAGGGCGTGTGCCTGTTTGTAGTGAAAGTCCTTCCTTGTGTTGTCGATTTGGTGGTGAAGTCGGGCAACTTTAAGGCGTTGTTTCTCGTAGTTTCTCGACCTCCGTTGCTTCCTAGACAATCTGCGTTGCAGCAATTTCAACTCGCTTTGCAGTTGTTTAAAAAACTTCGGCGGCGATACTCGAACACCATCGCTGGTTGCTAAAAATTTTTCCAACCCAATGTCTACCCCAATAGGATGTCCATGAGGAATTGGGTCGGGAACGCTGACATCACATTGCAGCGAAATAGAGGCATACCATCTATCAGCTTTCCTCAAGATTCGCACCTGCTTGACCACAAATCCTGTAGGAATGGGTCGATGCAAGTTAATTGGAATTACTCCAATCTTGGGCAGTTTGATATGCAGAGTCGTTACTGGATTCTCCTTGAACTGAGGAAAAAGTAACGACTTAAACTGACCATGTTTTTTAAACCGAGGAAAGCCAAATCCTCTCTCCTGAAAATACTCCCAACCTCTATGCAACTGTTTAATCGCTTGCTGAAGAACTTGAGAGGGAACTTCTCCTAATCTGGGGAAATCTTTCTTAGATACAGGCAATCTGTTCAGTTGATAGACTTCGCTTGGAAATTTTAATTCAGAAGAGAGGATATATTCTTTTTGAATGGAGCATCTATCTATCAAACACTTACGACTATCACACCAATCTTTTATTTCTCGAAGAGCATAGTTGTAAGCTCCTCGACAAATTTCCATCCACTCAATTAATGTTTGCTCTTGAGTGACATCTGGATAGATTCGGTAGCGGTGAGTAAGTGTTATCATGAAATGAATTATAACATATTTACTAGAGATGCTATGTCTAGTAAATGCTGTTTTTGTCGCCATCGAGGCGACGAAAACAGCGCGGGGGTCCATGTATCCCGCGCTAAATCGAAGATTATAGCGCGGGTCTTATAGCCCCCGAACCCCCACTAGATAAATTGCTTTGCTGCTGGACTCGTTTTACGCGGCACGACTAAATAAACGACTCGACTAATGGGATAAGTCCCATTTTCGATAGCAGTTTTATCAGTCGGAGAAATGCCGTTAATCGGGATAAAGCGGACAGTTTTTTGATTTTCTATCTGGGAAACCGTGCTGTAACTGATGCCGTTATCACCCAAAGCACGTAATATCGAAGTGGTTTCATCTTTCTTGACTGTGGTGAAATTTGCACTATCAGCTGCAAAAGGCTCCTCTAAAAGCACCGCTTCCTGAAACAATGTATATGTACCACTGTCTGGAGAGCGGTTAATCACTTTGATTGGCAGGTTGGGACCTCCTACCTGTGACCAGTTGGTGATTTTCCCCTGAAAAATTCCCTTCAACTGTTCTATTGTCAATTCCCCTTTGTACGGATTGTTGATGCCGACTGCTACAGCCAAAGCATCTCTTGCTATTGGGACTTGCACCAATCCAGCCTGTGCTTCATCAGGCTTGAGGGGACGTGAACTCGCTGCCATCAACACTCTGCCGTCCCTTAAATTTTGAATTCCTTTGTTAGTGCCATTGGGACTGCCATTTGGTAAGCCATAACTTGTAGGCAAGGAAGGGTTCACCGGATTAAAGGCAATTTGAAGCTGCTTCATCAAAGCCACTATCGTGACGCTACCATCAATACTCAACAGGTTTGGATTGGGCAGACTGGTATCCAACCTTGAAGAGTCATATGCTTGTTCCGCGCCCCTTTGGGATGCAGAGGGTTGAGTCTGTTGCTTGAACCCAAAAGGCAAGCTATTGCGGAAGTACCACACACCAAACCCTAGAAGCCCAAGAGTGATGAGCAGAGATAGCACCAAGGTGAGTGTTTCTTGATTGTTGCTTTTATTAGCCATGTGGGATGTTAGTTATTGGGACTTTGCAATTTGGGCGATCGCCGTAAAGCGTGGCACCTGTGCAATCGCAAATGCTGTAGCACCTAACCTCATTAGTCTGGTCGCCATCCAATGACAAGTATTACCCAAAACCCTGCCGTTAAGTAGTTTAGCCTACAAAGAACCACCGCTTTGATTGCTTGAAACATTGCTCAGAATGGCTCCTGTGGCAACGCCAAAAATATCAGCCACAGAGAAATCAATTGCTCCTATACTATCGCGAGTTCACCCAAAATGCCTAAATTCAGAAGCCCTATATTTGTGACAATCATTTCTTTGTGAAGTTTTGCAATTTCAATTTTTGTAAAAGACAGTGTTTTGCCATTACGTTTTTATTAGTAGGAAAAGTGGGAAAAGTAGATTGATACATATTATTCTTGTTTCTAAAAAAGTAGGAAAAGTGGGAAAAATGCTCGGCATATTATTGCGTGCCTCATTCTTCTTATTACTTCAATAAAAGATTTATGTTTAGTAAACTAAGTACAGTTATTTATATTATTTATATAAAGATAAATACAAAAGTGAATTTAGAAAAATTTGTCATGCTATCTTTCTAAATGTCTGGAACGAACAAATCGATTTTCAGACAACTCAATTCAATTAAGTTGAAGGAGTAAAATCATGAATCCACTTTTCACTGAAATTACAGAATCTGAAGCAACCAGCGTTGTGGGTGGTATCGGCTTCTTACCTACAGTTCCCTTTCTATCGAACAATGCGATTGCAAGTGCTTCAGCTAGTGCTAGCACTTCCCCTCAGTTCATAGATATAGCCTACCCTGAAACTTTTGCTTTCGCTAATACAGCACAAGATGACTTAAATAGTGCAGCGGTAGCAGGTTCTCAATCACGTGTTTTCTATCTCGAGTAACTGGTACTGCATGGTTTGGAAACTGTGTGGTTGATACTAGCTGTACATCAACGACACCAGTATGCAAACTACCACTTGGGCGTGGGTCAATATGGTTCAGTATATGCCTTCACCGTAAAGGTGTAGAGCTACATAAACTAAGCCTGGAACGACAGGCTTAGTTTATACAGCCTTGAGCTTTAGCTTGTCAGCTCATCCGATGAACCATATTAAGGGATGTGCAAGAAAGGATGGAAGCCATTCTTGCTTTTCAACGACTTTCCCACGCTCATTTTCTCATTTATAGCGGTGAAATGCAAATATTTTCTATGAGATAAAGACGAACTTATCACTGTGACATTGAAAAAATGTATGCTTTTTTAGCAGTATATTAATACTAAAAAAAGCATATTTTTTTATAAAAAATTTTTTTTATAAAAAAATATGCAAATCTAATAAAATTGAGAGAAGTTACTTTGCTACTTTTTTAAATAATTAATTGCAAGAGTTACGTAGTTCCATCATTTGAGTAAACACCTCTAGATGATAGGTGCTTTGTTTTGAAAAACAGGGGAATATAGACAAGCATTTCTGTATGAAACACACTTGCGTTTTACAATACAGTGAAGAAGATTGCGGTGCTGCTTGTTTAGCTTCTATCGCTAGGCATCATGGACGTACTTTCACACTGAATCACATCCGTGAGGTGGTAGGTACTGGACAGTTAGGCACAACTTTATTAGGGCTGAAACGAGGAGCAGAAACCCTTGGATTTAATGCTCGCACAGTGAAAACTTCGCCAGAGTTGTTAAATCGGATGAATGAAGCGCCTCTACCAGCAATTATTCACTGGAAAGGTTATCACTGGGTTGTTTTATACGGTACGAAAGGCAAGAAATGTGTCGTCGCCGATCCAGCGGTAGGAGTTCGTTATCTTTCTAAAAAAGATTTAGCAGAGGGTTGGACGGATTGGTTGATGCTTTTGCTAGAGCCTGATCCAGTTCGGTTTTCTGCTCAACAGAACGATCAAGTTGGAGGCTTTTGGCGTTTTTTCCAGCGCGTCTGGATTTTTCGCTCAATTCTGGCGCAAGCTTTACCTTTAAACTTCATTCTGGGGTTACTCTCTTTAGCTTCCCCTTTTCTGCTGCAAATCCTGACTGATGATGTGCTGGTACGCGGTGATACGAGGCTACTGACTACGGTGGCGATCGCTGTCGTAACCATGAATTTGATTTCTAGCAGCCTTTCCTGGGTGCAGTCTAACTTAATCGCTCACTTTGCTCAACGTCTACAATTAGGGCTAGTCCTAGAATTTGGGCGTCAAATTCTGCAATTACCTCTTTCTTACTACGAATCTCGACGCAGTGGAGAAATTGTTAGTCGCTTGCGAGATATTAACGAAATTAATCAATTAGTTTCTCAAGTCGTTATCTCTCTACCCAGTAGATTCTTTATTGCGGTCATTTCTTTGAGTTTGATGATTTTCTATAGCTGGAAACTGACTGTAGTAGCAATGTTCATCTCTGTGGTGATGAGTTTATCTACGATAGTATTTCAGCCTACTTTACGGGAAAAAACCCGTGAACTTTTAGTCACAGAAGCAGAAACACAAGGCATTTTAGTAGAAACATTTAAAGGCGCACTCACTCTCAAAACAACTACAGCTGCACCCCAATTTTGGGATGAATTCCAAAACCGATTTGGTCGTCTTGCTAGCGTCACACTCCGGACTGTTCAGATTAGCATTATCAACAATACTTTCTCTGGTTTGGTTTCTGGTATTGGCAGTATTGTTTTACTATGGTTTGGCGGTAATTTGGTGAGTAACCCAGCGGAGAATTTAAGTATCGGGCAATTGCTAGCATTTAACTCGATGAACGGTAATTTCCTGGGGTTGATTAGTACTATCATTAGTTTTGTCGATCAATTTACACGTGCAAAAACTGCAACACAACGCTTGACAGAAGTTATAGATGCTACCCCAGAAAATCAAGGCGACGGGAAAAAGCAGTTTGTAAAAATACAAGGAAATGCTGATATTGTTTGTACTAAAGTCAAGTTTCACTATGCAGGTCGGCTTGATTTATTAGAAGACTTTTCTTTAACAATTCCTGGCGGTAAAGTTGTAGCTCTCATTGGTAAATCTGGTTGTGGGAAAAGCAGTCTAGCTAAAATCATTGCCGGGTTATATCCACTGCAATCTGGTAATATTCGTATTGGACTTTATAACTTAGATGACCTTGCTCTTGATTGTCTGCGTCAACAAGTGATTTTAGTTCCTCAAGACGCTCACTTTTGGAGTCGTTCCATTATTGAAAACTTTCGCTTAGGAGCACCCCACTTAAGTTTTGAGCAGATTGTGCGAGCTTGCCAAATTGCTGAAGCTGATGCATTTATTAGTAAACTACCCGACAAATATCAAACTATTTTAGGTGAATTTGGCGCAAATATTTCTGGTGGACAACGTCAACGACTAGCAATAGCACGAGCGATCGCCACAGATCCAGCAATCCTCATTTTAGATGAATCTACCTCTGGACTCGATCCAGTGAGTGAGAACCTTGTGCTGGATAAACTGTTTAAACATCGTCGCGGTAAAACCACGATTTTGATTACCCATCGTCCCAAAGTCATTAATCGCGCTGATTGGGTTGTGTTGTTAGATCAAGGAAAGTTAAAACTTCAAGGCTCTCTGGAGGATTTACACTCAAAAGAAGGAGACCATTTGGACTTTTTAATACTTTAGCTCATGGCGAATCGCTTATAGAACAATACGGTTCAGATAAGACGAAAATCCTTAGTAGAACCACATTGTAGAGACGCGCTGTTTGAAGCGTCTCTACAGAGAACGCGAATGCCACTAAAATCCTTAACTGAACCGTATTGGCTTATAGAAGAAATTTAGCAGACTAAGTAGCAATTATGTATATCGAGAAACAAAAGCTTCTCTCCTCGCTTCAAATTCCCTCGATTCAAACTGACGGGTTTCTCCCTCCTATTAGTCCTTGGACATCTTTAGCTGGAGTTTTTCTTGTTGGAACTGTCGGTGCTGCGTTTAGCCTCGCTTGGTCTGTAAAATACAATGTCACAGTGAAAGCTAGTGCTAATGTGCGTCCCACAGGGGAACTTCGGCTCGTGCAACCAGAAATAGAAGGAACTGTTAAACAGATTTTTGTCAAAGAAAATCAAATAGTCAAGCAGGGAGATAGAATCGCCCTCCTTAATGATGAGCAACTGCAAATAAAAAAGAGCCAGGTTAAAGGCAATATTGAGCAGAGCAAGTTACAACTGATTCAAATGTATGCTCAAATCAAAACTTTAGATGTTCAGATTGTTGCTGAAAAGAGAGTTATAGAACAGATAATTTCTTCTGCGAAAACGGAATTGGCACGTAATCAGCGAGAATATCAAGAACGAGAAATTACAACGACAAGCGACTCAGTAGCTGCAGAAGCAAATTTGCAAAAAGCAGAAGTTGATTTGCAAAAAGCCAAGGTAGATTTAGAGTTTGCTATCGTAGATCGCGATCGCTATGAGCAGTTGTCACAAACCGGAGCAGTTGGTCGGCGTGAATTTGAACAGAAAAAACTAGCTGTTGAACAAGTAAAATTAACACTACAAAGTCAACAAAAAGCTGTTGATATCGCTAAAGCCAAAATTCAATCAACTAAAGCCGCTCTTAATCCCAGCTACGCAACGGTTGACATAGCAAAAAAACGGATTGACCAAGAAATTGCTAAAGGTGAAGCAGCGATCGCGACTTTGCTCAAAGAAAAAGAAGCCTTAATTCAGCGGCGAGCTGAAATACAAAACCAAATAAACCAATCTCGAAAAGACATCCAACAACTTGATACTCAACTCAAAAGTAGCATAATTCGTGCCACCACTAACGGTGTTATTCTTAAGCTAAATGTGTACAACCCTGGTCAAGTTGTGCGTACTAGCGAACCTATTGCCCAAATTGTGCCTCTTAATGCTCCTCTAGTTATTAAAGCCATGATTCCTCCTGCTGACATAAAAAAAGTCGCAGTTGATCAAAAAGTGCAATTACGAGTTGATGCTTGTCCCTATCCTGATTACGGGACTCTCAAAGGTACTGTCAGCGCTATTTCTCCAGACGCCATTACATCTGGAAGCAATTCAGGTACTCTAGCAACGAGTTCCTCAACTGCTGGTGCTAGCTACTTTGAAGTCACAGTAAAACCGGAAACACTAACATTTGGACGTAGCGGATATGAATGCCATCTTCAAGCTGGAATGGCTGCTACAGCTGATATTATTTCTAAACAAGAGACAGCACTGCAATATCTGTTGAGAAAAGCAAGATTAATAATAGATTTGTAAGCAGCTATGAAATTGACCAAAAGCAATATATTATTGCTTTTAGTCACTGTAGCTATTAACCGTTATCCGTTAGCAACTGCTCAACCTTTAGCAGCTAGGTTTTCTTTTAATGAGCGTGCTGAGGTCATTGCTTTACGTTTAGCATTGGCGATAAGACCAATAACGCTACCACAACAGAGTAAAGCTAGAGTACTGGAAGGTTCAGGTGCTGTAACTCTAGTTCTATTGCTCTTAACCTGTACTAAAGCCAGATTTGTTTTGTTGGTAAAAGAGCGTTGCAGAGAACCTCCAAGAGAAGCCGTAGCATATTCTTGATTTCCTCCAAACTCAGATGCGGGGACTGCTAGCTCCCTTACAGTAACATTGTCGCTTTTTTGATATGCGATAAAGTCGTTATCACCTTGAGTCGCTAAATTTCCCGTAAGGCTGAAGAAGTCTAAGACACTGTTATTCGTAGTGTCGATTAATTTGAAAGATATATCTCCAGCTGCTCTTGCATTTTCTGCTGGTGGATTATCTATTGATGTTTCCAAGTCTAAATTTGCTGTAAAGTCAAAAGAAAAAGGTGTATTTGCCTCTACAACAAAATTACCAATAACTTTACTTTGACTTTCCGCCTCTCCTAGGTAATCTTTGTTCTCGCCCAAGGCTACGCTCAAACCTGAAGTGGATGCTTTTGGTGGAGAAACTAGAAAAACTGCACCTGCTTGAGCGAAAGTATCTACATTACCACCATTACCAATAGCAAGGGTGTCGGTGTTAGTCTCAGTTCCAATTCCTAATGGTGTTTGATTAATGTTGGTAAAATTGAAATCTCCTCCAGAGTAAGCAAAAGTAGCAGCTTGACTCGGTGCAGTTCCTAAGACAGAACCAGCTATGAGTGGCGTAGCGAACAGTACACAATGCTGAACAAAAGCTAAGCGTCGCTTCATACAATTCTTTGCCTATATTTGGTGATTAGGTTGGCTAAGTTGCCGTATAAAAATCTGTAAGCAGCATAAATGTGCCTTGAAAATTCAAAGCGTTTACTCTGCTGTGTCTGCAGTTATTCTTTAACTGGGTAGATAATGCAACTTATTTGCACCCAAATACTTGTAATTTGCACTTAAATACCTCTAACAACCGCTTTAGTGTTAGGACGGTATAAGTGTAATTTTCAATGATGTATTTAAGTAGTAATATTAACAGATAAATATAAGTAATTTGTTGTATTTTATGTAAAATAACGGTAAACTTTGTTTGAACAAAAGTTCACGAAAACACGAATAAAATTCAAAATCCTTGTTCTATTTTTCTACTATTAGGTTATCTTTAACCTCACTTAATGTGTCCTCTTCGGAAGCTAACTGAGATGTTGAGAGCTATCAACTAAACTCAGTTTTGGGGTAGATCAGTACAAAGACACTGTTCGCGAATTCGTAAAACACCTATGCTAAACTAGTGAGTTCAGCAAGAAGAGATAGATGGCGATCGCTCAACATCACTCACACTAAGCGTCCTGAAGGCGATGATAGAAAAAACATCTACATTTCAAAAAGTCATTGAAGCTGTAGAAGCATTAGATATAGATGCTCAGATTTTGCTGATAGATATTACAGCACATTGCAAGTAAATGAAGTACAACGCGCTTTGTCTAAAAGCCGAGACACTAAGCCCTTTTTACTTCTGACTTCTGACTTCTGAGTTCTGAATTCTGCTGTATTACCAAGCGCCTCAATCAACATAGACGATGCGGAGTTATTAAAGGAAGTTGCACAAGCACAACATGATTATGAACAGGGAAATGTGCGGCGGTGTTCTGTTGCAGATTTGATGGCGGAGTTAGAAGATTGAAGAATTTAGTTTGGAGTTCTGCATTTGCTCGTGCTTTGAAACGTTTAGTACGTCAAAATCCACAATTACGTTCTCAAGTTGAATAAACACTACAAAAACTATGTGAAGATCCTTTTTATCCCAGTTTACACACTCAAAAACTGAAAGGTGATTTAGAGGGTATATGATCGTGTTCTATTGACTATAGCAATCGTATTTTATTTCAGTTTGTTAATAACTCAGATTCAGGAGAAGAGATTTTGTTGTTAACTTTGGATTCTCTTGATGATGTATAGTAGATACAGCAGAATTCAGAACTCAGAAGTAAAAAGGGCTTAGTGTCTCGGCTTTTAGACAAAGCGCGTTGTACTTCATTTACTTGCAACGTGCTGTATATAGTGTCACCCTTCCAAGCGATCGCACTATGTATAGTTTAAGTAAATTTAAATACCTGACACTTTTTTAAAAACCCTTGTGGAATTTCTGGACTCTCTCCCCAATGCTGGTGAATATAAGAAGCGTGTAGAGACGGAAGCAAATTCCAGCCCTCTTCTCCTGTAGATTCTTCGCAATCAAAGCGATAAGTTTGAAACAAAGGTGTACTAGGATTTGAAATTAAACGGGAACGATGAAACTCATGCCCGTAAACGGTTGCACCTGCGCGTACTACCAAACTATTTTGTAAAGCAACGGCTCGACGATACCCCAAGGTAAGACGCCCACCCATCTCGGCTGTTGTGGGCAACACTCCTACCATTGACCACGATTTTCCTTCAAAATCGATTATTTGCTCGCATAGATACATTAATCCTCCACACTCAGCTATTGTGGGCATTCCAGAGAGGATTGCTGTTTTTACTGTATAGCGAGCATTGGCGTTTTCTGCTAGTTGTTGGGCAAAGACTTCTGGAAAACCACCGCCAAAATACATTCCTTGCACGTCCTCTGGTAGTCCAGCATCTTCCAAAGGACTCCAGAAAACGAGTTCTGTACCCAATTGTTGCAGCAAATCAAGATTGTCTTGGTAGTAAAAATTGAAAGCGCGATCGCGGGCTACGGCTATCCTGATTTGGGATTTTGGATTTGGGATTTTGGATTCAATAAGCGATTGGGGACTAGCGATTAGGGATGAAGCAGATTCTTTCCTCTGTTCCCAGTCCCTAGCCCGCAACAATGGTAATAAACGTTCCCAGTCAAAGCAAGTGTCGCCCAAATGGGCAAGTCGGTCAATTACAGCACGTAGTTGGGGGAGTTCTACTGTTGGTACTAAACCCAAATGGCGATCAGGAATTGTGATGTTATCCTCACGTCGCAACACCCCAAGAATTGGTAATTGTAGGGGTTCCAGGGCATCCTTGAGAAGGGATAGGTGGCGATCGCTTCCCACTCGATTCAGTACCACTCCTGCAATCTTCACTCTGTTGTCAAACGAACAATAACCGTGTGCGATCGCAGCCACAGAACCAGACAACCTGCTGCAATCAAGCACCAGCACCACAGGCAAATCCAAAAGCCGTGCAATATGAGCTGTACTAGCAAAATCATTTGCCCCTCCCCTTGATAAGGGCAGGGGTTGGGGTGGGGTGACTCCATCAAATAGCCCCATCACCCCTTCTACTAACGCATATTCACTTATGTCAGCGTGCTTAGCAAAACATTGCTTTACATAAGCTTCCGATGTCAGTACGCAGTCTAAATTACGACAAGCAAGACCCGTAACGTGCTGATGAAACATCGGGTCAATGTAGTCCGGACCAACCTTGAAAGATTGTACTTGTACACCTCGTTGACATAAAGACGCTAAAAGGGTGAGCGTGACAGTCGTCTTACCCACCCCACTGCGTTCTCCCGCAATAACTAAAGCCATAAATTTCTATTAAGGAGTTAAGAGTCAAAACTCCTAACTCCTTAATTTTACTTCTTAAGTTACTTCTTAAGCCCTAATTTGAGAATTTGGGTTGTGACACCAAGGCTTTCTTCAAAAAGTGCCTCATGACCCCAGCGTTGCACCTGCTGGCTTAGCAAAGCTTCTGCCTTTTGTTCAGAAAGTGAAGTGACCTGTTGAAACACACCACTAGACTGGGCACCACCTTGTGTTTCCATCCGCATACAACCACCAGTTTCCGAACAGATCAGAGTACCGCCGTTTGCCTGTGGATTTGTGGAACTTAGGCGCAGGGCAATCAAATCGCCAGGAACTTCACCCACATCACCCACTGGGACTCCTGCTAACTCGGCTTCTATTTGGCGTTGATCTTGGGCAACTAACTGAATTCGTGTAATCTCATAATCTCCGCTTTCGTTTTGATAAGAAACCGGCTGCCATTGCAAGCGACTTGCCAACCAACCCAAAAACAACAGTGCTTGTACAGGGCTGCCTTTTTCGTAATCAATGTTGATTCTATCTACCTCTGTAAGGGCAGCACGACGTTGGGGTGCGTCGTAAGCCTCAGCTGTTAACTCCTGCCATCCTGAAAGACGACGCCAGTTGAGGTCAGCTAGAGGTACACCAGATTCTACCAACTCTTGCAAGCTGAGCAAATCAGTTTCTGGCTTGTTGAAGTAGCAGGAATCTACAATAACATTGTTGCATACTGCCGCTAATCGCTTGAATAAAGGATTGCTGGGGTCTGGCGTTGCTTTCCACCAGAGAAACTTGGGCAAGCCACCTATCAACAATGCCGGAATCATGCCACCGATCCGTTCCAAAGCAGCAGCGGTTCCTGTCAGAGTAATGTACTCGCAGCAGACGAGTGTACTTGCGGACTGCTTTTGAATTGGGCAGTAGGCAGAGACTTGAGCCTTCACCCCGACATCTTCGCCAGCTATGGGAGTCAGGGCAATAATACGGCAGGGGTTACGGCTGGCAATTTCATCAGCAAGTCGGGGGCTGCTGGTATCTGCAACATAGGACGTACCACCAGAACCGTTGTCTGCGGTAGCCCCATTGCCATGACGTTTGGTGAGTTCTTCGCGCAAGACGCCCAAGGTTTCATCTGTTGCTGTTCCAGTCTCAGTCAGACCATAGGTTTTCTGCACTTCTCGTAGTGCTGTTTTCATCTGCGGACCGAGAATGCCATCAATCGGACCTTTGTAAAATCCCAAAGTAGCCAATAGATACTGGGTTTCTTCGGGTTCGTAAACCACTAAACTAAATGTTGTGGCGCGAGTGGCTGCAGGAAGCGCACCGTCTTCACCGGCAATGCCGTAACTTTGCCAAATGCGGCTCAGTTCCGCTTCAATATCTGAGAGCGAAACATCTTTGGGAGCCTGAAGTGAAAAAATCGTAGGAGCTTGGGAAGTCATAGCTAATTTTGGATTTGGGATTGTTAGTTGTTAGTTATGAGTTATTATTTGTTAGTAGTTAGTAGTTAGTTGTTATACTAGCGACTAACTACTAACTACTAACTACAAATCTATAATCTGCGCCAGCGGCGACCATCCTGGTTAATCAACAATTCCGCTTCCGCTGGTTCCCAAGTACCAGCTTCATACCGGGGAACCGATGCTGGATCTGCGGGTGCATCCCAAACAGAAAGGATTGGTGTCACTACCTGCCATGCCGCTTCGACTTCGTCTCCCCGTGTGAATAATGTTTGATCGCCCATCATACAATCTAAAAACAGGCGGTCATAGGCATCGGAAGTTGCTTGGATACCAAAAGAACCATAAGTAAAGTCCATGTCAACGGAACGGGTACGGAATTCCGCTCCTGGCATCTTGACTTCAAAGCGTAGAGAAATTCCTTCATTAGGCTGAATCCGCATTGCCAAAATGTTACCAGCCATTTGTTGGGCGGCAGATGGAAACATCCGAGAAGGAACTTCGCGGAAGTGGATCGAAATCTCACTCACTTTTTTTGGCATCCGCTTACCAGTACGCAAGTAGAACGGAACTCCTTGCCAGCGCCAGTTGTCAACCAGAAACTTCACCGCCACATAAGTGGGTGTCGTGGAATTTGGATTAACTCCTGGTTCCTCATGATACCCTGGGACGGGTTTACCCTTCATCCACCCAGCACTATACTGACCCCGGACTGCAGAACGGTGCAAATTTTGGACATCAGCTAATCGGGTCGCCCGGAGTACCTTGACTTTTTCCGTACGGATGCTGTCGGCATCTAGGGCATTGGGAGGCTCGATCGCGGTGAATAAGAAAAGTTGCATGAGGTGGTTTTGCAACATATCTCGCAGCGCGCCGGAGCTTTCATAATATCCGGCGCGGTCTTCAACTCCCACGGTTTCTGCTACAGTAATCTGAACGTGGTCAACAAATTGACGATTCCACAGGGGTTCAAAAATCGCATTGGCAAAGCGAAACACCAGTAGATTCTGAACTGTTTCTTTTCCGAGATAGTGGTCTATCCGGTAGACTTGCTGTTCTTTGCAATATTTCTGTACCACTCGGTTAAGACTTTGGGCAGAAGCCAAGTCCCGGCCAAAGGGTTTTTCAATCACTAGACGATGTTTGTACGGGTCTTCCAGCATCCCCTCTGAGCCAAGCTGCCTGATTGCTTCTGCAAAGAAATTCGGCGCAACAGACAGGTAGAACATTCGGTTTCCGCGTGTTCCCCTTTTCTCGTCTAACTCACTTAAGAAATTCTTCAGTTTCTGGTAACTTTCAGGCTTGTCGATATCACCAGAGCAGTAGAACAGACCTTGGGAGAAGTCTTGCCAGAGTTCCTCCTGACCGACACCGCCATGAGCTTCTTCCATGCCCTTGCGCATCTGTTCGCGGAAGTATTCGTGGCTCCAGTCCCGACGTGCAACACCAACAATGGTGGTTTCTGGTGGAATGCGCCGTTCTTGTCGCAGTTTGTAAAGTGCTGGTACCAGTTTACGCCAAGTAAGGTCGCCGGAAGCACCAAAGATAACTATGATCTGAGGTTCGGGCATCCGTTGCTGTTGCAGACCAACCCGCAGCGGATTTTCTAGCAGACTGACCATAACAATTTTGGATTTTTAGATGTGAGATTTGCGATGAGAGATTGGGATTTGGGAATTCTTGGTTGTCCAGAGCGTCATAGCTGTAGAGACGCGCCACGGCGCGTCTATACATTTAACCACTATCGACTAACGTTATTACACTGGCGACAACTGTCTAACTTTGGTTTCTAGAGAACCCATCAGCGATTCAAAGGGCTTGACAAACTTATCGATACCATCAACGAGCAATTCGTCCATCACTTTGTTGATATCGATGTTGATGTCTGGGTCTTTGAGGCTTTCTATCAGGTTATAAGCTTCTTCCACAGCTGTGTCAACGCGGCTGGCGACGTTGCAGTGGTCAGCACAAGCTTCAATCGTCGCAGGTGGCAGGGTATTCACTGTGTCGGGACCAATCAACTCATCGACATACATGACGTCGCTGTAGCTGGGGTCTTTGGTGCTGGTGCTTGCCCACAGGAGGCGTTGCACGTTAGCACCTTTGGCGGACAATGCTTTCCATTGCTCAGTCTGAATAATCTTTTTGTATTCCTGGTAAGCAATTTTAGCGTTGGCGATCGCCACTTTTCCTTTGACATCTTTGAGCTTAGCTTCTTGGGTAATGTCATCAACGCCTTTTTTCAATTTGGCGTCAATCTTACCGTCAATATTACTGTCAATCCGGCTGAGGAAGAAGCTCGCTACAGACGAAATCTTGCTAATGTCTTGACCTTGTGCAACCCGTTTTTCTAAGCCGCGAATGTAAGCCCAAGCTGTGTTCACGTAGCTTTGAACCGAGAACAGCAAGGTAACGTTAACGCTGATTCCTTCCGATATTACCTGCTCAACTGCTGGCAAACCTGCCTCTGTGCCGGGAATTTTAATCATCAAGTTTTCCCGACCAACTTCTTGGTAATAGCGGCGGGCTTCTTTGATTGTTGCTTCGGTATCATGAGCAATAGTTGGTGGGACTTCGATGCTCACATAACCATCTAATCCCTCAGTTGCGTCATAAACAGGGCGTAGGATGTCACAAGCGTTACGGATATCTGCAAAAGCTAGGGATTCATAAATTTTGTATGTCGGTAATCCAGCCTTGATCCCCGCTTCAATATCGGCATCATAAATCGCGTTTCCGGCGATCGCTTTTTCAAAGATGGCTGGATTTGACGTGATCCCGCAGATTCCCTTATTTTCAACCAGGTCTTTCAGTTCGCCAGATTGAATAATATCACGGCTCAAATTATCCATCCAGATACTTTGACCGTACTTTTTAATCTCTAGTAGTTGATTAGTTGCCATACCTGTATTCGTTTAACTCCTGCTAATGATGTGTTTAAGTAACGTTTGTCAGGCTGTTAGTTGTTGGTTATTGGTTGTTCGTTGTTTGACTTCCCAATAACTACTAACCATTAACCAATAACTGCTAACCACTAACCACTCACTCATGCCTTCTGTGCTTGCTGCACCCAAGACTGATCTTTTCACATTCAAGAGTGACTGTTGTTAATAAAAGACTCCACCTTTGCGACATCTTTTGGGCTTCCAATAATCAAAGGCGTGCGCTGGTGGAGTTGTTTCGCTACCACGTCTAAGATTTCCATGTGTCCCGTAGTAGCGCGACCACCTGCTTGCTCAATGACAAAGGCTAGGGGAGCGGATTCATAAAGCAAGCGCAGTTTACCTTCTGGTTTGGAAAGTGTACCAGGGTAGAGAAACACACCGCCTTGAAGCAAAATTCTGTGGATATCACTTACCATTGCCCCACTATAGCGAGCGGTGTAGCCTTCTGTTCTGTGAACGTAGCGGACGTATTCCCGAATCGGTTCATCCCACTGCCAAAAATTACCCTCGTTGACGCTGTATATGGAACTGTGATCAGGAATTCGGATATTTTCTTCCGTGAGGATAAACTCTCCTAAGCTGGGGTCGAGGGTAAACGAATGAACTCCCTTACCAATAGTATAGACCAGCATCGTGCTGGGACCATACAATATGTAGCCGGCGGCAATTTGGTTGCGCCCAGCAGCTAGCAGGTCAGCTGCTTCACCATTGAGGTCGTTTCCTTCCTGTTGCCGAATCGCGAAGATGGAACCCAAACTGAGATTTGTATCAGTGTTCGATGAGCCATCAATTGGGTCATACAAAAGAGTGTAGCGACCTATCGGGCAGTTTTCCGGAATGTAGTAGGGGTTTTCCATTTCTTCGGAAGCTAAGCGACAGACTAAACCGCTTTGCTTGAAAACCGAGATAAAGACATCATTGGCATAGACATCCATCTTTTTGACGGATTCTCCTTGCACATTGACTTCCCCTGTAAATCCGAGAACCCCTTCCATTAAGCCTGCGCGGCTGAGGCGACGAGCAATCAGTTTGCCAGCAAGGGCGATCCGATTCATCAGCGCACTCAGATCTTGCGCTTCGGGCGAAAAGCTGTGAAGTTGCTGTAGGACATGACGGGATAATGTTGTACAATCACGATCTAACGCCTTGTCTACGACTTCGCTGCTTACCGACTCTAAAGATTCCGGCACTTTAGCCATTTTTTATTCTCCCTAGAGACTAGGTGTTTGTTGGGTTCATCCCGTGCGTTGCAACTTGTGGTTGCTGCCTCTATCTTAGAAAGGTAATTTGACAATCTAAATGTGATTTTAGATAAACTAAAGAAATCAATCACCTGTAGGTCTATCCAAGGCTAATTCACCAGCTTGGAATGCTATACTTGAGCAAGTCTACCTAGTCTAAATGGAAATTTAAACACAATGGTATCTCGCCATAAATAATTCCATAGGTATATTTATCCAATCAAGCGAGCAGCGCACCTGTAGACGAAAAAAACATTTTTTACTATGTTAACTTGTCATCATCTCCCCGCTCGCTGGGCAGACTCATAGAACAATGGAAAAAACGAAAAGCAGCAAACCCTGCACTCCAATTCGGTTGAACGTTGCTAACTATACTTTAGCATTTTACAAACCGACGAGTTATGACTATGAGCTAGCAGTCACAACTCGTCGGACATAACTTGATCAAATTGTTTTATTGATTTTTTCTAGATATTTCAGCGCTTAATAGCTTGCATAACTAGAAAACAATTTGCTACTATTGTATTTCATCGCTCTTAAGACTATTATCTTTTCACCCAACTACCTTGTCGCTCCTCCTCGCGGGGTTTAGCCTTATTAACTCTAAGTTGGCGACCCATCCATTCAGCTCCATCTAACTCTGTAATGGCAGCGTCCTCTTGGGCATCTTCGCTCATGTCAACAAAGGCAAAACCGCGTAATCGTCCGGTTTCACGGTCAGTAGGTAACACAACTCTTTTGACCTCGCCATATTCTGCAAATACTAATTTTAAATCTGCTTCTGTGGCGCGGTAGGAGAGATTTCCAACGTAAATAGTCATGTGAATCACGTAAGTCGCAACAAAGAGCGAAGAGTTCAGCTTGAAAACAGCTAAAACAAATAGCAGGAATTGCTTTCGTCTCGTCTGATTCACCAACGGCAAAGATTGTAGGAGCAAAGCAACCAAGGAGGTTGCGTCTTCTTACAAGTCAACCAGTGGTCATGCTGAATTTTCGCATACGCTACAGATCATAACTGATTGCGTCAATTTTCAAAGTATGAGATTTTACAAACACCTAAAGGTTCAAATCAGCTTGGCTTATATGTGCTGATATCTTTTATGGTTAATAAAATTTTGTTTAATTTTTTCTAACTTTCAATTAAGAAAAATACCTATTTATGCAGATGCGGAATTTTCAATTTTGAAATTTTCGTATTATCATTTGGCTGAAATGAAATACTTATCATACCTGAGATGAACTGCACACTCCTCTTTAGAAGGAGGCAAGTAAGCAGTTAACAAGGTCTTAATACATCGAGTAGACGAGCAAAGCGCCCTAGCAAATATCTTGCAATAACAAAGAATAGGTATAATTTTTTATACACTAAAGGGATTTCCAACAAAGAAATTATCCCCTAACACTGGCGTGGGGAACTCCCAGAGCTATACGTGCCAACAATCACGCTTAAACACGCAATTGAGCGTCGTTTTAGATTGCCAAACCCCCAATCCTTGCGGGCTACTAAGAAGAAGCCTCGCGGTGGGTTAAAAACACCGCGCAGCATTCTTTTAGAATCTCTGGACTAGAAGTCCGGGGAGTGGTCAATCAATGCTAATCGACTGAGGACCACCAGTTTTGCCATTATGTGCCTGAGTGGGTTCAGTCGTTGAATTCCTGTAGGTTGTTGAACCGCGTTGTTGGTCGAGCCAGCTTTTAACGGGATCGTCAGCAAGGCTGAGTCGAAGCAAACCAGAGACGAAACCGCCCAGAAATGAGACTGGGTGCTGGGTGAATTGTTTAAATATGGGTGTTAATTCATCAATGAACATGAAAAATCTCCTGGTACTTAATTAAAAACTAGGACTATTAAAGCGATCGTAACGTGTGGAGCTATGCCTTCGTGAGGATTGTTATGGTTCTGGAAGCTTTGGGGACTTTATGGTGAGAAAAGCTGGGAGTGCATCTATGGCATCTATGTAGGAATAGAATAAGCGGTGGTAAAACATTCCCAACACAACCACCGCTGTTCATCTCAATTGTATTTACATTGAAGTTTGTTCAGGCATCATGCATTTATCAGAGTCACAACCTGCTGGTCCTGCTTCTATTAACTCGCCGAAATCATAGCGGCTCAAAACAGCATGAAAATCTTCGGTTTGGCGACGCATTTCCACTTCTTTCATGAGCTGTTCGTACTGTTGTTTTGTTATTGGCTCAAATGGTAAGCGAGGAAAAGTTTGAAGATCGTCAAACCGTGCTAGAAGTGCGGCGCTAATGTAGCCTTGATCATCTCTGATAGTTTCATATATGCGAGTTCCCAACGGTTCAACTTCATTTTCCCGTAGCTCAATGGTGGCAGAGGTGTTATGTGTCACATAAAATTTCTGCACTTGCATATAGAAATCCATTTGGGCGATCGCACTAAATTTACTGATATCTATTTGATCAGCACCTGGTAAATCAGCCCACAGTACAGAGACTGGAATTTCCACAAGCCATTCGCTGACTCGGGGATCAAAGGGATCATTCAACAAGTTACCTTGTTCATCTTTGTCGGATTGAGAAGGTATGACATTGTAGCCGTAGTCAATACAGGCTAAAGCTACGGGATCATTTTTGCGGAACGTGATGCGACGAAGAAATCTTTGTGCTTTGGGCGGATGCCATCCCGGACTAGCACCTGTTAATAAAGACTTGGTACCGCTGGGTTGAACTGTGGTACAGCGATTTGGACGTTTGAGATTGTGGCGATCGCAGTAATCCCAAACAACACGCTGCACAGTATTTTTCCAAAAACTTAGGTATTCTTCCTCCTGACGCTTAAACGCCAATCCTTGAGCAGTCGCAGGTCTTCCTTGTTCCCACCAACGTAACCAATCTACCCCAAAAGCTTGAACAAAGAAATCAAATAAGCCTGTGAAAGAAACACCAACAATTGGGTCTAATTCACGGCTGTACTGGTAGCGTGGTTCAATAAATTTGTGATGCAAAAGTGCAGCTACAGAGAGCGCACCTGCTGTGAAAGCCTCCTCCTGTTCTTTGTAGTTATTTGGGTCTATTTGATTTAGGTGAATTTCTGCCAAGTTGCAGTGGAAATTCGAGCCAATAATTTCCATTTTTGTTACCCTAGAGGCTTTTTATCCCCTAGTTCTACGAGTTCCTAATTCCTCGTAGATCCGACTATATTTTCTACTAATGATTGACGATAGCATTAGTAGCCGGAGACTCGTGGAGCCGTTCTTAAGAACGGAGGTAAAACCCAGATTATATTCTTTTTAAAACCCAACAATAAGTGTTTATTTATGGTTTAAAAAGGTTCACTCTCTAGTCTGTACGGTGTCAAAGGTGCTTTAGTTCCTCTAATTACCTCGGTATTCCCAATCGCAGGGTTCACCGAATTTCTCCGGTTTTTAACGTGAGGCAAAACTATCTACCACACGGGTTTAAACCATAGCGAGCCAAACGATGCTCTAACTCACTTTCAGGAATTTGAGGATAATTCTCCTGCAACCAATCTTTGGCTTTTCCCTCAGCGTATGCTTTGAGAAAATCCACTTTTTGTTCATGATTTCTCAAAAGGTCACAGTTAGCTCTAGCTATCGCTTCACCAGCCCATTGAATTGCACCTTCGCCGCTGTAATACTGTTTGCGGACAGCATCAAGACATTCTTGTAATGTGGGCTTTTGGTGAAAAACTCTTGTGTGGTTTGCCATTCTTAGAGCATCACGCTCTGGATCAATGCGCCAGTTGCCATTTTCATCCTGCTGCCAAAGATTGTTCTTAGCATCTGCAAACAAATGATCCTCACTGAAACCTTGGCGCATACCAGCACTGTTATGCGTTAGGTAGCCATCGCAGTAGAAGCAATGAGCTTCTTCGACTTCAATGTCATAAGTTTGGACATGATCGTAACTGCCCAACCCTTTGACGGTAACTGGAATATCCAGTGAAATGTCCGACTCAGCAATATAGCGTTCATAGTTGGCATCCATCAGGCGCGAGCCTTGAAATCCCATTTCTCGCATCTCACTATAAGTGTAAGCCTCTCGCATGATGACACCCGGAACGGTGAAGCCGTACATTTTCAATCCTTGTTTGATCTGTCCCTGAATGCTATGTGGAGCAATAAGAGCGTTGTAACGCTCTTTCAGGGCTGGAATGGTAAGGTTGTACTTAGCTTGCCATCCCTGCTTTTGAGGATGAGTGATCGTCATTCTACCAGCGATCGCCAAGCTGGATAAAACTGCTGCAACTTGTCTGATAAATGAGCGGTAAACTGTCGTAACTAGTTGCGGTGGGCGGTTATTAACAGCACCATCGCTATCCATTAATCCTGCCAGATAAGCTGCTCGGATATCTACTGAACCCTGGAGAATAAAACTGGGAACTTCCAGAGGAACATTAGGCTGCTTAATATACCGATGGAAATATTCTGCCAATCTGATGGATGAGCAGATTGATTTGGCAGTGTTTTCACCCTTAGTTATGCTGTGACTAGCAGTCAGCCCAAATAAAGCTAAAGCAGAATCTATTTTGGCTTGAATTCCTGCCGTAAGTTCTGTATCTGAACTGTTCATTGCCCATTCAACACGACCGTACGGTTTATCATGCTTATTGCGACCAAGAGCAACATAGCCATCACCGTGGGTAAAGCCTATCAGCCAAGCGACTTCCGGTGTCAGATCGGGAATAATAAACGACTTAGCGGTTCGACTTTGAGATGGTCTTTTTTCTGTAAAGTCAACAGGTAAATGCGTCACTGTACCTGGTAGTACTTGTGTATTGTGTAAGAGGCGATCGCCCTCTACTAAACTTGCCACTGACTTCCAGACAATCCCCCCTTTACCATCTGCAAGAACTGCTTGTCTATGGTTTAAAGTTGCCCTTGGGTAGGTAGCGTTGGTTTCAATTTCATAAACATCCTGAAATCCTTGGTCAAATTTATCGACTACTCGCCGAAATCCCAAGGGGGTTTGCACTAAGTCACCCACTTGGACATTACGAATGGAAATCAGACCTTTGGAAGTATGAACCAAGGCGTCTTCAGGTAGACATCTTCTTATATTACCTGCGACAATTGTGACAGCTGCTTCATCAATCAACAAACAGCATTCAACGGAATTTAACTGTCGTCCCACAGCTTTATTCAGGATCGATGCACAACGCTCATACAGCCCAGGCAATTTTACAGGATTAGCAACCCCTCCAAAGCCATTGAGAGGCTCTCCTGCTTGACGTACGTCGCTAATATCAACAATGACTTGAACGTCTCCACAAAAGCGTTCATCAGTTGAGAGTTCCAATAGGCTTTGATATGATTTCACCCAACCTTGACGGCTATCGCCAACGTAAATAGTGACGAGATTGCCTTGTATTTTGACTTCTGTCTCCTCACGACGCTGATCAACAGGAGTACTACCAATCTCACCCCGCACTTGTACTTGAAGACGATTGCGGATCGGGGGTAACTGGTTAATATATTGTGGTTCTAGAACTGCTCCAGTCCCACACCCCATCATTGCTAAATCCACCATTAACCCAAAAGCGCTCCAGTCTTGCAGGTTGGTAGATGTACAATTGTACGCTCCAGAAAAGTTTTTTTGCTCTTTTAGCCAATTTGTACCGCCAACCCATAACCAACGCCCACTGGGTAAAGCTTTTAAGTTTCGTTGCATCCGCTCTAAGATATCAGCCTCATGTGGGAGTAGCTTCCCGAGAGTGATGAAAGCTTGGAGGGTGCGATCGCACACCTGCTCCCAAGTCTCCCTCACCCCAGCCTCTTTCCGGCGGCTGTAGGTTCTAAAAAATACTGGGTTAGCAGCTGGGGCAGTTTCTGGAAATGTTGCACTCTGACGTTTTCTTTCAAGCTCACGAACCATAATCAAGTCTTGTTGCTCGCTGACATAGATTATGACTATACGGCAAGTGAATGAGAGGGTAAAGATTGAAAATTTGTTGAATTTGCGCTACGTGTAGGGCAGCACTCATTGTGGTAAAATTTTATAGCTTTTCTCGTTGAAAGAAAATAGAGTTTAATTGATGGAAAAGTATATAATGTGCAACTAGCCAGTAAAAATCTTATTGCATAAAACGGGGGTAGATATGTGTGAATCCCTATCAGGGATTGTAAATGTTGCCCCTTGGCGTTCTCCCCTTGCCCGTGCTTTGCACCGCAATCGTAGCCAGCCCCACTCCCGCTACTTTCAACTGGCAACTGTCCAAACTGACGGACGCCCCGCGAATCGTACTGTTGTTTTTCGGGGGTTTCTAGGCGATACCAATCTGCTGAAAATCATCACAGATACACGCAGTCAAAAATTCGACCAAATACTTTATAAGCCTTGGGCAGAAGCTTGCTGGTATTTTACCGTCACTCGTGAGCAATTCCGCATAGCAGGAGAACTGAGTCTCATCGATGGTAATCATCCTGACTTAGAACTGCAAAAAGCTCGTCAGTCAACGTGGCAAGACCTTTCAGACAATGCTCGTTTACAATTCGCTTGGCCCCATCCTGGAAAACCTAGAGATTATCAACAAGCTTTCTCACCACCTCTTCTTGATCCCGCTAATCCTCCACCTAATTTTTGCCTGTTATTGTTTGATCCCACTCAGGTGGATCATCTAGAATTGCGTGGCGAGCCCCAAAATCGTTGGTCTTATCTGCGTGGTCACACTTGGTCTACGACTGCGATTAATCCCTGAAGAATTTCTGCTTTCTTTAAAGTTGCAAAAATGTAGTAAGTACCTTAATTTATATTACGGGAATAGTGAAAGAAATTGTCTCTCTTATGTATTAAAATTACAGCATTTTTAGTATAAAAACTCGCATTTTTATGGATTTCTACAAATACCATGCCCTGGGTAACGACTACATTGTTATAGATCCCAACAAAATAGATGTTAGTTTATCCCCAGATAATATTCGACTTATCTGTCACCGAAATTATGGCGGTTTGCAATTGGGCAAGATACAGAAAGAAATAATGAACCACAGATGGACTCTTGCGTGCGTTGCGGAGCCAGCACGCTCAGACGGAGAAGCCAGTGCAGGTGACTGGCGTTGGGGTTCCCCCCGAGTCCCGCAACTGCCGTACAGATGGACACAGATAAATAATTACTTCATTCAATGGAGTTGCGCTATATGAATTCTTTGGGCTTCCGAACAGTTGTATGTACTAAAACTAGCAAAGAAAAAGAGCCAAGAAATAAGTTTCTTGGCTTTTTTCAGTGCGGAAGTTCGTAGTAAGGACTTTAGTCCAATAGACAAGATTGCGGAATGTGAGTTCCATCTGTGTCCATCTGTGTGCATCTATGGTTCATTATTCTTTTTTTTGGAATGAATGCAAGAAGTCCAATACAGTTCAGTTAGTGGTGTTCGGTTACGGAAGCTCCCCCCAACCCCCGATGCATTGGGGGGCTTAATTCCCTCCTTTTTAAGGAGGGTTAGGGAGGATTAACTCTTATCACCAAGCGTATTGGACTTTAGTCCTCTTTACCGACAAAGCAAGGACTCTTGTCCTTACTACAAATAAGTTTTCTTATGGACAATTAAGCGAACATGATAGAACTTGCTTACTTGTTAAATCCCAGATCCATCCAAGAACTCTTCTATGAGCTTATTTTCCAAGCGGCAACTCTTGCGCGTTTCTGCCAAAGATGCCTCATCAGTTAATATATGGGAATTTGAGACGCTAGGTGTTTGAAATGCTGGGTTAAGAGAAGAAAATGAAATTTTTTGCTGTGTTTGTTGCAACTGTTGAATTTGTTGTTCAAGTTGCTCAAGCCTGTCTACTAAAGCACGTATCACTTGGGCTTCAGCATCTGGTAAACTTCCGTGTTCTAGTGGGTTGACTCGAACGCCAGCGCGATAGATAATTCGACCAGGAACGCCAACCACAGTACAGTCGGGTGGCACATCACGCAATACAACTGAGCCAGCACCAATACGGACATTGTTACAAATTTCGATATTGCCCAATACTTTGGCTCCAGCTCCAACGACAACATTTTCCCCCAAGGTAGGATGGCGCTTACCGCATTCTTTACCTGTACCGCCGAGGGTGACACCTTGATAAATCAGGCTATAGTCTCCGACAATCGCCGTTTCCCCAATCACCACACCCATCCCGTGGTCAATAAAAACACCATGTCCAATCACTGCACCAGGATGGATTTCAATTCCGGTCAAAAATCGAGCGATGTGGGAAATCAGGCGGGGGATAAAGGGAATACGAATGCTATACAGCCAATGAGCTAACCTGTGTAAGAGTAGAGCTTGCAAACCGGGGTAGCAAAACAATACTTCCAACCAGTTACGAGCAGCTGGATCGCGTTCAAAGATGATGCGGAAGTCAGTAATGAGTGTAGATAGCACGCTTCTATTACCCTAGTTTTGCCAATCTAGTCAAACTCTATATTAACGTCCTATGTCCATGCATAATTGTTCAAAATCCCAAGCTTTTTTCTTTTGGGTTTCAAGCGACAGGATGACAAGAAAGCAGGGGAAGAAGAGGAAACTTCTTGCCCTGCACCCTCTGTACTCCCTGTACCATGAACAACTACAGCTTTGTTTGTGGCAATTTCGGAATTGAACTAGCTATTGAATTGGAAAAACACGCCGCCTTTGAGTAATCGCGTGTCGCTCCCATAACTACTAAGTGTGAGCGATCGCAAATCTTTAAAAAACGGCTTACCCAAGACGAACACAAACTTAAGAATTGGTAGTTGACGCTCTAAAATCTCCTGACTCTTTGTCCAGTCGAGATACACGTAGCCTTGATTGGGTTGAGGAATAGCAGCGACGCTGTCTTGGAAATTGCGACTGTTGATCAAGGAGTTATTTTTGGCTGTCAAAGCTTGATCAATTGCTTCAACAGAGGATGCGAAAATCTCGTAATTTCCCAGATCAGCACGCGCCCCTAGAACCTTTGCTTGGATTGCGAATGATTCTCGCTCTTTTGCTTCATGAGATTTATTCACAGCAGCGCTTAACTGTGTCCAAGTGGAGATTTTTTGTTCGTTTAGGCTGAAGGAATTCAGGGAAAGCCCTTTTGATGAGGCGAGTTCATCCAAATGGGAAATTCCTGCTGGTGTAGCGTCAGATTTTTGGACCACAAAAATCCAATCAGGAGTTGTTTGTTCTTTACGAGGTAACAATCCTATGGCGTATTCTCCTTGCACCCAGTTGAAAATATCCTCTTTCCATCTGATGCCCCATTGTTTTTGTACATCTGCCAAAGGTGGTAATAATCTAGAAATAACATCTTCTGGGGAAGCAGATAGGACGGCTGTCACTTGTTGCCAGAGTTGGGCTAAATCACTGTCACCCAAACCGTTCAAATTCGACCCCGCAACGGCCAAACTTGCTGCAGCAGGGATATACTCCAATGCACCCACAGGTTTAGAGAGTTGTGCAGATGGAGGTGAAGTTTCTTCCTTTGCCAGGAAAGCAGTTTCAGCTAGCAATCCTTTGGAGTTGGATACCAAAGAAATAATTTGGTTGTCATAAATTCGAGCCTCGGGTTTTAACCCTTGCCATTTTGCGACTGTGGGGAGATTCAGAAAAGCAACAGCCAGTGCTTCTTTGGGCAGTTGTTTCGTGGCTTGTTGGTATTTACTGGAACTCCTCAAATTGAGATCGGTTGCCTGTACGTTATTAATAGCCTCTCGCAGCACTTTTGGATCGTTGGCAAACAAGACAAAGCTATTGCCTACAGCTGCACCAGCAAGAGGATTTTGGTTTTTGACTTTTTCCTTCTCAACAGGAGTAGCTTCGGTTGCAGGGATTTGATTGTCATAGATCAGCTTCACGCCTTCGTACTGTTCAGTTGCTAAATTTGCCCCAGCCAATGCCCGTTTGGAAAACAACACCTCTACAAATTCGCGGCTTTTCTCTGGTTGAGTAGTTGCAACTGCCATGAGATACCCTGGCTGTTGCCCGTTGTCAGAGTCACGGTCAATGTCTAAGGTGGTGACAGCCAGTGTGATTTCGTTTCCTAGCCAAGGTTTAATATCCTCTTGGTAATCTATACCCGTATTAGCCAGTAAATTTGTTTTTAATTTTGAGAGTTCCCCATCACCGTCAAACGCCTGCAAGCGTTCTGGATTCACTAGCATTGACACCATCACTGGTGCTTGTTTCGACACGAATATGGCAGCATTTGACTGTTCAGTAGAGGTGCGAGTCAGCGGAGTTTTGGCATAAAACCCGTTACAACCAGTGATACCAATCAACAGCAGCATAATGGTACCCGCTGCTAGAACTCTGAAGAAGGAGCGTTGTGTCATAATTTTTACACATACTACTAGGGGCGCAAACACAAATAATCAACCACCATTAGAAATATCGAAGGCAGTTCTGTTACTAAAAATTAGTTTAGTACTGAAACTTCGGCACAAACCTATCAAAAATGAGGTTATCTCCTACCTCTATCAAGGGATTGATACACCTATCAACCCCAAAGAACGAAGATTTCTGCCAACATAAGTAGTATAGAATTTTTATTAAAACTTCATGGCAGGTAAACCTTCACAACCATTGATCACCCAAATTAGCGTAGAGGAACTAGCGCAACGCTTATCTTCAAAAGATTCACTTCAGCTAGTAGACGTGCGCGAACCACAAGAAGTGAGCATTGCCCACATTGACGGCTTTGTCAATCTTCCCTTGAGTCAGTTTCCTGATTGGGCAGATCAAGTCAACACCCGATTAAATCCTGAGGCTGAAACGCTTGTACTGTGCCATCATGGCATTCGTTCTGCCCAGATGTGTCAGTGGTTAATCGTTCAAGGGTTTACAAATGTGAAAAACATTGCGGGCGGAATTGATGCCTACTCAACGTTGGTTGATCCTTCAATTCCCCAGTATTAGCTCCTGTTTTGCACTTCTTCGACATGATGTCAGAGACTAACGATTCCAAATTGCCTTTGCTATCCTTAGGAACACAAATTCATTAATTTCCAATTTTTGGGTAGAGGTACGGCAGTGCCGTGCCCCTACAGAGATTCTGAATTCTGCTTTTTTATTTAATGCACATCCCTTAGTACAAGCTAGGATAGCTTTAAGTATTAATAGCTATCAGGAAATTAGTAACTTGAAATACAGCGATTTCAAGAAGCTTATGGAAGTATGCATAAGTAGGGGGCTATTTTACTTAAAATGCAAAAGCATTTCCAGCAGAGTTATGCTGTAGTTAAGGAAACTTTTTTCTCTTGGCAGTACTGAATCTTTACTGTTAACTTACTTCTTTTTACTTATTCCTGTAGAAGGCAACAGTTTGCTATCTTGACTTTACTATTATTAATCTTTTTTGGAGTTGTCTCCATAAATTTTTTCAAACTTTACTTAAAACTCGGCTTCAGTGCAAAATAGCTTATGCAAGTCCACCTAACAAATCGTCAACAGCATATACTTTCCGCAACGATACGTCATTATATAGCCACAGCAGAACCTGTTGGTTCTAAAACTCTTGTTGATGAGTACAACCTTGGTGTGAGTTCAGCAACAATCCGCAATGTCATGGGCGTGTTGGAAAAAGCTGGGTTACTGTACCAACCTCACACCTCTGCTGGACGCGTACCTTCTGACTCTGGCTACCGCATTTATGTTGACCAGCTCATTACACCTTCTGAAACTTTAGCACGAGAGGTAGAACTGTCACTGCAAAAGCGGCTCAAGTGGGAAGATTGGAGTTTGGAAGCTCTACTGCAAGGAGCCGCGCATATCCTAGCAACCCTAAGTGGTTGCATTACCTTGATTACCATGCCGCAAACCGCGACAGCAGTGTTGAGACATTTACAACTGGTGCAAATAGAAACGGGACGGGTGATGCTGATTGTGGTGACGGATGGATATGAGACACATTCAGCATTGATGGATTTACCGCAAGCCTCGGAGGATACACAACCAGATGCAGAGGTCATCGACCGCGAGTTACAGATTGTCTCTAACTTTTTGAATAGCCACCTGCGGGGACGAAGCATAACTGAATTAGCCAGCCTGAAATGGAGCCAATTAGACCGGGAGTTTCAAATATATGGCGAATTATTGAAAAAATCGATTGCAGAGTTTGCCCATCGCACTCTGGCTCCATCTGCAACACAAATTATGGTTCGCGGTGTTGCTGAGGTTTTGCGCCAGCCAGAGTTTTCGGAATTACAGCAAGTGCAAATGCTCATCCACCTGTTGGAAGAAGAACAAGACCAACTGTGGCGATTAATATTTGAACAGCAGCCGGAGACTGAGGAAGTGGGAAAACCACGAGTTACCGTTCGTATTGGCTCAGAAAACCCTCTAGAACCTATACGCACTTGCTCGTTGATTTCTTCCACCTATCGCCGGGGTTCCGTAGCAGTAGGTAGCGTGGGAGTTTTGGGACCAACGCGCCTAGATTATGAAGGTGCGATCGCAGTGGTGGCTGCTGCTGCTGATTATCTATCGGAAGCTTTCAGTTATTTCAATCCCTAGTAGGGATTTGTGAATTTGGGCGCTCTCAAACCGATAAAAAGCATATAAACAGCGCGACTTGTGGCAGTACAATTCAGGATTGGTTAAAACTAGCTTAAATCATGGTAAGAAAAATTGCCTTTGGGGCGCTGTGGCTAGGATTTATTGCCTATGCCTTTTTCTTTGCGCCTCCCAATCAGCCCGATACATTCGACTTGATTAAAAATCTTTCCACTGGTCATTGGCAAGGAATTAACCCCTTAGTCGTGGCACTCTTCAACATTATGGGCATCTGGCCTATGATTTACAGCTGCCTCATATTTATTGATGGTAGAGGGCAAAAAATTCCTGCTTGGCTGTTTGCTTCAGCTTCTTTTGGCGTTGGGGCGTTTACCCTACTGCCTTACTTAGCCTTACGGGAACCAAATCCAAAGTTCCCTGGTAGAAAGAATGCTTTTTTAGCGATACTAGATTCTCGCCTGACAGGTATTGCCCTGGCTGTCGGAACGGCTATCCTAGTCGCCTATGGTATAGGGCAAGGAGATTGGGGAGATTTTGTTCACCAGTGGCAAACAAGCCGCTTTATTCATGTGATGAGCTTAGATTTTTGCCTGCTTTGCCTATTGTTTCCAGCTTTGTTAGGAGATGATATGGCGCGGCGGGATATGAATAATCCTCAGTTGTTCTGGTTGATCTCATTAATACCGCTATTTGGTCCCTTGATGTATTTATGTATGCGTCTCCCTTTAAAAGAAGCGGGTAAACAGATGATATCGAGTCAGCAACAACCAGCAGGAAATTAAGATTATGAATAGAAAAATTGCTCTTTGGTTATTGTGGGTTGGATTTATAGCGTATCTATTATTTTTGGCTCCTCCACTGCACTTAGAGGAAACTCTCACACTGCTAAAAAATATCTTCACTTTGAACTGGGCAAATGTAAATCCAGTTATCCTCTCCTTATTCTCGCTTGTTGGCATCTGGCTGCTCATTTACAGTGGTGTTTTGTTCTTTGATGGCAGGATGCAGTGGATACCTTTCTATCCCTTTGCAATAGCGTCCATTGCTTCAGGTACGCTTGGTCTTATACCTTATTTGGCTTTGAGAGAACCGAATCAACAATTTTCGGGACGGAAGGATGCTTTTTTGCAGCTCTTGGATTCTCGCTTTTTTGGTATTGCCCTCAGTTTAAGCACTCTTGGTTTGCTGATTTATGCTTTTTTAGGGGATTGGGTAGGGTTTTGGCAGCAGTTTCAGGGCGATCGCTTTATTAATGGCATGAGTTTGGCATTTTGCTTGTTTTGCTTACTCTTCCCAACCGTCCTTGGTGATGATATGGCGCGACGGCGTTGGAATAATCCCCAAGTCTTTTGGGTAACAGCACTTGTTCCACTCTTCGGTCCACTTGTGTATCTTTGCCTACGTCCAGCGATATCAGATAATGTTGCTCAACAAACACCAACATCTTTTACCAGCAGTAGGGCGCGATAGGACGCCAGTTTGTAGGATATATTGATTTCAATCTAATCCTTTTGAGAGGCACGCTATACGGAAAGTTTCCGCATATTGCCCCTCAATGAGGGTGCTATGTAGAAAAATTCCATATAATAATGAGCTATGCCCCTAACTGCTCAATGGAGGCGTAGTTGCGAGCTTGTCTGTGGGGCGATCGCTCCGAACTATAAACCCTAACGATTAATCTCTTCAAATCTGCCACCACATGAAGTGATGAAATCGCTATAATTAAAGATTTTGAATGGTTGGATTTATATGATGTACAATAGTATTTAGAGGGGCGAACGTCGGCTTCATGCCGTGTGTCCGAGTAGTGATCCTACTTAGACCTAGCCCCTTTTAGCTTTTTAATAGATAATGGGTTGCGATCGCCATACCACTCCCCATAAGGCTTGTTGCGCTTATCGTCCAAGTCCATAATGAGTCTATATTTCTTGGCAAGGGGCAGAAAAAACTGGTCATCTTCGCGTTCATAGCATCGCTGTACAGCCCACAGGTAATAGTCGATGATCTGTAAACCAGCAACCTCAGATGGATAAGTAGGCTCAATTATGATAGAGCTATTTGAACTTATTTTCCATTGAGACTCAAAGTTTTTTTGAGCTTGATTGATGGCTTGTTCTAGTGCTTCTTCGCGTACTGCCTTACCGCGTCTAGCAATAGCAATTTGGATAACGTCTGCTTTATGGAGCAGATTTTTGAATAAGCGTGTTATGAGATCGTCGTAAATTGCATTCTGCTGAAGCTTTGTGCCCAAACTCTTAAAGTCTGCTTTTGCTGATTCTGCCATATCAGCTTTACTCCGAATTGCCACTAAAACTTTGATGTCGAAAGACTGGATCAGTTCAAAAACCTTTTGCCGAATTTCGGGATGATCGTCTTTTGCATGAAAGGTAATCGCAGTCTTTTTAGCTTCAGGTTGCATAGAGGGAATATTCTTGAAGCGAGGATGAGTCATCAAGCTTGAGCGGAGTGCATTCAGTTCCCAGGTAACTCTTTCTGGATCAGAAATTTGAGCAACACCAGCCATGAAAAATTTAGATGCTCCAGGTTGACCTACGATGATCCGTCCCTTTTTATCGAAGAATGTAAGATCACCTGCTTCGTCAACAAAGTAGTGACGAAATTTGATTTCTTCTGACATGCACTGGAAGATAAGAGTAGATTTGACCTATTTTACGTCAATCTGAGATTATAGCCTCTAATTCCGCGATAGCCTCATCTTCTAAAGCATTGGCTTCATCTCTTAGCTCATAAACTCTCACTACAGTTTCACCAATTCCTAACTGCTCAGAGTAACGAACGTCAGGAATAAGAATCATTTCTGTATCTTCTGCGGTAAGTTCATCTACAACTCCCCCGTAAATTTTGGCTTTCAGTTGATGTTGACCATACGGAGTAGATAGAAAAGCGGCTAAAAAACCCGGATGAGTCACATTTTCTTGTGGAATAATTCGTAAAATGTGTTGAGATGCTGCCCAACCATCTTGGTGGTAACTAGATACCGCAACTCTACCAATCGTCCCAGAACAAGTTACTAAAACCCATCCTGATTTAATAATCCATCGCTCAATTTTATTAGTTTTTGTATTTGAGATATATTTCAAATCATACAGACGCATACTAGGCAGTTGGCTTCCTTGAAGTAAAGGAACACCGAAATCTTCTTCAACATATATTCGAGCAAATCTTGGAGCTACATATACTTGTTTTACTTTTGAACCAACCTGAACAAGATTAAATTTACTTTCTGAAAGCTTATGAACTACACTTCGGCATACTGGGACATGATGAGTTGCGTCTAACCTCTCACTAAGCTCTAAAGAAGAAATCTCAAATGCTTGAGGATCATTTGACGAAGACCGCCCTACGACACCTGCAATGAACAAAGCATATGGCGAACATATGGGACTCTACGACTTCCTAGGCGATATTGCTGCGGTTAAATAAGTTATTGCCCGATCAGATCCCCGACTTCGCCAAAGTTGTCGGGAATCTTGTTTTTTCACAAATCCTCAACGGACTGCTACTGAAGCTGCATTAATCGTTGACCGCTTCATCATATAAATCTCTGGCAGTTGCCACCAAGCAACATGAGGATACTCGTGATGTTCTTCATGATAACCAAAGTGATAGCAACTGATAAATGACCACCACACAGGACGTGAAAGAGTTTGCGCCCGGTGAGGTTCACTATAACCGCCTTCTGGCTCTCGATGAGGCAGGAAACTGCCAAAATAAAATAATTGTAATGAACTCAAAAGTGAGGGGATAACCCAAAAGTAATTTAGATTTTCTTCAGGTATATGGAGTGTGTTATGAACAACGTTATAAATAATCATTGATATGATGATTTGTCCCCAACTCCAGTAACCCTTCATAAAATGAAAATACCAAGAGAAGAAATTTTTATGTTTACCGTCGTGGAAATCGGGGTCTTTCTCACTAGCAGGATGGTGGTGATGCATCCAGTGCTTTTTCAATAGTTTTTCATAAGATAGAAAACCATAAAGAACAAGACACACTGAACCAATAAAATGATTTATTTTGCTATTGCCAGGAAATACTACTCCATGCATAGCATCATGAGCGGTGATAAATAATCCCGTATATAGGAATGTTTGCCAAAGTATAATAGCCAATAACATCAAAAAGTTAAAGTTGGAGATGTCAAGGGAAAGTAAGAGAGAAAGGCTGATTGCCCATACAGTAATAATGACAGTAGCGATTAAAATTCCCCAATTCTCAGATTTACTTTTCCCCACTGGACTAAGTTTTATTTGATCAGTGGGTGGTTTTTCTAATTGTTCGATCACGGTTCTACTCTGTCTTAGGTGAAAAATTCACAAAAATAAGGGCATGACAAGATACACCAACCACCTAACAGAGCAACTCCATTACTGGTTAGTCCTGTGTCTTAGGCAACACTAGCCTGAGATTATGTAGAAATATTAATTTACTTTAATAATTACATACATAACTGCCATACCGAAAACTTTTTTCGTGTGGAGGTTGGTATAGGCATGATGCAGCCAAAATTCTTGAGAACTATTTAGAACCCAGAACGTGAAATACAGAATGGGTTGGCTGTTGTGGATACTCCATCCTGCATTATCTGTACTGTCGGCTTAACTTGCGGAACTGATTTCTCACTGCTGAGTTCTGGGTTCTTTCAAGACTAGTGAGTGAGATTGAGGACGTCGCGCACAACGCTGAAGCCGTTGAGATCCCAAAGTAGGTAAGCAATAAAACCAATCATCGCTAAACGACCTTGCCAAAGTTCGGACTGTGGAGTGAATCCAGGCTTAACTGCATTGCGATCGCTGCCGTTATATGCTTTTTCAGTTGCATCAGTAGGAAAAGATCCCTTAGTCATTGTTAATTTTCCTTAAGTATTTCCATTACACTTCTTATAATAGTCACCTACCTAGTGAACGCTATCTGTCTGTAGTGCCAAAACTTCAGCTAGTCCAAAGGATGAGTTTTTGAGAAATTTATGTAAAATTTTGTATCGCATGGGTGAATGAGTGTTTGGTGAGCCGATTGAGTAGTAGTCAGGTATACCAAGAGAATTTATAAATTGAAAATCTAACGCTAGTCAGAAGGTTTATTAAATTCTGTTGCCCAAACTAATAGACAGGAAATAAAGTTTTTTAACTGAAAAATATGGCTCCTACAGTACTCATTACAGGTGCTTCTCAAGGTATTGGGAAAGCAACAGCTCTTTTATTTGCCCGCAAAGGATACGACCTAGTACTAACTGCTCGTCACCTTGACCGCTTGGAAAGTGTAGCGCAGGAGGTGCAAAGCCTTGGTCGTCCAGCGCCATTAACGATTTCTTGTGATGTCACAGATCCGTCGCAGGTGGACACACTAGTGGAAAAGGCGTTGGATCATTATGGCTATATCGACGTATTGATTAACAATGCAGGCGTTTTCGCAGAGGGACCAGTGGACGGGTTCTCGCTCAGCGATTGGCATCAAGTGATAGACCTGAACCTGTGGGGATATATTCACACAATTCATGCCCTACTGCCTCATTTCCTCCAGCGCAAATCTGGAACTATTGTGAATCTAAGTTCCATCGCTGGTAAAGTACCTACCCCATATGTAGTGGTTTACTGTACTAGTAAGTTTGCTGTTACAGGGTTGACGGAATCACTGCATGCGGAATTAAAGCCCAAAGGTATTCATGTTTGTGGCATTTACCCAAATTTAATCAAGAGTAGTTTAATGGAACGGGCAGTTTTTCGCGGCAGCGATGACCAGGATGCTCAAATCCGTCGTGAGCAGCTCGAAAATGTGCTGAAAACCCCCGCCGTGGAAAAGCCCGAGGATGTGGCAAATGCCATCTGGGATGCAGTTAAAAATCAGAAGTCTGAGGTCATGGTTGGTTCGGCGAATTTTTCGCAGGGCTTTTATCGATTGTTTCCTGGTGCCCTTCAGTGGGTTTCTCGCCAAGCTTTGAAGAATAAAGATAAATAAAAGCTGGGGCTAGCAACAAATAAAAGTCATTGACTTAACTTGACTCGCACTCCCGTGTTGTTACGTGGTGGCGGTAGCGAAACATAGCTTCTAGCTGAACTTGCACAAGCCAACCACTGACAAATTCTACTGGTTGTCCACCAGGCATCGAAAAGGAAATCTCATCAGTCAACCTGGTTTTGCCATTTTCTGGTTCAAACAGATGTCGATGTACCCAAGAATCAAAAGGTCCGGAAATTTGCTCGTCGGTAAATAGGCGATATTCTTCATATTCTGTGTGACGTGCCAACCAACGCAAGGGCAATGGTCCCAAGAAAAGGCGAAACTCAGTGATAGCACCCTTGCCGAGTCCCCCTTCGCGGCGGAGGACTTGAACTGGTTGCCAAGGTGGAGTCAGAAGTTGCAAAACATCTGGTCTTTCGTGGAATTTCCAAACGACTTCCACTGGTGCATTAATCACTGAGGAATATTTAAACAGCAGCATCTCAACGATTTTCGATTTTGCAAGTGGTAATTGGTAGTTAATGGTTGTTAGTTGTTAGTTGTTAGTTAAATTTTTTAATCACCACTAACTACTAACCACTAACTATTCTCTATGACCTACTACCAAAAAATCTTAAATTTAAAATCAGTAGAAAAATTTATTCATCGTATTCAGTATCTATCTCTACATCAAGAGTATCTTCATCAATCCGTACGTAAAGAAGATTAGGGCGGCAGCAAACTTGACAATCTTCTACGTAAGATTGCTGCCCACCTGCACTTAAATCAACAAAGGTCGTATTTGGTTCGCCGCAATAGGCGCAGTAATATTCAGCTGTTGTTTGCATATACAGTCATTATCGTAATATTATCGAATTATAAAGACGCACAGAACGCAAAGGAAGAATCTAATTTTGCGTTCCTCCGCGTTTCAAAAATTAACTTTTCGGCTATGAGTTTAACAGTTACCAGTTATCAAGTACCCGCAGTACCAGTTATCGGTTTTATCGTTAGGGGAAACACCACACCAATTGGACCGTTCGTCAAGAGACGTGCCGTAGGCATAAGCGTTGGTGGCGGGTTTAAATCCCCCACCAGCCCGCAGGCGTCACTGCGGCTGGTACTGTTCACTGTTCACTGATTTAATGGTTGTAACTCTTTTTGCGTCGAGTCGAAATGACTGGTGGCATCAGCCAAATGCTTTAGTAGTGTAGACTGTGGCAAGGGTCCTTGCAAGTGGTTCCAGGGTAAAACTTGATCTGTTGACCAATTGGCGTGAACGTAGAAATCTAAGTCGGGGATTTGTCCTTTGAGTTGTTTGAAAGCACGTTTGTAACTACCCAAAGAATCACCGAAGTCGCGGGTGAGTTCTAAAAGCTGGGAGAGTCGGCGATCGCCCCTCGACAACAAGGCTTGAATAATCGACCAATTGTAACTTTCTGGACGAAACTCTATTCCTTGCGGCTTGAGTTTTTTCTGTAAAAATTGCAACCGTTTTTCTGCTTGAGAATTCACCCCAAACCACTGAAATGGTGTATGTGCCTTGGGAACAAAGGTGCTGCATCCTAGTGTTAAGCGCAGTCCAGGAGCAGCTTTTTTAACTTCGCGCATCATCGCCACGGTTGCATCCACATCCTCTGGTTGTTCACCAGGAATTCCTACCATTCCGTAGAGTTTCAAACTAGATAATCCGCCAGCCTTAGCATTTACTGCAGCTTGGATGATTTCGTCGTTGTGCAACTTTTTGTTAATGATTTGTCGTAATTTTTCCGAACCACTTTCTACGGCAATGGTAAGCGATTTCGTGTCTCGTTTTGCCAAAGTTTGCGCCAACTGCACCGTAACGGTGTTCGTTCGCACCGAGGCGATACTCAGACGTACATCATCGTACTTTGGCTGACTGATGTAATCCAGCAAAGCTTCAAACTCTGGATGCTGGGTAACTGAAGCCCCCAATAATCCTAAGCGATTTGTGACTGATAACCCTTTTTCAATCGCTGGAATCAGTGAATCTTCAAAACTAGCAGTTCTAAAAGGCAGTGTGAGATAACTTGCCAAGCAGAAGCGGCACATTTCTGGGCAACTTCTCACCACTTCCACCATATAAATATTTTCCCATGCCGCTTTTTCCGTCACCACTGTTGATGCGGAGAGGACATTTCCCCGGTAAGTTTGCTTTTGCACCACAGCGGGAATATCTGGTGAAATAGGTTGAATTGATTTTACCGCCCCATCTAATGCGAGATATTCCACCTCATACAAACTGGGGACATAAATACCAGGAACTTGTGCTAAAGCTTTGAGTTGGGTTTGTCTATCAGCGTTTCTAACTTGTTTGTAAGCTTCGATAAAATTCCCCAGCAAAATTTCCCCATCTCCCAGCAAAATCACATCAAAGAAATCTGCGAAAGGTTCGGGGTTGGCAGTAAGTACGGGACCGCCGCCAAAAACTATGGGATGATTATCATCTCTGGCATTTGTTCTGATGGGAATTTCCAAAGATTCCAGCAGGTTCAATATATTCACATAATCCAATTCCCACGAAACGGAAAAGCCGAGTAATTCAGGCTTTCTTGGAAGTTGTTCGTGAGTGTCGGTAAACAGACGGCTTACCTGCACATCAGAACGCATTGCCAAAGTTGCCCACACCACCTGATAACCAAGGCTAGTAATACCCACGGTGTACTCGTTAGGAAAGGCAAAGATGGTGGGGATAGCGTCGGTGTCAGGGATAGCAGGTGTAAATAAAAGGCGTTCAGCAGCAAATACAGAGGATGTCACAGGTGTTTGTTAATTGCAGGTTTATCTATATTTAATTTTAAGCCATAGAATTATGAGGTTAAAAAACAACGTTACGCCGTTAGCAAGGATAATCGGCAAAGCTCTTAAAGAAATTCCATACATTAACCATAAGAATACACCTGTATTGAAGGTTATCAGCATGGCGTAGGAAACATCTTTTGCAGATTTTGTTTGCCATGTTTTTAACATTTGCGGCAAGAATGAGAATGTGGTTAATGTCGCAGCAACTAATCCTAAAATTGTAATAAAATCCATTCGATGCAACCCTTTTAAGAACTTACCTGGCTCATTTAATCGCTGATTAAACTCTCGGTACGCAACAATTCATCAAGACAATCAATCAAGTTATTAGCCTTGTCAAGAATGCCTTGGTCACTAAATGGATATGCAATACAGAAAATCAGGCTGTTTATATTTTGCTCCATATGCATAGGCAACTTTTGACATAGCTGCTTGGCAAATTGTACCAAACGTTTTTCTCCAGGTGATGGTACATAGTTAATAGCGAAAATAATATCAAAGTAACTTGCTATGAATGCAGCTATCCGATGGTTCATACTTACAAAATCGTGACGAATAATTGCCAATTCTATCTGATGCAAGTAGGAAGAAATATTATTTCTTAAAATCGGATAATTCTTAGCGATGATAGCTTTTCTTAAAGGTTCGGGATAGGGGACATTAGCTTTCTCTTGCAACTGTTTAAACCAATCGTTTCGGTCATACAAGGGTGCTGAGTGCAAAACGTTCCACCAAAAACAAGTGGAATAGCCAACCGATGCTTGATGCTTCACAAGTACAGAATCTAACTGCGCCTCAATCCAATCAGGTGAACGGTACATCATATCAATACCACGTCCAGAATTGGTCTCTATCCATTCATCTCCTGGTTCCCAAAATTGATTATTTATTTCGCTACGAGTCGCGAATTTTCTGCTAATTTCAGAACGAATATCTACTGGAATTTCTTCTTCAATGTAGACGTAAAAATCCAAATCGGATAATTCATCGGAAACATTAGCTGATTGAGAACCACCTAAAGCAACAGCTACAACTTGAGGCAGTTTACTAAATTCTGAGGCTATACTTTCAGCTAAAGAATTATCTACAGGCATAATATCAAGTCCGGTAATACAACCGTCAAAAGTTCATAGGTTTTGACTTTAGTCCTATATTTGCTGACATAGCAAGGACTGTTGTCCTTAGTAGAAATAAGTTTTATTATGGGCAATTCACCAAACATAATATATTTATGCTTTCAAATGCGACACACCCACTTGAATATGCTACCAGTGAATTATAAACACATCACTAAAAAAGTAGGGTGCGTTACTTTCCGCTAACGCACCCTTATAGTTTTACGTAAAATATATTACAACACTTTACATTGCCCGTGATGCCGCAATAGATGATCGCACAGCACCAGCGCCACCATCGCCTCAACCATCGGCACAGCACGAGGTAACACGCAAGGATCATGGCGTCCTTTGCCTGCTAATGTCGTCTCTTCACCCTCATTATTGACTGTTTTCTGCTCTTTTCTAATGGTTGCCGTTGGTTTAAATGCTACACGCAGGATGATATTTTCACCGTTGGAGATACCGCCTTGTATTCCACCCGAACGGTTGGTGACAGTGCGAATTTCACCGTTTTCATCAATATAAAATTCGTCGTTATGCTCAAAACCAGTCAGTAGCGTCCCTGCAAAACCTGAACCAATTTCAAAGCCTTTACTAGCTGGGAGAGACAGCACGCCTTTAGCAATATCTGCTTCCAACTTATCGAAAACTGGCTCACCCAAGCCTTTGGGTACATTTCGCGCCACGCATTCTACCACGCCGCCAACGGAATCACCTTGTCTGCCAGTTTGTTCAATTAATTCAATCATCCGTTCTGCACATTCAGCATGCGGACAGCGGGCGATGTTGCTTTCAACTTGCTCTAAAGTAACAGTGTTGGGGTCAATGTCACCTTCTAAATCTTTAATGCGCTTAACATAACCGATTACTTCAACATTAGCGACTTGACGGAGAATTTTTTTGGCGATCGCCCCCGCAGCAACTCGTCCAATTGTCTCCCGCGCCGACGATCTACCGCCACCTTGCCAATTACGAATACCATATTTAGCATCATAAGTCGCATCCGCATGGGAAGGGCGATACTTGACCGCCATTTCATCATAATCCTGGGAGCGCGTGTCTTTATTTCGTACCAAGATTGATATTGGCGTTCCCAGCGTTTTCCCCTCAAATACCCCAGACAGAATTTCGCAGGTGTCCGTTTCCTTTCGAGGCGTCGTAATCTTACTTTGTCCGGGACGCCTTCTGTCTAGTTCTACTTGAATTTCTTCTGCGGAGATTTCCAGTTGTGGAGGACAACCATCAATCACGACTCCCACACCGCCACCGTGGGACTCGCCGAAAGTTGTGATGCGAAACAGATGCCCAAAAGTATTGCCCATGATGTTGAGGAAGTATCGCCAAGCGCCTGTGGTTTACTTAAGTGTATTTTCTCACTACAAAGCAATAAACGCCATGATTGTCATTTAGTCATTTCTTTGACTTTTTTTGCTTATTAGACATATCTTGTGAGACATATCTTGAAAATAGAGAAAAACATCTGTCTTAAAAGTTTACTTTCCAGACAGGTTGTCAGCGCCACTTCATCGGCATCTCTTGCAAAAGTTAAATTTTTTGAATATTAAACCACAGATGAACACAGAAATAGCGGTTTGCAAGCCTTGTAAGGTACATCAAAGAAATAATGAACCACAGATGGACACAGATGGACACAGATAAATGGGCTAAAGGGTTCACAGTCAACAGCCTAGTACCCCTCTCCGAACTTGCGGAGAGGGGCAGGGGTGAGGTTGTCAAAAATCTGTTATTCAAACCAAAAAGCGCCCCCCATAAGGGAGACGCTTTTTTATTCAGCTAAGCTTTGTTATTAGCCGTTGATTGCAGGAGCAGACAGAGCTACAGGAGCAACTTCTAAAGCAGCCAAGTCTAGAGGGAAGTTGTGAGCGTTGCGCTCGTGCATTACTTCCATACCCAGGTTAGCGCGGTTGAGGATGTCTGCCCAGGTTCCAATCACACGACCTTGTGAATCAATCACAGAGGAGTTGAAGTTGAAACCGTTGAGGTTGAACGCCATGGTGCTTACGCCCAGTGCGGTGAACCAGATTCCGATTACAGGCCATGCAGCCAAGAAGAAGTGCAAGCTGCGGCTGTTGTTGAAAGAAGCGTATTGGAAGATCAAGCGACCGAAGTAGCCGTGTGCTGCAACGATGTTGTAGGTTTCTTCTTCTTGACCGAACTTGTAACCGTAGTTTTGAGATTCGGTTTCGGTTGTTTCACGAACCAAGGAAGAAGTTACCAAAGAACCGTGCATTGCACTGAACAAGCTTCCACCGAATACACCTGCTACACCAAGTTGGTGGAAGGGGTGCATTAGGATGTTGTGCTCTGCTTGGAACACCAACATGAAGTTGAATGTACCAGAGATACCCAGAGGCATACCATCAGAGAAGGAACCTTGACCGATGGGGTAAATCAAGAATACTGCGGTTGCTGCTGCTACAGGTGCAGAGAATGCTACGCAGATCCAAGGACGCATACCCAAGCGGTAGGACAATTCCCACTCACGACCCAAGTAGCAGAATACGCCAATCAGGAAGTGGAATACTACCAACTGGTATGGACCACCGTTGTACAACCACTCATCGAGGGAAGCTGCTTCCCAGATGGGGTAGAAGTGCAAACCAATAGCGTTGGAAGAAGGAACAACTGCACCAGAGATGATGTTGTTGCCGTATACCAATGAACCTGCAACAGGCTCACGGATACCATCGATGTCAACGGGAGGTGCTGCTACAAAGGCAATGATGAAGCAGGTGGTTGCTGCAAGCAGGGTGGGGATCATGAGGACGCCGAACCAACCGATGTATAAGCGGTTTTCGGTGCTGGTGATCCACTCGCAGAACCGACCCCAGACGTTGGCGCTTTCGCGACGCTGTAAGGTTGTGGTCATTGTTTTATGAGTGCGTTACTTACGTAATGTGTATGTATTTGATGTGGAGGTAGGTTTCTTTACCTCTCTGTAAATATCTTAATGTGTTTATTTACTTTTGTAAAGCCTTTTCAGAAAAATTTATTTCTCTTAGTAGGTAGTAAGGTGTAGGGTGTCGGTGAACAGAGGCGCACATGCCTTGTACCGCAAGACTTTGCGCGCCTTATGGGCTTTGTCAATCCCATCGTAGGACTGACAGTGCTTGTTCAATATTGAGAGCCAGATACTTATCTAAGGGTACATACATCCAAAAGACTGATCGCTGGGAATTGTAGCTGTTTTTCTGAAAACCCAATGCTGAAGCGAGTTGTTCATTAGCTGGATCTATGGCAATTGTATACATATCGCAAAGATTGGGAAAGTCAGCTTGCATCTGGATTAATGTCTTTTTTGAATCCTCTAAGAATTGACAAATGTTAACTCGCTGTTGATAGGGGGTATCTATTTGCCAAACTCGATTATATATAGATGTACAATTGAGGTCGCCTGGTAGAGCGATTTTGAAAGGGTCAGTTTCTCTGGTGGAGCTAAGAAGGTAAAGGCTTTTGTTTGGCGGAAGAAAGAAATTCTTTTCAGATTCGGTGGCTGTGGGATACAAGGCGTAAAAGCCAACGATATGTTCGTTATCACAGCGACGTAGCACTCGCATACCAGTGGGATATTGCTCTGCCCAGCGCCGCAGTATTCTAGCAATTCTATAAGGTGCAGCAGCCGTCCTTTTGTTCAAGACAAAGGCACGAGCTAGAAAATTGGCAACGGGAATTGTGTCAATTCGGTGATCAAAGTCATCTGGTACAAGCTGTATAGCTTCTTTAGCATCAGCAGATTCGTCAGGATTTGGTAATGAAGAGCGAATGCGAATGCATGTCGTGCTACCATCAAAGTCTTTTTCAATCAATCCCAAAGCGACGAGCTGATCAATCATCAAACCCGCCGCGCGATCGCTCCCCCGCCCATTATTTCTCTGACCATAGAAAATTTCATAAGCTTCGCGATGCGAACAAGGAACAAACCCTTCTGGTAACTCCAGTTGAGTTAAAGGCGCTACACGCTTACCCAATTCTTGCTGCTGTTTGAGTAGTAAGTAAGCCCACAATCTCACGAAATATTCTGCCCGACGGCGTGTGACACCAACCCGTCCTTTGAGCAAAGCGACGTACTTGAGTTGTTGCTCGATTGGAAACCATTCGTCAATGGTTGCTGGATTCATGTGACGAGACTCCCTGGCAGAATTTCCCAAGCTTGTACAGATCCCTTGCACTTGCGTTTACATCAGGATAGCCATGAGTCAACAGTCAATAGCCAACAGTAAAAAAGCTATCGACTATTAACTACCAACTCTTGACGAGCCGGGACAATACCTTATTATTTCGCAATTGCGATCGCCGTCAGACTTATTTTAGAAAAACTTCACCCTGCTTCAGGTAACTTCCACAAACTTCAGCCAACAAAAATTTGCTTCAGTGCTTTTGGTGACCATACAGGTTACGGCATAGACACTACAGAACCCGAAAAATGACAATTCGGACAAAGCACCAGATTCATTCTGACTGGTGCTCATTTTTGTCGTGTGTACTTACTTGTAAAGGAGATTCGCATGTACCTTCCGTATGAAGAACCAAATCATAACACTCCATCTACCGGAGGAAAAGAATCTAAATCACATTCAAAAAGTGAGCAGTTGCAACCTGAGTCCAACGTTGATCTACTGCAAGCTGTCATTGAAAGCTTTTTAGATGGAATTTTGATACTGAGTACTGAACGTGAGTTGCTCCATGCTAATGAATGCGGTCGTCGAATTTGCCAACAATTAATCCCAAGGGGAAGTTCTCCTGATACTATACCAGAGGAAGTTTGGCGCGTTTGTGAGTCTTTGATTGACAGCCGCGAACTCTTCCCTGGGGAGAAAATTTTCCTCGAGTCCGAATTAGAAACCGATAGAGGTGTAGAATTACGTATTCGGGCGAGATGGTTGCCACTAACTACAGGTGAGCAGAACTTTGTGTTAGTCATTTTGGAAGACCGCAATCAGACGAGCCAAAGTATGACGTTGTTCGATGCCAAAAAGTATGGTCTGACTAATCGCGAGGCAGAAGTTTGGTTACTGCGTCGCGCTAACCTTTCATATAAGGAGATTGCGGAGCAGCTTTACATTACCATCAACACCGTTAAAAAGCACTTAAAGAACATTTACGCTAAGCAACAGGAAATGCTGTGGTCATAATAGGTAGCAGTGGCAGATTGGGAGACACGGGTATGAGCAAACATAGTAACTGATAGCTCCTAACTCCCAACTCCCAATATGCCAACTTCTCATTCCCGAATTGTTACCTACAGCCCTGCTTACACAATTGTTCCGACTTACGAGTGCTTCAATCGCTGTGCCTACTGTAACTTTCGCACAGACCCAGGCAAAAGCCCCTGGATGACGATTTCAGAAGCAGAAACACTTTTAAAACCACTTCACAGCCAAGACGTTTGTGAAATTTTAATACTTAGTGGCGAGGTGCATCCCCATTCCCCACAACGTCAGGCGTGGTTTCAGCGGATTTATGATTTGTGTGAATTAGCTCTTGCAATGGGATTTCTACCACATACCAATGCGGGACCGCTGAGTTTTGAGGAAATGCAACAACTCAAGAAAGTTAACGTTTCAATGGGGCTGATGTTGGAACAGTTAACGCCAGAATTATTAAAGACGGTGCATAAACACGCACCTAGTAAATTATCAGAAGTGCGTCTACAACAATTACAGTGGGCGGGAGAATTAAAAATACCATTTACCACTGGGTTACTATTAGGAATTGGCGAAACAGAAGATGATTGGTGGGAAACATTAGAAGCGATCGCCCAAATTCATCAACATTACCATCACATTCAAGAAGTTATCCTGCAACCCCACAGCCCAGGAAATCAGCAAACTTTTGACGCGCCACCCTTTGACCCCCATCAACTACCAAGAGTTATTTCTCAGGCACGTCAAATTTTACCACCAGATATTACCATTCAAATACCGCCGAATTTAGTCATCGATATAGTAGGGGCACGGCATGCCGTGCCCCTACTAGCGTGTATAGAAGCTGGTGCGAGAGATTTAGGCGGAATTGGACCAAAAGATGAAGTCAATCCTGATTATCCTCATCCTGATTATCAGGCATTGCAAGAAATATTAGAGCCTGCGGGATGGGAACTGGTTCCGCGTTTACCAGTTTATCCACAGTTTGATGATTGGTTGTCGGTGGAGTTGCAGACTGCTGTTAGGCGCTGGCGAAGAACCTCACCCCCAACCCCTCTCCTGCAAGGAGAGGGGAGTAAGAATTTTCGTCTCTCGTTCCCAGGCTGAGGCTGGGAATGCCATATAGGAGGCTCAGCCTCTAACAGTGCTGCTGAGTAAACGAGGCAGAACCTCACCACGTGCCCCTCTCCTACAAGCAGAAGCGAGTACCCTCGTTCCGAGGCTGAGCCTGGGAATGCCATATAGGAGGCTCAGCCTCTAACAGTGCTGCTGCGTAAACCAGGCAGAGCCTCACCAGGTGCCCCTCTCCTACAAGGAGAAGCGAGTACCCTCGTTCCCAGGCTCAGCCTGGGAATGCCATATAGGAGGCTCAGCCTCTAACAGTGCTGCTAAGTAAACGAGGCAGAGCCTCTATAAACTGCGTTCCCAGCCTGAGACTGGGAACGAGAGAAAATTTTCACTTTTCCTGTTAGTTGTTTCGCGCACGAGTGTTTGAGACTCACGCACGAGTGTTTGAGACTCACGCACGAGTGTTTAGGACTCGTGGACGAGTGTTTGATATTCGCGAACCAGTGTTTGAGACTCACGCACGAGTGTCAGAGGTTATCTAGCTCGTAGTAAGCGCTTTAGCGCTAAAGCGCCTACTACAAACTAGACTTAGTATGAGAAAGATGGCAATATTTTTGAACCTATGCTTGATAGTCAAGAATTACTCACAAATCTATACAACGCTTTTAACCCATTTGAACCCTTACCTGCAGATGATCTGAGGTATGTAGATTGTCAGGATGTGCGGGGAGATGCGGATATCTTAAATGAGTTGGGGAACCGCATACAACGAGCAAACACAAAGACTTGCCAATTGTATTCTGGACATCGGGGGGCGGGGAAGTCTACGGAACTACTTAGATTAAAGCAATATCTGGAAAATCGCAAATTCTATGTCGTTTATTTTGCCGCTGATGAAGAAGATATCGACTCAGAAGATGCCCAATATACAGATATTCTCCTTGCCTGTACCCGCCGATTGCTCAAAGATTTACACAAAATTGCCAATCCTCGTCCTATACTCAATTGGCTCAAAGAACGCTGGCAAGACTTAAAAGACTTGGCACAGACTGAGATGGAGTTTGAGGGCATGGAAGTAGAAACACAACTTTCGCAGTTTGCCAAGCTAACAGCAAATTTAAGAGCCGTTCCCGAATTACGCCAGCAGATTCGCAGAAAAGTCGATCCCCATACTGTCACCTTAATTAAGGTGTTGAATGAATTCCTGGCAGATGCAAAAAGCAAGCTACCAAACGGCTATACTCAACTGGCGGTGATTGTCGATAACTTAGACCGGATGGTATTAGTTAAAGATGGGGAAAACACGAATCATGAAGAAGTTTTTTTAGACCGTAGTGAACAGCTCAAGGCTTTGAATTGCCATTTGATTTATACTGCCCCTATTTCTATGTTGTATTCTAAACGGGCGACAGACATTAGAGATATCTATGGTGAATGCTTGATTTTGCCGATGATTATGGTCAAAACTCGCACAGGAGAAGTTTACGAACCAGGACTCAAGAAAGTCAAAGAAGTTATTCGTAAGCGAGTTCGGCAAATTGAACAAGAACTTCCCTTGGAAAACGGAATTTTTGATAGTCAGCAAACCTTAGAAAGATTGTGTTTGATGAGTGGAGGTCATGTCAGAAATTTGCTATTGTTAACTCAAAGCGCCATTGGACGGACTGAAGAATTACCAATTACTGAAAAAGCAGTGCGACGAGCAATCACTCAAGCCAGAGATGACTATCATCGTGCAGTGGAAAATCATCAATGGTGTCTGCTGGCGGAAGTCTCCCGTTCTAAACGCATCGTTAATGATGACCAGTATCGCAGTTTGATGTATAACCGCTGTCTTTTAGAATATCGCTATTTAGATGATGATGCAGAAATGCAGCGTTGGTATGACATTCACCCACTGATTCAAGGAATTTCCGAATTTAAAGAAGCTGTGGCGAAACTTCCATGAACCCAAATTTAACTGATTGGGAAAGTGATTGGGATGATGATTTACCTCCGGAACCGGAGGAAGTTTATCAAGATTTGGTTCGCGCATTGAAACGCAAGTCAGGATTTGGCTTGTTTTTTGTGCAATGTACACCTGCGGAAGCAGAAAGCTTCATTGTTAAACTTCCGCAGGAGATTCCACAGAAAAAGATTGCAACGCTTCGTTTGGTTGAGGCGATTGATAATTTATATCAGCGAGTCGCTGAGTTTGTGAAAGAGAAGCCAGTTGATATTTTATTAATTAAGGGACTGGAATATACTTTATATAAGTATGAAAAAAGAAAGTTTGGGGAAATAACTGAAGCTAAATTTAGTAATTTAATCAGCGTACCACCAATTTTAAATCACCTTAATCAACAGCGTGAACGGTTTAGAGATGATTTTCCATTTTGCTTTGTTTTTCTGTTGCGTTCATTTTCGATTAACTATTTGATTCACCGCGCCCCAGATTTTTTTGACTGGCGTTCAGGAGTATTTGAATTACCCACGACACCAGAAGTAGTAGAAGAAGAATCGAATCGTTTGTTGCTGGAGGGAGATTATAAAAAATATCTGCAACTCAGTCCAGAACAAAAAATTGAGAAAGTCCTGGAATTTCAAGAACTTTTAACAGAACAACATCAGACAGAAAGTCGTAAGGCTGATTTACTATTTGAATTGGGAAATTTGTTAGTTGCTGCTAATGAATATGAAGCAGCGATCGCATCCTACGACCAAGTTATACAATTTAAACCTGACGACGATTCGGCTTGGAACAACCGGGGGATTGCGCTGGGGAATTTGGGACGCTACGAAGAAGCTGTAGCATCTTACGACCAAGCACTGAAAATTAAACCTGACTACGATTCGGCTTGGAACAACCGGGGGAATGCGCTGGGGAATTTGGGACGCTACGAAGAAGCTGTAGCATCTTACGACCAAGCACTGAAAATTAAACCTGACGACGATTCGGCTTGGTACAACCGGGGGATTGCGCTGGGGAATTTGGGACGCTACGAAGAAGCTGTAGCATCTTACGACCAAGCACTGAAAATTAAACCTGACGACGATTCGGCTTGGTACAACCGGGGGAATGCGCTGGGGAATTTGGGACGCTACGAAGAAGCTGTAGCATCTTACGACCAAGCACTGAAAATTAAACCTGACGACGATTCGGCTTGGTACAACCGGGGGAATGCGCTGGGGAATTTGGGACGCTACGAAGAAGCTGTAGCATCTTACGACCAAGCACTGAAATTTAAACCTGACAAAGATTCGGCTTGGTACAACCGGGGGATTGCGCTGGGGAATTTGGGACGCTACGAAGAAGCTGTAGCATCTTACGACCAAGCACTGAAATTTAAACCTGACAAAGATTCGGCTTGGTACAACCGGGGGTATGCGCTGCAGAATTTGGGACGCTACGAAGAAGCTGTAGCATCTTACGACCAAGCACTGAAAATTAAACCAGACGACCATTTGGCTTGGTACAACCGGGGGAATGCGCTGGACGAATTGGGACGCAACGAAGAAGCAATAGAATCTTTCGACCAAGCACTGAAATTTAAACCCGATAAACACGAAGCTTGGTATAACAAAGCTCGCTGCTATGTCGTTCAAGGTAACATTGAGCAGGCAATTGAAAACCTCGAAAAAGCAATTCATCTCAATCCTGATGAATATCGGGAGATGGCAAAAACCGATTCAGATTTTGACAGTATTCGTGAAGATGAGCGCTTTGTGGCGTTGATTCAAGTTGATATCCTCAAGCTTTTTTCGCATAAGTTTTTAAACTTCGTGAAGATGAGCGGTTTTTGGCGTTGATTCAAGAACAACAAACAGGCGATTAATTAAAGTTATTTTAGAAGTACGATGTTACTCACCATGATGCAACTAAGAAAATTATATGAATCAGGTATTTACTTCTCAAGATGATGATGAAATGCTCGATGACTACTCAGAGATGCTGGAGAAAAGCTGGAGTAGAGTCGTAAGAGGAAAATATTACAATCGCTATCCCAAAGATAGAAAACCTATAGTAAAGATTACAAGTGAAGATGGTGCGAGATATGTAACAATGCGATGGCTAGACAACCCTTTGTTCTGAACAAGCGCGTGTCGTTACCATTGCTCGATTGGGTACAGGCTTATACTATAAAAAATAGCGTCAGAGAAAAAGTTTGAAAGCAGTTAATCAAAACGCATCCTCCCTAAGTAAGAGTTTAGACACAAAAAGAGTGTTCTAAAATAGAAAGAGCAGGATTCGGGGGACCATTTAACTGGTCATAGGCGCTTATAGAGACTATCTTCGGTAATCTCCAAGGTCTAAAGTCAAGTCAGCTGAAGCAACTACAGCGACTGTATCACCAGCGCATACCGGGCGATCGCATCACAACGCCTGAGTTTTCCCAGCGACTGGCAGCAATTAGCACTGAAATCAATCAGCCGGTGTGTGCCTACCTCAACCGTCGCGGACAGGTGATCCGCGTAGGGGTGGGCACACCGCGTCAAACGCAAATTCCACCGTTGGAATTGCCCCGTTATGGCGCAGAACGATTGAGCGGTATTCGTTGCATCGCCACTCAGTTGAAGCCAGAACCGCCAAATGAAACGGCGCTGACGGCTATGGCACTGCAACGGCTGGACGCTCTGGTTATGCTCAACATTACCGGAACGGGATTTCAACGACGAGGCGGTGGCGCAACAGGGTATGTCAAGCAAGCTTACCTAGCTCACCTGACACCCCAAGATGCTCGCGCCCTGATCACCAGTCCAGCCGTGCAAAAAGTTTCTGCTGATCTTCCCCCTGCTGGCGGGGGGAATGAGGGGGGTAAAGAACAAAAGAGCAACCTCCCATACACGAGTTGGAGCGTTTCGCCGCCCATGAGTGTCGATATGCTGACCCAGCAGGACTTCATGGATTTGGTGGAAGCACTGGAAGCGGAGTTCCGGCGGGAATATGTCGCCCAAGAAGTAGACGCCGACCAGGATCGCGTCCTGATTGTTGGGGTGATGACTGATGACATGACTGCTCAACAATTCCAAGACACCTTGGATGAATTGGGACGGTTGGTGGATACCGCTGGTGGAGAAGTATTGGAGATGATGCGGCAAAAGCGATCGCGCATTCATCCTCAAACAGTCGTTGGTGAAGGTAAAGTCCAAGAAATCGCCATCACCGCCCAAACTCTGGGAGCAAATCTTGTGGTCTTTGACCATGACCTCTCACCCGCCCAAATTCGTAACTTAGAATCCCAAATTGGTGTTCGGGTGGTTGACCGCACCGAAGTCATTTTGGATATCTTTGCCCAACGCGCTCAATCACGTGCTGGTAAATTGCAAGTTGAACTCGCACAACTAGAATATATGTTGCCGCGACTGGCTGGTCGAGGTCAGGCAATGTCCAGGCTGGGGGGTGGTATTGGTACAAGAGGTCCTGGTGAAACAAAACTAGAAACAGAACGCCGTGCTATTGGGCGACGCATCGCCCGACTGCAACAACAAGTCAACCAACTACAGGCACATCGGGAGCGGTTGCGCCAGCGGCGACAACATCAGGAGGTTCCCTCGGTGGCGATCGTTGGTTATACCAACGCTGGTAAGTCTACCTTGCTGAATGCTCTGACTAATGCAGAAGTTTACACAGCAGACCAGTTATTTGCCACTCTCGACCCGACCACACGCCGCCTAGTTGTTCCCCATGCTGAGGTGGGTGAACTCCAAGAGATTCTGGTGACAGATACAGTAGGGTTTATTCACGAATTACCCGCATCTTTAATGGATGCCTTCCGCGCCACCTTAGAGGAAGTCACGGAAGCTGACGCCCTCCTGCATTTGGTGGATTTGTCTCATCCTGCTTGGCTGAGTCATATTCGCTCTGTCAGGGAGATTCTCGCACAAATGCCAATCACTCCTGGTCCGGCGCTGGTTGTTTTTAATAAGATTGATGAAGTAGATAGCGATACTCTAGCATTAGCACGGGAAGAGTTTCCTCTAGCGGTGTTTATCTCTGCGAGCCAACGTTTAGGATTAGAAACCTTACGCCAGCGTCTCGGTCAACTGGTTGAATATGCCGCCTCCTATGGCTAAATATAGAGACAGCTTAATGTCTCTGTCAGCATAGGTATAGGTAAATAGGGGTGTGGGGTGTAGGTGAACAATAACCGCTGCCCCACACCTTTACACTTTGTCCTTGAACGAGGAGTAGCTACCTAGTTATTATCTATAGATACTAGTTATCACTTCTAATATTTCAAATTTATCAGTATTATCCCTGAAGTTATAGGTATTGTAAATGCAATATCATCAGTTCATTGCATAAGGTGCAAGCATACATAATAAGTACAAGTGAAGTATTCCGTTGAGTGAGATTGTCTTTGAATAGCAGGCGCACAAGCGGATGGTTGAGAAATACGAAGACTCATTTGTGTCATCAAACACTTTTAAATAGAAAAATAAGGTACTGTTTGTTACCGATAACAGTATCTTATTTTATTTTGATTGGTATCAATTGACTTTGCACGCAATGAAAACAGCAAACATAGGATAAAGCATCCACAGCCAACAACAACATTATCTTAAAATTAAGACACATTAATGAAAGTTGAGGATGTTATGGCAGCAAAAGTAGAAATTTACACTTGGAGAACTTGCCCATTTTGTATCCGTGCTAAAAATTTGCTGGCAAAAAAGGGGGTGAATTTCACCGAATACAGTATTGATGGAGATGAGGCTGCACGCAATCAAATGGCTCGAAGAGCAAATGGGAGGCGCACCTTGCCGCAAATTTTCATCAACGACAGCCACATTGGTGGTTGTGACGATATCTACGCTTTAGACTCCCAAGGCAAGCTGGATCAGCTACTAGCATCTACCAATAATGTGTAGATTGACACAAAAGTCCAGGCTGAAAGCAAGGAAAAAAGTTAAGAGTTAAGAGTGAGGAATTAGGAATAGAACTCATAAGTAGGTAGGTAGGAATAAACAGATCTACGAAGAGCGAAAGTGATAACGCCTGAAACTCGCGCCCTAGAGGAATGACAGCCCTCTCCTGTCACCACACGCTGGGCGTGAACACGAGTTAACTTTATTTGTGCCGACCTACTTAACTCATAACTCTTCAAGAGATAATCAAAATTAAATAATCTTGAAATTTCCTGGCAATTGAGGCAGAAAGCGTGAAACTGGCTTTTATCATTGATCCCATCCATCAACTCGATCCGTGTCATGATACCAGCGTTGCTCTCATGGAAGCGGCGCAAATCCTAGGACATGAAATTTGGATAACTCAAGCCAATCTACTTAGTGTGGTGGAAGGCAAAGCTTGGGCAGTCCTAGAAAAAGTGGAACTTGTACCAGTGCAGTTGGTGGAGGGACGTTATCAGGCGGCGAATCCTTGGTACAAGTTGATCCAAAGCGCCGCCCTTTGCCTGGAAACAATGGATGCCGTATTCATGCGGACAGATCCACCAGTCACAGTCCCTTATCTCTATGCCACATACATTCTGGACTACATTGACCAAAACAAAACCTTGGTGATTAATAGTCCTGCGGGTATCCGAGCAGCAAACGAAAAAATGTATGCCCTCCAGTTTACCGAAGCGATTCCCGAAACCATCGTTACTGCTGATAAACAGTTGATTCGGCAATTTGTAGAAGCCAAGGGAAGAGCGATACTCAAACCACTAGGAAACAAAGCAGGAGAAGGGATTTTATTTTTAGAACCAGGCGATCGCAACTTCAACTCCATAGTTGAACTCAGTACCCTCCAAGGTCGAGTACCAGTTATGGTGCAAATTTACTTACCAGAGGCAAAAGACGGAGACAAGCGGATTATCTTGCTTAATGGTGAACCGATTGGTGCCCTCAATCGCCTTTCATCTGGCAGCGATTTTCGCAATAACATGGCGACTGGGGGCACAGTTGCCCAAACTAACATCACTCCAAGAGAGCATGATATTTGCACTCAACTAGCCGAAACCCTACGTAAAGATGGCTTAATATTTGTCGGTATTGACGTTATCGGTGGATACATGACAGAAGTTAACGTTACCAGTCCTACCGGCGTGCGCGAGATAGACCGATTAGACGGCACTCGCCTTGCTTCACAAGTTATTCAATGGCTCGAGCAAGCAAAAAAATCATGAATGATAACCATTGCCATAAAGCCACAGTGTCACAATTATACCGTAACATCCTGGTAATGGCTTCATCAGCAGCAACACCAGTCGTTAAAAGTTTGGGTTATATTCCGTGTAATTTCCCTAGCACCCTGGCAAACCTAGATAATTGCAAATAAGTTGGAAATTACACCAAGTACCAGGTAGCAAAATTCAGCCTGGTCAGGTAGAACCGTGAAACCTCTCCGCCCCCGCTTTTTTGTACCAAATGCAGTGGCGGACATCCGAAAGAAGGAACTCTAGCCCAAATGAATTCAGTCTCTGGGTAGGGTAGACGAAGTTTAGTCACTTATAGGGGAACTGCTCACCCTTAGTAGCTGGCGAAATCCTCTAATTATGACTTGTGGATGATGAATCCTATAAAATTTTTCGAGCCTTTGCATTTATAATTCATCATTTTTCTTAATTACGGGGTGTGCGTCGGTTGCGGAGAAAATCCGGTATATCCAATCCTGGTTTTTCTTTAGGTTCCACAATAGGGGTTGGCGGATTAACTGGTGGTGTCTGTGGCAATGGTCGTTTTGTTGATTGTTGGGGGACAACCCGTGGTTGATTGACGTTTTGCTGTGGTGCGGCTTGTGCTTCACCTGTAAATCCTGTGGCAATTACAGTCAGTCTGACTTCACCTTGAAGCCTATCATCAATCACCGCTCCAAAAATAATATTGGCGTTGGGATCAACAACTTCATAGATTGTTTCTGCTGCAGCGTTGACTTCATGCAGGGTAAGGTCACTACCACCAGTAATGTTAAAGACAACGCCTCTGGCTCCTTCAATCGAAGACTCTAGTAACGGCGAAGAAATGGCAGCGATCGCCGCTTCTCTGGCTCTTGATTTTCCTGAGCCAATACCAATCCCCATCAATGCTGATCCTGCATCTGCCATCACAGCTCGCACATCAGCAAAGTCAACGTTGATCAAACCAGGGATTGTGATGATATCGGAAATACCTTGTACCCCTTGACGCAGCACATCATCTGCATAGCGAAAAGCTTCTTGCATGGGTGTCTGCTCTGGGATCACTTCCAACAGCTTGTTATTGGGGATGATGATCAGCGTATCCACCCGACTTTTTAGACCTTCAATGCCTTGCTCTGCTTGAGAGGTGCGGCGACGCCCCTCGAAGATAAATGGACGCGTGACCACCCCAACAGTGAGAGCGCCCATTTCTTTTGCGACTTCAGCAACAATCGGAGCGGCACCCGTACCAGTACCTCCTCCCATACCAGCGGTGATAAACACTAAGTCGGCACCCTCTAAAGCGGTGGCGATCTCGTCTCGTGATTCTTCAGCTGCCTTTTGACCAATAGCAGGATTGCCACCTGCTCCTAAACCCCGTGTCAGCTTTTGTCCAATTTGTAGTCTCCTAGGAGCATCTGCCAGAGTCAAAGCTTGGGCGTCGGTGTTGATTGACCAAAACTCCACGCCAATTACATCAGAAGCAATCATGCGGTTAACAGCATTGCTACCGCCACCACCTACGCCAATCACTTTGATATTGGCGACTCGACCAGGAACAATGTCACCAATTCGACTTTCTTCACTGGAAATCTTCTTACTGTCATGATTTTGCCCGTAGTTTACCCCACTATTATTAAAGGGATTGGTGGAGTTAATTGCCAGCGAGAACCCCTGGTGTCCGGGAGACTGGGAGTTTTTATAGGTAAGCCCTTGGTTATTATCAAGTGTCATCGGAGTTGCGAGCATGTAGATAAACGACTTTTTAAGGTGTTATTCACCTAGGAGTCAACTATAGTTTGACGCTGCCATCATCTATGGCATTTTTGTTTATTGTTCTTTCTACTTCCAGCCCTTAGAGGATTGGAGGTGCGAAAGTCTGCTATAGGGTAAGCCCTGACGGCACCCAGTCGCACAGCTAATTCTAGTGAAGTATACCTATATTCACCTAAAATTGACCTGTGTAACTTCCACCAGACATTAATATCTTCACTGGTATTTTGCTGATTTGGTTCAGTACACCTTTGGTATTTCCAATAATATCTCCGTGTTTCTGCTAGTGATTTCCATCGGACATTGATTTTACGACTGGGGCTACTGGTTTTTTTTTCGCTATCCGCCCTGCATATAAATATATTTTGATACCTTTGTATCTTGAATAAATACTTAAACCACTGATACGAGCAATTTTTTCCTTTTTCAATACGGTTGCCTCGGAATAATTGTAAGTAATTTACTATACACAATTGTTGCAATCCAGAAATTCTGTACACAAAATCCTGAAATAACTGTATAACTTGTAAAGACGCGCCTCGGCGCGTCTGGTTTGTTATCAAGATTTGATCAATAGGATTTACCATTTAAGACACAAAACACAAAATTTATCTTTTACTTACCTTTTACTTACCTATACCTAAACTGGAAATCACCGAGAAATTGCGAGCTTAGGTAATAGAACACCGTAGTTGTTTTGCTGTTAGAGTTCGCCTCAATACGAGGGACACTTTGCAATCAACAGATTCGACCTTTACTTTGGAATTCCCCTTCGGGCTAGTACCAATGTCTACGGGCTTTTAGAGGAATCTACAAAAACCAGCCTAAGATTGCCTTTGTTGCAGTACCTTCACTCTCGTTGTTGCAGGTTTTACCTACGACGATTCGCCTTGAGGATGTCTGATATATATGTGTACAATATGCAGTTGATTGCAGCACCAACCGTTCATCCTTACGGGAAACCGTTGTAAACAGGGGTTTTCCTTGCATACAACACTGCTTTCTCCTTGTGAGTCAGCAGAGAATAAAAAGCTCATGAACTCAACTTGGTAAGGTAATGCGCTCTGTGGAACACCAGGTACGCAATAGGCGTTTTCCAGCCCAAACGCCATCATTAGGTTGTCTAACATCTTGCACCCCATCATGAGATGTTAGGGTAACAACAAGCTGATAGTTTAACTTCCAATGAGAAGTTTTTATGATTATTCTTCCCATTGTAATTAGAAGTTAACGCCGATTTTTACTTGGGTTACTGCTATACCAGAAAATAGTATATTTATCAGCATAGAACTTCTTTATTAATTAGGTGTGTTTTAGACATCAAACACACCATTACTTTTTAGGGAGTTGAGGAGTTAAGCTGTTGTTTTTTTGGTTCATTTGTACTATTGGGAACTCTGGATTTTTCAGATCAATGTACTCTACCTGATTAGGATTGAGTTGTGCGGGCAAATGGCGCATTTGTGCCATGACCTTAATTTTTTCAGCCAACAAGGAACTTGGAGCCCCAAGATGTATATTGCCCAGTTCTGTTTTCAAAATTAAATTTGTTGGGTCTTGAAAATCAATTTCCATGACGTTAACAGAACTCTGGATGAGAGCGTGATAAAGTTGATCCCAATAGGGGCGATACTGCTCTGGCAAGCCAAAAACTTTGAGACTGGGCAATCTCAAGTTGGGATTGAGTGATGTGTATTTTTCTAGGGGTATCCAAACGCCACTTGCATCTAGTAACCCCACAGATACTTTTTTATGACCAGTGTCAGTGTTTGGTTGCTCCCGGCGACTTTGGGCGATGTTCCCAGAGGGAGCCGCGCTTTGCGCTAGCGCTACAGGGACTCGTTCGTTAATCTGGACTATTAACCCAGGTGGAAACAGGCGACGACTGACAGTCGCTTGTGCTATTGTCGGTTGCTGTTTCAGAGATTCGGCGATTCCATAAGGTTCTATGCGCCATAAAGACTGAGGATAAGAAACCACGAGCAGTGACTCAATTGCCTCCCGAGAAAGTAAGTGATTACCTGAAATATCGATGTCTTTGGGAGTTTTTAGTACCCAAATCGGTTGGGTAACCATCCACAGCAAACCTCCCGCCAATGAACTCACAGCAAAGGTTTGCCAAATAGTCTGAATAATTTTCATCTGCCGCTTTTGACGTAATTTCTTACGGCGACCTTCTAAATCTGCGCGGGAAACCGATATAATGCCAGCCATTCAAACCCTTCCACACTTTCAGTTCAAGTCGTTGTTGCGCTCGTACCATTATGTAATTTTAGTCAACGCTCTTGAGGTTTGTAGACCTGCTCTTCAAAAGACTTTTTTCACTTTTACTAAAACTTTACAGCAGCCATATAAGCCATCTCACTCAATTGTACTGATAATGATTTTTAACTAAGTGTCTGGGTGTTATTAAACATCACTTATTGGAGTCACGAATGGTAAATCGGGAATGGTTTATTTCTACTGCCTCCCTATTCCCAACCCCTAGAAGTTAGCTTTGTTTGTGCCGACGAGCTTATGAGAGGCTTATAAGAGTTTGTAGCGAAGCTTCTTAATTGAATGTGGGCTTTTGACTTTGTTATGGCAACCATTTCTTACTGAAAAAACAACAAAAATATTGACTAATTACTTGAAACATGGTGTATAATTTTTCATTGTCTGACTTACAAAGAAATCAGCACTCAAAACACACAACAGGAATTAACAGACGAAGCAATTTTGCACCAAACCTCTACCACAGGGTATTGAGTAGTTCTGAATTTTAAGTTCTCAGTGCAGCTCATAAATTTTGTACACAGAAGCTGTCAAGGTAGAATTGCCATCTTAGTTGGTTTTATCAACCAATATTTTGCGTCCTTGAGGAAATCAACAAAAAATCTAGCTCCTAAATTGTGGAAATTGGTAACTTAGATGACCAATAACACGGTTAAAATTTGTTGCTGATAATTGCAAAAATTAACCAAGGCATTTACGCTAAGGTTTTTAAGAAAAATTTTAAATAATAATATTACCATAATAAAATTGCTTAGCAAGTTGCTATAACAAACAACTGTCTAAGCATATGAGCAGCTAGAAAACAAAGGATTATAGTTGCGACCTAGGTAACAATTGTCTGTACATAGGTATGCAATACAGTAAATGTGCATTTACAACGTAAAATCATTCGTATCTCTTAAGTACAACAGCAACTTGATCCAGCGCGATCGCGAACGCGAGTGCGTGTCCGTGCCTGCCTAGGAGGAGCTTACGCTAACGGCGTTCGCGAGTGCGTGTGCGAATGCGAGTGCGGCTCCGCAGGAGCTAGCACTCAGCCGTGCCGCACCGCGAGGGACGAGCGCGGGAGAAAAGCGCCATCGCCCTTGGCGGGGGTTTGTCCATCGCTTTTTGGGCGGGCACTTGTGCCAATGCCCAAAGGGCACGCAAAGAGCGTGAGTCCCTGAGTCCTTACGGACACGCGCTCGCGTTCGCGAACGGGACACGCTGCTTTGAACGCGAAGACAGCACACTACCGTTACAGGCAATCGTACCGTTTGTAATGGCATGACTAGCAAGTGTTAGAGATGGTCTTGGGGATTGGTTAGTCGTTTGTAGTCAAGAACAACTCACAAAAAACAACTAACAATTCCCATTTTCCAATCTAAAATCCACGCATTGGTACTACCAACTCAACGAGCTATCGTTTTCCAAAACTTCACTGTTGTTTTCAACAGCTGCCTCTTGTTCCAAATTTGTTAAAAAGGCTTGCAGTCTCATACGTTCAATATAAGGCCACCCTCCCTCAGCTTCAATATCGCGAAGCAGTGAGTAGAGGGCTTGACGGTTATCGGGCAAACTCTGTTGAAAAGCCCCATCTCGGATCTCTCGGTGTAACCGCTCTAACTGTCGCAGTAAGGCTAAAAGAGCCTTTGCATCCCCTAGACAATCTTGTTGTGCATTGTATACCGCAGATGCGATCGCTTGCAGTTCACAAGACAATTTCGCAGACTCTAGCTTTTTGCCGTTGCTCATACCCCCCTATCCCTGTCAATCAGGTCTAATCAAATTTACTGGATATTTTTTGCTTTGACGTGTTACCACTCAACCTTACGTTCAAAAGTTTAATTGATTTGTGAGGTGTTGCTGTGACAAATTTATTTGCATATCTCAACAGAAAATAGGTTTTTGCTTTGTGTTTAACTTTGGGGAGTAGCCTGCAAAGACAAAGACTCACTACCGTCATAGCGTCTCGCTATTGATTATCCTACTGGCGTGGCTATTCCAAAGTGGTGCATGATAGAGCTTGAAATTGATTGAAAAATCTTGATTCCAACTATCCTGAATGCACTTATTTAAAGTAACTACGCCACCAGAGAAGGCAGAGCGATGATTTCAGTCTCTGTATTTGTAGAAAAACTTGATACATTTTAAACATCTATGTCACCAGCAAGTGTTAACCAGGAGTTAAGAACAGGTTAGAGACTCTAAGTGTTGAGCGCATCCATATGTCAAACTTCAAATACTGTAAAATATATTACATTGTTTAGCCCACCTTCCTAGAGAACTACCTATAGAGCAACAGTTGAAGTTCTTACGACTTACATAATCAAACTGTGACGCATGAGGCGTGCCTCTGAGTTAGCCAGATGCGATCCCGGCTTTGTTGGTCAATATCAGAACGCTTTGATTTTGAGTTAAAAAAAATCGTATGATCTGGCTGATGATCACTTTGATTTCCCCATAAAACAAGGGGCTGTATGTAAAACTGCTGGTTCTTTTACCACCTGATCGCCATACATCCCAATGGCGTGCTGTGGGCAGGGTAGCTTGGGGTTTCAAGGCTCAGGCTAAAGGAAGCGACACGTTGATGATAGACTTGGGCATCGCCATTGTTTCTAAGTAAGCAGAAGGCTTTGTGCCAAGTGGGTAGAGGCTGCTTGATTCAGCCTGCACCGCTAAGCGGTGTGAATTCCATCGCATGCACGGCGTGGGAGTATCAAAAGTTAAATATTAATTTTTGACATTGAGGTTAACTATGAGGTTTCGCGCTTTAATTGTTACACTTTTGGCTTTGTGCCTAGGGTTCCTAACTGCTTGTAGTGAAGGTCCATCATCGACTAGTACAGAGTTCCTGACTTACGAGCAGATTAGAGGCACCGGCTTGGCTGTCAAATGTCCCGTATTAGCAGAAACAAGCCGTGGTTCCATCCCCATTGATAGTAGCCAGTCCTACACCATAAAAGAACTGTGCATAGAACCCACCCAATTCTTTATCAAAGAAGAACCCGTTAATAAACGGCAACAAGCAGAATATGTTGCTGGTAAATTGTTGACTCGCCGCACCTACTCCTTGGATCAAATCATCGGCGATCTAAAGATCAATCAAGATAATAGCCTCACCTTTGTGGAGAAAGATGGCTTTGACTTCCAAGCTATTACAGTCAAATTGCCTGGTGGTGAAAGCGTACCTTTCCTGTTTACCGTCAAAGGCTTGGTGGCTCAAACACAACCTGGCTTGACCAGCATTAACACCTCAACTGACTTTGAAGGTAGCTTCAGAGTCCCCTCCTATCGCGGTGCTTCCTTCCTCGATCCCAAAGGTCGCGGTGTTACCAGTGGGTATGATAACGCGGTGGCTCTTCCCGCCCAATCTGATGATGAAGAACTCAGACGTGCCAACGTCAAGCAAGCTGAAGTTCTCAAAGGTAAAATTTCTCTGCAAGTAGCGAAAGTAGATAACTCTACTGGCGAAATTGCAGGCACCTTCGAGAGCGAACAGCCCTCTGATACCGATTTAGGCGCTAAAGAGCCTGAGGAAGTCAAGGTTCGCGGTCTGTTCTATGCTCGTGTAGAACCCGCTCGTGTGTAGATTCTTCTAAAGACTGCACCTGGCTGACACTTAGAGCTTCTCCGCACGTTTATTAAGTTAATCCCATGAGGTAACTTCTTACCCTCTCACAGGATATTTTCTGGAAGGAGGGTTTGGAGTTACCTCTGTCCGTATGTGGTTAACTGATAAAACTGCTGACCATATACGCCATATACGTAAGTGTAACAAGCGGCGTCTCGCCCTTTTTATTGCTCGTGTGAATATTTTGACTATTTTAAATTTAGATTGTTAATGAAAAAGTAGGTATCCACAACCTCTTTAATATTAAGTATTTTCCCTGATATGACTGATTCCCAATTCAGCTAAATAGTTTCTATTTTCCGTCTATCTCTACTAAGTGCACTCCTGGATGAACGACTCTAATTCAGTAGAATTGCGGTTTTTAATTTAGTAATAAAGTTTTTATTTTATTTTTATATAGTTTTGAAAAACTACAGAACACACCAAAAACTTAACTAAAAAACAAGAAAACCCCCTCAAATTTAAATTACGCTGCATTGGCAATCCGGTTGTGGTAGGTATTTCCAGCACAAAATTTTTTATCTGCCATAGGAGCTTCTTAGTTATATAGGGCGATGTGATCTCCGCGATCGCGGTATCTGGCGCAAGTCCGCTACCTTGCACAAAAGCGTCCAGAGGGCTATGCAGGTGTCTGTTGCCTGTAAAAGTGCTGCGTTCACCATGCAACGGGTACGCTACAAAAATCTGACTTATAAGTACAATCGCAGTTTGGTTTAAAAGTGAGTATTTATGTGTTTATTCGACCTTATTTGGCCAAGAAATGCGGTGCTATGACAACCACACTTACCAATGAACTCAAGCATGAGATTTGGCAGCTGTTGCGAGAATATCAGCAATTTCGCGCAGCTGATGTTCGCAACCAACTAGTGAAACTGAATTTTGGACTTGTGAGAAAAGAAGCTCACTACTGGACCAATCAATGCCAAGAAAGCTACGACGACTTGCTCCAGGTCGGTTGTTTGGGTTTGATTTTAGCTATAGAAAGATTTGATATTTCCAAGGGGCATGCCTTTAGTTCCTTTGCCATTCCCTATATTCGCGGTGAAATTCAACACTACCTTCGAGATAAAGGAGTCACCGTGCGAATTCCCCGACGCTGGTTAGCACTGCAACAGCAAGCAATCTTGGTTTCGCGTTCTTTGCGGGAAAAATACAATCGCCAACCTACTGACTCTGAGTTAGCAGCAGCATTGGAAATTTCCTCACAAGAATGGCAGGAAATCAAATTAGCATGGGCTAACCGCGCCCCTTTAAGCCTCGATATCCCAGTGCAGAATGGAGATGAAGGCGGAACTTTACTGGGAGAACTCGTTCCGGACAACCGCTACCGCAGCTTTCAACTGGCACAAGAAGACCGAATTCGCCTCCAACAAGCACTCGTGCAGTTAGAACAACGCACCCGCGAAGTCTTAGAATTTGTGTTTTTGCATGATTTGACGCAAAAACAAGTGGCAGAACGCCTTGGTATAAGTGTAGTCACGGTTTCTCGTAGGATCAAGAAAGGGCTAGGCTTGCTGAAACACTTAATGTGTATGGCAGAGGATTAACGGCAAAACTTAGTCATCCGCAATATAACTAAAAGCTAGAGTATTTAAAAGAACCTTGGCAATGCGGAAAGTTAGGTTATAAAGGTATGGGACTTCGCTTGGTGTATAAATTTCAAGCATATTGACTTGGACAAGCAAATTTTTATATGGCTTTTGAGAACAGCTCATGGGCAGAAATTCAAAAATTGCAATAGCTACTATCCTGGCTTTGGCGATCGCCTCCTGTTCCTCAGAAGGTGATCAATCTAGTCATCCTACATCTACTAACACGCCAGCAGCGACTCAAAAAGCAGCAAATCTGCCGTTTAATAACGCAGTCCTGTCTGCCAATCAAAAAGCAGCAAATCAGCCGTTTAATAACCCTATCGTGTCTGCCAAACAGATTGCACCAGTGATTACAACTACTGCTAACTTGATTCAACCAACGAATCCTACACAACGGGTAGGGGTTGTCTCAAAAGGTCGGAAAGACCCGTTTGCACAAATTGTGGAACCTTATTCGATTGGAGTAACAAATACGCCTGTAGTGGTAAAACCCGTTTCTAAGTTACCTCTACCAGCAGCTAAGAGTAAACGGCAAAGCAATGTGATAGCTACTACAACCAAAAACCCTTTAAATCAAAAGAAGTACAGAATCAACAAAACAGCCATTGGGCAAAGCGCTGCGCCCCAAAGGGTGATTGGGCAAGGAACAGCGCCGCAAGCGGCGATGGCGCATTCGCGTAGCCTACGTGCGCTTAGCACCGCGCCGCAGGCGGCGATGCTCCTGGAGAAAGCCGCGCAAAGCGCGATGGGTAAAGCGCCCGCTTTACCCATCGCATCTGTTAAAGTCAATTCCAAACGTGCTGTTACTCCTGTGCTGCCTAAAGTCTTACCCCAAGTTATCCCCAACCCTGCTTTAGCATCTGTATTACCACCACCACCACCACAACCAGACTTAGCCAGAGCAGTTTTTGTTTCTGGTGTGGTTCTCATTGGCTCCGAACCGCAAGCAATTATCAAAGTACCGAATGAGACAACAAGTCGGTATGTGCAAGCAGGACAGCGGCTGGCAAATGGAGTGCTGATTAAACGTATTGAGATCAATGAAGGCTCCGAACCGAGCGTAATTCTGGAACAATATGGTATTGAAGTTGCCAGAATGGTAGGAGAAGGAATTGCTACCCAAACGCCACCAACTGCTGCTTCTGGGGCAAATCCTGTTTCTTTGACAGAACCACCCCAAAACCCTGTTCCAGGCGGAGCTACTTAAACATGGAGACAAGAGAAAAAATTGAATTTGCTGGTTTACCTTTAGCAGTCTATCGAGAGATAGCAGCTCATTTACGTCAACTAGAAGGAGTAGAAGTTAATTTAATTCCCCAAACCTCTCAACAATTTGATTACAATCAGAGCCAAATTGCTGGTTTATGGATTTCGTATACCCCTGAGTGTGGCGCACAAAGTCGGCAACGGGTACAGCAAATCTTGACTTATTATCGTAGTCGCTACGTTGCTTGACGAATTTTCGCAAGAAATTTAAGTAAATATGCCTATATTTAAGAATTTTTGGGTTGAGGTTTCTCTACCCAACAATTCGATTTTTTTGTTAAGGAGATGCGCTCTACTAATGTAGATTCACAAGTCTTTAACGCAAGATAACTCAACTGTCAATGACTTCAATATATCTTAATATATTCAATACGTATATTTTTTTCAGCAATTTAAAAATCACAGGAAATACGGATATTATAGTTAATATAATCACATAGAACGAGGATATATAAAGAAATTGTCTTGGCTGAGACTTCTGCAACAGTTATACCTGGTCATCATCTTAACCGTTCACAAAAAATAGGCTTAGATTTAGTCTCCCGCTTACAGGGAGGACGAGATGTTGTCTTGGCAATTGACTTGACCTCAAGCGTTGGACTGAATGATGAGGGACGTTTCCGCTTACGTCAGATTGTTGAAGATAGCCTAAAGCCCGGAGATTCAGTTTACGTAGTTCCTTTTGGCAAAGATGTAGCTTTAGGAGAAGTTACATCCGGTGTAAATCCATTGGGAACAGCGATCCAATTTAGCAGTCAAAGTAAAGAAAATATTGACAAAGTATTAGAAAAAATACCTTTTGCATCCGCTCCAAACCTCTACGGTACAGATATTCAGCGAGCGGAGTTAAGTATTTATCAAGGAATAGCTCAAATCAATCACAATCGTCTGCGGCAAAATCAGCCAATCAAGCCGCAATCAGTTGTTTGGGTTACTGATGCACCCTTACTTACCGAAAAAGAAAAGGATACAAGCCCCGAAATTTATTTCTGGAGAAGAAAAAATGCGGAGCAACTTTATTCAAGCCCCTGGATTCATCCGTGGGGTCTTCACTTTTGAATGCGTGACTTTTGACTTTTGACTTCCCCGAAGGGGTGACCCAACCAGGTATCACTTCAGAAGTTTGGGTGGAAACTCCGACTGATACTCCTTTTCGGATAGCAAACTCTTTAAAAAGTCAACAACGACAAGCCTGGATTCAAGCTTTGCCGATTAAAGAGCGATCGCAAAAATTTCCAGCAACCCAGAACTCTGGCAAAATGACTATTTACCCAAACTGCGGCAATTTGTCAAACAAATTAAAAATTTACCAGAAGACAGTCCCAATTATCCCTACAAAACAGCATTATATGTACCTCCAGCAAGCACCGACCCCATAGCTAAAGAGGGAATTATCAATCGCTTTTGGAGAGATATGGATGAGCGATTTAAAACCAGCCAACAGCAAAATTTGCCTTCACCCACAAATTTAGTAAATCACAAAGTTATTCCTGGGGAGATAGTCCTAGATTCTCCTGTAGATTCTCATGACAACAGAGCAAAACGGCGGTTAGAATTGGAGCGGCTAAAACAAGATTTGGCTGATGGTTTTCTAACTGAAGAAGAGTTTGAGGGCGAACGTCAAAAAATCTTCAAAAAATACCCTCTATGACATTAGACAAGATTGCATAAATATTATTTTGTCTCGCGCATAGACAAAGGAGCGGCTTCTCGCAGAGTACGCGCAAAGGCGCAAAGATTATCAGAGGCGACGGGAGATTTGGCTAGCACGCAGGAGAGATTTTCTCAGTCTGCTGCAAGTTTAGCTGAAACAGTAATATCTATTGCAACAGCAGTGAATGAAGTTCAGCGTTGCAGTCAGGAGTTAATCAAGTTGGGAGAAGAAATCAAGAGCGTTAATCAAACTTCAGTCTCTGTATTAGAGTTACATCAAAGTAATCAAACCTGTCTTGGGAAGATTATTCCCCAACTTAAACAAGGAGCTAATAGTTTTTCAAAGGCGATTAACAGGCTTGATAATTTAGAACAAAGAATTGTCAATAAAGCCGATAGTTTGAATGAGTTGGTGGAGACTGTAGTAACCTATACAGAACAGGTAAATTCAGCGATTGAGTCTTTAATCGGTACTAACAACCAAAAAGTTGAGACTGTTATTGCCAATATTGAAGGATATGCCAATCACTTAAACGTCAAAATTGACACATTTAAGTTAGATTTAATCCAATTAATAAAAGACAAGGATATAAAACTCATTTCAGAATACAAAAAGATGGGCGATCGCTTGCTTGGTGGTCTTGAAGAAACAACTGAATATAACATTAAAAGCTATCAATTTTTAATTGACAAGCTGATTCAAAAAGCTAGTGAAATTAAGCAGGAAATTTCCCAGCTAAGAAAGGCACAAATTAATGATAACTACAATAAAAATGATAATTAGATGAAATGCAATATAAAAAAATATATAAATTTAGCCAAATTTAATGTAATTTAAAATTTTCTGGCTCGGCGATCGCGGCATACTGAGTACAATGAAGACCTAAATATTTGGCAGGCTTTTACGGATTTAATGTCCAATGCCTTTATGATACTTCTGTTATTGCTGTTAATAACTAGCACAAAGTATGCAATATCGCAAATATCTAATAATAAAAATACAGGTACGCCGCCAATTCTGCTGATTAAAGATGAAAATTACAGATTTGATCCAGGCAGCGCGGCAATTACCTCGGCAATGTTAAATTACATCACAAATAAAATAGTACCTGACATTGAAAAAACTACAAAAGATTTCAACATAAATACCGTTGAAATCATTGGTCACACTGATGAGCAAACTATTGGTAGTTTGACACTCCCCGGCCTGCCATGCGCGGGGATTCTTGGTTCACAGGCAGAACTTGCTCAGGCAGACTTGCGTCACTCTTGAGTAGAGGTTCCATCTCCCCAAGCGTTGCTTGCGTCTAGCGCAAAGGTTCCGGTATGCCCTACCGTACCCAATCCTCGACTAAGGATATTTCTAGCTGCGTTTTCATCCCTATCCATTACGCACCCACACTTACATACGTGGGTTCTAGTAGATAGGGATTTTTTTACGATTGTGCGACAGCTAGAGCATTCTTGTGTAGTGTATTGCGGATTCACCGCAACCGTGACTCGTTTGAATACTTTAGCAAAGTATTCAACCCAAACACGGAACTGATACCAAGATGCGTCATTTATAGACTTGGCTAGACAATGATTTTTCACCATATTTTTAATCCTCAAGTCTTCGTAGGCTATCAAGTCGTTAGACTGAACTACGCACCGTGCGAGCTTCACCGCATGGTCTTTACGTTGCCTACTTATTTTGAGGTGGCGCTTACCTAAAATCTGTCTAGCTTTACCTCTATTTTTTGAACCTTTTTCTTTTTTTGAAACTCGACGTTGAGAACGTTTGAGAACTTTTTCTCCTTTACGCAAGAATTTAGGGTTCTCCGCCATTCCTCCGTCAGAGTCTGTGTAGTATTCCTTCAGTCCAACGTCCAGACCAATCGTACGACCAGTCGTAGGTATGTTCTCAGAACGATTGATGTCAATACAGAACTGGACGTAAATACCATCGGCACGTCTTACTAAACGGACTCGTTTGATTTGTTTGACTTGATAGAAGTGCAAATCACGAGTTCCCTTCAGCTTTAGTCGTCCGATGCCTTTTTTGTCAGTAAAGTTTATTGACTTACGCTCATCTGCAAGCTTCCAACCAGATGTCTTGTATTCGACAGACCTACAATCTTTCTGAAACTGAGGATACCCTTTTTTGCCTGATACCCCTTTGTTGCAGTTGTCATAGAACCGGAAAATAGAAGACCATGCTCGTTCTGCACTTGCTTGCCTCGCCATTGAGTTGAGTTCATCCGCAAATGGAAATTGCGCAGCAAGCACAGCACAATATTTCTGCAAGTCGTTCTTGCCAATATCTTTATTATCCATCCATAGCCGAATGCAGCTATTACGAATAAATTGTGCTGTACGAATAGCTTCATTAACTGCTACTAGCTGCGCTGGTTTTCCATAAGCTTTAAACTCAAATACAAGCATCTTCTTTTCCTTTCTACTCTTATACTAACCCATGTAGTATAAAATGGAAAAGAAGTTAATAAAAAGCCGCCACTAAACGGCGGGGCTTTAAACCCCATTTTTCGGTAACAAGCAATCTAGACAACAATTTAGAAGCAGCAGTTAGTAGTGAGGGTTCGCTAAGCAATCTAAATGCCGGCTCTAACGCTGACTTGGGACTAATGCGTTCCTTGGCGGTAGTTAAAGAACTGCTTAAAATCCAGAAACAACAGGGTAGAATGCCAGGAGTTAAGTTTCGCGCCTATTCGGCGGCGCAGTTAATATTACCGAATGGGGAATTTGCCCCAATTCCCAACAACCAGCGTCAGCCAGATGCGACACGGCGACGCATTGAAATTCGCTTTACTCGCCTGGGTAAAGAGCGAGAAGCCAAGTAGGTAAAAGTGCGCAATTATCATAGCTTAGCCAGCAGCTTGCTACACGTAATGCTAATTTTGCCAATGTTTGAATCAAAACAACATAATCAGGTGATAAATTTTCATTCTTGCTGAGTTAAACTGGCAAGCAAGATAATTCAAACATCACGAGAGCGGCTCCACGGTTTGGGCATCACTCAAAATGGAACACTGGCAATTTCTGATACAGAAACAGGGCGATGCTCCCAAACAGAACCCCCCAAGGGGCGATGGGCAAAGCCTCGCCAAGGGCGATCGCTCTTGGCGTCCCTTGGAATCGCCAAATGTGGAAATTATAGAAGGTCGGTATAGAGTTGTCGCTTGTTCTAACCTTGCTAACGTAGATGTGGAAGTACAAATCACTCATACCTCAACGTTGGAGGTTCCACCGAAGCGGCGAATTCAGGTGCGATCGCGCCGCACAAACTCTGAAGGCTTAATACCTGTCATTCCCTATACTTACCTTAAGCCAGGAGTTTGGGAGTTACGCTGTTCTGGTAAGTTGATGTCTGATCGTGGTAAACCCTGGCAACACAGTATCCAATTGCAAGTCCTACCTAAAGTTGCTGCAAACGAGGTAGGACGAGGAAACAACGAGGAATTACCTGTCTTAACCGCTGAGTTGTCTCAAGAAGAAGCGATTATTGAGCAGCCGATCAGTCCAGTCTGGCTTAAAGGTGAGACAGCAGAACAGATTTTACAAAACTTAATAGAACTGGCTTTACCTGCTTGTGAATTGTTGCCCGAAGATGACAAAACGGTTGAGGATTCTCCAGCAAATATGCCAGCTGCACCGCTTGCTGTGAAACTTGAAGAAGAAATCTACATTGCTCGTTGGGGAGAAACTCTCACAATTAACGGGCGTGTGGAGCAAAAAGAAGCGACGCTGGATTTGAGCCAAACATCAAATTATGAAAGAGTTTACGGAGGAGAAATAAGAATAGAATTGCACTCACCCCAAGGTTCTGAAATCATTAGGCGAGTGCGGCAATCGTTACCAGAAAAGTTAATACCGTTTCCTATCAGATGTTCAATAGAGATTCCAGCTGATTGTGAATCGAAGCTGATTTTGGGAGAAATCAGTTTGTATGGCGTCCTCACAATTGGTAGTCAGGCGGTACTCTTAGCAAAGGAGTCTTTCACAATTACAGATGTTACAGAATTACTAGCAACCAGTGCTGTATTCACCAAAAGTGAACCACTAGCGACTTGTGAAGCCCAAAAACTATCGATACCTCTAGATTTAAAACTTTTCAATCTGGTAAAAACTCCAAACAAAGTGCGATCGCACCTGTTGCATCCATCTCCAAAAAAATCTCTACCACCCAAACTTAACCGGCAATCACTTCGTAAATCAGCAGCGATTTCACCTCAATTACCGAGGTTTGCTCAACACCAAAATCAGATGATCAGTCCTGGGGTTTCAGAACCTCCTTTAAAGTTGGAAAATTCAGACACGAATAGCACTGTCACTGCTGTTAGTTATGTCATCAGCAAGGGTACGGCTTTTCCCTACTTAAAACGACTAAAAACATCGCAGGATGAAATAGAAGTCATTAAGCGCTATCCGCCAGAGATGTTTGACTTTCCTGCGCCTGTTGACTCGCAGCAGCACACGACTGAAATTGATCATGAATATGCAGCGTTATCAGTTGCAGAGGATGCACAATCCCAAGACACATCGTTTGTCAAAGTAGTGACTCCCTCTAGTTCTGAATTAATTACGACAAGCAGTCCCTACATATCTCCCTTAATTAGAAAGTGGATGCATACTCAAGGGTACTCTTTGCCTGAACCCATCAATTTGCAAAACCAAGACGACTATACCTATATTGTCCCTCGCCAAGAGCAGATAAATGAGGAGCTTGACACACACACGCAGGGAAATGGCGACGCTGAGAATGCACAGGACACAAAGGTAGAAGAACAAATTGCGACACACACTCAAGAAGACAAGCAGATAAATTCTCCGTCCCTCCCTCACTCCCTCCCTCACTCCCCCCCTCATGAGGAGATGTCGTCGGCTTGGTTGGTACAGGAAATCGTTGTAGATGATACATTCAATGAAGCGGAAGCTGATACTTTCAAAAACCAACCTTCCAAGCACGAAGAAGTATCAGTATCAAATGTATTATTTTATTTGCCTTTAGAAAAAGAAATCACGGAAGCGTTACCAGTTCCGCAATTGCATTTGCCACCAGGCGAACTTGTGTGTGGAAAATCTATGAGGGTACGCGTACAGTTAGCGCAAGTGTGTCCGGAAGTGGCTGTCAAGTTATGGGTTGAGGATTGCCAAACTCGCTGGTTACTGGAAGGTCCACTTTGGTTGACAAATTTAGTACCTAACTCTTCTGGAGGATTGGAAGAAACGACTCACATCATTGTTCCTTTTGGGTGTTTGGAAATTCGCTTAGAAGCGATCGCTGTGAATACGGTTACTCAGCAGGAAAGCGACAAAGTCACTATCGAACGGGCTGTGATTCCTCCGGACTTACCGAGTTTGCAGTTAGATGAACTTTTAGATCTTTAATTTAGGGCTAGCCATCGATCCCATTAAGTGCATTCTGAGTTTTGAGTTCTGATATCATGTCCGGCTAATTAGTTATGATTTCCACGTTAACTGCACCCCACCCCGCGCCGCCCCTCCCCGCATGCGGTCCGGGGACGTGAAGCGTAGCTTTACGGGGGTGGGGTTCTTAGGGGAATGATAAGTCTTTAAGCGAACATGATATGAGTTCTAAATTCTTCTTCTAACTGTGTTAAAAATCTTTAGAATTTAAAAATTTAGGGGAAAAATTGCAGTAAGCTCTTGTTGAATTGTAGTTTGTTTCATAGGAATCTTATGTACACAGCTTCATTTATGCCTACCATTCTGATGTACGCAGCTTCATTTGTGCCTTCCATCCTTGTTCCTGTAACTGGTCTAGTTGTTCCAGCTGTGACGTTTGCGTTTATGTTGTTATACATTGAACGCGACGATATCGGCTAAACTTGTCCACCGACTTAATCATGAATGAAAAATTGACCGCCCATCTGATAAAGACGGGCGGCTTTTTTATGCTGATTTTTAACAGATTTGCGGAAGTCCCCACCCTCAACGCTTCGTAGGGTGGGCGACGGGTGGAGTAATGAGGAGAACATCCTCAACCGAATTAAACCTACGGTTTAACAGGGCGGAGGATGGTCGAGGAATTACCAATCTTAGTATCGGGGAGAGATTTAATGTAATCTTGGATGACCTCAGACATGGACACACCTAGAGTAACCGCGTAATTCTCTAGTCTTTCTTTTTCTTTGTCTGTTAGCCGCACAATAATTTTATTTGTTCTAGCCATATTTGCGAAACTTATGTTAGTCTTATTGTATATATTTAAAGACTAACATAAATGAAGTGAGAAGCAAGCAGTGGCAACGAGGCGAATGACTTTTCGGTTATACCCAAATAAGCATATAGAGCAATCTTTGCGGTATCACCGGAAGCTTCACAAAGACCTCTATAACGCTGCTGTTTATAATCGGTTTACCCAATATCAAAAGTTCAAGCATTCTGTTAGCTACAGGTCGTAACAGAATAGCTTGCCAGCGTTCAAGGAAATTTGGACAGAGTACAAAGAAATAAACTCCCAAGCTTTGCAAGCAACATTGAAACGTGTTGATTTTGCATTTGAACGTTGGTTCAAGGGATTAGGAAAGCGTCCAAAATACAAATCAATTCGCCATTATTTAGGATGGACTTATCCAGCTAAAACTGGTTATTCTGTTGAGTCTAGTGGAGAGAATGGGTATCTAAACCTGTCTAAGATTGGGCGCATCCAGATGCGTGGCAAGGCTAAGTATTGGGGTACGCCAACAACTTACACAATTGTTTACCGTAATGGTAAATGGTACGCGTCAATCACGGTTGATGTTTTAGAGCAAGCTTTGAAGCCCGAAGTCCTCCCAACTGGTGCAGTTGGTATCGACTTAGGCTGTAATTCAGCGTTATCAATTACGGATGGAGAAAATCATCAACAGATTGATGCTCCTAAGTTTTTGCGTAGCGCAGAACATCAAATCAAAAAAGCGTATAAGGAGAAAAGACGGAAGCAAGCACCAAATAGAAATAAGAAAATAAAGGCTTCTAGAAGATGGAAAAAAGCCCAAGCTAAAGTTAGTAAGTTAACTCGTAAAGTTGCTAATCAGCGCCAAAATTGGGTACATCAAATTGCAGCAGATATTGTTAGCGGTAATAGCTTCGTTGCGACTGAAAAACTAGAAGTCAAGAAGATGACAAGTATTGCTAAAAAAGGCAAACGTAAGAAGCAAAAAGCAGGTTTGAATAAATCAATATTAGATGTTGGTTTTGGGATGCTTCGCAGTACCATCAAGTACAAAATAAAGCAGATTGGTGGTGTTTTTATAGAAGTTCCAACCAAGAAAGTAAAACCTTCTCAAACTTGCCCAAAATGCGGTCATCAGTACAAGAAAACACTTGATATTAACCCAAGTTGCGGGTTATCAAATTCTGAGTGCTTCGTGACTTTTGATTCAGGCGATCGCTCACTCCAAAGTTGGAATTGTGCTATGCACAACCCCAACTTTAAAAAGCGTTAAAAATATTGAAGAAGAACACATAGGTCAGAACGCAGAACTCAGAATCAATTGGATCGGTGCAGCACCTAACCAATTGTAGACACCGTGTTAACTGTCGTTATTTAAACCCCTTTCTGGAGTCACCCAGTCGTACAGAAGTTCATTCTGACTTCTGACTCCTGAGTTCTGAGTTCTTTTTGTTAAAAATATAAGTATTGAATCGGTTTTAAGTATCAAGACTTTCTCATTAGAGAAACGCTTGTCGAAGAGTAAATGCAAAAATAAATGCTTCTATCTTCAGTAGAAACCCATTATAAGTGACTGCATGAATTGATTTAGGGAATAAACTTGTGACAGCACTAAACACAGTCTCAATATAATGCCGAGTACATTGTTTAATATACTGATTCCACGGCTCGTCTTTACGTTTAGAATTCTTTTTACGCATCACTTTGAACGCAATTTGACTCGTCTCGAAGAGTTCATCTTCCGCAGTATAATCAGTGTATGCAGAGTCAGTATAAACCTCGCTCCCCGGGGGCAGATTTAACGGTAATGCATTTAAAGCCCGCACATCAGAAGCACTACCGGGCATAAATACGAACTCGACCGGGATACCACTTTTAGTCGTTAACAACTGAACTCTAACCCCATAAAAATAGCGTTTCTTTGATGCGATGTAACCCCTGTACTCTTCTGACTTAATTAATTTCACATTGAATATACGGATGTTATCGCACATTGATACGGCAAAAGAGTCTAAAAGATATTCAGTACAATCACTACTTTCTTTCAGTATCATCCCCACTTGATGAAACAAATCATTCATCAACATTGAGATTCCGTGTAATCGTCGATTAAAATGCGACTTTTCTAACATTTTGGGAACGAGATCATGGTCTTTCATGTAATTGCAAGCTTTATTCTGATTGCCATCAAAGAACATCGCCGCAGTTATTACCGTTGTAAGAATTTCTGCATCACTCCTGCAGTCTGCGACAGTCTTCACGATGCCTAATCGCCTTTAACAAGTCGTCGATGATAGCATAGACGGTAATTATTTCGTTTAGCATATTCCCCTCGTTTTTGTTCACTCGAGGGGATTTTATTGCACAAAGCGATCGCCTGAATCTATAACTAGCAACTTGGGTTATTAGAGTCCATAAATGTACTGTTTGCAATTACATCCAAAACCGTGATATTGCTGCTGCTGAGGTTATGCTCTACTGGGCTAAAGGTAATCTACCGGGGTTAGGAACTAGCCTCGTAGACGAGGCAGCGCCTTGCGGGGGTTCCCCCCGTTGTGGCGACTGCCGTGCTGATGTCACTGGCTCTACTTCACGTACTAGCAAAAAAGCTGGAAGCATGAAGCAACTAGGACAAATGAAGCGTCAAAAACTCAATCCTACAAGGGTGAATGTAGAAACTCACCCCTCAACGAAGTAGGGCCTAGGAACTGTAACTTAATTTCTGTGTATATCTATGCAGAATTATGGCTCTGCATAGATAGACGCGGCATATTCTGCCAACCCTTGCGGGTAATGTTTGCCGAACCTAAGAGGTTCCGCAACGCTTACGTCAATGTTCAAATGGCGCTTTAGGAAGACAGCACTATAGCTATAAACCTGTTTGCTAATTCCTTAACTGCCTTCGACAGTGCTACAAACTGGCGTTCATTTGTAGGTGTCATGACCAATCGAACGTAGCCATAAATGGCTTAGACTGCACGCTCCGACTTTGTACAGATTTACCTAGTCTTACCTAGTTCTGCATAGGTTTTTCGGAGCGGTGAGTAGTTCATTCGATTCTTCAACTTGTGCTACTAGCTAAATCTCGCTTACAGCTACTAATTGCTAATTGTGTATTGCCTTGACATTCTCCTACCTCAAGGCTAGGAGATCCTTAGAACTTTTCAGTCCTAATATCCCTATTACTAGGGTTCCCAGGCTCAACACGTTTGCTCGCGCTTGAGCGTATTGATATCTCCTCAAGGTTGTTTCGGGCGTCTACTTTCCCCCAGTCCGGGGGTAGGTTTTATTTAAATGTCTTGTACTGACATGTTCAAATTGTATCATGGCAGGCTAAACTCTGCCACTAGCTTTCATCCCTAACCTAAAGGTACAGGGTTTTCAGCATTTTTTTATAAGTATGCAGGCAAATAGCAATTAGCAATTGTGTGATTCGGCTCAAACTACCATTAGATTGAAGAACCGAGTCCAGCGTAGGCTCCGTAAAAGAAAATACCTACAACGGTAATTACACCTAAACCTGCGATTGTTGCAACAATCCACAGGGGAATTCTGCCACTTCCAGACACAGTCTCTCCTCCCTTGATAAAAAATTAGCGACGAAAGTTAAAAAATAAACAGCAGTCAATAGCTGTCGTTCCAGTTAGTTAAAGAAGTAACTGGAAAACAGAATCCCCAGAACGAAAACGAGTAGCAGTCCCAGGTAAAGCGAAGTCCGGTTGAGTTCAACCGGCTGATTATTGGGATTTTGCTTTCTTTCCATGATTTTCTCCTAGCGCTGAATAAACTGCATGGAAGCGATCGCACCCAAAAAGAATATAGTTGGCACAGCTAGGGTGTGAACTGCAAGCCATCTGACCGTAAAAATTGGATACGAAACTGGTTGATTGATGTTATTGCCGCTAGTCATGATTTCAAACTACTTTGTGTTACTAAATTGCTCTACTTGTTGTTTTGCTTGATAACGGTTATTTACAATTGGCAATTCCTGCCGTGCTGGTGTGTAATACTCATCAGGGCGAGGTGTACCAAACACATCGTATGCCAACCCAGTGCTGACAAACAACCAACCCGCAATAAACAGTGCAGGAATGGTGATGCTGTGGATCACCCAGTAACGAACGCTCGTAATAATGTCCGAAAATGGACGTTCTCCAGTAGTACCCGACATTTATACCCCTACCTTGAGCAAGATTGTTATTGAGATCATTATCCTACAAAGTTAAGAAAGAGTTACACCTCGTAACTTCTTTCTCATAAATAGGAATAAATACTTATGCAGCTTTTGATTTAGAAGTAGCTGCAATATTGGGGTTATATTTCAGTAAAACACCGCGATCGCCAATCACAAATCCCTTTTCTGGGTTGAGAAAAACGATTTTGTAAAAATTAGTGGGAACTCCTTCAACATCACGGTCTTTTTCCCAAGTTTTGCCGCCATCAGAACTGTGCAGCAAATTAGCGCTACCGCCACTAACCCAAATTTCATCGGGTGTACGATAAGCCAAATCAAGTAAGCCCCAACTGGTCGAGAGTTCTGGATATTGAGTTTCCAACCACTTGTCAGGTTCAGCTGGGTTACTAAATTGTACCTGACCACCTCGTGCTAACATCCACATTTGTCCCTGTTCGGTAAATCCCATATTTTCTACTCGTCTGGAACTATTGCGGTTATGGGGTACCCAAGCATTTAGCCCTGGTTCCCAAGTCGAGTAGAAGTTACCTTTTGCAGAAACAGCAACATATTTGCCATCAGCAGAACGTTCGATGTTACGAACCACACCAACGGCTTGTTCCACCTGCGCTTTCCAGTTTTGTCCACCATCTGTGGTTCTGTATATTGCTCCCACATCCGTAGCCATCTCAGCTGTGTTTTGTGCCAATGCCACAATACTTACGGGGTTACCTGGTAGCTTTTCACTCAGGGGAATGCGTGACCAAGAACGACCTTCATCACTGCTGTGCAACAGTAGAGAAGGTTCTCCAGCTATCCACCCCTCTTGACCTGCAAAACTGACAGTGTTAAAACGGTACCTTTGGTCATCCAGTTTTAATTCTAGAGGCTGCCAAGTTCTGCCACCGTCTTTTGTTTCCAACAGAGTGGCATTGCTCCCAACTAAGAAACCATGCTGGGGGTCATTTGTAAAGGCAATATCCAGTAGTTTTGCATCTGTTGGGACGGAAATCACTTCCCAAGGATTGTAGCTGGTCGAAGGGACATTACTACAACCAACACATACAAGGATAACCACGAACAAAGCAAGTATTCGTTGGTAAATTTTCACAATTGAGCGCATCTTTATCTGTTAGTATCTGTTAGTTTTTTTGAATTTGTGTATGGGTTTGGTGTAGGTTTATTGCCCACCCTCCGCGTTAAAAGCGCGTCTTATTGTACGCCGTAGAGGCTCATAAAAAACAAGAAGGCAAGAGCCAAAGCCCCGAAAATCAGCAGGTTCTTCTGACCTGGTGTCAGGTTATTCACACCAACACCATATTTCAGATTTTCTTGGAAACCGGATGCTGTACCAGCAGGACCAATGTTTGTAAAACCATTCTTTTTGACACCGCAAACTGGGCAGCGCCAAGTAGAAGATAATTCAGCAAAGGGTATCCCTGGGGCGATGTCATGCTTGTCATCCCCCTTTTCGGGTTCATAAATGTAACCGCAGGCACGGCACTCGTAGCGGTCTAACGCGGTCGTCTCAGCAGCTTGTTCGCTCATGGCTCTTGGCGTCGGTGAGAGGCAAATCTTAAATATACGTTAAAAATTATGACATAAGTGTTAGGTTTTTCTATCTTGAGTAAAAACGAATCAAATCGTCTCCAGCTCTATTTTTCAGGATTCAAAAAAGTCAAAGAGATATAATGTAAAAGAAGGTTACAAGTTTATTAGCACCAAAAGCGGTAGAAATTCATTGTGTTTGTCCTTAGCGGTTACGAGTACCTTCTAGGCTTCTTCATCCTCTGTAGCCTAGTGCCTGCCTTGGCTCTATCAGCGTCTAAGCTCCTGCGACCGAGTGGTCGCAACCCAGAACGGCGCACTACATATGAATCCGGCATGGAACCCATCGGTGGAGCTTGGATTCAGTTCAATATCCGTTACTACATGTTTGCGCTCGTCTTCGTCATTTTTGATGTAGAGACTGTATTTTTATATCCTTGGGCGGTTGCTTTCCACCGTCTTGGGCTATTGGCATTTATTGAGGCGCTAATTTTTATTGCAATTCTTGTAATTGCCCTCGTGTACGCATGGCGTAAAGGAGCTTTGGAATGGTCTTAGATACTAATATAGAGCAGCAGCAAAAAGAACGCATCCTCAACCCGATAGAGCGTCCTACAGTAACCCAAGAATTGTCAGAAAACGTCATCCTAACCACGGTTGATGACCTCTACAACTGGGTGCGGCTTTCTAGCCTTTGGCCCATGCTGTTTGGTACCGCTTGCTGCTTTATTGAGTTTGCAGCTTTGATTGGTTCCCGATTTGACTTTGACCGTTTTGGTCTGATTCCCCGTTCTAGTCCCCGCCAAGCCGACTTAATTATCACTGCAGGCACAATCACCATGAAGATGGCACCTCAGCTCGTGCGTCTTTATGAGCAAATGCCAGAACCGAAGTACGTGATTGCTATGGGTGCTTGCACGATTACTGGCGGAATGTTCAGCGTGGATTCCCCCACAGCAGTGCGTGGAGTCGATAAGCTGATTCCAGTGGACGTTTACTTACCCGGTTGTCCGCCGCGTCCAGAAGCGATTATTGACGCGATTATTAAGCTGCGGAAGAAGATAGCAAATGATTCAATCCAAGAGCGGAGTCTGATTAAGCAAACTCACCGCTACTACAGCACAACTCACAACCTCAAGCCCGCGCAGCAAATTCACACGGGTAAGTATTTGCAGGCTGAGTCTCGTGTTACACCGCCGAAGGAATTAACGGAAGCGATCGGTCTACCAGTCCCACCTGCTCTTTTGACTCAAAAGGCACAAAAGGAGGAAACTAACCGTGGCTGAAGAATCGAAAGGGGCGCCAGCAGAACAACAGTCAATAGTCAAAGCGGGTGAAGTTTCCCAATGGTTGACAGAAAATGACTTTGCTCATGAGTCTTTAGAAGCAGATCATGAAGGTGTAGAGGTCATTAAAGTTGAGCCAGATTTTTTGCTGCCACTTTGCACTGCACTGTATGCTTATGGGTTTAATTACCTCCAGTGTCAAGCTGGCATTGATTTGGGTCCAGGACAGCAGTTGGTGAGTATGTATCACTTGATTAAACTCAGTGATAATGCTGACCGTCCCCAGGAAGTGCGTCTCAAAGTGTTCCTACCACGGGAAAATCCCAGAGTTCCCTCAGTTTACTGGATTTGGAAGGCAGCAGACTGGCAAGAACGCGAGACCTACGATATGTTCGGCATTATCTACGAAGGACACCCGGATCTGAAGCGGCTTTTGATGCCAGAAGATTGGGTAGGTTGGCCTTTGCGTAAGGATTACGTGTCGCCTGACTTCTATGAGTTGCAGGACGCTTATTAGAGCAATCAAAGCACCTCATTATCAGCCGCTCCGAAAAACCTATACAGAACTAGTCAAACTTAGACAAAGCTGTACAAAGTCGGAGCGTGCAGACTAAGCGAAAGCTACGATTTTTGAGTCATGACACCAAAAGCGTGAACGCCAGCTTGTAGACGGCAGTTGCTTTATGCCGGGAAACCCGTCCACCGCACTGCCTCCTCTGTCGAAGGTAGTTAAGTAATCAGTAAACAGGTTTATAGCTGTAGTGCTACCTTCTCAACAAGCTCTTAAATCAAAGGCGCAGGCAAACTTAACTGAGAAATCAGGTTGGCAGAATATGCCATATAAGCAGGTCTTGTTTTGCAAGACCTGTACAAAATGTCCAAAAATGTATAGATATGTCCAGTGATTAAGTTACAGTTTCCTACCCCTCTTTGTGGTTCAAAGAGCGGTAAAATTTATGAATGCAACTTGATATCAGTTGCTTATAAGTGCTTATAAGAAAGTAGGCTGAAAACCTCGTGCAAGTAGCGCCGGGGATGAAAGCCACAACGTAGACTGTCTTCCTACCGTGATGTTTTCTTTTTCAAGACTGCGAATAAGCTCTCTAAGTACATCTGTCTGTGTTTTGCCTTGCTTTTCGCAGGATTATTAAGGAATTTCTTTTTCTTTAGTGTTGACACGAAAAGTATTCAACTACCCCAGGCTGGCAAGCCCTCGCGGTGGGGATTGCTAAGACCACTTGAGCGCAAGGCAACTGTTGAATAGCTCACGAGACCACATCAGTTACGGACGTACAAATACTTCCCTAGTTTGTACCTCTCTAGGTTCTAGTGGTTAGAACGTTGGGTAAAGCCAAGATACGCTGATGTAGTTGAGCGAAGGGACTAAAACATTTATGGGTTATACCATGTCAAATTCAAACATTCGAGTACCAGTAGTAGATAAGGAGGGCAAGCCGTTAATGCCAACAACTGCATCTCGCGCCCGTCGTTGGATGGAGCAAGGGAAGGCAGTTCCAAAATGGTCAGATTTGGGCGTATTTTACGTTCAGCTAGTTGAGCTACCATCGGGCTACGAAACACAACCAATCAACATCGGAATTGACCCCGGTAAACGCTATTCGGGCGTAGCTGTTCAATCTCAGAAGTACACTTTGGGAATGTTTCATCTTGTTCTTACGGGATTTATTCCCAAACAGGGTTCGGCAATGCCCGGAGTCAACAGCAAAATGGACTATCGCAGACTTTTGAGAAGAGGTCGTAGAGGCAGAAGGATCAACCGCAAAATTGCCTAAAAGCTACGAAATCACAGGCAAAAACGGTTTGAGAATCGGCGTCAATCTAAGCTTGCTCCAAGTATCCGTTCAAATCGGCAGTTGGAATTAAGGGTAACAGCCGAACTGTGCAAAATATTCCCCGTCTCAACTATTGTTTATGAGCAAGTTAGAGCGGATGTAGATTTAACCAGTGGCAGGAAGGGGGCTAAGTCAGGAAAAGGCTTTTCTGCGGTAATGGTTGGACAAAAATGGATGCTAGAAAAACTGCAACAGTTTGCCCATATCATTATGCGGGAAGGTTGGCAAAAAGATGGGAATGGCACATCCCAAATTCGTCAGCACCTTGGCTTGTTCAAGGACAAGAAAAACAAGGAGTGTCAATCACCCGAAACCCATGCGGTCGATGCTATCGCCCTAGCTTGCGCCACATTTGTGCAGTACAAACCCTTTCATACCGTTAACACCCGTGGCTGTATCTGGGTGGGTTCGGTATCAATTACGCCTGCAATCTTTAAGGTGATTTCAAGACCAAGAATTACCAGAAGACGTTTGCACGATGCTGTTCCAGCAAAGGGAGGAGTTAGAGAGCGTTATGGCGGTTCAACAACACCGTTCGAGATTCGCAAAGCAGACCTAGTGGCATATAAAAACCAACTTGGTTACTGTTCTGGATACACCAACAAGCAGCTTTCAATATCGGACGCTAACTGGAAACGGTTAGGTCAAAGAGCAATCAGCAAATGTCGTCTGATTGCACGTTCAACGGGGTTGGTGGTTTCGCGGGTATCGAACCCCACTCAACCACCCCTCCTATCCCTAAGCGCCGTATAGACGGACGGGGTATCTCGGAGGTTTTGATGAAAATTGTTAGCTTGCCCTTGCCTTTTAGTTAAAATTAGGGTAGCGAAATTTTAACAGCCAGCGGAGCGTCAAACTGGAAGTCTAATAAGTAATTCTGTTCCATGTCCAGGTTCTGAACGACAAAGTAATTGACCGCGATGTTGCTCGACGATGATGGAGTGACAGATTGATAAGCCCAATCCAGTACCTTTGCCCACAGGCTTTGTGGTAAAAAAGGGGTCAAAGATACGGTTTTGAAGTTGGTAGGGGATACCAGTGCCATTGTCAGTTATACGAATCTCAACCCATTTTGAATTTTTGTCTTGGGATTCTTTGCTGTTATGAGTAAGTTTTGTACTAATTTTTATAGTTGGTTTAAAAGTGCCTTCATTTTGCTTTTCCTCTAAAGCAGCTATTGCATTAGACAAAAGATTCATAAAAACTTGATTGATTTGCCCTGAATAACAATTCACCAAGGGAATTTTTCCGTATTCTCGCTTGACCTCAATTGCTGCTTGATTTTTTTGGGCTTTCAGACGGTTTTGTAAAATTATCAAGGTGTTATCAAGTCCTTTGTGAATATCAGCAGGCTTTGCATAAGCTTGGTCGGAACCAGAAAAATAGCGCATTGACAGCACAATGTCTCGAATTCTCTCTGCGCCCTCTTTCATCGACGCCAGTACTTTTGGAAAATCCTCAACGACAAAATCGAGTTCATTGGCTTGTATTGCCTGTAAAATTTCTACATGAGGCTGAGGATAATGTTTAGTATATAGTTTTACAACATCCATCAAAGCTTGCATATACTGGGAAGCGTAATCAAGATTGCCGTATATAAAGCTAATGGGATTATTAATCTCGTGAGCTACCCCAGCCGCCATCTGTCCCAAACTAGACATCTTTTCGCTTTGCACAAGCTGCGCTTGAGTACGCTTGAGGTTATCAATAACCTGCTGGAGTTGCTCTTTTCCAGCTTGTAATTGGGTTTGTGAACGCCGCAGTTCAGCTTCAGTTTGCTGACGAATGTTGATTTCTGTTTTTAGCTGGTGATTCTGCTGACTGAGTTCGTGATTTTTCTGCTGAAGCTGAGTTTGCAGGGTGCGAATTGTCAGTTGATATTTGATTCTTGCTAAAATTTCTTCAACTTGAAACGGCTTGGTGACATAGTCTGCTCCCCCCACTTGAAAAGCTTTCGCCTTGTCTACCCCTCGAACCAACGCACTCAAAAAAATGATGGGTATATCGCGAGTTTTAGGATCGAGTTTCAACTGCTGACAAACCTGATAACCATCAATTTCCGGCATCATAATATCCAGCAGTATTAAATCTGGTGGTTGTGCTTGCACAGCTCTAAGGGCTACGTTTCCACTAATAGCTTGTCTAACCTGATACCCGTAAGACCGAACAAGTGTAGATAAAACTCGCAAGTTATTTGGCTCATCATCAACAATGAGAATATCGGCGTATGGGTCTGATTCTGGAGGGTTGCACATCATAACTTAGATGATTTTCCAGGGGGATGATCATCAACCCCCTGGTTTAGAAGTTAGTGTTTTTTTGCTAATTTAATGTATTATTAATTATATGAAAGCGCTCTCAAAATTTAGGCATACTTAATAAGAAAAACCGCTCAATCAAAATGATATATTACAACATTACGACAGGTAGGATGAAGTGTTTGTAGCGGGATTTGCACAAATTATTTTAAAGCTTTAGTAACTCTTTAATAAACATTATTGTTATAAAATTATCCTGTATAAATGCTTTTCAGTGGCACACTGAAAATTCGTTCCCAAGTGGAACCTGGGAACGAGAGAATAGCAAATCTGGTTTTTTACCCCTGAATTTTTTAACCCGCCTAGGTGGTGAGACTAGTACAGCACAGCAGGTTTCCCAACCGAGGCAACTAGGGCAATTAGTAGCGTGTCCGGAGGACATACCGAAGGGGCTTTGTTGGTGTAGCCTGTCAGGAAAGAGTGCAAAATCTATCTCAAGGCTACGTTATAACTAGGGTTACATCTTACCGTGCTGCAAGACTTGCTGAAGGTGATGACGGATTTCCTGCGCTTGCTCAATATCAGACTGCAGCAATTTTTGGAACAGTTCTACACAAGGCTGAGAACCAGCTTGCTGTGCATCATTGATGTAAGTCTCATAAGCTTTAATGGCTTCAGCTTTGTTGTGCAACACGGTGAGAAAGTCATACTCCAGGTTGCTAATGGGATTTTGAGTTTGAGCGTTTCCTGCGGTTTGAACCATAGATTTACCCTCCTTTAGGTTTCTTATTCACTTCTACTTGTCCTACAAGAGGTATTCATCTTCCTAAAAGAGTATGCGAGGATACGTAATCGGTAGATAAAGTATTAACCTAAAAGGTTAAATTCCCAGGTTCCACTTGAGAACGAGATAAGAAGCTGAAGACAACTCTACTATTCAAGCTATCTCCTCACAGCGATGTGAATGCTTGAATTCACGCTCAATTTCATGTTGTCTAATCTCACCGTGCTTAACAGGACAAAATTGAGTATTAGCGCTTATGCAATCCATGTGGGGTGTTTTGGCACACACTAGCAGTAACCCGCCCAATATAAACAATAAGCCACAAATTGATGCAACCTGAATCCAAGAAATTTCCAACGCTCCATGAACCACCACTTCTCGCAGTACAGATACAATTGTGACCTCTACTGCCACTCCTACAGAGATGCTGTGTTCTTGTAAGTAAACCATAAGCAGACGGAATAACTCGACCAAAATCAAGATAAATAATATCTTGGCAGTCACGAGTTTATAATCCAGTGACTGTGTAAGGGCTATAAATAGCCCGCCTAACTGGATAAGCATGACAGCAAATAGACCTAGGCACAGGATAATCACAATTAGGTCTTGGAAAGCTTCCATATTGCGAACAATCGAATGCCGATCCAGCCAGCGATCGCAGAACAAGAATTGGCTTTTGAGGCGCTTTTTCATGATTATTTTGATTCCAACCGGGAGAACTTTAAACCACACCAGCCAGTCTGTCTGACACTTTTATTGTGCCGCGATTATGCTTTATTTATTGTGCTGCAATTACGCTTTAACGAGACTGATAATTTAAGTTTTGCGCCTGTTGTAATAATTGTGCGGCATTGTTTGCCCATTGGAAATTACGCTGAGCGTTGTATAAATCTCTGGCATACTGCAAGACTTGTGCCGCCTCTGGATATTGCCTTAATTGTATAAAAGCCAACCCGGCTCCATAATAAGCATTGGCGTTATTTGTATTTGCTTCTGCCGATTTTCTAAAAGCTTCTAATGCCTCTTTTAACTTACCTTGGCTAAACAAAAGTGTCCCGAGATTGTAGTGAGCTTCTGAATATTTGGGATTGATTTTGACTGCCTTGCGAAAAGCATCTTTTGCTTTATCGTTTTTTCCTTGTTGTAAATAACATATGCCCATATGATAAGCAGGCTCTGGTGCATTTTTGCTCAGATCCATTGCTTTTTTAAAGGATGCGATCGCTCTGTCCCAATCTCGTTGTTGCTCGCGCAGCAACCCCAGGTTATAGTAAGCAACTCCCAGTTTGGGATCAAGTTCTATTGCTCGTTGCAAGTAATCGTTCGCTTGCTGCCAATTGCTTCCTTCCAACAGCGAACCGCCCAAATTCGCATAAGCCAGAGCAAATTGGGGATCAGCTTGCGTTGCTTTGTAAAATGCATCTGCCGCAGGTTGTAATTGTCCTATTTGTCGCAGTGCTAGTCCCAAATTGTAGTGTGCTGCCGCTAACTTGGGATCAAGTTCTGTGGCTTTGCGAAATAAGGCGATCGCATCTTGTACTCTCGCTACCTGAATTGCCTGCAACCCTTGAGTCAAGTAGTCTTGAGCGCTGCTATCAACGTATTGCGCTAGTCGGAGGAGGTGGGGAGCACGAGGAGATGGAGTGGCTGGGGAAGATGGGGACAGAAAGCTTTGTGCCACTAGTATTAAACCCACCAAAGCTGGGAGGCGATATTTATAAAGAGGAACTCGCATTGTTTTCTTGTGTTGGAATTTGAGTTACATTTACTTTACAAAGTTTGTGTGAGAGCGGAATATATTCACATAAGTTTAGTTTTATATAGTAAAGTTTGTGATTCTTAAATTTTACTGTGGTAAATATTACGAGAAAATACGATTTTTCATTACCTATATTAAAGGAGAGATAATCTCAAGTTAAAGACAGGATAATCTTTTCAATCATCAATGTTAAATCCTCAATAACTTAGGATAACGCGGCGAAACGTGGTAAGCCGCTAAGGAGGTTGTATGAACGAAAAAGTCAAATCGGGTTCGCGGAATGTGGCAATTGTCGGTCCATATTTAAGTGGCAAAACCACATTAATGGAAAGTTTGCTATTCGTTACAGGAGCGATTACTCGCAAAGGCAGCGTTAAGGATGGCAACACAGTAGGAGATAGTGCTGCGGAATCGCGCGATCGCCATATGAGTGTAGAAGTGAGTGCCGCTAGCACTGAGTATAATGACACTGGCTTCACATTTATTGATTGTCCTGGAAGTGTGGAATTTGCCCAAGAAACTTACAACGCCCTAATGGGAGTGGATGCGGCAATTGTAGTTTGCGAACCCATAACAGACCGAGTTCTCACCCTTGCTCCTTTATTTAAATTCCTTGACGACTGGGAAATTCCCCACCTCGTGTTCGTCAATAAAATGGATCGGGCTAATATCAATGTCCTAGACACACTGCACGCCCTGAAAGCCGTTTCCAGCCGTCCCTTGGTAGCGCATCAATATCCCATCATTCAAGCGGAACAGCTGATTGGCTTTATCGATTTGGTAAGCGAGCAAGCATACAAGTACCATGCAGGTGGTCCTGCTGACCCCATCCCCTTCCCTGAAGAACTCAAAGAAGAAGAACATATAGCACGGGCAGAAATGCTCGAAACTTTGGCAAACTTTGACGACCATTTATTAGAAGAACTTTTAGAAGACATCGAACCACCCCAAGAAGAAATCCTCACAGATTTGAAGCTGGAATTAGGGGCAGATTTGGTCGTACCCGTTTTCTTTGGAGTCGCTGAACAAGATTATGGCGTACGCCCCCTCTTGGAAGCTTTACTTAGGGAAGCCCCAGAACCAGAAATTATGGCAGAACGTCGCTTAAAGGCTAAAGGCGGCGATTCTCCTGTGGCGCAGGTACTAAAAACTTATTACACTCCCCAAGGTGGCAAACTCTCTCTTGTGCGAGTTTGGCGGGGTAAGTTAACAGACGGTATTGTTCTGAATGGCGTTCGCGCTGGTGGTCTTTACCGCCTCATGGGACAACAACAGCAGCAAATTAATGAAGCTTATCCTGGTGAAATCGTTGCTGTCAGTCGTTTAGAAAATATCAAAACTGGAGAGACTCTTTCTTGTGAGCAGTTGACGACAGCATTACCCAAAGCTGAGCAGCTAGAACCAGTTTATGCCCTAGCGATTACTCCCGAAAAGCGCAACGATGAAGTTAAGCTCAGCAGTGCTATTACTAAGCTGTTGGAAGAAGACTGCTCTCTTGCTTGGGAACAACACGGCGATACTCACGAAGTTATCCTTTGGGGTCAAGGCGAGATTCATCTGCAAGTCGCACTCGACCGCCTGCGCCGTAAATACAATCTGCCAATGACAACCCACTTACCACAAGTGCCTTACAAAGAAACTATTCGTAAGCCAGCGTCATCAATTCACGGGCGCTACAAACACCAAAGTGGCGGTCACGGGCAGTTTGGCGATGTTTATCTCGACATCAAACCATTACCACGTGGCGAAGGCTTTAACTTCAAAGAAACTATTGTCGGTGGTGTGGTTCCCAAGCAGTACATTCCAGGTGTGGAAATAGGCGTGCGGGAGTTTCTCTCACATGGTCCATTGGGTTTCCCTGTAGTGGATGTGGCGGTAACTCTAACAAATGGTTCTTATCACACTGTTGATAGTTCCGAACAAGCATTTAAGCAAGCAGCGCGTCTTGCTATGCAAACGGGAATACCCAAGTGTGAACCCACATTGCTAGAACCGATTATCCGTGTGCAAGTCTCGACTCCAAGCGAATTTACTGCCAAAGTGCTACAACTTGTGACTGGCAGGCGAGGGCAGATTTTGGGTTATGAAGGTATACACGACTGGCAAGGATGGGACAGTGTCAGCGCTTATCTGCCGCAAGCAGAAATGCAAAACTTTATCGTAGAATTGCGATCGCTCACTCTTGGCGTTGGTTCCTTCCATTGGGAATACGACCATCTTCAGGAAGTTCCTGATAGAATTGCTGATCGTATCCGCACCTCTGGTAATGGTAATGGTGGTAACGGCAACGGTAACAAGTAATTTTGGATTTTAGATTTGGGATAAATTTAAAATCGACTGAATTTTCCACAGTTCCTAATTGTGGTAATGATAAAGCCCAGGCGTAACACTTGGGCTTTGTTCTTGGTTATTAGTAAGTACCACCATGCACCTTATCAGTACTATCTCTGTTCAGAGTATCAACACCTGTGATTTTTTACAAATGATTTAGGATTGCTATAGAAAGTTTCCGCATAATAAACAGTTAGGCTGCTTCAGGTTACTGCTCTCGACATTACTTGGAGGCTCCTCCGGTGAAGTGATTGATCCCTAACTGCTCAGGTATCGTCACGATTTGACTCCCCGCCATGTCGTCTTCCGTGCCAAGCTGAGAAATGCGCTTATTACTGGAGAGGAATCATGCTGCCGCCAAGCCAGATAAAGTCCGATTTTAGGTATCTGCTCTTGTAAAGGTCTGTAAATGACTCCGCTTCTGTGGAAGTTTTGCAAGGAGGCAGGAACGAAAGCAATGCCCAGTCCTGCTGCAACTAAGCCGATGATCGTCTGCATCTGAACTGCCTCTTGAGCCACCTTGGGACGAAATCCAGCTTGTTGACAAATGTTAATAATCTGCTCGTAAAAGACGGGTCCCATTTTGGCAGGAAATAGGATAAATAATTCCGAAGCCAATGTGGAGAGTGACACTTGAGTCTGGGCAGACAACGGATGGGTTTCTGGCAACGCCAAGACCAATGATTCTGGCAAAAAGCACTCCACACTCAAACCTGGCTCGATGATGGCAGAACGAACAATGCCGACATCAACCTGTTTGTGATGCAGGGCTTGAATTTGCTGTTGCGTCGTCAGTTCATGCAATCGCAGTTCTACCGCCGGAAACTGTTCTCGAAATACCCTTACAATCTCTGGTAGTAACGTATACATTGCAGAGTCAACAAAGCCGATCGCCAACCGTCCAACCTCACCCCGCCCGATCTGTTGTGTCACAATGATAGCCTGTTCGAGTTGCGCTAACACTCCATAGGAGCGCTCTAAAAACACTTTGCCTGCTTCAGTCAGATGCACTTGCCGCTTCGTTCGTTCAAATAGCTTGACTCCTAGTTCATCTTCCAAATCACGAATCTGCTGACTGAGCGGGGGTTGGGAAATGCACAACCGCTGGGCTGCTCGGCTAAAATGCAGCTCCTCAGCCACGGCGATGAAGTAGTGCAGGTGCCGTAGTTCCATCACATTTATATCTCTAACCTATTAATCTTAGTCAAATATATATTGGACAGTCACATGACTGTCTCCTATCGTAAGAAATATGAGGCGCGTCTCATCGCTTTTGTATTGGAGAAAACAAATGACAAGAGACAAAAATCGTGTTGCTCCTAAAGTTTGGTTGATTACAGGATGTTCAACAGGGTTCGGACGTGCCCTAGCAGAAGCTGTGTTGAAGAAGGGCGACGAAGTGCTGGCTACTGCTCGCGAACCAGAGCAACTTCGCGCTTTGATTGAGCACTATCGGGAGACTGCAAAGGCTGTACGTCTGGATGTAACATTGTCCCAAGACATACAAGCAGCCGTTGATACAGCGATCGCTACATTTGGTCGAATTGATGTGCTAGTCAACAATGCTGGCTATGGACTCATTGGAGCACTCGAAGAAGTCAATGAGACCGATATTCGCCAACAGTTTGAAACAAACTTCTTTGGGGCACTCCGTCTAATGCGAGCTGTCTTGCCTTTGATGCGTCAGCAAGGCAGCGGTCACATTGTAAATATGTCATCCACAGCAGGATTAGTGGGATTTGGTGGAAGCAGCATCTACTGTGGCACTAAATTTGCTTTGGAAGGCACGTCTGAAGCCCTGGCTAAGGAGGTTGAATCTTTTGGAATTAAAGTGACTTTAATTGAACCTGGAGCATTTCGCACAGACTTCAACGGACGCTCTCTAAGAGCAGCCGAACAATCCATTGATGCCTATGCGACCGTGAGCGGTGCCTCGTTGCAGTGGTTCAAAGATATGGATGGTCAGCAACCTGGCAATCCAGCCGCATCGGCGCAAGCCATCATTCAAGCTGTAGAAAGTCCTCATCCACCGATGCGACTGGCATTAGGCACGGATGCCATGAGCCTGATTCAGGAAAAACTGGAATGGGTCAAAACGGATTTGGATGCTTGGCAGCAGGTGACTGTAAGTACGGATTATACAGATAGTAACAGTGAGGTAATAGTTGGGTAGCTAATACCAGTTCTCTTTGAAGGCGCACAGAATCGTAGGTTGGGGAGCCACTTGCACAGTCCGGGTTTCCCACGCCACTTGCCACAACGGGGGGAACCCCCGCAAGGCAGTGGCTCGACTTGAGGAGCCAGTGCGTTGCGGTGAGGCAGTCCGGTCTTGGTGGTTTCCCCAAAGAGGAACTGCCGAACCCGTTCGCCCTTGGCGTGCCGTAGGCATAGGGAGGTTCCCTTGAGTGTGCAAACTGGCGTCAAAGTGGCGTTTGAACGGCGTAAAACCCAACGAGTGCTGGATTTTGTTGGGTTTCGTTTGACTCAAACGCCAGCGCTGCAGGAGGGAAACCCTCCTGCAGCGCTGGCTCCCCAACCTACAGTTATATGCAAGTCTAAAGAGACTTTCAACTCAACGCCGGCGCGATCGCCCGTATATGCCCGGAGGGCAGTTTGGGAAACTGCCCTCCCCCTGATGCAAGTAGGGGCAAAGTCGCTCCGCTTGGTTGGGGCATAGGGCGCGCTCCGCCATCGCCCCAACGGTTCGGAAGATAGATAGAGCCAGTCCACCCTTGTTTTGCGGCAAGTTGTAACACCTGTCTATCTTGTAAGCCTTCCAAATCTGCTACCAAAGCTGTTTGAAAATCTATCGTTGATTCACGTCTCAAAACACCTGTGACGATATTTTGGTTGAAGTCACCATCAGCTTGAAACCGAATTGTCGTCATTACTGTTGTTCTTTTGCAGCAGCCAACTTCTCATACAATGCTGCATTCTGTTCACGCGCTGCTTGACGCAGTTTCTCAAATTCAGCCTTGCCTTCTTTCAAATAAGCATCAATCGCTTCCCTATTTGCCAAGTAAAATGCGATCACTCCGTAAACTTGTTCAAGCGTTAATACTGGAAAACTCTGAACAATACCTTCAGGTGACGTGCCATTCAAGAAAGCATAAACGACCGAGTCTAGAGAAACACGGCTTCCTATAATCCAGTAACCGTTTTCTCGCCACTCAACATACTGCTTGTGAATGACTGATATTGCCGTCATAGAATTGGATAACTATTGATAGCTATTTTGAGTATAGGGTAGCTGCCACGGATTCGTTGTGGTGATTTCTGAGTGGAAGAGCTACGCTGCACCCTAAAGCCGTAAAATTGCCTCAATGCAAAACAGATTTTGATACAACGCATGAGCAATACACAAACTTGGTATATTGTCAAGCGCACTGCTGGCAATTGCGAAATAGTCTCCAGCAACGAAGCGACTGGAGATGATAATCCAGAAATTATAGAACAGTGGGGACCTTTCACTTCCCAAGGTGAAGCGATCGCCCGTCGCGTAGGACTGATTAGGTCTGGCAAATGTCAACCAGTATGAAGAAAGAAGAAATAACAAGGAAGAACGAAGAATAATTTTCGTCTTCTGTTTTCTTTCTTCCCTCTTCCATCTTCATTTTTCTGCCCTATTATTGCCTCTTTGTGCAATTTCCTTGCCTAACACTTCCGCCGCTTTAGCAAATTGGGGGTCTGCTAGTGTGCCGATTTTGTCACGTTCTTTGAGCCACAATGCTTGTCGCTGGGCATCTGTCAATTCCACCTTGACATCTGGATCAATCCCATGCTTATTGATATCCCGATTATTAGGAGTATAGTATTTAGCAATTGTCACTGCTAATCCTGAACCGTCATCTAGGGGACGCACTGATTGCACCAAGCCTTTGCCAAAGGTTTGACTACCGATTAAAACAGCACGCTTATTGTCCTGCAAGGCTCCTGAGAGGATTTCACTAGCACTGGCTGAACCTTTATCCACCAATACCACGAGCGGCTTATTAGTTAAAGCACGTCCGTTTGCTGTTTCCCGTTCCACTTCTCCTTGACGGTCTTTAGTGGAGACAATTGTGCCGTTATTCATCCACATCCGGGCAATTTCCACGCTAGAGAAGAGCAAGCCCCCCGGATTGTTCCGTAAATCGAGAACATAACCAGCAACCTGCTTATTCTCCAAATTTCTCAGTGCTTGTTGCATTTCCTTGCCGGCGTTAGCGCTGAACTGTTTCAAGCGAATGTAGCCAACATTCCCTGCTGGAGTTTGCCTTTGGGAATACTCTACTGGATGAATTTCAATTTTTGCTCTTGTAATTTTGAATTCTTTTTCTTGACCGCTGCGCTGAATAGTCAAATTGACCATCGTTCCTGGTTCACCTCGGATCAAGGATACTGCCTGATTGGTATCCATGCCCTCGGTGCTTTTTCCGTTGATTTTGGTTATAATGTCCTTCGCGAGAAGTCCAGCTTTCGCAGCAGGTGTATCCTCAATTGGCGCAATCACAGTCAGCTTTTTCGTTTTCTCATCTAGACCCATCTGGATACCAATACCTGTCAGTTCTCCAGAGGTATCCACTTGCAGACTTTTGAACTCCTCTGGGTCCATAAACCGGGTGTATGGGTCATCTAGCTTCTTCAGCATTTCCCGTATGGACTTATAAGCTTCCTGTTTGTTGCTGTAGGACTTGTTTAGGTACTCTTTACGAACAGCGACCCAATCAAGCTTATTAAAAGTACCATCTACATATTGGCGGTTAATAATTTGCCAAACTTCATCTACTAAATCCTTAGGACTTTCTTTAAATAAAGCCTGTCCTTGCGAGTGAATTCCCAGGCTGGTGACTGCGATCGTTGTCAGTGTCACCGCTGTTGCACCCACCAAAACAAGCCCACTTCTTGTAATCACCATAATGACAGCTGCGCGTCTACGGAAAGTTTTATAGTTAGTATGCTCAATCTAACACAGGGTTTTAATGTACAGACTGAGCATTATTTTTTTATTTCATTAAAAGCCTTTGTCGTCCGGCGATATCGGAACCGTCGGTACAAAACTTGTCGAAAATTTTATGGATCTACCCAACGCCCATCTGCCTTAATTAAGTTAATCAACTCTTCTACTCCTTTTTCTTCTGAAACTTTTTTAATTTCTTCTCTCCCACGGTAGAGAGAAATATATCCAGGAGTTTTTCCAACGTAACCATAATCGGCATCAGCCATTTCTCCTGGTCCATTGACAATGCAACCCATAACTGCTATGTCAAGCCCTGTCAGATGTTTGGTAGCTTCACGGACTTTGTGCAGGACTTCTTCTAGGTTAAACAATGTACGTCCGCAGGAAGGACACGCGACGTACTCCACCATTGTTTTGCGCAATCCCAAAGCTTGCAGGATACTGTAGCATACGGGAATTTCTTTCTCTGGTGCTTCCGTAAGCGACACGCGAATTGTATCGCCAATTCCATCAGCTAAGAGAGTGGCAATACCGGCAGTGGATTTAATCCGTCCGTACTCGCCATCACCTGCTTCTGTAACACCTAAGTGTAAGGGATAATCCATACCTAGTTCATCCATCCGCTTTGCCATTAGGCGATAAGCAGCTACCATCACCGGAACCCGTGACGCTTTCATGGAGATGACAATATTACGGAAGTCTAGGGATTCACAGATGCGAATGAATTCCAAGGCAGATTCTACCATTCCTTCTGGAGTGTCACCGTAGGTGAACAGCATCCTTTCCGCAAGGGAACCGTGATTTACCCCGATTCGCATAGCTTTACCTTGATCACGCAAGGAAACCACTAAGGGAGCTAAAGTTTCGCGGATTTTTTCCCCTATTTCCTCAAATTCTGCTTGAGTGTATTCGGTTCTGCCAGAGTTTGGCTTTTCAAACACGTATAAACCCGGATTAATCCGCACTTTCTCTATATGTTTGGCGACTTCCAAAGCGATTTTCATGCCATTATGATGCACATCCGCAACAATTGGCACATCCTTGTAGGCTTTAATTAATTTTTGTTTAATTTCTGCCAACGCTTTAGCATGAGCCATACTAGGTACGGTAACACGGACGATTTCGCAGCCAATTTCATGCAGACGACGAATCGCTGCTACGGAACCATCAATGTCCAAGGTGTCTTCGTTAATCATAGACTGGACGACCACAGGGTAACCGCCCCCAATGGTGACATCACCAACTTTGACTGGACGGGTTTTGCGCCGCTTGATAGTCGTGTCGAAGGTGGGTTGACTAAATGCGGTATTAGAAGTTGTAAGCGTAGGCAGGGTTTGCATAACCTGTTAGGTAATTTTTTGTAGCGAAGATATCAACTTTGAAAACATTCTGTTTCCCAGATTGCCACAGGTGGTGCAAATTTGAGTGATGAATTTGGAAAAAAAGACGAGCAAAAAAGGGAGAGGGTGAGTGGGGGAGAGGGTAAGTCGATAAATAAGTAAAAATAACTAATGATTCCTCTAAAAATCCAAAATCCAAAATCTGAAATTGCTATAAGTAATAAATTTTATCAGTAGCACCAATGATTTTATGAGCCAATTATTAATTCGTGTCATTCATTCTATTCCTGATGGTGTGGCTTTAATTGACACCGTACTACGCCACTATCCTATCAGGAAAGTCCGTAGCTGCAAACTATACAAACGAGGACTCAACGATACGTATTTGGTAGAAACTGAGCAACAGAGATATATTCTGCGAGTTTATCGGCGTGGGTGGAGAAATAAACAAGAAATTGATTTTGAGCTGGAAGTGTTAGCGTTTCTACAGAAGCAAAAGCAGCCAGTTGCATACCCGATTTCCAGAAACGACGGTGGTTTGACAACAGAAATTGCAGCACCAGAAGGAACACGTTACGTGGCTGTTTTTTCCTATGCACCAGGACGTGCAGTCAATGAAAATCTTGATGGCATAAAAAGCTATCGTTTAGGAGAAGCACTGGCAAAAATTCACCAGACACTAGACGAGTTCAAAAGTCATTTTACTCGCCCTGCTTTGAATAGCGATTACTTGCTAGATTGGTCAATACAAGCAATTACACCTCTATACCAACACTGAGAAAGCGATATGTAAGGATTCAGGTCAGGGGGTATTGACAAGTGTGACATCTGAGGCGGAGTATCACAATTATGGAAAAAAACCTGCCTGTAAAACTAGAGCGTGAAACTCTTCTCCAGTTAGCTCCGAAACAACTGGTGGAGATCATTATCGAACAGGCGATCGCCACAGAGAGATTAAACAAGAGAATTTTGCAACTAGAGCAAGAAGTACAAAAACTAAAAGTTAGTAGAGATTTAGATAGTAAATCATCATCAAAGCCACCATCTGGGGATATCCTAAAAAAATCAGAAAACAAACAACAGGTGGAAGATAGAGATAGCGAGACTCCAAAACGGAAACCAGGAGGACAACCAGGGCATCCGGGAAAAACTCGTAAAGGGTTTGGAAGAGTTGACCGATTTGAAACTTTACGTCCAGAGTTTTGTTTTTGTTGTGGTAGTACAGGATTTATAAAAGAGCCAATCAAAATCGAGAGGCAGCAAGTAGCACAGTTAGTAGAACGCCCAATAGAAATCGTTGAGTACCACCGTCATACTTGTGTGTGTGGGCATTGTGGAAATGTACAAACGTCCGATTGGTCACCAGATATAGTTCCAGGACAAGATATAGGGGTAAGGCTACAAGCTTTTTTAGGATGGATAAATAACTACGGGCATTTACCCTATGAAAAACAACAAGAACTGTTGTGGGAACTAGCAAAGATAGAAATCGGGGTCGGAACCCTAGTAGCTACGAATGAAAGAATAGATGCCGCAGTTGAGAAAAGTGTGAACTCACTTAAAGATTGGATACAACAAACGCAGCCAAATATCCATTCGGATGAAACACCTTGGGTAGTTAAGGGCGTAAAAGAATGGTTGTGGATTTTTGCTTCGACCGACTTTGCTTTGTTTCATGCCGCAGATACGCGCTCTCGTGCAGAACTAGAAACGATTCTCGGCTTGAACTACGGTGGTGTACTTAGCTCAGACGATTATTCCGTTTATAACGGTTATGAGGTGAAAGCTCAACAGAAATGTTTGGCCCATCTACGCCGTCACTTTAAGAAACTAATCAAACTTCCAGGTTTAAACAACCTTCGTATTGGGGAAAAGTTCGTCAAGCTGATTGACGACGCATTTAAGAATTACAGTTTATTCCAACACAACCAAAATATTCTCGAGTTTTTCGCTTGGGCTTGCGGGTTTAAAGTCAAAGTTAAGTCCTCCATTGATGAGTGGATTCCTAAAGCTGGGGGAGAAGCCGGTAAGCTTTTGCGATCCCTACGAGACAAAACAGATCAATGGTGGTATTTTCTAGACCACCCGGAAGTACCTCCAGATAATAACTTGGCGGAGCGAATGCTCAGGCTTGCAGTGACTAAAAGAAAAGTTAGTGGAGGTTCCCGTTCGATGGAGCGGTTTCAAGATACTGCTAATTTATTGACGGTAGTACAAACTTGTCGTCGTCAAGGACGTTCCGTAATTACATTTTTTGAGCAAGCTATTAAAGCGATGGTTAATTCGGATATACAAGCGCCATCTTTAATACCTCAAGTCTAGACCTGAATCCTTAACATCTCAAAAGTGTTCAGATTGCGGTGCAATTGTAAAAAAATCTCTTTCAACCCGTACCCATAAATGTACTTGTGGGTGTCAACTTCAAAGAGATGTGAACACAGCGATAAATATTCGCGCATCTTGCTAAACAAGCTACCGTCGGGCAGACGGGATGTAAAGCTGCTGGACTGGCGACCTCTACTCTAGTTGGTGAAAACCTGCGCTTAGCAAGTAACCAGGGTGAAAGCAGAATCCCCTGGCTTTCCGAACAAATAAGCGTAGCGAAATTTGTTCAGCCAGGGGAGTGTCAAATATATAGATGTGGCAGCAAAAGCTGCGAACGCGAATGAAATATTTCAGATCGCGGATGAGGAGGTGGAGTGGAACGCAAGCCCCAACGAAATCCGAGATTACATGATTCAATACGCTTTTATCAACAACCGCTGGGATATTCTCGTAACTTTTGAGTTGGGCGTGAATCCACCCCCAGACCGCAAGCAATACTGGCTAAAGAAATACCAGGAACAGTTGGGCAAGCCCGATATTGATTATTGGGGGGAGTGGAGCCGGAATCAGGAGGCACATCAAGTTTGCCAGGAGTTAACGAACTTGTTACAGCTTTCACGCCCATTGCCCGACGTGAAACTAATCCTCCAGTCATTGGCGTATCTTAATTTTCTGGGATATTTTTAGTTGTCCTCCATTAGTCTGACTTGAAGAATCTATATCACTTTCTTGTAAGTTCCGGATTCAACATTGTCGTTGGGAAATGTTTCTAAAATGACTATTTCTTTTCCGGTATTGACAATGAAGCCAGTCTGGGAGGTTTGTCGAGTGCTTCCGTCGGAGAAAGTGACAGGGTAGTCTACGTTTACGGTACAATCAGCATTGACCTCGTAAGTACCTTCGACAGTAAATTTAGAGATAACACCGCCAATATTGGCAGTGCCATTCCCACTCAAATTGCCTCTGCCGTCAAACTTGTGCAAGCCAACAGCACCAAAAGGGACAGTTCCGGGCAATCGAAACCCAGTAATTTGAAGTCCGTATAACCCTTGCAAAGTTGCATTTGTGCAAAAGCTACGTTGAGTAGTGGGTTGCTCCATTTTTGCAATAGCAATAGTTCCTATGCTAAAAATGCCCATGGTAAACGTAGCAGATAAAACAGATGTGACTGAAATTAGCTGGCTCAAGAAGGGACTAATTTGCTTTTGCAATGACATATCTGTCTCCTGAGCTTCTTCTAAAGTAGTGCGTACTTGAACATTTAAACAAAAAATTTAGGACTGGAGTCAGTTCTCGACTCTAGCCCTACTAGCAGTTTTAGACACAGCTAAGAGCAAAGCTGTAACGTTTATTTAACCAGGCTGTCCTAGTAGAGCAGCTTGAGTTCCTTCGCGTATGGTTCGTATTCCCTCATTCACGGCATTGAATGCGGTACCCGCCCCATTTATTGCCGCATTTCCTGTTCCTACAGTTGCTTGTCTCAACCCATCCAAAGTAGTATCAATACCTGTGTTAAGTGATTGAACTACACCACTTCCCCCGGTTCCACCTACTACTGCGATTAAATCAGCATCGCTAAGTTCTTCAAACAAGTTAGCTTTCAGTTCAGTGCTTTGGTTAGCCATGATACCCTCTAAAATTGTAAAAAGTTAAGTACTGAAGTTAATTGACACCAACTTATTTGTTAATTTAATTACACCTTGGTTAGAAGACAACCGAAGTCATAAGTACGTCTTTAGGTATAGTTGTTTATAAATTGTTAGAGAAAAAATCCCAATTATTACAAATTTACTAATTGACATGACCCACGCCACAATACCCCCGTCAGAATGACCACCATTTGCGCACTAGTCGGGAAATTGCCGTATGACGACATTCACCTAACACCAATACCAAAGGAAAAAATTTAGGGCTAGAGTCGAATGGCACTAAGAAAAGCTCTAAGCTATCACACGTAAAGATTTAAAGATTTAAAGCTTTAATCCCCTTGAGCAGTAGGCGGATCGGTCTGACTTTTCACGGGATGTGGAAAAGAAAGAATTGGTTCGCGCGAGTAACTTGCGCGAACCAATTAGGATTCTTTGTTGTATTTAGAAGTTTCTTGGGCGTTGCATAATGGCGGTATGAATTGAGGTAAAACTGGATGGAATGTCCGCGTTGTGGGTCGTCCCATATCCGTAAGAATGGAAAGATTCATAGGTAAACAGAATCACATTTGCTGTGATTGCGATCGCCAATTCATTGATCGCTATGAACCACCTCAAGGATACAGTGATGAAGTGAAACGGGAATGCCTGAAAATGTACGTTAATGGCATGGGCTTTCGTGGCATCGAACGGATCAAAGGTGTGCATCACACAACGTTGATTACTTGGGTAAAACTTGTAGGAGAACTCCTACCTGATAGCTACGAACCAGAGACGATTCCAGAAGTAGGTGAACTTGATGAACTGGAAACTTTTGTCGGCTCAAAAAAAACAAAATTTGGCTCTGGACAGCAGTAAATCATTTTACACAAGGTATTTTAGCGTGGGTCTTGGGTGACCATAGTGCCGAAACATTTCGACCATTATGGGATATCGTGAGCGCTTGGCAGTGTTATTTCTATATCACTGATGGATGGTCTGTCTATCCGGGTTTTATTCCAGAGGGTGATCAAATTGTCAGCAAGACATAAGTAGGTGGGTGCGAAAAAACCAAACTATGTAAAGATAAATAAATACAGAAAATGTATTTACCGAGGAAACTTAAGATATGGGTGCTCGTCTCAGGGTATTTCTGACTTGTGAGCAAGATAAAACCCTGCTAAACCTGAGAAGTGGGGATGTACCACAGAAAGTTAAAGACCGAGCAGAGGCAATCAGGTTAAATGCACATGGCTGGTACGTTGAGAAAATAGCTGCTCACTAAAACTTACGTCCCCAAACAGTGAGAGAGGTTTTACATAAATGGCAAAAACTGGGTCTGGAAGGACTTTGGGAATTACCCGGACGAGGAGGAAAACCGAAGTGGAAGGAACAGGACATAGTGTTTTTGGCTATATTGCCTCAAAAAAGAACCACGTACATACAACAGTCTTCAACAAGCGCAGAAATTAGAAGGCGAGCCTCCGGAGGAGGAGCTTCGCTAACGCCAAATTAAATTGAGTCCCGACAGATTAAGACGGGTGCTCAAAAAAAGGGGATCAATTGGAAACGTGCCAGGAAGAGCCACAAAGGAAAACAAGACCCCGTAGTACGAGCAGGAAAGCAAGCAGACTTAGATATGCTGGAATTATCTGCTGCTGCGGGAGAAATAGACTTAAAGTACCTAGATGAATCCGGGTTTTGTGTGTGGAGCGAACGCTTGTTACACCTATTACTTTAGAGGTGAGCAAAAACGTTTAGAACAAACAAAGCGTCGTGGTTGTAGATTAAGCATTATCGGTTTTCTCCAACCTTTAATTAGTTTTGTTTATGGTTTAGTGATTGGGGGTGTTGACCGCAAATCTTACATCACAATGATGGTTAAAGTTGCCCAACAAGCGGAAGAAACCAGACGTACTAGGGTAATCGTACAAAATAACGGACCGATACATCGATGTAAACAAGTGCAAAAGCTATGGTCAAAGTGGGAAAGCCAAGGTTTGTACATCTTTTTTTTGCCTGCATATTGCTCGCAGATGAACCCAATTGAATTGGAGTGGCACCACCTTAAAAAAGACGAACTATGTGGGCAAATATTTGATGATGAGTTAGACCTCGCTTACGCCGTGATTGATGGGGTTAAAGCTAGGGGAGAAAAAGGTAACTACACTACACAACGTGTCAAATTTGACTCTAATCGATCTGGTTAAGTTTTCGTTACATACTTATAAATTTTCCCGCCCACTTACTTTCATCCCTAAGAAAATAGGAAAGAATGAAATAACCCTAGAGCATAGCTACAATAATGGAAAGAATTACCGTTAGAGGTGGTAATGTGCCGAAAATTACACTCGAAGTCCCTGAAGAACTTTCTGAGCAACTGGCTAGTGTAGGCGATATTGTTCGCGCTAACGTTCCCAAGGGCAAGCATCAAGGTGTTCATCTAGGGCGTGTTTCTGTCCGAGAAAGCGGTGCTTTTGATGTGACTACTCCATTAGGAAAATTGCAGTCTATTCGTCACAAGCATTGTCAGCCAATCCATCGCAAAGATGGTTACTCGTACAGTTTTCAGCCAATGTCCACTATTGTCCAGTAAAACGTTGTTTAGAGGCGTCGCGATCGCCTTCTTGAACTCCTAGCCCTGAGTCTCCAACAGCCACCATTACCAGCCAATATCTGCCGACTTATGAGACTGTCAAAAAGGAAGGCTAAGGAGTTTTGCCATGAACACCCCAACAACAACCCAACTACCAGTCCCTCCTCACTTCAACTCTGAAGAAGTTGGCTATGTCTGGCGTGTACCTTACCAACAACGCGCAAAAGAAGCGAGAGAATGGGCAAAAAAACACAACATCAAACCAGCATCAGAAGATGAAACCCGCATTTGCCTACTTTTAATTGATGTGCAAAACACCTTTTGCATTCCTGAATTTGAATTGTTTGTAGGTGGAAAATCTGGGGCGGCTGCTGTAAATGATAATATCCGCTTGTGTGAATTTATCTATCGCTATTTAGGAGTCATTACTAAAATTATTCCTACGATGGATACCCATACAGCAATGCAAATTTTTCATTCCATTTTTTGGGTAAACCAGGCGGGTGAACACCCAACGCCATCTGCTACTAGCATCACACCAGCAGATATTGAAAAAGGGATTTGGAAAGTTAACCCAGGAGTTGCTTACAGTCTTGGCTACGACTACGAATTATTAGAAAAGCACGCTTATCACTATGTTAAGCAGCTCAGTCAAGATGGAAAATATCCACTAACAGTTTGGTCTTATCATTCTATGTTGGGTGGTATCGGTCATGCTTTGGTTTCTGCTGTGGAAGAAGCGGTATTTTTCCACTGCATTGCTCGTCATAGTCAAACGCAATTTGAAATCAAAGGGAATAATCCTTTAACAGAAAATTATTCTGTTTTGCGTCCAGAAGTTTTGGAAAGTTTTGATAAACGTCCCTTTGCACAAAAGAACACACGCTTGATTCAACAATTATTAGAATTTGATACTGTCATTGTTGCAGGTCAAGCCAAAAGTCACTGTGTCGCTTGGACAATTGACGACTTATTAACAGAAATCCAGCAAGTAGACCCGAATTTAGCGAAAAAAGTTTACCTGCTGGAAGATTGCACTTCCCCTGTTGTTGTTCCCGGTGTGGTGGATTATACGGAAGCAGCAGATGCAGCATTTGAGAGATTTGCAGCAGCAGGGATGCACCTGGTTAAATCTACGGAACCCTTTTTGAGTTGAGTAATGAGGGAGTGAGGGAGATGAGGGGGATGAGGGGGATGAGGGAGATGAGGAAATAATTTCTCCTTTAGTGTACTTCCTCCGTACTCCCTCACGGCTGGAGATACCCCTTAGGGTCTTGAGCAGTCCAACCTAAGGATGAACTAGAACGCACTTCAAAATGGAGATGGGATTGGCTGATGGTTGGTGTTCCAGTTGTACCCACAGTTCCGACTAGGTCTCCTTTTTTCACTTCTTGACCGACGGAGACTTTGATACTATCAAGATGGGCGTAACGGCTTTGCAAGCCGCCACTGTGATTAATGATGACCAATTTACCATAAGTTCCTTGCTCGTTGGCAAAGGCGACCGTACCTTCACCGATCGCTTGTACTGGCGTTCCTTTTGCTGCTAACAAATCCATACCACTATGGAAGAAGACTTCTCCATTGCTAGGATTAGTTTGCCAGCCATAGCCTACAGCCACAGTTGCGACTTCCGCTAAGGGATACCCAGCTAATTTACTGAGAGTGGAAGTAGAGGAGTTACCAGGGAACTGAGGTGTGGGAGATTCAGTCATAGGACGACTGGGTGAGCGATTTCGCTGGGGAACAAAAACGACTCTGGGATTTTTCTGACACCCATTCACGTCAAACAATACATCAGGACGAATTTTATATTTTGCTGCTATTTGTCGCCAGTTTTGACCAGGCGATACCTCAACAACGATTCCGTTATATGGAGGGATTTGAATTTCGCTACCAACGGCAATTTTACGGTTTTGTAAAGCCGAATTCATGGCGATAATAGTAGCTGGTGTGAGATTGTAGCGTTGCGCTATACTCTCCACAGTTTCTCCTGGTGCAACTTTATGTCGCTGGAAGCGTTCTAGGGCTGAGGTCTGGCAACCAGTTACAGAAGTTTGTGCCACTGCGGAGTATGGGTTTGTGTATACTAGCCCAAGGGTGCTGGTGACTATGCTACAGAGAAAAAGTAAACGATAGCAAAAAGTCATGTATATAAAGGAGGCACTCAATTATTCTAGATTTTAGATGGCAACAGTAGGTGATGAGAGGTGGTTAGTGCTATTTTTGACCGGAAAACGAGACGCAAGCCCCTGGCTTTAGACATGGGGATAAGTCGCCAGGGACTTTTAAGTCCCGTGAAACGATTGTCTGGCTTTAGCCACAGTGATATAATTTAATGATAAGTGAGTAAGAATAACCATCTACGTATTGAAACATCCTAGTACGGAGCAATCCCGGCAACGGACATATCCGAATTGATTCGGAACAGTTAAAGGGCAAATAATGGCAGGATGGGGAGCGTACCTTTCTGGCTTTTGTGATGGACTCGGAAAGCAAAAAAATTGAAAAGTAAGCGCAATTGCGATACCTCTGGTACTGGTAATTGTTTTGAGCGTCTAGGGTGTTTTTGATAGCACCATTGAAAGTTCGTTTGTGGACTCTTCAAGAATCCCCCGGCTTTTAGCCGTGGGGAGTATCAAAACTAACAACTCACAATTAAGAACTAAACAACTGACTGATGAGTAATTCATATGTCAGGTTTCGACTTGCTTGACTAAACTTATAAATTAGGCATCTGCATTGCTGACCTTGAGCGTCATGATTGTCAACAACCCAGGTCTAAAGACACTGGGCTTCTAGCCTAAGTTTTAGACAGTAGTTGACCAGCCTCAGTATCTTCGGATACTACGTTAACGGCAAGTGTTAAAGTTCCTACCTTGGGATGCTTTCGCTAGTTCCAAGCTCTAGAAATCTAGGATTAAACAGATTTATTGGGTTAAGTCAGTGTCCTAAATATAGTTACCGACCGTTAACATTGTCGTTCGCGCAGCGTCTCCCCTTGGGAGAAGCTAACTTTACTCCCTTTTGGGAAGGCACATCGAGTGCAAAACCATTATGCGTACAGGTGAGTCCAGTCCTGAAGGCGGGTTTCCCGCCGTAGGGAACTGGCTCTCCCGTTGGGGTGAAAGGTATCAGTTCGTAATTGCCCGAACGAAAGTAGATTGCAAAACTACACGGTATTGAGTAACCCCAAGGCGGTAATGGAGCAAGGTGACTAAAGTCACTCGTGTCGTTTTCCTCTCAGGTCTAAAGACGCGCTCGTTTCCCACATCCCGCGAAGTTTTATGAAATTATCATTAAAGCAACTGATTATTTATCTATCGTTATTGGTTATTGGCGGCGGTGCAGGCTTGTTGGGTAGTCGCTATCTCCCGACACAAAATCGCTTGTTTCGCGAGTTAAGAAGTGTAACAGCGTCTTCGCCCCCAGAAATTGCACCTGCAAATCCGGTTGGTGGACAAGTTGCAGCTCCTAGTGCCGATAATATGAATTTTATTGCTACTGCTGTTCAAAGAACTGGACCTGCGGTCGTGCGAATTAATGCAACCCGCAAAGTGGCTAATCCTATTTCTGATGCGTTGAAAAATCCCCTTTTACGGCGATTTTTTGGAGAGGAAGAGCAGCCATTCCCCAAAGAACGGATAGAGCGTGGTACAGGGTCTGGATTTATTTTGAGTGAAAATGGACAAATACTAACAAACGCTCATGTTGTCGCGGATACAGATACAGTACAAGTGACCCTCAAAGATGGTCGGACTTTTGACGGTCGGGTCGTTGGAGTTGATTCAGTGACAGATGTGGCTGTTGTAAAAATTTCAGATTATGATCTGCCAACAGTGAAACTAGGCACTTCACAAAACTTAATACCAGGTCAATGGGCGATCGCTATTGGCAATCCCTTAGGTTTAGATAATACCGTGACAATCGGCATTATCAGCGCGACAGACCGTACCAGCGCTCAAGTTGGTGTTCCAGATAAGCGAGTCAGCTTTATCCAAACCGACGCGGCTATTAATCCGGGTAACTCAGGCGGACCTTTATTAAACGCCCAAGGCGAGGTGATTGGCGTTAACACTGCTATCCGCGCCGATGCTCAAGGGCTGGGTTTTGCCATCCCCATTGAAACAGCAGCCCGCATTGCTAATGAGCTTTTTACCAAAGGGCGTGTGCGACACCCGTTTTTAGGGGTTGAAATGTCGGACTTATCTTCTAGCAAGAAACAGCAGATCAATCAAGACAAGAATCTCAACATTAAACAGGATGTTGGGATAGCCATTACAGGAGTCCTGGAAAATTCTCCAGCACAACGAGGAGGACTCCTTGCTGGCGACTTGATTCAAAAAGTTAACGGTAAGCAAGTAAAAACATCTGCTCAAGTACAGAAGCAGGTGGAGTCTAGCACCGTAGGTGACATATTGGAAATCGAAGTCAACCGCAACGGGAAAATTCAAACATTTAAAGTACAATCAGGGGCTTATCCCCAGAAGTAGTGATTAGTCCTTTGTCGTTTGTTCTTTGTCCTTTGTAACTAATGACTCATGACAAATGACTAATAACTGTTAACTAATGATTGTTACTCAAATGATCTAACTGCATCCGTTGTTCCATTTGGCGGAGAAAATAACCTGTCATCATAGCCGAGGCTAAAAGACCAGCGAGATTGTCTCGGTCTGTGGTAATTTGCACGTTAAAATTTTCTGAAGGTAACATCCCGACAAGCCCTTGGACGTTTTGCGAAATAATTTGTTTAATTTCGGGGCTGACAGATTGGGCGACGCGGGCTAGGACTTCAGGTGGCTGGTGCTGTAGATACTTGAGTAACTGATTAGGAAGTTCCTCGAAGCTATCATTCAGGATCTGATTCGGGTGTTCCTCAGGGTAGTCATTCAAAAAATTAGGATCAAACACCATTGGCTGTTTTTTTAGCTGAGTTGCTTATTCTACTCTAAACCATAGTAGAAGGGTGAGACATATCACTACCTCTTTCTGGAGTACTAGCATTCCTCAAAAGCAGCAGTACTCAATCTGGTTGTGGTTGTGCTGTGAGTTCTAGCTCTAGCTGTTTTTGCTCTTGGCTATTGGATAATAATTGGGGAAGTTGCTCAATTTGGAAATATTGCTGAAATTTAGGGGTGACTTGTAACGAATACGAGCGAGACTCACTATCTCGGCGTTTTTTGACAAAACCGAGTTCGACGAGTTCGGAAACGTGTTGATACGCACCAGAACCCCGCAAGTTGATCAAGTCGCTTTGCAGTATTGGACTATTTAGGGCAATGGCTGCCAAAGTCCGCAATGCTCCCAGACCCAATTCTACTGGAATCAGAGTTTGTACCAAGTCATGAAAGTCTGACCTAAGTTGCAAACTATAACCATCTGAAGTTTCTACGACTTCTAAGGCGCTATCGCGGCGGGCATACTCATCAATCAGTTCGATTATGCCTTCCTGAACTGTGGTGCGATCGCAAAGGGCATACTCGGCAATTTCACTTATGGACAGGGGTTTACCCTTCAAATACAGAATTGCTTCTATCTTCGTCGATGCATTCATCACGGCATTATTCATCAGTCATCAGTCATTAGTTATTGGGAGGCAGTGCGGTGGTGAACCAGTGCTGCGGGAGGGTTTCCCTCCGCAGGCAACTGGTGAAAGGGTTTCCCGGCATAAAGCACCTGCCGTTCATTAGTCACTTGTATAAATAAAAAATGATGAATGAAGGATAATTACAAGTGTTTGGCACCTTAACATAATTTTTACCAAAAGTCAATAATTATGTTGAAAATACCAAAGGTGAGCCTTCGGGATCTTCAAGAATTGTTATAACCCACCTCAGTGCTGATCCAGTCTAGTTTTTAGGATGAATTCAGCGATCGCCAAATCTTGTGGAGTGGTCAACTTCAGATTGGTCTCTTCTCCCTCAACAATTCGCACACTATAGCCGCATTTTTCAAACAAAGCAGCATCATCAGTCACTTCCCAGCCCTGACGGACTCCTTCGGCGTGGCACTTTTTCAATAATTTAACATCAAAACCTTGAGGAGTTTGTGCCGCCCACAATTGCCGTCGGTCGGGTGTGCTTTGAATTATGCCATTTTCATCTACGACTTTGATAGTATCCTTAACTGGTACGGCGGCAATTAAACCAGGACAATGTCGAATAGCTTCAGCACAAGAGTTGAATAAATTTGGTGTGGCGAGGCATCTGGCTCCATCATGAATTAACACTTGCTGTGCGGAGCTTGGCAGTGCTTGCAATCCATTGTAAACCGATTCTTGACGGGTAGAACCCCCTTGAATCAGTTCCACTGGCTTAGTTAGCTTTAGAGAGGCAAGAATGGTCTTGAAATCTTCCCAGTCATAAGGTTGCGAGATAATGCCTATCCAACTGATTTGACTTGCTGCTTGAGCGGCAAGAAGAGTCCAAGCGATAATAGGCTGTTCGCGTACCACAAGCAGGAGTTTATTGCGGTGACTCCCCATTCTTCTGCCTGTTCCAGCCGCTGGAATTAATAAATGCACAGAATTCCTCAAGTTTGATAGATATTAGGGACTGGAGACTAGAGACTGGGGACTGGGGACAGTTATCAGTTATCAGTTACCAGTTACCAGTTATCAAGTACCATGCTGGTACTGTTCACTGTTCACTGTTCACTGTTGACTATCCCTAATCCTCAATCTCTAATTTCCAATCCCTATCTTCCCCTAAAATAATGAGCGAGTAAGCGTGAAGATATATTATGCGAATAGTAGCCCTTGTTCCTGGCGGAATTGGTGACCAAATTCTCTTCTTCCCGACCCTAGATGACCTGAAGCGCTATTACCCCAATGCTCAGGTAGATGTTGTTGTCGAACCCCGTTCAAAGGCTGCTTACCGGGTGAGTAAGTCAGTTAATGAGGTACTGGCGTTTGACTACAAAGACCGTAACAGTATGGCAGATTGGGGCAACTTGGTAGGCTCGATACGCGATCGCGAGTACGATATTGCCATTGCCCTAGGGCAAAGCGCTTTAGTGGGTCTTTTCCTCTGGTTAACCGGAATCCCCACACGAATTGGCTATAGGAGCAAAGGAGCTGCTTTTCTCACCAATCCAGTTCCTCTGAGAACAGAACAGTATGCTGCTAGTATGTACCATGACTTGCTGCAAGGGTTGGGTATTAACTCCTCTTGTCCAGAGTTAGCAATCAATGTGCCAAAACCAGATATTGACTGTGCAATTGTGGAACAACAACGGTTGGGGATAAAGGAAACTGGTTACATTTTGATTCACGGTGGTTCTAGCAAGCTAGCCCAAACCAAAGGTCTAGATAAAATTTACCCTGTCAGGAATTGGCAGCAAATTATTCAAGACATCCAGCAAAAGCAGCCGGAAATGCCTGTGGTGGTTATCCAAGGACCAGAAGATGAACAGTTTGTGCGTAGTCTCAAAGAGTCCACACCCAATATCAAAGTCACTTCTCCTGATGATATTGGCAAGTTGGCGGCGATGATTGCTGGGGCAAATTTAATGCTGTGTACCGACAGCGCCCCCATGCACTTGAGTGTGGCGGTACAGACTTATACCATTGCCTTATTTGGTCCAACAGACCCAGCGAAGTTATTGCCCAGAAGCGATAAATTCCTTGCCATCAAATCCCCCACAGGTAAGATGGCAGATATCGCGCCTAACACTGTGTTGGAGAAAATTTGGGGTGGCTAAACCTGCTGTATTCCTTGACCGCGATGGCGTGTTAAATGTTGAGGCTGGCTACATTCGCGACCTAGAAGATTTACATTTAATTCCCGGTGTTGCACTTTCGGTGCGCCAGCTCAATGACCAAGGTATTTTTTGCTGTCTTGTTTCCAATCAATCTGGACCAGCTAGAGGTTATTATCCAGACACTCACGTACAAGCGTTACATGACCGACTTTGCCAATTATTGGCACAGGAGGCTGAGGCAAAATTAGACGCTTTGTATTATTGTCCCTACCTCAGTCCACCAGAAGGCGGTAAAGACCCAGCATACACTCGCTGGTCTACCTGGCGCAAACCAAACACAGGAATGTTGGTCGCGGCGGCTTGGGAACACGATTTGGATCTCAGGCACAGTTTTATGGTGGGAGATAAAGCGACTGATGTTGATATGGCACACAATGCTGGTTGTGTGGGAATTTTGGTGCAAACAGGGTTTGGCGATCGCGTTTTGGCTGGTGATTACCAGCACCACACAAAACCCGATTACATTGCCAAAGATTTGGCTGTAGCTGTTAAATGGATTTTGCACCAGCTACAAATTTAAAAAAAATACAACAAATCAAGCGCTACTGAGCTTCACCTCGGTACCACTTGTAGCAAAACTTTTGCGATCGCCTCTTGGGGCGATCGCTATTTAAAATCTGAATCAGGCAATCCTAAATTATTTCTGAACAACAAAATTCCCAACTACTTCAAAAAGTCAGGAATTTGAGCGAATTGATTTTCACAAGTCTTGACTTTTAGCTCCCCTTACCGGTTCTGTATACAAATTAAATATCTAACAGGTGAGGAATTTAGAAAAAAAAAGATTTTTTGCTAAAGGCTAATATAAATCAAACTTTTATGTAAAATTTTGTAAATAACAAATCACTATGTGTAGCCTACTACACATTAGTTGTGTCCTATGATAATTAGGTATAGGTTGGAAGTTAAGCTTGGGCGCAACTTCGAGCCTAATTTTTGAAGGTAACACTGAGTTATTGAATAGAAAACTTGACAATAGCTCTTGAAAATCAAAGAAACAGGGAGTTTAAAGCTTTGTTACCAAACTGATCAACTGCAACTAAAAATTTACGTTAGAACAAAGATTAGTAACCTCAGTGCAGCAGGCTGAGGATTCTCGGCTACTTGGCAGCTACTTGTTGCCATTATTATTAGGTGTGAATAGCTTACGGCTGGATCTAGCACGCCATATTATGTGTTCCTTCACTTCCCTCTTGCTGTCAGGCTGGTGCATCAAAAAAAGAATGTGAAGAAAGATTATAAGGAAAAACAGATGGCGATTCGATTACATAGCTTTGTGAGCAGTGGAAAACGTTACATCCAAGTAGAAAGCCAACCTCACCACATTACTGGCATTTTTAGAACGCTCATGCGCTTTTCAAAAAATATGCATCACTGTACGTTAACAGATGTAGAAAGTGCATATTTTAGGTGTGAAGAAGATGGAACAATGACCTTCTACCAAGCTGAAAGTTCCGATGTTGGTAATTCAGGAGGAATTTGGACGTATCTTGTCTATGAATGTCCAGAAGGTGAGGAAAAAGTTTTCCCTGACTCATGTATTGATACAAGTGCAAATTCTTTAAAGCAATTGTTTGCTGGTTACAAAATAGTTCAAGTCGCTGTAGATATAAAGGAGTATCTTAAATATCAATACGTCGAAGATGAATATCTGGATGTTCAACTACCCTGTGATTGGAATACTCTAGAAGGAAGAAAAATCGCCAACCTTCTGTTAGAAGAATTTCAGGCGTTAAAATCATCTCCTGTGTTTGCAGAACGTGCTGGTAGAGAATACATGAAAGCCGTTTTGAATGGCTTTATTAAAGCTGGACAAGAAGTATTGGAAAATGGTGGGTTCCTGAGAGATTTTGAATCGGCTCAATACGATGTCCTAAAAAAGACCAAAATTGATGAGATGGCAAATTTGATTCTTGAATATAATGATTATCGTATCTGGAAGGCGGCATTACCGAGTAAATCGAAAGCAGTTGAATACGCTTTTAGTACAGCATTAAAACTTATATGCCGTATTAAGTGATATTAAGTTGAAAAATTGGTAATTAGAGACGCGCCATGGCGCGTCTGTATATTGTTGGTTGTGTAGAGGCGCTCTCATGAAAGCGTCTCTACACAAGAAGCACCACTTACCACTAACTAATAACTATTACCAATTAAGTAGGTCGGTACAAATAAAGTTAACAAGTTTTGGCAGTCAGCAGTCATTAGTCATTAAAAGCCAGTACTTGATGAAGGTTTCCCCAGGTAGGTATCTGGCGTTTATTGGTAAAGGTTTGAGAGGCTTTTACCTTTTTTAACGTGAGTTCTGTTTATTTCTACTTATCTACTTACCTTTTCAAAACATCTCAAATAAGGCATCATCTAACTCATAACCCAGAAGTTGCGCCATCGACTGGAGGCGAGATTTACTTGGAATGCCTTGCTGTTGTAACCAGTCGTTTAAAACAAACAGCTTGTGCATCAAAAAGATTTCTAAAGCTTCAGGATTATACTGAATACCTTCTCTGGTGCTGAACTGGTGGGGTACGAGCATAGCTGCATAACGAGCGAATTCCCCAGCCTTCCAATCTAGTAGAAATGGCAACCAGGGATAGCGAGTATCCAGGCGGATGAACCACAGGCGCACTTCTGGGATTTCTGACAGTTCCCGTGGATCGCCTGGTTCCAAGACATAATCTATATCAAAACGCAGCTGCTGCTCTTCGGATGCGATCGTCCCCTCTTGCAACAGTTTTTTAATCTCTGTGACTACAGGGGACAGATCCAAGGAGTTAATGTGGTCAGTATTGATTGCGATGGTGATTGTCATCGAGTCAAAAAATAGCCTCGACAATTCATACTACTCTTTTCCTGCATACAAATCACAAAATCAGTCGGCACGTATGCTTGGAACCAGGGCTAAGCACTCAAGGCTTGTGGAACTGGGGAGTCATGGGGGGAATAACTCAAGGCTCCTAACTAAAAGCAAATGAATCATAAATCGTGGCTCTTGACAAGACAAAAGCCTTCAGGTAGACGTTGGCAACCATTTTAAGCTAAAGTTGTAATGAGTTTGTTTTAGAAGAGAGTGTGTGAGAGCAGTAAAAAATCATAACCACCCCTTACACCAACCTGTGATTTCCCCAAGCAAAAAAGCAAAAACACAGCCAAAGCGGAACGTGTAGGGTGCAAAACCTTTGGATATATAAAATAACAAACAAACATTCAAAAGGGAAAATTAGCCCATAAGTTAAGAAACTTATAAAATATGCAAAAGCAAGAGATATCTACAAAACCAATTCGTTCACTGGAAGATGCTCTTGAGCAGTGTCAGGCACTAGGTATGCGCGTGAGTCGTCAGCGCCGCTTTATTCTGGAACTGCTTTGGGACGCAAGAGAGCATCTTTCCGCTAGAGAGATTTATGATCGCCTGAACCAGCAAGGCAAAGAGATCGGACATACTTCTGTTTATCAAAATTTAGAAGCGTTATCCAGTCAGGGCATCATTGAATGTATTGAACGCTGTGATGGACGTTTATACGGCAATATTAGTGATTCCCACAGTCATGTTAACTGTTTGGATACAAATCAAATCTTGGATGTTCACCTAGAACTACCAGAAGAATTTCTCCGCCAAGTTGAAGAACAAACAGGGGTGCGGATTACTGACTACAGTATTAACTTTTACGGTTACCGTAACTCACAAGAAAGCAAATGATGGTTGTAATCAGTTGCGCTGCTGACGGGATTCGGCGATGGCGCTTTTCTCTGGCTGAGTCCAGAGGGCACGCACTCGCGTTGGCTGCGCCTGCGCGAGTGCCCATCGCTTCTTGCGTGCGGTGAATATGAGCCACTCCCCACCGCATAAGCATTGTTTTGATGCTACCAGTTTGAGCATAACCTAACAGCCATCGACTCAGGCGATGGTAAATTTCCCACAGCAAAGAGGCATTTCTAGTGTGCTGATTTCTAGCTGTGAACTGCAATATTTCCTTATGTAGCAGTTCATCACGGTGCAGAACACTTAACAAATAGAGCATAAAAGGTTGGCGGACAAGAGCGGAGATTTCCGGGAGCTTAGATTTTGCGGAAAATACCCCTGCCTGTTTTAAGAATATAAAGAAATTTTGAGATATGGGCAAAGATTGCACTTTTGCCCACTGCTGAAACCATTGTTTCAACTCTTGCTTATCCCACGGCTCGATAGCAATTCGTTTTAATTGCTGTGGGAGTTCTTGGGCGATATTTTGCAATGCTGTTGACCGACTGGTCAGGAAAATTTTATGTTGGCTGAGAGATTGAAATTTCAGCAGTTGGTGAAGAAAAATTGCTTGTATCCTTTTGCCCTGACGCGAAGGCGTTGTATAGGCATTTATGAAAAATAAAGCATTAAATTTAAGAATTTCGGAACGCAAATTAAATAAGCTGCGTTTATACTCAGCCTGGAAAGATAAAACCATGACTCAAATCTTGAGGACTTCATTGACTCGTTGCCCATGCCGGAGATAGACAAAAACTCCTTTCCGTTGCCCTCTCTCCCGCGCTGATCGACGGTCAACATAGGTCGGGGCGGGGGTACTACACGCGCGAAAATAGTCCAGCCTTATTACTACGAATACTCGTCATCACCCACAGATCAACCTTCACATTGGCTGGCCTATCTTAGGGGGACAATGCGTCGGGTGTACCTCGTTTTTGTCCCCTCTTTCCTTCCACACCTCCTGAAGGGTAGGAGGTGGGGCTTCTCGCGGGTTAAGCTAAAATTTCTGCTAAGGTACAAATATCAAAAGGCATAAGGCTTTTGACTTCCATATCCTGAATAATACGGAATGCCAAGCCTGCTATCTCCCCTGGTGAAAACTCTCTTATTTGCGGTATTTCAATGTAGTGTTCTGCTAAGGTGTGCCGAATACTCAAAGTCATTGAATTAAAGGGTAAATGCCTGCCTATGGCAATTATGATTCATTTATCTGTTTACGGAAACAACTCCTAATGAGGTAACAAAGCTAATTTGTCAAGCTTATTTGTTACCAAAGGAAAAAAAAGCCTGCGTTTTTAAGCTGATTATGAGCGATCGCCCTTTAAAACTATTGTTAGTAGACCAGGACCCCATCTTCCGGCTAGGGCTACGAGTGGCTTTGGAAGAATTTCCTAATGTACAAGTGGTATCGGAGGCTCAAACAGATACTGCTGCATTGCAGATTTTAGCCAAAGCACAACAAAACCCTAACCAAGTTAATTTAGTGGTTTTGGAATTGGGGAATGGTCGCTCTCTCTCTAGCCAGCAGCTCGGTTTACAACTTTGTCGCCATTTGAAAACCCAGTACCCCAATCTGCCATTATTGCTCCTGAGTTCTCCCCAAGAACAAGGGCTGCTTTTAGCAGCAAGAGCTGCTGGGGTTAATGGTTACTGTCCCAAAGGTACGCCTGTTTCTGAATTAGTTACCGCCATGCACGAGATAGTAGCAGGTGGCTCATACTGGGATGGGCAGATGGGAAAAGAGGACACGGGGATGCAAAGACGCCCAAATGCGGGGAATGTTATTGAAAACCTCTCCGCCTCTTCTCGACTTCCTTTCGCTCAACTGCGGAAGCATCTACGCTTATCAGGAATTGGTTACATTGACGCCACCTTGGCAGAAGTGACGGCACAATTACAAGTCCCCGGCTTACCTTTACTTGATAAAGCAGTTTTAGCTGGGCAAAGACGAGAATTGCTAGCAGCTCGTTGGCTGCTGAATCGATTATTAGCTTCAGCAGTGGAAAGGCGGGAGGTACCACGTTGGCGTAGCGTTCCTGGAGGGAATAATTTCGCGTCTGCACAATTGCAGCCTCCTGCAAATCCCGCACTCAGTACTTCTATTTCCAAATCTGACTCACCAAACAAGCAAAATACTCCTTCTCTACTCAGCCCGCGATCGCTGCAAGCGGCATTATTTGCATCTTGTATTACCAAACTTCAGCTTCCTTTACAAAACTTGACAGCTACCCCTCTGGAAATTGATATTTTACGTGAAGACAAAAAACGTGATTTACTTTATCTTGTTCTCCAAAAAGTTGCTGATACCCTAGATGAAATACGAGCTTCTCGGGTAGAAATCAACCAATTATCCGAAATAAAAAATACCTTACTTATTGATGCTTGGGAAGCTGCAACTACAGAGTTTTTTGGAAAATTTACAAGGGTAAGAGTTGGCAATAACAATTTAGAAATCGTTAATTTTCTACTGCAAAGTTCTGCAATTGTGCAAGTAGAGATTTTTCAGAAAATTCCTCTCGTAGAGGAGTTATTTTCTTATCTGTTATTTCAAACAGATTTGCATATTGACAATGCCTCATATCCAGCAGGTGGCTCTGAAGCAAAAGAGTACGCAGAAATGCTGCTAGAGAATTTGTTGATTCAGATAGCAAATGGTGTAGTACAACCGCTGCTCAACTCTTTAGCTGATGTCGAAGAAATTAAACAAGGTTTTTATGATCGCCAATTGATTTCTACGCGGGAAATCGAACGGTTTAGAAATAATTTGTCGTGGAGATATCGCCTGAGGAATTATGTCAATGAGCCTCAGGCAATTTTTGAAAGCCGCTATGAGCTATTTGTTTTTGCACCTCGTGGTATTGCCACAATTTCCATTTATGCGCCGCGTGGACAAGAGTTAGCTCAACTTTCTGGTATCCCGCTAGTGATCACCCTAGCGATAGAATTTCGTGATGCGATCGCTCCTCGGGTACAATCATTATTATCTTTTTTAGGAAGTGGTGTTGTTTTTGTTCTGACGCAAGTTATTGGACGTGGTATAGGTTTGATTGGTCGTGGGATTCTTCAAGGAATTGGCAGTGTTTCTTTAACCGAAAAAAAGAATAAAAAGTTATGATTTGGGTATCAGTAAAAATAAAATTCTTGTAGGGTGTGTTAGGCGCACCGTTTCGATGTGATTTGTAACGAAAAACATATGAAAAGCGCCTAACGCACCGGCATATAACATGGTGCGTGATAGCAAAGCCGTAAGGCACCCTGCTTAAGATTTACTTTATAAATCAACTCTTACAAAAGCCATAACATGATATTTGAAACCACAGATGGACACAGATTAACACAGATGCACACAGGTAAATCATCTTTGTTAATCTGTGGTTTCATTTTCATCAAATTAACTTTTGCCAGAGGCTTAGCCACCATACGCGCACTTTTTTTGTATGGTCAGTTGAAGAAAATTTTGGCTATCACTAATCAACAGAATTTGAGATTAAATGCGTAGCTTCGCTTGCAGGTACTTTTGCATCCAAGTTGGGTGCAGGGATATGCTTCATTTCCCAAACTTTTAGCAGAATCAGGTATTCGTAGAAAGCTTGCAAGGTACACCAAGCAAAACCAGCGCGTCCGTCTAAGCAGCCGCCTAAAAGAAAATACATATACAAAAAACGTGTGAGTGGTCTGGCTGGTAAGCGTAAGGACAAATCTTTTAAAGCGCGGCGTCGTTCGACTTCTGACTTGCCAAAAAATAAGCTGCGCCAGCTGACTGTTCCATTCTCTAATTGATGCAGAGTTTCTTTGGCTTCATCTGTGGAGTAACGATTGTGCTTTTCAATCCAGCGGCTTAAACCCTTGCTAGAAGTGTAATGGGGATATGTTTCTTTTAAAAAGCCTGTTGAACCGTCACAAACTTCTCGTTCTGTGTGACCGTAGTCTGTAAACCAAACTTTACCGTGGCGGAAAAGGCGCAATTGGTAACGGGGATACTGGGTACTGCGGCGAATCCAACTATTCATGAAAATCACTCGTTCAGCGACGTAGTAACCGATGTAGTCTGGATTCTGACTTGCTTTTTCACATTCTGCGAACAGTTCTGGCGTCATGCGTTCGTCAGCTTCTAGAATGTAAACCCATTCATGCTTGGGTGGTATATTTTCTAGCATCCAAGTACGCTGACGACCGTGGCTTTCAAAAGGGTGCTGAACGACCCGAACTGGGTAGCGACTGGCGATTTCGACGGTGCGATCGCTACTACATGAGTCCACAACAATAATGTCATCCGATAGCATCGCCGACTCAATACAAGCCGCAATATCTATTTCTTCGTTATAAGTCAATATGTAAATTGAAAACATTCCCAACGTTAGTCATATAAGTTCTCTTGTGCCAGATTATACTTTTTTATCGTGAATACCTGCAAGAGATACGAAATGATTTTCATCAAGGAATGAGTCAAAGTGGCAGTATGAGCTGCGTTAAATTTTTAACGAATTCCGCGAAATTCTCCATCCGCCATGCGGTGGAGATGGATAGCGGGCTAAAATTGGGGGTTCGATGCCCCCAATTTTAGCAAGTACTCTCTGACGGCTTCACGAACCAATTCATTGATAGAACGTTCTAATTGCTGGCTCGCTTGTTGTAAGTCTTTGTGTTCTTTATCAGAAAACCGAACGTTGAGTGCCTTCATGTTGACATTAGTACTATTTTGATACTATTATAGTACTGGTTGCGACCCACCCACTCGACTCATAACAAACGGTCACAGTAGTGGTCATACGCTTACCAAGAATAAGAGCGAGAGAAAAGGGGAAAGATCCCGGTCACTGGTTAGCCCATAGGCTGTAAAAGATAAGCCACACAGGGATGTACGAGAGAACAATTACTGCCTGCGGGAGGCGGGCGGCTGCCTGTGGACGCTGTGTAAGACCAAACTATACACGGGTATGGAGAGGCAACGGCGGTTGAGACGGGAAACTCCGAAGACGAATAAGACCGTCCTTGTTCTAAATCTGAATTTGGGAAGCCCCATCTTCAGCCGAATGCAAGATGGGGTACTTCACTGCGTCGTACTGCCTTTGAGGATAATGAACTAGCGTGCAGGTACTTTGGGTTTTGCACTTTGGAAAGCACCCATACTTCTTAATCCTGACCAGCCGATAATGATGTAAGCAACAGACAACAGCAAACTATTCACGACAATCCTTAAACCAGGCTTCCAATTTTCTTGAGCTTGTTTTTCCAGTTCTTCCCGGCGAGTGCGAATTTGGGCTAGTCTTTGATTGGCAAGTTGCTGTGGATCTGTTTGTTGGGCGATAAATTTGTCAAGCTCCTGAGGATTTGCCTTAAACTTCTTAAGTAAATCTTTTGTAGCTTGGGGAACATTTGGGTTATTCAGTGCTTGGTTGTAACGCTGCTCATCTTGAAGCAGTTCACTGTACTGAGTTTTGACTTGAGCTCTCTGCTTTTCTACAGCTGCTTTGACTTGATCATTACCCAGTTGAGCTTGCACTTGGTTGAGCTGGGTTTTCAATTGGTTTTCTGCTACTTGCGCATCTTTGCTGATTTGGTCCACCACTTGAGTTCTTTGGTTAATAACATTCATAGCGTGGACAGGAGCAATAATCAAAAAGAGTAACCCCAAGATACTTGATATGATCAGAGCCGGCATTCTAAAGTCTAGGGGCTGGGATTGATTGCCATCATCAAAACTGTCAATCCAATACCCAGCCAATAGCATACCTAAGCCAACCAATGGCACGACTCCCCGCTCAACCATACTTGCTGCCCATCTAAGTTGCAACTGTTTATCGGTAGGGCTGAAGTCAAGGCTGAGAATGATAAAGTCAATCAAAAAGGACAATATTAAGATTACGCCAATTACTTTAAGTGTACGGGCGGCGATCGCAGCAGCAAAACGGTTATTCATAGTTTTTTGTCTCGTAGTTAATCAGAGTGAATATTCTATATAAAGGTACTGGAATATTGTTTCCATGACGCTATCTATTGTTTATGATTCCAAGATTCTTTTTTGGGTGATATATTTTCTACCCTTTTGGTTGAGCTACACCACGGTAGCATCTGTATTCTAGCTTGTCTTCCGGAAATCCTTGTGTTAGAAAATACCAGATATAGATTGACACCATTGATAGCCGTAGTAAATACTCCATTAGAGGGGTTTCGTATGCATTTTTATCCTGTATGAGGTAGGGTGTGAGCAAAGAAATGATTACACACCCAGCTACCACACACAAGTTTAGTGCGTAAGTCCGAGAAGCTTTTCCCAAATTGGCAAATCCTCCGGACGATCAATATCAGCCAACAAAGGCAAGTAATTTACCAATAAATTAAGCGTCTGGGCAGTATCTATAGTCTGTTGCAATACTTGAGAGGTTCCCCAATCTATATTGATAAATAATTCTGGGACGGAACGCTGCAAACCAATCAAGTAATAGCCACCGTCTACCGCTGGACCAAGTACAAGGTCGCACTGCTGAAGTTGCTCAAAAGCTTCTGCTAAAATTTGGTCATTGACATCAGGGCAGTCAGTACCGATAGTCAGGACTTTTTCTGCACCTGATTGAAAAGCATTGTAGAAAGATTGTGCCATCCGCGAACCCAAATCTCCCTCACCTTGAGGTTGGTAAGCGATGTCATATCCCAGCCAGTCTTGCATCAGTTGCAAATGACCGCCCGCAAACCGCACCTCAAAAGAGATGGCAGAAGTCTTTTGCAACTGTTTCACTTGAGATAAGGTGTGTTCCGTCATTTGACGCTGAAGATTTGCCGCGCCTTCAGTTCCCAAAGCAGGTATGAGTCGGGTTTTCGTTTTACCTGGTTCTGGATAGCGGGTGAAAATAATGAGATGCTGTTTTGCTGTTTCTGGTAGATTTAGCACAGGATACCTTATTTAAATTAACCAGAAATATATTAATAGCAATATTTACCTTCTTTGTCAGGTGTATCCTGTTCTTTTGCGGTTCGCATTGCGCCTAAAATTGTAGAAATATAGACGCAACGCTTAGCTTTACCACCAGACTTACTAGATAAAGTTATTCGTCCCAACGGCAGTTTCCTAATATTACCTCTATCATCAAATTGGATTTGCCTAAAGCCATCCTTTGACTGTTCTAAGGTTGTTTCCGTATCTAAGCGCACATTTGGATCTAAGCTATTCCAGATAGATGGCTTTATTCTTTCAGAATGAACCGCCCATTGTACAATGCCATTTTCTTCGCGAAAACTAACTTGCCAGGTTAATTTGTTTTTGATGGCTTGGCTTTGAGCCTGGCGCATAGCAAGATAAACTTCTTGTTGTGCAGTGTTGAGGCGCACAGTATTAACAAAACCTAGCCAACTTGGAACTGTGATAGCAGCTAAGATACCAATGATTATAATAGTCACCAAAACCTCTAGCAGCGTGAAGCCACTGCTAGAACGATTATTAATTCGTAAATAAGAATCGATTTCCTTGGACTCGTGTGCTTGCTTGAGGAAAATATGTTTTATTACTGCCATTGAAATTTATATTATTGTTTTGAAGACGAGCAAGAGCATTACCACGCAAATAAATTTCTGCGACAACGTTTTGTGAATCTACACAAACGTAAAAACCTCGGCTTTTTACCAGAATAGTGGCAACAGAATCTCCACTCTCCGAAAAAATTGGCACCTGTTGACCTATTTTGCAATTAGGAGGTGCTGGATTTGTATCATTGTTTATTAGAGTTTTATCAATGTAATCAACTAAAGGTACAATATCTTGTGTGTAAGACTCGCCACTCCTTTTTGTCCATTGATTCATCTTACTTTTCAGATTACCTAAATTTTGCAGGTTAAACATCTGAAAACCTTTGTCTCGTTGAATTTTTTTATCACTGGTTTCAGTCAATTCATAGCCATTGCTTATTTTAAATCTACCAATTCGAGCAGCTTTAGACCATACAGAGTCTTTATCATCATCTTTAATTAAATAATAGGCAACTAAAGAGTAGACGAAGGTATCATCTTTCAGTTGTCTATTTTTAGAACTATAAATAATAAGTCCATCGGAAACAAACTGCCGCTTCCAAAATACAAGAACAGGAAAGAAATTATTTTTATCTTTATCATCGTATTTTGGTAGTTGCTGTCTAATTGCCTGAATACCCTCAGCATCATATATATAGATTGCCTGCTGCAAGTCTCGTGCAATATAATCAAGTGCTGCTTTAATTTCTTGCTCAGTGGTTGCCTTGGCTTGCTCTTGTCGGTCAGTTGTCATAATATTGAGCATAAATCCTAGCAAAGGTGTGACAACAAGGGTAGCGATGACGATACCTACCAGTAACTCAACTAAGGTAAAGCCATCATATTTCTGTTTCACCCTAAAGAGTTTTAACAGCTTCATGAAAAGCCATTTGAGCGGACTCATAAGATTGATTTGCCGAGAAAATTTGTGTAAATTTAGCAATTAGATTGAGGATTAGGATTACTGGCGGTCGGTTTCAGACGCGCACAGAAATCACTAAATGTCGTTACTTTACTTGATATTTCTGTAGTTGTTTCTAGTAAAGGCGCTTTGCGATCGCCCACTCTTCCAGTAAAAATCAATTGTTTATTTGGTGCTTTTTCTAGTAGGTTTGTGCCGTCACTAGCAAACCCATCTGCCCTGTAGATACGTATTCCTAACTCGTAGTCGTCTTGAGGAGCAGTAGAGCTTATGTTACGCCGAAAAGCTTGAATAACTAAGTCTCTGACGCTGCTAATTGTACAGCCACTTCCATCAGCATCACCATCGACACAGTATAAATTAGTTGCTGGTGCCGAGCAGTAAGTATTTGCGGTGTTACAGGTCAAATTTCCTACTGTAGGAGCAGGGTAATTTCCTGAGCTGTCAGTAGTGTCGGTGATAGGAGGAGGTGGAATTGTTCTTGATCTAACGCCATCAATATAAGTTTTAGCAGCGTCAGTTGCCAACTCAACGCGCCTTGCTTGCACACGTGTGGCGACAGATAAGACAATGACAGGAGCGATCGCTGCTAGTAAAATGCCAACAACAACGATTGCTACCAATGACTCAATAATGGTAAAACCTGACTGACTGGATTGGATGAATGGTTGTTGCTTTTGATGAATCATATTTTAGCAATCAGATGTAAGCTTCTTACAGAAGAGGAACTCAATCAAATCAAGGGCATGTACCGCGCTGGTCGGAACTGATAGCATAGTTACCATTAGCTTCTTGAGCACATAGCAAAGTTTTCACCCAAGCATCGTCTCGCCCGACTTCCCTGTAAAACTCACTCGGCTGTTTTGTGGATGGTGTACTGAAGCGTTGAGTAAATAAGTCAGGTGGCTGACTTAGCAACGCTACATCATAACTCCAGAAACGGTTAGGCGTAGTGTCATTATCAGAAGGAGCTATGGCATAGTTACTGTGTTTAAACTGGATGAAAGAACCAGCGACTGTGTGACTTTTGCCTTCCCAGCGTTCTAAGTAACGCACAAAATTTTCTAAACCACCATTTGTTTTATTAGGGCGTCCTGGTGTGTTACCTTGAGCGAATATGAGGTTTGTTTCTGTGTCTTCTGTGGCGATCTGTATGTTGTATGGTTTCTCGTCACGGAAACTGAAGCGGAAATTTTTAGATAAAACTGTAATTGCATCAGCAATAACTACTGCTGAACGCCAAGTTTCACCAACGTTGCAATCAGTAAATTGACCTGGGCGACAGCCAAAGTTGGGATTCAGTGATTGACGTGCATAAAATTTATTACTCCAATCTTTTTCTCTTTTTAAGGAGTTGTCTAGAAACTCTTCTTGCGTGTGAAGGTTGAAATCCCCTTTGATGTAAACTGGCAGATTAGATACCAAAATGAGTCCCTTCTCTTCTGGCTTGTAGGTAGTGTTACGGCTTAAGTCCCTGCCATTAATTAGCACGATGGCATTAGGTCGCCGAGTTGGGTCTAATTTGAAGTCAGTAGCACTAACATCTAAATTGTTTAATTCACTTTTGTCGGGTAGTGCATCATCACGAGTGGCGTAAATAATCCCACTATTTGGAAATAGAAAGTCTCCATTAGTTTTTGATTTTCTTCGTAACAAATCTAGATCCAAAATAGTGGCACGAATTTCTAGAGTCTGAGGCAGTTCAACATCTAAATCGGAGCTTCTTGCAGTTGATGCAGGTTTGTCAATTTCTTTAATATCCCTTGCATCCAGAAGAGCGGTTTCCATGATAGCGCCATGAGGAATGACGGTATCAGTAGGAGCGCCAATAGAGCCATCCCATATTTTCAAGGCGCACATGGCAGAATCAACTGCTGATTGATCTGCAAGGCTAAGAGGCTTGCTATCTGTGATTTTTTTCAAAGCATTTTGAAGTGGTTTATTTACTGGTCGTCCGTTAGGGTATTTCAGCTTTGCTTGGTACTTAAGTGGTTCTTGATAACCTGTGGTTGACAAAGACAAAGCCGAATAAACGACACCATTAATAGAATTTCCTGGATTATTAATAATATTGGGTAGCCCAGTTAAATTTCTATTGGGGTTAGTTAATTTTGTATCTCTTAAACTAATATCTGGAAGATTATTAAGACCGAAGTCTTGTGTTCTATTCCTAGGTGTTGTTGCGTTTGTGGGATCATAGTAGCTGGCAATACAGGCAATTGGTCTTTGGTAGTTGGTTGGGATTTTTGGATCGTAGGAATAATCTTGGTAGTGATACACCACTGTAGCCCGCATTCGTAGATAAGGTGTATTGTCATCAGGTAAGCCCTGGCTCTTACTAGTAACACCTATTGGCATCGAATCCGCCCAGACTGTTTCTGAATCTGTGATTGCAGGAGCAAATTGAGAAGTTCCGCCACTGGGAGTATAACGGCTAGACAAGTAAATTCCTGCACCGGTGACGACTCGCAAACCCCCAACGATATCCAGAGGACTTTGAGGTTTTTGTGCTGCTGACTTTTCCCAAAAGCCGTCTCGGTTGGCTCCTAAATCTTCTAATTGATATGCTTGCGAAAAGCGCTCACGAGTGACAGTGCTATTATTTCCATTCTTATCAACATCCCATTGCTTACCAACAATGGTCTGTCCTTGTGGCGAACTCACAAATCTGTCTTTGGTTGTGTCAAACCACAATTGCGGTAAATTATTGCCAACCAATATGCGATCGCCAATTTTTTGTTCTCTACCTGCTTTTGCTTGTTCTACTGGTTCTGTAGCAGATAGATAAAGTTTACTACCATTTTCTTTAATGTCTATCTTGGCATAATTAGTAGCAGTTTTTCCATCAGCAGGATCATAAGGAAATATCCATGCATCTACTGGTCTTAGTGAGTTACCGCTTCCTTGCAGAGGGCTGTTTGTCTTAAAGTCATAACTTCCATAGACAAGAGGTTCATCACCAGATACGATTTCAGGAACTTCAGCGTATGGAACGCGGCGTGTTCGCTTTCTAAAGTAAATTCTTAACTTTTCATTACGAACATCATCAGGATTTAAAGTGGAGTCAGCATCTAAATCTCGGTTTATTTGCTGTTGAACCTCATCTGGGAGATATGCAATATTTGTTGCTTGCACTAACCGGTCAATTCGTTTTGCATATGCCTCATCGTTATAAGCTGCTGTATTTCCATAAACAGATGTAGGTACAGTTTTATTTGTGTTATTTATAAATTCACTTCTAATTATGCTGCTAGGCGTATAAGATTGGTCAAATAAATCTATCTGTACATTATTACCCCCATAAGTTCCTGTAATCCTACTATCTATTACATTTCCAGCGACAATAATCTTGCTGTTTTCTTCTTTGAAATAGCAAGAGTTAGGACTACTGATTAGATAATACCTAATAGGATTTCTTCCCGCTTTTGTTAGCAAATTACCATTAGTGAAGACGCGACCATTGAGATTGATACCTTCTTGCGAAGCAATTTCTAAATCATCTTCATAGACAACGGCATTATTAATAAGAGGTATTCTTGCTCGGTCTTGCTGATATTCTAGAGCTATAAAACCGTTGTTACCTGTAAATTTTTCATATTTAGAAGTATCTAGCCCTGTTAAATCTGTAATTGGTACAGTTGTGGTAAAAACAAAAATGCTTTTTTTTAGCTTATCACCGACTTTGTACCAACCTTGAGTACTGACCAAGTTTCCACTAGTGGTAAACAAGCTCTGACATTGAGTACTAAAACTACTCTCGTCCATCGGTGGTGTTCTTGCTTGTAAAACAGTTCTGGCTCTGTTAGTAGTTGGAGTCCGAAAGTAAATGCCATAGAGAGTGTAACTATCAATTTTACTGTTATTATCCGTATCTACGGGATATTTCCAAGCACTTTTTAAAGTCTCTTCATCTTCTTGAATATTCGTTTTACCGTTAAATTCTTTAACAATTTTTAACTGTATTTCATCGCCAAAAGTGAACTGGTTAAGATTTTTGTTGATGACTTGAGCGAGTAAATCGTCTGAGGGGGTTGTGCTTGGTAATCTCGGGTCTCTAAATAACTGTTCTATTTTTGCTTTTGCTCTTTCAAGGGCTGGTGATGCTGCGTTTAAAACAGCCTCATTCACTCGGACATTACTAGCATTTTTTGCACGTTCAAAAGACCGAAATAAAATAGCAGTTGTCAGTAGCACAACTACGAGTGCTACCATTGCCACAGTCGGTAAGACAAAACCAGCATTCGCACTTGCTCGTCGTCTTCTTTTAGTGACCAACAAAGTCCTTAACAGCCAAATAATTTGCTTTTTAATTGCAGATACATTTTTTTTTATAATTTCTCTATAAATTTTATCTATCTTGTTTAATATCCGACAGTGGTGAGACATAGTTGCTTCCCTGGCAAGTTTTATAATGATAAAACAAGAGATAAACACAGATGGTCAACTTATAGTACCCACTTGTTAGATAAAACGTATCAATCACAAATTAATATTAGGTAAATAAAAACCTCCCTGGAATCGGGAGGCGTAAGAGAAAATGAAAATTTGAAACAATAACAAAGCCCATCTCCTACTAGGAGATGGGTTGGGGAGAGATTACAGTGTTAGTAATGATTCAGGTTAATTCCAGCTTCTTTCGCCATTGCTTCTAACCCTTTAAGTTGTAGGGTTTTGATTGCTTTAGTAGATATGCGCAGTTTGACCCAACGCTTTCCACTTTCCCACCAAATGCGCTTAGTTTGCAGGTTCACTTGCTGAAGACGCTTGGTGCGGCGGTGGGAGTGGGAAATTGCAAAGGCGTTATTTGCCTTTTTGCCTGTTAATTCACAACGACGAGACATTATTTGAAACTCCTATTTTTTTCTTTAGCACAATCTCTCATTATATAAAATTGCCTTCCAAGCGGGATGCAATTTATCCTTTTGCTAGGCTGAGCCGCCGCAATGCATTTTCAGAGGCTTTGCCTCCTGTTAAGATGAGGGGGAGCCTCAGTGTAGGCATTCCCCGGCGGAGCCAGGGAACGAGAGAGTATGGTTCTTTTACTTTGTAGCCTCTTGGGTTAGCTTGGTGAGTACCTCATTGGAACGCTCAACGAATGATTTCATTCCTTCAGCGTCAAAACCTTTTTGAGACATCAACGCCAAATCATATATATGTTGGCAAACCAAGTTCACGAGCTGTCCGCTTGGCGATTGAACATCACCTTGAATAATACTACCTTGACTCAGATCCGCTAAATTTTGAATCAGTGGGTGAGCAGTATTGACTAGGAAAATGTGGTCTTCGGGAAAGTCTGCTGTTTGCTGCTGCATTAAAGCGTTCATTTCCCGCAGGCGGCGCAAAATCTCTGGTAAAAGCACCATTGCAGGCGGTGTTCCTTGCGGATCGTCGGCTTTCAAAGCTTCGGTGCGGATATTCAGCTTGGGTTTGTTGAGGGCTTTCTCAAATAGCTCTTTGATCACCTCAGTTCTGGTTTTATTCGTCTTGGGATCAACAATTTCCCCAGCTTTGTCTTGATCCAGCAGAGTGCTGTCTAAGTCGGAGTCTACCCGGGTAAATTTGACATCCTGATGTTCCCTCTCCAAGAAGTTGATGAAGTGGGTGTCAATAAAGGAGTCTAGAAACAGGACTTCTAAACCTTGATTTTTGTGCAGTTCTATGTATGGAGCTTGCGCTGCTTCATCGGTGGCGTAGAAGACACGGTTTTCGTGACGTTCTTTATTGCGTTCTAGGTACTCCTTCAGGGTTGTGTAGGGCAATTTTGGAGTGTCTTCGTTTGCTGAAGTTACATCTTGCCAAACATCCCCCTCTTGAGATTGTACCTCAACTGCTGGGGTAGCCGTTGACTGCGGAGTGCTGCTCGGTTGATAGGTGCTGCGGAAGACGATGATATCTTCGACTTGTTTTTTGAATTTCTCGTCGTTGAGAACGCCGAATTTTACGAAGGTACCCAAGTCTTTCCAAGCGCTGATGTATTGTTCGCGGTTGTCGCGGTAAAGTTCTTTGAGGCGATCGCCCACTTTCTTGGCAATGTAGTCACCAATTTTCCGCACAGTGCGATCAGTTTGCAAGGCACTCCGCGATACGTTGAGGGGGATATCTGTGCTATCAATCACACCCCGCATGGGTAGAAGAAATTGTGGGATAATTTCCTCGCAGTGGTCACTCACAAAAACTTGGTTGGAGAAGAGCTTGATTTGCCCCTTGGTGACATCGACATCCGGTCGCATTTTGGGGAAATACAGAATACCGTTGATGATAAAGGGATAGTCAGTATTCAGATGCACCCAAAGCAACGGCTCTTCTTGGAAAGGATAGAGGTAGCGGTAAAACTCTAGATAATCTTCTTGACTCAGGCTATTAGGAGTCTCTCGCCATACTGCTCTTTGCTTATTTAACACCTCGCCATCAAGTTTGATGGGTACTGGCATGAAGTCGCAGTATGTTTTAATAAGCTGCTTAATACGTGCTGCTTCTAAATACTCCTGTTCTTCCTCTTGCAGAGTCAGGGTAATCGTAGTACCACGAGTTGTACGAGAAGAATCTTCTAGGGTGAACTCTGGAGAACCGTCGCAACTCCAGTGAACCGCTTGCGCACCTTCTTTGTAGGACAAGGTATCGATTTCTACCTTTTGTGCCACCATGAAGGAGGAGTAGAACCCAAGACCAAAGTGACCGATAATCGGTTGGTCTGATTTGCCTTCGTACTTATGTATAAATTCCTCAGCACTAGAGAACGCTACCTGGTTAATGTATTTCTTGACCTCCTCTGCCGTTAGTCCGATACCATTGTCGGTAATTGAGAGGGTCTTTTTGTCTTTGTCTATAGCAATTTGAATTTCCGGTTCGCCGATTTCACCGGAATACTCTCCAGCGCGAGATACCATTTTCAACTTTTGGATAGCATCTACAGCGTTGGAAACCAGTTCCCGCAAGAAGATTTCATGGTCGGAGTAGAGGGACTTCTTGATAATCGGGAAAATATTCTCAGTATGAATACTGATTGTGCCTTGTTCTAGCATAACTGATAATCTTCAATGCAAGTATCTGAATGATAACTGAGGCAAAACCCCGTAGCACCCCTATCTACACCTAAAGCCTAATTTAGGTGGTTGGTTAATAACTACCCTCATCTGAAAGGGCAGATATGGGATTCTACCCATTAGGATTTTATGGTGCGTCTAAGGGCGATCGCTCATACTTTACAGCATTGATTACCCGATATCAGCGATTCGGATTTCCCTACCAATTTGCTAAAGGTCGTATCCGCGTAGGATTTGTCTAAATAAGGATTTTATTGTTCATCCCTACATAGGCGCAATCATAAGTAGCCGCGAAGCGCCATAGGACGGGGTGTCCACTCTTTGGGCGATCGTCTCTCAAGCGACTCCATAGCCAACAGGTTTGTGATTCAAGATATGGCGAAGCCTGTATGTTGACGTAAATTCTCCGGATGAAAACCCAAAACAATGTCTTCACGAGGGATACCAGCTTCCATGAGTGCTTCTGCGACTGGGTAAGAACTACCGTCATACTGTATCCAAACTTTATCACCAATAATGTCGATATGCACCGTACAACCATGTACGCGACGGATTCCATCCCAACCTACCTGTAGGACTTGGTAACGATCGCGTTCGGAATCTATAATAGCTCCAACATCAATTTGACCGTGATAAGGCTTGTGGGTGGTATATTCGGATATAACTTTCCGCACTATTTCACGATACTTTGCTAGTTTATCCATCGCACAATCCTCGCTTGTTGCTCATCAAAAACAATTAAGCAAATTTGTATCCGATTGAGGATTAACTGACCAAAGCGTTCTGAAAATAAACTTTCATACACTCGCTGGGGAATTGCCAGATAAAGTAAGCGTTCTGATTCTAATTCTAAAAGTACAGTGCGATAGATATCATACTGTCCCACTGCCTCCTGAAGGTCACGTATTGGCGAAAGGCTGAGAAAACTCTTAATTTCAACGGCGATTTTTTGAGAATCTTTTTCAGCAGCTATCGTATCACGTTCTGCACCGAGATCCACATACAAATTTCGACCCCCATAAGCTAAATACAAGGGGTCATCGGTAATTGTCCAGCCATCCGCTATCAGTGCTTGCACAACTACATCATGATATACATCTTTTGCAGGCATTCGTTTGCGAAGGTTGTTTGCCTCCTAAAATACAGATTAAAGTAATGTAGCTTATATCACGGATATGCAGGATGTGAATTAAGCAATGCGCCTCACACACCCTGCGACTACTCACACCTCTTGGGATGCCTCAATTAAGAAGGTCTTATTTGGCTGGGCTGGCACTTTAACCACGACTTTCTTACTAAATGTCAAACCGTGATCCGTCTTGTCAATCACAATCGTGTCGCCAAGGACAAAAGTATTCTCTAATAACTTGGTAGCGACGGGGTTTTCGACTTCTCGCTGAATTGCCCGTTTGATAGGACGTGCGCCGTATACTGGGTCATAACCCACTTCCACCAAGTAATCGCAAGCGGCTGATGATATTTCCAATGAGATTTTCTGTTCTCGTAGAAGATTTTCCACCCGCTTAAGTTGGATGCGGACGATTTGCCGCAATTCGGTGCGGTTGAGGGTGTGGAAGAGAATGATGTCATCAACACGGTTGAGGAATTCGGGGCGGAAGTGCGATCGCAAAGCATCCATCACCCGGGTGCGCATTTTTTCATACTTGGAGTCATCACCAGACACATCCAGGATATATTCGCTACCGATGTTACTGGTCATCACAATCACAGTGTTCCGAAAATCAACCGTTCGTCCTTGCGAATCAGTAATTCTGCCGTCATCCAAAACTTGCAAAAGTATATTGAACACATCGGGGTGAGCTTTTTCCACTTCATCCAGCAGCACCACCGAGTAGGGACGGCGGCGAATCGCCTCGGAAAGTTGACCGCCTTCTTCGTAACCGACATACCCTGGAGGCGCACCCACCAAGCGGGAAACCGAGTGTTTCTCCATATACTCGGACATATCCAGACGCACCAAGGCGTCATCGGAATCAAAGAGAAACTGTGCCAAAGCACGGGCGAGTTCCGTTTTACCGACTCCCGTCGGTCCCATAAACAAGAATGAACCAATTGGGCGACCAGGGTCTTTCATTCCTGCACGGGCGCGACGAATTGCCGCGGAGACAGCAGAAACGGCTTCCTCTTGTCCAATAACTTTCTGGTGGAGGTGATTTTCAAGTTGCAGCAACTTTTGCCGTTCAGATTCCAGTAGCCGATTTACAGGAATTCCCGTCCATTTAGCGACAATTTCAGCAATATCTGCTTCTGTCACCTGTTCTCGTAGCAAGGTTTCCCCTTTACTTTGAATTTCCAGCAACTGCACTTCTTTTGCTTCGCGATCGTGCAGGACACTCTCCAATTTGCCAAACTTTAACTGTGCAGCTTTGTTGAGGTCGTAGGCGCGTTCTGCTTGTTCAATTTGCACCCGCAGCTTTTCTTCTTCTTGCTTTAATGCACTAATCGCTTCCAATAGCTGCTTTTCACCTTGCCACTGCTCATTAAATTCCTGCTGTTTTTCCGTCAAATTGGTAATTTCTTGCTCAATTCGCAGCAAACGCTCTTTCGTCTGAACTGTAGCTTTCTCTTCTCCTGCCAAGGACAGCTTTTCCATTTCTAGCTGCATCAACCGTCGGTCGATGGCTTCCAATTCCGCTGGTTTGGAGGTAATCTCCATTTTCAACTGCGCCGCTGCTTCATCGACCAAGTCAATTGCCTTATCTGGTAAGAAACGGTCGGAAATATAACGTGCAGACAGTGTTGCTGCTGCTACCAGCGCGGAGTCGGAAATTTTAACATTGTGATGGACTTCGTAGCGTTCTTTCAAACCCCGGAGAATGGAAATTGTATTTTCCACACTCGGCTGATCGACAAAGACTTGCTGAAAACGCCGTTCTAAAGCCGCGTCTTTTTCAATATATTTGCGGTACTCATCCAAGGTGGTTGCGCCAATACAGCGCAGTTCTCCCCGCGCCAGCATGGGTTTGAGCAAATTCCCTGCATCCATCGCCCCTTGTTGGGTGGAACCAGTTCCCACAACCGTGTGCAGTTCATCAATAAACAGCACAATTTGACCGTTCGATTCTGTGACTTCTTTGAGGACGGATTTCAAGCGGTCTTCAAATTCACCCCGGTATTTTGCCCCAGCAATCAAGCTGCCGATATCCAAAGCCATGAGTTGGCGATTTTTCAGAGATTCTGGAACATCACCATTGACAATACGCTGTGCCAATGCCTCGGCGATCGCCGTCTTACCTACCCCAGGTTCACCAATTAGTACAGGGTTATTCTTGCTGCGACGGGACAATACCTGTATAACTCGGCGAATCTCATCATCTCTTCCGATAACGGGGTCTAGCTTACCAGCTTTTGCCTGTTCTGTCAAGTCTCTGCCAAACTTTTGCAAAGCTTCATAACGAGATTCTGGGTTTTGGTCTGTCACCTTTTGACTACCACGAACGGTTTTAATACTAGCTTCTAGCTTTGCGGTGTCTAGGTTAACGCTTTTGAATATCTTTCGTCCGATGCGTTCATCCTCAACAAAAGCTAAGAGTAAGTGTTCAATAGATATGTAGGAATCTTTCATTCTAGCTCGAGCTTCTTCAGCTCGGTCTAGCAATGTGTCTAAACTACGACCGAGGTAGAGTTGATCGGCTTTACCTACTTTGGGCTGACGTTGGGTAAATGCTTCTAGTTGCTGTTGCAAGCGCAAGGCGTCAACTTCACAACGACCGAGGATGCGTGTTGCTAGCCCAGTAGGTTCTTCTAATAAAGCAATCAGTAAATGTTCGACATCGAGTTGCTGTTGTTGATACGCTCGGACAATATCCTGTGATTTGACAATTGCTTCCCAGGCTTTATCAGTAAATTTATTTGGATCTGTAGGCTGCATCTTTACAATTTTGGATTTTAGATTTTGGATTTTAGATTTTGGATTTTAGATTTTGGATAATGGTATTTGTTTCAAATTAATATCGAATCATTATTGAAGTCTATCTGCTTGTATCTGCGGTTGCAATTTGGGGATAATTTGTAGTAAGCGCTGCGATCGCTTACTACAAACCTACTCTAAAATGAAATAACTGTTCTGAAGGTGCCTTGCCAAATAGTGTTGTTGGAGCTATCGTTATCTGCATTTGTCACCACCGAAAGCGTGGGGGTAATACTAACATTGTCGCTTAGCTCCAGATTATAGAATGCCTCATAATTTATCTGAGTGGCATTTCCCAAACCATCAGTAATGAAAGGTTGACCAACGGCGATACCCCCAACAGTACCGGGAAGCAGGAGGTTACGAATACCAAATCCTACCGCCCAACTAAAGGGATGTAAATCTAAATCCTGGTTAATGGCGTTGTTGAACCCTTGGTAACTACCAAATCCCAGGCGAGTAAAAATCCCTATGTTTCGATTAAGGGCATATTCGGCATTAACCCCAAAGGCGTTAATGTCGGTGTTGTTGATTTCAGCTTTAGTATATTGTAGTCTTAATGCAAACTTATTGCTAAGTGAGTATTCCAGTTCTGCACTTGCTTGATATCTATCTTTAAATAAGCCACCGCTGGCGTTTGAGTTGACAAGATTTGCATCAGCGGCAATGTAAAGAGAACGTAAAGTCAATTGACCACCGCTTGGATTCCAAGCTACCGCCACTCCTGCACCCCCATTTCGGTCAATTTGGTTTTGGACAATCAGAGGGTTATTCAGAAAAAAACTGGAACTAAAATCAATTGCCTCGTTGTTAGCGTATCTGTTACGGTCAATAAAATCGCGTGGAGACATTTTTGCCCCAACAGTCACAGCCAAATCTGACACGGGATGAAACGAGTAGTACAAGCGTCTGAGTTTCAAACGATCGTCAACTTCCGCATAATCAAGTCCGCCACCATTGGCGATTAAACCAGTCGTTCCTAACAGGTTAAGGTTCTTCTTTTGTTTTCGACTAATAGCATCATCGCCATTGTTACCAGCTTCTAGCTGAGTCAGGAGTAAATCTTTGCTGTCGAAGCTTGTTAAAAGATTTAACCGTAGGCGGGCGACTATGGTAGCGTTTGCATGACTACCTTGTGTTGAAGCAACAATAGCTTGACCTTGGAGTTTTGTTGTGGTAGAAAATTGGTTTGCTTCGAGTTGAGGGACGCGATCGCCAATTCTGTTGACACTTTGCTGCAATTCATCCAAGGCGGAACGATATTCTCTTTGTAACCGTCGTAAAGTCATCAAGTCTTGTTGAATAAACTGATCCCCAATACGATTAGCAATCAAGCTATCGACTTTATCTAAGGTAGCCGCCAAGCCAGCAGCAAATTCATAACGAGACACAGGGCGATTACCACGAAAGGTGCCATCCTGATAACCAGAGAGGACACCATAACGTTCCATGAGCGATCGCAATGCCTGGTAAGCCCAGTCTGTGGGTTGAACATCAGACAATTCAGAAACCGAAGGCTGCTGAGGTGATGTCTCAGCATTTGGAGCAACATTACCAGACTCGTTTACCGAAGGTTGCTGTTGTGATGTCTCAGCATTTGGAGCAACATTACCAGACTCGTTTACCGAAGGTTGCTGTTGTGATGTCTCAGCATTTGGAGCAACATTACCAGACTCGTTTACAGATGGGGACTTTGTATCAGAAGTCGTGGATTCTGCTTGCGATGTAACAAATGGTTTATCTGTTACTCCTGTCATTTCATCTTTTGCCACATCCGTTACCACAGATGCGTCTGGAAATTCTGCTGGTACAGTTAAGCCAGTAAACTGTTCTAATTTGTCTAGTATCTTGCCATCACCGGGGTCATCCTCGGCATGAGAAATTGCAATAGCAGTTTCTGGCTGCTGTGGAGAAGGCAAAGAATTCGCTGCTTTTGGAAAGCAGATAACTTGGCTGAGAATTCCACAAATGAGTAAATTCCTAGCCAACAATTTTCGAGAACGAATTCTTTGCCGTAGGCATTGCTTTAGGCTGAACTCCATCACACCCATGTTTTTAGTTAGATTTACTGAGCAATCATTTGCTGTTCAGTTTCTTGTTTAACACTAGAACTGTGAGTACTCACTTGGATAAGTTCTACCTTATATCCATTTGGGTCTTCCACAAAAGCAATGACCGTAGAACCGTGTTTCATGGGTCCTGGTTCGCGCACAACTTTACCACCAAGTTTTTTGATGTTCTCGCAAGTGGCATAAATATCATCAACACCAATGGCGATGTGACCGTAAGCATCGCCCAAGTCATACTTTTCCACACCCCAGTTATAAGTAAGTTCTAGCACCGTATGATCACTTTCGTCACCGTAGCCAATAAAAGCCAGAGTAAACTCTCCCCCAGGGTAATCTTTTTGACGCAGTAGCTTCATTCCCAAAAGATCACAGTAGAACTTCAGAGATTCCTCAAGGTTACCTACCCGTAGCATCGTGTGCAGGAGTCGCATAATTATCTCCTTTGGCTTAATTTTTTGTGCTTCCGCTCAATATTGTAATCTGGTAACCGACTCCATATTGGGAGGATGAGGCGAATGAGGAGGATGAGGGGGAATCATATCATAATTGTTCTTTTGCTTACCCTGCCCCCTGCCCCCTGCCCGCTTATCCCTCGGACAACTCCAACCCTCCTCGGTAGCCAGTGATCAGACGGCTACCATCTTTGAAAATATGAACCTCTATTTGGTCGCTTGCCCAGGTAATCTGGTCTTCTAAGCCGGGATTAAAGACGTGAACCCTTTGATTGCTGGACGAAACAGGAGAATCAGGTGAGTTAATTGCTAGCGACTGGATGTAAGGACCATCAATCAGGATGTCCAACTGCTCCAATAAGTCTTGAGCCCCAGCTGGCGGATACTGGGATTGTAACTGTTCCAAAGTAAAACCAGAAAAAGACATCACATTCAACCCACCGGCTTTTACCTTGCGTGCAAGAGCAGCCAATGCAGGGGCTTGCCAAAAGGGTTCCCCTCCAGAAAATGTCACTCCTTGATTGCGAGGATTGCTGAGAATTTTTTCGGCAAGGTTGTCAACGGATATCAGTTGATTCATTTCAAATGACCAAGATTCAGTATTAAAACAACCAGGGCACTCCCGTAAACACCCTTGCACCCAAACAACAGCACGACATCCAGGACCATTCACCTCTGATTCATCGATATAGCCCATAATGTTAAGGTATCCGGCGGGAATTTCGATCAAAGCTGTGTATGGGTTAGTTTTCTGTTGGGTCATTGTTTTTCTCTCTCTATGTTGGGGAAGGATTTACTTGCAGGCTAGAGGGAAAATTTGAGGAACTTTTGAGGGACTAGAGTAAAATCGGCATTCCTTACCAAGCAAGGTGTAGATATAGTGGGCAGTGCCTAGCCTAGGAAAATTTCATTCGACTGGTCGCAAAAATCCGCGTTTAATATTTGCAACCACAGATGGACACAGATAATTTATCGGTGTTCATCTGTGTCCATCTGTGGTTTGATAGACAAAAATCTGCTTTTCCAAGAGGGGTTGTGCCTCACAAGCCCATATTTTTTCTACCAATCTCCTGTTGAGCATAAACTTGCATAAACCATATCGCTGGAAATCTTCGTTAATCTCAGCCTATAGAGTCACTTAAACGCCCTATGCTAGATTGTCGGGTTAACCATTGGACTGTTAACCATTTGTCATTATTCCTTAACAAAAGACTAATGACAAACGACGAAGAACAAAGAACAAATGACAAAGGACGAAGAACAAATGTTTGACACTGCCATAGAAGCTATTGTCGCCCGCGAAATTCTTGACTCTCGCGGCAGACCAACAGTTGAAGCAGAAGTGCATTTGGTCAACGGTGTTGTAGGATTGGCGCAGGTTCCCAGTGGTGCGTCTACTGGCACTTTTGAAGCGCACGAACTGCGCGATCAGGATAAGGCGCGTTACGGGGGTAAGGGCGTACTCAAGGCGGTGCAAAATGTTAAAGAAGCACTTGCTCCAAAATTGATAGACTTGGATGCCCTCAACCAGGAACTACTAGATCGCACGATGATTGCCTTGGATGGTTCTCCCAATAAATCGCAGCTTGGCGCTAATGCGATTTTAGCGGTTTCCCTGGCAGCAGCCAAAGCCGGTGCTGAGTCCTTGGGAATTCCCCTCTATCGCTACTTAGGCGGTCCACTAGCGAATTTGTTACCAGTGCCGTTGATGAACCTGATTAACGGTGGTGCGCACGCAGCCAACAACGTCGATTTTCAAGAGTTTATGATTGTCCCCGTTGGCGCACCTTCTTTCCGGGAGGCGTTGCGCTGGGGTGCGGAGGTGTTTGCCACCCTCAGCAAAGTGTTGGATGAGAAAGGATTACTCACTGGCGTGGGGGATGAAGGCGGTTTTGCCCCCAATCTTGAGTCAAATCAGGTGGCGCTAGAATTGCTAGTTGCAGCGATTGAGAAGGCTGGGTACAAACCGGGTGAACAAGTGGCTTTGGCGTTGGATGTTGCTGCAAGTGAGTTTTACAAAGATGGGCAGTATGTCTACGACGGCAAACCTCACTCTCCTGCTGAGTTTGTTGACTACCTCGGACAACTCGTTGACCAATACCCCATTGTGTCAATTGAGGATGGCTTGCATGAGGAAGATTGGCAGAATTGGCAGTTACTGACTCAAAAGTTGGGTTCCCGCGTGCAGTTGGTCGGGGATGACTTGTTTGTCACCAATGTCACGCGCTTGCAAAAAGGAATTGAGACCAAAGCTGGTAACGCGATTTTGATTAAACTTAATCAAATTGGTTCGCTGACAGAAACGCTACAAACAATTGACTTGGCAACTCGCAACGGTTTCCGGTCAATCATCAGCCATCGTTCTGGAGAAACAGAAGACACAACTATTGCTGATTTAGCAGTTGCAACTCGTGCCGGTCAAATCAAAACGGGTTCCCTCTGTCGCAGCGAACGGGTAGCAAAATACAACCGTTTGCTACGAATTGAGGATGAACTTGGCGATCGCGCTGTTTATGCTGGTGCTGTGGGACTAGGACCGAAGTAAGAGCAAGGGGAGCAGGGGGAGCAGGGGCAATACAGTTCGGATAAGATCCCCCCGCCTGCGGCACTCTGAAAAAGGGGGTAAAAGAGGGTTATAAGCCCCCCTTTTTAAGGGGGGTTGGGGGGATCTCCCTTGACATTAACAAGCTAACGGAACCGTATTGACGTATCGCCAATAAGCAAGGAAAACATTTTTGCTAACTAAACACAACTTGTAAATCTAAAACAAACCCAGGTAAAACATCTTCTCCTGATAAACTTGTTGGATTATCCAACACTTCCACTGGCTGTAAGGCGCGATAAATTTCTACTTTTTTATTTTTTGTATCAATTAACCAACCCAGACGCAATCCATTATCGATGTATTCCTGCATTTTTTTGCGTAGCGGTTCCATCTTGTCACTTTTGGAACGTAATTCAATCGCAAAATCTGGACTCATGGGTGGAAAGGAGTCTTGTTCTTCTGGTTTTAATGCATCCCATCTGGCTTGAGTCACCCAAGCGGCATCGGGAGAACGTTCTGCACCATTGGGAAGTCGGAAAGCGGTTGAAGAGTTAAAAGCAACACCAAGTTTGGATTGGCGGTTCCAATACCAAAGTTGTCCTTCAATATCTATATTGCGCTTAAGAGTATTTCCTCCCGTAGGGGGCATAATAATTAATTCTCCTGTGGCGGTTAGTTCTAGCTGTACGTCTCGGTTCGCAGCAGCGAGGAGTACGAATTGCTCTTCGGAGACTTTCAGGTTTGCGGGGATGTTGAGAGGCAAGTTGCTCATAGACAATTAAACATAAAAAATGTCCACAATATATATTGTCATTGACTCAAGATTCCTTCTGGTGCGAGACGCACTCGCGTTCGGAACCTCACCCTGCCCTGTCGGGCATCCCTCTCCTTAATAAGGAGAGGGAAAAATTTTTGCGTAGCAAAAAGCGAGGGTGAGGTTTTGAGCGAAATGACTCAAAATTCCTTCTGGTGCGAAACGCACTCGCGTTCGGAACCTCACCCTGCCCTGTCGGGCATCCCTCTCCTTATTAAGGAGAGGGAAAGATTTTTGCGTAGCAAAAAGCGAGGGTGAGGTTTTGAGCGAGATTTGTGTACATGGTAGCCCCATCTCCCCTTATCCCCAATTACGGATAAAACCCCAGCTTCGGCAACCCCAGTGTCTCATCCCAGCCCATCATAATGTTGAGACACTGGATGGCTTGACCTGCCTGCCCTTTGATTAAGTTATCGATTGCTGACATGACGATCGCCCGACCAGTACGCGGATCAACTTCTATGCCTATGTAACAAAGGTTACTACCGCCTGCCCATTTGGTTTGGGGGTAAACGCCTGGGTCACAAACTGTTACCCAAGGAGAGTTACGGTAAAAGGCTCTATAAATGGTGATTAAGTCATCTCGCACCAAACCAGGGTCCCGTAGCGTGGCATACACTGTTGCTAAGATGCCCCGCACCATCGGAATTAGGTGTGGTGTAAATTGAATGGTGACTTCGTGCCCGGCTAAGTCACTGCAAATCTGCTCAATCTCTGGCGTATGGCGGTGACGGGCAACATTGTAAGCACCCAAGGAGTTATCTGCCTCGGCAAGTAACATATTGACTTTCGCTTGACGTCCGCCGCCAGATGTGCCTGACTTGGCATCAACTATGGCTGTTTCTGGGACGATCAGCCCTTGCTTGAGGAGTGGTGAAAGTGCTAGGAGGCTAGCGGTGGGGTAGCAACCAGGACAGCCTATGAGTTGTGCTTCTGCAATGCGATCGCGGTACAGTTCTGGTAATCCATAAACAGCCTGTGCTGCGGTTGCCAGATCTGTTCTCTGGACACCATACCAGCTTGTGTAAGTTGTTAAATCGCTAAACCGATAGTCCGCACTCAGATCTAGGACTTTACATCCTTTTTCCAAGAGTTGCGGAGCCATTTTGCAAGCCAGACCATTTGGCAGAGACAGAAAAACTACCTCACAACGCCCTGCAATTGTTTCTGGGTCAACAGCCTCAATCTGTTGGTTAATTATATGAGCTAGATGGGGGTAGAGATCCGCCAACGGTTTTCCCGCGCTACTCTCTCCACCTAAGTAAACCAGTTCGACTTCTGGATGATCCATCAATAGTCGCACTAACTGAACTCCGCCGTAGCCTGACGCGCCAACAATCCCAACGGGTACGCGTCTCAAATTACCCATAACTATGAAATCCTTTTTGAATCTGGAGAACTGTCATTACCAGTATTCTGCCGCTAAAGGCTTCTTGCTGTTTCACTGTTACTGCCAAGAGCGATCATAAATCCTACTTTAGCCGCAGATATTTATCGGTATGTTACCGAATCTTTGCTTCTGATGCTTCTGGAATATTCCAAAAGAGCTACAATCAAAAACAAGGATTTATTAAAAAAAATTTACGTTTGGTAGCTGGAAATTCTCTGTGTCGCAGCTTAACACCACCTTAAACCCAAGCTTTGTATTTGACTCGATTGACGCCGCCTTGGCTGACTTGAAAGCTGGTCGCCAGATTGTGGTGGTGGATGACGAAAATCGAGAAAATGAAGGCGACTTGATTTGTGCTGCCCAATTTGCTACCCCTGACATCATTAATTTTATGGCAGTGGAAGCCCGAGGGCTAATTTGTCTGGCAATGACGGGCGATCGCCTGGATGAATTAGACTTGCCATTGATGGTGACCAACATTACGGACACCAACCAAACTGCTTTCACGGTGAGTATTGACGCTGGACCTCACCTAGGGGTAAGTACTGGCATTTCAGCAGAAGATCGCGCCCGGACGATCCAAGTTGCTATTAACCCAGCAACACAGCCTTTAGATTTGCGTCGTCCCGGTCATATTTTCCCCATTCGCGCAAAGGAAGGAGGCGTACTCAAACGGGCAGGACATACAGAAGCTGCTGTTGATTTAGCCCGATTGGCTGGATTATACCCTGCTGGCGTCATTTGTGAAATTCAAAACCCTGACGGTTCGATGGCGCGATTACCCCAGTTGATTTCGTATGCCAAACAGCACAATTTGAAAATTATTAGTATCGCGGACTTAATTAGTTACCGCCTCCAGCACGATCGCCTGATCAAGCGCGAAACCGTTGCTGATTTACCCACCCAGTTTGGTCTTTTTCAAATCTACGCTTACCGCCACACTCTAGACAATACAGAACACGTTGCAATTGTCAAGGGTAATCCTGCTGAATTTGAAGACAACCCAGTTATGGTGCGGATGCATTCCGAATGCCTGACTGGAGATGCTTTGGGTTCTTTACGCTGCGACTGTCGGATGCAGTTACAAGCAGCACTGAAAATGATTGAAAATGCTGGACATGGTGTTGTAGTTTACCTGCGGCAAGAAGGACGAGGAATTGGGCTAATTAATAAGTTGAAGGCTTACTCGTTGCAGGATATGGGATTGGATACTGTAGAGGCGAATGAGCGATTGGGATTCCCCGCTGATTTGCGAGACTACGGTATGGGAGCGCAAATGCTCATGGATTTGGGAGTCCATAAGATTCGCTTGATTACCAATAATCCCCGTAAAATTGCTGGATTAAAAGGCTACAAGTTGGAAGTTGTGGATCGTGTGCCGTTGTTAATTGAAGCAAACGACTACAATTCTTATTACCTGACAACAAAAGCGAAAAAGCTGGGTCATATGCTGTTGCAGACTTATCTGGTGACAGTAGCGATCAACTGGCAAGATGACCCAGAAGCAGTGACGGAACGTTACGAACGCTTAGAAAAACTACGGCATTTAGCGAAAAGTCATGACTTATTGTTACAGGAAGAAGCACGTCCCTTGGCGATCGCCCTGTTTGATAAGCCATCGTTAATCGTACACTTAGGTTTCGACCAAGCGAACGTTGCAACACACGATTGGTATCAGCAGAAAGGTCATCCTTACGTACAGGCGATTAGTCAAATTTTGGATCAACTCGTTAGTTTACCTGACATCGAAAAGCTAGAATTTTTGATGTCACCAGGGGTTGATCCTTTGAGTAACCTGCAAGTGCAATTGGATCGACAGACGTTCCCCCTAGGGACATTGCCTTCGTCTATTTGTTGTGAGCAGTTGGGCACACAAAAGATTTATAGTTTTAGTCGCTCTTATTGAGATGTCGCTGCCGTAAAGGATAGTGTTGCCGCTAATAACGTAGTAGGGTGGACACTGCCCACCCTACAATAAGAAGTTTTCATAATTCGCCGACAACCTTTTATACCATTTCACTTTCAGGTTGCTACAAATCGGTAGCAGGGAGCAGAGGAGTACAACAGCACAACAGCAGGGGAGAATTATTTGTAGCCGTTCTACAACACTTGGACAACGCGCTTACAAAGTTTAACTTTGTTAGACACTGCCCGGATTGCTTCCCGTTTCATCCTGGCAGTGTCGGCACTCACCAGTCCACAGGCTTAAATTCGGATAAAACTTACCCTATCTGTAAATTATTTTTGACATTGAAAGATGAGAAACTTTGCTACTCTATCCCATTATTTTCAATCCTATTAAGGTTTCTGGACTTCTCAACCGCCTTATTACAGGTAGGATTACTCTTAAGAGTTTTGTACAGGATCTCAAGCCTTAATCTTTTTCGCTTGGTTTATGCCTACGGCACGCTACGCGAACGCGTTAACACTACTGTAGCAAATTTGTTAGACATATGTGGGTATTAATGTCTAATTTTGTCCAACAATTAAGTTACAGTTTCTAACCCTAACTTAAGGAATTGGTATTAGGAGGAGAATTCAAGCCTGCCTAATCAAAGATTTAAGACAGTGGTTAATAACCAATACACTTTGATTAACCGCGTCTGTAATCTGAGCATGATGCTTTTTCGATTTGCTGCTACGCGAAAAGCAGCTGCTTTGCAGCATCGTTCCTCACAGTCTCACCTTCGCATTGCCCCTACCTCCGCGATTTAAGTTGTGGTGCTTCCTCCCCTTGTAGCAACGGCGCACTAACCACTTCAGCTAATTCTGCACCCTGTGTCCTTAACAATGCTTCCCAATCAGCTTTTAATTCTGGATCATTGGGACGAGAGGTAAGCAAACTGGCTAGGGTAGCAATACTGTCTTGCCAAATTCCAGCTTGTGCATAAACATGGGCAACTTGTTGTGGGCTAGCATTTTTGAGCTGTGTTGTCAGTTGAGCTTCAGGTTGAATGCGTTTGATGGCTCCTTCGACTACGCGATCATGAGAACGTGCTTTAGGATTGCAAATCACTGAGAACGACCAACGATACTGCTTGCCTACTTCTAGTGACGCCGTAGTTAGGGGAATACTGACAACTCCAGCTTTGCCACTCGGTTTATAAGACTGCTTAGTTACAACATTATTTTTATTCTCGTCCAAGATTACCAGTTCTAGTCCTGCTTGCGTAGAGGTTTTAGGAACATAAAATAGCAACACGGGATTTGCTACTGTTGTTAACCCTACGTTCGCCTGAGGCATTATAGCTGTCAGACGCTTACTACCTGTATCTGCTAAGCATTGACTGTCCCGCGCAGCACCAGCCACACGTCTACCTGGTACTCCTACAGATGGAGCCTTGAATGTTATCCGAGCTTCTGCAGGCGTAAAAGCGATGAGGACAGACGATAACCCTAAGGCGGCAGTCAAGGTGGCTGCTGTTAAAGAGCGGTCTTGTAAAAAGGTCTTCATAAGAATCACTCGTAAGGTGAAAACCTTGGTGGTAGATGCTTAAAAAAAGCTTACCCCACCATACGTTTTTTCGCTAACAATATTATTAGCTATAAGTATTATACGGGGAGTCCCTTAGAGATTATGCATCTCAAACTTTTGCTCGCTATGTCTCCCAAAGCTTACTATGGCTTGTTCGTATGGAATTTTAGCAACAATTTGTAGAAATTCAGGAATATTCATGAATAACTATTAAAAGATTTATACTTTACTGTCCACAACGCAACTTGACACGTAAGAGAAATTGCGGTTAGTTAACCGTAATATGTACAATATTAAACCCTCACACCTTTCCCGCCTCTGAATTGATTTCTACCGGGCAGCGTTGGCGCATTCAAAGAGGGCATTTTTGATGGGTGATTAGTACCAACATAGCTACATATAGAAGCCAAAACAATGATTAGTCAAGTTTCAGAAACAAAGATGCACTTCATCAGGTGGCTGCTTGCTATCGGCTGGCTGATGCTAATCTTCTCTTTATTTTACGATCCAATCTCACCTTGGTTGACAAATCTCAGTGGTTCCCTTGGTTCTGTTGATCTTGATGCCAACAAGTACGTAGATGCATCAAATTGCTTGAAAGTTCAGGGAGCGTGTTTATTAAAACAACCCAACAGTATCGGCGCACGCATCTTTTGGACACTCGTTATTCCAAGTGCGATCGTTATTTTGCTGGTGTTCGGTCATGAATTTTGGCGGCGGATTTGTCCATTATATTTCTTCTCCCAGATTCCACGGGCGTTAGGAATCCAACGTAAGCGTAAAACGGTTTACTCAGATACAGGTAGCGTTCGTTCGGAATTGGCAGGTATAGAAAAAGAGTCTTGGCTGGGTCGCAATTACCTATTCCTGCAATTTGGTTTGTTGTACTTGGGCTTGAATATTCGCATCCTGTTTGTCAATGGCGATCGCACGGCGATGGGGCTTTTCCTGCTATTTACGATCGCCTCAGCCATTACTGTGGGTTTTCTTTACAAGGGAAAAAGCTGGTGCCAGTATTTTTGCCCAATGGCACCTGTACAAATGTTTTTTACAGGACGACGGGGCTTGCTGGGGACTGAAGCTCACCTCCAGCCGCCACAGAGCATCACCCAGTCCACTTGTAGGACAGTTGATAGTTCTGGTAACGAGAAGAGTGCGTGTGTGAGTTGCCAATCTCCTTGTATCGATATTGACGCAGAGCGTTCTTATTGGGAGGGAATTACCAGACCAGATCAGAAGCTAGTCTTTTACGGTTACTTCGGTTTGATGGTGGGATACTACGTCTTCTTTTACTTATATTCCGGCAACTGGGAATACTATTTTTCTGGTGGATGGCTGTATGACAAAAACCCGTTAGGCACACTCTTCGGACCGGGATTTTACATCTTTGATCGCCCAATTCCGATTCCCAAGATCATTGCAGCTCCCCTCACCCTCGCTGTTTTTTGCGCCGCTAGTTATTTAGGATGCCAATTTTTAGAAAGACTTTATAGAGCTTATCTCAAAAAGAAAAACAAATACCTCAATGAAGAACAAGTCCTACACGTCTGTTTTGTGTTGTGCACTTTTGTATCGTTTAATGTCTTTTTTATCTTTGGCATTCGCCCCATTTTAAACCCACTGCCAAATTGGGCAATCATCGGGTTCAACATTCTCAGTGTGCTGGTCAGTAGCTTATGGCTGGAGCGCAGTTTGGCGGGTAGCAAAGAGCGTTATGCTCGTGAAAGTCTGGCAAATAATTTGCGCCGACAGTTGAACAAGCTCGCAGTAGACTGGTCTAAGTTGCTTGAAGGACGTTCATTGCAAGACCTAATTCCCGATGAGGTGTACGTTTTGGCGAAAGTCCTGCCTGGTTTTAGGCGTGTAGACCAAGTGCGAGTTTACCAAGGAGTTTTGCGTGATGCCTTAGAAGAGGGGAATGTGAGTTATGCAGAAAGTTTACACGCCCTCAAGGATTTGCGAAACCAATTGAACGTCACTGATGAGGACCATTACTCTGTTTTAGCAGAACTTGAGGTGGAAGATCCAACCTTACTCACTCCGCAAAAGCAACCCAGCCGCGAAAATAAATTACGTATTGAGAGCTACCGCCGGGCGTTAGATTTGCTGATCCAAAAACTGGTGGAAAAAGGGATACCCCTACCAGAGGCAATTGATCGCAAGCAAAAGCAAATCCAGGCATTGAGACAGGAGTATGCCATTACTGTAGATGAACAGGAACAAGTTTTGGCTGAGATGTTTAATCAAAACGGTGTAATACTGCGGACAGCAGAAACACTTTTGGCTCAGTTGCAAGAATTGGCAGTACGCGATCAGATCCTGTACAACTCAGTAGGAAACCCCCAAGCATCTGTTTATATTTTGCTGCGAAAAGCAGTGCAGGAAAAGAAAAAACTGATTGCCACCCAGTTACTGCGGATCTTAGAATTATTAAAAGAATCTCCGGAAGCTCTCAATATTGCTCGCTCAACAGCGGTACTGGCAGCAAATGTGATTGCAGAAATTTTGGAGGTGAACGATGAGCAGCCAAGCTGGCAAAAGCGTTTAAATGCAAGAGTTCTCGCTTCATTACGACAACAAGACCAGGTCAATCCGCCTCTACAAATATCAACGCAACTTGGTATTGACGCAACCATTCATCATGGCTCAGAAAAAAAACGCTATTCTCTGGATGTGACCAATCCTTTAACGAATATGCGTCTACCTCGTTCAGAAGCAGTTCATCAAGTCTTGGTCGAACTCCTAGAGGACTTAGATCCCTTAGTTCAAGCCGCCAGTCTTTATGCGCTGCATCAGCATAATCATGCTATTGGTATGCAGTATGCTCGTCAAATACTCAATCTTAAGCAAAATAAAGATTCGCTGGTACAAGAAACAGCTCGAAGCATTCTTGGTCAGAGTCAGCACCAGAAGCAGCCTGATCATGTACCGACTTTGATTGCTCAGATCAAAGCAATGGGACGCACAGAAAGACGGGTTTTCCAACAGCCGACAATTCAAGTCGGACGAGGACACGAGAATGATATTGTGATTTTGGATAACCGTGTTTCCCGACAGCATGCGATATTTTATTTAGATGAAACAGGAGTCAGTGTTAAAGATTTGGGAAGCAGCAATGGTCTGCGTATTGGTAAAGAAAATATTCACGACCAGCAAAAGCAACTCAAACAGGGAGAAATTATTCGCCTCAGCAGTGGAGACGACTTGGTTATCCTTGTGCAATGGCAAATGCAAGCCCCACAACAGGCGATCGCCCACTCAGCAGGAACTCTAGAAAAGCTGTTATGGCTTTATGACAGCAGTTTCTTCCACGGGCTGAAGGCAAATGTCTTGATTGAACTTGCTCGCAATGCAAGCGTGCGGGAATATCACGGGCAAGAAGAAATTTGCCGAATGGGAGCAACTGCTGTTGAACTCATAGTCCTGATTGATGGCGAGGCAATGGTAGTCTCAGGCAATACAGCAAATAATCAGACTATCTTGCCTGGGCAAACTATAGGTGAACTCGAAGTCCTGACCCACAGCTATTATGTGGTAACAGTCGTAGCACTAGGGGAAAAGACTCGAGTCTTAGCTATCAAGGCAAAAGATTTTGAGGCGGCGCTTTCACATAATCCACCACTTGCAATTAATGTCTTAGAAATGGTAAGTCATCGTCTTCAAGAAAGTTTAGGGCAAGCTGCAGCTGTGACTCAACTTTAAAGATATTGCCGCCGTTCAAAGCCGATGCTTTCACCCTGGACTTTGGACGGCGGCGTTTTTGATCGAGTCACACGAGCTAGGGTGGATATAAGTATATTGCTTCATACAAAGAGAATTTATATTCATTATTAACATTAACGTTTTTAAATACATATAAGTATGCTTAAAATCAAGTTAATAGATCCTAATACGCCAGAGCAGCTAAAAGACGTAGATTTAAAGCCAGAAACCAAGCCGAATCAAGAGTGCCTGATTGGTCGCTTTGTGAACTGCGATTTAGTTCTAGACAGTGCTGAAGTTAGCCGGATGCATGGTAAAGTTTCCATGAAAAATGGAAATTATTATTTTGCTGATTTAGGTAGCAGGGGTGGTTCCCGGATTAATGGCGAAAAGGTGCAAATTAATCAGGATTATCTCCTCAACCCAAGCGACACGATTCAAATCGGTCGGTTTGTCCTGATGATTTCACAAATTGGGTCACAAGAAGACAAAACAGTTGTTGAAAAAAAAGGAGAACAACTCAGCGTTCGTCAGCCGAACTCTCAGGCAGTACCACTATCTTCTCCTGTCTCTGCCAAGAAATATATGCCCCTGGCGATGCTAGAACCAAGCGAGTTGCAACGCTGGGTGAAGGGAGAGTTAACAGTGACCTGCATAAGTGTTATCGATGAAACACATGATGTCAAAACCTTGCGCTTTGTGGCAGAACCTCCGGTGTTGTTTACTTATAAGCCAGGTCAGTTTGTCACCCTCAAGCTGGAAATCAATGGCAAACAGGTTTCGCGTTCCTACACCATTTCATCAAGCCCCTCTCGTCCCCATACCTTAGAAATCACCATCAAACGTATCCCTCCTTCTTCCGCTTCGCAATTGGCTGAACCAGAGGGTTTAGTTTCTCAGTGGCTGCACGACCATATCACCGTTGGCAGTAAAATGAAGCTCTCAGGACCACTAGGGAAGTTTACCTGCTTCACCAACCCCTTCCCAAAAATTTTGCTTTTAAGCGCAGGTATCGGTATCACACCAATGATGTCTATGTCCCGGTGGCTGTGTGACACTGGTTCTGATTGTGATATGATATTTTTTCACAGTGCCCGCACCCCGCGTGATTTCATTTTCCGGCAGGAACTAGAACTGATGTCAGCACGACATGGGAATTTTCATGTGGCTGTTTCCACGACTCGTAGAGAACCCGGACAGACATGGTTTGGTTTAACTGGCAGGTTAGATGCAGCCATGCTGCAAGTTGTTGCACCCGATTTTCGCGAGCGTAGTGTGTATGTCTGTGGTCCGCACGGTTTTATGGAAAATGTCAAAGCGATGCTGCAAGCTCTTGGCTATCCAATGCAGAACTACCATGAGGAAAGCTTTGGATCTGTGCGTAAGACTGCCAAATCTCCTATTTCCACACACAAGCAGACTGTGGTGAGCAGTTCGAGTCATATTGTCAACCGTGATGTTGAGTATAACTCAAAACAAAACTCAAAACAAAATTTTATACATTTGCCTCGAGAAACTGTTTCTGACTCAAGTGTGAGCGATGCTGCAAGGTTTCCCACCAGTCAATGTTGTGTTCTTTTCTCTAGGTCGGGAATAGAAGTCAGCAGTGATGGGGAAGAATCGATTCTCAATTTGGCTGAACAGCAGGGGTTGAAAATTCGCAATAGTTGCCGTTCTGGAGTGTGTGGTAGCTGCAAGAAGTTGAAGTTACACGGACAAATCGATTTAGAAGGCGAACCTGAAGGCTTGGAAGAGAGTGAACGTCAGGAAGGTTACATTCTGACTTGCATCTCTTACCCTATTGGACGAGTTGTGATTGATGCATAATGATATGGAACAATGGAAACACGGAAACTCTACAGAAGGAAAGCTCATCTTCCTATGACCCTGTAGGCAATCGCACTTTTGTTAGAAATTTATAACAGTCAAAAAAATATAATAATTTTTTCTATATTAAATTGATAATTGCTTATGCTTGCCAGTTTAAGAAATCTACTGACACAGCCTGCGGTTTTTACTAGCGCAATTGTAGGTGTGTTGCTGGTTACGGCTCAACAGTTGGGAGTACTAGAGCACCCAGAATTAATAGTTTTCGACCAGATGATGCAAAGGCGTGCAGATGTGAATCCAGATCCTCGCCTTCTGATTGTGGCATTTACTGAAAATGACATCCAAAAATTAAAGCAATCATCGCCCAATGGCAATGTTTTGAGTACAGTCTTGAGCAAGCTAGAGCAATATCAAGCAAAAGTTATCGGTTTAGACTTTTTTCGTGATGTACCAGTGGAGCCTGGTCACAAAAAGCTCCTGACACGCCTAAAACAGAGTTCGCGCATTGTAAGTATTTGCAAACTTGGTGATGACAGGGAACCTGCTGTACCACCTCCACAGGGTGTAGCACCGGAAGCCGTAGGATTCGCCGATCTCTTGGAAGATGGAGATGGGGTGATTCGGCGGAATCTACTCATTGCTTCACCCGATCCCAAGTCAAAGTGTGCAGCCCAAGCTTCCCTTGGATTTCAACTGGCTATCAACTACCTAAACGTTGTACCAAAATTTACTGAAAAGGGAATGCAACTCGGTAAGACCGTGTTTCAACCTCTAGAACCTCATTCTGGGAATTACAGGAATCTTGATGACCAGGGTTTCCAAATATTACTAAACTACGGTTCTAGGAAAAGCATTGCTCAAGAAGTCAGTTTCACAGATGTGCTGAGCGATCGCATCAATCCTAGTTTGGTCAAAAACCGTATTGTCTTGATTGGCACAACTGCACCCAGTTCCCAGGATATCCGCGTCACACCTTATAGCGGTGGCAACAAGCAGAACAATTCTGGCAAAATGGCTGGAGTTGTCATCCATGCTCACGTAGTGAGTGAAATTCTAGATGCGGTTTCAAACAAAAGACGACTGTTTTGGTTTTTCCCTGAGTGGGGAGAAATTCTCTGGATGTGGGGCTGGACTTTGGTGGGTGGAGTTGTGGCGTGGCGCATTCAGCATCCACTCGTTTTGGGGCTAGCAACGATCGCTTGCGTAGGGCTACTGGTTTTAAGCTGTTTTGCTATCTTGACTCAAGCAGGGTGGGTACCAGTGGTATCTCCGATTTTAGGGTTTCTTGTGGCCGAAGCGGGTGTTGTTGCTTACACTGCATTCCAAAACAAGCAACAGAAAGAAAAAGTTGCCCTTCAGATTCAAGAGCAAAAGGAAACCATCTCGTTATTGCAAGCGTTGCTGCGGGACGGTGGAAGTCAGGGAACGCAGACACAAGCGGAAATTGGCGATGGGTTACAACTACAAGCAATCCTGAATAAGCGTTATAAAATCGTTGAATTGCTCGGTTGTGGTGGATTTAGTTATACCTATCTGGCTGAAGATACTCATCGCCCAGGGAATCCTCAATGTGTGGTCAAGTACTTACAACCTGCTCGTAAAGATGAGGTCTTTTTAGATGTAGCTAGGCGTCTTTTCAAAAGTGAAGCAGAAATTTTAGAAGTTTTGGGTCAACACGAGCAGATTCCACAACTCATGGCTTATTTTGAAGAACATAGCCAATTTTACCTTGTACAAGAGTATATTCAAGGGCATTGCTTAAATGAAGAACTGATTCCCGGTAAACGCTTTTCTGATGCTCAAGTGGTGGATTTCCTGAATGATGTTTTGCAGATATTAGAGTTTGTTCATAGTCACGGTGTCATCCATCGAGATATAAAACCTAGCAACTTGATGCGTCGAGAAAAAGATCAACGAATTGTGCTAATTGACTTTGGCGCTGTCAAACAAATTCAGCCTCAGCACCCAACAGAGAACCCTACAGTAGCAGTGGGTACTGTGGGGTATGCACCTCCTGAGCAGTTTATGGGACAGCCAAGGCTCAATAGCGATATCTATGCTTTGGGAATGATTGCTATCCAAGCTTTAACTGGGACACCTGCTAAATACCTCGAACGAGGCTCTACAACAGAACTTGTTTGGCGACATTTTGCAGAAACTACGCAAGAATTAGCTGGGGTTTTAGACAAAATGGTGTGCTTTGACTTCCAAAAGCGATACCAATCAGTAGAAGAAGTTTTATATGCTCTGCAAAGTTTCTAACCGGACTTGGGACTGGGGATTGGGGACCACCCCTTCGGGGAAGTCAAAATTCAAAATTCAAAATTCAAAAAAAGAATTTTACTTTTGACTTTTGACTTTTGAATTGTTTGGTCCCTAATCCCTAACCCCCAATCCTCTTTATAGCCAGTTACCTACCAAAACATAGGGTGCCCAATAATACGGATGCTCGTACGAAGGATTCTTCAACAAGGACAGTTGAGCATCCTTTAAGGCTTGTGCTTTAGTGATATCGGGTCTGCTTAACTGTTTGTAAAACTCACCCATGATGTCAGCAGTTGCTTGATCATCTACAACCCAAAGCGACGCTAATGTACTACGTGCCCCAGCCTGGATAGCAACTCCAGCAATCCCTAATGCGGCTCGATTGTCTCCTGCAGCCGTTGAGCAAGCACTCAGAACAAGTAGCTCAATTGCACCCCGTTGGTTGGTTGCTCTAGTTTTGAGTAAGTCACTCAACTCGTTGACCTTGACGCGACCATTAAATGTCAAAATGAAGGTATCTTCTGCCTTAGAACTAAACTGACCATGAGTTGCCAGGTGAACTACCGGTGCATTCAACGATTTAACAGCCTCTTTAATAGCTTCGGTGGTAAATTTCTTATCAAGCAGTACCTCACTTTGACGAACTGTTGATTGGATTTCCTTAAGTTCGCGTTTGACAGCAGGGAGTGCCGGAAAGTTTGGCCTAGCTTCGCTGAGTCCACCCGCAATAGTTCGCCGTTCAGTGCGTGCAAAAGGTTGGGGGTTTAATAGCTCTAAACCTGGTGTCAGAGCAATGTTATATTTCTGGACAAGATAGCTCTTTCCATCATACAACGCCGCCATAGGGATGCTTCGCATCGGACCATCCAAGACAAACACCAAGTTTTTGATTTGGCGTTTTTCCAATTCCGATTCAATTGGTTGAATGATCCATTGATAAACTTCTTGGGACGGAACCAGAAACTCTGGAGTCTGGCGGGTTTCTAATTTTTGCCGCAGATCCTCAAGCTTTTGTTCGACTTCGTTTTGGGATAGAATCTTTGTGTAATGACGTAAGTCCTGATTCTGATTCTGTTTCTGTTTAGTTGAGGAGGAAGGCAGGGAGACGATAACTTCCAGGCGATCGGCTAAAATCACTGGATAAATGACTGCTGCTGTGCGATCAATTTGGTCAATCTGGACGGGTGTTGCGTCTACACAAGCTCTGCGGAAGAAGTTGTCTAATTCTGCTACTTTGAGTGATTCTATGACATTTCTAGCTGTGCTAAGGTCATCTTGGCTGGGTTGCTTGTTTCCTGACTGCAACAACAAACTCACCAGTTCGCGATAGATTGGCTCAACTTCCTCTTGAAAAGAATATTCCACCTCACGCATGGCAACTAAATCGCCGCGTATAGACTTGAGATTATTAACAGCTTTGGTGTATGCTGCTTTCGCCCCTGTCTGATCTCCTCTACTTTTCAGGATACGACCCAACTGCCACTGCCAACGATAGCCAATATCCGGTGCTGGAATATTTTCAGCTAGTGCCGAGGCTTGCTGGGTGAGTTTTTGTGCATCATTCCACTGCTGAGTCTGCTCGTAAAGTCCCCCCAGAGTCCCCAAGGCATAAGCCTCGGCACGCTTGTCTTCCAGACTTTTGGCTTGCTCAACAGCTGTTACCACTATTTGGGCGATCGCCTTCCATTCTGGAATGTTGTTTGTTGTGATATTTTCTGCCGATGTCTCTTGTTTCGGGCAATTTACATTTACTCCATTTATTGCCGTTCCTCTTGCCTCAGTTTTTTGCCTAAGACAAGCCAGAGTTTGGGCGAAGTTAATCCTAGCATAAACCGTCTTGCGACTAGGTGGTAAGCTGTCAAGCTGAGATTGAATTTGAGGCAATAAACTTTGCTGCAAATTTTGGTAAGAATTTTGGGCTACTTGTTTTGGCTGTTGTTGTGGTGGCTCTTGTAGAGATAACCGCAGTTGATTGATTTGCGCCACCAGCCGAGTTGTCGGCGAAGCAGAAGGCGCAGCAGCTTGTCGGTAATAATCCATCGCTTCATTAGTTCTTTGCAACGCTTGGGCTGCATCAGTTCTTCGCAACGCTTGGGCTGTGTTCCCCAAACTCAGGTAAATTTGTGATACTAGTTCCCCAGAGTTTAGTTTAGAAGCGACTGCCAAACTTTGCTTTAAGGCTTGTTTGGAACCAAAATTTTCTATTTGCTGTGGCTGTGGTTGTTTCTGTTCCTGTGGTTGTTTCTGTTCCTGTGGTTGTGTCTGGTCTAAAACTCCCACGACTCGTAGAGCATTACCCAAGCTCAACAGTCCGTTTGCCTTCAGCAGAGAGTCGGGTTGCGCCTGTAGCAGTTTATTTATATCTGTTAAGTTTAGGCGAGCGCGACGGTAAAGCCCCAACGCTTGCAGTGCCTGAACTTGGTTAATTTTGCTACCAATCTCCCCTTCCTTATCCCCGTTTTTAGCGTAAAGGGCGGTTGCTTCCTCCCAGCTGGCAAGAGCTTTTTCAGATTTCCCTTCGGCTAGTTGAATCTGACCTTGGTTGTTAAGTGTCTGGGCGCGAATTTTTATGTATTCTTTAGAATTTCCCCGATTTTTTTGTAACAGTTCCAAACTCTCTGCTATGGCTGTGTTTGCTTGGGGTAACTGTCCAAGCTGCTGATATGCCAATGCAACATAGTTCAATGCCAAGGCTTGATTCAGGAAATCGCCTTGAGTTTGAAATGTTTTAGCTGCTTGTTGTAAAACCTGCACAGACCTTGAGAACTGTTCTGTCTGGTAGAGTTGCAAGCCTTGCTGCAACAGTTGTCTGGCATCCCTTTGCTGTACTACTTGGGTAGGCTGACTTTGTTGAGTGTGGGGATAATTGGCGCTATCAGCTGCCACAAGTGGGCTTGTAGCAACTGCAATTTGGGCAATTGCAGCTAGAAGAATAAGTCTAGACATAAGCTGTTAAACATTGCATTTTTATAGTGGTGGTTATGATTCAACCAAGTACCCAATACTTTTCGGATAATACTTGATCCCCCCGAGCAAGCCTTAAAAAGGGGCGAACTATCTGCCCCCTTTTTAACAGTTACCAGTTATCAGTTATCAGTTATCAGCTTCATCCTTTGCATGTTTCAGTCCCCCACCAAGAGCACCGTTCGTCAAGAGACGTGCCGTAGGCATAAGCGTTGGTGGCTCTTTTAAATCCCCCAAAGCGCCCGCACTGCGGCTGGTACTGCGGCTGGTACTGTTTTAAGGGGGTTGGGGGATCTCCTAGAACGGAACATCACTCACCGAAATGTATTGACCAAGTATCAGCCGCCTAGTAGGTAGTAAGTAGCAAAAAGAACTCGAATACTCGCGCTCGTCGCAAAGCGTCCCGTGAGGGATACGCTCTCTACCCATCTACCCAACTGATAACTGTTAAAATGATTGGGTATAAACGATGGAAAAATATAGTCCCTTCTCTTGTAAAGTTTCATCATTGCGTGATCTCACATATACAAGAGGAATGCCGTAGTCAAATCTGGCAGTTAAATTATTGCTTTGCCACAGTAATCCTACTCCTACAGAAGCGAGGTCGCTAACTTCTAAATTGGGGTTTCCAGACCGATTCGATGCTGTTCCATAGTCAACAAATGGAGTAATTTGTAATATGCCACCCACTTCGGGAATTCGTAAAATAGGATACCTTAATTCAGCAGAAGCTAAAAACGCATTATCTGTTAACAGCAGGTCTTGACGATAGCCGCGTACCGTGCGTTGTCCTCCCAAACCAAACTGCTCTAAAGGAACTAATGGTCTGTCGGCTAATTGAGCATCTGCACGGAGTAGCACTATGGTATCTCGAGCTAAAAGCCGCACCCACTGTGCCTGTCCTCGCCAGGAAAAAAAGGTACCATCTGGTCCGCTGTTGTTGCTGGTAGCATCGAAGACATCTAAGCCAAAGCTAAATTGCGATCGCGCCGCTAGCACTTGTTGACTACTGCGCTGAGTCCACTCTTGAAAAAACCGCAGTATTGATAAGCGAGTTTCTCCATCATCATTAGCTCCCGGTTGGGGAAATCCGATGCGGCGACCAACAAGCGATTCCAAAAAGCCAACGTCACTTTCCCGCCGATTTATACTCAGCCCGAGGGCAAATTCTTCGGTGGGGGTTTGCACAATCGGTTGACGTAGTGTTAGAGCAAAATCTTGTGAGCTTCCTTCGATATCTAATTCATCAAAGGGTTCTTCAATAACACTGCTGTCTGTATAGTTATAGGCAAATTCCAACGTTCCATTGTAGGCATTTATAGGATACGTATAGCGAGCTTCGACATCGTTGCTACCATCAGTATTGGCGTAGCCGACACTTAAACTATCTCCCTGTCCCAGCAGGTTGGCTTGGTTAAGTTGGATTTGCCGCTGAAAGCTGCCAATACTCGGGTTACGATTGTTGTCTAAGCTAATTTGGGCAGACAATGTTTTTGCCTCCCTCACCGTAACGTCTAGCACGTTACCACCAGGCGTTGAGCCAGCCGCAAGTTCCGCAGAGATATTTTGAATTAATGGATTGAGCTGAAGCAGTCGCAGTGCTTCTAGCAATCTATTCAAGTTCAGGGGTTTACCTGTGGCGATCTTTAAACGGCTGCGGATATAGTTGGGGTTCAACCGCTTCAAACCTCTAACCTGGATATTTTCCAAGCGACCTTCCACGACCTGAATTTTGACGACACTTCCTTTAAGGTTGTAGGTTTGCTCTGCTGGAAGGAAAGCCGCAGAGGTGACGTAATCTTTGTCGTTGTAAAGTTTTGTTATTGCTTCAGAAGCTTGGAGCAATTCAGCAAAGGTAATCGGTCTGTTAATGAATTTTTTGGTAACCTCAGCTAGTTGTTCACGGCTGAATACAGTGCTGCCAATTACTTCAAAACGCTCAACTTCGATAGTTCCAGGAAACGCATTCGGAACTCCTTCGGGACTGGGAGGAGTTTGGGGAGGAGATGGAAGTAAGTTTTCTGGAGGTGGGAGGACTGGAGGTGTTTCGGGTACTAGGGGAAGATTTTCTCGTTCTGGTCGGTTGAAGATGTCTGATGGAGGTTCGGTTTGGGCAGTTTCAACTTTTGGCTGAGGAACAGCCAGCGTATTCACCGTTTGTGCTGACAACGGCTGTTGCTGCCAACTGCTAAATAGCATCATGGTGAGTATGAATAAGCTGGACGAATGCCAGTTGTAATAGAAACTTGAAACCCTTTTATTTAGCATAACAACAAGCAGATGCCGGAAAGTCAGAGAGATAGACGGTTGTAGCAAAGTTGGTCATAAGGACGCATTGGCTTTCTTTAAAAGCCCAGCCAGTCGTTGCTACAGTTAGCGCAACATTAGGATTAGAGATGTTCTCAATCCTAAAGGGGTTTTTGAGGAAAGCTTCTTTGCTAATGAACGCAGAAAAGTGCTTAAATATGCTACTTAGTGTGAGGTTTCTCTACACTAGATCAGTCGTTTTACCTGTTGCACAAACAGCAGAAACGATAGAAATAATGAGTATAGTGTATTCCAAAAGAATGCAGTTTCTTGTTAAAGAAAATATGAACAATCTTACTCAATAGGGATGGAAATTCCTTAAAAATCAGCTTAACGGTAGTATCTTACTGCTAAAAGCAGAATTACGCAATTCTACCGTGTTAGACACCAGGCGAACCTGCTATTTTCAGGGCTGTATGCAACTAGTACAATTCGTCAAAAGGCGCAAATGCTATCGATATAAGCTTTTTATGTCTTTTTAACGGTGAGATTATTTCCGTACGCGTTGTACTAGTGCCGCTTTTTTAGAAGTCAAAAGTCTCGTTGCCTTTAGCTTTCGACTTTTTTGACTGTGGTCAGTTACTTCTGCGGTTTCTACACTAGTAAATCTCAAGTTTGCCTGCATTTCTTCAGACTAAACTGGTAGCAGAGATACTGACTCGATATGAGTTAGGTTTTCTACAACGCTTCAATAATTTTACTTATTATCAGAGCTTGAGGAAATTCCTACGTGCAACCGTTACAAGTAATACTTTAAGTATATTTCCAGAAAAGCAGAATTATTGTTACAAATATTGAAGACTCTTCCAAAACAATCCTTAGATGTAGATAGGTGAAACATCAATAAGTTTTATGGATTTAGCTTTCCTCTTTATCTAAAAAGTGGTTCATTTACTAGTAGTAATACGTTAGTTTCATGCAGTTAATAACACCTGCAATATTGGGGAGGGTGCTATGTCCTCACTGTTGACTGATAAGTGATTCGCTCAGCGTCTTACTGAATTTACGCTTGTTGGCGAAAAGTGATATACGGTATCGTCAGGGGCAAGACGAATAGCTGTGTTATAATCTGTCATAGCTTTTAAGATATCCCCTATTTCATGGTAAAGCTGACTACGCCAAAGGTAGAAAAGGGCATTGTCAGGATGGAGATGAATAGCTTGGGTATAATCCTCAAGTGCGCCCTCTTTGTCCCCTAGATTTTTGCGACGAAACTTAGCTCGTTCGGTATAGAGGTAAGCATTGTGGGGATGAAGACGAATTGCATTATTCAATTCAGCAACCGCTTGTTGAACATCTCCTTGTCGCCACGAAGTATAAGCTTTTTCAATGTATGTAGCAGGAGTAATCTGTTGACTACCAGATGTGGTATTTTCTGTAGTAGCTCTACGTTTCTCTTCTCCTGTACGCACAGAATCGGCAGTGCTTGAAGAAGGCTTGCTCGAATTAAGAGCTTTCTGTACTACACAAACAGTCGAGCCTAGGGCTAATATAATTCCAACTGTCACAAGTACTGCTGCAAAATCATTCCCAACACTGCTACTAGAGCTATGAAAGTCTTTTATATATTTTCCCACTGTAGGGTTTTCTTCGACTGTAGTGGCTTCTGCCGGTTGGAGAACACCTGTACCAATTAGTCCTGCTACAGTTAGCACTGGTTCGGTAGCAAGGATTTTTTGCTTTATCATCTGGTGTACTCCACTACATTGCACAGCTTTTGAATAAGTAACATAACGAAAAAATAATTGATTTGATAAAAAAATACTTTAGCCAGATTACACTTGATTTTTCACCAAGCTCTTTATGCGGTAGGTCGCCATAGCATCTTATTCTCCCAAAGTCGGTCTTATTTGACTTCTGTAAATCGAACTAGTCCGAGGGAAAAACCATGACTCTATCTAAGGTAAGCTCTACCACCTGAGGGTAGGTACCACAGTATAGTCCTTGATAGACTATTATAGAAACCTAAGAGTTAATAAATAAAGTGCATTATAAATATATAGGGTGCGTTAACATCGTTTCATGCATCTACTAAAATGGTGTATTATGTGCCTGGAAAGTCACTTCATAAGAAAAACTCGCGCATGAAAGCGCCCAACGCACCTTATAAAAATTTAACTTTTATTTTATAATTTTATAAATGATCGGTTAAGAAAAGATTGAGTTCCAAGTTTAATCTCATACCAGCTTTGTATATAGGGGTTCTCATTTGCGTTGAATACAGTTTGTGTGGGGTGGAGCGGACAGGCATAGATATCAAGTTAGCGAAAACTCATGATTTGTTGTTACAGGAACAAGCGCGTCCCAGCAGCGATCGCATGACTGCGGGCACTCCGTGCGATCGCCCCTTGCGCGGTTCCTTTGGAGCATCGACTTGTTTGATAAGCCATCCTTAATTGTACATTTAGGTTTCGACCAAGCGAACGTTGCAACATCCGATTGGTATACACAGAAAGGTCATCCTTACGTGCAGGCGATTAGTCAAATTTTGGACGAACTCGTCACTTTGCCTTACATCCAAAAGCTAGAATTTCTGATTTCTCCAGGTGTTGAGCCCTTGAGTAACCTGCAAGTGCAATTGGATCGACAGACGTTCTCAGCAGGGACATTGCCTTCTTCTGTTCCACATTTAACTTGCATTATCTTGGCGGGCAAGATGCCCACCCCACAAGAATTTGAAAAAATTTAAATATGCAAGCTTATTTGTGCTTTAGCTTATTGAGCATCCGTGCCATAGATGAGCAAGGTTAAGGTGCATGTACGTTCTTCGGCAAGCCTTCCCTGACAATCAGCCGTCTCGTTGGACTTTTATACTCAGCTAGTTGCTTTTGCACTCGGGAAAATTACCATGTAAAATGTACAACTAGTAACAGTGTGACGCCCCTAGATGCAAAACTGCAAAACAGGAAATCCTGTATGCCTCATAGCAAATTGAGACAAAAGTATCAAAGCCTGCATTGTACGGTTATCATCACTGCTATTCCAGAAGAATATGAGGCTGTTCGTACTCATTTTAGCGACATTGACATTGACAAATGGCAGTTACTCTTTTGGATACAAAGACAAGCGCACTTATAAGGTAGCATCAGCATTATCATCTCATGGATTTGAATCACAATATAGAACTAGATTCAACAAAAGTATTTCGAGACCTTCAAGATAAATTTGAAAACAACTTGAGATTTTCTCTTCTAGAAAACCTAGAGAAATTATCTCAAGTAGAACTCAAGGCACGTGCATTCGCAATTCTAGGACAAATTTTACGTGAAAGCCCAAATTTATCTCGCTCTCACAAGGAAATTACTGCTATTTTTGATGAATTGTTTACCGATGTAGTCATTTCAATATACTTAGCTGGATGTTCTTTGGATAAACCTGCTCAAACTTTACTTCGTAGAGTCTTAGAACTTGGGATTGCCGTTATTTATTTGTGGAATATGCCACATCACTTTTGGGGATGGAAATGCCACGATAAAGATTTGAATTTCAACGAAATGGTTGAATGCTTAAATAGTGCTAGCTATAAATCCTTTGTTGCGTCCGAAAATACTAATTTTTCTGATAATTCGTTGTTTGATATCAATGAAGCCAAGAAAATCTATAGAAATCTTAGCAATACAATACATGGAAAAATATCAACATTTGAATCAGTTTTGCCAGAACGTTTTACTTATAATAAACCTGATTGGGAAGAACATTTGGAGCTTGTAATACGAGTTCAAAATCTACTACTTCAACTCTGGAAACATAGATTTAACGATGTTTTTCAAGAGTTAGAAAAAAGAATGCCTTCAATTGCACGAATATAAGAGGATTAAATAATGTCTGATGACAAGCAAACTTTGGAACTGATTCAAGCCGCAAGATGTGAAGATTTGGTTGACACACAAATTTCTAGCTTAACAGTTGTAGGTGATTTTGAACGTAAAGTTATAGATACCATAAAAGGAGTTGGTGCTCATCTGTTAGAAGGTTCCCGTGGTGTTGGAAAGTCCATGTTGCTAAGACAAGCAGAAATAGAAATGGACAGAGAATTTTTGAAGAATAGAAAGCTAGCCGTATATATTAGTTTCAAAACTAGCACTTTGCTAGAAGGAGTTAAAGTTGGTGAAAGAGATGCTTTTCAAGCTTGGGTTGGGGCAAAAATTCTTGAGGGTTTACATGAAAAACTTCTAACTCTTGATTTGATTACTCATGAAAGCATAATTGATCCATATCATGAAATGTTTGGAATTAAATCACCTAAAACAACAAGAACATATTTGCAGGAAAAAATTCATGATTTACAAAAACTCTCAACTGCGTCAAATAAAGAAGAAATTGTTCATCAAATAGGCAATGCTTTTTTAGATAAAGTTAATGATATTACTTCTTTACTTGATGCCGTAAAACATATAATATCACAATTTAAGTTATCAAAAATAGTCTTTTTATTTGATGAAGCTGCTCACACTTTTATTCCAGCACAACAAGAGATTTTTTTTGAAATATTCAAACTTTTACATGGAGGAGAAATAGCTGTTAAGGCGGCTGTTTATCCTACTATTACTTCTTACGGAAGAAATTTTGAAGTAGGTCAGGATGCAATACGTATATCGATGGATAGATTTGACCATAGTATAGAAGGTAGGAATGCAAATAAAGACCTTTTCAGAAAAATGCTAATGAAGCGAATTCCTCAAAGTAGCTCTTTGCATAAAAAAGTATTTTCTAAGGGTCATGTCCTGGATCTTTGCGTTTATCTCTCAACAGGAAATCCACGTGCATTCTTACACCTTTTGAATGGTTCATTAGAAAAATCACAACAATTAACAGAGGGTTTTTCTGAAAGAGCAGTTGTTTTAGCTGCTCAGGAATTCGTTGATAAAGAACTCATACCCTATCATCATAACTTAGCTAAACGACTTCCTAAATTTTCTTCTCATGTTAAGATTGGAATTAATTTATTAAGAAATTATGTTATTCAAGAATTAAAAAATAAAAACGATAGCCCGAAGAAAAATAACGATCAGTCAGCTTTCTTTACTGTGCGGCGTGATATGTCGCCTCATCTTAGCTTAGCATTAAATATTCTCTGTTACTCTGGCATATTAGCTGATAAAGGAACCGTTGCAGTTTCGGGCAAAAAAACTGGAAATAGATACATGGTTCATCTCGCACTTATGGCTACGGAGAAAGCATTTTCTGCTACTGACTTAACTGAAGCAATTAAACTTCTAAATGTTAGATATACAAAAGGTTTTGTAGGTAATGACCCAAATTTTGACAACTACTTGAGTGACCTTAAAGAAGCTTCTGAACAATGTGCAAGCTGTTCAGCATATTTACCTCCAAATGCTAAGTTCTGCCCTGAATGTGGTTCAAAAGTTGAGATTACACCTATAGTAAGTGCCTTACTAGACGAATCTATTGATTCTTTATCGATTAGTGAAAAAATTAAAACTCGTATTAGGAATGATTTTCCATTAATTCGTGATATCCTTGAAGCTACTCTTGAGGATTTGAAAGCAATTCCTTACATAAAAGAGCGCCGTTCAATCATAATAAAAAATGCTGCTGAAGAATTTATTTCTGGATAAATAAGCCTAAAAACTGGTTCAAATAACGCCTGTTAAAATAGCTCTTGATTCTCTTAAATAAGAATAGATTACTGACTGCAAGTCCATTGCGAATTTATCTCACTAATTAGATACGATTGCACGCAAAAAATATTAATATTCATTAAAATAGCTAAAGGTGGAAAAATCTGGAATTCTTTCCCCAATAAATTACTCGGTGGCAATATCCCAAAAATTTCATCATATAATCTAACCTCGGTTAGTATGTGATCAAACTCTGCTTCCACTTCAGAGAGGTCTACACAGTGGATTCCCCCCTCATTCCCGTAATATCCATACTCATCGGGTCAATATTGTAAAGGTTTTATCTCCTGCTTTAAAGACTCTAGGCACTCAAATTCCCCGATGGGGATAATCGCCGCAACCTTTTCCCCAGCTTGCAGCAAAACTATACGCTGTCTGCCAAACACCACTGGTCTGAGAATGTCCTGGAAGTTATCCCTGAGTTACTGAGTGACTAAGCAGAAAATTCCTCATCCTCATGCAGGCAATCTTTATACATCCCTGATGACATCCGATTGTTCCGAAATACTAAAAATTCTGGAAAATAGTATATGTAGTCGAACATTTTAAGACTAAGCCAATTTTCTGTTGGAGAATATGACTTCTACCTTCTTAGAACGCTTACACAGCCCAACACACCCAGTCATCGTCTTTGACGGTGCTATGGGAACTAACTTGCAAACCCAAAACCTCACCCCTGAAGACTTCGGTGGCGCACAGTACGAAGGTTGCAACGAGTACCTCGTCTACACCAAACCGGAAGCGATCGCCAAAGTTCACCGGGACTTTCTCGCTGCTGGTGCAGATGTGATTGAAACGGATACTTTTGGCGCTGCGTCGATTGTTTTGGCTGAATACGACTTAGCAGATAAGGCGTATGAACTCAACAAAGCAGCGGCGGAACTCGCAAAGCGCGTTGCTGCTGAATTCTCAACGCCAGAAAAACCCCGGTTTGTTGCGGGTTCGATGGGACCAACCACAAAACTGCCAACTTTGGGACATATCGACTTTGATACCATGAAATCATCCTTCGCCGAACAAGCGGAAGGGCTATGGGATGGTGGCGTTGATTTATTCATCGTTGAGACTTGCCAAGATGTCCTGCAAATCAAAGCGGCGCTGAATGCAATTGAAGAAGTCTTTGCCAAAAAAGGCGATCGCCGTCCGCTCATGGTTTCTGTCACAATGGAATCTATGGGTACTATGCTGGTGGGGACGGAAATCAACGCCGTGCTGACAATTCTGGAACCATACCCAATTGATATTCTCGGTCTGAACTGTGCCACAGGTCCAGATTTGATGAAACCACACATTAAATATCTCTCGGAACATTCGCCTTTTGTGGTTTCCTGTATTCCCAACGCAGGTTTACCAGAGAACGTCGGCGGTCAAGCTCATTATCGCCTGACACCAACGGAATTACGGATGTCATTAATGCATTTTGTTGAAGATTTGGGTGTCCAAGTGATCGGGGGTTGCTGTGGGACACGTCCAGAACACATTCAACAATTAGCAGAAATTGCCAAAGACTTAAGACCAAAACAGAGACAGCCTCAACAGGAACCAGCAGCAGCGTCAATTTACAGCACCCAACCTTACGACCAAGATAACTCTTTCCTGATTGTCGGCGAACGTCTCAACGCCAGTGGTTCCAAAAAGTGCCGCGAATTACTGAATGCGGAAGATTGGGATGGACTGGTATCCATGGCGAGGGCGCAAGTCAAAGAAGGCGCACATATCCTGGATGTGAACGTTGACTACGTGGGACGCGACGGTGTGCGGGATATGCACGAACTCGTCTCGCGTCTAGTAAATAATGTCACACTACCATTGATGCTCGATTCCACCGAATGGGAAAAGATGGAAGCGGGACTGAAAGTGGCAGGAGGTAAGTGTCTGCTGAACTCCACCAACTATGAAGACGGAGAACCGCGTTTCTTGAAGGTGTTGGAAATTGCGAAGCAATACGGTGCTGGTGTCGTTATTGGTACCATAGATGAAGAAGGAATGGCGCGGACAGCAGAGAAAAAGTTTGCGATCGCCCAACGTGCATATCGTCAAGCAGTTGAATACGGCATCCCAGCGCACGAAATTTTCTTTGACCCCCTAGCACTGCCAATTTCCACGGGTATTGAAGAAGACCGGACTAACGGCAAAGGCACAATTGAAGCCATCCGCCGCATTCGTCAAGAATTGCCTGGATGTCATGTTATTTTGGGTGTTTCCAATATCTCCTTCGGGTTGAATCCAGCGGCGCGGGTTGTGCTGAACTCAATGTTTTTGCATGAGGCGATCGCTGCTGGGATGGATGCAGCAATTGTCAGCCCTAATAAGATTTTACCACTGGCAAAAATTGAGGAACGTCATCAAGAAGTCTGTCACCAGTTGATTTATGATGAACGCAAGTTTGAAGGCGATGTCTGCGTTTATGACCCCTTAACACAACTGACAACACTGTTTGAAGGGGTGACAACGAAACGCGACAAAGGCGTTGACGAAAATCTACCCATCGAAGAACGCCTCAAACGTCACATCATCGACGGTGAACGTATCGGTTTAGAACAACAACTCACCAAAGCTTTAGAAAAATATCCCCCTTTGGAGATTATCAACACCTTCCTGCTAGATGGCATGAAAGTGGTGGGTGAATTGTTCGGTTCTGGGCAAATGCAGCTACCTTTCGTATTACAATCTGCGGAAACCATGAAAGCAGCGGTTGCTTACTTAGAACCGTTCATGGAAAAGTCAGAATCTGGTAACAATGCTAAAGGGACATTTATCATTGCCACAGTGAAGGGCGATGTTCACGACATTGGTAAAAACCTGGTGGATATCATCTTGTCGAACAACGGCTACAAGGTGATTAACCTGGGAATTAAGCAGCCGGTGGAGAACATCATCGACGCATACCAGAAGCACAAAGCTGATTGTATCGCCATGAGTGGCTTGCTGGTGAAATCCACCGCGTTCATGAAGGAGAATTTGGAAGTCTTCAACGAAAAGGGAATTACTGTCCCCGTGATTTTAGGCGGTGCGGCTTTGACTCCCAAGTTTGTCCATCAAGATTGTCAGAATACTTACAAAGGTAAGGTAGTTTACGGCAAAGATGCGTTTTCTGACTTGCACTTCATGGATAAATTAATGCCAGCCAAGGCTGCTAGTCAGTGGGATGATCTGCAGGGATTTTTGAATGAAACCACAGATGGACACAGATTAACACAGATAGAAGAAGCTCAGGAGCTATCTGTATCCAGCAATGGTTCTGTATCCAAGGTAGAACCGCAGGAAGTTGATACCCGCCGTTCCGAAGCTGTGGCGGTGGATATCGAACGTCCGACGCCGCCTTTCTGGGGAACGAAGCTACTTCAACCGCAGGATATTCCTTTGGACGAAGTGTTCTGGCATATGGATTTACAAGCTTTGATTGCTGGACAATGGCAGTTCCGCAAGCCGAAGGAACAATCTAAGGAGGAATATCAGGCTTTCTTGGATGAGAAGGTATATCCAATTTTGTCGGAGTGGAAGCAGCGGGTTATTGAGGAGAATTTGCTGCATCCGCAGGTGATTTATGGGTATTTCCCTTGTCAGGCTGAGGGGAATACTTTGTATGTTTATGAAACGAACCGCCAAGACGCAGAGGACGCAGAGGTAAGAGCAAGTTTTGAGTTTCCGAGACAAAAGTCTATGAGGAGGCTGTGTATTGCAGATTTCTTTGCGCCGAAGGAGTCGGGAATTATTGATGTGTTCCCGATGCAAGCGGTGACGGTGGGGCATGTTGCAACAGAATTCGCCCAAAAGTTGTTTGCAGATAATCAATACAGGGATTATCTGTATTTTCACGGTTTAGCGGTGCAGGTAGCGGAAGCGTTGGCGGAGTGGACACACGCTCGTATTCGTCGGGAATTGGGGTTTGGTGCTGAGGAACCGGATAATATCCGGGATATTTTGGCACAGCGTTATCGCGGTTCGCGGTATAGTTTTGGATATCCGGCTTGTCCGAATATTCAGGATCAGTACAAGCAGCTGGAGTTGTTGGAAGCAGAACGTATCAATTTGTACATGGATGAAAGTGAACAAATTTATCCTGAACAGTCTACGACTGCGATTATTACTTATCACCCAGTAGCGAAGTACTTTAGCGCGTAGAACCCCACCCCCTTCCCCTCTCCTTGCTAAGGAGAGGGGTGCCCGAAGGGCGGGGTGAGGTTATTATATTGTGGCGCTTTACCTCACCCTAACCCTCTCCTTATAAAGGAGAGGGGTGCCCGAAGGGCGGGGTGAGGTTATTATATTGTGGGCAAGATCAACAACGCTGGATCAAGATTTATCGTTCTCGCTTTACCTCACCCTAACCCTCTCCTTATAAAGGAGAGGGAACCGGAATCGTAAATAAGCTTTTTTTGTATAAGTTTAAAAATATTGAAGTTAAAATGACTAAACTTTATAACAAAGATAGTGAAAAAGAAAAAAGGCGACTATTGCGGCAAAATATTACAAAAGCCGAGAAAGTTATTTGGGATAAACTTATAAATAGGCAACTTTAAAACTGCAAATTTCGCAGACAATATAGTGTAGATAAGTTTGTTATAGATTTCTATAGTCCTGAGTTGAGGCTAGCGATAGAAATTGACGGTGAAAGCCATTTTGAAAATGTAGGTGTTGAATACGATAAGGCAAGACAAGAGTTTATTGAATCAGCAGGAATTAAATTTATTAGATTTACAAATAATGATGTGTATGGGAATTTGTTTGGGGTGTTAGAAAGTATTAGCGAGAAGATAAGAGAGTTAAGGGAATAATATGATGTCTGCTTAATGACTCTTAATTCCCGCAAAATCTCACCCCGCCTTATCGGTTACCCCTCTCCTTATTAAGGAGAGGGGAAGGGGTGAGGTTTTTTATTATGGAGGTAATTAAGCAGACTTGATATAACCTATCCAACAAATCTTTATGGCTAAATCAAATGTTTATGAAGAATTATTGTTAATATTCTTTACAGCAGAGCGAGCGCACTTTTAACAATCGCCTAATTATCTTGATAATTAGGCAGTTTGCGGTTGTGTTGGGCAGCACCGTAGTGTTTGGGAGGTAAATGCGCGATCGCTTTCTTGCAATCGCAACACCAGAAAAAGCTATCTGAACCAGTTGTGAAGAAAATTGTCGGGTTTGAAGTTGGGTTAGGCGATCGCATAATTTAGAGTATCACCACTTAGTCTTTTCGCGTAATAGTTCATTGCTGTTGTATCTACTGTTGCACCCAAAGGCGAAAAGCCTTGATAGTTGCATTTCTACCTGCTGTTTTACTTTGTTCCAGATATTGGGGAATCGCCTCAACTAGTGGTAATCTGGGAAAATTAAAGCTTTCCTGAGACTCTACATAATGCCCATCTCGCAGTACATTAATTTGTAATTTTCCTTTATCAAAACACCAAAGCTCAGGCACTTTTAGTGCTTCATAAATATTAGGATGAGTGCGAGAAGTGACATCCACTTCTAAGGCTAAATCTGGAGGGGGATCTACTGTTAAATCTAGTCGCTTCTTCCCGCGAATTCTAGATTCGTTTTTTATATAGAAACACTGGTCAGGTTCTATACCTTGAGCCATTGCTTGGTTTTTGAAAGTGGTAGAACCAAGGCTGATAAACTCAAGATCCAGCTCTTCCAGAAGTGCTTTGACTAAATCACCAATAATTTCTTTACCATATTCATGTTCTGGCAGTGGTGCCATAATCTCCAGTATTCCCCTGTCATAAGCAATTCTTGCTGCACGGTGTTCACCTAACTCCTCTAGAATTGTTTCCAATTCTTGCCAGGTAACATCAGAAAACAGCACTCGTTGTCCCGGTGGAATATGGATGCGCTTCAATTCCAACAACATCATCTCCACTCCCAGCAGTTCAATAAATTTAGGTTACTCCAGTTAAGTGATGCGCTGCTACAAGTTTTGGTACTTTGCAAGGGTTTATAGTTCTATTTTTTCTGGGTTTGCGATCGCCTTAACTATAGCAGCGTAACTCAATCAATTAGCAGCCTCAGAATGTCCACACAATGCTGACTCAATAGAGCATTCGGTTTCTACGCCTGCAAGGTTTTATCCTAGTATTTTTTCATTTGGAAGTCCCTAAGGGCATGAGGCAAGGTAATTATAAGGTTCTTGCCTTAGACACGTATCACGTCTCACCCGCCCTAATTTACTCAGCTTCGCCAATGAGGGTAAATGCTGCCCATTCGCGAGGATGGTAATGCTTTTTCATTGTTGACAGCATAGCATTTCGCAATGCAACAGCTTTATCTGGGTTTCGCCGCAGATTTTGATAAAACTCCGTCATTAGCATTGCTGTAGAGTCATCCGACACTGCCCATAAAGATACGATAATACTGGGTGCGCCCGCAGTAATTAAAGAGCGAGACAAACCGATAACACCATCGCTCTTGATGTCTCCTCTGCCAGTATCGCAAGCACTCAGGACTACTAAATCAGCATTAAGTTTCATGTCGAAAATTTCACTGCTTGTCAGCAATCCATCATCTTGACCAGAGGGAGCAAGGGCAATCGCTCCCGGCACGCCCAAGCCTTTAAAATCATCGAGTAGCCCGTGGGTTGCCAAATGCACAACGTCAACCGACTGCATCAATGGCTTCACTCTGGTTTCAGTAGCTTTACTACCCGTTAATGCTTTGGTATTTAGCATTTTGGCAATTTCCAGTGCTTCTTGTTCTGCACCTGGTAGCGGTGACAACTGTTGGGGCATTGTAGGATTACCGACTACCAATGCAAGGCGATTTTCTATCGCTTTGCGCTTGTTTATCTTTTGCTTGTGGGTTAACTCCAAAACTTGGATAGCAGGAGCGGTGAGAATGGTATGTTTTTCGATCAGGTATTTGCCAGAAGCATCTTGCAAAGCTGGGAAGGGAACGAAAAATAACTCAGCTTGCGGGATAAAAATGATACGGGCATTTGAGTCTTGTGGTAACTCGGAGGCGATCGGTTGAACAAGTATTTGATGGAGTTGCTGTAATGGTTTTTTTCGGCGAGGATTCGCTGATGCTTCTCCAGGAACAGCAGCCACATCACCACTTCTGGCACGGATGGATGTATGGCTTTTGGCAACGAGGTCTGCTAAAGGTGTATCGAGGGATTTGATATCTACTTGCTTAAAGGCAACTTCACCTGTAGGTTTGACTACCCAAATGTAGAGTTGTGGATGCCATTCTTCTTTACCTTGAACTTGAAAGGGAGCGTAAATCATTGAATATTCAACAAGTGTTGCCTTTTGTTGTTGAGCGATTTGTTGAATTTGCTTGATGTTAGGTGGCGTAGGTGGCTTGATCTGTTGAATGTTAGGGCTGGGCGATAGCTTTGAGGCTAATAATTCCACAAAAGCTCTGGCTCTACCGCGTTCGGCAATTTCTAATGCCGTACTATTTTTATTCTGAGCCACCAAGGCTTGTTGCAAAAAGCGGTAAGAATCTGCTTGGGTTTCAAAGATTGAGATTTTTTGGTCATCTTTTAATCCAGGTCGCAGAGACTCGCTCACCTCAATGGCAGCGAATAGCGTTTTTTCAGCTTTGGGGTACTGACCGAGGTTGTTGTAAACTGCCCCAATGTTATTCAGGGTCGCAGCTTCCCCAGCCTTGTTGCCGATTTGTTTGGCAATGGCTAATGCTTGTTGAAAAAACTCTAAAGCTTTCGGGTACTGACCGAGCCTAAGGTAAACTACTCCAATGTTATTCAGGGTCGCACCTTCCCCAGCCGTGTCGCCGATTTGTTTACGAATGGCTAATGCTTGTTGAAAAAACTCTAAAGCTTTCGGGTACTGACCGAGTTGGTCGTAAACTGACCCAATGTTAGTAAGGGTCGTACCTTCCCCCGCTTTGTTGCCGATTTGTTTGTGAATGGCTAATGCTTGTTGAAAAAACTCTAAAGCTTTCGAGTACTGACCGAGGCTAAGATAAACTACTCCAATGTTACTCAGGGTCCCACCTTCCCCAGCCGTGTCGCCGATTTGTTTGGCAATGGCTAATGCTTGAGTATAAAACTCTAAGGCTTTCGGGTACTGACCGAGTTGGTCATAAACTGATCCAATCTTAGTAAGGGTCGTACCTTCCCCAGCCATGTCGCCGATTTGTTTAGCAATGGCTAATGCTTGAGTATAAAACTCTAAGGCTTTCGGGTACTGACCCAGCTTGGGGTAAACTGATCCAATGTTAGTAAGGGTCGTACCTTCCCCAGCCGTGTCGCCGATTTGTTTGCTAATGGCTAATGCTTGTTGAAAAAACTCTAAGGCTTTCGGGTACTGACCGAGTTGGTCATAAACTGATCCAATGTTAGTAAGGGTCGTACCTTCCCCAGCCGTGTCGCCGATTTGTTTGCTAATGGCTAATGCTTGAGTATAAAACTCTAAGGCTTTCGGGTACTGACCCAGCTTGGGGTAAACTGCTCCAATGTTATTCAGGATCGCAGCTTCCCCAGCCTTGTTGCCGATTTGTTTGACTATGGCTAATGCTTGAGTATAAAACTCTAAGGCTTTCGGGTACCGACCTAGGTAAAGGTAAACTGACCCAATGTTAGTAAGGGTCGTACCTTCCATCTCCTTGTTGCCGACTTGTTTGTGAATGGCTAATGCTTGAGTATAAACCTCTAAGGCTTTCGGGTACTGACCGAGTTGGTTGTAAACTGCTCCAATGTTATTAAGGGTCGTACCTTCCCCTGCTTTGTCGCCGATTTGTTTGTCAATGGCTAATGCTTGAGTATAAAACTCTAAGGCTTTCGGGTACTGACCCAGCTTGCGGTAAACTGCTCCAATGTTACCAAGGGTCGTACTTTCCCCTGCTTTGTTGCCAATTTGTTTGGCAATGGCTAATGCTTGCTGATAAAACTCTAGGGCTTTCGGGTACTGACCGAGTCGGTCGTAAACTAACCCAATGTTATTAAGGATTATACCTTCCGCTGGTTTGTTGCCGATTTGTTTGGCAATGGCTAATGCTTGAGTATAAAACTCTAAGGCTTTCGGGTACTGACCGAGTTGGTCGTAAACTGACCCAATCCCACTAAGAGTCGTACCTTCCACCGCCTTGTCGCCGATTTGTTTGTGAATGGCTAATGCTTGAGTATAAATCTCTAAGGCTTTCGGGTACTGACCCAACTTGGAGTAAATTGTCCCAATCCCACTAAGGGTTGAACCTTCCTCTGCTTTGTTGCCGATTTGTTTGTCAATGGCTAATGCTTGAGTATAAAACTCTAAGGCTTTCGGGTACTGACCCAGGTTGCGGTAAACTGACGCAATGTTATTAAGGGTCTTACCTTCCTCTGCTTTGTTGCCAATTTGTTTGTGAATGGTTAACGCTTGCTGTAAAAACTCTAAGGCTTTCGGATACTGACCCAGGTTGCGGTAAACTAACCCAATGTTATTAAGGGTCTTACCTTCCTCAGCTTTATTGCCGATTTGTTTGGCAATGGCTAATGCTTGAGTATAAAACTCTAAGGCTTTCGGGTACTGACCAAAAACATTGTAAACTTCCCCAATGTTATTAAGGGTCGCACCCTCCCCTTCACGTTCGCCAATTTCTCCAAAAATAACTAAAACCTGTTGAAACGTCTCTAAGGCTTCTCGAAACTGACTTTGCTTATACTGCTGAACACCTACTTGGTATAGCCGCCACGCCTCGTCTTTGCGGTTTTGTGTCGTTTGCGCTTGTACCGATGCAGTCACCATCCCCAAATTAATTTCAGTCAGTGGTATCGCAGTTAAAGACACTAGGACAGTCGCAGTCAGCAAGGTGAAGCGATGAAGCCTGTTTTTGAGTAAAGCGAAGGAAAGGTGATGCACCGCAGTATTCCTTAATCTTGCAACTACATGATGACTGTCTTAGTTTTCTATCGCTGGTTTTTTGAAGAATTACGCAAGTTTGGTAAAAGAAGCTGTGGAACTCAAGTTCCTGACTTATGGCTGAACTGACTTTTCACGGGATCGGTCGAACCTCTCTCCAAACCTCTCTCCTGCAAGGAGAGAGGCTTTTACCTTAGCCCCTTCCCTGATAGCTGGGGGGTTAGGTTTCGCGTTGGTTTTTGCAGATGGCGTGAAAAGTCAGTATTAAAATGGACTAAAACCCGAAATTCGCAAGCATTTAGTCCTTTTCAAAGGAATGAGCGCTATTAGCCAGGGGTTTATAACCCTTGGCGGGTGATGATACAGGTGCAAGATCTCAGTCAACCAATTTTTACCATGCTCCCCACTATTTCTACCATTCCACTGCGCCACATGGCTTCAGGCGATGTCTTATCCCTCCAAGTCTACAAATTTATTGGCGCTCAACCGGGCAAAAAAGTTTATATCCAATCTAATTTGCACGGTGCTGAAATCGCTGGTAATGCTGTTATTTACCAGCTAATTGAGTTTTTGCAGACAATCAATGAGACAGATTTATCTGGGGAAATTTGGTTAGTTCCTGTTTGTAACCCTATCAGCACAAATGTGCGATCGCACGTTTTTTCCTCTGGACGATTTTGTAGTTATGAAGGAAAAGATTGGAACCGCATATTTTGGGACTACGAAAAACATGCTGATGATTTATTGGCGTTTGCTAAATCTCAAATCAATTTTGAACTAGAGGTTGTGAGAAAAAACTACCTCTCTCAAATTCAGGAAAAATTTGCCCAAATTTTAGAAAAAATTAATTCCTCCAGTGGAGTTCCTTACACAGAACGGTTTAGCTATAGACTGCAATCTCTTTGTTTAGATGCAGATTATCTGATTGACTTACACAGTCACACCAATCAAGGATTAAACTACCTTTATCTCTTCCCTAACAGAGAAGAAAGTGCAAAACATTTCTTACTGGAATTTGGTATTCAATTTGATTTTTGTGATGAAGATGGTTTTGATAAAGCCTTTATCCAACCTTGGTTAGCTTTGGAACAGTATTTCAAACAGCTTGGTAGAGAAATTAGGTTTGATATAGAGGCTTGGACACTCGAACTTGGTACGGGAATGCAAATGAACCCAGATTCAGTCAAGAAAGGTCTTCGAGGTGTGAAAAACTATTTAGCACACAAAGGGGTTTTGCGAATCTCTGGGTTTCCTCTCAAGGAAAGCGCATCTTATGAGATGAGTTTGAAACCAAGAAGTCAGATGAAAAGATATTACGCCCCAACAGGTGGAATGATTCAATCAAGAGTAGAATTGGGAAGTTCTGTAAAAGCTGGAGAACGACTTTATCAAATCTTGAATTTTAATAAAGAAGGTAAGTTACCTACTGTGATTGATGTCAGTGCAGAACAAGATGGATTAGTTTATGATATTTCTGCTAATCAGGCGGTAAACGAAGGCGAGTTGGTACTAGGAATTATTGAGTAGTCTGTTACGGCTTCAGCCTAGGAATGAATATCACAAGGGTGTGCCTGAACCAAACTTCCTCCATTGGAGATAATTATAATATTTTGCTTTTTGCTATACCTAGTAGGCAGCGATAGAAAATTAATAGTAAATTAAACTTAAGCCAAGGCAATTGCTAGAAATTCCAGGGTGATTTCATGTTTGTTTTGTGTTTGTACAGAAAATTCAGTAATTCTAAATCTAAAATATGACGGTGGAGCCACAGGTGAATAGTAGTCAATATGACATCTTCTCTACTTCAGGAGAAGTGATGATTCCACAGGCTCCTCCTGAATTCAGGTCAGGTTTTATCGGCATTATTGGTCGCCCAAATGTCGGTAAATCTACGTTAATGAATGAATTAGTAGGACAAAAAATTGCCATTACATCACCAGTAGCACAAACAACGCGCAATCGGTTACGAGGAATTTTAACCACTCCACAGGCGCAGCTGATTTTTGTGGATACCCCAGGAATTCATAAACCCCATCATCAATTGGGGCAAGTGCTGGTGCAAAATGCCAAAATAGCCATTGAGTCGGTGGATGTGCTGTTGTTTGTAGTGGATGGATCGGTTGCTTGTGGGACAGGCGATCGCTTTATTGCCGATTTACTCACTAACAGCCCAACACCAGTGATTTTGGGCTTAAACAAAATCGACCAACAACTGCAAGATTCCCAAGCAATAGATGATAGCTACGTTCAACTGGCAAAGTCACATGAATGGGAAACAGTAAAATTTTCTGCCAAAACAAGTGTAGGATTACCCGAACTACAACAGTTATTGATTGAACAGTTAGAAACAGGACCATACTACTATCCACCTGATTTAGTCACGGATCAACCGGAACGCTTTATTATGGGCGAATTGATTCGCGAACAGATTTTGCTGTTAACTCGTGAGGAAGTTCCCCATTCAGTAGCGATCGCCATTGACTTGGTGGAAGAAACACCAGCTATTACCCGTGTACTTGCTACCATACACGTTGAGCGCGATTCCCAAAAAGGAATTCTCATCGGTAAAGGTGGAGGAATGTTAAAAGCCATTGGTAGTGCAGCGCGGGAACAAATCCAAAAGTTAATTGCTGGAAAAGTTTACTTGGAACTGTTCGTCAAAGTACAACCAAAATGGCGTCAGTCTCGGACACGTTTAGCAGAGTTGGGATATCGCGTGGAAGAATAAAAAAGTCATTGTAGAGACGCGCCATGGCGAGCCAGCGCTATGCAGGAGGACCTCCCTCGTGCCGGCTCTGGCGTCGCGTCTGTACATTTTTGTAGAGACGCGCCATGGCGCGTCTGTACATCTTTGTCAGGAGCTATAAAAGCTTATGTGATAGACATTTGAGATATTAGTAGGCAATGCCCACATTACAGAAAACTAAATTTAAAATTAAAAATTGATAGAAAATGTCTCAAGATAATAATTTTCGCTTAAATCTACCAGCTAATGTTTCTGTGCTGCGGATTTTAATTGTAGAAGATGATCCGATGATGCAACTGGGGTTAGAACAGTCATTAATGGCTCATCCGCAGTTGGAAATTGTCGGACAAGCGGAAGATGGTTACTTAGGTGTGCAAACAGCACTCAAACTGAAACCGGATCTTGTGGTGATGGATATTGGTTTACCCCGGTTGGATGGGATAGCTGCAACACAGCAAATAAAAGCAGCACTCCCAGAAACTCATGTCGTGATGCTGACATCGCATCAAACAGATACGGAAATTATTGCAGCGCTTTCCAGTGGTGCTGATGCATATTGTATCAAAGGAGCAAGTGTAGAGAGACTTATGAGTGCGATCGCCGCCGCAGTTGAAGGTGCAACCTATCTTGATCCTCAAATTGCTAGACGAGTCATAGATAATCTCAAACCACCTTCTCCTAGTGGAAACGCAGCAAATTTATCTCAGCGAGAGTTAGAAGTCTTGAGGCTGATGGTAGAAGGCTTAAGCAACCCAGAAATAGCAGAAAAGCTTTATCTGAGTCCCAACACTATCAAAACTCATGTTCGCGGAATTATGAATAAATTATCTGTTGACGATCGCGTGCAAGCAGCAGTTGTTGCACTGCGTTCTGGGTTGGTGTGAAAAAATATCCAACTTGTATCTAAAATCTCGTAAAATCTCGTTTTCAGGTTCCACCTGGAAATGCGGTTTCAGCGGCTCTTGAGCAAGTAAGCAAGGCTTGCCCATAATCTAATCTCTGCTGTTCGTTTGCTTGTGTAGCATTGCTGAGTAATGGTAACTTATTCTTATGACGAAGCTGTTCAATTAACTTGCGACTTTGCTGCCATGCGGCATCTCCAAGATTTTCGCCAGTTTTCTCCAGTGCTTTTGTCAAAAGTAGGGTGGCGATCGCCGTAGCCACAGCCGTTAGAGTGACTGGTTCCATAAATCATCTTATACTAGATTCTTCTGTATTACTTATAACGCAGCATCTACCTGTTTTTCGGGAATAAACCTAGTACTTTTATATTCATGAGCGAGTATTAGAACCTCGTGAGCGAGTCTTTTATACTCGTGAACGAGTCTTTTACACTCGTGAGTGAGTATCACAACCTCCTGAGCGAGTCTTTTACACTCGTGAATGAGTATCACAACCTCCTGAGCGAGTCTTTTACACTCGTGAATGAGTATCACAACCTCGTGAGTGAGTCTTTTACACTCGTGAGTGAGTATCACAACCTCGTAAACGAGTCTTTTATACTCGTGAATGAGTATCACAACCTCGTGAACGAGTCTTTTATACTTGTGGGCGTTGCTGAATTCAGGGATGATTCTTGTGGGGTAGGCATCCTGCCTGCCCAAAAAATTCAAGGGACGGGCTTTTTGGCTCATCCCACAAAAACACAAAATTCATCCTGCAAATATGCAACGCCATACTTGTGGCTGTCTTTGCAAGCATTCGGCTTTGCAGATTTTCCAGTGTATTTGCTTTATGAACAAAAAATATTTTTCTGTAGTAGCTGTCCCCTTAGTCGTTGCAACAACTCTCCTAACGAACATCAGTCAATCCTTCGCTGATTTACCGCCACTTATTTCCCGACAGATTCTGTTTGGAAATCCAGAAAGAACAAACCCGCAACTCTCTCCCGATGGGAAATATCTGACATACATTGCACCTGATAAAAATAATGTTTTGCAGGTATGGATACGCACCATAGGTAAGAACGACGATCGCGTGCTAACCGCTGAGAAAAAGCGGGGTATCCGTAGTTACTTCTGGGCTTATAACGGTGAACAAGTCGTCTACCTTCAAGATACAGATGGTGATGAAAACTATCATTTTTATGCTGTCGATATAAAGTCGAATCAAGTACGCGATCTGACGCCATACAAAGGTGTCAAAGCGCAAATGATAGCCCTAGATCCCAATTTTCCTAATCAAATGCTGGTGGGGATGAATATCAAAGACCCCCGCAAACACGATGCTTACCGTATTAATCTGAAAACGGGAGCAGCAAAGCTGGAATTAGAAAACTCTGTTAACGTGACTGAGTCAGTTGCAGATCCACAGTTTCAAATCCGTGCAACTCTTGCCAGTACTCCTGATGGTGGTTCTATCTTATCTGTTAGGGAAACAACAAATCAACCCTGGAAGACAATTCGCAAATGGGGACCTGATGATCAAGGCGGTGCTGTCGGCTTTTCCGGTGATGGCAAAACGCTTTATATCACGGGTAGTCATAATGCAAATGCGACACGAGTTTTGGGGATTAACTTAGCAACAGGTAAAGAAACCGTCATTGCTCAAGACCCGCAGTATGATGAGGGAGGGATGTTTATTCATCCACTGAAACGCCAAATTCAGGCTGTTGGTTTTTATAAAGACAAATTAGAGTGGCAAGTACTCGATAAAAGTATTGCCCCAGATTTTCAGGCAATATCCAAAGTCCGGCGAGGGGAATTTTCCGTAGTTGACCGCGACCTTGCTGATAAAACTTGGCTAGTCTCTTACAATAATGACAACGGTCCTACCTACTACTACACCTATGACCGTACCTCCAAGCAAAGCAAACTCCTCTTTAGCAATCAACCGAAATTGGAAGGGCTACAACTCGCCCAAATGAAACCAATTTCTTACAAATCTCGGGACGCGTTGACTATCCACGGCTACTTGACAACACCAGTAGGTATTCCGGCAAAGAATTTACCCACAGTCTTACTCGTGCATGGCGGACCTTGGGTGCGGGATAGTTGGGGTTACGACTCACAGGCGCAGTGGCTAGCAAACCGTGGTTACGCAGTTCTACAAGTCAACTACCGAGGTTCTACCGGATACGGCAAAAAGTTTCTCAATGCCGGAAATCGGGAATGGGCGGGTAAAATGCACAATGACCTCATTGATGGCGTTAACTGGATTGTCCAACAGGGTATCGCTGATCGCAAAAAAGTAGCTATCATGGGTGGTTCCTACGGCGGTTATGCCACTTTGGTAGGATTGACATTCACTCCTGATGTGTTTGCTGCTGGTGTAGATATTGTTGGTCCTAGCAACTTGCTCACGCTGTTAAAAAGTATTCCTCCTTATTGGGAGTCAGGGCGGGCGGAATTCTACAATCGTGTCGGAAATCTAGAAAAAGAGCCAGATTTCCTCAAGTCTCGTTCTCCGTTATTTTTTGTAGATCGCATCAAAGTACCGTTGCTGATTGGACAAGGTGCAAATGATCCACGAGTTAAGCAGGCGGAAAGCGAACAAATCGTTGCAGCGATGCGAAAAGCAAATAAACCAGTGGAGTACATCCTCTACACAGATGAAGGACACGGTTTCGCACGTCCGCAAAACAGGTTACACTTCTTTGCTAAAGCCGAAGAGTTTCTTGCCAAATACCTTGGGGGACGCGTAGAACCGATAGGTAATATACCTGGGCATTCTGGGGTGGTTAAGTAGAAATTGTTAGCCATGGCGCGTCTGTACATTTGTTTGTAGAGACGCGCCATGGCGCGTCTCTACATTTGTTGGTTGTTTTTAGCCACTACTCAAATTCCACTACCCACTAACCAGTTCCCACTCAGGTATGATGAGTAATCAGCCCGTGACCTGACAAAATCGCACTATATGGCGTGATAAAAGAGCCATACAAAGGATGACGGGGCATGATTAAATCTTGGATGGTGATTGGGGGAGTGGCTTTCTTAGTCGCTTTGGGTGCTAACTTCATTACTCCTGGCGATGTCAAGTGGTTCAAGCGTCTACAAAGACCCAGATGGTTAACTTTTGAAGCAGCGATTCCAGTTATTTGGACTATTGTATTTATTTGTGGCGCTTGGTCTGCTTATATTGTTTGGGAAAAAGAGCCAGGAACCACCGCAACCTGGTTGCGTATGGCATTATACCTGCTTCTGGAAATTGTTACCATTGCCTTCAACCCTGTGATGTTGCGGCTTCGCAGTCTTAAGGCGGGTACGATTATCGGCGGCACGGGTTTCCTTATAAGCATTATATTAACACTTGTAGTTTTACCTGTTTCTGGTTGGGCGGCACTGCTACTCGTTCCTTACTTGGTTTGGAGTCCAATAGGTACATACACCACTTGGGCGATGAAACGACTCAATCCTCAAGATGCCTAAAACAGTCAACAGTGAGCAAAAAATTATAACTGATAACTGATAACTGGTAACTGGTAACTGGTTGAAATTTTCATCCCTGCGGTTGATTAAACTCATGCCCTAAATTGCCAAAATTGCCTTGAAGACCTTGACAAAATAATTAAAAAGGTATAAATAATATGGTTCCATCTTGGATAGTAATTGGGGCTGTCACTTTTGCAATTATGATCGGTAGTTTTTTCATCACGCCTCGTGATGTCAAGTGGTTTGCACGGTTAAGTCGCCCCCGGTGGTTGGTTTTTGAGCCACTTATCCCGATCATCTGGACTGTAATTTTTATTTGCGGTGCTGCTTCTGCCAATTTTGTCTGGCAAAAAAATCCAGGAAGCTTGATAACCTGGGTGCTAATGGGTTTATATCTCCTGCTAGAAATTATCACGATCGCCTACATCCCAGCAATGCTAAGGTGGCGGAGTCTCAGAGTCGGGGAAATTCTTGGATCAGTTGGTGTGATCTTGGGTGTGTTGCTCACACTCTCTGTTTTGCCGATTTCTAAACTAGCAGCGCTGTTACTCGTTCCGTATTTGGTTTGGAGTCCAGTGGGAACTTACACTACAGAAGAGTTAATCCAGCTCAACCCTCAAGATGCTTAGGTGCGTTACACTACACAACGCGTCCATATTGTGCAATAACTGGATTGCTGGGGTTGGTTTGATTATTCAGCCAAGCCCACATCTGATCGCCTAGAGAGAAGTGCCACCACTCTCTCGGATTACGTTGAAATCCTGCTTTTTCCATAACATCACACAATAGCTGGCGATTGGCATGATACTGTTGTGCCTGTGTGGTGGAAGAATTGGCAAAGTAGTCTGGATGCGATCGCTCTGACATTTCATCTATAGGCGAACCCATATCTAGAATTTCCCCCGTATCATCTACCAGTGTCAGATCCACAGCAGCGCCCGTACTGTGGGGAGGCGGAGTTTTTTCATCCAGACTAGGTTCAGCCCAAATTTTATACACCTCGTCCCAAATAGGTTGGCTGTTTTCTGGTGATAACTCAGCCTCGGTGAGTCCCGCCATCTGTAAGGCTTCGCCAAAAGCGTAATTAACCATAAACTGCTGTACAGCCACAGGGCGATAAGCATCAAAGATTTGGATGTGCCAGTTAGGACGCAGCAGTTGCAGGTAATTTTGGGCTGCTATCAAATTGTCAACAACGCTTTGGCGAAGAAAATATGGAGAGCGATCGCCATAAGGCGCACCCAGTTTTTCATAAGGATGGGGAGATTCCACCGCGAACAGTTCCAAAGGAATCTCTACCAATGGTTCACCACACTCAATGATTGGTATTTTATGATAAGGTCTCATTCGTGATGTTGACAGGAAGACGAGTGTTTTGTTGCTGTTCCTAACGCTTCTGGTACGGGATCGTAACCCCCCGGATGAAACGGATGACACCGCAAAATACGCCGAATTGCCAACCAACTACCGCGCCAGACTCCAAAGCGTTCAATTGCTTGGATGGCGTACATTGAACAAGTTGGTTGAAAGCGACAGGTTGGAAGAAACAGCGGCGAGATAAACATTCGGTAGAAGCGAATCAGCAAAATCAATAATAATTTCATTGCTGTCCCCGAAATCTAATAAAGTGATAATAAAGATTATATTTTTCCATTTTGTTGCATCTTTGCTAACTTCATTTTTTGATTTAGAGTCGATTTCCCCTTTGTGGCTGCAAAGTGCTGCCGTTGCAATTTGGGTGTTGCTCATGCTTTTCGCCGCATGGCTGGTGAATCGCTTTGCCAATAAAGATCCAGAAATTGTGCGGAAGATAGTTCACATTGGCACTGGCAATGTGATTCTGCTAGCTTGGTGGCTAGATATTCCCGCAAGTGTGGGCATTACGGCTTCGATTGTAGCGAGTACTATTACCTTATTGTCCTACCGATTTCCGATTCTCCCTGGTATTAATAGCGTCGGACGCAAAAGTTTTGGGACATTTTTCTATGCCGTTAGTATTGGTATTTTAATTGCCTGGTTCTGGACTCAGCAGCAACCCCAGTATGCTGTACTAGGAGTTTTGGTTATGACATGGGGAGATGGATTTGCAGCTTTAATTGGGCAAAGATTTGGGCAACACAAATACAGGATCTTTGACAGACAAAAAAGTTGGGAAGGTTCCCTGACAATGACAGTTGTGAGTTTTGTCATCACGAGTTTGATTTTAGTGAGTGTACAAGGGAACCTCTGGCAAAGTTGGCTGATATCTTTGACGGTTGCCTTAGTCGCTACTTGCCTAGAAGTTTTTTCCTTTCTTGGTATTGATAATTTGACAGTTCCTTTAGGCAGTGCCGCATTGGCTTTTGTTTTAAGCCAGTTCTTGTATTAATGGTAGTAGCGCCCGTGACGGTAATATCTGTATGGGTTGCGATACAGATGCCGCTCATAAATGTAGTCGGGGTGGTTTTGCCCGTGACGGTAATATCTCTGGTGATTATTATACCGTCTGCGGTAGTGAATATACTGCGGATGGTAAGAGCCGCGACGGTAATGCTGTCTGTAGCTTTGTGGGCAAGGTCTATGATGACGGTAATATCGACGACGGGGCTTATGATGCTGGTATTTATGGTGTTTTAGTTGTTCAGTATCAGCCTCCCAATCTGCTTGAATTGACGAATCATCACCAATCTGAGCAACTTGCGCTTTCAATTCCTCCTGTTTTGGCTGCGTCTGAACTCCTTTTTGTAATGATGCTGTGGCAATCTCAAAGCCGAGGCAACTAGGCAACAGTAAAGCACTAACTATGAATTTCCAAAACATTGTTTCACGTTCCTCATTTCTCGTCCCCTAGCAAAAGTAGGGAATGTGTAGTGTGATTTGACTGAAATAGGATTTACGCAGTGAAACGAAAAGGCTGATTGTGCTGAAGAAAAGTCTATTTGACACTCCCCGCGCGTAAACGCGCGGGGATTCTACACTCTACGTCGCAACTTGCTCAACCAGGCTTGCACCAAGAAGAGTAGCGGTTCCGACTCCTGTAGCGTTACTTCGGGATTGCCCATCCCTAGCTTGTCGTGCAAGATTCAGAATATTTATAGCTGCGTTCACATCTCTTTGCAACTCACATCCACAAGCACATCTATGGGTACGAGTTGAAAGAGACTTTTTCACAATTGCGCCACAATCCGAACACTTTTGAGAAGTCATTCTAGGATTGACCGCAACAACTGTGGTATTGAACTTCTTAGCAAAATATTCGCTCCCAACGACGGAATAGAGTCCAAGCTACATCATTGATTGACTTGGCAAGACAATGATTCCGTACCATGCCTTTGACATTCAAATCTTCATAGGCTACTAAGCTGTTAAGCTTGCACAAGTTACGCGCGATTCTCTTCGCGTGTTCATTCCTCTGCCTATTTACTCTTAAATGCTTCCGAGCATATCTCTGTCTTGCTTTACGTCGTTGGTTCTTGCCTTTTTCTTTTTTGTAAATTTGACGTTGAGCGTGTTTAATCGCTTTTTCAGCTTTCCTCAGGAACCTTGGATTTTCTTCATGATAGCCGTTGGAATCAGAGTAGAAATGTTCTAACCCAACGTCAAGCCCTAACTCACCATTACCTGTTCTTTGTTCAGGTTTTATTTCAACGTCAACTGCAAATTGACAATAGTAACCGTCGGCTCTCCGAACTAACCGAACTCGCTTGATTAACTTGACAGGGTAGGTGTGAATATCCCATTTACCCAATAGTTTGACTTCACCGATACCTTTGTCATCGGTAAAGGTGATACGTCTTTTTGTAGGATGCAGTGACCAACCACTAGTCTTGTATTCAACTGAACGGTTATCCTTCTGAAAACGTGGAAATCCCTTCGACAAGCTCAGGGCAGCGCCTTTCTTTCCTGACTTTTTAGACTTGCAGTTAGTGTAAAACCTATCAATAGCACTCCAAGCTCTTTCCGTTGCAGCTTGACAAGCCATTGAATTTAATTCTTTAACAAATCTAAATTCTTTACGCAGTGCTGTGGAGTAATTGTTTAGAACTATCCTGTTAATCTTCGCTTCTCGTGGTGCATCTATCCAATATCTAATCGCTTTGTTACGGATGAACTGAGTAGTTTTAATAGCTTCATCAATAGCTTGATACTGCTTTTGGTTGCCCCTCACTTTGTACTCTAAAACTAGCACTACGTTATCACCTCCTTGTTTTCCTTTGTTTCATCCATGTTAGCATAAACGTACAGTTGATGTTCGACATTATGAAAAATAAACGATTAGCTTTTAGACTGTCGGAGCGTAGATATCATAAGCTCCTCTTATTATCTGTTCAGTTAGATAGAACTATGTCTAGTTTGGTGGAAGAATGGATTGATTCTTTACCTGAGCCGCAAAAACAAAACATCACGGTAGGCTAAAGCCTACGTTGTCGCTTTCATCCCCTGCCTAAAGGTAAGGGGTTTTCAGCCTACATTCTTATAAAAGCATTACCACTTCAAGCAGGGTGAAGAGAGTTCTTAGTGAGCGCTACTCCACTGTTTTAAAATTATTTACATATTGGCGCAGCCGTGCCGTACCGCGAGGGCAATCGCCGTTTGATTGACTTATTGGGAGATTTTCCTTGACGGACTGGCGGTGTGGACTACGGTGTGGACTGATTGCGGTGGTAGGTGCGGTGTAGATGATGGAGAAGAAGACACAGGGGCGATCGCGGTTTGGTTTAGAAAATGATAGTTGAGCGATGTATGTTTCAAGCTTGTATGACAAAATCTAAAATTTTTATTAAATATTCCTTAACTGTCTTAACTGTCTTAACTGTCCTTTCCTCTCTTTTTCACTTGTGTTAACTTTTTTAATATTTGTTTTACCTCTCTAATACTGAATAGAACAAATATTGGTTCAGCATACGCCTCCAGTGGTTGCTATTACTGGAGGTTTTCCTATAAATATCACTTCCTTAAAATTTAATTCTCGAAAGCTAAAAAAAATATTAAGTATTTCTTAACTGTCCTAACTGTCTTAACTGTCCTTGCATTTTTGACATAACTATAACAAGATGTGTAAGTGAAAAGGCGCAGTAAGTAAAACGACTTCAAAAAACCAAACTATGTGAAGATAAGTAAATACGTATGATGTAGCTAGCACAGTAACAAGGGTATGGGTAGCCGTTTAAGGGTATTTCTCACCCAGAACAAGATAAAACTCTTTTCAATCTAAGAAAGGAGGATGTACCACAGAAAGTAAAAGACCGAGCACAAGTAATTACAACGTATTGCAGGTTTATGAGGTACAGTAACAGCAATTTGTAAACCAATTTTTTAGATGTTGGGGATTAACGCTCATCAAGCGCAGTTCTAATTAGAACATCAACCCTAAATGCAGTGGTTGGAGAAAATTGTCGTAAGAAAGCGCGATTGCTCCCATCACCAATGTTCGATGGGATTAAACTCAGGATTCGGGGGGAGATTGATAAAGAACCCTTGCAGCCTTTGATTGAATTAAAGGCTCTATTTCCTTCACTTTATGTGCCGGAACATTATCCATTACAACTACAGCACCAACACAAAGTTCAGGAAGCAGACATTTCAAGGGCAAAGACAATAAGATGCGTTTCCATTCATCGAACAATTTCATTGTCATTATAGCCAAAATTTGTTTCAAGCTAATTGCCCCAATGACTGTCACCTTCGACCCAAGGGTTTAATGGTTTAAAATCATACACCCTACTTCCGTGAGGACTTCTTGCCTGAGTTCGTGTCAACCCGAATAAAACACCCATTTCATCAATGAAAATTAAGTTTTCTGGGTCTACTTGTTTAACTTGCTGCCAATAGTCAATTCTCAACTTTTGAACTCTTTGTGTCTTCCCTTGGCTGCTGCGTAGCGTCTTTCTCGTCAACTACCCACACTAACACGGAGTGTATAGTGTGGGCTTGAAAGAACCAGCTTTCAACGTAAGAGATGACTAGCCCAGGAGACTTGTTTTGTTACGGACTTCCGAATATTTCCCTAGTTCGGATTATCTCCAAGCCTACTGGTTGTAGGCGCTTGTAGAAAGGACATGCTGAACAAGTTGGGCTAAGGGACTTATAACTTTACTCAAGGATTATCTCCATGCGAGTACCAGTATTAGATAAAGACGGAAAACCACTCATGCCAACAAAACCTAGTCGTGCTAGACGTTGGCTAAAAGAAGGTAAAGCCAAAATCATACACAACAATCTGAATATTTTCTGCATTCAGTTATTAGTAGAACCATCTGGTCAAGAACAACAACCTATAGCATTGGGACTAGACCCAGGCAAAAAGTTTACGGGTGTTGGGGTGCAGTCTGCCAAGTTTACTTTGTTTATGGCACATCTCGTCTTGCCATTTCCAGATGTTACAAAAAAGATGTCTGGACGACTGATATTACGACGTGCTAGACGAGGTAGACGCATAAATCGCATCGAGCGATTTCGTAAAAGAGCGCACCGCCAAAAACGATTTGAGAACCGTAAACAGACGGGAGCTACCTCCCAGTATTCGAGCCAATAAAGAGTTGGAGCTACGAGTTACCAAAGAGATAGTAAAGCTGTTTCCTGTTACTCAAATCACCTACGAATATGTTAAAGCCAAGGGCGATAAAGGATTCAGTCCGGTGATGGTTGGGCAGAAAGTGATGTTGCAATGGCTCTCAGAAATTGTACCAACCAATATACAACAAGGTTGGCAGACCTCAATTCTCAGACAACAATTGGGGTTGTCCAAAGACAAAAAGAATAAGGAGAAGCAAATTCCTGAGACTCACGCACATGATGGGATTGCGCTGGCTGCGAGTAACTTTATGACTTTCTCGAAATTTCACACTGCAAACACCCGTGGGCGTCACTGGGTGGGAGAGGTAGCGGTAAATCGCGCACCATTTCGTGTCATTGCACGTATTCGAGTGTTTCGTCGTCAACTCCACTTTGAGAACCCAGTCAAAGATGTACCAGGTAATAGAAAGCGTAAAGGTGGAACAGTCACGCCATTCGGTTTACGCTCTGGTGATTTAGTTAAAGCCGAAAAAGCAGGAAAAGTTTATATCGGTTGGGTTGGTGGTTATACCCAAACAGCGAAAACCAAGAATGTTTCGGTCTATGACCACAATTGGCACAGACTTGGACAGTTCAGCCCATCAAAAGTGCTGTTAATTAAACGGAGTACGAGATTATGTGTTGCGTCCTAAGAGATTGGGAATTTGAGCGCTGCCCTCCAACTCTCAAAACATAGTTTTGAGTCGGCCGCAGGACGCGCTCAAATTCCCCCGCAATTCCTCCCGACACCGTAATCAAAGATTACGGTGTGGGACTCCGCAGCGGAGCAAGTTGAAAAGTTTGCTCAACGGGGGGAACCCCCCTTCGGGTATGCCTATGGCTAACGCCACGCCTAACGGCGAACGGCACGCCAAGGGCGTTCGCGGAGCGTCTCTGAAAGAGATACGCAGTCCCCTACGGGGGGAAACCCGCCTGCAGGGCTGTCTCACCGCACGCAACTTTTCGCTTTTTTAACGTAAGTTTTTGTTTTTGTAATGCACGACACATGGTACTTGTACTAACCCAATGATTATAAGTTGTACCCCAATATTCACAATATTCTAATAATGTCGCGTCTGGATATTGTTCAACCATTGCAGCAAGTTGAGTTTCACATTGATCCAACTCTCCCTTCATGACTCCAGTCTGTTGTCTCGGTTTTAAATGACCTTGAGTTTTCTTCATGGAGAGCAGTTTTTGTACAAAACTTTTAGCTACACCAAATCTCGAGGCCACCTTCCTGACTGAGGTGTCTCCCTGTTCGTAGGTCTTTACTATTTTTTCTCGCTGTTTCGTTGGAGTAACCTTTCATTTTAGCCATTCATGCACTACTAAGACTGTACCTCATTTACCTGGAATCTGCTGTATGTAAAAAATCTAACAAATTTATAACGTAGGACAGAATATAACATAGCTAAAGTCATAGCTAGAGAGAGATTCAGATTAGAAGTTACTAAATAAATATATAAAAAAAAGAAATATGGCTATTTTAGCCGAAAAAGTTAAATTTTCCTAAAATTCAGCAATGAATAAAATGAGCTTTTTTAATAATTCTGTGCCACCTCTGCGTCGCAAACAAGCACCGCTAAATATTCACGAGTTAGAAGAAGGACTTTGGCTAGTTAACTGGCAGATCGGCAACATTAAGCTTTATTCAAATTTTTATACCCGTATAGATCAGGCATTCATAATTTGGGGTTTGCTTCTCATCCCCATGTTTGCAACTGCCCAGTTTTTACCTATAGGTTGGGATTTGCAGGCGGCTTTGTGGTCAATCCTTTCTTTTATTGGTACTGCAGCAATGGTCTATTGGAGTACCTATTGGGTAAAGCGAAGACAGGTCATCTGGATACTGTATTGCTGGGTACTGCTGATGTTATTGGGGGTGGTGTTAACTGATTTGGGTATCTTCTTAGGATGGGGAGAAATATTATTGAATCTCTGTCCACTGTGGTTGGGATTATGTGCCCTCGGCTATCTTTGTACTGGGTTAGCAGTGCGATCACGCACCCTGCTATTCACAGGCATAGTTCATTTACTGGGAATTTTCATCTTGCCGTATAGCGGTGGTTGGCAATTTCTGGTGACTGGGGGTTTAATGGTCGTCTGCTTACTACTACTCGCTGAATTTGAGTGGGATCACTGTTAACCAGGAGACGCAACAATGCGGAGAATCACTCATGATTAAGAACTAAAAAAATAGGTGGATGTCGGATTTTCATCTCCACCTATTTTGATTTTCATTAGCTATTTTTATAAAATCATTTACCAAGTATCGGCTGCCCTTTCGTTATAAGGCTCTCCTGTAAACGGTTGTACACCGATATTAGGATATGCATCATCATTAGGTCCAAAAATACGCATTGCAGCTTCAGAAATATATTGCATCACCCTAGCAAGCATCCTGGAGAAAGCCATAATATAAGACCCCCGTTTTTTGTAATCGCTTTCATTGCGATATCTCTCCTAACATATCTACTCTAGTTCCTGATCTTCTCTGTTGGCGCTCATTGGCAATATATCTACATTCTCTGCAATATTCATTGATAGATAGTTGCAATACTTTAGCTTAGAAAACAGCCAAATTTAAGCTAAAGGATAAGGGTTTGAAACGCCTAGAATGTGAAATGTGACTATTCATCCTTCATTTGGCATACTTTCACATTTCACTAAACCCTTTGCTATATAGCAATCCTAAATCATTCCTGAACTACAAGATTCCCCACTTGTTAAAGAAGTCGGGAATCTGAAGCTGTTTCAAGCAGTTTTTTGCAATTCTCGTTCAACAATTAACATTTGTTTATGGTAGTATTTACCATAAAGCAAAGAAGTATTCTTCCAAGGGCGCTATGCCGTCAACACCCCTGCCGTCCATGCTAGGGGCTTCTAGCCTCAAGTCAAACGGATTAGTTGACCCGACGCGCGTACCTTGAGTACTACGTTATTGGTAAGCGTTTAAGTTCCTACCTACGGATGCTAACGCCCGTCTGTAGCTCTAGAAATCAAGGATTAAACAGGTATACAGTCTTTATGCCAGTGTCTTTGATATAGTACCGACCAATAACAAAGTCTCGGCTAACTTTACTCCCTTTTGGGAAGGCTCTATGGCTAACGCCGAACGGAGCAAAACCGTTATGCGTACAGGTGAGTCCAGTCAGTCATCGGCGGGTTTCCCACGCCCAGGGAACTGGCTCTCCCGTTGGGGTGAACGATTTGAGATGGTGAGCCAGTACTGAAGGAGGGTCTCCCTCCTTGGAGGTACATGGCGAACCCGTAAGGGTAATTGTCAAGCTTGAAAGTACATTACAAAAGTACACCGAGTCAAGTAACCCCAAGGCGGTAATGGTTCACAAAGAATGTAAAGCCGTCCTACAAGGACGGGGTTTCTACCCAAATTTTCGATGACAAGTTTCCCAAACTTGAACTATGGATATACAAACAACCAGCAACAGCAGAACAATCCAGAACTGACAGTTTCTGCTGTTGATTACAGCTTGCTGACAGATCTTTACCAGTTGACAATGACAGCTTGTTATACAGGTGAAGGTTTAGAACAACGACGAGCAAGCTTTGAGTTGTTTGTCAGACGTTTGCCAGACAATTTTGGCTATTTGATTGCTATGGGGCTGGCGCAAGGATTGGAATATTTGGAAAAATTCCGCTTTAGTCCGGATGGGATAAAGGCTTTGCAGGCGACAGGAATTTTTGCCAATGCCCCGGAGAGTTTTTGGTCACTGCTGGCTCAGGGACGTTTTACTGGGGATGTTTGGGCAGTACCCGAGGGAACAGCAGTGTTTGCGAATGAACCTCTGTTGCGAGTGGAAGCACCCCTTTGGCAAGCGCAACTGGTAGAAACTTACCTGTTAAATACTTTAAATTACCAAAGTTTGATTGCCACACGTGCAGCAAGATTACGCGATGTGGCGTCTCAAGCAACACTGCTGGAATTTGGGACAAGACGTGCCTTTAGCCCTCAAGGATCTTTGTGGGCGGCGCGTGCAGCGTTGGCTGGTGGTTTGGATGCGACATCAAACGTGTTAGCTGCGCTACAACTGGGAGAAAAACCTAGTGGTACGATGGCTCACGCTCTTGTTATGGCACTGTCAGCAATGGAAGGTAGCGAAGACCAAGCGTTCACAGTGTTTCATCAGTATTTTCCAGGTGCCCCTTTGTTAATTGATACTTACGATACCATCGCTGCTGCCAAGCGGTTAGCGGCGAAGGTCAATTCAGGAGAAATGAAATTATCAGGGGTTCGGTTGGACTCTGGTGATTTAGTGTCATTGTCAAAACAAGTGCGATCGCTTCTTCCCAATGTATCAATTTTGGCAAGCGGCGACTTGGACGAGTGGGAAATCGCCCGATTGATCGCTGCTGGTGCCCAGATTGATGGTTATGGACTGGGAACGCGACTGGTGACAGGTTCCCCTATCAATGGTGTCTACAAACTGGTGGAAATTGACGGCATCCCCGTGATGAAACACTCGAGTGGTAAGGCAACTTACCCAGGACGCAAGCAGATTTTTCGCTTGTTTGAGGGAGGGAAAGTGAAAGCAGACTCTTTGGACTTGGCTGCACAAGAGGAAACACAGAAAACAGAAGAAACAACAGATAAGAATGGAAAATTTCTTCAATCTTCAATCTTCAATCTTCAATCTTCGGAAGTGCCTTTGTTGCAGTTGTTTGTAAAGGAAGGCAAACGAGTGCAACCCGTAGAGACGTTGGCGGAAATTCGACAAAGAACTGCTACTTCGGTTGCTAGTTTGCCGGATGAGACGCGCCGTTTGGATAATCCGGTATCAGTCAGGGTAGAGATTTCCACCCAGTTAGAAGAGTTGACTCAAAAGACGAAGAACAATACCGCGTAGGTACACATGGGATGAGGGGGATGGGGTGAAAATTCCTAACTAATGACTAATGACTAATGACTAATGACTATTAACTAATGACTATTAACTAATGACTATGAAAGTTGCTTTATTTGGTACGAGTGCCGATCCACCAACTGCTGGGCATCAAGCGATTATCCGCTGGCTGTCAGAGCATTTTGATCATGTGGCAGTTTGGGCGGCGAATAATCCATTTAAGTCGCATCAAACACTTTTGGAACATCGGGTGGCGATGTTGCACTTGCTGATTGCGGACATAAATGGCTTGAAGCACAATATTGGTTTGGAACAGGAATTGAGTAGCTTGAGAACGCTGGAAACCTTGGAGAAAGCAAAACAGCGTTGGGGAGAGGCAGAGTTTACCTTGGTGATAGGTTCAGATTTGCTCTTTCAGCTACCTCATTGGTACCGGATTGAAGATTTGTTACAGCAAGTACAACTTTTAGTCGTACCGCGCCCAGGATATGCAATAGATGAATCTAGCTTCCAGGTGGTGCAAAATCTCGGGGGGAAAGTCACAGTTGCCAATTTTATTGGTCCAGATGTGTCCTCGACAGCTTATCGTGAAAATGGCGACAAGGAAGCCCTAACACCTCTTGTTGTTGACTATATTCATAGAGAGCATTTGTACAAATGGTTGTCCGGAAATTTGGCTTGTTGAACTATGAGCGCCTCCGCTACCATAGAATTCCATGATCCCTGAACTACCAACCTGTTGGTTGATTGTTCAGACTTTGTCTATTAAACCTTTTGTAAAAGTCAATTGGATGAAAATGAAACCACAGATTAACCACAGATGCACAAAGATAAATAACTCGTGTTAATCTGTGTGCATCTGTGGTTATAAATATCCATTAATCATACTTTTACAAGAATTCGATTACCGAAAAATGTAGTAATAAAAATCTGTCATCCATTTCAATGTGAAAAATTGCCACCAAAAAAACTTTATAAAGGAAAAGCAAGGCTTTGAACAATTAGTTCCCATGCCAGGACGCAACCAAAGAAAGATTGCAGACCAGTTAAAAGAATCACCTTTAGCAGATTTCAAAGTTGGTGTTGATAACGTAATTTTCTCTGTAGATACTGCACAGAACCGACTGCTAGTTTTATTAGTTATGAGACAGCAGGAGCCATTTTTAAATCATTGGAGTCTTCCTGGTACTTTGGTGCGTCAAGGTGAGTCTTTAGAAGATGCTGCTTATCGCATTATGGCTGAAAAAATCAGGGTAAAAAACCTTTATTTGGAGCAGCTGTATACTTTTGGAGGTCCTGAACGAGATCCACGAGAAGCAACCGATAGTTATGCAGTGCGTTATCTATCAGTGAGTTACTTTGCCCTCGTACGGTTTGAGGAAGCAGAATTGATTGCTGATGGAGTTACTGGAATAGCTTGGTATCCAGTGAAACAAGTGCCGCAATTAGCTTTTGACCATAACAAAATTTTGGCATATGGACACAGGCGTTTGCGAAATAAGTTGGAGTATAGTCCTGTGGCATTTGAAGTTTTGCCAGAAATGTTTACTTTGAATGATTTATATCAGTTATATACGACAGTCTTAGGAGATAATTTTTCGGATTACTCTAATTTTCGAGCGCGTCTCCTCAAGTTAGGTTTTTTATGCGATACAGGAATAAAAGTGTCGCGTGGTGCTGGTCGTCCAGCGACTTTATATCGTTTTGATGCCGAAGCTTTTGCTCCGTTTAAAGATAAACCTTTAGTTTTTATTTAACGGCAAATACGCAAAAAGAGAAGATATGAAAAAACCAGAGGATTGTTCTAATATTGAAGATATTCGTCAAGAAATTGATGCAATTGACAAGGAAGTCATCGCAGCTTTAGGGAGAAGATTTGCATATGTGAAAACAGCAGCAAAGTTTAAAACAAGTGCAAAAAGTGTAAAAGCACCAGACAGATTTAATTCTATGTTACAGGAAAGACGTGCTTGGGCTGAAGAAGCAGGGTTAAATCCAGACGTAATTGAAAAGCTTTATCGAGATTTGGTAAATTATTTTATTGATGAAGAAATGAAACATTGGCAAGATAGAACTTAATTATCTATCTGTACCTGATTAATTTATCTATTAGCTGTAAAATTCTGTAAAGAATGACGAATTGCATCTCTATAAAAGAAGCCTAGCAATAAATGATTATTTGAATTATCTGTGTCTATCGGTGCCCATCTGTGGTTTTACATAATAAATTCCAATCTTTGCCAGAAGTCTAACCTTTAATCCAAAATCAAAAATGAAAATTGCGATCGCTCAAATTAATCCTACAATTGGTGATTTGCCTGGAAATGCACGACAAATTCTGGAGGCGGCACAAAAGGCAGTATCAGAAGGTGCGCGTTTGTTGCTAACGCCAGAACTTTCTTTATGTGGTTATCCACCGCGTGATTTGTTACTAAATCCTAGTTTTTTACAGGCAATGGACATTGCCTTACAACAATTAGCAAGAGATTTGCCAACAGAATTAGCTGTGTTGGTAGGAACCGTTGAAAACAATTTAACAGCGCACACTCATGGCGGGAAAAGTTTATTTAATACCATTGCTTTACTAGAAAAGGGTAGGGTACAGCAACTTTTTCACAAGCGCCTTTTGCCAACGTATGATGTGTTTGATGAACATCGCTATTTTGAAGCTGGTTCAGAAGCTAATTATTTCACATTAGATGATGTTCCTATTGGTGTTACGATTTGCGAAGATTTGTGGAATGATGAGGATTTTTGGGGCAAGCGAAGTTATATCACTAATCCAATTGCTGACTTAGCAATTTTGGGTGTAGATTTTATTGTGAATTTGTCTGCCTCTCCTTACAGTGTTGGCAAGCAGAAGTTTCGAGAAGCAATGCTTAAGCATAGTGCAGTGCGTTTTCGGCAACCGATTATCTATGCCAATCAAGTCGGGGGAAATGATGATTTAATTTTTGATGGCAGAAGTTTTGCCTTGAATCGTCAGGGTGAAATAGTGTGTCGTGCCTATGGTTTTGAAAAAGATTTGGTCGTTGTGGAATTTGATGAGGTGCAACGCGATTTGCAGTTAGCTTCCATATCACCAGAATATAACTCTGACGAGGAAGAAATTTGGCAAGCTTTGGTTTTAGGATTGCGAGATTATGTCCGCAAGTGTGGCTTTTCTAAGGTAGTGTTGGGGTTAAGTGGCGGAGTAGATTCTTCATTGGTGGCGGCTATTGCTACCGCAGCACTGGGTAAAGAAAATGTCCTTGGTGTCCTCATGCCTTCCCCTTATAGTTCCGAGCATTCTATCAGTGATGCTGATGTCTTGGCAGAAAATCTTGGGATAAAAACCCACACCATACCAATAGGCGAGTTAATGCAAGGGTATGACAAGACGCTAGCTGAGTTATTTGCAGGAACAGAGTTTGGACTAGCAGAGGAGAATCTTCAATCCCGAATTAGGGGGAATTTATTGATGGCAATTTCCAATAAATTCGGTCATCTCCTTCTCTCCACTGGCAATAAGTCAGAAATGGCAGTTGGTTACTGCACGCTTTACGGTGATATGAATGGAGGGTTAGCAGTCATTGCTGATGTGCCTAAAACCCGTGTTTATTCGATTTGCCAATGGTTAAATCGTAATGGTGAAATTATTCCACAAAACGTCCTCACCAAAGCACCCAGCGCCGAACTTAAACCAGGTCAAGTTGACCAAGACTCGCTACCAGCTTACGACATTTTGGACGACATCTTGCAACGCCTGATTCACAACCACGAATCAGCAGCACAAATTGTTGCCGCCGGTCATGATCCAGCGACTGTAGACAGAGTGATTAGTTTGGTGGCGCGTTCGGAATTTAAACGCCGACAAGCACCCCCGGGATTGAAAATTACGGATCGCGCTTTTGGGACTGGTTGGCGAATGCCTATTGCTAGTAAATGGGCTGCTATCAAAAATAGTTACAATCCTGTTTTCTCTCTACGCCAATAGCTCCCCTGCTGGATTTACAATTCCTTTGTTGATGTAAAAAGTATTGCTCTTATGGTGAATCAAGGTCCAATCCCAGTTGTGATCATCGGTGCTGCGGGCAAAATGGGTCGTGAGGTGGTAAAAGCGGTGGCGCAAGCACCAGATATGAATCTTGTAGGTGCGATTGATACAACTCCCGAACTTCAAGGGAAGGATGCAGGAGAACTGGCGGGTTTAGGTGAAGCTTTGGAAATTCCAATTACCAATCAATTGGAACCGATGCTAGCGTTTGCGGCTCAAGAAAGACAGCCAGGGGTGATGGTAGATTTTACCCATCCCAATTCTGTGTATGACAACGTTCGTAGTGCGATCGCCTATGGTCTTCGTCCAGTTGTAGGTACCACCGGGTTAAGTCAAGAACAAATTCAAGACTTAGCAGAATTTGCGGATAAGGCGAGTACTGGATGTTTGATTATTCCCAACTTTTGTATTGGCGTGGTACTGCTGCAACAAGCAGCAGTCGCTGCGTCTCAATATTTTGACCACGTTGAGATTATTGAACTGCATCACAACCAAAAAGCTGATGCTCCCAGCGGTACAGCAATTCAAACTGCTCAAATGCTGGCAGAAGTTGGTAAAACATATAACCAGGCTATTGTGGAAGAAACGGAGAAATTACCAGGTGCGCGGGGTAGCCAAGCCGACGAGGGCGTTAGAATTCATAGCGTCCGTTTACCGGGACTGATTGCTCATCAAGAAGTCATTTTTGGTGCAGCAGGTCAAATTTATACGCTCAGACATGATACAAGCGATCGCGCTGCCTATATGCCAGGAGTCCTACTGGCAATTCGTAAAGTCCTCCAGTTAAAGTCGTTAGTATATGGATTAGAAAAAATTCTTTAAAAGACTCAGCACTCACCACTTAGAACTTAGCACTCATGATAGTCCCACTGACTCGCCAGAAATTTGAACAACTCATTCCTCTCATTGCCACTGGTCTACAGTACAAGTACTACTGGGGAAACTTCTCAGACTTTTTGCAGCGACTGCTCATTTCTGTAGTGACAGTTGCTGTTGTTTTCCTTGTCAAAGTTTTTCTGGGACTTGATTTTGGTATCGTATTTTTGATCGGACTCATTGGTGCTTTTTACTGGCTGTGGGGACCAGTGTTTTGGGCTAGTATGCGGAATGCAAAATGCCGCCGTTACAAATACAGCGGTTTTCTGCGTGGTCGAGTGCTGGATTACTGGATTACAGAAGAGTTGATTGGTAAACAGGAAACTGTCGATAAAAAAGGCGATTTGGTGATTGTCGAAAACCGAGAAAAACGGATTAACTTGGAAATCGGCGATGACACAGGATTTACTGTTGAGTATCAAGCGCCGCTGCGGGTTGCCTACAAAGTCATTGCTCGCGGTCAGAGGGCAGAATTATTGGTTATGTCGAATCGCCCAGATTTGAGCAGTATTGACGAAATTTCCGATATTTATATTCCCAGTCGAGACTTATGGGTAAGTGATTATCCTTGTATCCAACGTGATTTCTTTACTGGGGTCAGTAGCCGCCTGCGCCGCGATGAAGAAGATGAAAGACCGCGTCGCCGTCGCCGTAGGGTGGAGAGTTAGAGGGGATGAGGAGGACAAATCAATTCACGCATTCGCTCATTCAAAATTTAAAATTCATCTCTGTACGGCATTAGGAGTCTGCCCCATCTCCCTCATCTCCCTTATAGCGCTTCTCATTTCAATGAAGTACAGATTTATCTGTGTAGCCTACGGCACGGCTTACGCCTACATCTGTGGTTCATTATTTCCTTGGTGTACCTTACTCCAGGTTCTTACCGCTATATCTCCCCTCAATCCCTTGTTTAAGGGTATTTGAAACCACAGATACACAAAGCATTGCACGCGGATAAATACAGATAAGTTATCTGTGTGCATCTGTGTTTATCTGTGGTTCCATTTTCAAAAAATTGACTTTTGTCAAAGGTCTAGGATTCAGCACTAGGAGAAGAGCGACTGAAAATAGGGGAAAGGTAAGCAACCAAAGCACCGATGAGGAAACCGGAAATATTGCGAATGATAGGTAGCCACTCGCTTGTTCGTGTAACTACTGGTCCAAGACCGAAGGCAATAAATAAGATTCCCCATAAAGGAGAAAAGATTAAAGCCCATTGCCAAGCAAAAATTTGTCCCTCCTCACGAGGTTGAGCTGCCAATCCACAGATGATTCCACCAATAACTGAAGTAATCAGAGTCAGAATCCACTGCTCGCGTGGGAGTCCGGGAACAACAGCGCAACCACCCTGACGCAAACAAGTTTTCACTGTTTCCATAGCTTGGAGAATCGCTTGGTCTTCGCCTTCTTCTCGCACAAAGTACAAATTGCCAAAGCGGGTTTGCAATTCAATCCAGAAAGTGCGTGAGAGGAGTTCATAAACCGCGTCGCCGACACTAAAGCTGAGAATGTTACCGCCACGAGAATCAGCAACCAATAAAACGCTTTTGTCATCTAAACCCCAAAACTTGATCACAGCCCGACCTGGACTACGGTCATATTGGGTCAATACTCGCAGTTTCCAGCCGGTTTCGGCTTCAAATTGCTCTAGTTCTTTAACAAGTTTTTCTTCTTGAACGCTGGTCAGAGATTTCGCTAAATCTACAACTGGGGTTGGGGTAGCGGGTAGTAATTCAGGATTGTCATAAGCGTATGCGCTGGGAGAATGCGTTGCCCAGATTGATCCAGCTAGGAAAAATACTGTCACAAAAGCCAGAATTCGTCGCCAAAAACTATGGTGCATGAGCTTTTTTATACAGATATCCACAGGAAAAGTGAACAAGTTGTTTTAAAAGAGTACGCGAAAAGTGATACTTCTTTACACTTTTTAACTTTAATCTAATCTAATGCTTTAGATCCAGAAGTTACAAGGTTAGGTATATGAGAATAAGGGCACAAAGCACTGCGCCCCCACTCTCATATACCTTTGCCACGCTATTCTTTATCAGACCAATTCTCAGATTCTGTCTGACGCTGTAAATCTTCTTGCTCAAAATTGGTTTCCCAATCAGCAGCATCGTTGTAATCATTGTTGATGCTGTAACCTTGCGTATTTGTGAAGCGATTCTCTTGCCTTAAGGCTTGCCGTTCTTGCAATGTTAGCTTTGCTTTTTGAGATGGCGGCAGACGGTCAACTGTTCGTTTTGAAGATTTCGAGCGAGTAAAGGATTTCCAGGCAGCTTTTACACCGACCATGATACTGCGCGTGCCGACTTGAACGTTTTGCGCTTGCTTTTTGGCACTATCAAGGCTTTGATCCACTTGTTTGACGACTTGACCAGCACTTTTTACCCCATCACTGACATCATCAGTTAAGTCAGTGATTTCCAAACTGGTCATGCGAATGGCATCTAGAGTGGGTGGTAACTCTTTATAAAGAGTGTCAAATAACTTTTCTGCACTGCGGGCTGCTCTTGCTAATTCCTGCAAAGCTGGTATCGCCGCCACCAAAACAGCAGTGAGACTGGCGGCGACTAGGAGTATAGACAGTCCCAGCCAAAACAGGGGGTCAATCACTTTAATATCTTCTACTAGCTATCTAGATGTTGAGAAAGGGAATCAGACTCTTGTTGAGCATTTTGCTGCTTTACCGCTTGGGTTTCTCGCAAACTGGCATCTACGCCAGCTGCGATCGCTTCCCGCAGTCGATCCAAAGTCTCATCCCAGTTAGAGCGTGCGTTTGCAGAAAGGCGATCTGCTTGTATTTGCACACTCGTTGATATATCTTCTGCCAATTCTGGTAACGCACTGGCAGATTTCTTCAAGAGTTGACGAGTTTCGCGTCCCGTACGTGGAGCAATCAGCAACCCGGTTAAGGCACCGAGGGTAGCTCCTATCATCATACCGCCAACAAATAATCCAGAACGGTTGTTAGACATTTTTTGTTCCTCTCCTTACACCCATTTTATGCGGGTTTTCACGTCGCAGCGAAATCCAAAAGATTTTATCTTCCTATTTACAGAGACAATGAATTACCCACAAAGGTTGCCTTGACGTAGCCAACAGGGTTGGGATGTAACCAAAACTCTAAAACCTACTGCTTCACTCAATCTATAATCTGAGACATTCTGCCTTGTTCCTGTGTCCTCCTATACTGTTTACTTCCTCATTTTCAGAGGTTTTGAGCGTAACCTAATAAAATTACGACGCCAGACTTGTTGTCCGAGAGCAAGGAGGCTGAAAATCTGCCGTACTCGCTGGATTTGTAGCTGTGGTGATTGGTGTGTCTGCCGCAGATTATGAACATTTCGCTGACCTATAGAGATAGCTGCGGGTGCGCCATATAATACCCTATGACTACTAAGTTCAGCAGCAATAAAGATATTAGCTAGCCTTGTCAGCCGTTGCTTAAGTTTGCGCACTCGCCAAGCTACGTACAGAAGAACCAGCGATATCAGTATATTGATAACGACAACGACTGTAACCATTGCTTAACTTTGTTACACCCACTCCAAGTCCTGCTCGATTATGACTCTAATTGAAGTTGTGAAAATCGCTCTTAAGTTACAGACAATGTATCGGGTGGTATGGGCGGCTACTAAGTCAAACAAATTTTTAGATTTTATTTAGGAAGAAGTTAAGGCGTTTTTCTTCAAATCATCCAAGGAAACCACTTCCAAAGCTCTAGGATGGGTTGCTGTGAGGACGACGGGGGGAGCAACGCCAGCCTCAAGAGCTTCTTGCCAACGAGCAGCACATAAACACCAGCGATCGCCCTCTTTTAAACCAGGAAATTGATGTTCTGGCATAGGGGTGCTCAGGTCATTTCCTTGCGATTTGGTGAACTCAAGAAATTCTGCTGTCATCTGCGAGCAAACAACGTGCATGCCAAAATCCATACCTCCTGTATTACAAAACCCATCGCGGTAATATCCAGTGATGGGAGAAGAGCAGCACATTTCTAGATCTCCGCCGAGTATGTTTCTTGCCTCTGTCATGACTAATTCCTTTTACTTTTTTTGGAGAAAGTAGGCAAATTTGCTCAGCCGTTCAAGTCACGACTTTTGCAACTTTCCTTAATAATATGACTTAACTGACGGGGAGTTTGAGGGGCTATAAGTCCCGCACCATAGCCGGAGGATTGGTGCCGGGATACATGGACCCCTCAGGGCAACTGAGTGGGGTTCAATGCCCCCGAAGTTGCCAATGAACGCATGAACTCACGAATGATATCTGACTTGCTTCGTCTTGTTTTCTTTGCATATTGCTCTAGTATTTCCCATTCCTCTTCTGTAACGCGAAGATGAACCTGTTTCTCTTGCTTCTCAATCATTTTGTGTACCAATCTGGTACACTAATTGTATCAGCTAACCACTGACCACTCGACACAAACGAACTGCAATGCAGGTGAACAGTGCGAACGTTGGGAACGGTACAGAACCATGACAATTGGTAGGGGGTTGCATTGAGAAAGATTGCTTCATGCATGAAACCATCAATGCGTAAAACCAGTTTGGTTTGGTTGTACAGAACTTTTGTTCCTTGTACAAAGACTCCGTGGGGCGTCAGGAGTCTCTAAACTGCCTGTGGAGGTATCGTTCTCGGGGATAAGCATACACGAGTGTGCTCATCTAGATGCGACCAATGAAGCAGGAAAATCTCTAAAGCGATTTAGAGAAGCCCGCACTGTACCGCTTGCGGTCAGTGTCGGGAGAACGTCACTAATAATTGAATATCTATTTGCCAGATGCCTCATATCATGTCCGGCTAATTAGTTATGATTGCCACATTCACTGCACCCCACCCCTTAATCCCCTCCCCGCAAGTTATGATTGCCACGTTAACTGCACCCCACCCCTTAATCCCCTCCCCGCTTGCGAGGAGGGGAGGTGAAGCGCAGCTTTACCGGGGTGGGGTTCTTAGGGTAATGATAAGTATTTAACCGGACTTGATATTAGAGGTTTTGACGTAGCCACTCATCAGGGTGGAGTTATTCCCAAATCATTTGTAAATCTAAAACAAACCCTGGTAAAACTTCTTCACCAGACAGGGTTTGAGGCGATTGCAAGACTTCCTTTTCGCGTTGAGGGCGATAAATTTCGACTTGCCGATCCTGGTAGTTCATCAGCCAACCCAAACGGCAGCCGTTGTCCTGGTATTCCTGCATTTTTGCTTGTAACGGTTTAAGCGAATCAGTTTTGGAGCGCAATTCAATGACAAAATCAGGACAAAGCGGGGGAAAAGAATCTTGTTCGTTTTGGGTGAGAGCATTCCAGCGTTCTAAGATAATCCATGCTGCATCAGGGGAACGTTCTGCACCGTTGGGTAAGCGAAAAATGGTGGAGGAATCAAAGACAACGCCTAAACGAGTTTGACGGTTCCACAAATTAAGGTCAGTTGTAAGATCAGCATTGCGTCTACCCGTATTTCCGCCAGTGGGAGGCATAATAGATAATTCTCCATCAGCACTAAGTTCTATCCGTAGATCGGGGTTAGCAAGAGCAATTTGCTCAAATTGTTCGTGAGTGAGGCGAATGACAGGGCGAAGGTCAAGGGTTAGGGGATTCATAGTAGCATTCGCAGGAGTGAGGAGAATGTCATCTATTTTTATTATGCGTTCCACTTGCGAACGTCTATTTTTCCTGTCATGGCATCGGAAATTAAGGTGGTGCAAAAACGGTTGTCCTCCTGTCCACTCTAAAATTTCCCGCATCACCGCTTGAGGCTTACTAAATTTCCCCTCCAAACCTATTTGTAATGGCTCAACTTCATGCAGTTGAAACCCCTTCAGAGAAATAGCTTTACCAATATTAAATGGGGTACGTTGTTTATCTTCTATTAGATTGCTTGGTGATGCGACTCCCAACAAACAAAAGGTGAGGCGATTAAATTCGGGATTATCAACACGCTGATTATAACAGGAACGGATAAAAGCAAAGAAATCATCAGTAGGAAATTTGAGACTTAAAACGCTATCAATTTCGTCAATAAAAATTACAATATTTTCTCTAATCTCTACCAGCAGCTTCTTTTCCAGAAAATTACCAAATCGCAGCAAAGATGAGTTTAATTGGTTCTTCTCCCACCACTGTTGAAAATCTACATCCAAGTCAAAGCTGTCAATGAGCTTGACAATCAAATCTGCATACCAATTTTCTTGCGTTGCACTCTGAATACTAACAGAAGACAAATCAATCGATGCACACTCCACACCAGCTTCCGAGAGGCGGCTCATTGTTCTCACACGCAAGCTGGACTTTCCACTTTGTCGGGAGTTCAATACATAACAAAATTTCCCTTGCTTAAGTGCTTCATACAATTCCTCATCAGCTTCCCGTGTGACATAAGTGCTAGCATTTTCAGGCAAGCTTCCAGAAAAGATATATTCGTTGATATACTCTTCATCCATAACTTACCTCAAGCGTACCGAAAAATATTGACGATATAAATCGCAGCTAGGAAGGCAATCATTACGCACAATTTTCACCAACCCTAAACTGTGCAGTTTGAAGGTAATTTCAGGATTAAGTTGCACAGGTTCATTTGCCGTCACTACTCTTTTATAAGCTGATTCTAGCTGAGGATTATCTTGTAAACATTCCAGTAGTTCTCGTAAATGGTGGCTAAAAATTCCTTGTTCCGTTGCGGCGAGTGTCAAAAGTTCTTTTAGAGGCATTTGGTGACTTTTGAGATTCTCCAACGTCTCCTGCATTAAATAAGGATGTCCTCCTAACAATTCCATCAGTTGAGTTAAATCTTGTTCTCCCAACTGTCCATTTAATTCATACTGGTTCACCATTTCTTCTACCTGCTTCTGGTTAAATTCAGGTAATTCAATCGCTAATCCAACATTAAACGGTGAGCGATTCGTGTCTAAAGTAGGATAAAGTTCAGTCGAATTAACCACCACTAACCTAATTTTTTTCCAAACTTTACCCATCCTGTCCCCTTGTTTGGCAGTTTCATACCAACTCCTCAGCAGTAAGCAAAATTCGGAGAAAATGTTTTCACATTTAAACAGCCGCTCAAAGTTATCTATGGCAAGAACAACAGGACTATCAATTTCTGATAATAAATATTTTTGAAAGTAACGAGTACAGCTTGTATTCAGTCCGTTACTATCTTGCCAGTAGTCATCCAACTTAGCTTCCAGTTCCAAACTGTCAGAAACATTGACGCACAACCACTGCAAGAAAGTCTTCAAGTCTGCTAGGGTAGAACTATCAGCTAGCTTCAAATCTAATTTTGCTGTTTGATAACCCTGCTGCCTAGCATAGTCGAGTAATTTCTCTAACAGCAATGTTTTACCCATCTTTTGCGGAGCTTTAATACGAATCAACGCACCAGGTTGCAAAATAGCTTTATAGCATTTTTCTTCAATCGGTGGGCGTTGAATATATATGCTTGTTGATATTGCTGACAAGTTTGCAGATAGTTCTTCTGAGGAAAACTGAAGCGGTAAATCACTCTTAGGGATGAGTTGAGGTATTAAGTCTTGTGCTAAGCCTGCCATGCGAATGGCATTACAACCAACTTTATAGGCAAACTCATAACTCTTACCTGCTCCTAGAGCATCATAAAAACCCACAGCAAATTCAATTGCTGCCTGATCTTGAATTGCCTGACTCATACCCACCACATAATTAATGTGTCGGGCTATTTCTTGTGCCTGATATTTTGAGTAGCAAGCATTGAGGACAACACACTCTATTTGGTTAGCGAACAGTTGAAACAATTCCGCTAAAGCTTCTGCATCAACTAACTTGGTTTGACCGGTTTCATCTTCAAAAACCAAGCCTTCTTCTCCAGAACCATGTCCAGAAAAGTGAATTATATGTGGTTCGTAATCCAGAATAGCTCTACGTATATCTCTGTGGCGTACTGCTTTTGCTGTTTGTATTAAATAATCATCACGCTTTTTTGCTCGTTTTAATCCGTCTTCAATTTCGCGCATCTCCTCATCCAGACGAAGTCGGCTGGTACCTTTAGGATTTGCTGATAACAGCAGGATTTTTCGAGTTCGATTATTACTACTCATTAAAAGCGATCGCTTTCTAAAAACCTGATCCACTCATCAGGGTGACATTAAGTCTGATAGCACCGCAAGGACGACAAAACAATTTGTTACTCAACAACTGCTGGCATAAAAAGATTTGCCAGTTCCAAATTGCCAAATGAAGCGATCGCAAGCTTGTGCTGCCGTTGTTGCTGGATAGTTTACAAGTGAGCCAGCGCCTCCTTCATCGTACTATGTGACACTCATGCCAATGATCGCAATTTGATTTGTAGCGAAATAGTTTGCGATCGCCGCAAATTAAATTATGTCAGTAGTAGTGCGATGGGCTATGCTGCGCCTTCGGCGATAGTCAACAATTAGCCTTTAACATCGGCGTGTCTGTTCTCGATAAGCTTTTGGTGTCATCCCCACACATTTGTGGAAAAGTGCTGTGAAGTTGCTTTGACTTGAACAGCCAACTTACACAGATTTATTTCTGTAGTTGGACGTATTGACAAAATCGACTCGCTTTTAACTTGTTACAAATGACATCGAATAGCTTCTTCAACCTGAAGGCGATCGCAACGGTTAAATCAGTCCTGAGTCCTGAGTCCTGAGTCAGTCAGGCGTATGGTGGGGGACCCGCTCACCGCCACCAACGCCTGAGGTGCTCTTGGTGGGGGACGCGCGACCACTCGTATTTAACTGATAACTGCGGCTGGTACTGTTCACTGTTAAAGCTCTGGTATAACCAAATCACGCTTAAAGCTGGCGTAGGCAGCAATGATGATTGCTGCACTGTTACCACACCATCTTTTAACATCTTTCTCATGAATACCAGCATCCAGACACAAAGTAATAAAGGTGTGTCTCGTGTGGTATGGCGGTAAATACTGAATATCAGGCAATTTCTCTAATACAGACTTCCAAGCACGGTTACAGAAATTGTGAGAGTCAATGTAGCTACCTTTAGGACTAGGAAATACTAGGTCATCAAGTTTTGCTCCTTCTGGCTTGATTGACTGTATAAAGGCTCTCATTTGGGCATTCATAGGAAAATCTCTAGCATCTTGAGTTTTTAAGCCGTCCTTGAGAGTCAATCCATCAATGCCTTCTACCACTGCACAATCGAAATGAATATGAGTATTGGATACATTACCCCAAGTCAAAGCAATCGCTTCACTGGGACGGCATCCTGAGTAAAAGCAAAAATACACGTAGTTGTAGTAATGGCTGTAGTAGCGGTTGGACTTGAAGGTATTTAAAATTGCGTCACGCTCACTTGCTGTAAATGCCTTAATCACGTCATGAGTCTTTCTCTGTGATTTAGGCATGGTGATAGTTTTCTTGACTAAGACAAAAGGGTTAGTTGAGATAGTTCCGTTGATCAGGTGATGCTCACAGCAAGCGTTAATCTGTGTCATGTACCGTTTTGCAGCATTAGGGGTACAGTTAGCTACTAGCCAATCACGGATAGCTACAGCATCGTTTAGTGACTTGGTAGGCAACTTAGCAATGAATCGCTCAGTCTTTTTGTAGTCCTTAGCAATGGTAGACACGCTAGCTGTTTTAGCCTTGAAAGCAACGTATTGTTGCCATAGCTGATCTAAGGTCAGTTCTGGTTGACTAGAAATTTGACTAGAAACTTCTTGAACTGCTCTACGCTTGTATTTATCTAAGGTAAAGTCAAAAGCTGATTCATCACCTAGTTGGTAGCGTGTTAGGTCTGCTTGTGCATCTTTTGCAAATTGTTCAGCAATCACTCGGTTTTCTGGTGTGTCTTTCAGCTTTAAGGTGACATAGCGTTGTTTGCCATCAGCAAATAGCGTTCTAGGAAACTGCAACCGTAAGTAACCTTTATCAACGCCTACGCAAATAAAACCCTTGCTAGCTCTAACTTGTGTAGGTTTGGTATACATGACTAGAAAAACACCTCTACTCTATTAGATATTCTAGTCATTTTCTAGTCAAAATATATACTACTTGCCTCTTCTTACCTTTAGCAAGAAGCTTTAAATCCTTATCTGCTGTTTATTTCTGTGAATGCCAGGAACCAGATTTGAACTGGTGACACGAGGATTTTCAGTCCTCTGCTCTACCAACTGAGCTATCCCGGCGTGGTTTTTTTTGTTTGCCACGATTACTTAATGTAGCAAAGTCATAATCATTTGGCAAGTCCTAACAGAAAAAAATTTTATGCGGCTTTTGTCCTCAACTTGACCCACCCGAAAACTGTCAAAAATACCACAAACTGAACAAGAACAATACTAGGACCAGAGGCAAAGTTGAAAAGACCCGATACGATTATGCCAGCAAAGCTACTTATGGAACCGACAATCACCGACAGCAACAAAAAGCGGTTAAAGTGGTGACTCATCAGTTTGGCACAAGAGGCGGGAATGACCAAAAAAGCGTTGACGAGTAAAACGCCAACAGCTTTAATTGCCACAGCAACAGCTAATGACAGCAGTACGACAAACCCATATCGGTACAACTGAACTGGAATGCCTTGAACCTTTGCCACAGCAGGGTTAAGTGTTAACAAAATTTGCTGCCTGAGGGTTGATAATAAGAATAGGCTGCCTCCAACAAGCACAAGCAGGGTCAAAATCAAATCTGTCATGTCAATAGCGAGAATATCGCCAAATAGCACGCCCATCAGGTTGCCGCGATATCCTTTAATTAAGCTGGTAAGAATCACGCCCACGGCTAAGGCACCTGACAAGACAATGCTTAGAACGCTGTCGCTACCTAAATCAGTTTTCTCTATAAAGTAAAGGACAACCAACCCAAAAATGAGTGTGAATGGTAGCAGCATCCAGGTGGGATTTAACTGTAGCAGCACACCTAACGCCACACCTACTAAAGCAGCATGACCAACAGCATGGCTGAAAAAAGACAACTGGCGCAAAGTGACAAAAGTGCCTAGTAAACCGCCCAGTGTTCCCATCAAAACAGCACCTGCAATAGCACGTTGCATGAAGGGAAACTGTAGCAATGTCACCAGGTCATTGACATTGGTGACGGCAAGCCAAGCTATTTGGCAATTATCAAATAAAAACATATGTTATTTTTTTGACAAAATTTTGATAGTATTTTGAGTTTATAAAATTTCTTTTTTACTAAGAAATAACAATAAGGTATCTACAGTAATACTATGTCAGTTCATGTCACCAATTCTCTTCCCCAAAAAGAAATTACTAAGTACAATCAAAGACGCGAGATAGAGAACGATAACGTTCAACCTCTGTCACATCAGATTCTCAACAGTGACAAAGCCCAGCGCATGGCAGAATTTCTCAGCTTTTTAGGAGATGCTAATCGTCTACGAATTCTCTCACTGTTAGCGCAACAAGAACTTTGTGTTAGTGATTTGGCAGCAGTACTGAGTATGACTGAATCTGCCGTCTCTCACCAACTGAGAAATTTACGGGCGAGCCGTTTGGTTAGTTACCGCAAGCAAGGTCGTAATGTCTTCTATCGCCTCCACGACAGCCATGTTTTGCATCTTTATCAGGCTGTTGCCGAACACCTAGATGAATAGCAATCAAGACTGAAGAATGCAAAAAAAATCAAGAGCAATACGCTTGGTGATAAGACCAAAACCGTTATCAAGACGTCAATGTAGAGACGTTGCATGCAACGTCTCTACACGTGTGCAATCTATGGCACATTCGTGCCACGCTTCGCTATCACCAACAATCCTTAACTGAAGCGTATTGAAATCAAGAGTGAAGAATGAAGAAATTGTTCTTTCTTCTTTCTTCTTTCTTCTATCTTTTTCATAACTTAGTTATGATTATGTTGATAGCGACTGAAGGCAGGACCATAAGTCGCTAAAAGGTTTTGCGGCGAAAGAGCAACTTCTGGAACCCCAGTGCAAACGATGGTTTGATTCAAGCAAATAACGCGATCGCAATAACGGCTCACCATATCAATATCATGGCAAACCTGCAACACTGTCCATCCTTCTTCCTGCTTAAGTTCATTCAACAGCGTATAAAAATCTGCTGCACCTTGCACATCTACTCCAGCAAACGCCTCATCTAACACCAAAAGTTTCCGAGGCATGACCAAACAGTATGCTAGCAACACCCGTTTAAGTTGACCACCACTGAGAGTTCCAATAGCTTGATTTTGTAGATGGTAAGCATCGGTTCGCCGCAAAGCTTCAGCGACTGCTGCTGATTTTTCCCGACTCGTTCGCGTTCGCGTAGCGTGTCCGGAGGACTCAGCGGGCGCTCTGCGCCATCCCCCGAAACCTCCAAAAGAAAACTTTTTTTTGGTCTCACCTCCGCTTGTTGCAGAATTAGAGCCAGATGAACGAACCCATCCTAACCCTACCAATTCACTCACAGAAATGGGAAAGCTGCGGTCAAAGATAAAATTTTGTGGCATATAGCCCAACTGGTGACGTAAATTCTCCAGGCGTGTTATTGGGCGACCTAATATTTCAATTTTGCCAGCACTTCGTGGAATCAAATCCAAAACTGCTTGCACCAGCGTACTTTTACCCGCACCATTAGGACCAACTATGGCTGTATTCGTTCCTGAAAATAATTCAAACGAAACATCGCGAACAGCTAGGTAGCTACCTTGATAGACAGTCAATCCCTCTACCTTTAAAATAGGAAAATTATTAATCATCGGTCATCGGTCATCAGTCATTGGTTATGGGTCATGGGTCATTAGTCCTTTATATAAAGTGCAAATGACAAATGAAAACATTTATCTGCAGGCTGATTCTAAGGTTTGCAAATTATCTCGCATAGCCTTGAAATAATGCTGCGGATCTCTCTCGCCAGTTTCTAAAGAATTCAGGGAACGCAAACTTAAATTCAAGTCCTTAGAAAGGCTTGTTAACAATTTGTTATCTACCCCTGGTTCACTAAACAAAGCTTTTACTTTATACTTTTTCACTGCATTAACTGCATTTTGCACATCAGTTGGGGCAAGTTGGTCTTCTGGAATTTCCACGACGGCAACTTGCTTGAGGTTATATTGTTTCGCTAAGTATGGAAAGGCATCATGGAAGGTAATAAAAGTACAATTGGGATTTTTTTGTAAAGTTTGCTTAAAATCGTTATCTAAACTTTCCAGTTGCTTGATGTAAGCTGCTGCATTTGATTCATAAGTCGCTTTATTCCCAGGGTCGGCAGCAATTAAACCATCTTTAATATTAGCAACTTGTTGTTTTGCTAAAACTGGATCTAACCAAACATGCGGGTTTCCCTCTGCGTGTTCGTGGTCGTGTTCTTCCTCTTTTTTACTGGTTTTCTCAACAGGTGAAATTTCATTTAAGGGTTGAATACCTTTACTAGCATCAATTTCAGACAATTTGGGATTTTGGGCATTTTTAACGGTGTTTTCTAAAAATCCTTCCAAACCCAAGCCATTTTTTACCAACACATTTGCCGTGGCGATCGCCTTTACATTCTCTGGCGTAGATTGGTACTCATGTACCTCTGTTCCCGGCGGCACTAAAATTTCCACATCCGCTGCATCCCCAGTGACCGCTTTGGTAAACAAATACATCGGTAAAAATGTTGTCACCACTTTGATTTTTCCTGACTGTGGCGATGGAGTGGACGCAGCTTCTCGTGCCTGCGGTGACTGTTCAGGAGCTGTTGCCTGATTGGTGTTAGATTGAGTACACCCACTACTCAGTGAGAACATAAGCAGAGCAATCAGAGGTATCATACCGCTTCTGTGTCTTTTTGTTTTACGTCCTTCATAAATCCAGAGCACTGTTTTCTCTCCTTGCTGGAAGCTGTTTGCTTTCCCTTGATTTAAATTTCTATTGACAATAAGACTTAATTTTACCTCTTAATATTATAATTATTCTCATTCTCAAGTAAAACCTCTGCGGTTGAGTGTTAGTAGTTGCAACAAAATTTTTTGTTGCAAGCACAAGTCCTGCTGCGTGCATGCTTGGTTGACTGAATGAATAGATTTATCCGCACTCAACTCTTAGGGTTTGTCCTGTAAGAGGATGTTTGGAAAGTGTAGTTTTGTACCAAAAATTATCAATCATCCCCCTAAATCCACGCAAGTTGCTCTACTTGGGGACACCCCTGCGTACCCGTCACTGGCTCCCCTTAAATCAGTTATCAGTTATCAGTTATCAGTCAGTCAGGCGTATGGTGGGGGATGCGCTCACCGCCCTCCGGGTTCGCCACTTGCTCTACTTGGGGAAACCCCAAGACCGCAGTGGCTCACCACCAACGCATAAAGGTCCAATTGGTGGGGGACGCGCGACCACTCGTATTTAACTGATAACTGCGGCTGGTACTGTTGACTGTTAAAAAGGGGGACTTTTACCCCCCTTTTTAAGGGGGCAGGGGGGATCAAAGAAAATATTTTATACTTCTCAAACATCCTGTAAGGGTGCTACCTTGATGGGCATATAAGTTTATTGGTAATTTTTGAAATTTCTGATTAAACAATTTGCGGATTACTGATAAATTAATGAGACTACTTTCTAATAACAATAAGCTTTGACAAAGCGCAGTGTGGGTGTTCATTGAGAATGGGTGTGAGGAAAAAATGACAAAATTCTGGAAATCCCTGCTGGTGAGTCCAGCGGTTTTCGGCACAATGTTAGTAATGAGTGCCAGCGCAATTGCAGGGGAAACGCCTGACAATTTGGAAATCAAAGTAGCTGAGAAAATCCCTCAAAACAAGACAATGGCACAAGTGACTTCGGTGTCTCAGCTATCGGATGTACAACCCACAGATTGGGCATTTCAAGCACTGCAATCCCTGGTGGAGCGCTACGGCTGTATTGCTGGATACCCGAATGGGACTTATCGCGGTAATCGGGCGATGACGCGGTATGAATTTGCAGCTGGTTTGAATGCTTGTCTCAATCGGGTTAACGAACTCATTGCCACTGCTACAGCAGATTTGGTAAACAAACAAGATTTAGCCACATTACAAAGACTGCAAGAGGAATTTACAGCAGAATTGGCGACACTACGAGGTCGTGTGGATGTTTTGGAAGCAAGATCTGCTGAATTGGAGGCAAATCAATTTTCTACAACCACCAAACTACAAGGGCAAATTGTTGCTGCAATCACTGATGTTATAGCAGGTGATAGAGTCAACGATGTAGATGTAAAGGACAACAATACAACATTTGGGGTGCGGGCGCGTGTGGAGTTTGTGACCAGCTTCACAGGAAAAGATGAACTTTTCACCAGAATCCAGGCTAATAATATTCTCAGCCCTGACATTGGCACACCGGAGGGCAACCTGTTTTTTGCCGATGAAGACGGTACCACAGATGCTTTTATCGATGCACTATACTACAAATTCCCCCTTACAGAAAGTACAGAAGTGATCGCTCTTGCCAACGCAGGTGCAGCAGACGACGTTACCGATACAGTAAATATCTTTGATGGGGACGGCGCATTTGGTGCTTTGTCCAGCTTTGGCACGCGCAACCCAATTTATTACAACATGGATGGTGCGGGGTTGGGAGTCACTCAACAGTTTGGTGATGCACTTTCACTCAGTCTGGCGTATTTGGCGAGTTCACCCAATGATCCGTCCTCTAAGAATGGTTTGTTCAATGGTCCATACGGTGCGCTGGCACAGTTAACATTTAAACCCAGCGATCGCTTTACTATTGGCTTGACCTACATCAACGCCTACAATCAGGAATTGGGTACTGGTAGTGTGCGGGCAAATCCTATATCCTTCCTTGCGTCTGAAATTGCGCCTCCCCCTGAAGTGACTGGAGAACCTGAGGTAGTGAGTGTGCCATTTGCTAGCAATTCCTACGGTGTACAAGCATCCCTTGGTTTGAGTGAGAAGTTTGTTTTGGGTGGTTGGGTTGGATATACTAACGCTCGTAACTTATCCACCGAAGGAGGGAGAGTTGACCGTGGAGAGCTTGATATTTGGAACTGGGCTGTCACTCTCGGATTTCCTGACCTTGGTAAAAAAGGAAACTTAGCAGGAATTATCTTCGGTATGGAGCCTAAGGTGACAGGTTCGAGCATTAATGAAATTTCCAAAGATAGAGACACTTCCTATCACGTTGAAGCGTTCTACCAATACAAAGTAACCGACAACATTACCATTACTCCGGGAGTCATCTGGCTGACAGCGCCGGATCATAACAATGACAACGATGGTGTTGTCATTGGTGCGTTCAGAACTACACTCAGTTTCTAGTCAGTACAAAAAGACCAGCCTACCACAGCTGGTCTATTAAAATTTTTCTTTGCGTTGTCTTCTCAAGAGGGTCAAACCCAAGTAGCACGTTCTCAAAACGTAACGGGAAACTTTTCTTAACAATATTGTAACAGCCAACACAGACTTTTTATTGGCATTTATCAAAAAAAGATGTTTACGAAGGAAAATAGCTTCTATCTTTAAGAAGAATTCAACCATCTGCCAAGAAAAAGTCAAAATAGTTTATTTTTACTTTTGACTTTTTACTTTTTACTTATTTCAACTAATTGCGGTTGTCCCCAAATAATACGCTCCTGCTTGTAAATAGCAATTCCTGGTTTGGCTCCCTTGGGTTTGTAGACGTGTTTTGGCTGAGTGTAGACAACTGGCACTTGGTCACTCTGACGACCGCGACTATAGTATGCTGCTAAGTTAGCAGTATATTGCAAATCGGCTTCCTCTGGAGGAGTTCCCGGTTCTAGACGCAGCAGCACATGGCTTCCAGGAATTTCTTGAGCGTGGAACCATAAATCGTAATCGTTGGCTACACGAAAGGTTAATTGATCATTTTGGCGATTGTTGCGACCAATTAAGACTTCAAAACCGCTAGGGGTGCTGTAACGATAAAAGTTAGTGCTAGCGGCTTCCGTTGAACTGCGACGGCGGTACCCTGAGTCTTCTAAATAGCGTTGCTGGATCAGTTCCTCGCGGATTTCTTCTAGAGCTTGTAAATCTTCTGCTGTTGTGTAATTCTCGATCTGAGAAATCGCCGCTTCCACTTGCTCCAAATACTCAATTTCAGCCTTGACTTCAGCCAATAAGGGTTCTACAGCAGTGCGAGCGCGTTTGAGTTTTTGATGCTGTTTATAAAGACTTTGGGCATTTTGTACAGCATTTTTATCTGGTTCTAAAGCGATTTTTGTCGGTTTGCTAGTTTCAAAATCAGCCAGGATAATTTCCGTCATTCCCACTTGCCACTCATGTAGATGCGCCATCAACAAATCAGCTTTTTGTCGATACTCATCCGCGTTCTCAGACTGCTGCAAGCGTTGCTCAAAATTAGCAGCTTTCAGTCGTAATTTTTCCAGAATATTATTCAGTTTCTGGCTCAACTGATGCCGCAGTTGAGAAAATGTTTGTTGATTGCTTTGGTCGGTGTAGTAACGGTTGAGTAACTCTTGGATATTGTTCGCTGGCTTCAGGGCACCCCAACCAAGTACAGTGTATCCTTCTTTTGTCCAAGCAGGTTCAAACTTCTGGCTTTCCAACATGAGCAGCCATTCTTGCCAATGGTGAAACAGCCGTTGCCAATCTTCGGGTTTTAGGGTGTCTGTTGAATTTTCTGGATCTATGTCTGATACCAGCAGCATCGATTGTATCAGTGAAGGTGAGACACCGCGATAGGTTTTGAGCAACTGACGCTTGATAGCTCCTGGGACTAAGCTGACTCGTTCTTGCCAGCGTTCTTGAGATTCGCTCAAACTAGGTATAGCAGCAGTTAGACTCGGTGGTGTTTCATAAGGCTGCCCTGTAAGAATGGGGCGGACGCTGGATTTTTGTTGGCTGACTTGATGGGCAACGGTGATAATGATGTTATTGGCATCGGTGAGAACAACGTTGCTGTACTTGCCCATGATTTCAATGTACAGGTGATACAGGGCGCTTTCTCCCGGACGACCGGCAAATTGCAAATCAACGACACGTTCCCAAGGAGCGATTGTCTCCAGCCCCACCAATGCCAAACCACCTAATTGGTGCAGTAGTTGTTGGCTAAAGGTAAAAGTATCTGGTGTTCTTGGTGGTGGATCGCCGATATGAAGGCGAGCTGTTTGGGGATGCCAGGAAATTTCTAGCCAACCCCGTGGTTTGAGAGTGCGGAGTGCTATGGCAATGGTGTAGCTATTGCGCTGATATACTTGTTCTATGCGTGATGGTAGCCAGTGAGCGCGGATGTCGCTACAAACAGCGCTGAGCGTTGTGAAGTCAAATGTTTGCACGACGATTGGCCGTTGTTGTTTGAGTATCGATTGTCAGTATAATTCCATTTTCTCTGATTCAGCATAAAGTGGGGCAAGCAAAAAGCGGTCAGCTGTACTGATTTTTTCAAATATCATGCTGACCGCTGCTTTTTTGACTAGTTTTTAAGCCTATTAGCTAGTAGTTTATGTCATTAATTTTGACATGTCCTAGGGGTCAGATCCCCGACAACTTTTACGAAGTCGGGGATCTTGTAACTCATTAGAATTAATGAAACAGACCACTAGCTACTTTGACTTTTTTTCTTCTGCCATAACCTATACCTGCCACTGTCGCCAAGAAGATTGCACCAACTGTTCCTGGTTCAGGTACGCTTGTGCTTGAGGAACTGCCGCCAACCTTAATTTGGTATGCCAGTTGAGAATTTCTGGGTGGGGTTGCAGCCCAGAACAACGATGTTTTACCAGTGATCACGAATGGATCACTGATTTGACTAATTTGGAGATAATCTACGTCTGAGGCAATACCTAGAGAAGAAGAGCTCAAATTTCCAATTCCTTCACCGTTAAACGCCAAGTTAGTCAGAGATACAGCACTGTTATTTGAGGCAAAGGTACGGATGAAAATGTCATTCACCGGACCATTAAAAGCGTTGCTGCTGAGGAGTTTGCCATCAACCGTATAGTTAACGGTACTTCCTGTGTATTCCAGGCTGAAGTCTACCGGCTTATTATTCTCCCAAGCATACTGCTGTTGTTGTACGGGATTAGCACCTTTCTCAACATCCTCATTTATACTGAGTTCATAAGTTGCAGTACCACCCAAATCGCCAATGCGACCTTCGGCAACAAACAATTCGTTAAATTGACCCTGATTTATCAGGTTTTCAAAGTCTGTGTCAGTAAAACCTGTTTGATTGACGAGTGTCAAGGCTTTGGCAGAATGAGGTGCTACAAATAAACCCAGCGTAGCTAACCCCAAAACAATAAGTGACTTGCTGTAATTGATAGACTTGCGTACACGAAGCATAGTTTTCCCTTTGAATGGCTGATTTATTAACATCTCTGTGTTGCTTTCGGGCGCAGCGAAGCTGATTGCACACCCAAATTGCTACTAAATTTAATAGATTGCACCTAATAAATCAAAAATCTTACTCCAACACATACAACAGTTTGCATCTTTATTGAGGTACACCTTTTCAACTCAACAGCCAGATATCGAGCAAATTCTACTTCTGACGACTAACGCCAATATTGCTGCTGTATAAAATAAACAAGTGTAGATTCATCAAACTACTGATTCCTGTTTCGGTTGGCTTTGGTTGTTACTTAAGTGGTGAAGCAAGCAATCACTTCTATACTTTAGAGGTTAAGACATGACTTCGCACAATGGCGAGAAAAAGCATTGTATTTTACAGAAAATTTGACTAAATATAAAATTTCCTTGTTTTTTGGGCAAATTCTCGAAAACAGACACAGACAATCTGTTTTAAGTTTTGACATTCTCCCTACGCCTATAAGGCGGGGGATTCCAAGAATCACTTCTTAGAGTTCCTCTTTCCGCGAGTTGACTTGCTTGGAGGAGTTTCCTCTCCCAAGTATTGGTCATTCTCTCCAGAGGCGTTAGTTCCGACGTGACCCCGCCGTACGTAGTGCTTTTTCTAGTATGTTGCGTGCAGCGTTCCAGTCTCTATCTTGGATATGTCCACAATGCAAGCAAGTATGTGTTCTGGTGCTAAGAGTTTTCTTGACGACTTTCCCACAGTTGGAGCAGTTCTGGGAGGTGTGATGAGGTGGTACAGCAACTGTGATCACGCCAAAGACTTTGCCAAAATATTCAATCCAAGTGCGGAAGTGAGTCCACGCTGCATCAGATATCGATTTGGCGAGGTGTCGATTTCTCACCCTTACGGGTTCGCCAGTCGCTTCAAGTCGGGGAACCCGCCCAACGCGCTGGCGAACCATGTTTCGCACCTGCAAGTCCTCATACGCCACGAGGTCGTTAGACATCACTACGCACCTTGCCGTCTTGACAGCAAAGTCTTTACGCTGGCGACTTACCTTGAGATGCGCCCTAGCCAGTTTATTTCTAAACTTAGCCCTATTTTTGGAACCTTTTTCAGTCTTAGACATACGGCGTTGCAACCGTTTCAAAGACTTCTCAGACTTACGGAGATGACGCGGATTGTGCACTGTCCTGCCGTCAGAATCAGTGTAGAAGTGGTTCAGCCCAACATCAATACCAACAGTCTTGAGTGTTGGCTCCTTCTTATCCAAACGTTCCTGGTTAAGGCAAAATTGGACGTAGTAACCATCTGCACGGCGAACAACGCGGACACGTTTAATCTGCTTCAATTGGTAGAAGTGCAAGTCGCGGGTTCCCCACATCTTAAAGGTTCCCGCTTCAAATCCATCAGAGAAAGTGATATACCGCCTATCTTCAGAAAGCTTCCAGCCACTGGTCTTGTACTCAACAGAACCGTGGGTTTGTTCTTTCTTAAAGCACGGATATCCTTTTTTTCCTGGCTTCTTCTTTTTGCAGTTGTCGTAGAAGCGAGAAATTGCAGACCACGCTCTTTCAGAGCTAGCTTGTCTCGCCATAGAGTTGAGATTCTTTGCCCACTCGAACTGTTGAGCAAGAACCGCACAATAAGCAGAAAGCTCGTAGCGCCCAATGTCTTTATTGTCCATCCAGTATCTGACGCAACTGTTACGAACAAAACGAGCAGTACGAATAGCCTCATTCAGCTTCCCGTATTGCTCGCCTGTTCCTTCCAGTTTTGCTTCAAATACCAGCATCTTTACGTCAAACTTATTGACGTAATTATAGCACAAATACTTGGACGGGGAATGAATTCCCAGAGCGTATTTCATGCCCATGCATGAATGCAGGGGCTTTCATTCTTTATTTTTTGGTAAAACATAAATTTTTCTCAAATAAAAATTCTCAACAAACAAAAAGACTTCTTTACGAAGTCTTCTATGAAATCCTCTTTGTTAAGATTTTTAACGGTATTGAGTGAGTTGTTTGTCGCTCATGGATAATGGACAATCGGGATATAGTCAAAACTTATAATTACTCAGAGTTAGGTTTAACCTATAGAGTGTTGACTATTCACGACTTATGTCCTCTTACTCGGTATTGTTAACTCGCTAATATCGCTTCTTTCTGCTTTTCTTCTGGTATTTCTTCAACTTTATGTTGTAACAATTGGGTGTAAAGTTGAGCTAGCTCAGATGCAACTCCTTCCCAACTGAACTTTGTTTCAACCCTGTTTCTAGCAGCTTGACCTAACTTGTCTCGCCATTGGGGATTAGCGAGAATTCGGTCGATCGCAGCAGAGAAAGCACCAACATCTTGTGGTGGTGCTAATAAACCAGTTTCTTCAGGGACTACTGTAAACTGAAGTCCGCCAACATCACTTGCTACGACTGGTGTGTAACTTGCCATCGCTTCGATTGCTACCAGTCCAAAAGGTTCGTAATGACTGGGAACAACACAAACATCAGCAGCTGCGTAGTAATATGGCAGGATTTCCTGACTCAAACGACCAGGGAAGGTCGTAAAGTCACTCATGCCTAATTCCGCGACAATACTTTCAATGCGCGAGCGTTCTATTCCGTCGCTGTGACCTGGGCGGCTACCACCACCAATAATTAACTGGAGTTTTTCAGATCGCAATTTCGACTCTGCCACAGCACGAACCAGTGTTTCTATACCTTTGCGTGGATCAAAACGTCCTACATACAACACGAGTTTTGCTTCCGGGTCGATTCCCAACTTAGCTCTTGCTGCAATTCTTTCTACGCAACCAAACTGCCCAATATCAGTACCACAAGGAATAATGTCGATACTTCCTTTTGTGGAAACAAGCGATCGCATATGTTCTTGTTCCTGCGGGCTTGTCGCCACAATTCGTTCAGCTGTCTCCAACACCTGTTTTTCCACAGCTAGCCGGGTAGTAGCAATCAGAGGAATCGTATTAATCGTGTTGTACTTAACTGCTCCTAGGGAGTGGTACGTGTGAACCTGCTTGCTTGCTTGGATTTCCTTCAACTGCATTCCTACCCAGCTAGAAAGCCAGTAATTTGTATGAACCAAAGGATATACAAAGCCATTTTCTTGCTGGAATTTGAGGAAATTATCTATAAATTCTGGCAAGTATCCAAACAAATTGTCTCGTGGCACAAATTCAACGGCACCAGCTTCTAACCGGATGGTTCGACAGTTTGGGCTATGTTGAACTATTGTTTCCTGTTCCGCACTCACTTTGCGGGTAAACATTTCTACTTGCCACCCAAGTTTAGCTAGTGCTTCTCCAACTTGGCGCACGTATACATTTTGTCCTCCAGCTTCTTCTTTCCCGATTTCAACCGCCGGATCGCCGTGTACTGAAATCAAGGCGATACGTTGTTCAGTTCTAGAGTTCATAGTTTGTTGGTGTTTTCGCTTCAAGAGGTTTCAGGCAGAGTCAGTTGCTGATTAGCCGTATATCTCTATGTATGCAGAAAGTTTAATTAATCTTTATTTTAATTTAATATGCCACATATTTTTATACATCTGCTGCCAGAAGTAAGGTTTTTATGTACGTATTTATATTTAAATTCTTTATACTTAGTGTGATATATTTTTAGCTAATATCATTCATAAGTAAGCCTAAACTTTGTAATTCTAATTACACCTATAGATTTTTATCTATATTCATGTCTTCAGTGTAGATTGTTGTAAAAAGATAGTAAATAAATTAAGTATGTTCAAAGACTTAAAGACAATGTTTATAATCTGCCTTCTATCCTCAAAATTTATAGTTTCTTGCTTACTACCATAATTTCTCAGTAAAACTTCTGGAAGTAGACCTGTATGAAACGAGGATTACTCAAAAATAGTGAGTTGAAATTAAAAGTCGAAACTTATACTACAGCTTTGAACAAGAATCTAGTTTTTTGAGTGATTAGAAGTAATAATTAATACTAAATTTTCTGTATTTAAAGTATATTTGATGACATATTAAGACAATTTTCAGGTTGCACTCACTGAACGCCTAGATATGAAACTATTCCTACCAGAAGAAGATGGACACACCAGCTATAACCTTCTATATAGCAATCCTCCGCAGATTTGTGTTGGCGCAGCCTGCGCTTGGCGCATAAATAGATTGGCTGAGATTCCCGACTTCTGTGAGAAGTCGGGAATCTTGTTGTTCAAGAATGATTTACGATTGCTACAGATCTCACAATCGGTTCACCACTTTGTAGGAGAGAGGTTTTCGGTGATACTCTAAAAACTCAGGCGGATTTACCAAAATTCGCCCTAAAGCCCCCACTGTAACGGTACTCCGTGAGCGTGGTGGGATATAAGGCGGGTGATGATGAGGGCATCCCCGACCTATGTTGACTGTAAGTGAGCGCGGGAGCGGGATGTCCGAAGAATCACCAAGTATTTCTAAATTTTGTCCGGAATCCGTCTATTTTGACTGGTATACTATTATTGGTTGGCTCCCTCACCACTCGGCTGACCACAACACGAAGTAGCAGAAAGGATGCTTGCGAAAGTAACTAGCGAGAGAAAAGGGGAAAGATCCTGGTCACTGGTTCGTATGATTACGCTCTCCGGTAAAAGATAAGCCACACAAGGATGTACGGAAAAGAAATTCACTGCCTGCGGGAGGCGGGCGGCTGCCAGGGTACACACGGGTGTACGGGAGTAAGGGGCGAGTCCCAAACCTCCGGAGGACAGGTAAGACCATCATCGTCTTGAGTGACGAATACCTTCGGGTATACCTAACGTGGCACTGACCAATGAAACTGGAAGCCCCCACCATAAACGGTACTCCGTTTTGGTGGTGGGTACTTCACAGATCCATACAGGTGTCACCGCAGAAGTTTATCACAGGGGCACGTGCGTGGCAGATCTGCCGGGAAGATGCCAGCAAGGGTAACGTGTTTGGTTGGGCAGCAGATATAGCGCAACTCAATTGAATGAAGTAATTATTTATCTGTGTCCATCTGTGTCCATCTGTGGTTCATTATTTCTTTGGTGTACCTTACTCCGGGTTCCAAACCCTTATATATGTGGCGTGTGGGCTGCAATAGTTAACTTAGCTCGTGATTTTGCTGCCCTTAATGGCTTTGAAAGCGTTTCTGGCGACGGCTGGGGACTAACGATGACGCAGGATGCAGATCTTACAGATGACCTTTTTTGAATTCAAAGTTCGCTCGTTCAAAGTTCAAAAATTAAGAATCTTTTTTTGAATTGATTAATTCTGGGTACAAGCCCCCACCATAATCAATGATATTGGTGGTCAACTTTCTGAGTGGCGCTTCCTTGCTCCCACTAATTAATTTTGAATGCGTGAATGCGTGAATGCGTGAATTTGAGCGAAGCGAGTGACGACATCACGCTACTAGACACAGCTGCTGCACTTGCCATGACTGACAACATTCAAGAGAGGAGAGTGCTGTACGAAGCTTGTGATGGGCTGCGTGTCCCTGCTGTGTTTCACCATTTTGATTACATTCTCAATCAGTCATCTTATTTCTAAAAAGAAATATCTCGGCTGATGATAAGTTAATTGACAACGACGAGCGCTTTGACACAATGACTTAAGGTACTCGTCTGTGGCAACCTCTGACAGATATCCTATGCAATTAGAATTTATTCCGGTTGAAGATTTTTACTTTGCCCTAACTTTAGGGGTTCGGACTCTCGAAGATTTGGAAAAACCCGGTCTTGTCGAACAAGTGCGATCGCGACTTTTGGTAGAATGCGGTCAACCTTCTACCGTCGCTCCTGGCAAACAGAATACATTTAGCTATGTCTTCCGTGTACAAGGTGTGGACAACAGCCCTGCATCTGGGCTGATCGTTTCTATTTCAGACTGGCAAGACAGGCTGCGCCTGAGTAGCGATTATGGTTGGACACTAGATCAAGAACGCAAGCCTATTCGCTCAGAAAAATATAGCCAGCGATCGCTTTTCACCCAACAGTTGCGATCGCACTTACAACAATGGTTACAACTTCCCTTTAACTAGATAGCCTTCGCCATTTCTGGGATAACAATTAAAAATTAAAAATCAAAAAAACTTGATTTTTAATTTTTAATCTTTCTTGCTTGCGCATTAGCTTGTGGTTTGTGCCGCAAGCATTTGCTTGAGTTTTTCCAACTCATTAGCCCACCGGGGATCTGGACGAATAGCGTCATCCGTACCAGATGCTACTGGTGTGTTTTCCCTAGCACCGCCACCACGACGAGACTTCTTGTTGTTGTTGGAGCTTTTTTCCCTACGATTGCTTTCTCTTATTGGAGTAGGAGTAGGGGTGCTACTTACAGGATTAGGAGTAGGTTTACTAGGTAGCTCCTCGTTGTTTTCCTCTCCTTTTGTACGAGGTAATGCTTTCTCGAGTTTTATAGGAGAGTCTTTGAACACTTGACCATTGTATTTTTCAATAATTTGGTCTGCTTGTTCGTCATTGTTTACTGTCAAAAAACCGAATCCACGGCATTTGCCTGTTTTTCGGTCTTTAATCAGTTTTGTGGTAACTGCATCGCCTTCTTCTGCAAAAACTGCTTGCAGTTCTTGACGATCTATTTCTTCTTTAGGCAAATTGCCTATGTATAGGCGAACGGACATGACTACACCTCCACGAGTTGAGTGAAAACGACCAGGCAAAAAACAGTACCTTGGCTCTGGCAATCGACAACATACTATTGACCAATGCTGCCACAAACCAATTTTTTTCTCCAAACTGTTAACCAATACAATACAGTTTTTTACCAGGATAAAGCTTGCATAATACAAAAGCGCAAAACGCTAATAACACCTTTATTTTAAGAATTTTAAATTTTACAGCCTACTGCTTGCCACTGGAAACTTTTTCTAAACTTTTGTTCCGAAGAATCAAACATTATCCCTTACATTATCACGCTATTTTACACCTAGCTAGTTCATATTAGACATTTCCAGCGATCTCATAATCGCATAGTAGCATAAAGTACACTTTTTCTTAAAGTTTGGTTTTTGCTGAAGGGCACTGGGGACTGGGGACTGGGGAACTCGGGGTCCCTTCTGGGGATTAGGGGCAATGGGGATTAGGGATTAGGGGCCCTTGTTTCCATAAGTCCTTGGGACATGCTGCTTTGTTCGCACAAGCCTCCCTTAGGATTTACGAAAAATTATGTCCGAGGCAACAAAGCTCTCGCAAATTTTGACGATTTTTCCCCTTCAACAGTCTCTAATCCCGGAGTGCCGATTCATGAGCCAGTACTGCAGGAGGGTCTCCCGACCTAGGGCTCTGGCGTCCCACCACCAAATCAAAGATTATAGTGGGGGCTGCTCTGTCGCGACTTGGGAAACAAAAACCAGCCTGTGGCTGGCTGATAACTGCTGTGTTGGGAAGAAAAAGGGAATATATTGGCGCAAGCAGCCGCACAGATAATTAACTAATGGTCTTCTTGTTATATCGGTTGCAACTGTTAATATGAATAAATGTAACATTTTATTTCGATTTATGCAACTTTTCTTTACATACCGCTGACTAACCTCTTAAAAGGATGTATGCTCCCCAAGCTTCTGCCGCAACAGCCAAAACTGTAGACCAAATGGGATGAGGACTGTAGATAGTTGTACCGCTTTGAGTTTGCAAGGTTTGGATGTCAATCCAAGGCGTTGCTCCTCGCCGTAACCAACCTGTGACTATAATCTGCCGACCAATCAAGTCCTGAGGATTGACCTGTTGCCCTATCCACCAAATGTGGTGTAATTTCACCAAAGCTGTGTTGGATTGCAGGATTAAATCTTGTCCCAAGCAGTTACTTGCACCTCGGCGACCTAACAGCTTACCGACGAAATGGACGCAAATGCTGTCAGATGGCAGAATCGCTGGGTTGGATAACAGGTTAGGCAATCGGTCATCGGTTTGGGCAGTGCTAAATTTAATATCAGGAAAAAAAGAATTGATCCGGAATAATGTACCGATACTAAATCCAATCAGTACGCAACCTGTCACAAAAGACCAATCATCGTATATCCACTTTAAGTTCAAAAACTTAAGTGCGTATGCCGTTTGCCAAACGAGCCAAATCACAACGGCAAACACAACACCTATGGGAATTCCTAAAAAGGGAGCGATTTGAAAGAAAAAAGATTGAGGCTTCACCCTTAAAGGCTGTTGGCTTTCTAAATTCAATTCTGTTTCTAAATGCCAACGGCGGGCTATTGATACCAAACGTTGCAGGCGATCGCCGAGCAAAGGATGAGTATTATTAATTACAAACCACCAACGGTAGGGATTAAGATAGTCCCACATTAAAAACGATTCAAAGGTCGTGTGGGGAGCAATACTACCCAAACAAATACTTTGCTGGTAGCTCACAGGTGCTAGTATATTTAAGCTTTCTAACTGCCAACTGGTGTGTTCTTGTTTTTGGATATCATCAGCAATACCAATCGCAATTTTGAGTAAGGCACGGACAAGACCATTAGGATTACCAGTGATGTCAACAGCAAAGCGATCGCTATAGTAAAGCCGTAACTGTGACAACCATATGCTCGTTCCAGTCAGCAAACACCAGACTCCGTAAGTGAAGCTTGCCATAATAGCCACAATAGGACGCCAAATTCGCGCTGTTGTTCTGTCTCCCCATTGAGAAAAATACTGGTAACCTTTATATATTGGGATTGTTACGAGTAGCACCAAAGACATCACGACAAAATCCCAATGGACAATATGCCCTAACTGGCTCGCATAAATTGTGGCTATCTCATCATCTGCCAGTTGCTCTAACAGCCCCTGACTCACTACAATTCGGGCTGTGCGGGGTAAATTACCATAAGTTAGCGCTAAGGGTGCTGCCAAAGGTAAAACACCAAGTTTTGGTAACTGCCAGCCTCTCTGCTGACAACAGCCTTGCAGCACCCGAACAGCTTCTTTACTGTATCTATTTAAGGTGTCTCTCTCTAATTTTCTATGACTGTAAAAAATTATAAGTATTCGGTCTAGTAACCAGGGAGAAAAGCCTATCAATATGAGCAGTAGCAATAGCAAGAATAAAGTAGGATTAGCGGAATATAGCTGTATTGGCTGCAAATATGGTAGTTTACTAAGGATATCGTTGATAAATCGCATCAGCAACACGAGCAATTCCCGCATCAGCCAAAATAAAGCGATGAATGTTCCTACCATCAGCAGCCGAAAGGGTATTAAGTTCAGCTTTTGCAGTCTTTGCCAAGACTGTGCTCTTCTTGCTTGTCGCCAATGAATTGTCGGTGGTTTAGCTTTTTCGCGACTGGCTGGAGGAGGGGGTATGGGGAGATAGGGAGATGAGGGAGATGAGGAGAGAAAATTTCCCTGTGGTTCGGTTTCCTGGTGTCTGGGTGTCAGCGAAGCTTCCCCAACTCCCCAGCTCCCCAGCTCCCCAGCTCCCGTTGTTTCCTGCTGCTCAATCGGGACAAATCCTGTGGCATCAGTTGTTGATGTTTGACTACCTTGATCGGGTAGTGTCAATTGCTCTAAAGTGCGATTTGCCCACTGTTGTACTTGGGGATTTTGACTCTGAGTGAGAGTTTCGCATAAGGCGATCGCCTTTGGGATATTACCGCTCTTTGCATAAACTACGACTAACCCTATCTGCGCTTGCAAAACAGTGTTGCTGTTGCCAGTTGCAGCTACTGCTTCTAGAGTCGCGATCGCGCTTTGGAAATCACCCTGCTTAATTGCGGATAATCCTGCCTCCAAAGATGGTTGAGGATGTGAAGGCATAAAAATTTTCTCACTCCGGTCTTTTTTAACTCATTCGCCGTAAGTCCCCCACTATAACGGTACTCCGTTTAGTGGCGGGAGAGGCGGCGGACAATGACGAAAACACCTCCGACCAATATCAACCGCTCTTGTTGATGGGAGAGTGGGGTGGTTGAGGAATTGTCAATAAGATCGGGAATATTACGACTAAGTGTTGTATAATAGTATTGGTCGAAGACCTGCCTAGCTGGCTGACAACAAAACGCAAGGTGCAAGAGTACGCTTACGCAGGTAACTAGCAGAACTAGGGAATGGGCGAGTCCGCTGATCCAACAAGATATAATGATGAGCCTCGGAACAAAAATGAATAACTGCCTGCGGGAGGCGGGCGGCTGCGCGGGTTCCTTCAAAGCAAGGATAAAAGTAGAAATACCAGAGACGCGGTGTAAGACCGAGTTGTGGCAACACAAGGAGGCGGCGGCGAATGAGACGCGTGCCTCCTGCGGAGGAGCTAACGCTAACGCGGAGCGTGCGCCTTAGCGCTTAGCCCCCACTATAATCGGTACTCCGATTTGGTGCTGGGTACTTCACAATACCCATCTATGAGCTTTTTCAAGCACTTCGCTCTTAAATAGTGAGTAGTTGTACAAACGCGCTATGGCGCGTCTGTACATTAGTTGGTAGGAACTACTAACCACTAACAACTAACTATTTGAATCATTTACTGGTTGTTGTCCGGAAACGACTGGAGCAATAGCGCTCAATTTCAATTCTGGATGGTCTTCCTGCAATTGATGGCAATTCCATTCATTGCGGAATAGTAACACTGGACGCCCCATGCTGTCTTTCACTGTTGTGCTATTGAATAAGCGTCCTATTTTGTTCAACACTTCCCATCCGCCGTCAACCCAACGGGCGACAGAGTAAGGCAACAATTCGAGCAGAGTTTCGACTCCATACTCGTTTTGCAGTCGGAACTGTACCACTTCAAATTGCAACTGACCAACGGCTGCCAAAATTGGATCGCGTTTCGCTTCATCCACTGAGTACATAATTTGCACGGCTCCTTCTTCTCGCAACTCCGAAACGCCTTTTTGGAATTGCTTGAATTTAGAAGGGTTGGGGTTCCGCAGAACTGCAAACAACTCAGGTGAAAAATAAGGAATTCCCTCATATTCCAGCTTTTGACCAGTATAAATAGTATCCCCTATGGCAAAAACACCAGGATTGTTCAAACCGATGACATCACCCGCATAAGCAACATCTATTGATTCGCGTTCTTGAGCAAATAATTTTTGTGGGCGGGATAGGCGGATAGTTTTGCCTGTGCGGGCGTGATTCACTGTCATATCTTTTTCAAATCTACCCGTACAGACGCGCACAAAAGCGACGCGATCGCGGTGCTTCGGGTCCATGTTTGCTTGGAGTTTGAAGACAAATCCAGAAAAGTCCGGGTTTGTGGGGGGAATTTCACCAACAGTGCTATTGTGGGGACCAGGTCTGAGGGCGTAGTTAAGGAAGTATTTGAGGAATAACTCTACCCCGAAGTTGGTCATCGCACTACCAAAGAAAACGGGTGTCATTTTGCCTTGATGGACTAATTCCAAATCTAATTCTGGTCCCACCCCTTCTAGGAGTTCTATATCGTTTTTCAGTTGGTAGTAGAGGTCTTGTTCTAAAAGTTCTTCTATTCTCGCATCGCCTAAATCAACCACTGTATCCACAGCTTCGCGGCTACCGTGGGCGCTTCTTTCAAACAGGTGAATTTGTTGTTCTTGGCGGTCATAAATCCCTTTGAAGCGATCGCCCATACCAATCGGCCAATTCACAGCATAAGTTTGCAAGCCCAATTCTTGCTCAATCTCGTCCAACAGTTCCAAAGGTTCCCTTCCAGGACGGTCAAGTTTGTTCACAAATGTGAAGATGGGTATACCGCGCATCTTACACACTTCAAACAACTTCCGCGTCTGCGGTTCCAAACCTTTTGCCGCGTCAATGAGCATCACGGCATTGTCTGCTGCTGCCAAGGTACGATAGGTATCTTCGCTAAAATCCTGGTGTCCAGGCGTATCTAACAAATTTATCTGACAGTGCTGATATTCAAACTGCAACACTGTAGAGGTAATCGAAATACCTCGTTGTTGTTCCATTGCCATCCAGTCAGAGGTGGCTTTACGCTGCGCCCGTCTTGCCTTCACTGCGCCAGCTTCATGAATTGCTCCTCCGTACAGCAGAAGCTTTTCTGTCAGTGTTGTTTTCCCAGCATCTGGGTGAGAAATAATCGCAAAGTTGCGACGATGATCAACTGCTTGATGCAATTCCGACTGTATTTCAGTAGACATACTGTGATTTGCTTGCTTGTAACTTAACTTAACTTAACTTTTTCCAACTTTAGCGAGTCTTTTAATCTTAAGATAACAATGCTCGTGATAGGGTCGTTGTATAATTACCACGCTAAACTAAGGGAGAAAAAAAAGAATGTACGATTCAGACAAACGGAAGATTCTATCAGCACTGAGTCATGGTGCAATTTTCTTGAGTGCTACCTTAGTGTCTGTAGGTCTACCCATAGCCGTACTATTTCTGTCTGAAGACCCAGTTGTTAAGGAAAATGCTAAAGAGTCAATCAACTTCCACTTTAATGTATGGCTTTATGGAGCGATTGTAACAGGATTAACTTGGATAACCTTAGGTTTGCTGTTACCACTAGCAGGTTTATGGTTTCTAGTCCACTGGGGACTGACAATTTGGGCAATTTTCTCTGTTGTTACCGATCCAGATAAACCCTTCCGCTATCCCTTCATTTTCCGGGTTTTTTAGTCATAAGTCACGCTTCATTAGCCTTTAGTCATTCATCAAAAAACTATCGGTTGATGAACTATTGATTCTGGACTCATTGCGCGCACATCACCATTAATTTTTAATGATGTCCAGATGTAAAATTTGAGGGAACTTTTAATATTTTTGCTCGGCAATATAGCTGTAAAATATAAAATTGCCCCACAGCGATCAGCAGCAGTAGGGCAGAGGAGCCACTTGCGTTGGGTTTCCCCTGAGTCTCGCAAGTGGCGTCACAGTTAAGCGGTTTTTGTAGTCTGTCTGACTACAGAGCGTTTTTGTTCTAAGTATATGACGCTTTGTTTTTTGTCCATCAAAGTTTGCTCAAAAAGTTTTGTAAAGTTTTTCGGAGAATATTAGCACTAGGGTCAAGTCATCAGATCAACACAGATCTTCATTTATGCCTTATCCAAGAAGTGCATAAGTTGATTTGACTGACAGCTATATAAAAAATACAGATGCAAGGTTTTAATTGTAGCCGTCACGTGGCTCTCTGTGCCTTGCGATTTTGTAACTTTATGAAACTCATGTGAATTTAAAAGGTTTGCTTATGGCTACTGATTACGTCCTATTTATTCATGGTGTCAATACTCGCTCCCAACGAGAAAAGCCGGACTACGCCGACGAACTGTTCGAGCTAATTACAAAATATATTGACACAGGCTACGAACTCCAAAAAATACCTCTTTACTGGGGCAACGTGAACAAGGAAGGAGAAGATAAACTCCTCTGCAAGCTCCAGTCTGAAGACGGTTGTTGGCAACAGCTTTGGTTCAAACAATTCCGCCAAACCACACTACTCCAGTTTGCTGGTGATGCTGCTTCATACATCAGCCGCACTGTTGGTTCCAAGGTTGTCGAAAAGCTCAATCAGGACATGCTAAAGGGATTAAAGAACGCTGGTTCACAAGACCGTTTGCATCTAGTGACTCATAGCTGGGGAACAGTTATCCTGTTCGACGTTCTATTTGCTGAACGTTGGAATGACGAAAATATCGAAGGTTCTAAATATGTTCAGGAGATTCGCAGGCACTTTTATGGCGTAGAACCCAACGCGCAGGAAGGTATTCGTGTTTCCAGTATTCACACAATGGGCTCGCCTATTGCTCTGTTCAGCCTGCTAGATGTAGTGAAAGGCGAGAAACAAGCTGCTGGTGCGGCAGAATTGACACAATCTCAGGCACGTCAACGCGCTACCCATGACATCACTCCCAATTTGGAAGCGCTCCTGAAGAACCTTGGCAAGAAGCTGAATGGAAACAAACTACTTTGGCGGAACTACATTCACCCCGGAGATCCTGTGGCTTGGCCCCTCAACCCCCTAATATACAGCTTAGTCGATGGATTGAGTCAATCTGTAAACGTGGAAGATGTCGTCACCGAATTAAACGGTTTCGACTATCTGAACCTACTTTTTAGCCAGACACCTTTAGCTTTGTTGCTCAATGGCGGTAATGCCCACGGCAGCTATTTTACAAGTACGAAGGTGGCGCAGACAATTGTTGAGAGCATTGAAAAGGCAGCGAAACAACCTGTAAAGGCAGCGAAACAACCTGTACTTCTTAATGTTTCATAATAGTCTGAAAACTAGCTTAAGCACGTCGTACTATACTTCATGGGGTAAGCCGCTCCTTTGGTGCAGCATTACCCCACAAGTTAGTTGTTAATTTTAAAAAGCCCTATGTTTCCGACTCATCGCCCCCGCCGTTTGCGTACCCATCCACAACTACGCCGGATGGTACGCGAAACTGTTTTAACCACAAATGATTTAATTTACCCTCTGTTTGCCGTACCAGGTGAGGGGATTGCGAATGAAGTCAGATCTATGCCTGGTGTCTTCCAACTTTCAATAGACAAAATAGTGGAAGAAGCAAAAGAGGTGTACGACCTGGGAATTCCTGCCATTATTTTATTTGGCATTCCTGCAGATAAAGATGTGGATGCCACTGGCGCATGGCATGATTGCGGTATTGTCCAAAAAGCGGCGACCGCTGTTAAACAAGCAGTACCTGATTTGATTGTGATTGCTGATACTTGTTTGTGCGAGTACACCAGTCACGGACACTGCGGTTATTTGGAAGTGGGTGACTTAACCGGACGGGTTTTGAATGACCCAACGCTGGAATTACTTGGGAAAACAGCGGTTTCCCAGGCAAAAGCCGGGGCAGATATCATCGCGCCTTCCGGAATGATGGATGGATTTGTACAAGCTATTCGCGGCGCTTTGGATGAAGCTGGATTCCAAGATACCCCGATTTTGTCTTATGCTGCGAAATATGCTTCGGCTTATTACGGTCCATTCCGGGATGCAGCAGACTCAGCCCCACAATTTGGCGATCGCCGAACATACCAAATGGACCCTGGTAACGCCAAGGAAGCCCTCAAAGAAATTGCACTGGATATCACCGAAGGTGCTGATATGCTGATGGTGAAGCCAGCTTTGGCATACATGGATATTATCTGGCGCGTGAAGGAAGCGAGCAACTTGCCTGTTGCTGCTTATAACGTTTCTGGTGAGTATTCTATGGTTAAAGCCGCAGCTTTGAACGGCTGGATTGATGAACAGCGTGTGGTGATGGAAACTCTCATCGGCTTTAAACGCGCCGGCGCAGACTTGATTTTAACCTACCATGCCAAAGATGCGGCGCGGTGGTTGCGCTAGACGCTGATTGCCTCAAGTGCCAAATAATTAAATTTTGGTAACTTTCTTGATAATCTCACTCCAAGGTGCAAAGGCGCAGAGCCAATCTAGGTGTCTTTGTGTCTGGGTGTGAGATTATCCTCTACTCAAGAGATAAATTTGATCGGCGAGACTTTTTGGGTGACAGATAAAAATACACTATAAAACAGAGGCAGCTTCCCAAACGCTTGAAAAACACTAACTATGGGGGGTGAGGGCTATCGCCCGTTTGCCAGATACGTAAGCAATAGATTATAAAATAATATAGTTAAGAAATAATCCTCAGTTGGCTTTTTTACGTCAATTGATTTAATAAATAAGTACTATAGTTTTAGAAAGGGAGCATTGGGTATGGATATGCAAGTCCTGAGAGAGCGTGCGGGACTTAGCCGTGCAGAGGTTGCCTTCAGGCTTGCAATTAGTGAAACTAGTGTTCGCAACTGGGAAGCAGGGCGTACAGAGCCTACCATGACACCTAAAAAATATTTAGATGCATTGCGGCTGTTTAAATGTACACCAGAAGAACTGGCTGCTGCAAGCGAAAAATCAATAAATCAACGACATAAGCGTAAACCAGGAAGACCTAGAAGATTTCCGGAAAATCAGGTCAATCAACCTCCTCAAATGAATCAGGTGACTCAAGTCAGCGATTCGCCAAGTTTGCATTTGAGAGAGGCTGGATACTAAGTACAAGATTGCATAAGTTCGTAGCGTGATAGTTCGTAGTTGCGCTGTCTACCCAACGGGTGCGCCGCTTATTTGTCTACGCGCTTAGCGCAACAACTACAAGCCCAAGAGTGCGATACGAATTTATGAAATACAGTACTAACTTCAATTCATAGCGTGTTGCTATACCCTAGTTTTTCACTTCCAAAGGACGAGTGAGTTGAATAACTTGAGCCAAAAATTGGGAGTGTAGCTTGATAAGCAAAGAATGACTCGACCGCATCCCCATACCTACTCTGTGTTAGTAATCTCCTTTCAAATAGTGGAGGAAGAGGGGAAACTCCGCTGTGAAACGCTAATTTGAAGGCGGCTGATCCTTAGTATACGACTCAGGTTTTGGACCAGCATTACGCACATTAATAACTTTATTAAGGACATCAAACCAAAAAGGCGCGCCCATTGCAATAGCTAAACCACTTACAACCCAACCGCATAACATAGCTATAACCTTCCATATTTTGCGCAAGATAGCGTTAGCAGTATTGCCTTGACTAGTATTCAATGGCTCAAGATCAAGCTGTTGATTGATGTTTTGCCATCCAATGGGTACAGAAGCATCGCTTAAATCCTGCTGAGCTTGCCTAATGACATTTATATCATTAGGATAAGATTCGGCTTGCTGAATTGCTCTTTGAGTAATTACAGAGCGAATAGCCGAATCCCGTGATAGTCTGTTGAGGAGGAAAAATGTATCAGTATTGGTTAATATAGCAATTGCTATCCCAATTAAGATAGCAACTCCTTTAGCATTGCGCTTATAAACACCACTTGACCGATCCATTGAGCGGTCAAACCACGTTTCAACCTCTTTTTTAAACTGATTCGCTTGTTCTTTGAGGTCATCAATTTTTATCCTAGTCCTGTCAGCAATCACAGTAAGACTATTAATTAACTTATCAGGTACGTGTTCAGGTAAACTATTAACAAGATTTTTAAATTTTTGGTTTTGCTCAATATCTCCATATATTGCTTGGATTCTTTGGTAGCTTTCACTATTTTTGTCATTAATACCTGTTTTCAATTCTTTATAAGTGGATAGTATCATGTGCAAGTTATTTTGAGTACTAGGATTTTTCACATACTCAATTAACTGGGGAATTTTTAAAGTTTCTAATAAAGTGATTGCAAATGTTTCGGAAGGAATATAGGAAGGAGCACTTTGTTTTTCTTTTGATACTTTTGAGTGAATGGTTTTAGTAACGTCTCGGAATCCCTTTTCTATTCCATCCTTTGCTTGTTGATTTAAGGTATTAATTATGGGGTCTCCATAAAGTTCCTTTACCAACTTCACTGCCTTTTCGATTTCTTCTGACCCAGTTTCTTCTGACCCAGTTTGGCTACCACCTGCCATGAGCAATTCAATTGATTGTTTTAAATGTTTAGCTCTCCATTGTAGAACGGTAGAAATTAACTCCTGAATTTCAGAAGCTATCAAGCTCAAAGTTAAGTAAATAAAAACTAAGCCAATAGCAATATCGAAAATAACAGGTAGATTCATTGATATACTCCAATCATTTTTGAAATGTTAGCTGTGTGACACTGAAATTTTCTGGTATTCTATAAGATATCTATTTGCAGAAGAATATTCCTTAATTAAAGTTTAAACACCGCAATCAACAAACGCTAATTTTAGGAATTTTTATGAAAATTTTCCCGAACAAAATTATGTCATTCAAACGTGTTCTAGCTTATCACTTAGAACATTCCGGATTGAAAACAATTTGTCCTGGAGAAAGTCGATACACGCGTTGCGTTTCCACAATAAGGTCTGCTTTATACAAAGGACGTGATATCTGTCACTGCTTCATATACTAGGTAAAGTGCCAGTAGGAAAAGGCGAAAAACTACCAGAACCTGTGATCAGGGTGCCTCTGTTGTCCTCTGCACTTTTTACGGTTTATGACTATAGATGCAACTCGTGCAATTGCTCACCGTCTTGGAGAGCAGATGCGCGTTAAGATTCAAGAACAATAATCGATAATATTGGTCAAATGGCAGAAACACTGTTCTTCAACGCTTTGCGGGAAGCCATTGATGAAGAAATGGCGCGTGACGCAACTGTATTCGTTCTTGGTGAAGACGTAGGGCACTACGGCGGTTCCTACAAAGTGACTAAAGACTTATACAAAAAATATGGCGAACTCCGACTTCTAGACACTCCTATTGCGGAAAACAGCTTTACAGGTTTAGCTGTTGGGGCAGCAATGACCGGGTTGCGACCAATCGTTGAAGGCATGAACATGGGCTTCTTGCTTCTTGCCTTTAACCAAATAGCTAACAACGCGGGTATGCTGCGCTATACTTCCGGCGGTAACTTTAAAATTCCAATGGTCATTCGCGGTCCTGGAGGTGTAGGAAGACAGCTGGGCGCAGAACACTCCCAGCGCCTAGAAGCATACTTCCAAGCTGTACCAGGATTGAAAATTGTCGCCTGCTCTACTCCTTACAACGCCAAAGGATTGCTGAAATCAGCTATCCGCAATGATAACCCGGTGTTGTTCTTTGAACACGTTCTGCTTTACAACTTGAAAGAAGACCTACCAGAAGAAGAATACCTACTGCCTTTGGATAAAGCAGAAGTTGTGCGACGTGGAAAAGATGTCACAATATTGACATACTCCCGGATGAGGCATCATGTGATGCAAGCGGTAAAAACATTGGAAAAGCAAGGTTATGACCCAGAAGTCATTGACCTGATATCACTTAAGCCACTAGATTTTGATACAATTGGTGCATCCGTAAGAAAAACACATCAAGTGATTATCGTGGAAGAGGGCATGAGAACAGGAGGCATTGGAGCAGAATTAATTGCCTCTATCAATGAACGCTTGTTTGATGAATTGGATGCACCTGTACTGCGGCTTTCTTCCCAAGATATTCCCACGCCCTACAACGGTAATATGGAGAGATTGACCATTGTTCAACCAGAGCAAATTGTTGAAGCTGTGGAAAAAATGGTAGGTTTGCGCGTCTAGGACTGCAAAGTCGATAGTGGGTAGTCGTTAGTAGTTAGTCGTAAAGAATAACTAGCAACTAACAAATGTACAGACGCGCCATGGCGCGTCTCTACAACTAACAACTCATCACTCAAAAGTCTTCCAAAGAGCGCTATCATAGCCTTTGTCGCAGCGAGTAAGGGTATGCAAAGACAGCGATCGCTATTAGCTTTGATTTTAATCTTGGTAATCGCCGCCATTACGGTGATTGCCACAATTCCTATACCTCTAGGGTTAGACTTGCGGGGAGGTTCACAGCTTACCATTCAAGTGAAAACCACACCAGAAATTCAGCAAATTACCGAACGAGAATTGGATGCTGTCAAAAGCGTCGTTGAAGGTCGGATCAATGGTTTGGGCGTTTCTGAACCAGTGATCCAAACAGTAGGTACTGACAAAATTTTAGTACAACTGCCCGGAGTTAATGATCCAGAGCAAGCAGAACGAGTCCTGGGAGGTACGGCAGAATTAGAGTTTCGCAAGCAAAAGCCAAATACAGAAACTCAAGTGTTTGCTCTTCAAGCATCCAGAGCAGAACTCAAGGCAAAGCAGGAACAATTGAGGAAGAGCAACGATAAAGCTGCTATAGAGAAAAATCAACAAGAACTGCAAAATAATACTAAAGCAATTGCGGAATTATTTGAAAGCACAAACCCACCACTCACAGGTAAATACCTCAAGGATGCTTACGGCGAACCAACGCAAGGAAGTGACTGGCATGTTGCTATTCGCTTTAATGAAAAGGGCGGTGAGGTGTTTGCTGAACTGACGAAACAACTCGCCGGTACTGGACGTAGTATAGGTATTTTTCTGGACAACGAACTCATTAGTGCTCCCACCGTAGGACCAGAATTAGCTAGCACGGGTATTACTGGTGGTTCTGCTGTGATTACAGGTCGATTTACTGCACAACAAGCCAACGACTTAGGCGTGCAACTACGTGGTGGCGCGTTACCCGTACCAGTAGAAATTGGAGAAATCCGGACTGTTGGGGCGACATTAGGTAAAGATAGTATACAAAGCAGCATTTATGCTGGCATCGGTGGTCTGACTTTAGTATTAATATTTATGGTGGTGTACTATCGATTGCCGGGATTGATTGCTGATATAGCTCTTGTGATTTACTCCCTCCTAACTTGGGCAAGCTTTGCTTTGTTAGGCGTTACCCTCACACTGCCAGGTATTGCTGGTTTCATCCTCAGTATTGGTATGGCGGTTGATGCTAACGTGCTGATTTTTGAGCGTACACGGGAAGAATTACGAGCAGGCAAATCTTTGTATCGTTCTGTAGAATCCGGTTTTTACCGAGCATTTTCTAGTATTTTAGATAGCAACGTCACAACATGGATTGCCTGTGCAGCGCTATTCTGGCTCGGTTCTGGTTTGGTGAAAGGCTTTGCTCTCACCTTAGCTTTGGGTGTTGCCGTAAGTATGTTTTCAGCAATCACCTGTAGTCGCACACTTATGTTTTTGGCAATTTCATTCCCTTCGCTGCGCAAAACCGAACTTTTCTGTCCGAACGTGCCAGTGACGAATAAGGCAGAGGTGGCTCGATGAGACTCAGTATCAACAAATCAAGAGGGCTTTGGTGGATTGTTTCCTCCGCGATTATCCTTGCCGGTATCATCTCAATGGTGATTTCTTGGCAACAACTTGGTGCTCCCCTGCGTCCCGGTCTGGATTTTATCGGTGGTACGCGACTGCAGTTTGAACGAGATTGTACCAAACCAGGTAACTGCGACAAAGCGATTGATGTCAACGTCGTCCGGGAAGTAGCCAGAGCACAAGGGCTGGGTGATAGCAGTATCCAAGTTGTTACCGATAAGGAGACAAGGAAAGAAAACGGTGTATTAATTCGGACAAAAACTTTAACTCCCCAACAGCGTACCCAATTGCAAAATGCTATCAGTGAGAAAATAGGCGCTTTTGACCCTCAGAAAAACCAAATTGACACGGTGGGTCCTAGCGTTGGGCAAGATCTGTTTAGGTCTGGTATCCTCGCTCTGATAGTTTCCTTCATTGGCATCACTGTCTACATGGCTTTTCGCTTCCAGTTGGACTATGCCGTCTTTGCCATCGTCGCTCTATTCCACGATATATTAATCACGGTTGGGATTTTTTCGATTTTGGGTTTGACACTAGGTACAGAAGTAGATAGCCTGTTTATCGTCGCCCTGCTGACGATTACAGGTTTTTCGGTTAACGATACTGTGGTCATTTATGACCGCATTCGCGAAACCCTCAAAACTAATCCTGATCACCCCATTGCTGAAATTGTAGATGATGCGGTAAACCAAACCCTAACACGGTCAATAAACACAACCTTAACCGTATTACTGACATTATCTGCTCTCTTCCTATTTGGAGGAGAAACACTGAAAAATTTTGCTTTAGCATTGATTATTGGCTTTGCAGCTGGGGCTTATTCCAGTATTTTTATCGCTAGTACACTCCTTGCCTGGTGGCGAGAGCGCAAAGGCGAATCGGTACTACCCAATCGCGCCGAATCAATAGATGCTTCAGTTGATAGTTAGTTATGAGTGATGAGTTAGGAGTTAGGAGTTAAGAATAATAAATAGTTTATTTTCTCCCCAATACTGGCGCTCGTCGCTTTGCGACACGCTGCGCGTTAGCCCTTGGCGTGCGCTTGCGCTTACGCTCTTTATCCCATTGCCTCATCTCCCCCCTCCATCTCCTATCCACTTATGGCTCAACCAGAACAACCATCACCAAATAGCTGGTATCCTGACGAAAGCGATCGGTCTTTTGCTAAACAAGTACAAAAGCTGCACCAGCTACAGGTATATGGCAGGTGGTTGTTTGTCGGTTTTTTGTGGCTCACTGTTGTGCCTGTTTGTGTGTGGGATTTACGTTCCGAAATTGCACTGTGGCGACAATACTTTACCTGGGTAGCTGTCCGATACGGGCTATACTATCATCCCTTGGCTACTCTTGGTCTATATTTTTGTCTGGGTATCACCCTTGCTGTTCTTATTTGGCAAAGCCGCAATGCGCTACTAGGACTACCACAGCAGGAAAAGCAACGCCTAGAACAACAGGTTTGTCGGATACGCCAGCAAGGACCAAGTCATCCTTTATGGAGATGGGTTTGCAGTTAAATTAAAGTATTAATTTTTTTAAAGTTTATCATTGATACAATTCAACCGCTATCTTGCAAAATCGGATTCAGGATAGCGAATATACTCGTGCAATTCGGTAAAATCCATGAATGATAGTCATACTCAAATTCGATTTAGCGATCGCAAGTCTGAAATCGATCTTTATCAGATCCAGCAGCTATTAAACGTTTCTGCTTTTTGGGCAAAAGGTCGCAGCATCGAAGATTTGGGCATAGCCATTGCCAACAGTGACCCTGTGATTACCGTTTGGGATGGAAAACGGCTGATTGGCTTTGCCAGAGCAACTTCCGATGGCATCTACCGCGCTACTATTTGGGATGTTGCCATCGATCCAGAGTTTCGTGGTGTTGGACTGGGAAGCAAGTTGGTGGAAACCGTTTTGAGCCATCCCCGTATGAACCGCGTTGAACGTGTCTACTTAATGACTACTCACAAGCAGCGGTTCTACGAAAGGATTGGTTTCCAGGCTAATTCCACCACCACAATGGTGCTATATAATCAACCTAACTTTAGTTCTCTTCCAGCGGAAATTCAGCTTCAGGAATCACTAGGGGGATAGATATTTGTAGCCTCCTCACATCGTCGGCTTGTCCCTCAGTGGTGGGAAAGGGAACGATTTCCAACTTTCCCGCCATCACTTCCAAAAGAGTTTGATTGAGTAATAGCTTCATTCCAGGCATGAAAATGTCTTTTTTCCCATCAGCCTCAGGCATATTTTCTTGTGATGTTATAAAATCTATCGGCTCACTTTGGGGAGCCGCATCAGTTGGCACATCTAACCAAATGTGAACGCAATCACTTGTGTGGGAAACTTTGGCAGAAATACAGATACTGCCTTCCTCCATCAGACCAATCGAAGTTTCCACCAAATTTACTAAGACTTGTCGTAGCCAAAAAGGGTCTGCAAAAATATAAATTTCTGGGTCTGGTGGTATCACAAGTAAGGGAAAATTGCGGTTTTCCGCCAACATATAAGTTAAGTTGTGAACTTCCTGCAATAGTTCCGCTAGTTTTAAAGGCTGAATATTTAATTTGTTCGTACCATGTTCGATTCTGGCAACGCTGAGAATTTCATCAATCAGTTTTAGCAGCTTCAGCGCTCGCTCGTGAGCTTGAGCGATAAATTCTCGTTCTTCTTCTGGATTTTCACATAAGTTAGACAAAATTAACTGATGCAAGCCAATTAGACCATTGAGGGGCGATCGCAATACGTGAGTCGTTCGCGCTAAAAACCCTGCCTTAAACTGGCTGATTTCCCTTGCCATAAAATACGCTAGCTGCGTTTGCTTGATCTGTTGCAGGAGTGCCGATGTAGCCTCTTGTTCATTCACTGGTGAGACTGTGGATGAGCTAGAAGACGCCTCCCGCCGCGCAAATAACCCACTCACACTCACCCCTAATGCTAGTCCTACTCCTAAATATACCCAGTGACTCCAATTCATAATCTGGCAACAATCACGTTTTTAATAAACCATAGAGGCACAAAACAAAGTTCCGGAGTTCCCCTTTCACTCCTTTTTAACAGAGTCCTCCAATCCTGAATTTCTAGCTACAGATAAAAATTCTTCTATTTCTGACCCAGTTTTAAGGTTGAAGAGAAAACTTTGGAATTGTTTACACACAGCACTGAGCGGGAACACTGCGATGTTCCTGACTCTTACTACTCTTGATGATTCAGGAGCATCCATCTGACAAACCAAGCCTACTTAAGCAGGTTTAGTCTGGTGAACTTAGATTTGCCTGCCTCCAGATGCACCCTTTTATATGTTGATAAGCTCTTGCACATCTTGTTTGCACATTTGGTTAAGGGATAAAAAGTATAGGTTTAGATAAATTCACTACATCCTACACCCTTATCACAACCAAAAATACGCAATCTAAATGTGTTTTAACTTAACAGTAAAGCGGTAAGCCTAACAAGCTTCTACTGAAGCTAAAGGATGTAGGACAAAACGGGAACTTTCATTCCCATCCAATGTCCATACTATGTATAAACAAACGTAGTTAAGTTGGGTTAGATGCCGTGCAGCGTTACCGAAGTATTGCTCAAAGTAGGGCAAAGATGGACAAGCGCCTCATCCACCTTAAAAATAGTGCCATTCAAGTAGACAACTCAAGTAGACAACAGACCTGTTTCGGCAAAGAGCATAGTTGCCCTAGGCAGTCGCCCCATACAGAAAATACTCTTTTATCTACTGAACCCAAGGCTTAAAGCTCTACCTTTATAGCACCTTGCCGTAAAATTTGCCAATTCTTTCCAGTCCATTTAACAACAGTGGAAGGGACACCAATTCCTCGTATCTCGTCTTTAAGTTCCGTCGCCGCCAGAGTCAAAACATCGGGAAACTGTGCCGAAATTTCTAACATTGTTTGTAAGGGGGGCTGACCTGATAAATTAGCACTGGTGGTTGCCAGAGGACCTGTTTGTGTCAAAATTGTCTGAGCAATCCTACAATCAGGCACTCGAATCCCTATTGTCATGGAGTCAGTCGGCTGACCCTTTTGGGTGTCTAAATCTCCATCAGGAATAGAAATCATCGCTTTTGGTACACTTGCTGAAGCAGGCAACACCAAAGTCAGCGCTCCTGGCCAATATTTCTTGGCAATTGTGTGCCAAATGTTATGCTCATTGTCATCACCTGTGACAAAAGACCAGACTTCTTCCGCACTGGCTGCCATTAATATTAAAGGTTTATCGCGACTCCGCTGCTTGGCTGCGTAAATTAAGCCTGCTTGTTCTGGTAAAGCTGCCAGTGCGGGAACAGTATCTGTGGGAAAACTTATTAATTGACCAGCACATACACCAGCCACAAGGGCGTCTAGGGAAACTTGCATCAAGAGAACTCAGAATTCAAAACTCAGAACTCAGAATACCTAATTATCAGTGGAAAAAGGAAGAAAATTTTCCTATATTAACGGGGACTGGGGACTTGGGACTGGCGACAGTTATCAGTTATCAGTTATCAGTTACCAGTTTTCAGTTATCAAGTACCATGCTGGTACTGTTCACTGTTCACTGTTGACTATCCCTAATCCCTAATCCCTAATCCCTAATCCAAGCGCTATATTACGTACTTTTTTTATATGCTAGGGCAAAGCGCTCAATACCAGCGAAATCTTGGTGAATCTGAATATTGCAATAACTACCTTGATTTTGCAACATTTCTTGCACGGTATCTGCTTGTCCTGCCATCATTTCAATCAGCCACACCCCACCGGGTCGTAAATAGGTGGGGGAAACTTCTACCAAATGGCGGATGCAATCCAAACCATCAGCACCCCCGTCTAAAGCGAGATGTGGTTCATGGTTAACGACTTCAAGTTGTAGGGTAGGTATGATGTTGGTGGGGATATAAGGCGGGTTAGACACCATGCCACTAAACTGACCCTTGAGCGATTCCAGAGGTTGCCACCAAGAACCTTGATAAAATCGAATGCGCTCTCCAAAACCTAGATTTTGGGCGTTTGCCATTGCAACCAGAAGCGCCTGGTGACTGTAATCAACAGCGTGAATGATTGCTTTCGTGAAAACATCTGCCAGTCCAATCGCGATCGCGCCACTACCAGTTCCCAAGTCAGCCCAGTGTCCTTGTTTTAAAGATGGATCTGTCCCACTAACACTTGCAGCGACAGCTAAATCTATCAAAGACTCTGTTTCTGGTCTGGGAATCAAAACCGCGTTGGATACAGCAATTTTATACTTTCGCCAGGGAGTCGCTCCAGCAACATATTGTACTGGCAAATGTTCATTTAATCGCCGCTGCCAGAGTTTGTCTAAATCTTCTAAAGATAACTCTAAAGCAAGCTGACTTCGGTCTTTAAATGATTCCAAACGCAATGCTAATCGGTCTAACCCAGCAACTTCTTGTAGTAACCAATCTACTTCAGCAGGTGAAATTCCAGTGGCGATCGCAGATTGAATTGCCGCGTTCCGCCACTGCCAAAGTTGCAAACCAGTTACTAACGACTGCTTCTCCCTCATGCCTCTACCCTAAGGCATATTTTTCTTATTTTTTAGGAGCAGGTGCAGAAGGTTTGGCAGAGGGGGTTTGATTCGGAGCAGAGCTACCAGGCTTTGCATTATTTCGCTTGCTAATGACATACTGCATACTTTCGGTAGATGGCACTATAGATACTTGGCTAAGCCAAGGATCATTTTTATCCCGCATAGTTTTAATAACTCCGTCTATGTCCACAACCTGAATTTCAGCCTTGGGAACTTGTTGCTTGACTTGGTTCAACAAACCTTGAGCGTCTTTTTGACTTAAAAACAGAGGAATAACTTCCTTGTTGTCAGTTTTCCGTTTAACGGATACATACCCCTTGTCTGGCGACCTAACGATAAAAACAGGCACACTGGGGAACTGCTTAACTTCTTTACCACTTTGGCGCAGCAATGTCACTGCCCCGTCTAGATCCTGCTTTCCAGGGTTAAAAGCAAACACGAGGTTGTCTGGTTTCTTAGCATTTTCTCGAAGTCTTTGATAAATCATCCCCAAGGGTACAGGTGTCACTTGCAGGCTTTTTAACATTTCTGCCATTTTCGGGTCTTTGCCTTGCACATTCTGCAGTTGGGTGATAAAAGCCTGAGCGTCCTGTCCATTCATGAAAACATCTGTCACTGTGGCTTGCTTCTTTTGCGCGTTTTGTCCATTTTGTCCATTTTGCGCATTGACAGTACGAGTTAAAGGTACACCTTGGTTGTTAGTAATCAAAAACACTGGTACTGGGTCTAATTTTTCTTTAATTTGTTGTTCTGTCAATGCGAGCACTGGAGCATTCCCGCTAAAAACCGTTGCCAGCAGAGTACTCCCAACTAAACTCAATGTTGTGCCCCAGCGAACTAATGAATTCATGATTTCTCCTCGCATCAATACATCTAAAATCAAGTCTGACAAATAGTTGGATTTGCACAGCACCAACTAGTCTTAGTTATAGTACCTTCTTTACCAATTGACTGTGCTGTTTTTGGTGTTTCAATTTCGCCTTAGTAAAAATTGCACTCAAAGTGTAGATGCCTGCTGTATCTTAACAAGATCGGCGAGAAATCTTCTCTTTACCGTAAGGCATCATCTGCCATTTTATTGGCTTTCTCACCTATAGTTGACGACAAGAAATATTAAATCGTTCCTGCTACTGCGGCTGCAAAATGTCTCAAGATTTACAGATTTTTGCATTTTTGCGGTAACTCACTGCTTAAAAATAACTGTGGCTAATAGAGAATAATAAAAGCACAATGCAGCATCATTACAGCTTCCGGGAAAATATCCAATTTATGTGTCCATACACTTATAAATCAAACTAACAGTCCAAAAACACGCAAATGTTGACTTTTTATTTGATTTTTTGATAATTTTTGCAAAAAAAACTATATTCTTTTATATCTGTATTCTTTGGTAATTTACATTACCAAATTGAGATGATAGGATTTGTAGACACCCGACAGAAGCGACTGCGTGCTTCCTATGCCCTGGAGGTACACTTTGCGCTCAGCGAGATCCAAACTCATATTTACAAACTCATATTTATAAGTTCTGCGCACGTGCCCTGTCGGTCTCCAGCGTCTGGGACACGAGAAGGGCTGGTAAGTATCTAACCAGATATATATTATGTAAAAAAACCTAGACCAGTAAATTGATCTAGGATTTCTTCATTAATATTTATATATCGGGATGACAGGATTTGAACCTGCGGCATCCTGCTCCCAAAGCAGGCGCGCTACCAAGCTGCGCTACATCCCGATTACAGAAGCTAACTAACCTTTACTTGTTTATTACACTAATAGTGCTTGTTTATTAAACTAATAGTGCTTGACTTGACTGACTTGTGTAACTTTTTAGATTAGCTTTCTAATCGTACCACGCTTTTTATTTTTTGCCAACACCCTGCTTTGTCAAGCTTTGTGTAGCATATTCTCACCTACTGCAAGCAAGTAACAACCGCTTGTTTGTTGTAATTGGAAGTGATGCAATTGACACTCCCCTGGGTGAACAAATTTTGCTATCGCTGATTTGTTCGTAAAGCCAGGGGATTCTACATTCATCGTCAAAACTTGCCACTAACAGGTTTGCACCAGCTAGAGTAGAGGTTTCAACTCCTGTAGCGTTACTTCGGAAATGCCCTTCCCTAGTTTTTTGTCTTTTTAGATGTTCGTCCTACAATTAAAGTTTCGCAAGTGCTAAAGCGTTAGCTTTGCATACGTGATGTTACTGTCTTTCACATCTGTTCCGTTACTTGCTTATATTTAATCGTACTTTTCATTTTTGCTCATTCGTACGTTTTTGTCAATTGACTGTAGGCTTTAGCCTACCTTGTGGCTTTCATCCCCGCAGCTATTGCCAAGGGGTTTTCAGCCTACCTTCTTATAAGGAATTACCGCTTTTCGCTCTATGGCAAACAGCGTCTTAATACTGAAACCTTAAAATCCTAGCTGAGTTTGTGGGAAAAGCTACTGTGTTCATTTAAAAATTAATGAGGATACCAAAACATACCTTTGATGCCTTCTGGGTCGGACATGAAACCCAAAGTCCGGTAGAAATCTACAACATGGGGGTCAGCAAAAAGAGTAACATTGCTAATTTCTTCACTCCTAAGCTTTTTGAGTACATATTTCATGAGAGCCTTACCCAGTCCTTTACCTTGAAATTCCGGATGAACTACCACGTCCCAAATTGTGGCATTAAAGGCATGATCTGACGTCGCACGGGCAAAACCAATAAGTCGCCTTTTGTTTCCTCGCACTTGCCACATAGAGGCTACGAGAAAACTATGCTCAATAGCTTTTTTCACTTTTCGCAGAGGACGACGCGACCAACCGACTGAATCACATAGTTCCTCTAGTTCATACAGGTCGATATCTCGCTCCGTACTAAAAACTATGCGAGTTTCCTGCTGTTGAACTTCGCCAACACTATTAGAGCTTGAGTTACCAACAGTTTCCACTGCATACTCTTCTAAGGGTGTTGTTTTGGTTGTTGAGGTAGCTTCTGATGTACTAAACCAAGTTTTCCAAAAACCCATGCCAACGCGGTTCGGGTACTATAACTGAATTGGTTACTACTGAGAAGAGTGCTGATTCACGGATCACCGAACTACCCACCTTTTATCCCTCTTACACAGACAGTTTTTTGTGTTTTTGCGGGATTTTGAATGACAGTAGTCAGCAAGAGTGTGTCTCACACTAATCTCTTTCAACTTTAGCATTTTGTTGTAGAGCCAAGGAGAAATTCACTAAAACAGAAGTATATGAAAGTGAATTGTCCATCAGACTCTGGCTTGCGACATACGTTGTTGGCAAGATGAAGCGGGGATGAGGGAGATGAGGGAGATGAGGGAGATGAGGGAGAGTGGGAGAGCCAAGAGAAAATTTCTCGCTTCGGGTATGCCTCCGGCACGGCTGAGTGCTTCGCACACGCCAAGGGCGAACGCCGTTCAAAGCAGCGTGCACGTTCAGCGTTCAAAGCAGCGTGTCCGTGCCTCCTATGGCTTCGCCACGCCAAGGGCGAACGGAGGAGCAACGCTTACGGCGAAGCCGTGCCGCACCGCGAGGGACTCAGCACTCAGCTGTGCCGAAGGCTTAGCGCTTACGCAGTCGCTGGGTCGGGAAACCCTCCTGCATACCGCTGTCTCACCGTGTCTGAGTCTCAGCCAAGCTTCCCCTGCTTCCCCTACTGCCTGCCTGAACGGGGTACGATAGGAGTATGGCAACCATAGAAATCTTGGGCGTTCCACACGCATACGAGCTAACGGCTCCCACGGACTATCCCCACACCTTAGTTTTTATCCACGGATGGCTCAATAGCAGTGGATACTGGCAACCTGTGATTTCCCGGTTGTCAGATGATTTTCAGTGTCTTTCCTATGATTTGAGAGGTTTTGGAGAGTCGCAGTCTAGGTTAAAAACTGATTTTAGTCGAGAACAAACTTATTTCAGCTTAAGTGATAAATCTAGTCGTGCGGTTGTTAATCCCTTTGATTCTCCTTATACTCCGGCTGCCTATGCTCACGATTTAGCAGATCTCCTGCAACAATTAAACGTTAAGAGTGCTTGGTTGGTTGGTCACTCTTTAGGAGGCACGATCGCTCTTTGGGGTGCTGCCCAAATGCCTGAATCTGTCAAAGGTGTGATTTGTATTAACTCAGGTGGTGGAATTTATCTTAAAGAAGCGTTTGAGCAGTTTCGAGCGGCAGGTCAGCGGTTTTTGCAACTTCGCCCGAAATGGCTTAGCCAAGTGCCTCTGATTGATTTACTGTTTACCAAAGCGAGTGTAGCACGCCCCTTGGAGCGCAATTGGGCGCGTCAGCGGGTGATTGATTTTGTTGTTGCAGATCCAGAAGCAGCTTTGGGAGCACTGCTAGATTCTACAACAGAAGAAGAAATTAACCGCTTGCCTCAACTTGTTTCTCAACTCAAGCAACCGATTTATTTCCTTACTGGTGCGGAAGACAAGGTTATGGAACCCAAGTATGTGCGGCATTTAGCTAGCTTTCACCCTCTTTTCGGCTACTGTGGTGACAATGTTATCGAAATTCCTGATTGCGGGCACCTAGCCATGTTGGAACAGCCGGATGCGGTTGCTAATCACATCCGCTCTCTAATTGTTCAGTACTACAAAGCAGAGGAGATGGGGGAGATGAGGGAGATGAGGGAGATGAGGGACTAATATTCTCCTCATTCCTGTGATCACCCTTGATACAACTGCATAACTTGGGTTAACGCTAGCCTAGACTGAACGCTAAGGACCAGAGGAGAGGTATGACCTCTGTTGAGATGGTCAGCAGCAGCAGCGCCAATCATCGCGGCATTATCGGTGCAAAATTTTAGGGGGGGGAATAGTACGCGTAGGTTGTGAGTTTCTGCGGTGCGTTGTAACTGTTGTCTTAAACCACTGTTAGCTGCTACACCCCCACCAACAGCAATCGTGGAAAGACCGTAGTCTTGGGCACAAGCGATCGCCCTTTTGGTGAGCGAGCGTGCTACAGTTTCCTGAAAACTAGCCGCTACATCTGCCGTTGGCAAAGACTGCCCATCTTTTTCAAACTGCTGCACTAACCGCAGTACCGCCGTTTTTAACCCACTAAAACTGGCATCATACCGATGATAGCCGCCACCTGGTAAGGAGATTTTCCCTTCTGGTAAGGTAAAAGCTTGGGGATTTCCCTGTTTTGCTAGCCTGTCAATTGCTGGTCCGCCGGGATAGCCCAAATGCAACAAACGGGCAACTTTATCAAAGGCTTCACCAGCAGCATCATCACGAGTTTCGCCCAAAGTCTCGTACACACCACAATCCTTGACGTAAATCAAGCTTGTGTGTCCACCGGAAACCAGTAAGCTAAGGAAAGGAGGCTCTAAGGTTGGCTCACTCAAATAAGTTGCGTAAATGTGACCTTCGAGGTGATGAACTCCCAAAAATGGCTTGTTGTGTACCATTGCTAAGGTTTTGGCGGCAGTTAACCCAACCAACAGCGCCCCAACTAGTCCCGGGGCACAAGTCGCCGCAATCCCATCAATGTTGCTCCAGTCTAATTGTGCTTGTTCCAAGGCTTGGGCGATCGCCTCATTTATAATTTCTAGATGCTGGCGGGATGCGACTTCCGGCACCACTCCACCATACTGCTGATGGACTGGAATTTGCGAGGCAATAATACTAGAACAAACTTCACGATTGTTAACAATCGCCACGGCGGTTTCATCACAGCTAGTTTCAATTGCCAAAACGGTTGCCATTGCTAAAAAAATGCTAAGTTCTGAGTTTTGATAGAGAGAGTGTTGAGTCAACCGTGGTAAGTTCTGAGTCAGAAGAATCTGGAATTGGTTTTGAACCGAAAAACTACGTGAAAAACAGAAAATTTTTGACTCAAGACTCCCCACTTATGGCTCGGCGCTCCCAAAGATTTGTTTGAGAAGCTTTAACTTTTATTTACTTCAACTTTACTCGGTTCACGGGCAAGAGATATGATGACTTGCTAGTTATGCAAATCAGGATTGTACAAGCCGCCTCGTTTTGTACAAAAAACTTTTTGTTTCGTAATAAAAGGAAACAATTCCATGCGACGCTTGTTTGCTTTGATTTTAACGATTTGTGTTTGGTTCAACTTTGCCCCACCTGCTCAAGCGCAGACTCCAGGGACAGGTCTTGTGCCTTGCAGCGAATCTCCTGCTTTCCAAGAACGGGTACAAGCTGCCCGTGCTACTAACTTTGACCCTGCTTCCGGGGAAAAACGATTTGAGCGTTATTCTCAGGAGCTGTGCGGTCCCGAAGGTTTACCTCATCTGATCGTGGATGGTCGTCTCAGCCATGTTGGTGACTTCACGATTCCTGGCATTCTGTTCCTTTATATCGCTGGTTGGATTGGTTGGGTAGGTCGCACTTACCTGCAAACAAACAAAAAAGAAGGCGGTGAGGTCGAATGGAGGGAAGTCAAGATTGATGTGACAAAGGCACTGCCAATTATGCTGTCAGGCTTTACTTGGCCTGTAGCCGCCCTGAGAGAACTGCTATCGGGTGAATTAACAGCCAAGGATGAAGAAATCCCCATTTCCCCACGCTAGTGAGGATTTTAAGATTGGAAGTAAGTTAGTGGTTAGTGATACTTTTTGGTAACTAACAACTAAGAACTAACAATTGACAATTCACAATGCTCTCATTGAACTCACTTATTTAGGAGAATGATTCATGGCGCAAAATCAACCAAATTATTTGGTTCAATATCTTTCCCTGGCACCGGTCTTGTTGTTTGCCAATTTGATTTTTACCGCTGTTCTTTTGATCGTATTTAACTACTTCTTCCCAGACCTTCTTTTCCATCCGTTACCGTAGATTCTTGAGAAAAGTTAGGAGTTAGAAGTTATGAATTATGAATGATGAGTTATGAATTCATAATTCATCGTTGATATTTCATAGTTTCAAACTCCTGACTGAAAACTTATAACTTTTAACTTGACTTAAATAAGTCCTAAAGACAGTGTGTTCAAACGAGGCATACTGTACAGATGATACGAACTTGTAAATATTTCAAAATATATAAAACAGCTAAATTAATTTTTATAAACTTCAATAGCAACAATGAAATTTAGCTACCAGTAACAATTATTATTAATTTGAAAATCATGCCACAATTCCATCTAGAGGAAAACAGAAAATATGGCAGATATAGCAACAGCAGTAGATGCATCAAAAAATCGCCCCAGTGACGCTAGAAATCGCGAAGTTGTCTTTCCTGAAGGGCGTGATCCGCAGCGGGGTAACCTGGAAACACCGATTAATGCTTCTCCCCTAGTCAAGTGGTACATTAATGCCTTGCCTGCTTATCGCCCAGGGCATACACCTTTCAGACGAGGGCTAGAAATTGGTATGGCTCATGGTTATTGGCTTTTTGGTCCATTCGCCAAATTGGGTCCTCTGCGCGATACGGCTAATGCTAACTTAGCTGGATTACTGGCAACCTTAAGCTTTGTTGTCATTCTGACGGGTTGCCTATCTCTATATGGCAATAGCAATCCCCCTCAACCACACGTTACTGTCACTACACCCAACCCTCCAGATGCTTTTAGATCCAAAGAAGGTTGGAACGGCTTTGCCAGCGCTTTCTTAATTGGTGGTGTTGGTGGTGCAGTAGTCGCTTACTTATTAACTAGCAATTGGGGTTTAATTCAAAATCTGTTTGGTTAACGAGTCAGCTGAAGGATGAAGTGTGTAGACGCCCTGAGGGGGCTTTCCGATGGTAGGGTAGTACGAAGTGAAGTATTGAGTATTTCAGCCTCGCTCGTTCATCCTTGAGACTTTATTCGGTCATGAGTCCTTAGTTGTAAGCGATTAGATTAAGGACACATGATAAAAAATAAAGGACGCAAAGAAAAGGTTGACATAGCTTTTTCTTGGCGTCCTTATATTTGTTCTTTTACCTTTGACAAGAGAATAACGAGAGAGTTTTACTCCTGTCAGATGGTACAATAGATGTGGCTGGTCGAGACGCAGTTAACTTTGCCTGACCATAAAAATTGGAGGATTAGACGCTTTACGCTCTGGATGTAGTTGTAGCTAATCCAAGCACGCCGCAAGCAAAAGTAGTGTATTAACGATAGGCAAGCTTTTGAGAAAAAGAAAGTAGCCTGGATATTGCCTTGACCTACCGACTAGAGGCAATTTGTATCGTCTAGAAAGTAGGAGTACCGTCCTAGTACGAACATAGCTACTAAGATAGCGAGTGCCTTCTCAAAGAATTATCCTGGCTGTCTTCATTTAGAAGTGTCAACCAAAGATAGCCGCTTCGATTGTATTTAGAGCAGTTTCAAAATCGTCATTAACGATTTTCAGATCAAATTCATCAGCGGCACTTATTTCTTCTTCAGCGCGGTTTAGGCGACGCGCGATCGCCTCTTCTGAATCTTGTGCGCGACCACGTATCCGTTTCTCTAATTCACTCATAGAAGGCGGCAAAATGAAAAGGCTGAAGGCGCTAGGATAAGAAGCACGAATTTGTCGTGCCCCTTTTAGCTCAATTTCCAGCACAACGCACTTGCCAGAGCGAACTTGGTTAATCACGGCTTCCCGAGGAGTACCGTAATAGTTACCAGCAAATTCTGCCCACTCCAGTAATTCGCCAGCAGCAACCAATTGTTCAAACTCTCGACGGCTTACAAAGTAATAATCTTTGCCGTCAACTTCCCCCGGGCGAGGAGAACGAGTGGTCACAGATACAGAATAATGCAGTTCTGGATGACGCTGTAGGAGCGATCGCATTAAAGTGCCTTTGCCAACTCCACTCGGACCGGTCAAGATAATCAGCTTGCCCACAGGTGGGCATTCTTTAGTAGTAGCAGCACTTTTGGTAGATATAACTTGCATTATCCGCTTTTTGGAGTGAATTAATCAGTAGATACTATTTATTAGCCATGAGTTAGGATGACTCCTGACTAATAAAGTTTTGTAGTCTGGGTGACATAAAACCAGTTTAATTCACATGGTACTGCTGGTATAGCGCAAACAAAAGTGGGGCTATCAACCTACCTTGAGTCAATTATCTACAGCTTGGTGATGATCGCGCGTAATGACAAAGCGATTCGCTACCGTTTCTGGCTGAATCGCCGAAAGAATAACGTGACTGGAATCAGTGATAATGACAGCCCTAGTGCGGCGACCGTAAGTTGCGTCGATCAGCTGACCGCGATCGCGTGCATCGGTAATGATCCGTTTAATTGGGGCAGACTCTGGACTGACAATGGCAACGACTCGGTTGGCAGACACGATGTTGCCAAAGCCGATGTTGATTAACTGAATGTCCATAAAAAACTGACGCTAAACGCGGTGTGAGAAGCTTTGAATGAATTATTTTCCATGTTATCCACAAAAAATAGGAGTTACAACGCTTAAATTCACGCCAGTCTTCGTTTTTAACTAACAAATGCTTTTTTTAGCAATTTATTAGCCTACTTTCTTCAAAATCTACCCAAAGGTATAGGTAAAGCAAATGTCTATCAAGCAAAAAACTTGACATAAAGTACTGGAAAAATACTTAATATTAGAAAACGTAGACGCAAGAGATGAGGCAGCGCGAATGACGGCTTTCCCGACCCAGGCGACTGCTCTCCCGCTCTTGCGTGCCGCAGGCTACCGCTCCTGAGCCAAGAACGCGCCCGGAACAGAGGAATATTTATTAAGTGCAAGTTTATAGAGAATTGGTATCAACTGTCCCGCTTGACTTGTAATACCATTTTGGATTTTAAATTTTGGATTGTGTTCGCTTAGCTAGCTCCGACAGAAGCCCCACACTGTAATGTACCCCCAAGCGTGTGAGATGAATGGCGGTCTTGGACGAAAGCATCCGACGCATTGTCCCCTAAAAATCAGCCAGCCTTACTGAACACGAATACCCGTCTTGGAACACAGATCCACAAAACACTCGTGTGGCTGATTTTTTCGTGCGGTGAGCGTGTAGGTAGTTCACCATCTCGAAGAGTTGCAAAGGAATAATGCTGGTAAGATACTAGAGCGTACCTAGGGGAGTTTGTGCGCGATGTTTGCCCAAACCTTGGTGAGCTTTCCTAACAAAGTACGATCGCGATACGGTACTTGTGAAATGACTGTATATGTTAGACCTTCAGATAATTCCACAGGCGATTGCACGGAGCGCGGGCACTGGCACCTTTGCAATCGCAAAAAGCCTTCTGTATTCACAGCAATCGTTGGTCTCGGGAAGTAGATTTCCTTGGGATAAGCCAAAGCTGGAATCAAGTTTGGCAAATCTGACACCACTGTGTATGTTTGTACTATTTGTTGACTCTACCCAAAGATAGGTGCTAAACTAAAAATAATTTGGTATCTACAAGGCGAACGTTTGAGGGTTTGCACCTGCTCGTTACCTGAAATTTCCCATCCCTGACCGGTGTAGCGGTCAAATGCCAGTACTCGCCAGAAACCCGCGCCTAGCAATGGTGCAAAGCGCCCGCCCCTTTGGGGTGATCGCACTCGCATAACGACTTTGGGTTTCATCACACCTTGGAGGTTTTGGCTCATGGAGCTATTGAAACCGTAATAAAAATTATCATTGAATAGCCAGTAAAAAGTAAAAAAATTTGAAGGTAATTTTTGATTTTTATCTTGTTCCCAGGCAAAGCCTGAGAACAATTTTAACGGCTGCAAGCCGAGGCGTGACCGATACTCTAGAACGAGGGTTGGTAGGGCAATTGCAAAGCAGCGCAGTGCCCCTTGGGCAATCGCTAAAAATAATAGCAGCACTGGGGCAAATGCAAAAGTTTGCGAGAGCGTAGCGACAACACCCAGCAGAATCAACCCGATGACAATTGAGTATCCCAAGTCTTTGCGGCGAGGCATATCAAAACTGTGAAATACTTGGAGTTGAATTAATAACTCCGCTAAAGCCAGCCGCATATCATTCAACTCGCCAAACAATCGCCCAAAAAATGCCCCCAGTGCTGCTAACATTCCTATGGCGATACAGAACTTAACCGAGACATTGTGATTGTGGCGATGGTAGTAACTCTAAATCGCGCCCACCACTGAAAGCGGTACCGACCAAAGACTGAATTTAGTCTCAGCAGCAGTATCCGTCGCCACAATTGGGACAACTACCAACGCTAGCACGAGCACCCGCAAGGTAATTGAATCTTCCACTTCCATTAACGGCGAATCCTGCATATTTTGCCGCCAGAAAACACTTGCAGGTAGACGCCAACGTATCCTGGGTCTGTTAAACATTGCAAACGAGAAAGCAGTCTATGGGTATGTTAGCCAAGCGATGATATGGACGCCACAGACACAAAACAAGTTGGTCAAACCGAACTCGCAAGTCTCTTGCTCATAGCAGCTTTCTGTAGACGCCCTAATGACCGCTTGTTTAAAAATGGGTTATTTTTCCTTTCCCAGGATATTCATTTTATATCAATGGCATTTATCAACGTGGATTGCTAGCGATGGCAAGATTTATTTACATTGTGGGAACAATCACAAACAAAAGCGGTCTTTGGTCTATTTCTTTTAACTCAACTTCCAGGGTATAAGTTTGGTTTGGTTGCGTATCGTGTAATTCTACACTTAAGCATCCTGGACTCGACGAATCGGCGATCGCTTGCGAGGCATCTCCCTGGAGCTTCACAATCGCTTTAGAGGGCAACTCACTTTGAACTTTTAGCTTCGTCACTTGACCTTGAGTTTGGTATTCTACCTTAAGGCTAAGAACACCTGCACTCGTTAGCCATTGCCTTTCTACCACTGGATTGGTAGCTGAAATAGGCAGAGTCAGATTTTCTAGCAGCTGTTTTGCCGCCAGCAACGACAGCGCCATCTGTTGAGGGGGCTGTAAATCTGCGTAAGCACTCTCTAGATTCGGCATTGTTTCTACATCCACAGAACGAGAGGGAGTTCTTAGCACCAATCCGGCTAAGTCGTTCAGTGCCTGAGAATCCTCAGGAAATAAGCTCTCCACAGCAGCAACAAGTTTTGCCCCTAACGGCAGTGAAGAGGCAACGAGCGCTTGACACTTCTCCAGTAATTGCTGGAAAACTCTTTCCGGCAGTGGAATCGGCAGATTCAGCTTGGATTGCTGTGCTGCCCAGCCCCAAACCGGAACTAATTCAATCGATGGCTTGTCAAGACACTCGGGATACTCTATAAGTTGTGCTTCCCAAGGAAATAGCGGTGGATGATTTTGAATTTGACTTTGTAACCGACGTTTAAGGACGGCTTGAAAACGTTCTTGCACAGTTGGAATTTCTCCCAGTCGAAAGGTTTGGGGTATAGATTTTAACTCAAAAGCGCCACCGTTTAGGGCGGCGACGATTTCACTAAAATTTTCTACCCCTTCATTTTCCTCACAATCGACCGAGTTTGGCTCGCCTGTTTCGGCATTTTGTGCCAGCAACCAAGCGAGTAACTGGTTTTGTAAGGATTCTGAGTCACTATTCATGAGTAGATGCACCCGATCCGGAAATTAAGGAGTTACGAATTTCCCATGCTTGTTCCAGAATTTTAAACCACCGTTTTTGCAATTGTGCCATTGATAACCCTAAAGTTTTGGCAATTTTTTCATCCGCATGACCTTGTTGTTTCAACTCTAATAGAGACCGTTGTTTCTCGTCGAGCCCCGCCGTATACACTTCCCATTGCTGAGGAGTCAAGCCCAAATTTGTGTGTAAATCTGCTTCCAACCACTCGTGAACCAACTCCCAGCGATGTAATAAGGCAAACCGGATGAGATGGTATTTAAAGCGCTGCTGCAAATAATCTCGCTGGCGAGGAGTTAACCCCAAAATCGACTCAATTTCCTGCGCTGATAAATCTTGGAGACGGAGGGCGAAGTAATCAGCACAGTCTGATTGTTGCCGCTCTTCGAGATAATTCATCAGTTCAGTAACGACGACAGAGCGTAAGGTATCTTCTTGGGGTTCTGGCTCTGGTTGTGTTGCCATTGCACTTCGCAATTGCTGCACCGCTGGATCTTCCCAAGAGCCATCGGCTTCGTTACCACTACCTTCTGCCGCCTGTTCTATGTCTACGCAAGTTTCCGGCGGTTGTTGTTGGGAGAATGTTTGCGCTCGGAGAATAATCAGCTGTTGTTGACGCCCTGGTAAGGGAATTCGGCGCTTGGCATAACGTTCTGTAAATGCCATGTATTCTGCTAATTCTAAAAGGGTTTTGGGGCTATAGGTAGCACCCAGTTGGTTCTCGCGTCGGCAGGCGTTTAATGCCTCTAGGTAAAAACTTTGCAGAAAATCTTCAATGACGACGAGCCGTCCTTGATAGCTCAATTGTCTTTGAGGAGGATTGATGTAGCGATAGATAATCGCACTCAAAGTACTGTGTAATTCTACTCTGCCTCGATTGGAACCCAACTCGTAATACCTGAGACATTGTTGCAATCGATGTCGGGCTAGGCTGATTGCAGAACTTTCGACTGCACCGGTCGCTTGGATGCGCTTGCTTTCATTGCAAATTCTATAAACTTCGGCAGCAATTCGTGTTGCCACATCGCGGCAATTTTGCTCCGAAGCTTTGGTTGATTGCTGAAGCTCCTTGAAAAGGAGTTGAAATATCGCCTCTACGCCGATAGAACTTACTCCCTGAATTGTTGTGGTTGCGGTTGAATTCATAGTCCAGTGTTTAGAAAGACCCTAACATACTTAAGTACCACCTGATAACACTGTGGGTATTGGGTCAAGATTTTGCTTACAAGTCAAACGCGCCTAAATTGTGTGTTTAAGATTAGGCTGAATTTATTATTCCTGAATTTCGTTTGATTGTTTGCTCTTGATGGATGTTATTGCCTCTACCCAGTCATTAGTTTACAGGTCATTATGGATTTACAAGCACAAATTCAATTGCTGATCGACAATGCACCCCAAGATGGTGTTATACCGCAACTTGTGACAGCAATCGCTCCCGTCCTTAGCGCGATCGCACAAGAATTACGCCATTCCCAGTACTATATTCTCCAAAACATGGAACAAAGCTGGGTTTTGACTACATTGAGCGATCGCGCAAATCCACAGTTGGAAAAGCGCGTAATTTATGCTTTTCCTACAATACAGGATGTCCCACTCAGATCATCTGCTGGGCTTGACCCTCAATTGGTAGCTGCACCCATCCCTGTGATTCATATTTTGTTCCAATTGGTAGCAATGGAACCCGTAGATAGTATAGTTTTTTTTGAAACTCCTCGCACTAATACCGACTCAGTCGAAGTCCGACGAGCCGACCTGCAAAACTTAATACAACAGCAGTTGCAGCAAAACAGAGTAAAAAAAGAAATTCCTCCGGATATTGCATGAAGTGATCACGGATGAGGGATTGGCGATGGGGGATTAAGAATTATGACTTAATCCCCCATCGCGAGTCCTTATACCCTAAAAAAGCCTACTGAGGACGTAATCACCCATCTTAATTAAGCAAGCGCGAGATTCAGACGATGGGAGTTCCGCAATATGCTCCACAGCTAGCTTCGCGTGGTGGTCAGCTAACTCTTTTGCTCGCGCAATACCTTGACTGTCATGTATCAAGGATATGGCTTGCTCTAGGTCTCCTTCCTGGGCAAATTCTCTTTCTATCAAAACTTCCAGGTAAGGTTTTTCTTCTAAGGCAAACAGAACGGGCGCTGTCAGATTCCCACTTTTCAAATCTGATCCTGCTGGCTTACCTAAGATATCTGTCGAACTTGTGAAATCTAAGATATCGTCTACAATCTGGAATGCTAAACCAAGATGATGCCCATAGCCATACAAATGCTGAGCTGTTTCTTGAGAAACTTCGCTCAGTAACCCGGCGGCTTTAGAACTATTGGCAATTAAAGAGGCAGTTTTGTAATAACTCTTATTGAGGTAAGTCTCAATCGAGATGCTCGCATCGAAGCGGTTCAGTCCCTGCTGTATCTCTCCAGACGCCAAATCCATAATTACCTCCGACAGCAGTTTCACCACCTGCAAATTGTCCAAATTGGCTAAATACCAAGAAGATTGAGCAAAGAGAAAATCTCCTGCCAATATCGCTATTCTGTTGCCAAACAAACTGTGAACTGTGGGAACGCCGCGCCGCATCTCGGATTCATCCACCACATCGTCATGCACTAAGCTTGCCGTGTGAATCATTTCCGTAATCTCAGCTAAGCGTCGATGACGGGGCGTAATTTCTTGTTCGAGCATTGTCGCCCGCGAGATCAGGAGGACGATCGCCGGTCTTATGCGTTTTCCCCCAGATCCAAATAGGTGTTCGGCTGCTGCACAAAGGATAGGGTGACCATTTCCTACTAGCTGTGTCAAGTTGTCTGCTAGTATTTGCAGGTCGGCTTCCACTGGGGAAAAAAGGGAGGTGGCTGGGGTCATGGATGGGCAGACTCTGGCTTTATTTACGAAATTTTACATATCCTATACCCATTTTAAGATAAGCCTGTGCCAGCGCAAAGTTTTCATGAGTCATTCATCATTACTTTTCTTTCTTGATCACCCCTAACCAAATGCGTTACCGGAAAAACCGTCCAAAACCTAAAATTTTAGGTTTTGCCTGAAGATAGACTGGCATTGGATAATCTTCCCCACGAGTCATCGTCGAATCGGCTTTTTAGCAACTTTAGTAGTCTTCTACTTCCTCCACTTGCAGTAGTCTTAACAAAACTTTGACACAAGTTATCTTTTTCTCTAAGTTGAGAAAAAGATACTGCAGCTTTTCTATGTATATTGACGGATACAAATCATCTTTTTAATACTTATCCTTAAGAAAGGAATTAACCGAATGCAGGAGACAAAAGCTAGATATCTTAACAAAAACTTTATTTTTGGCTGCCAAATTTTTAAGTAAAGGTGAAAACAAACCCTGAAAAGTTCCTTTCCTCTTACTCATCACCTATGACACATTACTTATTTTCCTTTAAAGAATAATTTAGGCACATCTTGTATCACGTACTCTAGAAAATTTCAAATTTAGCAGAAAAATTGGCTGAAAAGTCAGGGTGGTTGTGTTACGCTAAGGTCAAGGGATTTAAAATTTTTGAGATATTCACCCCAGAAAAAAATCACCATTCGGTATTTTTACTTATCTGGTGTTGTGGCTCTGAATAGACTATCGTAGGCTGCGACCAAAAGAGTTATCTTATTGGTCACTGTCCCGGTATGCGAACCTCTAAGGTTAAAACTATGCGCTACCCGTAAGGGAAAATGCTGCACTTGTTTAGCGTAGCGAGAGCGCATACCTTGTACTACAAGGTAAAGTGTTTGCGGAAAAATGCAGACTAGGTAGACAGCTTCACCAGGAGTTCAGAATTGCTGTTTAGTAATTTGACTTCTGTTGTAGGCATAGTTTGCAAGAAAAACTGAATACAAGCGAATTTCGCAGGGAGAGATAGAACTCTACCAAACATTTTGCAATGCAAAAAACAGCTATCAACAATAAGTTTGTGTAGCTGTAGTTGTGCTAATCTTATTCGATTTTATATTCCTTAGACAGAAGTGCTGGTAGAAAAAATGATTTACGGAAAGATACCTATGATGATTTTTATATTAGCTTCTGGTTATTTGTTAGCAGTTTACTTACTATTAGCACTAGCAAAGAGAACCGGGAAAAAAACCACTCCTACAGGTGCTTCTTTGGCTTCACAAGGAAAGCGCAAGCAGGAGGTTACAGTAACGCCGAAGGTGAGTGAAGCAACAAGCCTTCATTAGTCAAGAGTCATTAGTTATGAGTTATTAGTCATTAGTAGAAAGACTTTTACTAATGACTAATAACTCATAATTATGTACTAGAAACTGCCGTATTTGTCAACTGCACTGCCTCAACTGTTGGGTTATAACCCAGCCACAGTATAGAGGACTGAGCAAATTGTTGTGGACTACCACTCACCGCGAAGCGAGTTGGCATGGGTGGGTGGCTATTTCTTAGGCTCAAGATATCTAAATCTTGGGCACAAGCCGCAACAATATATTCTGCTGGATCAACGAGCTTCACGTGTGAGGGGAGAAGCGATCGCAGTACGGGTGCAAGGTGAGGATAGTGAGTACAGCCATAGACTAAAGTGTCTATTTCCTGCTGTAACAATGGCTCCAGATATGAGCGTGCCACTTGTAGGGTGTAGGGGTCATGAATGCGGTTTTGCTCAATGAGTGGCACAAACTCTGGGCAACTTACTTGCCAGACTTGGACATCGGGATTTATTTCTAGAATAGCATGGCGATAAGCATTGCTTTTAGCAGTTGCGGCAGTCGCTATCACACCAATGCGCTTTCCACTGTTCACCGCAGCCTTTGCCCCTGGTAGGATAAGACCGAGAATTGGTAAAGAAAATTCCTCACGCACCGCCTCCAATGCCAATGCTGAACTGGTGTTGCAAGCCATAACAACCATTTTGACACGCTGCTGTTCCATCCAAATGAGAATTTCCCGCACAAATTGTATAATTTCTGCTTGCGAGCGAATCCCATATGGAAGTCGAGCTGTATCCCCAAAGTAAATAATTGATTCATTGGGAAGTTGGCGATAGAGTTGGCGCAGTACTGTTAAACCACCTACACCACTGTCAAAAATACCAATTGGGGCACGTTGGGGTGCTTCAGAAAAATCGTAAAGATTGCCTTCAAAGATAGAAGATGGAAACACAGGCAGATACTGATTTAAGATTTTGGATTTGAAGATACAGAATGTTCAGGGATTGTTAGTTGTTGTTCACTACTAACCTTCAGGTATGCCTATGGCTTGCGCTACGGCGATCGCCGCTCTTGTAGTGAACAAAGACGCTAGGCACCAAGAGTGCCTGTCCACAGAACTTACGGTGAACGCCACTTGCAAAGGGCGGGGGAAACTGCCAAGGGCACAGTGGCTCACCACTAACTACGAACCAGAGCCTTAATGTAGGAAGTTGTACTACAGACTTATCTTTGCCTTAAGTATAATAGTATACCATTAGCAATTGCCTCTGCCATTCGATTTTGGTATTCTGGGCTTCCCAGCCTAGGGTTATCCTCCTGACCAGTCATATAACCGGTTTCTACTAAAATCGAGGGCATAGAACTTTTTCTGAGAACGTAGAATCTTGCTCTGCGGACTCCTCGGTCTCTAAGGGTAGGGATACTTTGGAGAATGGTACTGTGGACGACACGAGCCAGATCTAAACCGCTGTCATAATAGTAGGTTTCCAACCCATTCACGTCCGGGCGAGCACCAACAGAATTAGCGTGAATGCTGACGAACAAATTAGCATTTGCTTGGTCTGCCATGTCTACCCGTCCCTGAAGTTCCACAAAATAGTCAGCATTGCGGGTTAGCATCACCTGTACGCCTTTTTGCTGTAAGATATTTGCTATTTTTATGCTGATAGGCAAAACCACATCTTTTTCCAGCAGTCCACCCAAACCAGGCGCACCAGAGTCTTTACCGCCGTGTCCGGGGTCAATCATAATGACAACTCGTCCATTAGGTACCGGGGGGCGTAGCAGTGGCTGCGGTAGGGGCAGAGGATTATTTGTAATTGGCGGTAATGGTCGTGGGTTTGCTCTTGGTAAGGGAGGTAAACCAAGGCGAGGAGTTAACGGAGAAAACGAGCGTCGTAATTCCAAAGACAAAAGCTGACCGGTCAGTTGGTTGAGTTGCCCAATTTGCACGCCTCCTGCTGGTTGGATGTAGACGACAACAGTACGGGGGTCTTGTTGTTGCAAGCGGACGCGCAGGACAGGGCTACTAGCATCAAAATTTGGACCTCTGACAGCACCAGCCAATTTAGCATTAGGAATGGTGATGCGGAACATACCAGAAGCCCTATCCCAACCACCATTAGCAGACAGAGGTTGGTCGCCTTTAATCAGCAGTTGCGTCCCAGAAGCAGTCAAATCCACAGACTCAATTGTAGATAGTGAGTCTGTGGCTGGTAAGGTTAGGTTGGAGTTGCGGGGGTTTCTACTCGTAAGTATGTCTGAGTTAGGAAGAGAATTACTATTATCTCTAGTATCTCTAGACAATTTCCTCGTGTCACCAGTGGGCAGAACTACCAAACCGCCAAAACTACTCATGCTGGCTTGCCAGTCGGGGCTATTTTTGTCTACCCACAGCGTCATGCGAACACCAGGTGTTGTTCTGAGTTGAGTGAATTCAACTCGTTTTATACCATACTTATTAACTCGTAGATTCTGCTGTGCGAGACGGGGTGACAGAGCTGCACCAATGATATCGATGTTAATAGCACTGTTGTCACTGCTGCGAAATGTCTGAATTTGAGGATTCCCTCCATTTATGCGGACAAACAAACCGTCACCTGTAACGCGTAGGTTCTCAATTTGAGCCAATCCTTGAGCATTGCTAATAATTGTTTGTTTTTGAGTTTGTCCTTCAATAGTATTGACAACTGTGTTTTTATTTGCTACAGAGTCAGTATTGACAACTGTGTCTTTATTTGCTGTGGAGTTAGAACCAGGTCTCACCACACTGTAAATATTGAAAGAACTATTGGAAGAAGATGGAGCGACTTGTTCAAGTTGTGGCGTTGGTAATTGTACCATCCAGCGACTGGCAGTTCTCCCTTCAAATTTCACTTCCTTTGGGTCAAGGGTATAACCTGGAGTGAGTTCGATGACTATACGAGTTGTTTGTCCGTCAAACTGACTCACACGGACAGTGCGAATTGCACCACCAGCCACTGGCTGAACGAACGGCGGACGTCCATAGTCAGTTCCTGGCAAATCAATAACCAATCGCGTCGGGTTGAAGATGAGTTGCGCCTGCGGTTGAACCGAACCTTCAGTGTTGATTTCCAATCGGTTTAGATTGGCATCAAAACGCCAAGATTCGAGTTTCGCTGCTTGAGCTGGCGACATTACCATGAAGATAGCAGTAGTTGCAACAGTACCAGGTAATAACCAGTTTATTTTCACAGTGTTTTCTCCTGATTTGTATTGATGAGAGCCGTTATGATTTGAGAAGCACCCAGAACTCAGAACGAGAGAATTCCCCCAAAGTAGACACCGAAGGATTCAGTAACGCAATTCGTAAGCAAACAAATGCTTGCTTCTCCCCTCGTTGACGTGGTGCAGGCAGATCCAAAGGGGTTGCCCGCGCCCTAGGAACAACAAAACGGGCTTGTGACTTCAAGCCTGCCAGTCGCACAGAATCCCAAGCTGTACGCCCTATGTGAACAGTGCCGCTAGGCGTACGGCCACACTTTGTCAAGCGCGTAAGCTGCTCGCAAAGCCAGGCACGCCTAGCGTGTCCTCCGGACATATTCTGACTCCTGAGATCTGAGTTCTTTGTTGGTCAACGTTTCGGTAAATCCTCACACTGTCACCGCTCAAAGCTAAGCTGCAAAAATGTTGTTAGCTCGTATATAGATGTTAATAGCGCTCAACCGTGGCATGATCCTCTGATTTTTGTATGCTTTTATGGCATAGAAAATGCAGTTTGCGTGCGCATTATTTTACACCAATATAAAAATAATAGAGCAGTCAATCTTGGTCATTTCTACTTAACTCCGTTAAAATTTTATATTAAGTTGTGTGACTCCTAGATATCTTAGAGGGTCTTAACTCATGTGGTAAAGAGAGCATATTGTCTGGAGTAAAATCCTGGGCACAGCGTGATGCTGCAAAGGAGCCACCCAAAGGGCGATTGTCCATGTGCCCTGACCTTTGGTCAATCGCATCAACAAATGAACTAATTTTGTCAAAAATTATACTTAAGTTTTTATAAAAAGAGTAGTCTACAGGTAGCTAGCGTTCCGGTGTAAGCCTGTAGGAGCTTGAATAAGTCGCCAATATATTAGCTATACTTATTTAAAGTTAGTCATTAAGCGCGAAAACAAACGGACTAACATGGATGATTAATTAAGAATTTTCTTAATATACACGTAGGAGCGGCTAGCTCCGCGCGTTACGCCTGTGGACAAGTAAGAGCCGTCTCTGTTGGTAGAAGCACGCCCAGTAGACAAAGTAGTTGTCGTGGATAACTATCGATAAGTTCTATGTAGCAGGTTAGGAACGCAATACCTTGCGCCTGTAAACGGGTCTGACTTTTCACGTCATTTGGAAAAACCAACGCGAAACCTAACCCCCCGCCCCCTTCCCGCTCTAGGGAATGGGCTAAGGTAAAAGCCTCTCAATCATCAGAACAGAGGAATAGAAGCGAGGTTCTCCAGATAAGAGTGAAAAGTAAGATAAACGGGTAAGGGTATGAAACTCCTACTGGCATAGCGTGGCACAAATCTGCCGCTTTTGTACAGGTGTAGAACTTTGGGATACAACGTAAGATTGCATTGGTTATCGTTTTTGCAAATTGTCTTATCGCCAACGTATTGCTTTATAAGCTTGCATACTTACAAAGTGAAGGTCGTCAAGATTGATACTCCCCACGGCTAAAAGCCGGGGGATTCTTGAAGAGTCCACAAACGAACTTTCAATGGTGCTATCAAAAACACCCTAGACGCTCAAAACAATTACCAGTACCAGAGGTATCGCAATTGCGCTTACTTTTCAATTTTTTTGCTTTCCGAGTCCATCACAAAAGCCAGAAAGGTACGCTCCCCATCCTGCCATTATTTGCCCTTTAACTGTTCCGAATCAATTCGGATATGTCCGTTGCCGGGATTGCTCCGTACTAGGATGTTTCAATACGTAGATGGTTATTCTTACTCACTTATCATTAAATTATATCACTGTGGCTAAAGCCAGACAATCGTTTCACGGGACTTAAAAGTCCCTGGCGACTTATCCCCATGTCTAAAGCCAGGGGCTTGCGTCTCGTTTTCCGGTCAAAACTCAAAAGTGAGCCAGCGCCCTTTGGAGGGTTTCCCGACAGCAGGCGACTGGTGAGACCAGTCCTGTTCGCGCCTATGGCACGAAGTGCCATAGGCGGGTCTCCCAACAAGCGGGAACTGGCTCTCCCGTTGGGCGAACCCCGAAGGGGTCAAGAGTCAAAAGTAACTTTTAACTTTGAACTTTTGGATTGTTAAGAACCTTGACGAAAAAAGTGCAATTGCTGACGCGTGTCTGCTTATGATGGCATCTGAATTGTTTTATTTTTGCTTTAAGTACTGGATGACACCACGGGCGATCGCCTCTGCCATTTGATTTTGATACAGTTTGTTTGGCAGTTTACTGGCGTCCTCTCGACCAGTTAAATAGCCTGTCTCCACCAAAATTGCGGGCATAGAATTTTTTCTAAGGACGTAGAATCTGGCTTTACGCACGCCACGATCTCTCACATTGACACTCCGGAGAATGCTGTTATGAACGATACGAGCGAGACCCAGACCGCTGTCATAATAATAGGTTTCTAAACCACTCACCTCCGGACGATCATCACCTGCTGAGTTAGCGTGGACACTGACAAACACATCAGCATTGGTTCGCTCTGCTATGTCAACCCGTCCTTGAAGGGTCACGAAATAGTCAGAATCCCGAGTTAGCACTGCTTGCAGCCCATTTTGCTGTAAAATCTCTGCTACCCTTTTGCCAATAGGCAAAATAATATCTTTCTCTCGAATTCCCCCAATACCGAGTGCTCCAGAGTCTTTACCACCATGTCCTGGATCAACGACGATAACGACTTTTCCCTTAACACGCGGATTACGGGCTGGCGGCTTGCTGGCTGTCGTTGCTGATGGCAAAGGTTGCGGATTTGGTCGTGGTATGGCGGGTAAAGCAATTGGCGGTGTGATTGAACGGGTACGTTCTAATCCTAAAGACAAAACCTGACCGCTCAATTGGTTAGTTTGCCCGATTCGTACGTTTGCCGCTGGTTGGACATAGACAACAACAGTACGGGAGTCTTGTTGTTGTAGACGTACGCGCAGCACAGGGCTACTAGCATCAAAATTTGGACCTTTGACAGCACTAGCCAACTTAGCATTGGGAATAGTGATGCGGTATAGACCAGATGATTTATCCCAAGCAGTCTTTGCAGGTGATAGACGTTGGTCTCCTCTAATGAGCAGTTGCGTACCACCAGCAGCTAGCTCTACAGACCCAATTGTGGAGACTGAGTCGCTTGTTGGTACTTCTACAGCAGCGTTGGCAACATTGTCTGATGAGGTGTCAGAATAATCATTTTTGGGCAAGTTACTTGCATAACGATTCGGTAGAACAACCAAACCACTAGAACTACGAGAACTGCTTGTGCTGATGCGCCAGTCGGGGGTATCTTTGTCTACCCGCAGTGTCATCCGGACAGCAGGTGGTGTCTTTTGCAGTTGATTAAATTCAACACGGTTGACACCATGCTTATTTATCGAGCGATCGCGATCGCCAAAATTGGGTGACAAAGTGGCACCAGGAATGTCAATGAAGATGGTCTTGCGATCGCGGCTGCGAATGATCTGAGTCTGAGGATTCCCACCATTGGTGCGGACAAAAAAACCGTCCCCTGTGACTTGTACGCTCTCAACTTGAATCGTTCTTTCTGCGATGACAACAGCTTTAGAAAACTCAGGTTTTTTCTCAGTTTCAGAGTCTATTGTCACTACGCTGTAAGCATTTCTTGGGGACGAGATGACAACTTCATTTTTTGTTGCTGCAGATGCGGACCTTAAGGGGACTTCCTCAGCTTGTGTTGCTGAAGTTGTTGTTCCTGGGGATGGAGACGAGGAGGCGACTCCCTCAGTTTGTGGCGTTGGTAATTGTACCATCCAGCGACTGCCAGTTTTCCCTTCAAACTTCACCTGCTTCGGGTCGAGGGTATAACCTGGACTCAGTTCGACGACTATACGAGTTGTTTGTGGGTCAAACTGACCAACACGAACAGAGCGAATTGCACCGCCTACTGACTGCGTCAACTGCGGACGTCCAAAATCAGTTCCTGGCAGATCAATAACCAATCGCGTGGGGTTGAAGACGAGTTGCGCCTGGGGTTGAACCGAACCTTGAGTGTTGATTTCCAATCGGTTTTGATTGGCATCAAAACGCCAGGATTGCAGTTTCGCTGCTTGAGCAGGCGACGATACCATCAAGAAACTAGTCGTTACAAAAGTACCAGGTAGTAACCAGTGGGTTTTCACAGTGTTTTCTCCTGATTCGTATTTATCAGAGCCGTCATGATTTGAGAAGCACCCAAAACACGGAACCCAGAACGAGAGAATTCAGTTATCAGTTATCAGTTATCAGTTATCAAATCACTGTGTACTGTTTACTGCAGCTGGTATTGGGTTGAGTTCTGAGTTCTTTGTTTTTTCAAAGTTTCGGTAAATCCTCACACTATCACCGCCCACACTTTAGCTTTGGTGCCACAAGCATCATTTTCTGCTCTAATAAAGACACTGTTATAGTGGTTATTTTTTGGATACAATCCGACTTGGGCGATAGGAAAGCGTACCATTTACCTAATACTTATTAAGGTTTTACCATTAAGAGTAGATGTTGTTCTGTATTAATCCTTATCAGGAACTTAAATGACTTCGTGGCGTCAAATTCTAGCACGTTGCTAATAGTCTTCCATGCCGTTATGGCATTTTAGATTTTTAGAACTTAGATCTTAGATTGTAGATTGTATATTGACTCATTAGTTGCCGATTTTTTCGGATTTTCACGAGTATTCCTCAATCTAAAATTTAAAATCTCAAAGCATTAGTTAATTTTAGTCAATGCATGAATCAAGTCTAGAAGAGAAGCATGAAGGAAGAAATACTTTGTACTTAACTTCATACTTCATACTTCACTTTTTTGTCTTCAGTTCATACTTCATATTACCCTTGCACCAAGCCGCCCTCCGGAGGACGCTTCTGTGCAGAAATTTATCCCTTTTGGAAAGTGCCCGTGGCGTCTACACACTTCATCCTTCACAAAGGGATTTTTGGTGTTGTGTGATTTTTGGTAGTTAATGCACCAATTGATAATGCTGCTACTGTTTCCTGATGTGGTATTAACTTATGAGTGCACCTGTTTAATTGCTAGACAAATATCCAAGGTTGGATGGGTGAGCGAGGAGGAAGATAAAACAAAAATAACATTCCCAATGTTGGTTGTGTTTAAAAAAAACTCCTGAAATTTTTAATTTTAGGGGACGAAGATTTAGGGATAAAAGTTTCCATTGGTAATGGAAAAGTTACAAACTATTCATATTGACAATTGATCAGAACAACCTACAGGTCTAAGTACAGACGCTGTAAATATTGCGTCTGTACTCTAGTACTCTGTCACAGCAACTTTGCCTGGTACGTACTAAACACACTTGCCTGCTTTAATACAGCGCTTAAGCGTTTACTACAGACCCCTCAAACAAAGCTAGTGGCACACCACTAAACTTTTATTTAGTGTCCTGGGAATCAGGTGATTCCATGACCAAAGATTTTCCGGAAGAATCATCTAAAATCAGTTGCTCTGTTGCTGTAGCAGCCGTTTCTGGTTCTGGAAATACAAACCGCAAAAGGGGAGGCGCTAGAAAGGTTGTCAGGATGACCATCATAATAATTGCCGCCTCCAAAGGTTTTGAGAGAATGCCAATCGAGGAGCCGATGCCAAGGAACACCAATCCTACCTCGCCTCTGGGAATCATTCCCACACCAATTGCTAAGCGGTTGATTTGAGGTTGACCAAACACACTCAAGCCCGTGACGAGTTTACCGAGGATAGCGACAACGATCAGGAAAATCGCCATCACCAAACCTTCCCGGTTGCTAGGAATTGCTGGGTTTAAAACTCCCAAATCAGTTTTTGCGCCAACAGTCACAAAGAAAATCGGCACCAGCATATCAGCAATAGGGATAACCTGCTTTTGCAGTTCTACACGCTCATCTGTTTCGTCTAAGACTAAACCAGCGGCAAAAGAACCTAAGATTGCCTCTAATTGGATGGCAGCAGCAAAGTATGCCATCACAAAGGCAAAGATGAACGCTGGTATCACTAATCCACCACGAGTTTTTAGCTTGCTTGCAATTGCTACAAAGGTCTTACTGAAGATATTTCCAAGGACAATTGCCCCCAACAGGAAACTACTGGCGCTAATGATCAAATAAATGACTTTACCTACGTCCACTGCGCCATCTTTTGCAAGACTTGCTACCACCGCCAAAACGATAATTCCCAGTACATCGTCAATAACAGCAGCGCCCAGAATAATTTGCCCTTCTTTTGAATTGAGACGCCCGAGTTCTGACAGAACCTTGGAAGTGATACCAATACTTGTGGCAGTCAAAGCTGCACCTGCAAAAATCGCTGGTATCGCTGGAATACCAAACAAAGTCATCAACCCTACCGTACCAGCAGTAAAGGGTACTACCACCCCCACCACTGCTACCACTGCTGCTTGGGTACCAACAGCTATCAAGTCTTTGATGTTTGATTCCAAACCAATTTCAAATAGCAGAATGATGACTCCCAGTTCTGACAAAACGGAAATCACCTCAGACTGCGCTGTAAAAACAGCATCAGCGGCGTCTGGAGTGAGACCAGCAGTGGTTTGAAGGAAGGTCATGATCAGAGAGCTAGAACTATCTGCCCCGCCTTCTGGAAACACCAACAGATGTAGGACAGAGATGCCTACCACTACACCACCGACTAATTCCCCCAAGACTGGCGGTAAACCAAAGCGGCTTAATAATTCCCCACCGACTTTGCTAGCGAGGTAAATGACCACTATACTGAGTAGCACTGCTGCCAGTACCAGTGAACTATCTGCTGTTTCTGTTGCGGTTGCCAACAAAGGTAATGAGAAGGTTATTGTATCTAAGTGCATCGGTTATTTTGGTAAACCCTTCCCTTTGAATTTACAGGTTTGTTGAAAGCAACTATCATAGGCGCGCTACAGAAAACATTGATAAATTAATTCATGCCGTTTGTTAATTGCAGAAGGCGCTGCCAATGAGACTCTGATACTGGCACTATGGATAGTCTCGCAAGGCGTAGTAAGTCAAAACCTTCAAAATTTCCGTCCTGCTTAATTTGGGTCAGGGTTATTGGCTCTTGTACTCTTCGTACAGCTCGCACCTGGACAACCACCCGTTTGGCATCATCCAATTTTGGGTCGGGGTAAGGTTGACTGACGATCTGGGCTACACCTATCACTCGCCGCTCTTTGCCTGTGTGATAAATAAGCGCCAAATCACCAATTTCCATCGTCCGCAGATGCTTGAGAGCTAATGAATTGCTAACTCCTTCCCAAACTGTAGTGCCATCTCGTTCTAAATCGCAGTAGGAATACTCTTCTGGTTCTGTCTTTAGCAGCCAGTATGCCACAAATATTCTCCTTCAATTGTTTACGGTTAACAGTTGACGGTTAACTGTCAATAGTAAACAGTCAACGGTTAGCCAATAGCTATTTTTTAGTTTCTAAAAATGTAACTGCTCTGACTATTGACTATAGTCATGTCAAAGTAAAAACATATCTTCTGTATGGACGCAGTGTTATTAACTGTGTCTTTAAGGAGGAGCTAGGGAGTGTGAGTTGTAGAGACGCGCCATGGCGCGTCTCTACATTTGTTAGTGATGAGTGGTTAGTGAGCCAGTGCGCCTTTGGGAGTTCCCCCGAGTTCGCGCTCCTGGCTCACCCGAAGGGTTGTTGGTGACAGCTAACCGCTCTTGACTTCCCACGACTTACCTAATCTCTATAAATTAATCATTTTTAGAGGAGTGAACGTTTTATGAATACAGATGCTGTGTCTGGTTCTCAGTTAAATGCTGGGAACTGGTGGAAAATTCTATCTTTAGCCTTGCTTATATGTGTGATTTGTACGCAGCCTACTTTGGCACAACAGAAAGAGAGGATGTTGCGTACTCTAAATGTCAATGGTCGTGGAATCGAAACAATTCCTACAACTCTGTCTCAAGTTAGTTTGGGGGTGGAGGTTCAGGGGAAAACAGCACAGGAGGTACAACAAGAGGCTGCTCGCAGGTCCGAAGCTGTGGTAGCTTTATTAAAGAGCCGTAATGTGGAAAAATTACAAACAACTGGTATTACTCTTAACCCAATTTATAGTTACACCAATAACGTGCAGCGTATCACAGGGTATGGTGCCTCCAATGTTGTGAGTTTTCGCATTCCCACTGACCGCGCTGGAACTCTGTTAGATGAAACCGTCAAAGCTGGTGCAACTCAAATTAGCGGCATTAGTTTTGTGGCTAGGGATGAAGCGATCGCCAAAGCAAGACAACAAGCATTAACAAAAGCCACTCAAGATGCTCAACAGCAAGCTCAAGCTGTTTTGAGTGCTTTGGGTTTTCAGGCTAAGGAAGTGGTCGGCATTGAAGTGAATGGTGCCAGTTCACCTCCGCCACCGCCACGACCTCTGTTGCGTGCCGAATCTGCTAAGCTGGCTTCCCAAGACGCTTCCACCCCTATAGTTGGAGGTGAACAACAGGTGGAAGCTACGGTGACTTTGCAAATTAGTTATTGAAAAGAACTCAGGAATCAGGAGTCAGTACTCAGAAGAATTTTTGACGAGTGAAACTTCCTGTATTGATTTCTCTAAATATTCTCAATTCTGAGTTCTGTGTTCTGAGTTCTGAGTTCTCTTCCATACTTAAAAATTCTCAGGGTTCATATCTACTCCAGCTTCTTCCGCATCCCGTTTAGAACCCAATAATTGCAGTTGATCCACGAGGATGACGGGTGTGGAACGATTTGCTCCTGTGGCGCGATCGCTCCAAGTATCAAATTTTAAGGAACCTTTGACGGCAATTTGTTTGCCTTTACGCACGTAATCACCAGCCACCTGGGCTGTTTTTCCCCATAATTCTAGATTGAACCAATCAGTATGTTCGCTGTCTCTTGTGCGCCGATTGACCGCCAATGTTAATTTACACTTAACGCTACCTGACTCGAAATACTTCATATCCGGGTCAGTTCCTACACGACCGATCAGGGTAACGATGTTTATGCTCATGTGCTTTTTTTGCAGTACAAACGTACTTGTATTGTGAATACCATAATAGCGAATTGCTAGACGACTAGCAGAGCGTTAAATAAAAAACAATTATCATTACCTAGAGAAATGATATAAATTACTCTGAGCAAACTCCAAAACGATACGGATACGTTTATGCAGTCGGAGAATATAAAACAGTAGAAGCTTGAGACTGGTTAAAGATTCTAAAAAGAATATATAAAAACATAATCTACTTTACTAGACTCAGGTCAACAAAAGTAATAGAATCCTGCACAATTCTCATTAACAGTAAAAGTTAAAAAGTATTTAATTAGGGGGCGTAGAGACGCGTGGGCCTTTTTAGTAAGTTTTCCTTATCGCGGGATATGGGTATCGACCTCGGTACCGCTAACACCCTCGTTTACGTATCAGGTAAAGGCATTGTTCTCCAAGAACCTTCCGTAGTGGCGATTGACCAAAACGAAAAGGTAGCGCTAGCAGTTGGAGAAGAGGCAAAAAAAATGCTCGGGCGGACACCTGGGAATGTGATTGCGCTGCGCCCCTTGCGCGATGGTGTAATCGCTGACTTCGATACAGCCGAGCTGATGCTCAAAAGCTTTATCCACAGAGTAAATGAGGGCAAATCCCTAGTATTACCTAGAATTGTTATTGGTATTCCCAGTGGAGTCACAGGGGTAGAAAGAAGAGCAGTCATGGATGCTGCTACTCAAGCTGGTGCAAGAGAAGTTTACTTAATTGATGAGCCTGTGGCTGCAGCAATTGGGGCAGGATTACCCGTCGCTGAACCAACAGGCAATATGATAATCGATATTGGTGGTGGCACAACAGAAGTTGCTGTCTTGAGTCTCCAAGGGACAGTCATTTCTGAATCAGTACGCATTGCTGGAGATGAACTGACTGAAGCCATCATGCAGTATCTGAAAAAAGTTCATAACCTAGTGATCGGGGAACGTACTGCTGAGGACATCAAAATTCGCATTGGGTCGGCATATCCCACTCATGATGATGATGATGCCATGATGGAAGTCCGAGGCTTGCACCTGCTTTCTGGTCTACCGCGAACAGTTACAATCAAGGGACCAGAAATTCGTGAAAGTATGGCAGAACCGCTGTCGGTGATTATTGAAGCGGTGAAGCGGACTTTGGAACGCACACCTCCGGAATTGGCAGCAGACATTATTGACCGAGGAATTATGCTAGCTGGCGGAGGTGCCCTGCTGAAAGGATTGGATACCCTGATCAGTCATGAAACCGGAATTGTGACACACATTGCCGCTGACCCATTAAGCTGTGTTGTACTGGGAACAGGTCGGGTGTTAGAAAATTTCAAGCAGTTGGAAAGGGTTTTCAGCGGACGTTCTCGCAATTTATAGCAAAAACTGCGCAATATCAGATATTGGGTTCAATATAGAATCCAATATCCTTAGTAATATTACGGCTAGAAAAGGTTTCTTATGTTTACGGCACGTCGGTGGTGGGAGAGCAAAGGGTTACAAATAGGGTTGCTAGGTGTAATAGTTGGGAGTGCTTGGGTACTTAGACAGACTCAAGGTGCGCTTCTGTTTGAGGTATACCAGGGTGTGACTCGTCCAATCCAGATGTTGCAGACAGCACCACCTCAAGAAGAACGCTTCAGGGATGCTCGGTTGTTAGAACTGCAAACCCGGATTACAGAACTGGAAAGCCAAAATAAAAAGTTAAAACAGTTATTACGCTATGTGGAAAAGGAACCGCTCGCATCGCGCCCAATTCCAGCGCGAGTGACGGGACGTGGTGCTGACAACTGGTGGCAACAAGTCACTCTTAATCGCGGCAGCCTTGCAGGTATCCAAGAAGGTTATGTAGTTAAGGCTGATGGTGGATTGGTCGGTCTAGTAGAAAGTGTGAGTCCCAATACCAGCCGCGTACTGTTAATTAGTGACCTCAAGAGTCAAGTGGGTGTCACAGTCAGTCGCACAGGAGCAAAGGGTGTTTTGCGGGGAGACTCCTCTGCTGATGCAGTTCTGGAATTTTATGAAAAAGTCCCAAATGTGAAACCTGGAGACGTGGTTGCCACATCTACCTATAGTCAGAAATTTCCTTCGGGATTGGCTGTAGGACGGGTGAAGTCGTTGGATTTGAAGAAACTTCCAGCATCTGTGGCGAAGGTGGAACTTTTTCCGCCGATACGCTCTTTGGATTGGGTGACAGTGTATCCCAAGCCAGAAAACCAGCAGTCAGAAAATATCGGTTCGGCAAAACCACAATAAGAAAAACACAGTATACAGAACTCAGAATTCAGAATTGCTCCAGAGTATGTGCTAGAGCTTTCAAAGAATAAAGAATCTTATTATTTATTCTCGGTTTTGACTCCTGAGTTCTTTAAAATTTAATGAAAATTCTTAGGAAAAATGAGGATTCCGGAATCACGGGGTAATAAACACAAAAAACCAAAATCGCCAAAGCGAAAGTCCAGAATTCAAATCAGCCCCCTTTCTCGTTGGCATCCGCGCTTACGTCTAGCGACTGATTGGGCGATCACAGTTGGCTCAGTGCTGCTCTGCTTACTGATGCTGCTCATCCGTTTCCCCGGTATGGAATTATTGGGGATTGGACCAAACTGGTTGTTGATTTGGGTGGTTGCTTGGAGTGTCAGGCGCACAGCGTTTCAAGGCGCATTTGCAGGTGTTGTATTAGGGCTGCTTCAAGATTCTATGACTTCACCTGACCCAACTCATGCTCTGAGCTTGGGGGTGGTAGGAGGTCTGACTGGGATGCTACAGAAGCAGCGTTTTATACAAGAAGACTTTATTTCTATTGCCTTAATTGTGTTTGCTATGGCAGTGTTGTCAGAGACAATTTTTGCATGGCAATTGATTTTAATGGGCGATCGCAATGCAGCAGACATTTGGGCATACTTCCAGAAAGTCGCCCTTGCCTCTGCGATTCTCAGTAGCCTGTGGGCACCAGTGGTTTATTTTCCTTTAAAGCGTTGGTGGCTGCGGCTAAAATTGGCGGAACAGTCGTGAACAATTCAAAATTCAAAAGTCAAAATTCAAAAGTCAAAAGTCAAAAGTCAAAAGTCAGCGAGAAAAATTGGCTGGGTTTGAATTCCGACCTATAGGTAAAGCAGCTTTTGACTCTTGAGTGCGGAAGGGCTTTCAAAATGTTCTAACCAAGAACCAAGTGCGGAGTGTGGATAATCTGGGTTTAAACCCCCAGAAAAGAGTGAGTGAGGAGTGAGGAGTCACATAAGTTGACCCTCACTCCTAAATTTTTTTGGAATTTCAGTATCCTCTGGCAAGATGGATTCAAGCTAGAGTTATGTGAAATCGCAATCATCACAGAAGCTGGTTTCAGTTGAAACAGTTTTCTGCAGCTAGCGTACAAAATATTCACTCTGTTGCTAGGAATTATGGATAATTCGCCAGTGGTCGAACCAGATGCTTTTGTTGTGGGGTCAGGATTTGAGGATGATTTAAACCCGAAGCAAATCGTAGGAACTGACTTTGACCGTGCTATGATGCAGCGGTGTTTGGAACTCGCCCGCCGTGCTTTAGGACGCACCTCGCCAAATCCGATGGTAGGGGCGGTGATTGTCAAAGATGGAGAGATTGTTGGGGAGGGATTTCATCCGCGTGTCGGTGAACCGCATGCAGAAGTTTTTGCTCTGAAGGCAGCAGGCGTTGGCGCAGCCTCTCCAGAGGAGAATCGCGCTCGTGGAGCTACCATTTACGTTAGCCTGGAACCGTGCAATCACTACGGACGCACTCCCCCTTGTTCGGAAGCGTTGGTAGCTGCTGGGGTTGCCAAGGTGGTGGTGGGGATGGTTGATCCCAATCCACTTGTCGCTGGCGGTGGTATTGCCCGTCTACGCGCTGCGGGGATAGAAGTGCTGGTGGGCGTGGAAGAAGAAGCTTGTAAGAAGCTCAATGAAGGCTTTGTCCATCGTATTCTGCATCATCGACCTTTTGGCATTTTAAAATATGCCATGACTTTGGATGGTAAAATTGCAACGACGACGGGTCATAGTACTTGGGTGACAAATCAAGATGCCCGTAGCGAAGTTCATCAACTGCGAGCAGCTTGTGATGCGATCATTGTTGGTGGAAATACAGTTAGACAAGATAATCCTTATTTAACTAGCCATCGCCAAGGGGCACATAATCCTCTACGGGTGGTGATGAGCCGCACTCTTAACTTACCGGAAAAGGCTCACCTATGGCAAACCGCAGAGGCTCCCACTTTGGTTTTGACAGACAAAGGAGCCAACGCCGATTTTCAAGAACTGTTGCGGAACCAGGGAGTGGAAGTGGTGGAGTTAACACCACTCGCACCAGATCAGGTGATGGCGTACTTATACGAGCGGGGATTTTGCAGCGTATTGTGGGAATGCGGTGGTATTTTAGCTGCGAGAGCGATCGCCCAAGGAGCAGTGCAAAAAGTCCTTGCCTTTATTGCTCCCAAAATCATTGGTGGTAGTAATGCCCCCACACCTGTCGGTGACTTGGGCTTTACCACCATGACTGAGGCGTTGTCCTTAGAACGTGTGGCGATACGGGTTGTTGGTTCCGACTGTTTAGTAGAAGGTTATTTGCCGCAAAAAAGTCTTTAGTTCACTAGTTCATAGTCCTGAGTCAAATAATTCTTGACTCTTGACTTCTTCTCTCGTGACTAAGAATACTGACGTTCTTGGGCAATATCACGGATAAGAGCCAGTCGGGATTGGATGTAGTCACTGAGGAAATCGGTTTCATGACAATCTAGCAAAGCTTGGGTTTTGATTTGTTTTACCAACCACTGTACCAAGCTAGCATCATCGAGCTGCAAGAGCGTCTTAGCTTGCGCGGTTTCCACCACAGACCAAAGCTGACGCATAATTTTGGGAGTCATTAGACCTCCATTGAAAGTTAGCCTAGCTGTTTTCAGGATACACAATTCTGTCGAGGCTTCCGGTGTGAATGTAGAAGCTGACACAAGTGTTATTGGAAACTTAATATATTGAGTTATAAGTTGATAATGATTTAGAATCAAGAACTTCAAGTAACATTTGAATAAAAATTTATGTTATTGTGCGCTACTAAGTCTTGACTTTTTGGTGTTCTTGTTATAAGCATCAACTATGTGTAGTTAGGTCTGTTTTCTTAACCTAACTGGTAGTGGTTGCAAGTGCAAGATTATGAACAACTAGATTCCCGACTTCTTAAAGAAGTCGGGAATCTGAATATATTGATACTAGGGGCGATCGCGCAAAGCGATCGCCCAAAGGATAATCGCATCTCTATTTAAGCCCGAAAACGCGAAATAGCAATTTCCGGGGTTATTTCCGCAATTTGTCTATCATCTCCCATAGTTCTTCTTTTTCATCTTTAGCAAACTGAACGCTGCTAATACTGGCAAGAATTCCTACTCCTGCGGTGAGGCTGGCTTCTGGTACTTTATCTAAATAGAGTAGTCCCACGCCAAATAATGTCATCATTGCAGATGCTGCGATTACGACTGAACTTAGGTTGGAGATGAGACGTATTTGACGTAGTAATTCTTCAATTATTTTTTGTTCCATTTCATTTTCGGCTTGGTTGGAATTTGGTTGCTCGGTATTTTGGTGTTTTTTGAAACTATTGAACATGGCTAAAAACTCCTGTAAGTTTTGATGTTTGCTGATTGTGGTTTGTCTTCCATATTCACCATGCTCACTTCTCTTGAATTTCATCCGACAATAGTATAAAATTAGACGCAAAAGAAGTAAGTGTAGATGTCTAAGCATCTCCTTGTGAAAATCGTATCTTTTTCCACAGAATACACAAAATTCACATGGCTGTCTAGACAGCCATGTGAATTTTGTGTAAATATAAAGATGACTAGGTGTTTTTAGCTAAGACAATGCAAATTATTGAAATATGTCTATTTACCTTTAGATGCTACTCGCAATGCTCTATTAGCTCTAACCGCTAGAGCCGCAGAGAACTCTCGCATAATCATATGGAGATTATCTCTGAACGAGAAAACCATAATCATAGTGTATTTTGTGTAATTTGGAGTATGAATAAAAATGAATTCGCAAAAAAAATTCACGAACTCACCCCAAAGCCCAGAAAGGTTTTAGAACTACTAAAAGCAGGCAAAACAGATGATGAAATCGCCAAGGAAATCAATGCTTCACCCCCCACAGTTCGTAAACATATCCAAAATCTCTGCGATCACTTTGGAATAGAGGGTGAAATTGCTGGGGTAAAAAGGAATAGGCGAGAGGATTTGATTGCTCTGATTACTAGAGTTTTAAATTCTAAACCCACTGATGTTGTTAACTCAAAAGATTGCTATTCGGAGCAAATACCGCCAGAATTTGAGCGATTAATCAAAGACAAAACAGAGTCATTTCTTGGTAGGAAATTTGTCTTTGATGCTATTGAAGAGTTTTTCAGCAAGAACCCCAAGGGCTACTTCACTGTTGTGGGTGATGCAGGAATGGGGAAAAGTGCGATCGCCGCCAAGTACGTATTAGACAACCCAGCAGCGATTTGCTTTTTCAATATTCGTGCTGAGGGGATGAATCGCCGGGAATTGTTCCTGAAAAAAATTCGCCAACAATTGATCAGTCGTTACCAGTTACAGGATGCAGGAGATGCTGATTTATCAACTTTGCTGACCAAAGCTAGCGAAAAAATCACTGCTGGTGAACGTTTGCTAATTGTTGTTGATGCACTGGATGAAGTTGACCAAGAATCGACTGGAAATATTTTATATTTGCCTACTATTCTTCCAAAAGGTGTTTACTTTCTGCTGACAAGACGACCTTATAACCAAAATGAGAAAAGGTTGAATGTTTCACCCAGCGTTTCCACTAAGGAATTGGATCTAAGAGACTATGCCCAAAGGAGTAGCCAAGATGTGAAAGAGTATATTTGGCTATTGCTCAATGATGCAGAATATAAACAGGGTTTGAATCAATGGATTCAAAAGCAAAACCATGTCTCTACGACTGAATTTGTGGAAGAAGTAGCGGCAAAAAGTGAAAATAATTTTATGTATTTGCGCTGGGTTTTGCCAGCAATCGCTAATGGTTTTTACGATAATAAACCTTTGGATGAATTACCTGTAGGTTTACAAGGATATTATGAAAACCACTGGCAACTCATGGGCATGACTACTAAGCCTTTACCGAAAAATAAAATCAAGATTGTCTATGTCATGTGTGCGCTACGTAGCGCTGCTTCCCGTGAAGTGATTGCCAAATACTCTAGGCAGAATGAGTTGGCTGTGCAGGAAGTTCTTGATGGGTGGGCGCAATTTTTACAAAAGCAGGAAAATTATCAAGCACCGCGTTACAGGTTTTATCACGAAAGTTTTATTGATTTTTTGCATCGTCAGGATATTGTGCAGGCGGCAGGGGTGAATTTACCAGATATCAGCGCTGAAGTTGCGGATATTATGACAGAAGGACTTCCTGGCTATGAGTAATTTTCGCACTTGGTTAGCTGAAAAGTCATTGGAAGAAAGAGAACTTTTCTTGGGTAAAGCACCACGTTTGTGGTTAGAAGGTCGTCAACTTAATAAAGTATGCCGTCTGTTGACTGATTTTGACTTTATAGAAGCAAAAATTAATCATCCTAAATTTGGTGTGCAGGCGCTGATTGAAGATTATGATTTGATTGATGATACAGAATTCTTAACTCACTTAGAATACGATGCCCAAACTGTAAAAGCGCTGAAATTAATTCAAGGAGCGTTGCGACTGTCGGTACATATTTTAAATGAGGATAAGACGCAATTGGCAGGGCAATTGTCAGGGCGTTTGCTGTACTTTAATGCACCGGAAATTCAAAGGTTGCTGCAACAAATACCACAAACCAAAACCACTTGCTTGCGTACCTTGGCAGCTAGCTTAACTCCTCCTGGTGGTGCGTTAGTTCGCACCCTTAGCGGTCATAGTG
>NZ_AP018194.1:3663447-3671693 GCF_002368235.1 Scytonema sp. HK-05 | reverse complement strand
AAAGCCTGGGATTTGCATTCTAGGAAAGAAATCGCCAGTTTCACAGGGGAAAGTGAAATCAAATGCTGCGCCGTTGCCCCAGATAGCGTAACAATTGTAGCAGGTCAAGCATCCGGACGCTTGCATTTCCTCCGCTTGGAAGGCATCGAGGCGTAACCATGAACACCCCACCTTCCCAAGCCCCCATCAATACCGCCTCCTATCCAACCCAATTTCAACAAGTCATTCTCGAAAAAAGCCAAAATTTTAGCGATCGCCCTTTTGTCTTCACCGCCATCAGCGAATTTCTCCACCGTCACAAGCGGGGTTACTTCACCATTGTTGGTGTACCCGGTAGCGGTAAAAGTGCTATCCTCGCCAAGTATGCGACGAAAAACAGTAATGTTGTTTATTACAATGCCCAAGTTGAGGGCAAAAATCGGGCTGAGGAATTTCTCAAAACAGTTTGCATCTACCTTGTAGAGACGTTTCATGAAACGTCTCTACAGCCAATACCTGACAACGCCACAGAGGGAAGTTGGTTTCTTTCGCTGCTACTCCAGAAAATTAGCGATCGCCTAGAACCCCATCAACGCCTGATAATTGCTATTGATGCCTTAGACGCGATTGACCGTACAGTCCAACCCCCAGGTACAAATCTGTTTTATCTTCCCAGATATCTGCCGGATGGGGTCTATTTTATTCTCACACGCCGTCCTTTCAAAAGAGAAAAATCTGGTTTGTTGATTGAAGCACCATCGCAAATTCTTGATTTATCGGAATATCCAGAACAAAATCGGGAAGATGTGCAAGCATACATTCGGCAGTACCTCACCCCCAGCCCCTCTCCGCAAGCAGAGAGGGGAGTAGAAAGTGGGGATAGTTCACATATACGTGAGGAAGAATTGATTGCACGCCTCACTACGGAAAGCGAAAATAATTTTATGTATCTGCACCATATTTTGAATGCCATTGCTGAGGGTTTTTACTCCGCACCCTACGAATTTGATAGAATCCCCCCAGGTTTAAAAGCATATTACCAGCAGCATTGGCAGAAGATAAAAGGTGAGGGTTTGTCTGATGTTGCGTTGCAAGTGCTTGGTGTGCTGACTTCTGCGGAAACCGGAGGAATGTCAGCAAAAGCGATTACCCAAATAATTCATGAAGATGAATATGATGTGGCGGAAATTCTAGAAAATTGGCTTGAGTTCCTACAGCAGGGCGTCGGCAAAGAAACCACTTACAGCTTATATCATTCCAACTTTCGGGTTTGGCTGGCTAAACAAATTAGTAACCCGTAATGATTTACAGATTAGGAATTATCGCGCTTCTCACTTCGTTGAAATATACAAAGGAACCTCACCCCGGCTTTGGCTAACGCCAAAACCTCCCCTCCCCTTAGCAAGGGGAGGGGTAAGGGGTGGGGTTAAAGTGTACTGCATCCAAATGAAAACTGTTATATCGAGTAGTAGGATGGGAAGCGCGATCGCCTTTGGCGGGGCTTAGCCCATCGCGTAACCCATGCTGTTTAAGGAATTGATGCGTTACGGCTGCGCCTAACACATCCTACGTTTCATTATGTCCGCTTACTTAATAGATATTTAGAACCAGAGATGGACACAGATGGACACAGATAACTAACTAGTGTTAATCGGTGTGCATCTGTGGTTTGATTTTCCAAAAGATTGAGTTTTGAAGAGATTTAACCAATCAAACCAGATAACGAAACTCAAAACAAGTGTACTATAAAAAACTAAGAGCCTACTGTGTAGATTGCATCCAAAAATAAGGTGCTATGCCTAAACGCCTTCTAGTGGTCGAATCCCCCGGTAAAGTCAAAAAGCTCAGTCAAATTCTGGGTTCGGAGTGGATTGTTCGTGCTAGTTGCGGTCACATTCGAGAACTCAGCGATGAAGGTGAGGATTCGCTGGGTTTTACCCTGGATGGCAGTAGTGTACAATGTCGCTATGTACCCCGCAACCAGCAAGCAAAGGAAACGATCGCTCAACTTAAGGCTGCGGTTCGGCAAGTCAAGGAAGTTGTCTTAGCGACTGATCCAGATCGGGAAGGAGAAACGATCGCTTGGCATCTTAAGGAAGCTTTGGGTTTGAAGCAACCGAAACGAGTCGTCTACACTGAGATTACTGAGTCTGCGGTTAAAAGTGCGATCGCCAATCCTAGACAACTTGACCTCAATCTGGTAGGAGCAGGATTGTGCCGCGACTGTCTTGACAAACTCGTCGGTTACAAGGGAAGCCCGCTTGTTTGGGCGTTGAATAATGGCGCGAAGAGTGTCGGACGCGTTCAAAGTGCGACGCTGCACCTGATTTGCCAGCGCGAGAGGGAAATTGCGTCTTTTGTCCCCCAAGATTATTGGAGTGTCTGGGTTGATTATGCTGAAGGATTCCGCGCTTTCTACAAAGGTAAGGTGGATACGCCGTCAGAAGCACCACAGGAAGCTGAAGTTCATGATGACGCGGCAGTTAACAGCACAGAAGTCACCGAATCTACTCGCGTTCTTTCGGAAGCAGAAGCAACACGCTTAGTTGAGGAAGCGAAACGCTATCCTCACCAAGTTGTCCAATACGAGGGGAAAATCGCCAACCGCCAACCACCTCCACCGTTTATCACTTCTACTCTTCAGCAAGCTGCTGGTTCGAGGTTGAAATTTGCTCCTGAAAAAACCATGCAGGTGGCTCAAAAGTTGTATGAGGCGGGGTTAATTACATATATGCGCACAGATTCAGTTATGCTGAGTCCAGAGTTCTGCGCGAGTGCCCGCAAGTGGTTAGAGCAGAATGATCCGCAGAATGTACCGCCTTCTGTTGCCAAACATCGTAGCAATAAAACGGCTCAGGAAGCTCATGAAGCAATCCGACCAACGGATGTGTTTCGTCCTTCAACTGAATTGCGAGTACAACTTTCTGCGGACGAGTTTAACTTGTATGTCTTGATTTGGAAACGGGCGATCGCCTCCCAATGTCGCCCAGCCCAACTCCGGAAAACTCTCGTCATCACTCAGTCTGGTCAAATTCTTTGGCAAGCCAGAGGACAAGTCATAGAGTTTTACGGTTATGCCCGGTACTGGTCGAACCTCAGCAAGGATACAATCCTACCAAACTTGCAACAAGGGCAAATGCTGACTTTGGAGAATGCAGGTCACGAGAAGAAAAAGACCCAGCCGCCACCCCGCTACAGCGAACCAAAACTGGTACAACTGATGGAGCGTAAAGGCATTGGTCGTCCTAGTACTTATTCTCCCACAATTGCGACGCTTAAGAAACGAAGTTATGTCCAGCTGACAAAAGAAAATCTACAGCCGACAACTTTAGGGCTAGAAGTTGATGCTTTTTTACAGAAGGCATTACCAGATTTGTTGCAAACAGAATTTACGGCAAAGATGGAAGATGCCTTAGACGCAATTGCTTCAGGGAAACAGCCTTGGCAGCACTACCTGACAAATTGGAACCAGAATTATTTTGCACCAGCTTTGGCAAAAGCAAAAACTGTCGTTGTCAACTCAGTTGTCAGTTCATCAAATGGGGCGAAAGTATCTCCTGTAGCTGAACGCAAATATCAGACTTCCAGAACTCGTTGCCCTGAGTGTAAGAATTACTTAGCGAAAATTCCCAGCAATAAAGTTACAAAGAAATACTTTCTCAAATGTCTTAGTGGGTGTGAAGATACCGTCCTGTTTTGGAGCGATCGCACTAAGACTTGGGAAGCACCTCGTTCTCAAGCAGCCAAATCAGGAAATTCCGCGAAGCCTCCAGTCAAGGTAACGACATATTTTTGTCCTGTGTGTAAGAAACCTCTGGAAGAGTACAGTTATACGAAAGACGGACAGAGTAAGAAAATGCTTCGCTGTTCCGATTCTAAGTCCCGAAATGACCAGAAACATAAGGATGTCGCTTATTTTACCACTGCAAAAGGGTGGTGGAGTCCCAAGTTTGGGGAGTTGAAGTGTTAACCCACTACCTGTTATTAATAATAAAGTAAATTTTAAATAGGGGCAATGAAAAGCAGAAAGAGCTTTTAGCATGCGTCAAACAATGCACTTATTGAAACAGGCATCCCTGCTTACTCGCCTCATCTCCAGTAACCTTTCTGTTGAAGATTTATAGCGCAACTTAATTGAATGAAGTAATTATTTATCTGTGTCCATCTGTGTCCATCTGTGGTTCATTATTTCTTTGATGTACCTTACAAGGGTAAACATCCAATTGCCACCCAGCATGACCGATTAGGAAGCTACAATCTAGAAGAAATGGGCTAAAATTCATGGATGAGGTAAGCTTTATGTTACAAACCATTCAAGGAACCTATAAAAACGGCAAAATTGAACTCGCTGAAACACCACAAGGCATTACTGAAAGCGCAGTTTTCGTCACTTTCTTAGAAACAAAACCCACAACTTGGCCAGAAATGATCATGGAATATCAAGGTGTAAAAGAAAGTATCATCTTTGAATCGTATCGAGATGAACTTCTACCACCTAACGAAATAGAACTTTAATTATGGGTTATCTACTAGATACTTGCGTAATTAGTGATTTTGTTAAAGGAGAAGAAAACACCCTCAAGCAATTCAAATCAATCTCTCCTACTGATATTTTTATCTCATCTCTAACAGTAATGGAGGTGAAATATGGATTAGCCGTCAATCCACAACGCGCCATCAAAATCCAACCATTGATTGAAACAATCTTCAACTCAATTACAATTCTACCATTTGCTTCAAAAGAAGCAGAACAAGCCGCCCAAATCAGAGGCATTCTCAAACTAGCAGGTTCACCTATCGGTGCTTATGATGTACTCATCGCAGCCACCGCAGTAACCCATAATCATATTTTGGTAACATCTAACGTCCGAGAATTTCAAAGAGTACCTAATTTGCAAATAGAAAATTGGCGTTCTACTTGAATAGCGATCGCCGCTTGCTGCGCTTTGCGCGATCGCCTGCTGATTCGCCTCATCTCCGGTAAGCTTTCTGCTGAAGATTTAGACATCCAATTCCCGCCCAGCAAGTTAAAACTCAATGGGCTAGTACCGCTGCGCGGAAGTCAAAAGTCAAAAGTCAAAAGTCAAAAAGCTGATTTTGTGGGCTTTTCGCTGCTTTGGAATGGTAGCTTTATTTCCGCCACGTTGTACTAGGTAGTTAATGTGTTAAATTTTATCAAATTTTCGGCGATTCCCGATTTAGCTGCATAAGCCAACTAGAATTTTATCTATAAAAAGAAGTAAAGGCTTTGCTTTGGCTCAAGTTTTTTCTGCAATGATATTTTATTGACTCTGTCAAAGCGTAAGCCCGTGGCACTAGCTCTTGGCTTTTTTATGAACGACAACACCCGTGTCAAAACTATTTTGATTCTGGCAGCCAATCCTGCAAGTACCTCAAGGCTACGGTTGGATGAAGAGGTGCGAGAAATTGAAGAGGGATTGCGCCGAGCTAACAAACGTGAGCAGTTTAAGCTAGAGCAGAAGTGGGCGGTGCGTCAGCGGGACTTTTATCGGGCAATTTTAGACTACAAACCCCAGATTGTCCATTTTAGCGGACACGGTGCGGGAGTTGATGGCATTGTTTTGGAAGATGAAACAGGACAACCAGCGCTTGTGACAGCAGATGTCCTCGCCAGCCAATTTGCGCTGTTTGCTACAAAGGGAGTCGAGTGTGTGGTGCTCAATGCTTGCTATAGCGCAGAGCAAGCACAAGCGATTCGCCAATATGTAAACTATGTCATTGGGATGAATACGACAGTTGGGGATAAAGCAGCTGTCGCGTTTGCTGTGGCGTTTTATGATGCAATAGCCGCAGGCGAAGAGGTGGAGTTTGCCTATAAGCTCGGTTGTTCTCAAATGATAAGTTTTGTGGAGCACGAAACTCCAGTTTTTTTAAAGAAAGAGAATATTACCGTCTCCACAGTACCTGTTATAGACATCATTCCTCCCAACCCTTACCAGGGATTGGCTGCTTTTGGGGAAGAAGATGCAGAATTCTTCTTTGGACGGGAAACGTTTGTCAATGGCTTGGTTGAAGCAGTGCAAAAGCAGCCGTTAGTAGGTGTGATTGGTCCTAGTGGTAGTGGTAAATCATCTGTTGTGTATGCCGGACTCATTCCCCAGTTGCGAAAAGAAGGAAGTTGGCTGATTGAATCATTTCGTCCGGGAAATCAGCCGTTTTATCAGCTGGCTTCTGCCCTAGTACGTCAATTGGAACCGGAACTAGGTGAAACCGGACAACTGCGAGAAGCAGCTGGATTGGCTCTTGATATACAGCAGGGCAAAGTCACCTTAGATCAGGTAGTGTCTCGCATCACACAACGCAATCCCGGCAAGCGTCTGTTGCTAGTTGCAGACCAATTTGAGGAACTCTACACCCTATGTCAGGATAAAGCAGAACAGGAACGCTTTGCCGATTTGTTGCTAAAATCGTTCGCGACCAAAAGTTTCACACTAGTTTTCACTTTACGGGCTGACTTTTACGGCTATGTCCTCTCCTATCGTCCTTTACGAGATGCATTAGAGCAGTTTACACCCAAGCTGCTGAGTTCCATGAGTCGGGAGGAACTACAAAGGGCAATTAAGCAACCAGCACAAAAGCTGGAAGTGCAATTAGAACCACAACTAACCCAACGGATTTTAGATGATGTTGGGAGTGAGCCTGGTAACTTACCTTTATTGGAATTTGCGCTTACCCGGTTGTGGGAGAAGCAGCAAAGGCGAGTGCTAACTCATCAAGCATACGAAGAGATAGGGGGTGTGAAAAAAGCGCTAGCTAATCATGCCGAGCAAGTTTACCAACAATTGAGTGAAACAGAACAAAAAGCTGCACAGCGAATTTTTGTGCAATTAGTGCGCCCCGGGGAAGGGACAGAGGACACTCGGCGCATAGCAACTCGTGCAGAAGTTGGCGACGAAAACTGGGGATTGATAAGTTATTTAGCAGGATACCAAGCCCGTTTGGTCGTAACGGGACGCGATGATAAGTCACAGGAAGATACGGTGGAGGTTGTCCATGAAGCGCTGATTCGGGAATGGATCACTCTGCGGAAGTGGATGAATGATAACCGTCAGTTTCGCGTTTGGCAGGAACGGTTAAAGGTGGCAATGCGAGAGTGGAAAAGTAATAACCATGACTCTGGGGCATTGTTACGAGGTGGACCTTTGACTGTAGCCGAAGAATGGTTGCACAAGCGATCGCATGAAATGACTCAACTTGAGCAAGATTTTATTCGTGCCGGCGTGGAACAACGGGATAAAGAGCATCAAGAAGTTGAACGCAGAAGACGGCTGACTATCTCAAGATTAGTTGGCGGCTTGGTAGTTGCTCTAAGTTTAACTGGGGTTGCTCTAGGGCAATGGCGAACCGCAGAGCAACAGCGGGTGGAGTTAACTGCTGCAACAGTAAAAGGGTTGCTATCGACAGAGCCCGTACAAGGGATGGTGACTGCAATTAGAGCAGTGGGGCTAAGTAGATCGCCCTTTGTCAGTTTCCCTAACAAATCATTTCCCGCAGTACAAGACAGTTTGTTCACTGCAGTTCAGAGTAGTTATGAAAAAAATGTTCTTAAAGGTCATTCCGGATCTGTCAATTCAGTAGCAATCAGCACAGACGGCAAAACCATCGTCAGTGGTGCAGATGATGGCACCGTCAGATTGTGGAATCAGCAAGGACAGCCAATGGGGCAGCCCTTGAAAGGCCATTCGATATCTGTCACAGCAGTAGCAATCAGCACAGACGGCAAAACCATCGTCAGTGGTGCAGATGATGGCATCAGGTTGTGGAATCAGCAAGGACAGCCAATGGGGCAGCCCTTGAAAGGTCATTCGGGTTATGTCATGTCAGTAGCAATCAGCACAGATGGCAAAACCATCGTCAGTGGTGGAGATGATGGCACCGTCAGATTGTGGAATCAGCAAGGACAGCCAATGGGGCAGCCCTTGAAAGGTCATTCAGGTTCTGTCAATTCAGTAGCAATCAGCACAGACGGCAAAACTATCGTCATTGGTGGAGATGATGGCACCGTTAGGTTGTGGAATCAGCAAGGACAGCCAATGGGGCAGCCCTTGAAAGGTCATTCAGGTTCTGTCAATTCAGTAGCAATCAGCACAGACGGCAAAACCATCGTCAGTGGTGGATTAGATGGCACCGTCAGGTTGTGGAATCAGCAAGGACAGCCAATGGGGCAGCCCTTGAAAGGCGATTCGGATTTTGTCAGTTCAGTAGCAATCAGCAAAGATGGCAAAACCATCGTCAGTGGTGGATTA